>MKVY01000040.1:112199-116071 GCA_001899525.1 Rhizobiales bacterium 65-9
TTAGGCAAATTCCTCGACGCCGAAGACGGAAAAAATCTTCTCGCCGGCTGGCGCCGCGCCGCGAACATCCTGCGCGCCGAGGAAAAGAAGGACGGCGAAGGCGCGTTCAACGGCGATCCCGATCCCGCATTGCTTGAAGCGGATGAAGAGAAGGCGCTGCATCAGGCGCTAAGCGTCGCGCTGCCGCAGGCGGAAAGCGCTGTGGCGCAGGAGGATTTCGCCGGCGCCATGCGGGCGCTGTCGCAACTGCGCGCGCCCGTCGACGCCTTCTTCGACAAGGTGATCGTCAACGCCGACGACTCCGCCCTGCGGGCCAATCGGCTGAAACTTCTCAACCAGCTCCGCGCCGCCACGCGCGCGGTCGCCGACTTCTCCAAGATCACGGGATGATGGACACCATTTCGACGCGCGACGACTCCGATCTCTTACATGCGCGCTACGGGCGCGAGACGGGCCCGCTGCCGACCAACGAGATCATCGACACGCTGCTGGCGCATCGCTCCTGCCGCGCCTTCAGGCCCGATCCGCTGCCGGACGGCGTGCTGGAGACGCTGATCGCGGCGGGACAGTCGGCGGCGACCTCGTCCAACCTCCAGACATGGAGCGTGGTCGCGGTCGAGGACGCGGAGCGGCGCGAGGCGCTGTTTCACATCGGCGACAGCCAGAAACAGATTCTCGAATCGCCGCTGGTTCTCTGCTTCCTCGCCGACCTGTCGCGCATCGCGGCCATCGCCGACCGCATTCCGAAGCCGCGCGAGGCGCTGGATTATCTCGAAAGCTTCCTCGTCGCCGCGATCGATTCCTCGCTCGCCGCGCAGAATGTCTGCGTCGCGGCGGAATCGATGGGCTACGGAACCTGCTATCTCGGGGAACTGCGGCAATATCCGGAGAAGCTCGCGGCGCTGCTCGATCTGCCGCCGATGACGATGGTCACCTTCGGCCTTTGCATCGGGGTTCCCGACGAGACGCGGCCGGCCTTCATCAAGCCGCGCCTGCCGCAAAGCTCGGTCCTGCATCGCGAGACCTACAAGCCCGCGCAGGCGCTCGCGCCGGTCGGCGACTATGAGGTCGTCCTCGATGAGTTCAACCGCATGGCGCGCAACGGCCAGCCGCTCTGGGGCCTGCGCTGCGCCAGCCGGGTCGAGAAGCCGGACTCGCTCAAGGGCCGCGAGCATCTCGCGGGCGCGCTCAGGCGGATGGGGTTCCCGCTGAAATAGCGGCCGTCAGTTTCGGTTGCTCAGCCCGTTGCGAAGGCGCTGCGCGCGAATCGCGTCGCGGCTCCAGTCGATCTGGTCGCGCAGGGCCGCCAGGCCCGCGAGCGTCCCGCGGTGGGCGCCGGGGAACTGCGCCTTCGGAGTGAAGCCGTCATCCTCGGCCCTGGCCTCGGCGATGACGCGGTCGAGGATCGCGAGCAGGGCCGGCAGGTCGCCGAAGGCGTATTCGTTGATCGGGCGGCCGACGCTTTCGCTGAGCGACGCGAACAGCGCGGGATCGCCGTCGCGGGCGAGGCCGGGCCGGGCCGCGAGATGGACGCGGTAGCGATATTGCCCGCGATAGAGCCAGTAGACCGCCTCGTCGCGCCGGCCGCTGCGGAACAGGTTCGCGGCGCGGCGATAGTCCTCGGCGGGGTGGATCGCGGTCTGCGCGATCGCCGGGGTCGCGGCGAGCGCGGCGGCGAGGGTGGGGCCGACGCGGCGGCGGGTGAGCATGGCGGCCTCCTTGCGGCGCTTCCCTCCCCTTGTGCCTCCCGCCTCGGCGACGGGGTGCGCGTCCGCACCCGCGGCGGCGCAAAGCGCCGCGCATCGGATGCGCCGGGCCTCTTCCCCTCGGCGCGGGCGGCGCTTATAGGGGCGGCCTAGCACTCCACTGGCGGCTCGCTGCTCCCCGGTTCGCTCGCGAGCCGGGTCTGTCGGCGCGCAGCCTTCCGTTCCGGGGCTTCATGCCAAAGCGCACCGACATCAACTCCATCCTGATCATCGGCGCGGGGCCGATCATCATCGGCCAGGCCTGCGAATTCGACTATTCCGGCACGCAGGCGTGCAAGGCGCTGCGCGCCGACGGCTATCGCATCATTCTCGTCAACTCCAATCCGGCGACGATCATGACCGATCCGGACATGGCCGACCGGACCTATATCGAGCCGATCACGCCCGAAGTGGTGGCCCGGATCATCGAGAAGGAGCGGCCGGACGCGATCCTGCCGACGATGGGCGGCCAGACGGCGCTCAACTGCGCGCTGTCGCTGAAGAAGATGGGCGTGCTCGACCAGTTCAACGTGCAGATGATCGGCGCCACGGCCGAGGCGATCGACAAGGCCGAGGACCGCGAGTTGTTCCGGCAGGCGATGACGAAGATCGGCCTCGAAACGCCGAAGGCGCGCCTCGCCAACGCCTCGGACCTGAAGCGCGCGGACCGCGAGCTTCACAGCGCCAGGCGCGCCGCCATCGAGGCGCTGGAGCTGTCCGCGCCGGCGAGGGCCGAGAGGCTCGCCGCGTTCGAGCGGGAATGGAGCGCCAACGCCGAGGAGAGGCGCACGCGCTACAAATGGAAGGCGCTGGGCGAAGCGCTGATCGCGCTCTCCGAGGTCGGCCTGCCGGCGATCATCCGCCCGTCCTTCACCATGGGCGGCACCGGCGGCGGCATCGCCTACAATTACGACGACTTCCTCGAAATCGTCGAGCGCGGCATCGACGCCTCGCCGACGAACGAGGTGCTGATCGAGGAAAGCGTCCTCGGCTGGAAAGAGTACGAGATGGAGGTCGTCCGCGACAGGAACGACAACTGCATCATCGTCTGCTCGATCGAAAATCTCGATCCGATGGGCGTCCATACCGGCGACTCCATCACCGTGGCGCCGGCGCTGACGCTGACCGACAAGGAATATCAGCGCATGCGCGACGCCTCGCTCGCCGTGCTGCGCGAGATCGGGGTCGAGACCGGCGGATCGAACGTCCAGTTCGCGGTCGATCCGAAGACCGGCCGCATGATCGTGATCGAAATGAATCCGCGCGTGTCGCGCTCCTCGGCGCTGGCGTCGAAGGCGACGGGCTTTCCGATCGCCAAGGTCGCGGCGAAGCTCGCGGTCGGCTACACGCTGGACGAGATCGCCAACGACATCACCGGCGGCGCGACGCCAGCGAGCTTCGAGCCGACGATCGACTATGTCGTCACGAAAATCCCGCGCTTCGCCTTCGAGAAATTCCCCGGCGCCGAGCCGACGCTGACCACCGCGATGAAATCGGTCGGGGAGGCGATGGCGATCGGCCGCAATTTCCAGGAGTCGCTGCAGAAGGCGCTGCGCTCGCTCGAAACCGGGCTGACCGGCCTCGACGAGATCGAGATCGCCGGCATCGGCCAGGGCGACGACAAGAACGCGATCCGCGCCGCGCTCGGCACGCCGACGCCGGACCGGCTGCGCGTCGTCGGGCAGGCGATGCGCATGGGGCTGAGCGACGACGAGATCTTCCGCGCCTGCGCGATCGACCCGTGGTTCCTCGAGCAGTTGCGCGGCATCGTCGAGACGGAGGCGAAGGTGCGCGCGCACGGGCTGCCGCAGACGCCGGGCGCCTTCCGCCAGCTCAAGGCGATGGGTTTTTCAGATCTCAGGCTCGCGACGCTGACGGGCGTCGCCGAAGCCGACGTGAAGCGCAACCGCCGCGCGCTCGGCGTGCGCCCGGTGTTCAAGCGCATCGACACCTGCGCGGCGGAGTTCGCCTCGCCCACCGCCTATATGTATTCGACCTATGCGCCGCCGTTCGCGGGCGCCGACGCCGACGAGTCGCGCCCGTCCGACCGGCGGAAAATCATCATCCTCGGCGGCGGGCCGAACCGGATCGGGCAGGGCATCGAGTTCGACTATTGCTGCTGCCACG
>MKVY01000040.1:116117-146901 GCA_001899525.1 Rhizobiales bacterium 65-9
CGGTGTCGACCGATTACGACACGTCGGACCGCCTCTATTTCGAGCCGCTCACGGCCGAGGACGTGCTGGAGATCATCGACACGGAAACGCAGAACGGAACCCTCTCCGGCGTCATCGTGCAGTTCGGCGGCCAGACGCCGCTGAAGCTCGCGGGGGCGCTCGAACATGCGAACGCGCCGATCCTCGGCACCTCGCCCGACGCCATCGACCTCGCCGAGGACCGCGACAGGTTCAAGCGGCTCCTGGACAAGCTCGATCTCAAGCAGCCGAAGAACGGCATCGCCTATTCGGTCGAGCAGAGCCGGCTCGTCGCCGGCGATCTCGGACTGCCCTTCGTCGTGCGTCCGTCCTATGTGCTCGGCGGACGGGCGATGGCCATCATCCGCGACGAGCAGGAGTTCGAGGATTATCTGCTCGGCACGCTGCCGAGCCTTATCCCGTCCGACGTCAAGGCGCGCTATCCGAACGACAAGACGGGCCAGATCAACACCGTCCTCGGCAAGAATCCGCTGCTGTTCGACCGCTATCTCTCCGACGCGATCGAGGTCGACGTGGACTGCATCGCCGACGGCAAGGACGCATTCATCGCCGGCGTGATGGAGCACATCGAGGAGGCCGGCATCCATTCCGGCGATTCGGCCTGCTCGCTGCCGCCCTGCACGCTGTCGCCGTCGGTCGTCGACCGCATCGAGTCGCAGACGAAAAAGCTTGCGCTCGCCCTCAAGGTCGTCGGGCTGATGAATGTGCAATATGCGATCAAGGACGGCGAGATCTTCGTGCTCGAGGTCAATCCGCGCGCGTCGCGCACGGTGCCGTTCGTCGCCAAGGTGATCGGCCTGCCGGTGGCGAAGATCGCGGCGCGCGTGATGGCGGGCGAGCCGCTCGCCGCGTTCGGGCTTACGCCGAAGACGCTCAATCATGTCGGGGTGAAGGAGGCGGTGTTCCCCTTCGCGCGCTTCCCTGGCGTCGATGTGCTGCTCGGGCCGGAGATGCGCTCCACCGGCGAGGTGATGGGCCTCGATCGCACCTTCGAGGCGGCGTTCGCCAAGAGCCAGCTCGGCGCGGGGTCGCGCGTTCCGCTCGACGGCGCGGTGTTCGTCTCGGTGCGCGACGCCGACAAGGCCGGCATTCTCGAGGCCGTTCGCGGGCTCGCCGGGAAGGGCTTCAAGATCGTCGCGACGGCGGGCACGCAGCGCTTCCTCGAAGAGAACGGCGTCGAGGCGACGCGGGTCAACAAGGTGCTGGAGGGACGGCCGCATATCGTCGACGCCATCCGCAACGGCGCGATCCAGCTCGTGTTCAACACCAGCGAGGGTCGCGGCGCGCTGTCGGACTCCAAATCGCTGCGCCGCGCCGCGCTCCTGCACAAGGTGCCCTACTACACCACGCTCTCGGGCGCGGTCGCCGCGGCGAAGGGCATCGAGGCCTGGCGCGCGGGCGATCTCGCGGTCAGGGCGCTGCAGGACTACGCGGCTTAGGGATGTTCCACGGCGGCGTTTCGCGCGCCGCCTTTCGCCATCTGAGCGTCAGCCCCGACGCGCGCGCTCCTCGACGCCGCGCGTCGATTCCGTCGCCTCGCGGATGAGCTTGGGAACGTCGACGCCCGCGAGGGCGCCGCGCCGCACGAGGATGCGGCCATCCACCATGACCGTGTCCACGTTCGACGGCTGACCGTGGAAAACCATCGCGTGGTAGGGGTCCTTCACCGGCGCGAGATTGATGTCGGAGGCGCGGACCAGGATGACGTCCGCGCGCTTGCCCGGCGTGAGCGAGCCGATCTTGTCGGCGAGGCCCATGAGCTTCGCGCCGCCGATGGTGGCGAGGCTGACAAGCTCGCGCGGCTTCACCCGCACCGGCGCGCCCGTGCGCTGCCAATCCGACCACATGAGCGCGCGCATCACGTTGAAATAATCCGTGTTGGTCGCGGTCGAGGCGTCGATCGACAGCCCGAGCGGGACGCCGAGGGCCTTGATCTCGGCATATTGCGTCCTGCCGCTGCGCACGAAGGAATAGGACATCTCGATCACCGGAGCCGTGCTCCAGGGCGAGCGCGCTTCGCCCACCATTTTCAGTTCGTCGTCCGTCATGCCCTGCGGATGGACGAGCAACAGCTCCGGTCCAAGCAGTTTATTCTTGCCCAGCAGATCGACGAGGTTTTTCGGGCCGCAATGGATCGTGCCCTGAAGCCCGAGTTTCTGAATCGCTTCAAGCTCCATGCGGAAAAGATCGACGGAGATGGCGCCGCGGGTGTTGTCGACGCCCGGCGTCCGCAGGCACGCGCCAAGGCCGAGCATGCCGTCGTCCGTCGCCCACTGCTTCTGCGCGCGCGCGACATCTGCGAGATCCATCGGCTTGTCGCTGGGATGCCCCTGTCCCGCGCCGTAGGAATAGCGACCGCGAATCCCGCTGTCTTTCATCGCCTGCAATTCGGCGTCGGCGTGCTGCGGGGACACGGTGTTGTGACACCAGTTGTGAACGGTGGTGATCCCGGACAGCAGCCCTTCCGCCACGCCGAAACGAACGTTCGTGTATGAATCCTCAGGCTTGAAGAATCGGCCGACGCGAATCGTTGTCGGGAAGTAGCCATCCCTGGGATCATCGCCGCGCACGATCATGCGCAGCGCCGTCGACCACAGGTGCCAGTGCGTGTCGACGAAGCCGGGCATGACGATCATGTCCTTCGCGTCGATGATGTCCGCGCCAGGCGCCGACAGATTCTCGCCGACGGCGACGATCGCGCCGTCGCGCACATGAACGTCGCCCGTCGCAAGATCGCCGAGCGTCTCGTCCATCGTCAGCACCTGTCCGCCGCGGAGGAGAATGTTCCCGCGCTGCGGCGAACCGGCGGCGGGCTGCGGCGCTGGAGCCTGCGCGAGGGACAGACGCGGCGTCGCCGCAGCCGCCGCGAACGCGCCGGCGGCCGCCTTGAACAATCCGCGACGATGAAGTCCGCATGCGCAGAACATGGCCCGTTTCTCCCCACCCGCGAAATCTTCGCGCCGCGCCGCGCGCAAAACGAGAATCGCGGCCGGTCGCGCGAACAAAATTATTTCAAGCTTAAAGCAATTGCCTGTCAAGCAAGGGCGCGCCGTCCCGATGCGCGCGCATTCATCTATGAGAACCATGTGGAATGCGGGTGAAAAGCGGGCTGCGAACGGATCGGCGGCGGTCCGGCCCGCCGCCCTCTTGCGCAAGGTCCCCTCCTACACCACACTCTCAGGCGCGGTCGCCGCAGCGCAGGGCATTGAAGCCCGGCGCGAGGGCGATCTCACCGTCAGGACGCTGTGCAATCGCGCGGACTGACAAATTCACACCGGAGTTGACGCCAGCGTCCGTGGGCGGAGGCCGACGGCGGCGTAAACCTATTGAATGAGGCGGAGATGGACCGCGTACCGATTACAATTCGCGGCTTTGCGGCGCTCGAGGAGGAGCTGAAACGCCGCCAGCAGGAGGAGCGCCCGCGCATCATCCAGGCGATCGCCGAGGCGCGCGCCCATGGCGACCTGTCGGAGAACGCGGAGTATCACTCAGCGAAGGAATCCCAGTCGCTGAATGAAGGCCGCATCCAGGAGCTCGAATCGCTGATCGGCCGGGCCGAGGTGATCGACGTCGCGAAGCTGAACGGCAAGACCGTCATGTTCGGCGCCACCGTGACGCTGGTCGACGAGGACACGGAGGCCGAGAAGGTCTGGCAGATCGTCGGCGAGCCGGAGGCGGACGTACGGGCGGGCCGCGTCTCGATCGCCTCGCCGATCGGCCGCGCGCTGATCGGCAAGAAGGTTGGCGACTCCGTCGAGGTGAACGCCCCCGGCGGCGGCAAGAGCTATGAAGTCACCAAGGTGGCTTTCGTTTAGCACGCTGGGCGAATTTGCCCGCGCCAGCCCTTTCGGCGGCTAGAACCGGCGCCTAAGTAACGGGAAGCCGTTGGAGATCGCCGTCATGACCACCCGTCGCGCCCTGCTCGCCTCGATGCTCGGAATGGCCGCTCTGGGCGGAACGGCGCAGGCGCAAAGCCGCCCGGTCGGCGATATCCGGATCGACCTGTCCGGCCTGCGCGGCGACTGGTCGGGACCGCTGCTGCGGGCGATCGACGCCTCGCTGCGCCGGGCGCTCGATTCGGCTTTTCCCAATCGCGGCGCCGGCCCGACGCTGGTCGTCAGCGTCGACCGGGTCACGTTGGCCATGTTCGCGGGATCGGGCTACAATCACGGCGGCGCGCGCGGCGGCGGCGGCTCCAACGACGGCACCGATTACATGGAAGGCCGGCTGACCCTCGTCGGGCGCAACAATGCGATCATCTCGCAGCAGCCGCTGCTGGTGTCGCAGATGGCGGCCGCCGGCGGGTCATGGTGGTCCGACGACAATGATACACGCCGGGTCGCTGCGCTCGCCAACGCTTACGGCTACTGGGCGCGCCGCCAGCTCGCCTGATCAGGGCGTGAAGGGCACCGTCGGCTCGTCCTTGATCCGGTCGAGCGTCAGCGCGGTGCGCACGTTGCGGACATTCGGCGTGGCGGTCAGCTCCGAGACGAAAGCCTGGAAGGCTTTCAGGTCGGGCGCGACGCATTTCAGCAGGAAATCGATGTCGCCCGAGAGCGTCCAGCATTCGCGGACCATCGGCCAGGCGCGAATGCGGGCGGAGAACGTCTTCAAGTCCTGCCCGGCCTGGCTGGCGAGCAGGACCATCGCGAAGCAGGTCAGTTCCTGGCCCAGCTTCTTCTCGTCCAGCAGCGCGCGGTAGCCGCGGATATAGCCGGCCTTCTCCAGCGCCTTGACCCGCCGCAGGCATGGCGGCGGCGAGATGCCGACCCGGCGCGCCAGATCGACATTGGTCATGCGCCCGTCCGCCTGCAATTCCCGAAGTATTGCGAGATCGATGGCGTCCAGAGTGTTGCGCAAGCCCTGCCCCGTTGAAATTTTATTGCGCGCAGTAGCGCCGCCGCCGGCGCGGCGCAAGCGCGCGGACGCGCCGGCTTGGCTTTTTCCCCGCCCTTGTGGCAACCAGCCCTGATGCTGCCCGCCGGCTCAACCGTCTGGGTCCTGACCGACGGCAAGGCCGGCGACGAGATGGCGTGTCTCGGCGTGGCCGAGGCGCTTGGGATCGAGCCCGTCATTCGCCGGGTGAAGCCGCGGCCGCCATGGTCCTGGCTGTCGCCGCGCGGGCCGGTCGATCCGGCCGAACGCCCCTCCGCCGAGGGAAGTCCGATCGCGCCGCCCTTTCCCGACATCGTCATCGGCACGGGACGGCGCGCGATTCCGGCGATCCGGCGGGTGAAGGCCGATTCGGGCGGCCGGACCTTCACGGTCATCCTCAAGGATCCGCGCATCGGCGCCGGCGCGGCGGATTTCCTGTGGGTTCCGGAGCATGATCCGCTGCGCGGGCCCAACGTCATGACGACGCTGACCTCGCCGCACCGCATCACGCCGGCGAAGCTGGCCGCCGCGCGCGCGAATTCCCCCGCCGCGCTGGCGTCTCTGCCCGCGCCGCGCGCGGCGATCCTCGTCGGCGGCGATTCCCGCCATCTCGCCTTCTCGGACGGCGACGCGCGCTCGCTCGCGGACAGGCTGTCGACCCTCGCGCGGAGCGGCGTCGCGCTGATGGGGACGCTGTCGCGCCGCACCCCGCCGAAGCTCGCCGAGTCGATGCGCCGCGTATTCGCGGACAATGCCGGCTGGCTGTGGGACGGAACAGGCGACAACCCCTTCGTTGCGCTGCTCGCGCTCGCCGACGCCGTCGTCGTCACCGCCGACAGCACGAACATGCCCGGAGAGGCGGCGGCGACCGGCCGGCCGGTGCTGCTGTTCACGCCCGGCGGAACCGGCCATCCCAAGCATCAGCGCTTCCTCGACGCGCTGCGGGCGAAAGGGGTGGTTCACAACTTCGACGGGCGACTTGAAGGCGCCCCCTACGAGCCCATAAATTCCACCCCGGCGATCGCGCAGGCGGTCGCGGAGCGCTTTCGCGCCTTCCGGAACCTGTCATGACCACCCATCACGCCAAGCTTCTCATCGTCGGCTCGGGCCCCGCCGGCTACACCGCCGCCATCTACGGCGCCCGCGCGCTTCTGGAGCCCATGCTCGTCGCCGGCTTCCAGCCGGGCGGACAGCTCATGATCACGACCGACGTCGAGAACTATCCCGGCTTCGCGGCCGCCATCCAGGGGCCGTGGCTGATGGAGGAAATGCGCAAGCAGGCGGAGCATGTCGGGACGACGATGGTCTCCGACCACATCGTGTCGGCGGACCTGTCGAAGCGGCCGTTCACGCTCACGGGCGATTCGGGCGACATCTACCTCTGCGACGCGCTGGTGATCGCGACCGGCGCGCAGGCGAAATGGCTCGGCCTTCCCTCGGAAGAGAAATTCAAGGGGTTCGGCGTCTCGGCCTGCGCGACCTGCGACGGCTTCTTCTTCCGCAACAAGGAGGTCGTGGTGGTCGGCGGCGGCAACTCCGCCGTGGAGGAGGCGCTTTATCTCGCCAATCTCGCCAGCAAGGTGACCGTCGTGCATCGCCGCGATTCGTTCCGCGCGGAGAAGATCCTGCAGGACAGGCTGTTCAAGCATCCGAAGATCGAGGTGCTGTGGGACCATGCGGTCGTCGAGATTTCGGGCGAGGAGCAGCCGCTGTCGGTGACGACGCTCACGCTGCGCAATGTCAAAACCGGCGAGATGCGCGATCTGCAGACGCACGGGCTGTTCGTCGCGATCGGCCATGCGCCGGCGACCGAGGTCTTCAAGGACCAGATCAGGATGAAGCCGAACGGCTATATCTGGACCGCGCCGGATTCGACCGCGACCACTGTTCCCGGCGTCTATGCGGCCGGCGATGTGACGGACGACATTTATCGCCAGGCGGTCACCGCCGCCGGCATGGGCTGCATGGCGGCGCTCGAAGCCGAGCGCTGGCTCGCCGCGCAGGACGGCGAAACCGCTCAGTTGGCGGCGGAATGATGCTGCGGCAAAAAGCGTTCCGACGCTGACGACCGTCGGCGGGACTTGGCGCGCAAGCCGCAAGCAGCAGGAGGTTTATCCATCATGCCAAAAGCCTATTGGGTCACGCAGTATCATTCGGTCTCCGATCCCGATGCGCTCGCCGCCTACGCCAAGATCGGCGGCCCGGCGATCGTCGCCGGAGGCGGCCGCTTTCTCGTGCGCGGCATGCCGGCGCACGTCTATGAGGCCGGGCTGCAGCAGCGCGTCGTGGTGATCGAGTTCGACAGCGTGGAGCAGGCGAAGGCGACCCATGACAGCCCCGCCTATCAGGAGGCGCTGCGAGCGCTGGGCGGCGGCGCGAAACGCGACATCCGCATCGTGGAAGGCGCGTAGGGCGGACCTGCGTCCGCCGTCAGGCGGGCATCCTGAAAGGCCTTGCGCTCTCGAACGCGCGCGAGGCCTGGAGCACGCGATCGTCGCGCATCTTCGGCGCGACGATCTGAAGACCGATCGGCAAGCCATCTCCGGTGAAGCCGCACGGGCATGACGCCGCCGGCTGCTGCGTCAGATTGAAGGGATGGCAGTAGGGGCTCCAGTCGAGCCATGCGAGCGGGCCGCCGCGCGTCGCGAAACCCGCCGGAACATCGCGCGCGACCGCGAAGGCCGGAATCGGCATGGTCGGCGTCAGCAGCAGATCATACCGCTCATGAAATGCGTTCATCGCGCCGAGCAGGGCGGCGCGGCCGCGCGAACAGGCGTCGATGAAGCGGCTCGCCTGCATGTCCTCGCTCGCGTCGACGACCGCGCGGAAACCCGGATCCAGCCTGTCCCGCGCCTCCGGCGAAATCGAGAGAGCGGCCGTCGCCGCGCCGCCGAACCACATCGCCTGAATCAGGTCGAGCGGATCGGCGAAGCCGGGATCGGCCTCCTCGACATGGGCGCCAAGCTCTTCGAAGACTTTCGCGGCGTCGCGCGCGGCCTTTTCAACCTCGGGATCGAGCGACGACACATAGCCGAGCCGTGCGCTGAAACCGACGCGCAATCCTTTCACGCCATGATCGAGGTCGCGCACGTAGTCGTGCGCTGGCGCGTTCCACGCGAAAATATCGCGCGCGTCCGGCGCGCTCAGAACGCTCATCGCGAGAGCCGCGTCGGCGACGGTGCGCGTCAGCGGGCCGTGATGGGCGAGAACGGTGAAGGTCGAGCCCGGCCATGTCGGAACGCGGCCATAGGTCGGCTTGAATCCGTACACGCCCGTGAAGGACGCGGGAATCCTGATCGAGCCCGCGCCGTCCGTGCCGAGATGGAGCGCGCCGATCGACAGCGCGCAGGCGGCCGCCGCGCCGCCGGATGAGCCGCCCGTCGTGCGGTCCGGCTTCCACGGATTGCGCGTCACGCCGGTGAGCGGCGAGTTGCAGTGCCCGATCCAGCCGAATTCCGGCATGGTTGTGCGGCCGAGAAACACCGCGCCCTGCGCGCGCAGGGCGCGCACGGTGGAGCCGTCCTCAGCGGCCGGCGCGTCGCTCGTCGTCTTCGAGCCGTTGCGGCGCGGCGATCCCGCCTGCGGGATGTTGTCCTTCACCGTTGCGGGAACGCCGTCGACCGGCCCAAGCGGCTCGCCCTTCATCCAGCGCGCCTCGGACGCTGTCGCCGCCGCGAGCGCCGCATCGCGGCTCACCTCGATGAAGGCGTTGACCTGCGGCTCGAAACGGTCGAGCCGCGCGAGGCAGGCTTTCGCCGTTTCAACCGGCGACAGCGTTTTCGCGCGATAGGCCGCGAGAAGCGCGGTCGCGGACAAAAGCGCGGGATCGCTCATCGGGCGCGGTCACTTGTGATCGTGCTTGTGGCCGTGATCGGCGTGATGCTTGTGGTCATGATCATGTTTATGGCCGTGGTCATGATGCGTGCGACCGTGATCGTGTCCATGATCGTGGCCATGATCGTGTCCATGCGCATGGCCGTGATGGTGGTCGTGGCCATGATCATGATGATGGTGGCGATGCGACTCGCGCTCCGGCTCGAAGGCGCGCGTCACGGCGGCGAAGGTCGCGCCCTGTCCGCGAATGAACTCATCGAGCGCGGGATCGGCCGCGACATAGAGCGCCTCGGCCGTCGCTTCAAGCGGCACATGCTCGCCGCCGAGGCGCCAGGCCAGCCGCGCGAGCCGCGCCGGATTCTCGACGCGGATCTCGTAGAGGCTTTCCTCCGAGGCGCGGATGCGGATCAGGCGCCCGTCATCGAGCTTCAGGGCGTCGCCGTCCTTCAGCGCGCCGACGCCGTGCAGATGAATGTGAATCTCAAGACCCTTTTCGGTCGTCGCGTCGCGATGATGATCGGCGCGCGCGCGATGATCGAGCGTGATCTGATCGACGACGCGCTCGTCCTTGACGGCGGCTTTGC
This sequence comes from Rhizobiales bacterium 65-9, assembly GCA_001899525.1. Lineage (GTDB taxonomy): Bacteria > Pseudomonadota > Alphaproteobacteria > Rhizobiales > Beijerinckiaceae > Terrirubrum. The sequence goes on from MKVY01000040.1 coordinate 125,450, forward strand.
GGATGATGGCGAGAGCGCGTTCCGGCATGTCGTGACTCCTGATCGGCCTTTCCCGAAGCGCATGGACGCGCTCGACTCTGGCGCGGCGGCGCGATGGTTCGGAAAACCGTATTCCTCTTGCGCATCATGCTCTATGCGCGCGGCGCGCGCGGCGCAATCAGCGCGTCCACCGAACCGGCCGCTGAACCCGGACGCGCGTCGCGGGATCGGCGATCGCTCCGAGCCCGGCGAAGGCGGCGTATTCCGACATGATGACATGGATCGGAAGCCGCGCCAGCAGGTCGCGCATCGGCGCGCGGTCGTTGAACCGCTCCAGAAAGCGCGCCTTGTCGAGCAGCGGCAGCAGGCGCGGCGTGACGCCGCCGGCGATGAAGACGCCGCCGGTCGCCTTCGCGATCAGCGCGAGATCGGCGGCGGCGCGCGCAAGCAGATCGAAATAGAGTTTCATCGCCGCGCCGGCGCGGGCGTCGCCGCCATCGCGGGCGCGCGCCGTCACCAGGGCGGGATCGGTCGTGTCGGCCGTCGCGCCGTCGGCTTTGGCGAGCGCCGCATAAAGATGTCCGAGACCATCGCCGCGCAGGACGGATTCGACGCTGGTCCGGCCGCCGACGCGCTCGAGCCAGGGCCAGACGCGCTCCTCGTCCTGCGACTCGGGCCCGAAGCCGATATGGCCGCCCTCGCTCGCGACGACCGTGCGCGCGTCGCCGCCATCGACGAGAAAGCCGACGCCGAAGCCGGTGCCGGGGCCGATCGCGAGCCGCACGCCGCGCTGCTCCGGTTCGCCCGCGCGCAAGGTCGCGAGATCATCGGGCCGCAGGGTCGCCAGCGCCGCCGCCTGCGCCTCGAAGTCATTGACCAGCATCACGGCTTCGAGGCCGAGGCGTTGGCCGAGCGCGGGGCCGTCCAGCATGCGACCGGCGTTGGTGATCGCCATGCGCGGACCCGTCACCGGCCCAGCCACCGCCATCAGCGCCGCGTGAGGCTGCGGCGCGCCCGATGCGAGAACGAAGTCGGCGATGGCGTCATGCAATTCGCGCGCGCCCTGCGTGTCAATGCGGCCGAGCGGCCTGGCCGCGGCGCCGGCGCGCTCAATGAGGCCGAGACGGCAGTTCGTGCCGCCGATGTCGGCGACGATCAGCGGATGTCGGAAACCTTCCATCAGCATTCAGTCCGCGCGGCGATCAGGCGCGGCCGCCATCGACGGACAGGACCTGGCCGGAAATCCAGCCCGCCTGTTCCGCCATGAAAAAAACCGCCGCGTTCGCGACGTCCTCCGCCGTTCCGAGCCGGCGGGTGTATGTCGATTCGATGAACTGCCGCTGGCGCTCGGGCGCGTAGCCGTCCCACTGCCGGAGCGAGCTCGGGTTGGACGGCACGAAGCCCGGCGCGACGGAATTGGCCGTGACGCCATGCGGTCCGAGATCGAAGGCGAGCTGCTTCGTCAGGCCGATCAGCGCATGCTTCGCCGCGGTGTAGGCCTGAATGCCGGTGAGCGACGGGCGCAGGCCGGCGCCCGAGGAAATCGTGACGATGCGGCCATAGCGTTGCGCCTTCATGATCGGCGCGGCCGCCTGCGCAAGGAAAAAGGCGCCGTCGACATTGGCGCGGAAGAGCGCATGCCAATCCTCTTCGGATATGTCCTCGATCGGACGGCCCACCTGCCCGCGCACGCCGCCGGCGGAGAGAGCGAGGATGTCGAGACGGCCTTCCTTCGCCATGATCGCGTCGACGAGCGCGCGCGACGCGGCGCGATCGGACAGATCGGCGACATGAAACGGCGCCGCGAGGTCGCGGCCCGTCGCCGCCACGCCGTCCGCGTCGATGTCGGCGAGATGGACGCGGGCGCCGGAGTCGCGCAGCGTTTTTGCGATCGCGCGGCCAATGCCCTGCGCGGCGCCGGTGACGAGCGCGACGCGGTTGTCGAAGGCGATCAGCATCGGTCGATCAGAACTTTCAGCGTGTCGATGGATTGCGGACGCTTTCCATCCTCGATGTCGTGAATGAGCGCAACCAGCGCGCGGATGGCGGGCGTGTCGACGCCCGCTTCGGCGCCGAGGCGCGCGATGATCCCGATCTGCTCGTCCACCTCCGTCCTGCGCTTGCGCACGGCGAGGTCGCGCCAGATTCCGGAATGGGTTTTCGCGGTCTTCGCGGTGTAGCCGGCGAGATCTGCGATCACGGCGCGCGCCTTCTCGATCGACGCGGACGGCGCGAAGGCGAGGGGATCGAACTCCTTGAATCCCACCGGCGTCACGTCGCGGGCGGACGCGACCGCCATGACCTCGCGGCCGAGCGCGATCCACGCCTTTTCGCGCGCCGGATCTGCGAAATTCGCGCTCATCGAATCCGGCGTCAGCGCCGTGCCGAACAGCATCGCGCCATAAGCGAGCTTTCCCCAGAGATAGCCCCAGATGTTGTCGGTGAGCACGGCGTCGGGCTCGAAGACGCGCAACCGCTCGTGCATCGCACGCGTGCGCTCGCGGATGGAGCCGTCGATCTCGCCGACGACGACGGCGCCGCGATTGCCGTAGAGAATTCGGCCGGGACCGTGCCAGTCGGCGCCGAAATTGACGAAGCAGCCCATGACGCGCTCGTCGCCGACCTCGCTGGCGATAGCGAGCTCGTTCAATCCATTCTGGGCGGAGAGCACATAACCGTCTTTCGCGAGATGCGGCCTGAGCTGCTTCGTCGCGGCTTCGGTATGCTGCGCCTTCACCGCCAGGACGATGATCGGATAGTCGCCCTTCACCTCGGCGGGCGTGAGGGCCGGAACGATCTGGGCGAACGCCTCGACCGGCCCCTCGATCGACAGGCCTGTCGTTCGGCACGCCTCGACATGCTCCGCCACCTGATCGACGAGCGTCACGTCATATCCAGCGCGCTTCCAGTAGGCGCCGATGGTCCCGCCGATCGCTCCGGCGCCCCAGATGAGAATCCTGTCCATTCGCCTTGCGATGCCGATGCGCGTTGCCGCGCCTGAGCCGGGCAGGTTATGGGAAGCGGCGTCGCTGGCAAGCGCCCGCCTGCCAGTGAAAGCGCGCCCGCCTCCAATCCCGTCTTTTCGCAGGGAGCGTCCGTCATGAGCGACATGCCGACCGCCGATCAACGATCGCCGGGCGCGATCGCCGCGCTCAGCGGGCTGTCGGCGGTGGCGGATCGCTACGACACATTGTTCTGCGACATCTGGGGCGTCCTGCATGACGGGCTGCGCGAGAACGCGCCGGCGGGCGAGGCGCTGGAACGGTTTCGCGCCCAGGGCGGAACCGTCGTGCTGGTCACCAACGCGCCGATTCCGCAGGCGGCGGTGGCGCGCCTGCTCGACAAGAAACAGGTGCGTCGGCAGGCGTGGGACGCGATCGTCAGCTCCGGCGACGTGACCCGTTCGCTTCTCGTGGAGCGCGGCGGCGGCGGCGTCTTCCATATCGGGCCCGACCGCGACCTGTCCCTGTTCGCGGATCTGCCGACGGCGCGGGCGCCGATGGAGACGGCGAGCGTCGCCGTTGTGACGGGCCTCGTCCGCGAGGAGACGGAGAGCGCCGAGGACTATCTGCCGCAGCTCCAGCAGATGCGCGCGCGTTATCTCGACCTCGTCTGCGCGAATCCCGACCGCGTGGTGCATGTCGGGGACCGGCTGCTGCCCTGCGCCGGCGCGATCGGCGACCTTTACGAGGAGCTCGGCGGCGTGGTGCTGTGGGCCGGCAAGCCCCATGCGCCGATCTACGACATGGCGCTCGCCAAAGCGCGCGCGCTGCGGGGCGCCGACATCGACAAGGCGCGCATCCTGATGATCGGCGATTCGGTGCGCACCGACCTCGCCGGCGCGACCGCCTACGGCCTCGACGCCCTGTTCGTCTCGCGCGGAATCCATCGCGACGGCGCCGACGACAACGAGGCGGCGGCGCTGATGCTGCGGGAAGCGGGCGCCGACGCGATCGGCGTCACGCCGTTCCTGCGCTGGTGACGTTTCGGGCTGGTGACGCGCCGCGCGAATCCGACGCAGGGGAAGAAGCGCCGGCCGCCCGTCATCCGCTGCGCGAATGTTATGAAAATTGAGCGATTCCAATATTTTATGGAATTATTAAGCGTCCTTGACAGGGGGGTGGGGCGAAAATATGTTCCGCGCGGCTCGCAGGGGCAGGTTGAGCAGGTTTCATTGGTCCGTCGTCGCGCCTTCCGGAGCGTTCCGCTCAGGGAAGGCGATTGATTTTCGGGTCCGACGCAAGCGGGGTGTCCGGTGCCGGACGACAAGACCTCGCAAGGCGAGGATGAAGCCCTGAAGGCGCGGCTGGGAAAGCTCTCAGAGGCGCTGCAGGCGACGAAGCGGACGTCCCACGAGACGTCAGGCGTCGCGCCGAACCAGCCCGGCGAGAACATGGGCGGCGCCATGAGCCAGGGGCTCAGGGTTCTGTCCGAGTTCGTCGCCGGAGTCATCGCGGGCTGCCTGATCGGTTGGCTGCTCGATCGTTGGCTCGGGTCGTCGCCCGTCGCCCTCATCGTCTTCCTTTTTCTGGGGACGGCTACGGGCTTCTGGAACGTGTACCGGATTGCCGCGAAGCCGACGGGGCGCTAAGGGCCCGCCGACAACGCGATTGTCATGTCCAGGCCCGCCGCGAGGCGGGCGCGCAACGAGGGAAGAGCCGTGGCCGCCGAAGGCGCATCGCCCGTGATGGATCCGATCCATCAGTTCCAGGTCCATCCCATTTTCGACCTGCATCTGTTCGGCCTCGACATCTCGTTCACAAACGCCTCGCTGTTCAAGGCGATCGTGCTCGTGGCCATCCTCGCGCTGATGGTGTGGGGAACGCGCCACCGATCGCTGGTGCCCGGCCGTCTCCAGGGCTCGGCGGAGATGATCTACGAATTCGTCGCCTCGACCGTGCGCTCCACGATCGGCACGGAAGGGATGCGGTTCTTCCCGTTCGTCTTCTCGCTTTTCATGTTCGTCTTCTTCTCGAACATGATCGGCCTGATCCCCGGCACCTTCACCGTCACCAGCCACATCATCGTCACCTTCGCGCTGGCGATGCTGGTGATCACGACCGTGATCGTCTACGGCCTGATGAAGCACGGGGCGCATTTCCTGCGCCTGTTCGTTCCGTCGGGCGTGCCGGCGCTGCTCATGCCCTTCATCGTGCTGATCGAGATCATCTCCTTCGTGTCGCGGCCGATCTCGCTGTCGGTTCGTCTGTTCGCGAACATGCTCGCCGGCCATATCACGCTGAAAGTGTTCGGCGGCTTCGTCGCCATGATGCTCTCCGCCGGCGGAGTCGCCTCGCTGCTCGCCCCGCTGCCGCTGCTCGCCATTCCGGTGCTGACGGCGTTCGAACTGCTGGTCGCGTTCCTGCAGGCGTATGTGTTCGCCATCCTCACCTGCGTCTATCTCAACGACGCGCTCCATCCCGGCCACTGACGTCCAGTCGCCGTTCCTTCAGCAGACGATCCCCAACAGGAGTTACACATGGATCCCGTAGCAGCGAATGCGATTGGCGCCGGTCTCGCGGCCATCGGCATGGGCGCCGCCGCCATCGGCGTCGGCACGATCTTCGGAAACTTCCTGTCGGGCGCGCTGCGCAACCCGTCGGCGGCCGACGGTCAGTTCGGACGCGCCTTCATCGGCGCGGCGCTTGCGGAAGGCCTCGGCATTTTCGCGTTCCTCGTCGCCATCATCCTGCTCTTCGTGCGTTGATGCGGCCGGCTCCGGCTTGCCGGAGCCGTCAATCCCTGCGGGCCGGTTCGCCGGCCCGTCCGCTTGAGCGAGGCCAGAATGATTTCGTCAGCGTACGCCGCGACCGCCGCATCCGGGCATGGCCCAGACGCGGGCGTGGCGTTTCCCCCGTTCGATCCGTCGAGCTTCGTCTCGCAGCTCTTCTGGCTCGCGATCGCGTTCGGCGCGCTCTACTGGGTGATGTCGCGCTTCGCGGTGCCGCGCATGGAGCAACTGCTCGAGGTGCGGCGCGCCAAGATCGCGGCCGATCTCAAGCACGCCGCCGACATGCAGGCCAAGGCCCAGGCGGCTGGCGAAGCCTATGAGAAATCGCTGGCGGACGCGCGCGCCAACGCGCAGACGATCGCTCAGCAGACGCAGAGCAAGCTGAACGCCGAGGCGGACGCGAAGCGCAAAACGGTCGAGGCCGATCTCGCGTCGAAGCTCGCCGCGGCGGAGAAGCAGATGGCCGACACGAAAGCGAAAGCGCTCGCCAATGTGGACGCCATCGCGAGCGACGCCGCGGCTGCGATCATCGAGCGGCTGACCGGCAAGACGCCGTCGCCGGGCGACGTCGCCGCCGCCGTCGCCGGCGCGAAAGCGAACTGAGGACCGAGCGATGAGCTTTCTGTTCGACGCCACATTCTGGGTCGCCGTCGGTTTCGTCATCTTTCTCGCCGCGCTCGGCTGGTTCGGCGTTTACAAGATCATCATCGGCGCCCTCGACGCGCGCACGGAAAGCGTGAAGGCGGAATTCGCGGAGGCCGCGCGGCTGCGCGCCGAAGCCGAATCGCTGCTCGCGACCTTTGACAGCAAGCGCAAGGAAGCGGAGGCCGAGGCCGCCGCCATCGTCGCGCAGGCGAAAACCGACGCCGAGCGCATGGCGAAAGAGGCCGAAACGAAAATCGCCGATTTCGTCCGCCGCCGCACGGCGCAGGCCGAACAGAAGATCGCGCAGGCCGAGGCGCAGGCCGCGGCCGATGTGCGGGCGGCGGCCGCCGACGCGGCGGTGCGCGCTTCCGAAACGATCCTGCGCAAGCAGACCGGCGGCGAATCAGGCGAGGGCTTCGTGCGCGCGGGGCTTTCCAGCCTCAAGGGCCGGCTGAACTGACCGCCGTTTCGGCCGGTTGCAGAAAGTGATGAAAGCCGCCGGCGACGGCGGCTTTTTTCGTGATAGACGCGCGCCATGCTGATGATCTTCGATTGCGACGGGGTGCTGGTCGATTCCGAGCATCTCGCCTGCGCCGTGGAGGCGGAGTATCTGACCTCGCTCGGCATGCCCTTCACGGTGGAGGACGTCGCGCGCCGCTTCGTCGGGCTGAACATGCGCGACATGATCGCGGCGCTGACCAGCGAATTCGGCGCGCGGGTGCCGGCCGAGTTTCAGGACGAGCTCCGGCGGCGAACGACGGCGCGCCTCCAGGCGGAGCTGACGGCGATCGAAGGCGTGCGCGAGGCGATCGAGGCGATTTCACTTCCGCGCTGCGTGGCCTCGTCGTCATCGCCGGCGCGCATCGCGTCTTCGCTGACGACGGCGAAGCTGATCGACCTGTTCGAGCCGTCGCACCTGTTCTCGTCGACGATGGTCGCGCGCGGCAAGCCGGCGCCGGACGTCTTCCTGCATGCGGCGCGCGAAATGGGCGTCGGCGCCGAGCGCTGCGTGGTGATCGAGGATTCGATCCCCGGCGTCACCGCGGCGATCGCCGCCGGCATGCGGGTGATCGGCTTCACGGGCGGAACCCATGTGCGCGACAAGGCCGCGCATGGGGCGGCGCTGCGCGCGGTCGGCGCGCACAGGATCGCCGATCATATGCGCGAGGCGCCGGCGCTGGTCGGCGCGTTCGCAGCCTGAAGGCTATCCTTTCACGACGATGACATGCAGGCTGCGCGGCCCGTGCGCGCCGAGCAGCATGGTCTGGCCGATGTCGGCGGAACGGGACGGGCCGGTGATGAAATTCACCACGCGCGGCATCTCGCCCTTGCCATAGGCGATGCGCACCTTGCTCCACGCCTCCTCCATGTCGCCGACGAGATCGCGCGCATTGACGATCACGATGTGATTGTCCGGCAGGAAATTCAGCGTGGTCGGGTTGTCGGGCCCGGCGGTCATCACCAGCGTGCCGGTTTCCGCGATAGCGCAGAGACTGTGGCTCACGGCGTTCAAATCATTGCCGTCGGACGGGCCGTGTTTCAGTTCGAGCGCGGTGTCGCCCCAGGGCATGGCCGTCAGGCGCAGGTCGCCGCCCATGCGGATCGTCGCCGGCAGATTGTGATCGCGCAGATAGTTCGCGACCGCCGCGGGAACATCGGCAACGGAGTCGACCGCGACGGTGGTGGCCTGAACCGCCTCCGCCTGCGCGCGAAACAGCGCGACGCGCGCCTCGTCTGCGACCTGGCCGCGCTGCGGAATGACTCCGCGCGGCGCGCGCGCGACGCGGTCCGCGACCTCCATGCGTCGCGTCGCCTCATTGCCGGTCACGCCGAGCGAGCGGCGGATGTTGGCGAAGATGTCGGCGCGCGCGTCGGTCATGCGCGGCCTCCGCGCTCTTTCCTCCATCGCGCCTGAAACGTGTCGCCCTGCGGCGCGGGGAAGTCGCGGTATTTCGTCCAGCCGCCGGCGAGCGGCAGCCAGCGGAAGCGGCCGCGCGCGCGGCCGGCCAGCGACAGGGTCCCCATCGCGGCGCGCGTCGCGAGCCGGTAGAGCGCCGGCCGGCGCGCGAAGAAACTCCAGAGTCCGAGGCCGTAGCGCACGGCCGCCGGCGTCAGATGCCGTTCGAATTCGCGCTCGCGCCAGTGGCGCATCATCTTCGGCAGCGGAATCTTCATCGGGCAGACGCTTTCGCAGCGTCCGCAGAAGGTGCTGGCGTTCGGCAACTGGCCGCCCTTGTCGACGCCGATCAGCGAAGGGGTCAGCACCGCGCCCATCGGACCGGGATAGACCCAGCCGTAAGCGTGGCCGCCGACCGCGTGGTAGACGGGGCAATGATTCATGCAAGCGCCGCAGCGAATGCAGCGCAGCATGTCCTGAAACTGGGTGCCGAGCATCGCCGAGCGGCCATTGTCGAGAAGGACGACGTGATAGGCGCCCGGCCCGTCCGGATCGGACTGGCGGCGCGGGCCCGTCGAGACCGTGGTGTAGACGGACATCTCCTGTCCGGTCGCGGAGCGCGCGAGCACGCGCAGGATCTGCGACGCGTCCTCAAGCGTCGGCACGAGCTTCTCGATCGAGGCGAGCACGATATGCGCCTTCGGCAGCGTCTGCGACAGGTCGCCATTGCCCTCGTTGGTGACGATGACGGACGAGCCGGTTTCGGCGATGAGAAAATTCGCGCCGGTGATTCCGATGTCGGCCTCGAAATATTTTCGGCGCAGAACCTGCCGCGCTTCGGTGAGAAGCTGGGTCGGCTCATGCAGGTCGCGCGCCGGATCGAGATGGGTGTGGACGCGGCGGAAATCCGCTTCGACCTGCTCGGGATTGATATGGACCGCGGGCGCGATGATGTGCGACGGCGGCTCGTTGCGGAGCTGAATGATATACTCGCCGAGGTCGGTCTCGACCGGCGCGACGCCGGCCGCCTCCATGGCCTGATTGAGGCCGATCTCCTCGGAGATCATCGACTTGCCCTTGGCGGCCGTCTTCGCGTCGTAACGGCGACACAGATCGAGGACGATGCGGCGCGCCTCCTCGGCGTCGCGCGCGAAATGCACCTGTCCGCCCGCCGCCCTGACGTTGCGCTCATATTCCTCGAGATAAAGATCGAGATGGGCCAGCGTGTGATTCTTGATGTCGCGGGCGGAGTCGCGCAGCGCGTCGAATTCCGGCAGCCTGTCGACGGCGGCGGCGCGCCGGTCGATGAAGCCCGTGCGCATCTTCAGAAGCGCCGCCTGAAGGTTCGGATCGGCGAGCGCGCGCGTCGCGTTCGCCTTGAACTGCGGAGAGGTGGCGTGAGCGGTCATCGGCGTTCGCCCGCCTCGCCGATCGCCGGCGCGTCCGTCACGCCGGCGAGAATCTCCGCGACATGGCGCGCCTGCACCGGCTTGCCCTCGCGCTGGAGCTTGCCCGCCATGTTCATCAGGCAGCCGAGATCGCCCGCGAGCAGCAGCGCCGCGCCCGACGCCGAAATATTCTCGGTCTTCTTGCCGACGATCGAGTCGGAAATCTCGCCATACTTGACGGCGAACGTTCCGCCGAACCCGCAACAGGTCTCGTTCTCCTTCATTTCGATCAGAGAGAGACCCTTCACGCTGGCGAGAAGCCGGCGCGGCTGGCGCTTCACGCCGAGTTCGCGCAGGCCCGAACAACTGTCGTGATAGGTGGCGACGCCGTCGAAGGCCGCGTCCACGGTGGTCATTCCACGCACATCGACGAGGAAGCTGATCAGCTCGTAGGTCTTCGCGGCGAGCGCGTTGGCTTTCCCCGACAGATTGGGATCGTCGGCGAACAGCTCCGGATAATGCGCCCTGATCTGCCCGGCGCACGAACCGGACGGCGCGACGACATAGTCGAAGCCGGAAAACGTCTCGATCACCTGCGCGGCGATGGCGCGCGCCGTGGCGCGGTCGCCGGAGTTGAAGGCGGGCTGGCCGCAGCAGGTCTGGCTGGGAACATGAACCTCGCATCCCGCCTGCTCCAGAAGCTTCACGGCGGCGAAGCCGACGGAGGGGCGGATCAGATCGACGAGGCAGGTGACGAACAGGCCCACCCGGACCGGAGCGGGCGATGACGAGGCTGCGGCGGACAAATGGCTTCCTCTGATGTTTCCAAGCATTAGCGGCGGTCAGGAGCGCAGGTCAAATGCGTCGCGGCCCGCCGCCGGACGCGTCGCTCAGTCTCCCTGCGGCCCGCCGCCGGACGCGTCGCTCAGTCTCCCTGTGGCCCGCGCCAGTTGACGATGCTGAGAAGATTGCTGCTCGCGTCGGTCCAGAGCAGCGTCGACTCCGAATTGTCGCGCCAGGGGGAGATCGAGGCCCTGATCTCGGGCGCGTCCCAGAAGGCGGCGTCGCGGGTGTAGAGCGCCCAACTGACCCCGTCGTCGCAGCCCTCCTCGCTGTCGGCGGTTTCGAGCCAGCGCACGCCGATGTCGAACCGTTTGGCGAGCCCGCGATGCAGCGGCGCGATCTCGAAGGTGTCGAGCTCGAAATTCACCGCGAGGATTCCGTTCGGCGCGAGATGGGCGAGATAGATGTCGAACGCCTCCTGCGTCATCAGATGCATGGGCGGAGACGCGCCGCGAAAGGCGTTGACGACGAGGATGTCGAATTTTTCCGACCCTTGCGCCTTCAACTCGCGTTCGAGGGAGAGACGCCCGTCGCCGAGCACGGTTTCGATCCTCGCCTTGCTGTCGCGGGTGAAGGTGAAGTGCTTGTTGACGAGATCGAGCACCGCCGGATTGAGCTCGTAGTAGCGCATCACGTCGCCCGGCCGGCCGAGGCCGGCGACCATGCCGGCGCCGAGGCCGATCACGCCGATCCGCAGCGGCGCGTCGGGATCGGCGCGGCGGCGCGCGGCGTTGCGCAGCGCCTTGCCGAGACCGCTCTCCTCGTTGAAGGCGCAGGACGGCTCCATGCGCCGCGCCGGCGCGACATATTGCGAGCCCTGATCGACGCCGGCCTGCCGCATCACCAGCGAGGCTTCCTCCGGATCGTCCATGCGGTCGCGCAGCACCGTGACGACGCCGTAGAAATTGCGGGCGCGATCGACCACGTCGCTCTCCGTTCCAAGCTCCCGCCGCAGCGCGGTCCCGCCTCCGATCATGAAGGCGAGCGCCGCCAGCGCCCCCGCCGGCGCGAGCCATCGGAACGAGGAGGCGAGACGCTCGCGCCACAGGATCGCGGCGCTGAGAAGGGCGACCGCGGCGAGGATCAGCGGAAATTCGCGATAGTCGGAGAAGACGAGCGGCGCGACGAGCGCGACCAGAAGGCCGCCGATCGCGCCGCCGACCGAGAGAGCGAGATAAAAGGCCGGCAACCGGCTCGGCGGCGGCTGCAGGCGCACGACGGCGACATGGCAGACCATGCAGCCGGCGAACAGGGTCGCGACATGCAGCAGGAAATCCGACACGAAGCGCGTCGGCGTGTCGGGTCTGCCGGCGGCGAGCACGACGCCGGCGAGAATCAGGAAGGCGAAAGCGTAGAACCGCACGTCGCCGCCGCGCTGGCGACCGAAGGAGAGCACGAAGCTCAGCAGATAGAGCGCCAGCGGCGCGATCCACAGGAAAGGGATCACCGCCGACCATTGCGTGATCTGGTTCGTCGTCGCGAGAAGCAGAATCGAGGCGAGCGCGCTCAGCAGAATCCATTGCGCGGGGCGCCGCCAGTCCATTCCGCCCGGCGGCGCGGGAGCGGCGTCCGGCTTCCCGCCCGAGAGAGCGCGGCGCGCGCGCCAGACCGTCAGGGCGCACAGCGCGAAAAGAGCGGCGTAAGCGACGAAGGCGAAGGACCAGGCGATGGTCTGCGTCCGCGTCGTCAACACGCCCTCGAAGGCGAACGGATAGCTGAGCAGACCGAGGAAGGAGCCGAAATTGCTGACGGCGAACAGCCGGGACGGGTTGGCCTCGGGGTCGAGCGCGGCGAACCAGCGCGTAACCAGCGGCGAGGTGGTGGCGAGCACGAGATAGGGGCCGCCCACAGTGACGGCGAGCAGGGTCACGATGCGCCATGTCGGATCGCCTGCATCGGCCGGCTTCCAGGACTCGGACGGCGTGATCGGCAGCAGCAGCAGCACGATCGCGAGCAGCGCGATCTGCGCCAGCGCCTGAGCCGGGACCGAGATCGGCCGCGTCAGCGCATAGGCGTAGGCGTAGCCGGCCAGGAGCGCGACCTGAAAGAACAGCATGCAGACGATCCATGTCGTCGCCGCGCCGCCGAACCAGGGCAAGATATACTTGGCCAGCATCGGCTGGACCTGAAACAGCAGAAAGCCGGCGACGCCCATCGTCGCGGCGAAGAGCAGCTTCACGCCAGGGGTCGCGGTCATGGATGAACGTTCCGGAGGGAGCGGGGGGGGGACGGCGCCGTCGCGGTTCACAGGGCATCAGGAAAACCGGCGGGCGGGAGCGACTTTGTCGGGCCGGAATCTTCCTCGACAACGCGATCTGGTTCAAGCGTCCGGCTGCGCTATAACGCCTCCAACGGGAGGACGCCCATGACCGCGATCGCCTTTCCGGCGCCGGACGCCGGCATTCTCGCCCGGCGCGACGCCATCGTCGCCGGGCTCGCCGCGCTGCTGCCGGCCGAATCGCTCGTGGAGAGCTCGGACGAGCGGCGCGTGTTCGAGACGGACGGGCTGACCGCCTATCGCAGGCAGCCGCTCGCCGTGGCGCTGCCATCGACCACCGAGCAGGCGGCGGCGGTGATGAAATACTGCCATGACAACGGCGTTCCCGTGGTGGCGCGCGGCGCCGGGACCTCGCTGTCGGGCGGCGCCATTCCGCAGGAGGACGCGGTGGTGATCGGCCTCGGCAAGATGAGCCGCATCCTGTCGATCGACTACGCCAACCGGGTCGCGCGCGTGCAGGCGGGCGTCACCAATCTCGCCATTACCGGAGCGGTCGCCGCCGACGGATTCTTCTACGCGCCCGACCCCTCGTCGCAGCTCGCCTGCACGATCGGCGGCAATATCGGCATGAATTCCGGCGGCGCGCATTGCCTGAAATACGGCGTCACCACCAACAACGTGCTGGGCGCGACGGTGGTTCTCAATGACGGAACCGTGGTCGAGATCGGCGGCGACCATCTCGACAGCGAAGGCTACGACCTGCTCGGGCTGATGCACGGATCGGAGGGGCAGCTCGGCCTGATCACCGAAGCGACGGTGCGGATTCTGCGCGCGGCGGAAGGGGCGCGGCCCGTGCTGTTCGGCTTCGACACGAGCGAAGAAGCGGGCGCCGCCACCGCTGCGATCATCGCGTCCGGCATCATCCCCGTCGCCATCGAGTTCATGGACAAGCCGGCGATCGACATCTGCGAGGCCTACGCCAAGGCGGGCTATCCGCTTGACGTCGCGGCGCTGCTCATCGTCGAGGTCGAAGGCTCCGATGAAGAGATGGATGCGCAGCTCAGAAAGATCGTCGCCATCGCCAAGCAGCATGGCGTGAAGGTTGTGAAGGAATCGCAGTCGGCGATGGAAGCGGCGCTGATCTGGAAAGGGCGCAAATCCGCCTTCGGCGCCACGGGACGCATCGCCGACTATATCTGCATGGACGGAACGATCCCGACCGGACAACTGCCGCTGGTGCTGCGGCGGATGGACGAGATCGTGAAGCGCCACGGCCTGCGCGTCGCCAATGTGTTCCACGCCGGCGACGGCAACCTACATCCGCTGATCCTCTACAACTGCAACGATCCGGTCGAGCAGGCGAAGGCGGAGGAGGCGGGCAACGAAATCCTCAAGCTCTGCGTCGATGTCGGCGGCTGCCTCACCGGCGAGCATGGCGTCGGCATCGAGAAGCGCGATCTGATGACGCACCAGTTCAACAAGGTCGATCTCGACCAGCAGATGCGGGCCCGCGCCGCGTTCGATCCGGGATGGCTGCTCAATCCGGCGAAAGTGTTTCCGCTGGAGGGAAGGGTGAGCGGGTGATCGCTGTTCGGATTCTTCAAAAGCCAGGCGCTGACGTTTCCGCATTCTCTCGTCCCTTGCGGGCGGGAAAATCCGATCGGCGCGTGCGAAAGCCATTGTCGTGTCATCGCCGCTGATTCCGTCATCCGCCGCAGAGGCGGCCGCGATCGTCATCGAGGCGCGCGCGAAAAAAACGCCGCTCGCCATCGTGGGCGGGGGTTCCCGCAGCGCCATCGGCCGCCCGATGCAGACGGCGGCCGATCTGTCGTCGCGCGCGCTGTCGGGGCTGACGCTCTACGAGCCGGCCGAAATGGTGATCGGCGCCAGGGCGGGAACGCCGCTCGCAGATGTCGAGAACGCCTTGGCCGAAAAAGGACAGCGCCTGTCCTTCGAGCCGATGGATCACCGGCCGCTGCTGGGATCGTCAGGCGAGCCGACCATCGGCGCCGTCGCGGCGGGCAACGTGTCAGGGCCGAGACGCCTTCAGGCCGGCGCGGCGCGCGATTCGCTGATCGGCGTGAAGTTCATCAACGGCCGCGGCGAGGACATCAAATCCGGTGGGCGGGTGATGAAGAACGTCACCGGGCTTGATCTGGTGAAGCTGTCCGCCGGCGCCTGGGGAACGCTCGGCTTCCTGCATGAGGTCGTCTTCAAGGTCCTGCCGAAGCCGGAGACCGAAGCGACGCTGATGCTGAGCGGGCTCGACGATTCGCGCGCCGTCGCCGCCCTTTCGGTCGCGCTCGGATCGCCGTTCGAACCCACGGGCGCCGCGCATCTGCCGCGCTGGATCGACCGCGTGGCGAAAACGCTGATCAGGCTCGAGGGATTTTCCGATTCGCTGCGCTACCGCGCCGGGGCGCTGCGGGCGCTGCTGGCGGAGTTCGGCGCCATCGACCTGCTCGACGAGCACACGTCGGCCAGCCTGTGGCGGCAGGTTCGCGACGCGACGTTTCTCGCCAAACCGCGCGCGCAGGCGGTGTGGCGCGTTTCCGTCGCGCCCGCGCGCGGCCCCGAGGTCGTCGCCGCGATCCGCGAGGGCAGGGACGTTCGATGTTTTTACGACTGGGGCGGCGGGCTGATCTGGGTCGCGACGGATGCGGCCGACGACGCCGGCGCCACCGCGATCCGTAAGGCGATCGCGCGATCCGGCTCGGGACATGCGACGCTCGTCCGCGGAACGCCCGAGCTGCGCGCGTCGATCGACGTCTTCCAGCCTTTGACGCCGCCGCTGGCGGCGCTGCATCGCCGGCTGAAAGCGAGCTTCGATCCCGACGGCGTTCTCAATCCAGGGAAGATGCATGCGGAATTCTAGCGCAGCCGCCGTCGCGGGAATGAGGGCGCCGCGATCCGCGCGTCTCTCGCCGGCCGTCATCGCCCTTGTCGCGCTCGCGATGACGGCGGGCGCAGCGCTCGTTCTCTATGCGATGGGGCGCACGCCGATCTGCACATGCGGAACGGTGAAATTCTGGCACGGCGTCGTGAACAGCTCGGAAAACTCCCAGCATCTCACCGACTGGTACAGCTTCTCGCACATCATTCACGGATTTCTTTTCTATGGCGGCGTGCGCGTTGTTCAGCGGATGACCGGATCGAAACTGTCGATGGGGGCGCTGTTTCTCGTCGCGGTCGGGATCGAGATCGCGTGGGAGCTGGTGGAGAACAGCAGCCTCGTGATCGAGCGCTATCGCACATCGACGATGGCGCTCGACTATTACGGCGACAGCATCATCAATTCGGTGTCCGACATCGTCGCGATGATGGCGGGCTTCGGCTTCGCCGCGATCGCGCCGGTCTGGCTGACGATCGCGCTCGCGGTCGCGATGGAGCTTTTCGTGGGCTTCATGATCAGGGACAATCTGACGCTCAACATCGTCATGCTGGTCTGGCCGATGGACTGGATCAAGGCCTGGCAGACGGGCGGCTGACACATGCAGACCAATTTCACCCTTGCGCAACTCGCCGATCCGCGCGTCGCAGAATCGGAGAAAATCCTCCGCACCTGCGTGCATTGCGGCTTCTGCACCGCCACATGCCCAACCTATGCGCTGCTCGGCGACGAGCTCGATTCGCCGCGCGGGCGCATCTATCTGATCAAGGACATGCTAGAGAACGGACGCAAGGCCACGGAAGAGGTGGTCACGCATATCGACCGCTGCCTCTCCTGCCTCTCCTGCATGACGACCTGCCCGTCCGGCGTGCACTACATGCATCTCGTCGACCATGCGCGCGCGCATATCGAGGAGACCTATGAACGGCCGTGGCATGACCGCATGCTGCGCGCCGTTCTCGCGGCGATCCTGCCCTATCCGAATCGTTTCCGGCTGGCGCTCGCCGGCGCCGGCGTCGGCAGGATCGCGCTGTCCTTGTCGCGGCTGTTCTCCGGCCCTCGCGCGCCGTCGCCCCTGCGGCCGGCGCGTCATCCCGGCCTGATGCGGCGCATCGGCGCGATGCTCGATCTGGCGCCGTCGCGCGCGCCCAATCGCCTCTCCTATGAATCGCGCTCCGTCTTCGCGCCGGAGGGCGCGCGCCGCGCGCGCGTCGCGCTGCTGACGGGCTGCGCGCAATCGGTGCTCGATCCGGGAATCAACGAGGCGACGATCCGACTGCTCAACCGTCTCGGCGTCGAGGTCGTGCGGCCGAAAGGGGAAGGGTGCTGCGGCGCGCTCGTCCACCATATGGGCCACGACGCGCAGAGCCACGCGCAGGCGGCGAACAACATCCTCGCCTGGACGCGCGAGATCGAGGGCGAGGGCCTCGACGCGATCATCATCACAGCCTCCGGCTGCGGCACGACCATCAAGGATTACGGCTTCATGTTCCGCGACGATCCGGCGCTGGCGGCGAAGGCGGCGCGCGTCTCGGCCCTTGCGAAGGACGTCACGGAATATCTCGCCACGCTCGACCTGAAGCCGGCGCGCGAAACGGGGCTGACGATCGCCTATCATTCCGCCTGCTCGATGCAGCACGGGCAGAAGATCACGGAGGCGCCGAAGGCTCTGCTCCGATCGCTCGGCTTCCGGGTGAAGGACGTTCCCGAAGGCCATCTCTGCTGCGGCTCGGCCGGCGTCTACAACATCCTCCAGCCCGAGATCGCGACCGCGCTGCGCGACCGCAAGGCCGCCAACATCGCCCGCCTCGGGCCGGACGCCATCGCGACCGGCAATATCGGCTGCATCACCCAGATCGCCGGCGGGCTGTCGGCGCGCGGCGCCGCGATCCCGATCCTGCACACGGTCGAACTTGCGGACTGGGCCACGGGCGGGCCGGAGCCGGAGAAGCTCGCCGGCGCCGCCGCCGTTCGGGCGGTCGCGCGCGCGGCGGAATAGCGCCGCCGCATCCGCGCAATTCTATTAATCGCGCCGCCCGAAAGCGGTCGCGCCCCATCCTGACGGCTGCTAAGAGCCCGCCCCGACCATGCCCTCCGACGCCGCCCTCGCCCAGGACCTGATCGCGCTGTTCGCGGGCGCCGGTTTCGCGCGCGCCGACGTCGCCATTCTCCAGCCGGCGTCGCTGTTCGTCGATCTGTCCGGCGAGGACATCAGGCGCAGGCTCTATCTGACCACAGACGCCGAGGGCGCCGAATGGTGTCTGCGGCCTGAATTCACCATTCCTCTCGCCCGCGACCAGGTGGCGTCGGCGACGCCGCGCGAGCGGCGCGACGCCAGCTACGCCGGGCCCGTCTTCCGGCACCGGCCGGGCGAAAGCGGGGAGTTCCTGCAGGCAGGCGTCGAATCGTTCGGCCGCGCGGACCGCGAAGCCGCCGACGCCGAAAGCCTCGTCCTGGCGCTCGAAGCCTGCGGCCGGGCGGGGCTCGCCAGTCCCTTCGTCATGACGGGCGACGCCGGCCTGTTCGCTGATCTTCTGTCGGCGCTTTCGCTCACCGACGCCGCCGCCCGCCGCCTCAAGCGCGCCTTCGCGACGGGGCGGCTCAGCGAACTCGTCCGCTCGCCGGAGGCCGAAACCGAGGCCGCGCCGGCCTATGCCGGCCTTCTGTCGGCGATCGAGGGGCAGGACCCCAAGGCGGCGCGCGCCTTCGTCGAGGACGTGCTCAAGATCGCCGGAATCGCGCAGGTCGGCGGGCGCAGCGCCGGCGACATCGCCGACCGCTTCCTGCGTCAAGCCGCCGGCCGAACCGATGCGCGGCTCGATGACCGTAGCCGCGCCATCCTGTCGCGATTCCTCGCCATCGAGGCCGATCCCGACGCGGCCCTCGCGACGCTGCGCCGGCTAGCGGGGGACGAGCGAATCGATCTCTCCGCCGCGTTCGAACGCCTCGAGGCGCGCACGGGCTTCATCGCCGCCGCCGGCGTCGATCCGGCCGGGCTGACGTTCCGCGCGTCGTTTGGCCGCAACCTCGATTATTACACCGGCTTCGTGTTCGAGATCCGCGATCCGTCCCGCTCCGACCTGCGGCCGGTCTGCGGCGGCGGCCGCTATGACGGGCTGACCCGCGCCCTCGGCGCGCCCTCCGCGATTCCGGCGGTCGGGTTTTCGATGTGGCTCGACCGGCTTACGGCGCGGGGAGCAGGCGCATGAACGGCCAGCCGCTCGTTCTCGGCATCCCCTCGAAGGGGCGGCTGCAGGAGAACGCCGCAGCCTTCTTCGCGCGGGCGGGCCTCAGCTTCGTCCGGCCGCGCGGCGCGCTCGATTATCGCGGCTCCGTCGCCGGCGTTCCCGGGGCCGAACTCCAGTTCCTCTCCGCCTCCGAAATCACCCAGCAGATCGCCGCCGGCGCCGTGCATATCGGCGTCACCGGCGAGGACCTGGTGCGCGAGACCATCCCCGACGCCGACAGCCGCGTCGTTCTCCTGAGCGCGCTCGGCTTCGGCCACGCCAATGTCGTCGTCGCGGCGCCGCGCGCATGGATCGACGTCGCGACGATGGCCGATCTCGACGAGGTCGCGCATGATCTTCATCACCGGCATGGCCGGCGCATGCGCGTCGCGACGAAATATGTGCAGCTGACGCGGCGTTTCTTCGCCACGCACGGCATTTCCGACTATCAGATCGTCGAGAGCGCCGGCGCCACCGAAGGCGCGCCGGCGGCCGGCACGGCGGAAATCATCGTCGACATCACATCGAGCGGAGCGACGCTGTCGTCGAACGGGCTGAAGGTCCTCGAGGACGGGCTCATCCTCAAAAGCGAAGCCAATCTCGTCGCCTCGGTGAACGCGTCGTGGAGCGAGGAGGCGCGGCGCGCGGCCCGCTCGATCCTCGCGCGCATCGCGGCGGCGCAGGAAGCGGCCAGAACGGCGGAGGTTCGCGCCGCGGTCGCCGCCGTGGCGCAGGACGCGCTCGACCGGGCGCTGGCCGACCATGGCGCGCATCTTCCTTTCGGACCGCCCGCCGCGGGCGCGCCGCTGCTGGCGCATTGCCCGCGCGCGCAGGCGGCCGCGCTCGCCGAGGCGCTCGTCGGCGCGGGCGCGACGCATGCGTCCATCGGGGCGATCGACTATCTGTTCACCGGCGCCGTCGACCTGTCCGACCGGCTGTTCGGGCGCATCGACGCCGCCTCGGCGTGATTCGCGCGCGGGGAGCATGATTTTCGCCTTGAGACCGCCGGGTTTCTCCGGCATGAGGCGGCATCCCGTCTATGACGCATGGTTCCGGAGGTTTCGTCACGATGCGGCGTGTCGGTTTGATTCTACTGGCGGCGGTCGCCGCGACCCCGGCGTTCGCGCAGCGCCAGCAGCCCCAGCAGCGCAGCCTTCTGGATACGCCCAGCGGTCCGACGACGGACGACGCCCGCCGGGCGATGCGTGAAGAGCAGGGCGCCGTGCCGCAGCGCCAATATGACAAGCCGTTTCCGACAGGCATGAACTGGGTCGCCGTCACGCTGAACGGCAAGCCGCTCGCCGCGTCGCGGGAGCGCCCGAGCTTCGTGCTCGACGACCAGATGCGCGCCCGCGGCTTCGGCGGCTGCAACACTTTCTCGGTCGTCGCCTATCCGCTGCGGCAGCAGAAGCTCGCGGTAGGCCCGATCGCGCACACCAAGACGAACTGCGACAAGGCCGCCGCGACGCAGGAGCGCGCCTTCTTCGAGGCGCTGCGCACCGCGAACCAGTGGGACTATGACGCGGGCCGCCTCGTGATCAAAGGCCAGCGCGGCCAGCTTCAGTTCGAACGCGGCATCTGACCGCGCCTCGCCGCAAGGAAGGGCGGGCGCAGCGCGTCCGTCAGAAAATCGGTTCAACGCTCCATCACGCTCGCGCGTGCGCGGCCTCCACCGCGCGAGGCGTGAAGACGCCGCCGTCCTGCGGCTGCATCGCAATCACCCGGTCGTGCATCGCCTTCAGCGTCGAGCGGTGTCCGATCGACACGATCGTGGCGTCGGGAAGCGTGGCGCGGATCGCGCGGTAAAGCTCTTCCTCCATCGGCTCGTCGAGCGACGCCGTCGCCTCGTCGAGGAAAAGCCAGTCGGGCTTCGCCAGCAGCGCGCGGGCGACGGCGAGGCGTTGCTGCTCGCCGCCGGACAGGCGTTGCTGCCACTGATCCTCGCGGTCGAGCTCCGCTGCGAGGTGCGCCAGCTTCACTTTCGCCAGCGCGTCGCGGATCGCGTCGTCGGCATAGGCGTCCTCGCGCGCGGGATAGGCGATGGCGGCGCGCAGGGTTCCCTGCGGGATGTAGGGCCGCTGGGGCAGGAGCATGATGCTCTTGTTCTCCGGCGTTTCGATGCGGCCCTTTCCAAATGGCCAGATGCCGGCGATGGCGCGGAACATGGTGGATTTTCCGGAGCCCGACGGGCCGATGACCAGGGTGCGCTCGCCGCCCCTGATTTCAAGATTTTCCGCATGCGCGACGCGCCGTCCGTCGGGCAGAAGGATGTCCAGATCGGTCAGGCGGAGATTGTTGGGCGCGATCGAAGGATGCTCGAACTCGTCCTTGTCGCGGCCCATGATCTCCGCGCGCGTCATGGAGGCGTTGAAGGTCGAAAGCCGGTCGATGACGGCCTTGTAGGACGCCAGCGTCGTATAGGCGCTGATGAAGAAGGAAAGAGCGCCCTGCACGCGGCTGAACGCGCTCGCGACCTGCTGGAACTGGCCGAGCGTGATCTGGCCCGCGAAATAGGACGGCGCCGCGAGAATGTAGGGAAACACGACGCTCGCCTGATCATAGGAGCCGGTGAAGGTCACCAGCTTCATCTGCCGTTTCAGGATGTCGATGAAATTCCTGAACACGATGCCGAAG
>MKVY01000041.1:0-3961 GCA_001899525.1 Rhizobiales bacterium 65-9
TTCGCGCTTTTTCGCGCGCGCGATGAAGGCGACGGGTCATGTCAACGAGGTCGAGGAGCCCTTCCAGGGCCTCTTCACGCAGGGCATGGTGGTTCACGAAACCTACCGCGCCGGCGACGGCGCATTTGTGTTTCCCGCCGATGTGAGGTTCGAAACAGTCGACGGGGAGCGCCGCGCGGTTCATGTCGATTCCGGCGCGTCGATCGAGATTGGCGCGATCGAGAAAATGTCGAAGTCGAAAAAGAACGTCGTCGATCCAGACGACATTCTTGCCTCGTGGGGCGCGGACACCGCGCGTTGGTTCATGCTCTCCGATTCGCCGCCGGAGCGCGACGTCGAATGGACGGAAGACGGGGTGCAGGGCGCCTATCGCTATGTGCAGCGGGTGTGGCGCCTCATCAACCAGATCGCGCGCATGCCGGCGATCGACGACGATCCCGATGCGGCGACGGCGTTGCGCAAGGCCGCGCACAAGACGCTCGATCAGGTGCAGCGCGCGATCGACGGGCTCGGCTTCAACCGCGCCGTGGCCTTTCTTTACGCGTTGACCAACACGCTCGAGGCTGAAGCCGCCGCGGCGCGCGCGCCGGCCGCCCTACGCGAGGCGGCTGCGATGCTCCTGCAGATGATGGCGCCGATGATGCCTCACCTGGCGGAAGAATGCTGGCGCGCGCTGGGACGGGACGGGCTGGTCGCGGAAGCAAGTTGGCCGCGTCTCGATCCGGCGCTTCTGGCGGAGAACGAGATCACCTTGCCTGTTCAGGTCAACGGCAAGAAACGCGCCGATGTCACCGTGCCGCATGACGCCGACGCGGGCCATATCGAAGCGGCGGTGATGGCGCTCGATGCGGTGCAGCGCGCGATGGAGGGTCGGCCCCTGCGCAAGTTCATCGTCGTGCCGAGGAGAATCGTCAATGTGGTCGCCTGATCGACGGCGCGCGGTCGCCGTGCTCGCGGCTGTCGGCGCGTCCCTCGCGCTCGGCGGCTGCTTCCGCCCCTTGTATGGCGAACTGTCGAATGGCCGGTCGATGGCGGGTGAACTCGCCGCGATCCAGGTCGACGACATCGGAGACCGCCTCGGCCATTATCTGCGCAACGAGTTGATTTTCCTTCTTGATGGATCAGGTCAGACTGCGGTCAAACGCTACAGGCTGGCGGTGACTCCCAGCGTGTCCGTTATCACCGCGATCGTCGATTCCGCCACGGCGCGCGCCGATTCCGCCAGCTTGAGCGGCACGGCGACTTTCGTCCTGACCCGGCTCGACAACGGCCAGGAAATCTTCCGCGGAACGACCCGCGGCAGCGCGACCTATGATCGCTCCGTTCAGCGTTACGCCACGGTGCGCGCCGCCCGCGACGCCGAGATCCGGCTCGGAAAGCTGTTCGCCGAACAGATCCGCACGCAGATAGCGGCCGCTCTCGCGGGCCGCTCCTCCTGAGTTGAGCGCGCGATGACTCTTCTCGCGCGCGGCGAAGCCGAGGCTTTTCTGTCCTCTCCGGACCCGCGAACGCCGGTCATTCTGATCTGCGGCGCTGATGCGGGGCTGGTGTCCGAACGGGCGGCGCGCATCGCAGCGTCCATGCGCGGGGATGGCCGCGACGAACCCGAAATCGTCAAGCTCGATGGCGAGGAGATAGCGGCCGACCCGCTGCGTTTGCTGGATGAAGCAAACGCCATCAGCCTTTTCGGAGGGCGGAGAATCATCCGCATCAAGCTGGGCGCGAAAAATATCGCATCCGCCGTCGAATCGCTTCTGCGCGCTCCACCAAGCGAAGCGACGATACTGATCGAAGCGGGCGATCTGAGAAAGACTGCGCCGGTTCGCGCCGCCTGCGAGCGCGCCAAGGGAGCCGTCGTCATCGTTTGCTACGCCGACGAGCCTGGCGATATCCGTCGCATGATCGGCGAAGCCGCGCGCAATGCCGGTCTGACGTTGACGGGCGACGCCGTCGAAGCCTTTCTTTCGCTCGTCGGCAGCGACCGGCTGAGCACCCGCGCCGAAATCGATAAGCTGCTCGCTTACGCCCAGGGCAGGGACGCGATAACAGCCGACGACGTCGAGGCGGTGGTGGCGGACGCCGGCGTGACGGTTCTGGGCGACGCGATTGACGGCGCGTTTTCAGGCGACATGCGCGCCATGGCGCCGGCCCTCGCCAAGCTTGCCGCGGCGGGCGAACGCCCCGACGGCGTTCTGATGGGCGGGCTCAATCACGCCTGGCTGCTCGCCAATGGCATAGCCCAGATTGAATCGGGCCAGAGCGCGCGAACGATCCTGGATCGTTCCGGCGTTTTCTTTCGCCGCCGGCCGGCGGTCGAGCGGCAATTGCAGCTGTGGCGGCGGGAGGGGCTTTCTCCGACGATTCGTCAGATAGGCGATGCCATCCTCGCCGCCCGCGCGAATGCGCAAAGCGCCGCCAGCCAACTCGACCGTACGTTTCTTCGAATCGCATTGACAGCTAGAAAGCTGGCTAATTAGCCAAATAATTAACTCTTGAGCCGTCGGCAGAGGCCGTCGAGCTGCTCAAGGGTTTTGTATTTTATCCGCACTTCGCCGCTCTCGCCGCGATGTTCGATGGACACATGAAGCCCCAGCACCTCTTCGAGCGCTTTTTCCACCGCGAGCGTGTCAGGATCCTTCGGCGGCTTCGAACGACCTTTCTGCTCGGGAGCGGGTTCAAGCCCTTTTTGGGCGATGCGCTCCACGTCACGAACGGTAAGACCGTCAGCGATCGCTCGTTTTGCGATCTTTTCCGGATCGTTGACCGCCAGCAACGCTCGCGCATGGCCGGCGGAAAGGCTGCCATCCTCCACCGAAGCGCGAACGGCCGCCGGCAGCTTCAAAAGCCTGAGCGTATTCGCGACATGGCTGCGGCTCTTGCCGATAACCTTGGCCAGATCGTTTTGCGTATAACCATGCTCGCTAATCAGCCGGTCATATCCGCTCGCCTCTTCCATCGCATTGAGATCGGCGCGCTGGACATTCTCGACGATGGCGATTTCCATCGCCTCCCGGTCATTCGCCTCCACGACGACAACCGGCACGTCATGCAGCCCGGCGCGCTGCGAGGCCCGCCACCGTCGCTCGCCGGCGATGATTTCAAACGCATCGGCAAGGCCCGGAATAGCGCGCACGAGAATCGGCTGGAGCACGCCCTTCTCGCGGATGGATGAGCTCAGATCGTCGAGATCATCATCGCCAAATTGTTTCCGGGGATTGCGAGGATTGGGCTTGAGAAACTCAATCGGGATGCGGCGCTGACCACGGGAGCGCCCGGCGGTGTCCGACTCGTCTCCGACATCGCCGATGAGAGCGGCCAACCCGCGCCCCAGCCTCGGACGGTAGCTCTCCTCCGCCATAGAAAACTCCTCCCGTTAACGCCTGTTACGCCGCCAACAATACCTGCTCGCGCTTGATCACCTCGGACGCCAGGCGCAGATAGGCCTGCGATCCGGCGCATTTGAGATCATAGAGCAAGGCGGGCTTGCCGTGCGAAGGAGCTTCAGACACCCGCACATTACGGGGAATGATCGTGTCATAAACCTTGTCGCCCATGATCTGGCGGACATCGGCCACCACCTGTCCCGCAAGATTGTTGCGCGGATCGAACATGGTCAGAACAATGCCGTGAATGGTGAGCTTGGGGTTGAGAGACGCGCGCACTTGCTCGACCGTCTTCAGGATCTGGCTCAGACCTTCCAGGGCGAAAAATTCACACTGCATCGGCACGAGCACAGCGTCGGCTGCAGTTAGCGCGTTGATCGTCAGGAGATTAAGGGATGGAGGGCAGTCGATCAGAATATAGGAAAACTGAGCCCGAGAGGCGTCTTCACGATGCGACTGTATCGCAGCCCGCAGCTTGGTGGCGCGATCGCGGTGCGAAGAGATTTCAAGTTCTACGCCCAGCAGGTCGAGCGTCGAGGGGGCAACGGCGAGATTGGGAACGCGAGTCGTGACGATCG
>MKVY01000041.1:4135-4637 GCA_001899525.1 Rhizobiales bacterium 65-9
GGAAGCAATTCGATAGACGGCGAAGCTGTCGACATGACAGGGCTCCGATCAGTTCGCTAGGCGCGGCGCGAGCACCGTGACGCTCACGATTCGGCCGCTCGAATCAGTCTGGCTTGGGAAAAGTTCCGCCCGCATGGTCCAGGATTTCGCCGCCTCGGTCAATTCAGCTTCAACATCCCGGCCTTTGAGAAACAAGCCCTGTGCGCCCTTCATCAACAGAGGAGACGACAGGCGAAGCAGATCGGGGAGCGGCGCCAGCGCACGCGCAGTCACCACGTCGCATTCATCGACGGCCAAACCGACGATCCGCTCGATTCGATCGGCGTAAACCTTCGCCGGCGCGCGTGTGATTCGCACGGCCTCGGCCAGGAAGGCCGCTTTTTTCTGGTTGGCTTCGACAAGGTGAACCTCTGCGCCGGGTCGATCCGCAAGAAGAATCGCAAGAACCGCGCCTGGCAGGCCGGCGCCGGTTCCGAGGTCGACCCATCGCCGCGCGTCTTTT
>MKVY01000041.1:4669-6278 GCA_001899525.1 Rhizobiales bacterium 65-9
TCGACCGTGGATGCGGCGACCAGATTGATGCGCGTTTGCCAGCGCTTCAACAAATCGACATAGGCCGAGAGCCGTTCGGCTGTTTCACGTGAAACATTCAGAGAAGCGAGAACGTCCTGCCGTGAGGAAGGCGCGCTCAAACGGTGACCTCGTGGTAACCCTTGGTTGATCGACGAGACCACGCGGCCACGAGCAAAAGAGCCGCTGGAGTCATTCCTTCTATACGACCGGCTTGACCAACGGTACGAGGCCGAATCGATTCGAGTTTCTGCCGAAGCTCGAGCGAAAGCCCCGATAATCGAGAATAGTCAAAGTTTTCAGCAATCTCCAGCGATTCATCTTGTTTGAACCGCGCCATATCCTGCTCCTGGCGCACCAAGTAGGTCGAATAAAGCGCATCGTGCTCGATACGGCCGCGAATCGGTATCGGAATTTCCTGCAGCTGCGGCCAGATATCACCGAGCCGAGCGAGATTGACGTCAGTGCGTGAAAGGAGCTCGAAGGCGGAGCGTCGAACGCCGTCTCTGTTGAGAGCCAATCCAAAACCTGCCGCCTGATCTGGCGACAGATTGAACCGATTGAGAAGCGCTCGCGCATTCGCCAGCTCCTTCTTCCGCTGAAGGAAATTGTCTTTCCGCCGCTTTGAGACGCATCCCCAGCCCAATCCCGCCTCTGTGAGCCGCTCGTCCGCATTGTCGACCCGCAGGCTCAACCGAAATTCGGACCGGGATGTGAACATCCGATAGGGCTCCGAAACGCCCTTTGTCACCAGATCGTCGATCATCACGCCGAGATAGGCGGATGCCCGGTCGATAATTATGCCGTCGTCGCCGCGCGCCCGCCGGGCGGCGTTGATCCCGGCGATAATGCCCTGCCCTCCTGCTTCCTCGTAGCCCGTCGTGCCGTTGATCTGGCCAGCCAAAAACAGGCCCGCGGCCGCTTTGGTTTCCAGTGTTGGGTAGAGCGACCGCGGATCGACATAGTCATACTCAATCGCATAACCGTGCCGAAGAACTTTGACCTGTTCCAGTCCAGGTATTGACCGAAGAAACCGCTCCTGTACCTCCCGGGGAAGCGACGTCGAGAGTCCGTTGGGATAAACCGTGTGGTCGTCGCGCCCCTCAGGTTCAAGAAAGATTTGATGTCCGTCCCTGTCGCCGAACCGCACGATCTTATCTTCGATTGACGGACAATAGCGCGGGCCGCGGCCGGCAATGTCCCCGGCATAGACTGCTGACCGATGAAGATTATCGCGAATGATCTGGTGAGTTTCTCCGGTGGTGCGCGTGATACCGCACCATATTTGCGGCTGATCGATCCTCTCGGTCAGGGCTGAAAACGGCTCCGGATTCTCGTCGCCGTCTTGGCGCTCCAAGTGATCCCAGGCGATGGATCGCCCGTCGAGACGCGCTGGCGTGCCTGTCTTCAGCCGACCTAATGGTAATCCCAACCGCGCGAAGGTTTTTGAGAGACCGATCGACGGGGCTTCTCCCATCCGGCCCGCCGGGATCTTTTCCTCGCCAATATGAATAAGGCCGCTTAAAAACGTTCCCGAGGTGACGACGACGGCGAGAGTCTCAATTATCCGCCCATCCTCTAGGATGACCCC
>MKVY01000041.1:6315-12637 GCA_001899525.1 Rhizobiales bacterium 65-9
CTGCATAGACCGCCGATAAAGACGCCGGTCAATCTGCGCGCGCGGACCACGCACTGCCGGGCCCTTGCGCCGATTGAGAACCCGGAACTGAATGCCGGCTTCATCGGCGCAGCGCGCCATCAATCCGTCCAGAGCATCGATCTCGCGGACCAAATGGCCCTTGCCCAAGCCGCCTATCGCCGGATTGCAGGACATTTCGCCGATAGTATCAAAACGATGTGTGACCAGAGCCGTTGATGCGCCCATACGCGCCGCCGCAGCCGCAGCTTCGCATCCCGCATGGCCGCCGCCAATAACAACCACGTCGAAGTTCAATAGATCAGGTTTAGTCATGATCCGCAGCCATGCGCTAACCGCTTGGAGTAGGCCGGGGACTATGTTTCACGTGAAACATCGCTGGCTACTTCCCAATGCAGAAGCGCGAAAATATCGCACCCAACACATCCTCTACATCAAAATGACCGCTCATTCGAGCCAAGGCGCGATGGGCAAGGCGCAAGTCCTCTGCGACAAACTCGTCATTTAAGCCTGAATCGAACGCGTCGAGCGCTCTGGTTAAATGCCGAAGACAACCGTCGAGCACCGTTCGCTGTCGCTCATGGGCCACTAACGCATCCCCCGATCCGACAGTCGCTCTGGCTTGATCCTCGACGAATGTGAGAAGCGTATCGACACCGAGACCTTGCTTTGCCGAAAGGTTAATGAACCCTTGCGCAAATTCCGGACCCGAATCGCTTCCAGGGGCGGTATCTGCTTTTGTCCGCACCAGAATGACGCGATCGTGAGGCAAAGCCGGTGCTGGAGCGGGTTCGTTCCAGGCTGACAGCCATAGAACCAGATCAGCGACCTCGATCCGCCGCTTTGCGCGCGCGATGCCTTCGATTTCAATCGGATCGGATGAGTCACGAATTCCGGCAAGGTCCGTCAGGATGACCGGGAGGCCGCCGAGTTCCAGCCTCACCTCCAGAACGTCGCGCGTAGTGCCGGCGAACGGGGAGACAATCGCTACGTCCCGCTTCGCCAAGCTGTTCAGAAGTGTCGATTTACCAGCGTTCGGCGGCCCCGCGATCGCGACGACGAATCCGTCGCGCAGACGCTCGCCTTTTACGGACTCTATAAGAGCCGCTGCGATCTCCCCCGCAACTACACGGGCCGGATCGATCGCTTGCGCAAGGGATCGGGCCGGCACATCGCCTTCGTCGGAAAAATCGAGCGCGGCTTCCGCCCAGGCGATCACGTCCAGCAGCCGTGACGACCATTCCTGTGTCTGCCGACCAAGGACGCCGTCCATCTGGCGAAGCGCTTGTCGACGCTGCGCCTCTGTCTCAGAGTCGATGAGGTCAGCGAGGCCCTCCACCGCGGGGAGATCGAGTTTCCCGTTGGCGAATGCGCGCCGGGCGAACTCTCCTGGCTCGGCGAGGCGGCAGCCGCAAAAATCCGTCAACACGCGCAGAACCGCCGCGACGACGCTTCGCGCGCCATGCAGGTGAAACTCCGCCGCATCCTCTCCCGTAAAGCTCGCTGGTCCCGGAAACCACAGAACCAATCCGTGATCGAGAAGCTCACCGGTGCGCGGATCGACGATCCGTCGAAGCGACGCGCGACGCGCAGCGGGCGCGGCGCCGCAGAATTGCTCGATCGACTGTCGAGAGGCCGGCCCTGAAATCCGGATGACGGCGACGCCGGCCCGTCCCCGGCCACTCGCTGGCGCCACAATGGTGGTAGATTGTTCCAACAGACCCGCCGTCCGCCCGCAGCCCTCAAATCCAGGACGCGCAGTCGGTAGTCTTTCACAGGGAACAGGGTCAATCATGAATCGCCTTCGCGTCGCGTCCAGTCCCTATCTGCGCCAACATCAGGACAATCCTGTCCATTGGTGGGAATGGTCCGACGAAGCGTTCGACGACGCGCGTGCGACAGGACGGCCAGTGTTGCTGTCGATCGGCTATTCAGCCTGCCACTGGTGCCATGTCATGGCCCATGAGAGCTTCGAGGATCCCGCCGTCGCAGAGGTGATGAATGCGCTGTTCGTCAA
The DNA here is from genome assembly GCA_001899525.1 of Rhizobiales bacterium 65-9. Lineage (GTDB taxonomy): Bacteria > Pseudomonadota > Alphaproteobacteria > Rhizobiales > Beijerinckiaceae > Terrirubrum. Next base: position 8,351 of record MKVY01000041.1, read on the forward strand.
CATCAAGGTCGACCGTGAGGAGCGGCCGGACGTGGATTTCATCTATATGTCGGCGCTCCACGCTCTGGGAGAGCAAGGGGGCTGGCCCCTCACCATGTTCCTGACCCCGGATCGTGAGCCTTTCTGGGGTGGAACCTACTTCCCCAAAACCGCGCGCTATGGCCGGCCCGGCTTCGTCGACCTGCTCCGGCGCATATCCGCCGTCTACAGGGACGAGCCCGACAGCATCGGTCGAAACGTGACGGCGTTGAAAAGCCGGCTGGTGGCGCAGCCCCCAGTCGCCAGCTCCCAACCGACCGCGGAGGAGTTGATTCAGATCGCCAGCCGGGCGGCCGCGCTCTTCGATCCCGTCCAGGGCGGGATAAAAGGCGCGCCCAAATTTCCCAATGCGCCCATTCTCAGCATGCTCTGGCGGGCGGGAGCGCGCGCGCCGGCTCTGCGCGAGCCGGTTCTGGTCACGCTCAGGCAGATGGCGCGCGGCGGCATTCACGATCATCTCGGCGGCGGCTTCGCCCGCTATTCGGTCGACGAGCGCTGGCTGGTCCCCCATTTCGAGAAGATGCTCTACGACAACGCCCAGCTGCTCGAGCTTTACGCGCTGGCGGCGCAGGCCACCGGCGAATCGATCTACGCCGAAGCGGCCGTGGGAATCGTTTCGTGGCTGAATCGAGAGATGATCGTCGATGACGGATTCGCGTCGAGCCTTGACGCCGATTCAGAGGGAGAAGAGGGACGATACTATGTCTGGCGGCCCGAGGAGCTTGAGGCGGTCCTGGCCCGCGACGAAGCCGCGCTTTTCGCTTTCGCCTATGACATCAGTGAAGAAGGAAACTTCGAGGGCCGAAGCATCCCGAATCGGCTGCGCGATCGTTCCGTCTCAGAATCGGACTCTGCGCGCCTGAAGGACATCGTTTCGCGTCTGCTCGTTGCAAGGCAAGCCCGCACGCCGCCGATGCGGGACGACAAGGTGTTGGCTGACTGGAATGGGCTGATGATCGCGGCGCTGGCGCGCGCCGGAGCGATCCTCGGGCAAGAAAGCTGGATCGCCCTTGCGCGGCGCGGCTATCGTTTCGTTCGCGAATCCCTCACGCGGGAGGGGCTGCTCGCCCATTCCTGGCGCGGGCATGTCGGGATCTGGCCGGCTTTCGCGTTGGACCATGCCGCGATGGCGCTGGCCGCTCTCGCGCTCGCCGAGACAGAACCCGGCCGCTATCTCGACGACGCCCGGCGCGATCTCGATCGCCTCGGCGCGCGCTACGCCGATCCCGCATCCGGCGTCCTGTCCATGAACGCCGACGATGGGGACGCCTTGATCGTCCGACCCGCCCCCACCCATGATGACGCGGTTCCGAACGCCAATGGAGTCTATCTTGAAGCGCTGATTCGCTATGCCGCGATGGCGCAGGACGACAGCGCGAGAACGCGCGCCGACGCGCTCCTGTCCGCGCTCGGCGATCCGATGCGGACTCAGGCGATGGCTCACGCCTCGTTGTGGAGCGCGCTCGATCTGCGCCTCAACGGCGCGCAGGTGATCGTTGCTGGCGCTGACGCGGACGGCCTTCTCCAGGCGGCGCGCGTCGTTCCCTATCCGAATCGAATCCTTGTGCAGCTTGAAACGGCGGAGCGGCTGCCTGACTCCCATCCGGCCAGGGCGATGATCGAGACGAGCCTGTCCGGGGCCCGCGCCTTCGTCTGCGTCGGGGAGCGCTGCTCCCTCCCCCTCGCCGACCCGGCGGAGATCGCGACACGAATCGCTGGCATGCGTTGAGGCGCCCAAAGCAAAACGCCGGGCTCGCGGCCCGGCGTCGCGAAGGCGCTGGAAAGCGGCGCTCAGGTGTTCATCGAATCGAAGAAGTCCGAATTCGTCTTGGTCAAGCGCATCTTGTCGATCAGGAACTCGATCGCATCAACGGTCCCCATCGGATTCATGATTCGGCGCAGGACATACATCTTCTTGAGGATGTCGGCCGGAACCAGCAGTTCCTCCTTGCGGGTGCCGGAGCGCGTGATGTCGAGCGACGGGAAGGTGCGCTTGTCAGCCACCTTGCGGTCGAGAATGATTTCCGAGTTGCCGGTGCCCTTGAACTCTTCGAAGATCACCTCGTCCATGCGGCTGCCGGTGTCGATCAGCGCCGTCGCGATGATGGTGAGCGAGCCGCCCTCCTCGATGTTGCGGGCGGCGCCGAAGAACCGTTTCGGCCGCTGCAGCGCGTTGGCGTCGACGCCGCCGGTCAACACCTTGCCGGAGGACGGCACCACCGTGTTGTAGGCGCGGCCGAGGCGGGTGATCGAATCCAGCAGGATGACCACGTCGCGGCCGTGCTCGACGAGGCGCTTGGCTTTTTCGATCACCATTTCCGCCACCTGCACGTGGCGCGAGGCGGGCTCGTCGAAGGTCGAGGAGATGACCTCGCCCTTCACCGAGCGCTGCATGTCGGTCACCTCCTCCGGGCGCTCGTCGATCAGCAGCACGATCAGATAGCACTCGGGATGGTTGCCGGTGATGGACTGCGCGATGTTCTGCAGCAGCACTGTCTTGCCGGTTCGCGGAGGGGCGACGATCAGCGCGCGCTGGCCTTTGCCGAGCGGCACCACGATGTCCATGATCCGGGCCGAGAGGTCCTTCTTGGTCGGATCGGCAAGCTCGAGCTTGATTCGCTTCTCCGGATAGAGCGGCGTCAGATTGTCGAAATGGACCTTGTGCTTGATCTTGTCCGGGTCCTCGAAATTGATCGTATTGACCTTCAGCAGCGCGAAATAGCGCTCGCCGTCGCGCGGGCTCCGGATCGGCCCCTCGACGGTGTCGCCCGTCCGCAGACCGAAACGCCTGATCTGGGTCGGCGAGATATAGATGTCGTCGGGGCCCGGAAGATAGTTGGCGTCCGGCGAGCGGAGGAAGCCGAAGCCGTCCTGGAGCACCTCGACGACGCCCTCGCCGATGATCTCGGTTTCCTTGGCGGCGAGTTGCTTGAGAATGGCGAACATCAGCTCCTGCTTGCGCATGGAGCTGGCGTTCTCGACCTCCAGCTCCTCGGCGAAGCTCACAAGCTCGGTGACGCTCTTTGATTTCAGTTCGTGAAGTTTGATTTCCCGCATGGGGAGAAAAGCCCTGGGATGAAAAGCGCGGCTTTAAACCGGCGCGACGAGGGAGACTTTGAGAAACAGGACGCCTCAAGGAGCGCCCGAGAGGCTGTTCAGCGCGCAGCCGTCAGCCTTTGATGTCTGGGGAAGACGATCCTTATGTAGACGGATTGCGGCTCCCGCACAAGTCTGGATCGGACCAGCCGGTCAGAACGGCTTCACGATCACGAGAATGACGATGCCCATCATCAGCACGGTGGGGACCTCGTTCATCATCCGATAGAACCGCGCCGGCCGGGTGTTGCGGTCTTCTGCGAACTCCCGCACCCACCGCGCCATGAAGCCGTGCATGGCGGAGAGAAGAAGCACCAGCGCGATCTTGGCGTGCAGCCACCCGCCCTTGAAGCCGAAGCCTTCCCAGGCGAGCCAGAGACCCAGCAACCAGGTCGCGACCATCGCCGGATTGATGATCGCCTTCAGCAGCCGTCGCTCCATGACCTTGAAGGTCTCGGACTGCTGCGAGCCCTTGGGCGCGTCGCAATGATAGACGAAGAGCCGGGGCAGATAGAGCATCCCGGCCATCCAGGCGATCACCGCGATGACATGGAGCGCTTTGAGCCAGAGATAGAAGTCGGCCATGCGGCTGTCCTACGCGATTCGATGGTCCCGCACGATCTCGATCAGGCGCTCCATATGAGCGATCGGCGTCTCTGGAACCACGCCGTGACCGAGGTTGAAAATGTGAGGGCCCGCGCCGAACGCCTGCAGCACCCGCCGCGCCCCCTGCTCCAGCGCCGCCCCGCCGGCGACCAGGGCCAGAGGATCGAGATTGCCCTGCGTCGGCTTGATTCGCTGAACGACGGACGCTCCCCAGTCGGGATCGACCGCCCAGTCGAGCCCGACCGCGTCGCAGCCGCTCTCCCGGGCGACGGTTTCGTGGTTGGCTCCCGCGCCGCGCGCAAAAAGAATGATCCTTGCGTCGGGTCGCTTGGCGCGCACCCCCGCGATGATGCGCTGAACCGGCTTGAGGCTCCAGTCCCGGAATCGGTCCGGCGGGATCGATCCGGCGAAACTCTCGAAAATCTGGACGGCCTCGACGCCGGCGTCGAATTGGGCGCAGAGATAGTCGATGGAGGCGTCGGCCAGGCGATCCAGCAGCCCGAGCACGAACGCCGGATCGCGATAGGCGAGCGTCCGCAAGCCTTC
>MKVY01000041.1:12650-41382 GCA_001899525.1 Rhizobiales bacterium 65-9
CCCCGCCCCATCGTCATGTAGCCGGCCACCGTCCAGGGGGCGCCGCAGAAGCCGAGAAAGGTGGTCGCCGCCGGCAGGTCGCGCTTCACCAGTCTTATCGCCTCGAACACCGGCCGCAGCCGATCAAGATCGACGCGGGCCGGCAATTCATCCAGCGACTGAACGGGATTGAGCCTCGGCCCCTCTCCTTCCACGAACCAGACCTTCTGGCCGAAAGCGTGGGGAACGACGAGAATGTCCGAAAACAGGATCGCCGCGTCGAAACCGAACCTGTTGATCGGCTGAAGCGTGACCTCGGCCGCCAGATCAGGCGTGAAGCACAGATCGAGGAAGGAGCCCGCCCGGGCGCGCGCCGCGCGATACTCCGGCAGATAGCGGCCCGCCTGACGCATGATCCAGATCGGCGTTCGCTCCGGCCGTCCGCCGGACAGAACTTCGAGCACCGGCTTGGCGATTCCCACAACGGCCCTTTCTAGAGAGTTTCAAAGAGAATCCTTTTGAGTCTTTTGATGGAGAGTCGAGGGGCGGGATGCAATCCCGTTCACAAAACAGACCTGCGGGACGACGCGTCGCAGGCTGTTGTGCGCTGGCCTCGGAGCCGGCGTTAATCCTTTGTTAACCAGCCTTCCTCACCAATCGTTAACCATCAGGCTCGGCCTTGTCCCCGCAATTCCCATAGTTGCGGCGACTCCGTCTCGCCCCGGCTTGGCTGTTGATAAAAAGCGCCCCCTTCCACACCCTTCCCGGAGGCCTTGCCGGAAAGCCCGTCCCAGTCCACAGGGATTCACAGAAGGCGGGACCGACGTGGCCGGGCGCAGCTATTTCCATATTCATCTGGTGTCGGACGCGACCGGTGAGACGCTGATCGCGATCAGCCGCGCCGCCGCCGCCCAGTATGAGGGCGTGTCGGCGATCGAGCATTTTTATCCGATGGTCCGGTCGCGCCACCAGATCGATCGCATCGCGCGCGAGATCCAGCAGGCGCCGGGCATCGTGCTCTACACGATCGTCGATCCGGAGATTGCGCTGGCGCTGGAAGCCGCCTGTCGCGAGGTCGCCAGTCCCTGCCTGTCGATTCTCGATCCGATCCTCAACCTCTTTCAGTCCTATCTCGGGGCGGCGAGCGTCGCCCGCCCGGGTGCGCAGCACGTTCTGAACGCGGACTATTTCCGGCGCATCGACGCGCTGAACTTCACCATGATGCATGACGACGGGCAGTTGCCCGACGATGTCGAGGCCGCCGACGTGATTCTCGTGGGCGTGTCGCGCACCTCCAAGACGCCGACGAGCATCTATCTCGCCAACCGCGGCATCAAGACAGCGAATGTTCCGCTGGTTCCGGGCATTCCCGTTCCCAGTCAGCTCGATCATATCCGCAAGCCGCTGGTCGTCGGCCTTGTCGCCACGCCGGAGCGCATCGTGCAGATCAGGCAGAACCGGCTTCTGTCGCTGAACGCGTCCGATGACACCGACTATGTCGATCGCGACGCGGTCGCCGAGGAGATCGCCATGTCGCGCAAGCTGTGCGCGCGCAATCGCTGGCCGATGATCGACGTTACGCGCCGCTCCATCGAGGAGACGGCGGCCGCGATCATCGATCTTTATCAGGAACATCGTCTGAAATTCATCGCCGAATGAGCGCTTCCGCCTGGCCTTGGCTGCTTGATGCGCCGCTCCTGCTTGCTTCCGGCAGCGCCACGCGCGCGCATATGCTCGAAGCGGTCGGGCTGCCGATCGAGACGAGAAAACCCTCGACCGACGAGCGCGTGATCGAGGCGCCGTTGATTGCGGCCGGGCTGGGTCCGGCCGATCGCGCCCTCGCCCTTGCGCGCGCCAAGGCGCTGAGCGTCTCTCAGGATCATCCCGACCGTCTTGTTCTGGGAGCCGATCAGACGCTGGCGGCGGCAGGCCATCCGGGCGTCAAGGCGCGCGATCGGGCGGAAGCCACAGCGTTTCTCAAGGGGCTCTGCGGCGCTGAGCATGCGCTTCATTCCGCCGCCGTCGTCGCCCGCGACGGGATCGCCGTTTTCGCTTGCGTCGATTCGGCGCGGCTTGTCATGCGCCAGGTGAGCGACGGTTTTATCGAGACCTATCTCGATCATGTCGGAGACGAATCAATGTCGTCTGTCGGCGGTTACCGGATCGAAGGCTTGGGGGCCCAGTTTTTCGCGCATGTGTCCGGCGAGCATAATGTGATTCTCGGATTGCCCTTGTTTCCGGTGCTTTCGTTTCTCCGCCGAATCGGAGCGCTTGCGTCATGACGACATTTCTCAAGGCCTGCGTCATCGGCGATCCGATCGCGCATTCGCGCTCGCCGCTCATCCATGGATACTGGTTGCGCACGCTTGGAATTGCGGGCGCATACGAGCGCGCCCATGTGAAAGCGGAGGATTTCGCAGCGTTCGTGCGCGCCATGCCGGAGCAGGGCTATGCCGGCGCGAACGTCACCGTGCCGCACAAGGAGCGCGCGCTTGCGCTGTGTGACGAGCCGAGCGCGCGCGCGCGCGCGATCGGGGCGGCGAACACGCTCTGGTTCGAGGACGGAACGCTGCGCGCGGACAATACCGACGGCCTTGGCTTCCTCGCTCATCTCGACGCGACGCATCCCGGCTGGCGCGCCGTCGCCGATCACGCTGTCATTCTCGGCGCGGGCGGCGCGGCGCGCGGAATTCTCCATGCGATTCTGTCGCGCGGCGTCGAAACGATCACGGTGGCGAATCGAAATCTCGAGCGCGCCGAATGTCTCGCGCGGGACATGGGCGAGGGATCCTCCTCGAGAATTGTCGCGCGCGCCTGGCGCGATCTTCCCGAAGCGGTTCGCGGCGCGGGGCTTCTCGTCAACGCGACATCGCTTGGCATGGCGCGTCAGCCGCCGCTCGATTGCCCGCTCGACGGTTTGCGCGACGACGCGGTCGTCGACGACATCGTTTACGCGCCTCTGGAGACGGAGCTTCTTCGACGCGCCCGTCACCGCGGCCTGCGCGTCGTCGACGGCCTCGGCATGCTGCTGCATCAGGCCGCGCCGGGCTTCGAACGCTGGTTCGGCGTCAGGCCGGAAGTGACGCCGGAACTGCGCGCCTTGATCGTCGCCGATCTCGAAAAGCCGGCCTGATGTTCGTTCTCGGCCTCACCGGATCGATCGGCATGGGCAAGTCGGCGACGGCCGGGATGTTTCGCGCGCGTGGAATTCCCGTGCATGATTCCGACGCGTCGGTGCACGCGCTTTACTCCGGCGCGGCGGTCGCCCCTGTCGAGGAGGCGTTTCCCGGCGTCGCCAAGGACGGCGTTGTCGATCGCGCGGAGCTGGCTGCGCGCGTGCTCGGCGACGCATCCGCGCTGAAGCGCCTTGAAGCGATCGTGCATCCTCTCGTGCGCGCCGAGGCGGAGCGTTTCGCAGATGAGAGCAAACGCGCTGGCGCGCCTCTTGTCGTTCTCGACGTCCCCCTTCTGTTCGAGGGAAAACGCGAAGGCGTTTGCGACGCGATCCTCGTGGTCACCGCGCCGGCGGACGTGCAGCGCGCGCGCGTGCTGGCGCGGCCGGGCATGACGCCGGAAAAATTCCAGGCCATCCTCGCCAAGCAGACGCCGGACGCCGAGAAGCGCCGGCGCGCCCATTTCGTTGTTGATACATCGCTGGGTTTCGATTCCGCCCGCCGCGCCGTCGATGATATCGTGCGCGCTTTGGCGGGGCGCGCCGGACGAGCGCGCTGAGGGGCGAATGCGGCGCGAAATCGTTCTCGACACCGAAACCACCGGGCTCGACTGGGCCAAGGGCGACCGTATCATCGAGATCGGCGGCGTGGAGCTGAGCGATCTTTTCCCGACCGGCGTGGTCTTTCACGAATATATCGATCCGCAGCGCGAGGTTCATCCCGATGCGGTCCGCGTGCACGGCGTCACCAACGAGATGCTCAAGGGCAAGCCGCTCTTCGAGGCGGTGGCGCAGAAATTCATCGATTTCATCGGCGACGCGACGTTGGTGATTCACAACGCGTCCTTCGACATCGGCTTCCTCAACGCCGAATTTCAGCGGCTCAAGCTCGCGCCGATCGGCATGGAGCGCGTTATCGACACGCTGCAGATCGCACGCCGCAAGCATCCCGGTTCAGCCAACAATCTCGATGCGCTCTGCGCCCGCTACGGCATCGACAACTCGCGACGCGCCAAGCACGGCGCGTTGCTCGACGCCGAAATTCTCGCCGAAGTCTACGCCGAGATGAATGGCGGCCGCCAGGCCGGCTTCGATCTCACCGCCATGCCTGCGCCGGGCGCATCGCAGACCTTGGTCGCGGCCGGCGTCGCGGCGACGTTTCTGAAGACGCGCCCCGAAAAATTACTCCCGCGACTCACCGAAGACGAGTTCGCGCGCCATCGCGCTTTCGCTGCTTCGCTCGGCGAAAAGGCGATCTGGAAGCGCTATGTGCGCGAGGAGGACGAAGCGGCCGCCGCTTCGTCCTGACCGGCGAAGTTCAGGAAACGACGGTCGAGGCCGTCGCGTTCTGTTCCTGCATGCGCTGCTGATAGAGCGCGCCGAAGTCGATCGGATTGAGCAGGAAGGGCGGGAAACCGCCATTGCTGACGGCGTCGGCGACGATCTGCCGCGCGAACGGGAACAGCAGACGCGGGCATTCGATCATCACCACCGGATGCTTCTGCTGCTCCGGAATGTCGACGAGCTGGAACACGCCGCAATAGCTCAGCTCGAAATTGAACAGAACGTTCGCCCCCTCGCCTGCGCCGCCCTCGAGCTTGAGTTCGATCTCGAAATCGTTCGGCGCGAGCTGCTTGGCGTTGACGTTCACCTGCACATTGATCGGCGGCGATGTGGTCTGCGGCTGCAGCGAGCGCGGCGCGTTCGGATTCTCGAAGGAGAAGTCCTTGATATACTGGCCGAGCGCCCTGATCTGCGGGCCTTGCTGCGCCGGCGCGCCATTGCCGTTTCTGGCTTCGTTCGCCATCGATCTCTCCCGGGCGCGCCTGCGCCTGTCCTGTCGGCGGCGCGGTAACACGCTCGCCCCCCGGTCACAAGCGCGGCGGCGGCGCGCCGACTATACATCGGCCCGGCGCTTGACTAGGAACGGGCGTCGCATGGGGTCGCGCAGGGGCGCGGCGCCTGTTGGAGGTTGGCATGCGGTCGCCCAACGGCAAACTGGTCACCATCTTCGGGGGCTCCGGCTTCATCGGCCGGCATGTCGCGCGCGCGCTTGCGAAGCGCGGTTATCGCGTGCGCGCCGCCGTGCGGCGGCCTGATCTGGCGCTTTTTCTCGCGCCCATGGGCGTCGTCGGACAGGTGACGGCCGTTCAGGCGAATCTCCGTTATCCGGACTCCGTGGCGCGCGCGATCGCCGGCGCGGATGTGGTGATCAATCTGGTCGGCGTCCTGGCCGAGAGCGGCAAGCAGACCTTCGAGGCCGTTCAGGCGACCGGCGCTGAAACAGTGGCGAAGGCGGCCGCGGCCGCCGGCGTCTCGGCTTTCATCCAGATGTCGGCCATCGGCGCCGACGCCGAGTCGGAATCGGCTTACGCGCGCAGCAAGGCGCAGGGCGAGGCGGCCGCGCTGGCGGCGCGCCCTGACGCGATCATCGTGCGCCCCTCGATCGTGTTCGGTCCCGAGGATTCGTTCTTCAATCGCTTCGCGGCGATGGCGCGTTTCTCGCCGGCGCTCCCCCTGATCGGCGGCGGCGAAACGAAGCTCCAGCCGGTTTTCGTCGGCGATGTGGCGGAGATGATCGCCCGCGCCGTGGACGGCGCCGCGCCGGGCGGACGGGTTTATGAACTCGGCGGTCCCGACATCCGGTCGTTCCGCGAACTGATGGAGTTCACCCTCACGACGATCGAGCGCCGCCGGCTGCTGGTTCCGGTGCCGTGGGCGCTGGCGATGATGCAGGCGCAGGTGCTGGAGCTTTTGCCCGGCGCCCTGCTGACCACTGATCAGGTCCGCCTTCTCCAGCAGGACAATATCGTGTCCGCCGCCGCCGTCAGCGAGACGCGCACCCTGGAGGGCCTCGGCGTCAGGCCGAGCGCGATCGAGGCGGTGGTCCCGTCCTATCTCTGGCGCTTCCGCAAGGCCGGTCAGTTCGAGGACATCAAGGCGCGTTGACCATGCTTGACGCCGTCGTCATCGGCGGCGGCGCTGCGGGAATCGCGGCCGCCCGAACGCTCGACGCCGCGGGGCTTTCCGTCGCGATCGTCGAAGCGCGAGACCGGCTCGGCGGCCGCGCCCACACGATCCTGCTTGACGGCGCTCAAGTGGACGAAGGCGCCCACTGGATGCACATGGCGGAGGTCAATCCGCTGGTCGGCCTGGCGCGCCGCGCCGGCTTTACGTCCCGCCGCGCGCCGGAGGATCGCCCTCTTTATGACAACGGGCGCTTGACGACCGGCGCCCGCCGCCGGGCGATGGACCGGGGATGGCCAAAGCTCGATCAGGCCGTTGCGCGCGTCGCGCGCAGCGGCGTGGACGAGACCTTGGCCGCCAGCTTGCCCGCCTTGGGCGAGTGGACGGAAACCTTCGCCTTCGGTCTGGGGCTTTATTCGGGCGCCGATATTCGCGAACTCAGCGCGATCGACTACGCCAGAACGGCGGATGGAACGAACCGTTTTTTGAAGGACGGTTATGGCGCCCTGCTCGCCCGCCTCGCCCGGCCGCTGACCGTCCATCTGGGGCGACCCGCCACGCGCCTGCGGAGCGGAGAGGATCGCGTCGTCGTCGAGACGGCGGCGGGGGATGTCGAGGCGCGCTGGGCGATCGTCACGGCTCCGACCGGCGTGCTGAAGGGCGGCGCGATTCGTTTCGATCCCGAATTGCCCGCCGATCTCGTTGATGCCGTCGCCGGCTTTTCACCCGCCGCCTATGAGCACGCCATTCTGCGCTGGCCCGAAAGTCCGTTTCATCGCAACGGGGCCGACCAGTTGACGCTGTTTCGCGGCGATCAGGCGACGGCTGCTGCGATGCTCGCCTGCATTGGCGGCGGCGACCTGCACTATTTCGAGCTCGGCGGCCCTCACGCGAAAATATGGCGCAACGGCGATGAGGCCTGGAAGCGGGCCCATGTGCGCGAGGTCCTGTCGCTTCATTTCGGAAAAGAATCGGACGCAGCCGAAATTCTTCATGTGACGGGTTGGTGGAGCGACCCCTGGTCGCGCGGCTCCTGGAGCGTCTGCGCGCCCGGCCGATATGTCGCACGCGACGCCTTGCGCCATTACAGCGGCGGACGGTTGCGGTTCGCCAGCGAGGCGACTTCGCCGGATCAGTGGGGCACGGTGGGCGGCGCGTGGCGGGAAGGCGCGCGCGCCGCGCGCAAGATCATCGCGGCGCTGCGGTCCTGAAGGCTGCCGGCCGCGCGGGCCTGCTCAGAGCATGCTTGGCAGAACCCGGTCCGGCGGGCGGTGTCCATCCATGAAGGCGCGGATGTTCACGATGACTTTCTCGCCCATGTCGACCCGGCCTTCCAGCGTCGCCGAGCCCATATGAGGCAGGAGCACGACCTTTCCGGCGCGCGCGAGCTTCAGCAGGCGCGGATTCATGGCCGGCTCATGTTCGAACACGTCGAGCCCGGCGCCCGCGATCTCGCCGGCTTCGATCATGCGCGTGAGTGCGGTCTCGTCGATGATCTCGCCGCGCGCGGTGTTGACGACATAGGCGTCCTTCTTGAGCAGCTTAAGCCGCCGCGCGGAGAGGAGGTGGTACGTCGCCGGCGTGTGCGGGCAGTTCACCGAGATGATGTCCATGCGCGCGAGCATCTGGTCGAGGCTTTCCCACCAGGTCGCTTCAAGCGACGTTTCGAGGGCGGCGGGCGCGCGCCGACGGCCGTGATAATGGATTGACATACCGAACGCCTTGGCGCGCTGCGCCACGGCCGTGCCGATGCGGCCCAGTCCGATGATGCCGAGGCGCTTGCCCCAGATGCGCTTGCCCAGCATCCAGGTCGGCGACCAGCCCGTCCATTCGCCATGCTCCAGCACCTCGAAGCCTTCGGCCAGGCGGCGGGGCACGGCGAGGATCAGCGCCATCGTCATGTCGGCCGTGTCGCCGGTCAGCACTCCCGGCGTGTTCGTCACGGTGATCCCGCGCTGCAGCGCCGACGCCACGTCGATATTGTCGAAGCCGTTGCCGAAATTGGCGATGAGCTTCAGCTTCGGGCCCGCCTGCGACAGAATGGTCGCATCGATCCGGTCGGTGACGGTCGGCACGATCACGTCGGCGGTCTTCATCGCCTCGACGAGATCGGCCTGCGACAGAGGCGTATCGGCTTCGTTCAAGCGTGTGTCGAACAATTCGCGCATGCGCGTCTCGACGATGTCGGGAAGCTTGCGGGTGACGACGATGACAGGTTTTGCCTTATTGCTCATTCGCCGCTCCGCGACCCCCACCATTTAACGGCGCCTTAACGACGATCGCGCACAAATCGACGGGTCGTGATCTGACCCTTCGACGGATTGCGATCTGTGTTCAGTCCTATCGGGGCCGTTCGCCGCTGACAACGGAGCCGCCACAACAAGGCCAGCATGCCGTCTGAAGAAGCTCGACATGATTGATTCTTTCCGCGCCGTGAGCCGCCTCGCGCTTCTTTTCGCTTTTCTGGCTTTCCCCGCGGTCGGCGCCCATGCGCAGGGCGTCGTCGCCGGCCCGGTGACGGGGTTGCCGACGCCTCGCTATGTGAGTCTGAAATCCGATCGCGTGAATCTGCGCGAGGGGCCGAGCAAGGACCATCGCACGACCTGGGTTTTCCAGCGCGCCGGGCTGCCGGTCGAAATCACCGCGGAATTCGAGACCTGGCGCCGCATCCGGGACTCCGAGGGGGCGGAAGGCTGGGTGCTGCATTCCCTGCTGTCGGGACGACGCACTGTGCTGGTCGCGCCCTGGGAGAAAACAGGCCTGACGCAGCTCCGCGCCGCGGCGGACGAGAACTCGGCCGTCACGGCGCAGCTTCAGCCGGGCGTCCTCGGCAATGTGAAGCTCTGCGATGGCCGGTGGTGCCGCATCGCCGGTTCGGGCTTCGACGGATGGATCGCCCAGAATCGGCTCTGGGGCGTCTATCCGCAGGAAAAGCTGGACTGAGCTGGAGCAATTCAGCAATTCCAGTATCGCGGAATCGCTCCAGGTCTTTGTTTTAACGCATTTTCTTCTCGCGAGCAGGTATCCGCTTCGCTCGAAAACGCTCAAGACGCCGAGAGGAAACTGTCAGGCCTTGGGCCGCACGCGGACGATGACGTCGACGCGCGAAATCTCCATGCCGTCGGGCGCGGTGGGCAGATCGCTGACGGCGATGCTTCCGTTCTCGATGTCCATGAGCTTCTCTTCGCCCTCGACGAAGAAATGATGATGGTCCGACAGGTTGGTGTCGAAATAGGTCTTGGACCCGTCAACGGCGACCTCGCGCAGCAGGCCGGCCTCCGTGAACTGGTGGAGCGTGTTGTAGATCGTCGCGAGCGACACGGGAACCCGCGCGCGCGAGGCTTCCTCGTAGAGCATCTCCGCCGTCACATGGCGGTCGCCCTTGGCGAACAGCAGCCACCCGAGCGCGACGCGCTGGCGGGTCGGGCGAAGGTTCACATTCCGGAGGCGCACGCGCAGCGCATTGAACGGGCAGCCGGGCCGGGATTGCGGGGTGATGTCCCGCAAGCTGGACGCCGCGATCGCATCGGGCAGGGAGGGAGAAATGCTCATGATCCTTCCAGATACCGTCTCCGCGCCGCCCCTGCAAGATTTGAGTGGAAAGCCGCGCCTGAGCCGCCGCTTTCGATTGACGAGACCGCATGGTAGAGGCCCGCATCCGCCGCAGGGGCGCGATGCGAGGAACGGCCAGATCGATGACGCGGCAATCGTCTTTCACCTATGAAGAGTTGCTGACCTGCGGCCGCGGAGAGCTGTTCGGTCCGGGCAACGCGCAGTTGCCCTTGCCGCCGATGCTGATGTTCGACCGCATCGCCGAGATTTCCGAGAATGGCGGCGCGAACGGCAAGGGCCATGTGCGCGCCGAGCTGGATATTCGCCCCGATCTCTGGTTTTTCTCCTGTCATTTCAAGGGCGATCCGGTGATGCCGGGATGTCTCGGCCTCGATGCGCTCTGGCAGCTCACGGGCTTTTTCCTCGGCTGGCTCGGCGCGGAGGGGCGCGGACGCGCGCTTGGCGTCGGCGAGGTGAAGTTCGCTGATCAGGTGCTCCCGACGGTGAAGAAAGTGACCTACGGCGTGGAGCTCAAGCGCGTGTTCCGCTCCAAGCTTGTGCTTGGCATTGCGGATGGCTGGCTCGATGCGGACGGCCGGAAGATCTACGAAGTGAAGGACATGCGCGTCGGCCTGTTCAAGCCGGACGCCGCCTGATAGCACCCGGCTTGCTTCGCGCGGAGGGGAGGCCCACCTACGAGGCGGCTTGAAAGCGGACGGACAAGAGCATGAGGCGCGTCGTCGTCACCGGGATGGGCATCGTCTCATCCATCGGAAACAACTCCAACGAGGTGCTCGCCTCCCTTCGCGAGGCGAAATCGGGAATCGCGACCGATCAGTCTTTCATCGACCACGGCTTCCGCTGCCAGGTCTCCGGCGCGCCGTCGCTGAATCCGGAAAGCGTCGTCGATCGCCGCGCCATGCGTTTTCACGGCGGCGGCACCGCGTGGAACCATGTGGCGATGGACCAGGCGATCCGCGACGCCGGGCTTGAGCCGGGCGAGGTGTCGCATGAGCGCACCGGCATCATCATGGGCTCGGGCGGCCCGTCGACGCGCAGCCTGATCGAGGCGACGGACAAGGCGCGCGAATTCAAATCCTCCAAACGGGTCGGGCCCTTCGCCGTGCCGAAGGCGATGTCCTCGACGGCCTCGGCGACGCTGGCGACCTGGTTCAAGATCAAGGGCGTCAACTATTCGATTTCGTCGGCCTGCGCGACCTCGAACCATTGCATCGGCAACGCCTATGAACTGATCCAGTGGGGCAAGCAGGACATTATCTTCGCCGGCGGCTGCGAGGAGCTCGACTGGACCCTGTCGGTGCTGTTCGACGCCATGGGCGCCATGTCGACGAAGTTCAACGATCGGCCCTCCGTCGCCTCGCGCGCCTATGACGTGAACCGCGACGGCTTCGTGATCGCAGGCGGCGCCGGCGTCCTCGTGCTCGAGGAGCTCGAGCATGCGAAGGCGCGCGGCGCGAAAATCTATGGCGAGATCGTCGGCTATGGCGCGACGTCCGACGGCTACGACATGGTCGCGCCCTCGGGCGAGGGCGGCGAGCGCTGCATGAAGCAGGCTCTCGCGACCGTGCGGGCGAAGGTCGACTACATCAATCCGCACGGCACATCGACGCCGGCGGGCGACGGCCCGGAGATCGCCGCCATCCGCAACGTGTTCGGCGTCGGCGACAAATGTCCGCCGATCGCCGCGACGAAGTCGCTCACCGGCCACTCCCTCGGCGCGACAGGCGTGCAGGAGGCGATCTACTCCCTGCTGATGATGAACAACAGCTTCATCTGCGAGAGCGCCCATATCGAGGAGCTGGACCCGGCCTTCGCCGACATGCCGATCGTGCGCAAGCGCATCGACGACGCGGCGGTCGGCTGCGTGCTGTCGAATTCGTTCGGTTTCGGCGGCACCAACGCGACCATCGTGATGAAGCGGCTGGAGGCCTGACGGCCCGCCCGCCGCCGCCGGGCCGCAATGATTGGAAAGCATTTGTGATTTGTTTGAGCGGCGCGATGGTCCGACTGTCGCTTCGGAAGCGAATCATTCGGCGTGGGAGCGTTCCGGCGTGTTGATGAAGGGCAAGCGCGGCCTCGTGATGGGCGTCGCCAACGATCATTCGATCGCCTGGGGGATCGCGCAGATGCTGGCGTCCCACGGCGCCGAGATGGCCTTCACCTATCAGGGCGAGGCGCTCGGGAAGCGGGTGACGCCTCTGGCCGAATCGCTCGGCGCGCCGGTCGTGCTGCCATGCGATGTCGAGGACGTCGCGTCGGTGGATTCAGCCTTCGCCGCCATCAAGGAGAGATGGGGCGGGCTGGATTTCGTCGTCCACGCCATCGGCTTCTCCGACAAGAATGAATTGAAGGGCCGCTACGCCGATACGACGCGCGAGAATTTCTCGCGCACGATGGTGATCTCCTGCTTCTCCTTCACCGAGGTTGCGAAGCGCGCGGCGGCTTTGATGCCGGGCGGCGGCTCGATGATCACCCTCACCTTCGGCGGCTCGATGCGCGTGATGCCGAACTACAACGTCATGGGCGTCGCAAAGGCCGCGCTTGAGGCTTCGATGCGCTATCTGGCCGCGGACTTCGGTCCGCAGAACATTCGCGTCAATGCGATCTCGCCCGGTCCCGTGCGCACGCTCGCCGGCGCCGGCATCACCGATGCGCGTTTCATGTTCTCCTTCCAGAAGGATCATGCGCCGCTGCGGCGTCCCGTGTCGCCGGAAGGCATCGCCGGCACGGCGCTTTATCTGCTGTCCGATCTCTCGCTCGATACGACCGGCGAGATCATCCATGTGGATGCGGGCTACAACATCATCTCGATGCCGCGTCCCGAAAATCTGAAGCTGCCGAACGGCGGCTGAGGCGCGATGATCAATCGCCGCGCATTGCTGATCTCCGGCGCTGTGGCGGCTGCGTCTCCGGTTCTGGCGCAGCAGCCGGAAGCGACGCGGATCGACCTCGCGGACGGCGCGATGCGCGAGGCTTTGCTTCTTCCGGGAATATTCCGGCTTGGCGCGCGCGACGGCGCCGCCGCGCTGGTCGAGTTCTTCGACTACAACTGCCCCTGGTGCCGCTACGCTGCGCCGGAAATCGAGGCGCTCCTGAAGCGCGATCCGAAATTCAAGCTGATCCTCGTGAACTATGCGGTGCTCGGCGCTCCGTCCGTGCTCGCCGGCAAGGTTGCGGTCGCGCTGGCGATGGAGTCGCCGGAGAAATATCCCGCCTTCCACCGTGAGATGATGGCGATCAAGGGCGTCGCCGGCGGCGATGAGGCGCTTGCGGTTGCGAAAAGGCTCGGCGTCGATGTCGACGCGCTGACTGAGACAGCCAATCTCGATGTCGTCACGGCGGCGTTGCGGGCGTCCGCCGATTTCGGCGATCGCAACGGATTGACGGCGACGCCGTCCTGGCTCGCGGGGCGCAGCGCCTATCTCGGCTACATGCCGCCGGCGCAGATGCGCGCGATCGTCGCGCAGCGCGCCTGACGGCCGCTCCGCCGCGCGCAAAGCTTAACCGCCCCTTAATCCGCCACATTCAAACTCCACCCGTCGCCGTGGCCGGACAAGGCCCGGAGGCGGAGCGCAGAAGCGCAATATGGGGATTTCGGTGGCGCGCGCGGACGGATCAGAACGCCGGGAGCCGACCTTCGCGCCGAGCGGTCTGTCCAGTTTTCTGTTGCGTCCGGAGGATCGGCCCGTGCCTGACAATCGCCGATCCCGATCCTCGCGAGGCGGCGGCGGCGAGGCGCCGAAACCAAAGCCGAAGCGCCGGCGCGGCAGACGCGGGCGCTCCTTTCTTGGCGGCCTGTTCTACTGGGGTTTCGTCGCCGGCATCTGGGGCGTGATCGGGCTCGCCGCGCTGATCGCCTTTTACGCGACGAAGCTGCCGCCGATCGATCAGCTCAGCGTTCCGAAGCGTCCGCCCAATATCGCCATTCTGGCGTCGGACGGCTCGCTTCTCGCCAATCGCGGCGAGACCGGCGGCCGCACCGTGACGCTCAAGGAGCTTCCGCCTTATTTGCCGAAGGCGTTCATCGCCATCGAGGATCGCCGTTTCTATTCGCATTACGGCGTCGATCCGATCGGCGTGACCCGCGCGCTCGTCCGTAATGTCGCCTCGCGCGGCGGCGGAGTGCAGGGCGGATCGACCCTGACGCAGCAGCTCGCGAAGAATCTGTTTCTCACGCAGGAGCGCACGGCGTCGCGCAAGATTCAGGAGGCGATTCTCTCGGTGTGGCTGGAGCGCGCCTACAGCAAGGATCAGATCCTCGAGCTTTATCTCAACCGCGTCTATTTCGGCTCCGGCGCTTACGGCGTCGAGGCGGCGTCGCAGAAATATTTCGGCAAGTCGGCGCGCGCCGTGACCTTGTCGGAGGCGGCGATCCTCGCGGGTCTGGTTCAGGCGCCGTCGCGTCTTGCGCCCAACCGCAATCCCGAAGCGGCGCAGGCGCGCGCGGAACTGGTGCTGCAGGCGATGGCGCGCGAGGGCTACGCCGACGCGAAGAGCGTGAAGGTCGCGATCGAGAAGCCGGCGGAAGCGGTGCGTCCCGCCGGCGCCGGCTCGTCGAACTACGCCGCCGACTATGTGATGGACGTGCTCGATGATTTCATCGGCCGCATCGACGGCGACATCACGGTGCAGACGACGATCGAGCCGGCGCTGCAGTCGGCCGCCGAGCGCATCATCAACGAGGAGCTGAACGCGCGCGGCGCGAAGCTCAATGTCTCGCAGGGCGCGATCGTCGCAATGACGCCGGATGGCGGCGTGCGCGCGCTCGTCGGCGGCCGCAACTATAGCGAAAGCCAGTTCAACCGCGCCGTCGCCGCGCGCCGCCAGCCCGGTTCGGCGTTCAAGCCGTTCGTCTATCTCGCGGCTCTCGAAGCGGGGCTGACGCCGGAGACGCTGCGCGAGGACGGTCCGGTGAATATCCGCGGCTGGCGTCCCGAGAATTTCTCGCGCCGCTATTCCGGCGCCGTGCCGCTGGCCAAGGCGCTCGCCCTCTCGCTCAACACGGTCGCGGTCAAACTCGGACAGGAGGTCGGGCCAAAGAATGTCGTGCGTGTGGCGCAGCGGCTCGGGATTCATTCGCCGCTCCAGCCCAACGCCTCGCTTCCGCTCGGAACGTCGGAGGTGTCGCCGCTGGAGCTCGTCGCCGCCTACGCGCCCTTCGCCAACGGCGGCGCGGGCGTCATTCCCTATATCGTCGTTCGCGTGAAGTCGGCTGACGGCAAGACGATCTATAACCGCGGCTCCGGGGTCGGCCCCGGCCGGGTCGTCGAGCCTGACAAAGTCGCGATGATGAACGCGATGATGCGCGAGACGCTGACGGCGGGAACGGCGCGCAAGGCGGAGCTTCCCGGCTGGGACGCCGCCGGCAAGACAGGCACGACGCAGGATTTCCGCGACGCCTGGTTCGTCGGCTACACCGCGCGGCTTGTGGCCGGGGTCTGGTTTGGCAATGACGACAATGCGCCGACGCGCAAGGTCGGCGGCAGCGGTCTTCCGGTCGACGCCTGGAGCAAATTCATGCGCGCGGCGCACCAGAATGTTCCGCCGGTTCCGCTGCCCGGCGGGCGCTATCAGATCGCGCCGGTCGATGGCGCGCCGTCCGACGAATCGCCGGTGGCGCAGCTCGCGCCGGTCCCCCCGGCCGCGATGACCGACCGCGTGCGCGTCATTCCGCAGGAGCGCGGCATTCTCGAGCGCCTGTTCGGCGGCTGAAGCGGCTCAGGTTGCCCGCGTGCGGATCGTTCGCGTCGCGAGATCGATCGTAAGCGCCGCGAGACCAGCGAGCGCCAGGCCGACCGGCAGCGCGAGCGGCGTGATGGTCAGAAAGACCGCAAGGACGAATCCATAGAGAGCCGCGAATCCGAGCTGGAAAATTCCGGCGAGCGACGCCGCCGCGCCGGCGCGATCGGGATGGCGCAGCGTGGTTCCCGCCTGGGCCTGCGGCTGCACGAGCCCATGTCCGAAAATATAGATCGCCGCCGGGATGATGACGGCGAGGCTGGAGGGAACGCCGGAGAGCATGCCCGCGACAGCGAGCAGCCCGCCCGCCGCCTCGAGCCCGACGCCGATGCGGATGACGCGATCCAGTCCCAGCCGGGTGACGATCCGCTGCGCGGTGAAGGCGCCGGCGATATAGGCGCATCCCGTCGCGCCGAAGGCGAAGCCGAACATGACGGGGCTGAGGCCGTAGAGGCCTTGCAGCACGAAAGTCCCGGTCGAGATGAAGGTGAACACGCCGGCGTGGCTCGCCATCATCAGGCTGACATAGCTGCGATACGCGGGCGAGCGCAGAACGATGCGATATCCCCGGATGATCGCGCCGAAGCCGGGCCAACCGCCGGCGCCGTCGCGATTTGTTTCCGGCAGAGCGCGCCAGCAGAAGAGGCCGAGCGCGAGCGCAAGGGCCGCTGTCGCGAGGAAGATCGCCCTCCAGCCGAGCGTCTCCTGGATCGCGCCGCCGATCACAGGCGCGCTTGCGGGAATGAGGCCCATGAAAGCGGCCATGCGCGACAGTTCGCGCCCGGCATGGGCTCCGTCGTAAAGATCGCGCACGATCGCGCGCGCGAGGACAACCGGGGCGGCGGCGCCGATGGCTTGCAGAAACCGGCTTGCGATCAGCATCTCGATCGAGGTCGCCGCGGCGCAGATCAGGCAGGCGATGACGAACAGCGTCATGCCCCCCAGCAGCACGGGCTTGCGGCCGAGGCTGTCCGACAGCGGTCCATAGGCGAACTGGCCGCACGCCATGCCGACGAGAAAGATCGAGAGCGTAGCCTGCGCGTCCGCGGGCGCGACGCCGAAGGCGCGGCCGATCGCCGGCAGCGACGACAGATACATGTCGGTGGAAAGCGGCAGCAGCGCCGTGAGAAACGCCAGGGTCGCTGTCAGCGCGAGCGCGCCAGGTTGAAGATGCAAGAACGATCCAGCCCGTCTTTCCACTGCGCCTAACAGCGGATGCGGCCGCTGTCAGCCATAGAGATGCAGCTTCGAGCCTTCATGGCTGAGCCAGCGCTCCGCCTCGCGCCAGCGCGGATCGAGGCTGGCGACGATGCGCCAGAATCGCGTCGAGTGATTCATCTCTTTCAGATGCGCGACCTCATGCGCCGCGAGATAATGCAGCACGAAAGACGGCGCCATGATGAGGCGCCACGAGAAGCTCAGATTGCCGGAGGCGGAGCAGGAGCCCCAGCGGCTGACCGTGTCCTTCACCGAGATGCGCGACGGCGTCACGCCGAGCGTCCGCGCATGGATTTCGACGGCGAGAAGCAGATCGCGCTTCGCCTGCCGCGTCAGGAAATCGCGCAGACGGCGCGCGACATGCGGCGCGTCGCCATAGACCGCGATCGTCGGCGCGCCCGCGGCGTCCGTCGCCTCGGTCACGACGCCACGCGGCGCCGGACGATGGATGACGCGATGGTCGATCCCGCGCAACGGAATGATCGCGCCATGCGCGAAAGGCGTTCGCGTCGCGATGCGGCGGATGCGGGCGGCGATCCATGCGCCTTGCGACACGGCGAAATCGGTGGCGGCGTGGAGCGATCCGCGCGGCGGCAGGGTGAGAATCACTTCATTCGTCTTGCTCGAGAGCCTGAGCGAATAGCGCCGCGCGCGCGCATGCCGCGTCACGCGCACCGGAAACGAATCGCCGCCATGCGTGATCGTGATTCGGTCCGGATCGGGGGCCGCGCGTCGGAAAAGTGGAATCGCCATCTGTCTTGCTGCGCCGCGCCGCGGCTTCGAGAGCGAGGCGCCGCGCGACGCGCATGGTTGCGCTGATTCGCGCTGTTGTTCAAATTCTCTCGCCGACGAGCTTGTCGAAGGCGCGCGCGCCGGGCGGGCTGAAACGGACGATGCGCGTTCCCTTTTCGCGCCTCGCCCAACCCTTGTCCTGGATGGTCTGCAACAGCGCCGCGCCGAGCGCGCCGGCGAGATGATTGCGCCGCGAGCTCCAGTCGAGACAGGCGAGACAGAGAGGCCGGCGGCTTTTTCGCGCCGCTTCGACGTCCACGCCGAAATCGCACATGAATTGCTCGCCGGCCGGCGTGAGCGCAAGTCCGTCCGCCGCAGCGGAAAGAGCGTTGCGCCTGATCAGGCTGTCGAACAACGCGACGCCGCGTTCGCCGGCGAGGTGATCGTAACAAACCCTGGCCTCGCGCAGCGCCGGCTCCTTCGGTCCGGGTTGCGTCCGCCGGTGGCCGGCGTGATGAGCGAGCCCCATGATCCCTTCGATCATGGCGGCCGTCTGCTCGTTCGCGAGCTGGAAATAGCGATGGCGTCCCTGCTTGCGCAGCGCAAGCAAGCCGCCGTCGAGCAGTTTTGCGAGATGCGAGCTCGCCGTCTGTTGCGTCACGCCGGCTTCCGTCGCGAGTTCGGTCGCGGTCATCGCGACGCCGCCGGCGAGCGCCGTCAGCATGTTGGCGCGCGCCGGATCACCGATCAGCGCGCCGACGATGGAGATGTCAGGCCCTGCTTTCATCGTTCGAGCATGGCGCCGGAAAAGATGACGATGCTTCGACGTTAATCGAAGCGTCGGAGGCGGTCAAAACAGCAAGTGGGCGAATGGCCTTTTGATTTGAGCCGGTTCACGACCCTTTGGGCGCTTCGCGTTTGAATACGCTCAGCCCGTACTCGCCCACTTCCGTTTCGACAAGCGTCCAGCCGCGTCCAAGGTAATAACCGTCGAGTTTCGGCGCGGCGCAAAGATAAACGTTTGCGGCGCCGGATGCGAAGGCTGCCCCGGCTGCATGCTCAAGCAGCGCGCCGCCAAAGCCGCCGCGTCGATGGGATGGCTCCACCCACAGCGCTGCGACCCACGGCGACAGATGCGGCCGATCTGCAAGGTCGTTTTGAATCAGCGAGGCCGTGCCGATAAAGGTCGCGCCCTTGTGCGCCACGAAGGTCGTGGGAATCGCAGCGTCGCGTCCATGGTGAAGCAGGGCGTCCGCTACATCGCTGAGGGGAGCGCCTTCGCGCTTCCACCATGCCCGCCAGATGCGGTCCGCGACGATGTCGAGAAATTCCGGGCGATCTCGCAGATTCGAAAGATCGACGGTCCGTCCGCTCACGCGCTTTTGCGGCTCGCCGCCAGCTTCGGCGCGCGCGCGGCGACGGGAATCACGCCCGCTTCCCTGAGCGCGCGCTGCTCGTTCGTTCGAATGAAATCGGCGATGCGCGGCGCGATCTCGGAGCGGAACCGCGATCCGTTGAACACGCCGTAATGGCCGACGCCCATTTGCAGATAATGAGCGCGCATGTCGTCGGGAATGTTCACGCACAAGTCCTGCGCCGCCTTGGTCTGGCCGACGCCGGAGATGTCGTCCTTCTCCCCCTCCACCGTCATCAGCGCGCAGCGTCGGATGGCGGCGAGATCGACCAGCTTGTCGCGATGCTTGAATTCGCCTTTCGGCAGTTGCCGCTTCACGAACACCTTGTCGACCGTCTGCAGATAATATTCGGCGGTCAGATCCATCACCGCGAGATATTCGTCGTAGAATTCGCGATGCTTCTCGGCGGAATCGCCGTCGCCTTTCACGAGGTCGTCGTAATAGTGGCGATAGGCGCTCGTGTGCCGGTCGAAATTCATCGCCATGAAGCCGGTGAGCTGCAGGAAGCCGGGATAGACCCTGCGCATGAAGCCCGGATAGTTGAACGGCACGCTGACGATGCAGTTGCGCTCGAACCATTCGATGCCGCGGCTCGCGGCGAGCTGATTTACCGCGGTCGGGCTTTTGCTGGTGTCGATCGGGCCGCCCATCAGGATCATCGAGCGCGGCGAGTAAGGATCGTTCTGCGCCTCCATGCGCGCCGCGGCGGCGATGACCGGCACCGCCGGCTGGCAGACGCCCATCACATGCACGCCGGTCCCGAGCGACCGCAGCATCGACATGACGTAATCGATGTAGTCGTCGAGATCGAATGCGCCGGCCGCCATCGGAACCAGCCGGGCGTCGCTCCAGTCGGTGATATAGACCTCGTGATGGGGCAGGAACGCCTCCACCGTGCCGCGCAGCAGCGTCGCATAGTGGCCGGACATGGGCGCGACGATCAGCAGTTTCGGATCGCTTCCGTGGGCGCGCGCGATCGACCGTTCGAAGTGGATCAGCCGGCAGAAGGGCCGCTCCCACACGATCTTCTCATGGACCGAGACGACCTCGCCGCCGACCACCGTCCGGTCGAGGTTGAAGGAGGGCTTGCCGTAGCGGCGGGTGAGCCGCTCGAACATGTCGCAGGCGGCGGTCATGTTCTTCGCCCAGGGCGTGTGGCTCAGCGGATTGGACGGTTCGCGCAGCATCACCCGGGCGGCTTCCGTGAACGCCCGCATCGGCCCTGCCGCTGCGTGAGCGGCCTCGTGCCAGTAATAGGCGGCGGCGTTCATTCCCAGAGGTGCCTGCATCGGAAAGCCTCCTTGGCCATGCTGCGGCGCAGCAGAACACAATGGTGGGAAGCGCGCGGGAAATCAATCCGGCCCGGCCGCATCCCCTTTGTGCGCTGCAGTCTGGAGAACGAAAGTTGCCTATTCGTCACGAAAGCTGAAATTTCTGACTTCAGGCGCTCCACAAGGCTCTGCCGGCGGCCGATCGCGCCTGCGGGCAGTCCGGACCGCCCGCAGGCGCCGACGTGACGTCGGGGATCGACGGCCTCATCCAGCGGCAGGTCCATTCAGGCGCTCTGACCGGCGCCCAGGCGAGCGCGTCCCACAGCGCCGACGGCTCCAGTTCTACCCCGGCCCGGTCGCGCTGTCCCTGCTGGTCAACGTCAAGGCCTGAGCGGCGGCCGGACGCGCCGTTCTACGCCGCGTCCTTCTGCTTGTCCGCGCGTTTGCGCTCGTTCGGATCGAGGATCGCCTTGCGCAGCCGGATCGATTTCGGCGTCACCTCGACGAGCTCGTCGTCCTGAATCCAGGCGAGCGATTTTTCCAGCGTCATGCGGATCGGCGGCGTCAGCCGGACCGCCTCGTCCTTGGACGTGGTGCGGATGTTGGTGAGCTTCTTGCCCTTGAGCACATTCACTTCGAGATCATTGTCGCGCGTGTGAATGCCGACGATCATGCCCTGATAGACCTTCCAGCCGGGCTCGATCACCATCGGGCCGCGATCCTCCAGATTCCACAGCGCATAGGCGACCGCCTCGCCGGCGTCGTTCGAGATCAGCACGCCGTTGTTGCGGCCCGCGATCTCGCCCTTGAACGGTTCATAGGCGTGGAACAGCCGGTTCATGATCGCGGTGCCGCGCGTGTCGGTCATCAGTTCGGACTGGTAGCCGATGAGGCCGCGCGTCGGCGCGTGGAACACGAGCCGCAAGCGGTTACCGCCGGAAGGCCGCATTTCCTTCATTTCCGCTTTGCGTTCGCTCATCTTCTGCACGACGATTCCGGAATGCTCCTCGTCGACGTCGATGACGACCTCCTCGATCGGCTCCAGCGTTTCGCCGGTCGTCTCGTCCTTCTTGAGAACGACGCGCGGCCGCGACACGGCGAGCTCGAAGCCCTCGCGGCGCATCGTCTCGATCAGGATCGCGAGCTGCAGTTCGCCTCGGCCCGACACTTCGAACGAATCCTTGTTCGAGGCTTCCTCGATCTTCAGCGTGACGTTGCCTTCCGCCTCGCGCAGCAGCCGGTCGCGGATGACGCGGCTCGTCACCTTGTCGCCTTCGGTTCCGGCGAGCGGCGAATCGTTGACGAGGAACGACATGGTGACGGTCGGCGGGTCGATCGGCTGCGCCTGAATGGCGGTCTCGATCTGCGGGTCGCAGAAGGTGTCGGCGACCGATCCCTTCGACAGGCCGGCGATGGCGACGATGTCGCCTGCGACGCCTTCATCGATCGGCTGCCGCTCGATGCCGCGGAAGGCGAGGATCTTCGACACCCTGCCGCTTTCGATCACGGAGCCGTCGCGCGCGAGAACCTTCACCGCCTGGTTGGGCTTCACCGAGCCGGACGTGATGCGGCCGGTGATCATGCGGCCGAGGAACGGGTTGGCTTCAAGCAGAGTGCCGAGCATGCGGAATGGGCCGGGCTCGGTCTTCGCCTCCGGCACATGCTTGAGCACGAGGTCGAACAGCGGCGCGAGGCCCTCGTCCCTGGGGCCTTCCGGAGCGACGTTCATCCAGCCGTCCCGGCCCGATCCGTAGAGGATCGGGAAATCGAGCTGCTCGTCGGTGGCGTCGAGCGCTGCGAACAGGTCGAACACCTCGTTGACGACCTCGATATGGCGCGCGTCCGGCCGGTCGATCTTGTTGATCGCGACGATGGGCTTCAGCCCGATCTTCAGCGCCTTGCCGACGACGAATTTCGTCTGCGGCATCGGGCCTTCCGCCGCGTCCACCAGCACGATGGCGCCGTCCACCATCGAGAGAATGCGCTCCACCTCGCCGCCGAAATCGGCGTGGCCGGGAGTGTCGACGATGTTGATGCGCACATCCTTCCAGACGACCGAGGTCGCCTTGGCGAGGATGGTGATGCCGCGCTCCTTTTCGAGGTCGTTGGAGTCCATCACCCGTTCGGCGACGCGCTGGTTCTCGCGGAACGATCCGGATTGCTGGAGCAGCTTGTCGACCAGCGTGGTTTTGCCGTGGTCGACATGGGCGATGATGGCGATATTGCGCAGCGACATGGGTTCGATCGTTCGAGGATGGCGCCACCCTTAAAACAATGGCCCGGCCTCCCTGGCGGGGACCGGGCGCGGCGGCGGCCGTTTCGTTGCGGCGCAATATCATTTCAGGCCGGGGCCGGCAATGCGGGTCTTCGCGGCGCTCGGCGTGAGGCCGCGCCCCGCCGAGACCGAGACCGGGAGCCGCGGCCCGTTTGACGTCGCCAAATGCGGGCGTGGGGGTCCTATTCGAAACGCATGCCAGCCTTGCCGGGATGCGCGCGAAGGCGGGCGCTCACAGCGTCATCTCGCATCGACCGAGGCCGCGCGCTGCGTTATGGTGCGATCGCAAGCACGCCGCCGCCGGGACCATGCCGCCAACGCACCGCCGAATGACCGTCATCCTGTCGCTCGACGTGGTCGGCTACACGAAGATGCTGCGCGCCGACGAGCGCGGCACGCTGCGCGCCATGGGCTGGATCAGGCGCGAGCTGGGCGAGCCGGCCCTTGCGCGCCATCGCGGCAAGCCGATCAAGATCATGGGCGACGGCGCGATCGTGGAGTTCGAGAGCGTCCATGAAGCGGCTGTCTGGGCGATGGATTTCCAGCGCGCCGTGCGGCTTGCCGACAAGCGCAACAATGTCGGCCAGCCGGTCGTGTCCCGCATTTCGATCGCGTTGGCGGACCTTATCGTCGCCGGCGACGAGCGCTATGGCGAGGGCCTCAATTTCGCGGTGCGGCTGCAGGAGGTCTCCCCGCCCGGCGGCGTCTGCGTGTCCGAGGCGGTGTGGTACAATCTTCGCTCGGACATGCGCGAGCGTTTCCTCGACGCCGGCTTCTTCCATGTGAAGAACATCGAGGAGCCGGTGCGCGGCTATTTCTGGACCATCGAGAACGACCCGCCGCAGGTCGCGAAGCCCGGCGAGGCGCCGGCGATCCCCTTCCCCGCGAAGGCCCGGCTGGAGCCGCAAGGCTAGGCGAGCCTTCTTAATCGGCGCCTTCGCCGGGCTTGTCAGCCCTCGGGGGAGGCGTTATCAGGCCGCTCGCGCCCCTCTGGGCGCCTGCGCCCGTAGCTCAGCTGGATAGAGCATCAGACTACGAATCTGAGGGTCGGACGTTCGAATCGTTCCGGGCGCGCCATTTCAGAACAGAACTATGAACGCCGAACGCCGCCGTTTCTACGCTTGAAGCGGCGACCAACGTTCGCAGCAGTTCCGACTTCGATCCCATGATGCGAACCTCGTCGTCGGCAACCTCGACACGCTGCGCCAGCGCGCGTAGATGGTCGCGGCGGTAGCCGCCATCGTTGAGCCTGATCCGTTCACGGGCTTTGCGGGCAAACCCCTTGAGCATATCGGGGGTGACGCCCTGATTGCCTGAACTATCGAGCGCGAGCTGCGTGCGCTCCGCGTCGGCGGCGGCTTGATCCCGCAATGCCTTGAGGCTCACCATGCGTTCCTTTGCCATGGCGTCGTCCTTGTCCACCATGCCGGCTTCGATGGCGTCAAAGAGACGGCCGAGCCGCTGGTCGGCTTCCGTGATTCGCCTTTGAAGCTCGGCAAGATGCTCGCGGCGGCGTTCGGTGCGTTCCTGTCGGCGGTCGATGACGCTGGCAAGGACGGTTTCCAACCGCTTGGGCAGGAGCAGGCGGTCCCCGATATAATCGGCGACCGTATGGTCCAGCTTGTCCATGGGGATTGTGCGACCCTTGCAGCCGGTCTTGCCCTGCCGGGCCTTGGTCGAGCAGGTATAGTAGCGGTATGTCGCGCCCGTGCTGCCTTGGCCGGTGCGAAGGGTCATCGCTCCCCCGCACTTGGCGCAGAAGCAAATGCCGGTCAGGAGCGTCGGGCCGCTGGAGACACGTGCAGGCGTCACCATGGGATTGCGGGACTTGAGGCGGGCTTGCACCGCGTCGAACGTCTCGCGCTCGATTAGGGGCGGCACCGCCATGATGGCGACCTCGCTCTCCGGCTTCTTCTGGCGGTCCTTGTGCGACCGCGTGTTGAACCTGTGCTCGCCGATATAGGTGGTGCGGGTCAGGATGGCGTGGATTTGCGCCAGCCCCCACCGGCCGCCGTCGCGGGTAAAGAAACGGCGCTCGTTGAGATAGGTGGCGATGGCCTTGACACCCATCGCGCCGCGCGTGCCGTCGCCCTCAAGGAACAGGCGATAGATCATCCGCACGGTGTCGGCGTGCAGCGGGTCGATCTCCAGCTTCTTCTTGGTCTTCGATCCCCGCTGTTCGGCCGCAACGATGCGATAGCCAATAGGCGGCCGCGCGCCATTCCAGAAGCCTTGCCGGGCGTTCTCGTTCATGGCGCGCAGGACGTGCTTGGCGTTCTCCTTCGACTGGTATTCGTCGAAAAGGGCCATGATCTGCCGCATCATCTGGTGCATGGGATCGTCGCCCATCTCCTGCGTGATCGACACCAGCTTGACGCCGTTTTTCGCCAGCTTCCTGACGTAGAACTCCATCTCGAAGTGATCGCGGAAGAAACGAGAGAAGCTATGCACCACGACAATATCGAAAGGCGCAGGCTTGGACGTGCCCGCCTCGATCATGCGCTGGAACTCGGGGCGCTTGTCGTTGGTGGCGGTTGCGCCCGGTTCAACGTAAGTCTCAACGAGCTGGTAGCCGCGTTGCTCGCAATAGGCTTCGCCCTGCCGCTTCTGGTCAGGAATAGAAATGTCATGCTCGGCCTGCCGGGCGGTCGAGACGCGCAGGTAGAGGGCGGCGCGGGCGGTAACGGTTGGGCTGTGCATGTTCATGCTTGGCCTCCCATAGCTTTCTTCACTTTGGGGCGGTCGATAAGGGGCAACGCCAGTTCCACGCGATCATGCACTACCTTGGGTGCGAGCTTGCGCCCATGCCCCGGCTCAAGCCGCACAAGACCGTAGCTCTCCATGGTTTTCAGGGTGCGTGACAGATTGGAGCCGGCCCGGCCGGTGATTTCCGCCAGTTCCTCCAGTGAGGCCGGGGCTTTCTCGGCGATGATGCGCAGCAGTTCGCGGTTACCGGCCGACAGCACCTTGGCAAAGGATTCGGTCGAGGTGAACCACACCTTCGGATCGCTGGGCGCAGGTTTTTCCTCGCCGCGCGCGATCCGCATGGTGCGGGCCTTCATTTCTTCATAGTCGGCAATCCCGACTTTCAATGTGGTCATAGGGCACCTCGTTCCTTCAACACCGCGTCCACCGCCTGCCAGAAGTCGGCCAGCAGCGTGGCCGCATCCTCGTAGGCGTAAGGCTTCACGGTCTGGAGGCGGTGCCGATGGTCCATCGGCTCGCCGCGTCTGCCCCGGCCGACCGGGTGGGCGTTGTCAAAGCCGACCAGCCGTTCGCCCGAAGGCCCGTGAAGCGTGAGCGAATAATCGAGGCCATGCGGCTTTTCCGGCGAGGCCGGAACGCGGGTGACGATGAACTTCACCCAATGGCCGCCCTCGGGGTCGACAAAGAGCATCTGTCCGTCGAGGTCCAGAAGCGTATCGAGGCCCGGATCACGATGCCCGCTCAAGTCTTTTTCCTATCAGTTTGAGATAGGAAATGCAAGCCATCATCCGGCTTTCTCGGGTTCAGGAGTTCGTCGAACACATCGCCGAACCAACGCTCGAACACGTCAATCTCAGCCTCGGTGACGGGAATGTTCTCCGGCCAATCGTCGATAACGCGCATCCTCTGTCCGTCCGGGCCGAGAAGCGGCGCGTCGCTGGCTCGCGTTCGGCCGTCCGGCGTGGGATCGTCGGCATAGTCGAAAAGATCGTCGGGAAGTGGTTCGGGGATCGACTGTCGCGGTCGCCCTTTGCGGGCGCGGCGGCGCTCTGCGCACATGGAATCCTCCTTGGTTCTGGTGGATTCCGGGGCGCTATAGGCCCCGGAATTAGGCGAACCATGGAGGGCAGTCGGCGGCCTGTAGCGTGCCGCATTTGCGCCTATGCGCTGGCGGCACCCCTGCCGGGATGGGACTCAGTTGGCGGCTCGCCGTGCCTTGGCGAAGCCGCGATCCGTGGCGATGAAGTGTTGAAGCATCGGAACGATGAGCTTGGCGGGATCGGCAACGGGCTGGCCGCTCTCGCGGGCCAGTACCTCGGCATAGGCGATCAGATCGCGGTGAAGCGGCGCGGGCAGTTCCACCGTCACCTTGACAGGCTTGTCGTCGGGCAGCGGGCCGAGTTTCAGTTTCGTCATGGTCAACCTCCTGCCGGCTCGAACACAAGATCGCGGGTGACGATGATCCTGACCGGGAAGCCGGGGCGGATCGTCAATGTCGGCGCGACCTGCAACTGGCGTTGGACGATCTGCTGGCCCGCCTGATTGACGGTATCCTGAGCGCCGTCGCGGATGGCGCGGATCAGCCGGTCCTCGTCGCTCGTCGCCAGCTCCGTGCCGACCGCGAGCAGCGTGGAGAGGCCAGCCGCTTTCATCAGATCCCACCAATGATAATCGACGCCATCCTCAAGGCCGGCGTAGCCGCTGGCATCCGCACCCGGCAGGCGCTCCAGAACGATGGAGCGGCCACCCGGCAGGATCAGGCGATTCCACACCAGCAACACCCTGCGCTGGCCGAAGGTCACGCCGTCGTCGTATTGGCCGATGATGCGCGTTCCCTGCGGGATCAAGAGCAGCGAGCCGGTCGGGCTGTCATAGACGTTCTCCGTCACCTGCGCGGTGATCTGGCCCGGTAGGTCGGAACGGATGCCGGTGATGAGCGCGGCCGGAATCACCGCCCCGGCCTGCAATATCCAGGGCGATGCCGGCAGCGTGACGCGATCCGGGGCGACGGTCTGCCGGTCCACCGGCCCGTTGAGGAAAGCGGCATGACGGTTCTGCCCGGCCGCCCCGTCCGGCTGTCCACCGAGGCCAAGACCGGCAAGGCCAGGCATGGCCGTCCCTGCCTGCGATCCCATGCGCGGGCCAGATTGGAAAAACACGTTGCTCAAGCGCGCGGCTTCTTCTTCGGCGCGGCGGCGTTCTTCCTCTGGATCGACGGCAGGTGTCGTGATGGCCGGCGTCACGATGGGCTGGCCCCGGTTCTGCGCGTCGAGAATGGGACGGCCCAAATCTCCGGGCAGCGCGGGGCCAAGCACCGGCCCCGTATAGTCTCGCGGCAGGCCGGACAAGCCGTCCGCTGTGGGGCGGTTCTCGGTCGAATAGAGTTCGTTGCCGCCCGGTCCTGCGTCGCGGGTCTGGAGCGCGTAGATCAGCGCGCCGCCGATGCCGAGAAGCGCGACCGCGCCGACGCCTGCCAGCATCTTGCGGGACAGGCGCGTGACGCGGGGCGATTCAGCGCGCAGGCGCATGGGGGCTGCGGTTTCGGTATCGCTCATGAGGACGATCCTCCAGTGGTCGCGCTGACCGGCTGGGCGACGGCCTGCGCGGGGTTGGTGCGGACGATCCTGACGACCTGCTGGCGGTTGCCGCTGCCAAGGCGCAGCTCGGCCGCGCCGAACAGGCGGTCAACGATCAGGACGTTCTGGTGGACGCGGGAATTGACGATCTGCGGTTCGCCGTTCGTGCCGAGAACGAAGATCGGCGGCATTTCGCCCTGCACGATGCCACGCGGGAAGACGACATAGACGCGCCTGCCGTCATCGAAGACGGAGATCGGTCGCCACGGCGGGCTGTCGCCTTGCACCTGCAAGGCGTAGCGGTAGTTCCGTGCGGCTTCGGCCGGAATGACTGGCGTGGTCGGGACGCTCTGGCGCTGGCCTGCCGGCGGCGCGGGATAGGCCCAGGCCACGGAGGGCATGTAGAGCGCTTCCCGCGCGCGCAGCTCGATCATGTAGGTGCGCCGGTCGGTGGTCACGACAAGGTTGGTCGCAATGTCGGTGCGCGTAGGCTTTACGAGGATATGGACACGGCGGTTCGCACCCGAGCCGGATTCGGTGTCGCCGATGATCCATCGTGTCGTGTCGCCGGCCGCAATCGGTCCCGCGCCCGTGAGGCTTTCGCCCGGCTCCAGCGTGATATTGGTGATCTGGCCGGGTGCGGCATAGACCTGATAGAGCGCGCCTTCGCTCCACGGATATATCTGGATCGCGTTATAGTAGCCCTCGCGGCGCGGCTCGACGCGGGCGGCGGCATTGGCGTTCTCGACGCGGCCGGTCGGCGCGCCTGCGTCGGTGCCGCCGCGCGCCACGTTCCAGGCCGGAGGTACATGCAGCGGCCGGGGTCGGTCATCGGTGGTTGCCGCCTGCACGGCGGGCAGCGGCGGCACATCGGCGTCGTAGCTGAATTGCGGCGTCCGGTTGGTGGCGCAGCCTGCCAAAGTAATTGCAAACGCCGTCGCAAAAATCGCATAGGTTAGCGACTTCAGGATCAGTAAGGAGGAATCGACAGAATGGATTCTGTGCCGACGATTGTTGCCCGGTATATCGACGCCTACAACAGGATGAATGTTCAGGCGATGCTCGACTGCCTGTCGGGCGAGGTTCGGTTTATCAACAGATCGAACGGA
>MKVY01000042.1:0-26889 GCA_001899525.1 Rhizobiales bacterium 65-9
CGAGAAGTCGACCCGGGAGCGTTTCGAGACTGCACGCCTGCGTCTGCAGATGCTCGGCGTCGTCGATCGCGCGGCCTATGAGCAGGCGGCGGCTGTGCTGGCGCGGAAGCGGGACGACATGCTCAGCCGGATCGATGCGGCGTTTGCAGAGATCGAGGCGGAACGGGAGCGGTACGGCGTCAAGGCGAAGCTCGACGCTTTCGAAGCTGCGGATGATGCGCAGCAGGCGGCGCTGGTCGCGTTGGGCGGGTTTCGTTGCACGTCGACCGCGCAGATGGCGGCGAAGGCGCGGGCGCTGCTGAAAATCGCCGAGGAAGAATATCTCCCCGACGCCGCGGTCGAGGCGCTGTTGCGGTCGTTCCTGCCGGAGGTCGCATGAGCATCGCCGCGACACGCCGACAGCCGCGCCCCATCGCTTCGGACCTCCTCATGCTCTTGCGAGCAGAACTCTCAGCTTTTGCATTGGCTAAGGTGCGCACCGCGCCACGATTTTCGCTTGTCCCCGTGCGCGTCAAGCCAATGGCCGCTCCGTTACCCCATGCGTTACCCTGAAAGACAAAGGCCGGTAGCGAGCCGACCCTTCGTTCTCTAAAATACTGATTTTATTTCTTGATTTGGTGGGCGCACTAGGGCTCGAACCTAGGACCCGCTGATTAAGAGTCAGCTGCTCTACCAACTGAGCTATGCGCCCGCACCAAAAGCGCGGGGCGGTCAAGCCGCCCCGTCACGGCCGGCGCTTTAGCAAAGGCGGCGGACGGTGTCCATAGCAATCCGTCGCCGGCTCGACGTCTTCGCGCCTCCCCGTCGGCCAGCGGCCGTCACGTCGGCGACCCGAGCGTCTTTCGCACCAGCTCAAGCGCCTCGCCGAAGCGCTTTTTCTCGACGCCCGCCGGGCCGCTCTGCCTCGCCTTTTCGGCGGTCGCGATGGCGAGGTCGCGGCCGCAATGGTCGATGCTGGTCGTGTTCGCATCGGAAACGTTCAGGCGCCGCCGGAGCGCCGCGCAGCCGCGCTCGGCGCGATGGAGGAGAATCATCAGATCATTCGCGGCGTCGGGCGTCTGCAGGCGCGGATCGTCGCGCACGGCGTCGAACAGCGCCGCGCCAAACACGTCTTCGTTGCGCTCGGCCGCGAACCAGGCGGCCAGCGCCACGAAATCGCGACGCGCGTCGTTGGAGAAGGCGCGCTTCTGAACGATGAAATCGATCGAGAAGCGAACCGCCTCTTCCGGGGCGACCACGTCGCGGATGATGGTCGACACCGGGAAGCCGCGCACGACAACGCCGCGCGCCGGCCCGTGGCCGAGCTGAGCGGCGGCGACCACCTTCTCGATCGACGCGCGCTTCACCGCGACGTCTCGGGACGCGTTGAAAGCGTTCAGGTGCCGGTTGACATAGTCGTCGAGCGTCTCGGCGGAGTAGGGGACGGGCGGAGCGCCGGGAGGACGCGAGAACATCGAGCTTCGCTCCGGCGCTACAGAAGGCGGAGGAGCGGCGGCGGGGCCGGAGGGCGCGCCCGGACGAAGCTGGCCGAGCACGTTTCTGCGGAACGCCTCGGCGAACGGATCGTCGGCAGTCTTCGCCGACGGAGCCTCCGCTGGTTTCACCGGGGAGGGTGAGGTGGCCTCCGACAGCGCTTTCCTGGCTTCGGCGATCGCCTGGTTGAAGTTGGGAGTCTGGGGAGGAGAGGGCGCGGGAACAGCAGGCGGCGGCGCAGGCCGCGACATGGGCGGCGCGATCGCCGGACGCGCCGCCTGCGCGGGCTTCGGCGCTTCCTTCGGCGTTTCCTCCGTCCAGGCGCGCCACGCGTCGTTCAGCGCGACGGTTGCGCCTTCCCAACTCCGCTCCAGGCTGGCTCCCTCCGGCAACAGACCGGCGCCATAGGCGCCGGCCAGGACGCCGCCGAGAACCAGAAGCCTGGTCAATCCGCGCGGCAGGCCGGGCTCGCGGGCGCGCTCGATCACCGGCCCACGGCGGCTGATGCGATCAATCATGGTCGCCCTCCCATGCGGGACCATGCCGAGCATAGCACATGATCTTTGTGCGACGGCGCACAGCGGCGCCGCCGCCGCCGCGCGCCGCAGCGCCTATTCGGCGGCTTGCGCGTGCAGCCGCTCCCCGCGCGCCAGCAATTTGTTGAGCGCCGAAAGATAGGCCTTCGCCGACGCGACAAGCGTATCGGGATCGGCGCCTTTTCCGGTGAATGTGCGCCCGTCATGCATCAGGCGCACCGACACCTCCGCCTGCGCGTCGGTTCCGGCGGTGACGGCGTGGACCTGATAGAGCTCAAGGACCGCCTCGTGGGGCGCGAGCGCCTTGATGGCGTTGAACGTCGCGTCGACCGGCCCGTTGCCGTTCGACTGGACCGTCCGTTGCGCCCCGTCGATTTCGAGCGTCAGCGTCGCGATTTGCTCCTTGATGGTCCCGGCCACGACCAGCAGAGACAGCACCTTCATCCGGTCGCGCGCGCCTGCGAGATTCTCGTCGACAAGCGACTCGATGTCCTCGTCGAAGATTTCCTTCTTGCGGTCGGCCAGCTCCTTGAAGCGCACGAAGGCGTCCTGGATCTGGTTGTCGGAGAGCGAGTAGCCCAGCGTCTTGAGCTTGTCGCGGAACGCGTTGCGGCCGGAATGCTTGCCCATCACCAGCGACGTCTTCGAGACGCCGACGCTTTCCGGCGTCATGATCTCGTAGGTCGTGTTGTTCTTCAGCATGCCATCCTGATGAATGCCGCTTTCGTGCGCGAAAGCGTTCCGGCCAACGATCGCCTTGTTGTATTGCACCGGGAAGGACGTGACGGCGGAGACGAGCCGCGAGGCGCGGGTGATCATCTCGCTTTTCACGCCGGTCTCGTAAGGCAGCACGTCGCCGCGCACCTTCAGGGCCATCACGATCTCTTCAAGCGCGGCGTTGCCGGCGCGCTCGCCGATGCCGTTCAGCGTGCATTCCACCTGGCGCGCGCCGCCTTCGACGCCGGCGATCGAATTGGCGACGGCGAGGCCGAGATCATTGTGACAATGCACCGAGAAGATCGCCTTGTCGGCGTTCGGCACGCGCTCGCGCACGGCGCGGAACATCGCCCGATATTCGTCCGGCGTCGCATAGCCGACCGTGTCCGGCAGGTTGATCGTCGTCGCCCCGGCCTTGATGGCGACCTCGACGCAGCGGCAGAGATAGTCGATCGGCGTGCGGGTCGCATCCATGCCGGACCATTCGACGTCATCGACGAGATTGCGCGCCTGCGTGACGGTGTCATGGACGATCGCCAGCACCTCCTCCTCGCTCTTGCGCATCTGATGCTCGAGATGGATCGGCGAGGTGGAGACGAAGGTGTGGATGCGGCCGCGCCGCGCCTGCTTCACCGCCTCGCCGGCGCGCGCGATGTCGGCTGATATGGCGCGGGCGAGACCGGCCACCACGGCGTTCTGGGTGCGGCGCGCGATCTCGGCCACGGCTTCGAAATCGCCGTTGGAGGCGATCGGGAAGCCGGCCTCGATGATGTCGACGCCCATCGCGTCGAGCAGCTCGGCCACCTGGAGTTTTTCAGCCAGCCCCATCGTCGCTCCGGGGCATTGCTCGCCGTCGCGCAGCGTGGTGTCGAAGATGAGGACGCGGTCCTTGGCGGAGGCGGTCATCGGATGTTCCTTCCTGTCGGGCGCGCCCGCCTGCTGGTCGAGGCGCTCATGGGTTCGTTGGCGATGCGATCCCCTGAGAGCCCAGGCGCTGCGCCCGGCCGGCCCTCAGGGGCGGCTAAGAAGAAGGAGGCCGATAAGGAGCGAGCGGGCGTTCCAGCCCGCAGCAGTCGTCGCAATGGCAAGGCCCTTGGACACGCTTCGCTCTCCAGCCGCGCTCCGCGGCCCTGATGACCCTAACGATGGCGTGTTAACGGAGCGCGAAGACCGAGGCAAGCGCCAGGCCGCCCGCGCGCCGTCGGTCTCCGGCCGGCGGAGGAACCCGCTGGGCGGCAGGTCGTCAGGATGCAGGAGCATCGCCGCCGGGCCGAACCCGGCAAAATGCGCCGGAATTCCTCAAAGAAGCCCGGTCAGCGGCCGAAACTCTTCGTCAGGCCGACGCTGCGATGGACGATCAGAACAACGAGCAGCGTCATGCTGATCGTCAGCACGGAAATCGCGGCGATCATCGGATCGGACCGCGTGTCGAGGCGGCGGAACATTTCCACCGGCAGCGTGGTGACGCGCGGGCCGGCCAGGAACAGCGTGATCACGACCTCGTCGAAAGACACGAGGAAGCTCAAGGCGCCGGCCGAGAACAGGCCGGGCGCGATCGTGGGCAGCGTGATCCGCCGGAACACGGTGAAGGGGCGGGCGCCGAGCGAGGCGGCCGCCTCCTCGATGATGATCGGGGCGCCGCCAAGAGCCGTGACCAGAATGCGCAACGCATAGGGCAGCGTCAGCACCAGATGCCCGAGCGCGATGCCGGTATAGGTGCCAAGGAGCCCGGCGGACGCGAAAATGATCAGAATCGCCAGTCCGAGAACAATCGTGGGCAGAAGCAGCGGCGAGGTGAAAAGATTGTAGAGAAACTCCGACCCGGCCGTTTTCAGCCGCACGATCACATAGGCGGCCGGCAGCGCGATCAACAAAGTGGCGCTGGTGACAAGCGCCGCCATGACCAGGCTGACCCGAAACGCTCCGAGCATTCTCTGGTCGGCCAGAAACTCGCCATACCAGCGCAGGCTCCAGCTCGATGGCGGAAAGCGCAGCGTGTTCTCGTTGCTGAACGACAGCGGAATGACGATCAGCACCGGGACGAGCAGAAACAGCAGCAATATGGCGACGGCGACCTTGAGCGGCCAGCGGATATTGTTTTCCATCGCGCCGGCCTCAGTCGAACGAGCGCAGCGCGCGCGTATAGACCACGAGCGCGGCGCCGAAGATGGCGAGAACAAGGATCGAGAGCGTTCCCGCCGCGGGCCAGTTCAGCGTCACAACCGCCTGATCGTAGATCTCCGTGGCGAGGAGGAAGACCCGGCCGCCGCCAAGAATGCGCGGCGTGATGAAGGAGGACAGGGCGAGCACGAAGCAGAGAAGGCATCCGAGCGCGATTCCCGGCGCCGTCAGCGGCACCACGATGCGCCAGAATTTCTGAAAGGGGCGGGCGCCCAGCGTCAGCGCCGCTTCCTCGCAGCGGGGATCGAGCCGACCGAACCCCGCGAGCAGGGACAGGATCATGTAGGGCATCAGGATCTCGGTGAGGCCGATGATGATTCCGGTTGCGTTGTAGAGCAGGCGCGTGGGACTTTTCGCGCCAAAGAAAGAGAGGACGTTGTTGATCAGGCCGGCGTCCGCGAGAACGGCGACCCAGCCATAGGTGCGCACGACTGCCGATGTGAGGAGCGGCGAGACGACCAGCACGAAGAAAAAGGTGCGCCAGGAGCCCTCATATCGGTGAAGAAACAGAGCGATCGGATAGGAGCAGAGCAGCGTCAGAAAGGTGATCAGCAGGCTGACGCCCACGGAGCGGAGAACGATCTCCAGATAGTAGCTGTCCTCGGCGAGCTTGACCCAGTTCTCCCAGGTGAACTCCGGCCCGATGCCGCCGCCGGGCAACGCGACGTTGAACGAGATGCGCAGCAGGTTGATGATCGGGTAGATAAAGACAATGAGATTGACCAGCGTGATCGGCGCGAGCAACGCGATCGCGAGACCGAGGCGCCGGGGCTGATTCTGCGCGTCAACGGCCGCCATGGTGGCCTCACGCGCTTCGCGGAAAGACGAGCGTGTCTTCCACGCGCCAATACAGATCGACCGGCGCGCCTGTCGCGGCGCCGGTTCGGGCCGCCGTCGTCGGCTGCTCGACGGCGCAGAGCAGACCGTCGATGTCGACCTCATACTGGATCAGATCGCCGACATAGGTGACGCGCTTGATGACGCCCTGGGCGCGGTTGAACGATCCGTCCGGCGGCGGCGCGTCGATGCCGATCCTGTGAGGGCGAATCATCAACTCGATGTCGCCCGTCGCCGGCGTCGGAGTGCGTAGCGCAAAACGCCCGACAGTCGCGCTGTCGCCGGCGGCCTTGCCCGGAAGCCGATTGATGCGCCCGACAAACGAGGCGACGAAGGGATTGGCGGGGCGTTCGTAGAGGTCGACCGGAGCGCCATATTGCTCGAGGCGGCCGGCGTTCATCACCGCAACCTTGTCGCACATGGCGAGCGCCTCGGCCTGATCGTGCGTGACAAACACGGCGGTGATGCCGAGACGCTGCTGAATATCGCGAATCTCGGATCGCATCTCGTCGCGCAGCTTGGCGTCGAGGTTGGACAGCGGCTCGTCGAAGAGAAGAATCGACGGCTGGATCACCAGCGCGCGCGCGAGCGCCACGCGCTGCTGCTGTCCGCCTGACAGCTCACGCGGCCGGCGATGCTCCATGCCGCCAAGCCGCACCATCGCGATCGCGTCGCTGACGCGCTTCGCGATGTCCGCCTTGGGAACGCGGCGCATCTCGAGGCCAAAGGCGATATTCTTCGCGACGGTCATGTGCGGGAAAAGGGCGTAGCTCTGAAACACGACGCCCATGTCGCGGCTATAGGGAGGCCGCTCCGTGATATCCGACCCTGCGACCACCACGCGGCCGGAAGACGCCGCAATGAGTCCGGCGATCATCCGGAGCGTCGTCGTCTTTCCACAACCGGAGGGGCCGAGAAGGGCCACGAGTTCTCCTCGCGGCACCTTGAGATTCAGGCCGTGGACCGCCGTGAAGTTTTCATAGCGCTTCGAGAGATCGACCAACGACAGATAGCCGTCGTCGGTCGTGGCGGCCGGGCCGCGCGTCGCCGGACTGGTCATGGGCGTCCGTTCGACGTCAGCGGCTGAGGGGAATGACCCGACGCCGCCAATCCTGCGTCAGCTTGTCGCGAATGGCGGCGAGAGCGAGCCAGTCGACGTCGATGACCTTGCTCATGTCGCTGGGCGAAATGCGCTTCTGGGCTTCGGGGGTCAGGACCACCTTCTTGTTCGTGGGGCCGTAGAACATCGCTTCCGCGAAACGCTTCTGGGCTTCGGGGCTGAGCATGTAGTCAACCAGCTTTTTGGCGGCGGCCGACTGCGGCGCATTCTTCACAAGCGTCACGGCGTTGATCTGGAAAAGAGTTCCCTCGTCCGGGATAGAAGCGGCCAGCACGCTGTTCGGCTGATCGGCGAACACCTGCGAGCGGGCGTTGTAGCCGACGCCCATCGCGGCCTGCTGGGCCATGATCATGCCCCACAGATCCGGCTTCGGATCCCAGGTCATCACATGCGGGGCGAGCGTCTCCATCTCCTTGACGCCCTTGTCGAGATTGTGATTCCAATCGGTCCCGCCGGCCATCTTGTCGAGCACCACGGTGAGCGCGATGCCGAGAATGTCGGGAGCGGCGTGCAGCGCGATCTTGCGGTCGACGGACGGATCCCAGAGCGCGCGCCAGGAGGTCGGCGCTTTCTTGACCACGGTCTTGTCATAGACGAGCACAAGGCTGTCGAAGGTCATGCCGGCGAGGTTTGCGCCGGGCATCAGCGCCTGCGGATAGAGATCCTTGACGTGCGAGGTGACTTTTTCGTCGATCGGATCAAAAAGCCCCTCGTCGGAGCCAGCCTTGGCGATGGAAATGTCCATCATCGCGACATCGATCTGCGGCGCGCTTTTCTGGGCGCGCAACGCGCCGAGGATGGCCGCCGAGTTGCCGGGGGTGAAGTACACGACCTTGATGTCGGGATTCGCCTTCATGAAGGGATCGATCACCGTCTTCGTGTACAGATCCTGATAGAGGCCGCTGTACCCGGCGAAAGTCACCGTGGTCTCCGCGAGAGCGGGCGTCGCCATCAGGCCGCCCGCGATCGTCGCGAGTGCAATTCTCCTGGCAATCTTCAGCATGTCAGCGCTCCTCACCTGTCTGTCTTGTTTTCAACGATTATGCCGACTTCGTCATTTTCGCTTCGACGATCGCCGTCGCGCCCGAAATGTCGGGCAGCTTCTCGCCCGCCCGCAGACGCTTGTGCATCAGCGCTTCGTTCTTCTGCATCGCAATCGCCCGCTCGGCCGCTTCACGCGCGATCTTCGGCGACATCACCAGCACGCCCTGCTCGTCCGCCAGGATGGCGTCGCCGGGCCTGACCACCTGGCCGCCGACGCTGATCGGCGTGTTCATGGCGCCTTCGATTCCCAGCAGGCGGGTGGTGATGGACGACAGGCCGCGGCTCCACATCGGCAGGTCAAATTCCTTGATCTCCGAGAGATCGGTCGCCGGCCCGTCGATGATTCCCGCCTTCACGCCCGCCAGTTTCATCGCCAGGGTCAGGCCGCCGCCCCAGCAAGCGTACTTGTCGTCGCCGCAGCGATCAATGAGCACGATGTCGCCGGGCCGCACCAGCTTGGTGGCATAATGCAGCAAGGTCGAATCGGCGTGCGGCAGCCGCAACGTGACCGCCGTGCCGGCGATCCGCCTGCCCGGCAGCAGCGGCGCGATGCGGCGATCGACGAACCCCTCGTAAAGCACGTGGCCGATGGTGGCGGTTTCCGCCTGTTCGAGAAGATCGACGAGGGAGGCGTCGATCTGCGGCGGCATGTCGTTGACTGTGAACATGGGATGTCTGCTCAGTTCAGCACGTGATGAGTGGCGACCGGAATCTGTCCTCGGACTTCCTCGACCTTGGCGAGGTTGAGGCGCGCGCTGGTCAGGCCGACCCCGTCGGACGCCTGCGCGACGATATGACCCCAGGGGTCGACGACCATCGAGTGGCCCCAGTTCCACTTCCGGCCTTCGGCGAAGGACAGCGCCTGGCCGGCAGCCAGGAAATAGGTCTGCGTCTCGATCGCGCGGGCGCGGATGAGCGGCTCCCAGTGGTCCTTGCCGGTCGCCAGGGTGAAGGCGGCGGGCAGGACGATGACATCGGCGCCCTTGTCGCGAAGTTTGCGGAAAAGCTCGGGAAAACGCAGGTCGTAGCAGATCGCGCAGCCCACAGTCGCATCGCCGAGCTTGTAGGTGACGATGTCCTCGCCGCGCGACATGGTGTCGGACTCGCGGAAGCTCGCCCCGTTGGGCACTTCGACGTCGAACAGATGGATTTTGCTGTAGCGCGCGATCTCCGCGCCGCTCGAGTCGAAAACAACCGTGGTGTTATAGAAGCGGTTGCCCCGACGCTCCACGACGCTGCCGGCATGGATGGCGACCTTCAGGCGCCGGGCCAGCTTCTGCATGCGCTGATAGCTTTCGCCGTCGGGGAACGTCTCGCCGCTGGCGTGGATCGCCGCCGGGTCGACGCCGAGATAGGCGAAGAGCTCCGGAAGGACAACGAGGTCGGGCTTTTCCTCCGCCACGGCCCGCTCGATAAGCTTCTCGGCGGCGTCAAGATTGGCGGCCTTGTCGCCTTGCGAGTTCATTTGAACAAGGGTCGTTTTCATGTTCGCCTCCCTGAAGTTTGGCGGAAAGAAGCGGAAGCCGTAGATGCGCACAAACGCTTTTTTTTTGCTCGAAGCTATAAGTTTTTCTTGTGCTGCGCTGCAGCATGTCGCTATTGTATGCTCAACCTGTCGTGACCCGCGTGGCTCGCGAAAGCAAGAGCCGACTCCCGAGCGATATCGGCGAACGCGGGCGCGACAGGGTTGGCGTGATC
This sequence comes from Rhizobiales bacterium 65-9, assembly GCA_001899525.1. Lineage (GTDB taxonomy): Bacteria > Pseudomonadota > Alphaproteobacteria > Rhizobiales > Beijerinckiaceae > Terrirubrum. The sequence goes on from MKVY01000042.1 coordinate 9,607, forward strand.
GTCGCGATAGGCCGCATGACACGACAGGCGCAGGCTGCGGACATTCGTCCATAGGGGTTGCAGCGCGCCGCTTGCGAGATGCCCGTCGATAACGCCTGTCGGCAACGGCCCCACGCCAAGCCCGTCAAGCGCCAGCCGGATCGTGGTCGCCAGGGAGTTGCAGTTGTAAATCTGCGGATTGTCCACGCCGCCTTCGCGGAGCAACTGCATGATTTCCTGATGCGGCGGGCTGTCGCGCGAATAGGCGAGGATGGGTTTCGCCGCGATGTCGCCGATCAGAAGCTGCCGGCTTGGAAAGGAAACGTTCTGTCCGGCCACCCACAGGCAAGGGAAGGCCCCGAGATCCGTGTTCACAACGCCCTTCGCCATGACGGGACCCAGGATGAGCGCGAGATCGACCGTTCCTTCTGTCAGTTCGCGCGCCAGGTTGAGGCTCGAATCGACGGCGAGCTGAACGGCTACGCGCGGATAGGACATTCGCACGCGCTCGATGAACTGCGGCAGCCAAGAGTGCGTGATGGTGTCGATGACCCCGATGCGGATTGAACCGCGCAGCGCGAGCGGATCGACGAGGCTCTGGCGGAAGTCGGCGACTCGGCGGACGATGTCCTCGGCCCGCGACAACGCTTCAGCCCCGAGCGGGGTAACGCGCACGCCCCGCGCGTCGCGCTCGAAGAGCTTGACGCCAAGCTCCGCCTCCAGCGCCCCAATGCGGCTCGACACGGCGGCCTGCGACATGTTGAGTTTTTCAGCCGCGAGGCTGAAGCTCTTGAGCCTCGCCGCGCAGACGAAGGTTTCCAGAAAACGAAGATTCATAGACCGGAGCGGCCCCCTTTCACGCTTTGGCTGGAATGCGTCGGAAAGCGACCGCAGGCCAAGTCCTCAACTCCGACTCGAGCAGTTCCGCAATTTTCCGAATGACGGAATTGCTCTTCAGTCTTTATTTATTGCATTTTCTTCACGCGAGCCGACGCCCGCTTCGCCCGAAAATACTTTAGCACAGATCAAAACGGACGCCGAACCGGCTTGCGCGTCACAAGGGCGTCACGGCGGCTCCTGGCGCGTCGATCGCGCGGTGGCTCGACAGCGCGACCATGCGATCGCTCAGGCGCGCGAGCAGGCGCGCGATAATGCGCCGCCCCTGCGCGGCGTCGAGATGCTCGGTCGGCTCGTCGAGCAGAATGAGCGGCTTGTCCGAGAGCCACGCCCGCGCGAGATTCAACCGCTGCGCCTCGCCGAGCGACAGCATGTCCTGCGTGATCCAGGCGTCGAGGCCGCCGGCTTCGGCGATGCGGTCCGCAAGTTCGACTGCGGCGAGCGCGTCGCGCAATTCGCTGTCCTCGCGGGATGCGGCGAACAGATTGGCGCGCACCGTGTCTGCGAGGACGGCGGCGTCGTGGGGGCAATACATCGCCATGCCGCGCCGCTCCGCCGCGGAAACAGGGCCTTCGTCGGAGACAAAGACGTCTTCGCTGGTCCAGCCGGCGATCTGCTTCAGAAGGCTCGTTTTTCCCGCTCCGCTCGGCCCGGTCAGGATCAGGGGCGATCCCGTTTTCAAAGTCAGCGGCAAAGCGCGGCCGATGGGGCGGCCGTCGGGCGCGCGGCGTTGAAGAGAACCGCTATCGAGGCGTCGCACGCGGCGCATAGGCCGCGCGGCAGGCTGCGCATCCGGGGGCGTCCACGCCGCGGCGCTCCGCAGGGCGGCGGCGCGCCGAACGTCGGCCACGAGCAGCCGCGATGCGTTCTGCGTCAATTCGCCGAGCGCAAGCCAGGCGAACGCAAGGAACACCGGCGTGAGAAACGCCTCGCCGCGAGCGCCCTGAAGCCAGGCGGCGCCAAGGGTGGAAAGCGCGGCGACCGGGCCGATCAATACGGCGGCGGCGTCGCAGGCCGCCTGCATCCGTCGAATCGCGAGCACGCGGCTGTCGGCCTCGTTGAATCGCGCGAGCGCCGCGACGCAGCTTCTTTCCCATGCGCGCTCCGCGCGCAATGGAACGACAGCGGCGAGCGCGGCTCCCAGTCGCGAGGCGCCGTCGCTGCGGTCGGCGCGCGCTCGCTCGTGGGTCGCGGCGATGGCGCGCCGCGCCTTCCGGGCGAATAAAGCCAGAAACGCCAGCAGAGCGGCGGGCGGCAGAACGCCCCACGGCGCGACGATCAGCGTGGCGATCGCTCCTCCCAGCAACCCCAGCCCGATCATCGCGGCGGGAAGGTCGACGCGCAGGCGCGCATAGTCGATGTCCTCGACGTCATCGAGATAATCGGTAAGGCGCGCCTGATCGCCGAACTGCCAACTTGCGGCGCGCGTGGCCGGCGCGCTCGCCATCGCGCGAAAAATAGCGGCGCGGCGCGCGACCTGATCGGTGAGCGCGGCCTTGTGGCCAGCCAGACGCTCGCCGTAGCGCGCGACGGTGCGGCCGATGGCGAACAGCCGGACCAGCGCGCCCGGAGTATGAAAGTTGAACGCGAAGGCGGCGGTCGTCAGCCCGGCGAGAGCGACCGACCCGAGAAACCATGCGGAAAGCCCGCCGAGGAGCACGCCGCACAGAACTCCGGTCACCGCAAGCGCCAGCGCGTAGCGCCAGTAGGGGCGGCTGTCCGCCGCCGTCGGCGCGATCTCAGCGTCGATCGGCTTTTCGACCGGCGTCGTCATTGAACATCTTCCTGCGCCGGATCGCCGGACAGGGTCTCGACCCGGTCCGCCAATGCGGCCAGCGCCGCGTCGTGACTCGCCGTAACCACCAGCCCTCGTTCCGCGAGGCCGCGAAGCGCGCGCCGGACCTTGTCGGCGGTTAAGGGATCGAGCTTCGCGGTGGGCTCGTCCGCAAATACGGGACGTTCATTCAAAAGCGCGCGCGCGACGGCGACGCGCAGACGCTGCCCGCCCGACAGGTTCGCGCCATCCTTGTCTATCCTTGCGTCAAGTCCTCCGGGCAGCCGCTCGTCATCAAGCAGTCCGACTTCTTCGGCGGCCCACAGCACGCGCGGCCGCGGCGCGTTCTCCACGTTCCAGGCGATTGCTTTCTCCAAGGTTCCCGAAGGCACGAAGGAGTCCGTCGATACCCAGACGGGAGCGGGAAACCCCGCACACGCATCGTCACGGCCTGACGCACGGTCGACGCCCGCGAGCCTGCGCAGCAGCACCGTCTTGCCGACGCCGCTCGGACCCGTAATCACGACCAGCCCGCGCGGCGGGAGATCCTCGATCCGCAAACCGCCGCGCGAGGCGGCGGCGAGTTCGGCGAGCGGCTGATCGTCGAGAAGCCGGTCCAGCGCTGCGGCGCCGGCGAGCCCCTCGGCCTTGGCGTGATATTGCTCCGCATAGCGCCGGAAACTCGAGAAATACTCCGGCGCGATCATCAGAATGAACATGCTCCGCCAGAGTTCAAGATGTGAGAAGCCCGGCATCGTCGCCAGTCCGAGATGTCCGAGCCCGAGAAAGACGGCGAGCATCGCAATGGACAGCGACGTGAAGAAATCGATCGCCGCGGCGTTCAGAAAAGCTATCCGTAGAACCTCCATCGTGCGCGCCGCGTAAATCGTCAGCCGCCGCGTCAGTTTCGCTTCCTCGCCGGCCAGGGCGTCGTTCGCGAGAATCGTGGGCAGCGCGCGGAGCCGGTCGGCGAACTGTCCGGCGAGATAACCGAAGGCCTCTTCCTGCGTCTGAGCGCGCCGCCGGATCGTCTCGCCCAGCAGCACGAAAAACACGATCATCACCGGCGTCAGCGCGAGCACCGTCAGCGCGGACGGCCAGGAGACAAGCGCCAGGGCGGACGCCGCGGCCAGCGGCCCGGCGGCCATCATCAGCGTCGCCGCCTGATGGCCCACCACGAGCGCCGCGACAGCTTCGGGATGACGCTGCGCGCTCACGATCAGCCGGCCGGCCGGCAGCGATTGTACTCGCCGGGCGGGCATGGCGACGAGCCGGCGACCGACAGCCTCCCGCAGATCGGTCGCGACGCGCGTCTCAGCATTCGCCTGCGCCCGGTCCGCGTCCGCGCCCGCCGCCGCCGCGAGGACCAGCAATAACGGAGCCGCGAGGACAAGCCAGAGGGACGCCTCCTCGCTCATGACGAGCCGGCCGACGATCGCGGCGACCGCGCCGGCGAAGCAGAGCCGCAGAATCACGCGCGCGAGCTGCGCTGCGACCACGCGCCTCAGGGGCGATCGCGCGCAGCGGCGCGCGAGGCCGAGCGCGCCGAAGCTCCTGGCCTCATCAGACGCGAGTGGCGTTGCGGCCGGCTTTTGAAAGGCGATTGTCACAAGCCTCTCATAGCGGATACCTTGACTTGCTGCGAATTGATACAAGTCAAATAAACGTCTGCGGAGCCGATATACGAGCAGCCGCGAAAGGTAGACTCGATGATAGATTTCCTGCTGGTCGATCTCTCGCGGCTCCAGTTCGCGCTGACGGCCCTCTATCATTTCCTGTTCGTGCCGCTGACGCTCGGCCTGTCGATTCTCATCGCCATGATGGAGACAGTGTACGTCATGACTGGCCGCGCCGTCTGGCGGGACATGACGAAGTTCTGGGGGGTCCTGTTCGGGATCAATTTCGCTCTCGGAGTGGCGACAGGCCTGACCATGGAGTTCCAGTTCGGCATGAACTGGGCCTACTACTCGCACTATGTGGGCGACGTGTTCGGCGCGCCGCTGGCCATCGAAGGGCTGATGGCCTTCTTCCTCGAAGCGACCTTCGTCGGGCTGTTCTTTTTCGGCTGGGACCGCCTGTCGGCGCGCGCCCATCTGGCCGTGACATGGCTGATGGCGCTGGGCACCAATCTGTCGGCCCTCTGGATTCTGATCGCGAACGGCTGGATGCAGAATCCGGTCGGCGCTTCGTTCAATACGGAAACGATGCGCATGGAGGTGACGGATTTCGCCGCCGTGCTGTTGAATCCGGTGGCGCAGGCGAAGTTCGTCCATACCGTGTCGGCCGGCTATCTTTGCGGCGCGACCTTCGTGCTCGGCGTGTCCGGCTGGTATCTGCTCAAGGGACGCCACATCGCGCTGGCGAAACGCTCGTTCGTGATCGCGGCCGCTTTCGGCGTCGCCTCGGCGCTGTCGGTCATCGTGCTTGGCGACGAGAGCGGCTACGCTCTTACGGACAACCAGAAAATGAAGCTCGCGGCGATCGAGGCGATGTGGGAGACAGAGCCCGCACCGGCTTCGTTCACGCTGTTCGGCATTCCGAGCCAGAGCGACAAGAAGACGCATTTCGCCATCCATATCCCCTGGGTGATGGGTCTGATCGGCACACGTTCGATCGACAAGGAGATTCCGGGCATCGATCAGCTCGTGGAAAGAGCGGAGGCGCGCATTCGGGACGGCCTCGTCGCCTATGACGCGCTTGAGAAATTGAAAGCCGATCGAAACGACGCCGCAGCGCGCGCCGCCTTCGCCGATTCACAGAAGGATATGGGCTACGCGCTCCTTCTCAAGCGGTTCGTTGCGGATCCCCGCCAGGCGACCGAGCAGAACATCAAGGACGCGGCCTGGTCCACGGTGCCCTATGTGCCGGCGCTGTTCTTCAGCTTCCGGATCATGGTCGCCTGCGGTTTCCTGCTGCTCGCCATCTTCCTGGTGTCGCTGTGGCACACGATGCGGGAGACGGAAGCGCCGCGCTGGCTGTTCCGGATGGCCCTGCTCGCCATCCCTCTGCCATGGATCGCGGTCGAGATCGGCTGGTTCGTCGCCGAGTTCGGACGGCAGCCCTGGATCATCGAAGGCGTGCTGCCGACCTTCCTCGCGACATCGGAACTCGGGGTCACGAATCTGCTGCTCACCATCGCCGGCTTCACCCTGCTCTATGGCGTGCTCGCGGTGATCGAGGTGAAGCTGATGCTGGCCGCGATCCGCAAGGGGCCTGAGGTCGCCGAGGTCGTGGAGACCTTGCGGCCTGGCGCTTCGACCCAGCGCCTGCAGCCCGCCGAGTGACGGCGAGTCGGAAAGGGATATGACGATGATCGAATTTCTTTTCGATTATGGCACGCTGCGGATCATCTGGTGGGTTCTGCTTGGCGTTCTGCTGATCGGTTTCGCCGCGACGGACGGTTTCGACCTCGGGGTCGGCGCGCTGCTGCCTTTCGTCGCCAAAACGGATGTGGAGCGACGGGTCGCGATCAACACGGTCGGCCCCATCTGGGAAGGCAATCAGGTCTGGTTCATTCTCGGAGGCGGGGCGATCTTCGCGGCGTGGCCGGCGCTCTATGCATTGAGCTTCTCAGGCTTCTATCTCGCGATGTTCCTCGTGCTCATGGCGCTCATCCTGCGGCCAGTCGGTTTCAAATACCGGTCGAAGAAGGAAGATCCGGTCTGGCGCAGCCGCTGGGACTGGGCTCTCTTCGTCGGCGGAGCCGTGCCGGCGCTGATCTTCGGCGTAGCGGTCGGTAACGCCTTGCGCGGCGTCCCCTTTCATTTCACGCCCGATCTTCGGCCGATCTATGAAGGCAACCTGTTCGGACTGCTGAATCCCGTGGCGCTTTATTGCGGTCTCGTTTCGCTGGCGATGATCGTGATGCACGGCGCCGCGTGGCTGACCTTCAAGGCGGAAGGGACGGTCTCGGACCGCGCGGCGGCGATGGGATCGAAGGCGGCGCTCATCACGTCCATTCTCTTCGCGGGCGGAGGCGTGCTGGTGTGGCTTGGCCTGCTCGGCGGCTATCGCGTCACGAGCCCGATCGACTGGAGCGGCCCGTCAAACCCGCTGCGCAAGACCGTTGTCGCAGACGGCGGCGCGTGGCTGGCGAATTTTCAGGCGCATCCCTGGCTTTGGGTCGCACCCGCTCTTGGAGTCGTTGCGCCGCTGCTCGCCGCGCTTGGCTTCAGGGCGCGCCGCGAGGGGCTGACATTTCTCGCCTCCAAGCTCGGCGTGATGATGATCGTCGCCACCGTCGGACTCGCCATGTTTCCCGTCCTGCTGCCGTCGAGCACGAACCCGAATCATTCGCTGATGGTGTTCGACGCCTCGTCGAGCCGTGGAACGCTGCTCAACATGTTCTTGGTGACCGCTGTCTTCATGCCGATCATTCTGGGCTACACGGCGTGGGTTTATCGCGTGTTGTGGGGCAAGGTCAGCGAGACCAGCGTCAAGAAATCCGGTCACTCCTATTGAAACGAAGGGGAGCGAAGGCGCCATGTGGTACTTCTCCTGGATTCTCGGACTTGGCCTCGCCGCTTCCGTGGGGATTCTGAACGCGCTCTGGTATGAGCTGCGCACGGTCCGCGACGATCCGTCCGACGCGACTGCGTCTATGCCCACGCCGTGACGCAGCGCGGACGGATCGGAGCGGAAACGTCAGCCGCGCGGCGCGTTTTCAGCGGCGATGATCCTGATCGACGGTTCGCCCGCGACCGCGCGCCCGATGAGCGCGGCGCGTGAATAGCCCGCCGAGCGGATCGTCTTCAGGATGTTTTCGGCGGCCTCCGGCGCGCAGGCGACCAGCAGACCGCCTGATGTCTGCGGGTCGGCGAGCAGGTGACGACGCCAGTCTGGCAAGCCATCCGGCAGCTTGACGGCGTCGCCATAGCTCGCCCAGTTGCGATGCGACGCGCCGGTGACGAAGCCCTGCCGCGCGAGGATTTCGGCGTCCGCGAGCCAGGGCAAGGAGTCCAGGTCGATTTCGATCGCGAGGCCGGAGCCCCGCGCCATTTCGAGCGCATGACCGAGGATGCCGAAGCCGGTCACGTCGGTCATCGCATGCACGCTCGGATCCTTGCCCAGTTCCGAGCCGACGCGGTTCAGCAAGGTCATGGACGCGATCATTTCGCCGTAGGCGCTCAGTGGCAGCGCATCCTTCTTGAAAGCCGCCGAGTAGACGCCGACGCCAAGCGGCTTGGTCAGAATCAAGGCGTCGCCGGCGCGCGCGCCGCTGTTTTTTCGAATATGCTCCGGTTTCGCCGTTCCGATCACGGCGAGGCCGTAAATGGGCTCGGGCGAGTCGATCGAATGCCCGCCGGCGACCGGAATGCCGGCCTCCGCGGCGATCGACGCGCCCCCCTTGAGGATTTCGCGCGCGATTTCCGGCTCGAGCTTGCCGAGCGGCATGCCCAGAATGGCGAGAGCGAGAATCGGCTTTCCGCCCATGGCGTAAATGTCGGAGATCGCGTTGGTCGCCGCGACGCGGCCGAAGACGAACGGGTCATCGACCATGGGCATGAAGAAATCGGTGGTGGCGATGAGGCAGGTCTCGTCGTCGAGTTTCCACACGGCCGCGTCGTCCGCCGTCTCCGACCCCACGAGAAGGCGTTCGAACGGGCCGGCAAGCGGCTGCTCCGCCAGCAATTCCCGCAACACGGAGGGCGAAAGCTTGCAGCCGCAGCCGCCGCCATGCGCGAGGCTGGTGAGGCGAAACGGCTGACCGTCAGAGGGCTTGTCGAGCATGAGGGACTTTCGGCTGGGTTGTCTTCACGGGCGCCGGATCGCTTCCGCGATCCGGCAAATGATCGGGCGCGATCAGGCCGAAATTTCAGCCGATGTGATCGTATACCTGAACGTATCGGGGTCTAGGCAATCGAGGCGCAGCCCGGCGACCTCGGCCTGCGGATACATCAGAAAGCCGAGCTTCGGTCCGCTGGAGCCGGGCAGGGCGATGTCATGGCCGTCATTGTAAGCGAGCCAGTTACCCTCCCAGGCGCCGAACAGCGCCTTGCGCGCCGCGACGACCTTGGCGTCGTCGACGGCGTTCTTGCCCGGCGGCTCTTCGAGAACGACCTTGCGAACGTCCGCCGGGTCCATCGCGACCCAGCCGAACCCCTCCAACCAGGCTTCGGCGCGGCAATGCTGCGCCTTGGTGATCGTCGGTCCGCCAGCGCCGAGGCTCTTGTAGCCGAAGGCGGACGGCGCCACGCGCACGCCATAAATATCGCGCGCCGGAATGCCGGCCGCCCGCGCGAGGCCCACAAACAGCGCGTTGAGATCGGCGCATTTGCCGCCGAGATCGCCGCTCGCCAACAGCGAGGCGATGTCGCCCGTTCCGCATCCGCGCGTCGCGGGATTTCTGTAGGTGTTGTCCACGATCCATTCATAGATGGCGCGCGTTTTCTCGACGTCGCCAACCTTGCCTGACGTGATCTTGTCCGACGTGGATTTTACAAGGCCTCCGGTCGGGATGAGGTCGGTCGCAGCCAGGAACAGCGCGCGCTCCTCGGCGCTGAGCGGTTTCGGCGCGCCTGGCTTCGAGAAGTCCGTGGCGCGACCCCGGGTGGAGAATTTCGACCTGATCTCGACGGAGGGCTTCTGTTCGCCCGGAGCCCAGGTCAGATGCAGCATCTCCGATCCATAGCGCGGATCCTTCACCAGAGCCGCCGAGGCCGCGTTGGTGGTCCAACTGCTGCCGCGCGGCCTGAACCAGTCCTCTGCCGAGAAGGCCGGAACCGGCGCCCAGGCCTGCGCCGGGCCCGCCCTGCCATCGACGGGCGTGAGTTCGAGGGTGGTGACGACCTCGAAACTGCGCCACGCGCCTGGCCTGGGAGAAAATATCTCGGGGTTCGACTGAGCGAACGACGGGCGGCTCATGGCGGCGCTCGCTGCGAGCGCGGCGCCGGCGCGCATGAATTCACGGCGTTGGATCATCGCTGCATTCCTTTCGTTGCTGGAGCGGCGGCAAGCTCATGCCGAGCGGTTGCGCATTCGGATCAATGACGGAGTCGATCACCTGCAGCGCGGCGGCGTCATCCCAGTCCACAGGGCCGGCGGCGAAGACACGCAGCGCGTGAGACGGATCGAGAATGAAACTGCTCGGCAGCGCGGCGACTTTCCACGCTTTCATGGCGTCGCGATTTTCGTCGAGCAAAATAGAGAAGGGGATCGGCTGACGCTCGAAGAAGCGACGCACGCGCAACGGCGCCTCGCCGACATCGACGGCAAGCAAAACGACAGGCCGCCGCCTGATTCGCTCGGCGAGCCGCGAGAGGCCCGCCATCTCCTCGCGGCACGGTTCGCACCATGTCGCGAAGAAGTGAACGATGACCGCCTTCCCGCGAAACGCCTCAAGGCCGCGCGGAGCGCCATCGAGCGTCTGTAAAAAGAGAGGGGGCGCGGGATCGCGCAGCGCAACCGCGCCGCCCGACGTTGCGTAAGCTGGTTTCCGATGAGACGCGAGCGCGAGGGATATCAACGCCAGCGCGACTTGACGACGAGCAACGCCCCGACACGCGGGAGCTTTCAATGCGTCCACCCAGCTACGCTGCGCGATGCGCGCCATCACGTCAAATCATATCCTGCGAAGCGCCATTCATTGTGCAGCGCAATCGCGATACTCGCCTTTGTGTCGTGAAACGCTTGGGTTGCGCCGCAGCATCGCGTGCGAATCTATCCTGCTTCCAACGCGAAGTTTGACATTAGACTAGCTCAAAAATACGCTTACTAATGAAGCGCCCGTCGTTCGACGGGACACTCGCCGCCTGGGAGAGCCCACGGATGAACATGGAACTTTCGCGTCGGACATTTTTAAGAATGTCCGGAGCGGGAATCGCAGGGACCGCGATTGGCGCCCTGGGGTTCGGGGAGGCGGAAGCAGCCGTCGCCGCCGCCGTTAAGCCGTTTCACCTCGTCAACACGACCGAGACGCGCAACACCTGCACCTACTGCTCGGTGGCCTGCGGCATCATCATCTATTCCAAGGGCGATCTGCGCAAAGGCGAGAAGGCCGACATCGTCCATATCGAAGGCGACGCCGACCACCCGACCAATCGCGGCACGCTCTGCCCGAAAGGCGCGGCGCTGCGCGATATCGTGAAGTCCGAGTCGCGCCTCACCCAGCCGATGCTGCGCAAAGCAGGTTCGGACAGGTTCGAGCCGATTTCGTGGGACGCGGCGCTCGACAAGATCGCGCGCGCGATGAAAGACGACCGCGACGCGAACTTCGTGACGAAGAACGCCGCCGGCGTCAGCGTCAATCGTTGGTTGACGACCGGCTTCCTCGCGGCTTCCGCGACCACCAACGAGACAGCCTTCGCCACCTATAAAGTGGTCCGCAGCACGGGAATTCTGGCGTTCGATAATCAAGCGCGTGTCTGACACGGCCCGACGGTGGCGAGTCTCGCCCCAACTTTTGGCCGTGGAGCAATGACCAATTCGTGGACGGACATCAAGAACACGGATCTGGTCGTCATCATGGGCGGCAACGCCGCCGAAGCGCATCCTTGCGGATTCAAATGGGTCACGGAGGCGAAAGCCAACCGCGGCGCCAAGCTCATCGTCGTCGATCCGCGCTTCAACCGCTCGGCGTCGGTCGCGGACGTGTACGCGCCGATCCGGCAGGGCTCCGACATCGCCTTCCTGATGGGCCTCATCAACTGGTGCATCCAGAACGACAAGGTTCAGTGGGCTTACGCCAAGGCGTTCACCAACGCCGCCTACATCGTGAAGGAAGGGTTCTCCTATCAGGACGGCCTGTTCACGGGCTATGACGAGCAGAAGCGGGACTATAATCGCGACAGCTGGGAATATGAGATCGGGCCGGACGGCTATGCGCTGATAGACGAGACGCTGCAGCATCCGCGCTGCGTGTGGAATCTGCTGAAGCAGCACGTCTCGATCTATACGCCCGAGATGGTCGAGCGCATCTGCGGAACGCCGAAGGACAAGTTCCTCAAGATCGCCGCGATGATCGGCGAATGTTCTTCGCCGACCAAGACCATGACCTCGATGTACGCGCTCGGCTGGACGCAGCATTCCAAGGGATCGCAGAACATCCGCGGCATGGCCATGCTGCAGCTCATCCTCGGCAATATCGGGGTGCGCGGCGGCGGAATGAACGCTTTGCGCGGCCACTCCAATATCCAGGGTCTCACCGACATCGGGCTGATGAGCAATCTCATCCCGGGTTATCTCAACATCCCGATGGAGACCGAGGCGGACTTCGGCGCCTATATGTCGACGCGCGCCTTCAAGCCGCTGCGGCCGAACCAGATGAGCTACTGGCAGAACTATAAAAAGTTCTTCGTCAGTTTCATGAAGTCGATGTGGGGCGACGCCGCCACGGCCGAAAACAACTGGGCCTATGACTATCTGCCCAAGCTCGACGTCACGCAGTACGACGTCCTGCGCGCCTTCGAGCTGATGAAGCAGGGCAAGATGAACCTCTATTTCTGCCAGGGGTTCAATCCGCTGCAGGCCTTCCCGAACAAGGCCAAGCTCGCGGAGGCGTTGTCGAAGCTCAAGCTCCTCGTGGTCATGGATCCGCTGAAAACGGAGACGGCGCGCTTCTGGGAAAATCACGGCGTCTATAATCGGGCCGATCCGGCGGCGATTCAGACCGAGGTGCTGGAGCTGCCCACCACCTGCTTCGCGGAGGACGACGGCGCGCTGGTCAGTTCCGGCCGCTGGCTGCAATGGCACTGGGCGGGCGGCACGCCTCCTGGCGAAGCAAAGCGGGACAACTGGATCATGGCGCAGATTCACCTGCGCCTGAAGGAGCTCTATCGCAAGGAAGGCGGCGTCTTCCCCGACCCGATCCTCAATCTGCGATGGCCCTACAAGGATCCCGGCGAACCGACCGCCGAAGAGCTGGCGAAGGAAATGAACGGCTCGGTTCTGTCCGACGTCGCCGATCCCAACGATCCCAGCAAGAAGCTCCTGGAGGCGGGCAAGCAGCTCGCGGGTTTCGCCACGCTTCGCGATGACGGATCGACGGCCTGCGGCTGCTGGATTTTCTCCGGCAGCTTCACCGAGGCCGGCAACATGATGGCGCGGAGGGACAATTCAGATCCCGACGACACCGGCGCCTATCTCAACTGGGCGTTCGCGTGGCCGGCGAACAGGCGCATCCTGTATAATCGCGCGTCGTGCGATCTCGACGGTAAGCCGTGGGATCCGTCGCGCAAGCTGATCGAATGGGACGGCGCGAAATGGGCCGGCTACGACGTGCCCGACATCGCGGTCACCGCAAAGCCGCGCGAGGTCGGCCCCTTCATCATGAATCCGGAAGGGTCTTCCAGACTCTTCACGCGAAGAATGATGAGGGACGGACCGTTCCCGGTTCACTACGAGCCGTTTGAAAGCCCGGTCGCGAATGTCATCGCGCCGAAAGTGCGCGGCAACCCCGTGGCGCGCGTGTTCGCCGACGACTGGAAGCAGTTCGCCGATGTCGGCGATCCGGCGTTCCCCTACGCCGCGACCTCCTATCGTCTCACCGAGCATTTCCACTACTGGACCAAGAACAATCATGTGAACGCGGTTCTGCAGCCGCAGCAGTTCGTTGAGATCTCGGAAGAGCTTGCGAAGGAAAAAGGCGTCACGAAGGGCGGCTGGGTGCGGGTGTGGTCGAAGCGGGGCGAACTTTTCGCCATCGCGGTCGTCACCAAGCGCATCAAGCCGATGACCATCGACGGCAAGACCGTGCATGTGGTCGGCGTGCCGATCCACTGGGGCTTTGTCGGCGCGGCGCGCAAGGGCTTCCCGGCGAATGTGCTGACGCCGTTCGTGGGCGACGCGAATATCGAAACGCCTGAGTTCAAGGCGTTCATGGTCAATCTCGAGGCCTCGACCGGGCCGGTGGCTTAAGGAGGGCGGCGCGATGTTTCCCCCGATTCCCAACGCCTCCGTCGCCCCCGGCGCGGAAAGGCCACGCTTCGGCGAAAAAGACGTGATGCGCCGGTCGGCGTCGGAGGTTACGCCTCCGGCCCAACGGCAGACTGAGGTCGCCAAGCTGATCGACGTCACCAAATGCATCGGCTGCAAGGCCTGCCAGGCGGCGTGCCTCGAATGGAATAATCTCCACGAAGAAGTCGGCTTCAATCACGGGGTTTATGACAACCCGATGGACCTGACGCCGGACACCTTCACGCTGATGCGTTTCAGCGAATGGGACAATCCGGACACCGGCAATCTCGAATGGCTGATCCGCAAGGACGGCTGCATGCATTGCGAAGATCCGGGATGCCTCAAGGCCTGCCCGTCGCCCGGCGCGATCGTGCAATATTCGAACGGCATCGTCGATTTCATCCATGAGAACTGCATCGGCTGCGGCTATTGCATCAAGGGATGTCCGTTCAACATTCCGCGCATCTCGAAGGTCGATCACACGGCTTACAAATGCACGCTGTGCTCCGACCGCGTGGCGGTGGGCCAGGGCCCGGCGTGCCAGAAAGCGTGCCCGACGCAGGCGATCGTCTTCGGCACAAAGGACGAGATGAAGGACTGGGCGGATTTCCGCATCAAGGACCTGAAGTCGCGCGGCTTCGACAAGGCCGGACTCTATGATCCGCCGGGCGTGGGCGGCACGCATGTGATGTATGTGCTGCACCATGCCGACAAGCCGCACATCTATGCCGGCCTGCCGGACAATCCGCGCATTTCGCCGCTCGTGCAGGCGTGGAAGGGCGTGACGAAATATGTCGGCCTTGCGATGATGGGCGTCGCGGCCGCCGCCGGCTTCCTGCACTACGCCGTGTCAGGGCCGAACAAGGTCACGGAGGAGGATGAGGAGAACGCGGAGAAGCTTGCCGGCGGCTCGCCGCCTCCGCCTCCGCCCGAAAATCGACGGAGCCCGTCATGAGGGCTTCGGACAAAGCGCCAGCGGGCGCTGGCGCCGCCGTGCCGGACGATGTGGAGCCGGGCGACGCGGTGCAGATCGGCTCTCCCGTGCAGGTGAGCCGCTATACGGCGGCGGCGCGCGTCAATCACTGGATCACAGCGGTCAGCCTCGTGCTGCTGGCGCTGTCGGGCCTCGCGCTTTTCCATCCCAGCCTTTTCTTCCTGACGGGGCTTTTCGGCGGCGGCCAGTGGACCCGCGCGATTCATCCCTGGATCGGCGTCGTGCTGTTTTTCTCCTTCGCCGGGCTGTTCCTGCGCTTCTGGAAAGCCAATCTGCCGGCGCGGGAAGACGGCGTCTGGATGGCGCGGATTTCCGACGTGCTCAGCGGCCATGAAGAGCGCCTGCCGGAGATCGGGAAGTATAACGCCGGTCAGAAATTCGTGTTCTGGTCCATGTCGGCGCTCATCCTCGTGCTCATCACCAGCGGCGTCGTGATCTGGGATCAGTATTTCTCCGTGTTCACGAGCATCGAGCAGAAGCGGATCGCGGTGCTCATTCACGCCGCCGCGGCGGTTTTCGCGATCTGCGTGTGGATCGTCCATGTCTATGCTGCGATCTGGGTGAAAGGCACCATCGGCGCGATGACGCGCGGGCGGGTCACCGGCGGCTGGGCGTGGCGGCACCATCGCAAATGGCTGCGCGAACTGGTCGGCAGTCCGCGTCGCGCGCCGTCGAACGACCCGCGCACGATAACGAAGTAGCCGGGTCGCCGCCGATCATCCGGGGTTGACGGCGCGACAGGACGGGCGGCAGCATCGCTCGCCAGTCGAGCGTTCAAATCCACGTGGCCCGTGAGGTTCGTGAGGAAGCCATGTCCGCCAGTCTCAAACCCGATCCGACCGCGATCGGCCAGGTTTCGGCGCCGCCTTTCGCGGTCCTTCCCGACCCTAAGACCCTGTTCCTCAAGCGCGCCGCGCGGCTGGCGAATTACGCTTCGGTCAGTCCGCTCCGGCCTTACCTCGAATTTGTCGGCGGCGTCGTGGGCGCGCAGCATGCGCTGGCGCAGGCGGCCCCCCGCGCCGCGCCGCCGGACGAAGCGACGCTGGCGCGCGCCGCCAGCTTTTCCATGCCGCCGCTCGACCGACGCGCCGTGGCGCTGGACGATCGCCTGGACGCCATGCTCGATCAGATGTTCGACGCGGTCGCTCATGTTCCCAAGCCGGACGCGGCGGCAGAGGCGCTGATTTCAGCGCGCTCGGCGAGCCGCGAACGGCGCGCCGCAATGATCAACTCAGTCCTTGATCACTCAATCCCGGCGGAGGAGTTCGCCGAACATGTCTATGTCGCGGCGATGCTTCAGGTCCATTTCGCTCATCTCGCTTCCGCGCTCGATGCGGAACGGCTGAAAGCCGTGGGCGACGGCGTCTGTCCCGCCTGCGGCGGCCCGCCGGTCGCTTCGCTGCTCGTCGAGTGGCCGAGCGCGCACGGCAATCGCTTCTGCGCCTGCTCGCTTTGCTCGACGCTGTGGAACTATGTCCGCATCCGCTGCTGCTCCTGCGGCTCGACGAAAGGGATCGGCTATCAGGAGATCGACCAGAGCCCCGGCACGATCAAGGCGGAGACCTGCGACGAGTGTCGAACCTATGTGAAAGTGATGTATCAGAACAAGGATGGGGCGATCGAGCCCGTGGCCGACGACATCGGCTCGCTGGCGCTCGATATGATGATGCGCGAGGGGCCTTATCGCCGCGCCGCGTTCAATCCCTTTCTGATCGGCTATTAGGCTGTGGCGATGGACGCGGCGGCACGTCCTTCCCTGCGCGATTTTCCCTCGGTCGATCACGTCCTTCGCACTGAAGCGGCGCAGCTCGCGGCGGCGCGTTTCGGTCGGGCGGTCGTCACCGACGCGGTCCGGGACGCGCTGAAGCGGGCGCGGGCGCGTTCGCTCGAAACGGCCGCTCCGGCTCCGTCCTCCGAAGAGATTGCGCTTGTCGCGAGCGATCATCTTGAAAGGGCTTTGCGCGCTCCTCTCCGCCCCGTCTTCAATCTGACCGGCACCGTGCTTCACACCAATCTCGGACGCGCGATTCTCGCCGATGAAGCCAGAAACGCCGCAGCCGACGCGATGCGCGCCGCCGTGGCGCTCGAATACGATCTCGAAACCGGCAAACGGGGCGAGCGCGACGATCATGTGCGAGGACTGCTGAAGGAACTCACCGGCGCGGAAGACGCAACGGTCGTCAACAACAACGCCGCAGCCGTTCTGCTCACGTTGAACACGCTCGGCCTTCATCGTGAAGCCATCGTCTCCCGAGGAGAACTGATCGAGATCGGCGGCGCGTTCCGCATGCCCGACATCATGACGCGGGCCGGCGCGAAGCTCGTCGAGGTGGGAACGACAAATCGCACCCACGCAAAAGACTATAGCGGCGCGATCAACGGCGATACGGGACTTGTTCTCAAGGTGCATACCTCGAACTACCGTATCGAAGGATTCGCCAAGGAGGTCTCTCCACGCGAACTTGCGGTCATCACGCGCGCAGGGAACGTCCCGCTCGTTCACGATCTCGGATCTGGCACCTTGTTCGATCTGGCGCGCATCGGTCTGGCGCATGAGCCGACCGTGCGCGACGCGGTGTCCGACGGCGCCGACATCGTCACCTTCTCCGGCGACAAGCTGCTCGGCGGCCCGCAGGCGGGATTCATCGTCGGTCGCCGCGAGATCATCGCGCTCATCAACAAAAATCCCATGAAGCGAGCGCTGCGCGTCGACAAGATCCGGCTTGCGGCGCTCGAGGCGACGCTC
>MKVY01000042.1:26897-28991 GCA_001899525.1 Rhizobiales bacterium 65-9
CGCTGGCGCTGGGCCTCGCGACGCCCGTGGCGGCGCGGCTGGGGAACGGATTCGCCGTTGAGGTTGTCGATTGCGCCAGCCAGATCGGCTCGGGCGCCTTGCCGCTCGAAACAGCGCCGAGCGCGGCGCTCGCCATTCGCCCCGCGATCGGCCCATCGGGCGGCCGGCTCAATGCGCTGGCGGCTGCGTTGCGCGCTCTGCCTATTCCCATCATCGGCCGGATCGAGAACGACGCGCTGCTTCTCGACATGCGCTGTCTTGAGGACGAGGCCGGTTTTCTCGACAGCCTCTCGCATCTTCCGGCGCCGGCATGATCGTCGGCGTCGCCGGGCATATCGATCACGGCAAGACGGCGCTCGTCGGCGCGCTCACGGGCGTCGACACCGATCGGCTCAAGGAAGAAAAAGCCCGCGGCATTTCGATCGATCTCGGTTTCGCCTACCTGCCGACCGATTTCGGCGTGATCGGCTTTGTCGATGTTCCCGGCCATGAACGCTTTATCCACACGATGGTGGCGGGCGCGAGCGGCGTCGATCTCGCTCTCCTGGTCGTGGCGGCGGATGACGGCGTGATGCAGCAGACGCGCGAGCACCTCGCGCTGCTCGACCTGCTCGGCGTTTCCCGGGGCGTCGTCGCGTTGAGCAAGGCGGATATCGCGGACGATCAGCGACGCGCAGAGGTCGCAGAGGAGATTCGGTCCCTTGTCGCTGAGACGTCGCTTCGCGGCGCTCCTGTCATTCCCGTTTCCGCGATCAGCGGCGAAGGCGTGGAAAGTCTCCGCGCCGCTTTGGTCGATGAGGCCGCGCAATTCGTGGCCCGTTCGGCGGATGATCGCTTCCGCCTCGCGGTCGATCGCTCCTTCACGCTCGCAGGGGCGGGAACGGTGGTGACGGGAACAGTGCTGTCCGGCCGCATTCGCGTGGATGAGCACGCCGTCGTCAGCCCCTCCGGCCTGCCGGTTCGCGTGCGCTCGATCCATGCGCAGAATCGCAAGAGCGAAGAGGGGCGGGCGGGCGACCGCTGCGCGCTTAACCTGGCCGGGGAAGCGGTCTCCAAGGACGCGATCAGGCGCGGAGACATGGTGATCGCGCCTGCGCTGCACGCCCCGACGGACCGCATCGACGCGACGCTGCGCGTGCTCGCCACGGAGCCGAAGCCGCTCGGCCAGTGGTTTCCGGCGCGTCTCCATCACGCATCCACGGACGTCGGCGCGCGCATCGCGCCACTCAGTTCCGAAACGGCTGCGCCGGGCGAAATCGGCTTCGTGCAACTGGTTCTGGAGCGACCGATCGCGGCGGCGGCGGGCGACCGCTATGTGGTGCGCGATACCTCCGCGCAACGCACGATCGGCGGCGGCGTGTTTCTCGATCTGCGCGCGCCGGCGCGCAAACGCCGCACGCCGCTCCGGCTGGCGCAAATCGCGGCGCTGGCGGGCGGCGACGCCGCGACTGTCTTGAAAGGGCTTCTTGCCCTGGAGCCGTGGCATGTCGATCTTGACGCCTTCGTCCGCGACAGGGCGCTCGGCTCACATGCGGCAGCCGACCTGGCGGCCAAACTCGCGCTTGTCACCATCGTAGCGGACGGCGCGCTGATCGGCATGACCCGCGAGCGTTGGGAAAGTTACCGCGCCGCGCTGCTCGACGAACTTGCGCGCTTTCACGACTCAAATCCCGATCTTGCGGGCATGGGCGTCGAGAAGCTTCGGCTGGCGCTCATTCCACGGCTGCCAAAACCGATTTTCTCCGCGGCGCTCAAGTCTCTTGCGGCTGCGGGCGTTCTCGCGCTCGACGGAGCCTGGGCGCGGATCGCCGGACATGAGGCGCGGCTGACGGAACAGGACGAACGGCTCTGGCTGCAAATCGAGCCGCTCCTCAGCGGAGCGGCCCGTTTTCGTCCTCCTCGCGTGCGCGACATCGCTTCGTCGACAGGGACGCCCGAGCCCGATGTCCGCAGGCTGATGAAACTGCTGGGCCGCATGGGCAAAGTCGACGAGGCGGCCCATGATCATTTCTTCCTGCGTCAGACCGTGACCGACATGGTGCGGCTGGCGGCGGAGCTTTCGGAGGCGGCCTCCGACAGGCGGTTCGCCGCCGC
>MKVY01000042.1:29034-48169 GCA_001899525.1 Rhizobiales bacterium 65-9
CAGATGCTGGAGTTTCTCGACCGTCATGGCGTGACCCTGCGGCGGGGCGATTTGCGCCGCATCAATCCTCACCGGCTGGACCTCTTCGGCGCGATCGATCAGAATTCCGCGCCGGCCGGCGCCGGCTCTGGAAGAGAGGCGTCCCTGGTGGGGCGTCCGGACTTCAAATCCGGGAGGGGCCGCGAGCCGGTCCCTGGTGGGTTCGACTCCCACTCTCTTCCGCCACCCGTCGGCGGCTCAAGCCCGAAGCGCCAGGATTCCGCCTGATCGCCGGGGGGCGCGACGGTCCCGGCCAGCGTCGCGGACGAGCGCTTGCCAGCATGCGGGCGACGATGCTGTCATGGCGCCATGAGCGCGCAGCAGCAGACCGTCGTCTATGTCAGCCATGGCAAGAGCAACGACATCCATGTTCTTTCCCTGGATGTCGCCACGGGCGCGCTGACGCCGATCGACAGAATCGTCGCGCCGGGCGTCGCGAGACCGGGGAATTCGCTTCCGCTCGCGGTCAGTCCAGACCGCCGGTTCCTCTATGCGGCGGTGCGCGGCGAACCCCTGATCGCGCTGACCTTCGCGATCGATCCCCGGAGCGGACGCCTGCGTTATCTCGGCTCCGGACCTCTCGCGGACATCATGGCTTACATCTCCATCGATGGAACGGGCCGGTTTTTATTCGGCGCGTCCTATCAGGGGGGACGCATCGCGGTTCATGATGTTTCGCCGGAGGGAATCGCTCACTCCGTGCGGCAGGTCGCGCTGACAGAGCCGAAAGCGCATTCGGTCATCATCGATCGAAACAACCGCTACGTTCATGCGGCGATTCTCGGCGGCGACATGATCCTGTCGCTGCCTTTCGACGACAGGGCCGGAATGGTCGCGGAGGGAAGCGCGCGCGCGACGAAAACGAAAGCCGGGGCGGGGCCGCGTCATATCGTCTTCCATCCGCAGGCGCCGCGCCTCTATCTGGTGAACGAACTTGACGCCACGGTGAGCGCTTTCGACTATGACGAATCCGCCGGAGCGCTGACGGAGATCCAGACCATCAGCGCGCTGCCGCCGAACTTCAGCGGAAAGCCGTGGGCGGCGGACATCCATATCACCAGAAATGGCCGTTTCCTCTATGCGTCGGAGCGGACGTCGAGCACGCTCGCCATCTATGCGATCGATCCCGCGTCGGGGCGGCTGACGCTGCAAGGCCATTCGCCGACGGAAACCCAGCCGCGCGCATTCGCGATCGACCCTTCCGGACGCTACCTGCTGTCGGTGGGCGAGATGTCGAACGGCCTGACAAACCACGCGATCGACGGCGAATCTGGGCTTCTGCGGGACGTCGCGCGGCTGCCGATGGGAGACGGACCGAACTGGGTGGAGATCATCCATCTACCGTGAGGCCCCCGCCTTGACGCGACCCTGTTCCCTCTGCGTCGAACGCGCGATAATGAAGGCGAAGAAACCAGCGCTTCGCGGGTCAATTTCGCCATGTGGCTCAATCAGCAAACGCTCGACGCCATCAGGCTGATGGTCGATCTTGCCTCGCGGTGGCCAAGCGCCGCGAAGGCGGCCGAGCTTTCGCTCTCGACAGGCATCACGCAGACCAACGTCCAGAAAACGGTGCATGCGCTGGGGCGCAGCACGCTGATCGAGACAGAGCGCGGGCGGCGCGGCGGCGTGCGGCTGGTGCGGCCGGCGGATGCGATCACGATCGGCGAGATCGTGCGGGCTTTCGAGCCGAAGGATTGTCCGGCGAATTTTCTGATGGCGTCGGATCGCGACGATCCCGTCTCAACGCTGATGTTTCGCGCTCATCGCGGCTTTTTCCAGCCGCTTGAGGCGACGACGCTGGCGGACCTGGAAAAGACGCCGAAACATCAGCGGCCGGAAGCCGCGATTCCGGGCGCAGCGCCAACGCGACCGGGCGCATAGTTCTGCGGGAGGATATAGGGCGCGCCGGAGGAGGGCGGCTCGCTCAACGGCAAGTCCACCTTGAAGATTCCCGACACCAGCGCGCGCGTCAGCACGCTTCGCGGCGGTCCGTCAGCCACGAGACGCGCCGACGACATGACGACGAGGCGATGCGCGAAGGTCGCCGCCAAATTCAAATCGTGCAGGACAGCTATAACGGCGGCGCCGCGCGCCGCCTCGCGGGCGGCGGCCTGCATCAGCGCGAGCTGATGGTTGAGATCGAGGCTCGCGACCGGCTCGTCGAGGAACAGAACCTGCCGCTGTGAGGTGGTTCGACCGGCTTCAAGCTGCGCCAAAGCGCGCGCGAATTGAGCGCGTTGCTGCTCGCCGCCGGACAATGTCTGGTAGAGCCGGCCGGCCAGCGCTCCGACATCGGCCGCAGCCAGCGCTTCCTCCACAATCGCGCGCCGGCGGGCCGGCGGGAGGAGCCTGCCGACGCTGTCGATGCCCAGCCGCACGACTTCCGCAAGCGTGAAGGGAAAGGCAAGGCGCGCCGCCTGCGCCATCACGGCGCGCCGGGCCGCGAGCGACCAGGCCGGCATCGCGTGGATGTCGACTCCGTCCAGCCGCGCGACGCCCCCGTCGGGCCGGATCTCGCCGGTCAGCAGCTTGAGCAGCGTCGTCTTGCCGGCGCCGTTGGGGCCGACGATCACAATCAGTTCGCCCGGCTCGACGGCAAGCGACGCAGCCTCAACCAGCGCGCGCTCGCGCACGCGAAACGTCAGCCCGTCCGCGTGAAGCAGGGATGTCATGCTTCAAAAACGCGGTCGCGACGCAGCAGGAGCCACATGAAGAATGGCGCGCCTATCGCCGCGGTGAGAATGCCGATCGGCAGTTCCGCCGGAGCGACGATCGTGCGCGCAAGCGAATCGGCGCCGATGAGCAGCGCGGCGCCCAGAATCGCGCTCAGCGGCAACAGCGCGCGATGATCCGGCCCGATGATGAGCCGCAGAATGTGAGGAATGACGATTCCCACAAATCCGATGACTCCCGCTGCGGCGACGGCGGCGCCCACGCCGACCGCGGTGACGAGAATTGCGGCCGCCTTGATGCGCTGAACCGGCAGGCCGAGGTGAAACGCCTCGGCCTCTCCGAGCAGCAGCGCGTTCAGGCCGCGGGCCAGAAGCGGCGTCGCCGCGAGCATCGCAAGCACCAGCGGCGCGATCGTCGCCACTTTTGTCCAGGATGCGCCGCCGAGGCTGCCCAATGTCCAGAAGGTCAGATCGCGCAACTGGCGGTCGTCGCTCATGAAGGACAGCATCCCCATGCAGGCGCCGGCGAGCGCAGCGAGAGCGACGCCCGCGAGCAGCATCGTCGCGATCGACGTACGCCCCTCGCGCGTGGCGATCAGATAAAGCACGAGCGTGGCGATGAGCGCGCCGAAAAAGGCGCCAAGCGGCAAAATCAGAAATGGCAGTTTTCCGATCGTGGCCGCGGCGTAGCGATCTCCCAGAACAATCGTTGCGCCTGCCGCGAGCGCGGCTCCCGATGACACGCCAACGAGGCCGGGATCGGCGAGAGGGTTGCGAAACAGGCCCTGCATGAGAGCGCCGGCGACCGCGAGCGCGGCTCCGATCATCATGCCGAGAAAGAGCCGCGGCAGGCGGATCGACATGATCACAAGGCCGTCGCGGGTGGACCAGACGCCCGCGTCTCCGGACATATAAGCAATCAGAACGTCAAGGACGCGCCGAGGAGGAATCGAAATCGCCCCGGCGCCGAGAGAGACGACCGCCAGCGCGATCAAAAGGCCGATGGAGACAACCGCGACAATGCGCACCCGTCGTCTCCGTTGTGCGAAGAACGTCGCCGCGCCGTCGGAGTGATGAAGGTGAGCGCCGGCCGGAAGCGCATCGGAGGTCATGGTTTTGCGACGTCAGCGCCATAGACCGCCCGCATGAGATCGCCCGCCGCGTCGGGCGTGCGCGGCCCGAATCCAAGCAGATAGAGCCCATCCATCGAAGCGAAGCTGCGGCCGCGCGCGGCGGGCGTCGGCGCGAATGCGGGCATCGCGAAAACCTGGTCCGCGCTCGCGGCGTGATCGCCCCGGTTCATCACCAGAATGAAATCCGGCGCGGCGGCGATGACGGACTCGTCGGTCATGGGTTTATATCCGTCGAAGCCCTGGACGGCGTTGACCGCGCCGGCGAGCTTTATGATCGCATCGGCCGATGTATTGCCGCCGCCCGCCATCACGCGCCCATTCTGAAGCGACAGCGCGAAAAGGATTCGCTTCGGCGTTTTTATCCGCGACCGGGCGGTTTCCAGCGCGCGAAATTTCGCCGCGGTCTCAGCAGCGATCGTTTCGCCGCGAGCGGGAGCGCCGCCGAGCGCCGCCACCTTGCGAATCCGGTCCGCGATTCCGTCAGCCGTAAACTCCTCCGGTACGTGGACGACGTTGATCCCGGATTCCTCGATGAGTTTCATCGCGTCCGGCGGCCCCGCACCATCGATGGCGATCACGAGGGACGGATTGAGCGAAAGAACGCCCTCCGCGGACAGCGCCCTGACATAGCCGACATTCGGCTTATCTTTCATCGCGCCGGGCGGATAGAGGCTCGTCGTGTCGAGGCCGACGATCCTGTCCTGAGCGCCGACGGCGTAGAGAATCTCGGTGACGACGCCGCCGAGCGCCACGATGCGGCCTGGCGCAGGCGTCTGCGCGCGGGCCGCGAGAGCGCCGCTCCACGGCGTCGACGATGGTTGAGCAAACAGGCCGACCGCCGCCGCGAGGCTCAGCAACGAGGATGCAAGAACAGAAATGCCGGGCCTGAAGCGTCGCATGGCGTGTTATTTCGTGAGAATGAGTTTGTCGTTGGCGGTGATGCGAAGGCGGTAGCGATCGCCCTTGTGCAGGATCACGGCTTCGCGTCCGCCGCCAACGAGCGTGCGGACGTCAATCGCGGGCGGCGCTTGCGTTTGAGGCGTGGACGGCGGCTGTGAAACGTCGCCCGACTGGTCTTTTTCTTTCGACTGCATTGCGCGTTAGTTTCGAAGGGTTCTCAAGTGGAAGCAGTTTGGAATTGCTGAAAAGTGCAACTCCCGCAGCCATTGTTGACACTGATAGTCAGCTTTAATAGTGAGGGTCAAGAAGGCGCGGCAATGATTGCGCCTTGCGCGCCAGCCAGCCGAGAGTCGCGATATTCGCGACGAGAGCCAGCCAGCCAAAATCGGTCTCTGGGGCGAATGTCAGATGCTTAACCGCGTATTCATGGCGGCTGCGGCCGCATCGGTTTCAGTCGCGGCGATCGCCGCCGGTTCCGCGCAGGTTTTCGCCCAGACGCAGCAGCAGGCCGCTCCTCCCGTCGCGCTTGATGAGATTACGGTCACGGCGACCAAAGACCCTCAGCAGGCGATCGATGCGCTCGCGTCCGTCAGCGTGATCAACCGCACCGAGATTCGGCAGCGGCAGGAGCAGAGAACCGGAACTCTTCTCAATCAGTTGCCGAACGTCGAAACGAACGAGAATCAGCGCGATCCTGCGACCGCGGTGAATATTCGCGGCTTGCAGGATTTCGGCCGCGTGGCCGTCACGGTCGATGGAGCCCGGCAGAATTTCCAGACGTCCGGACACAACGCCAACGGCGTGTTCTATCTCGATCCGGCCTTTGTGCGCTCGATCGATATTACGCGCGGTCCGGTGGCCAATATCTACGGCTCCGGCGCGATCGGCGGCGTCGTCTCCTTCGAGACGGTGGATCCGAAAGACATTCTTCTGCCAGGTGAAAAATTCGCCGCCGAACTCGGAGGCACAGCCGTTTTCGGCCGGCAGACGGGATATTACATCAGCGCTCTCCAGGCGCTTCGCGCCAACGAGATGCTGGAGACGATGGCCGGCGTCACCTACAAGCGCCTGAACGACTACAAGGACGGCGACGGAGTCAAGGTTGGAGACAGCGGCCAGGACCTCAAGTCCGCGATCGGAAAGATCGTGATCAATCCCGCTGAAGGGCATCAGATCAAGATCGGCGGGCTCTATCAGAACTACGATTTCTCCTCATTCGGCGTCGGCGACAGCGGCAGCATCAGGCGGCAGTCCGAGGTCACGACGACAAATCTGTTCGCGCGCTACACTTTCTCGAGGCCCGACAATCCTTGGCTCAATCTGAGCGCGAACGCCTACATCACATCCACGGACCTTGATCAGACGCGTCTGACCGGCTCTGCGACCACCCGTGGACAGAAGCGATCCTTCGCGATCCGCACCTCCGGCTTTGACATCAACAACACCACGCGGTTTGACATAGGTCCCGCGCTGCTGTCGCTGACCTATGGCGGGGACTATTTCCACGATGTCGTGAATACGCGCGACGGCGGCGGCAGCGCCGATAAATTCACTCCGTCAGGAACGCGCAGCGTCTACGGCGCTTTCGTCCAGGCGCATCTGAAGTGGAGCATCGTCGATGTCATCGGCGGCCTGCGCTATGACGGCTATGACTTGTCGGGCGGCGCGGTTTCCTCGGACGGCAACAGGCTGTCTCCCAAGATCACGCTGGGCGTGACGCCGCTCGCGGGCATTCAGTTCTACGGCACTTACGCCGAAGGTTATCGCGCGCCCGCCATATCCGAGACGCTGATCAACGGATTGCATCCGGCGCCGGCGAGCTTCCAGTTCATTCCCAATCCGAATCTTCGCCCTGAGATCGGGAAAACCCTCGAAGCCGGCGTCAACCTGAAGTTCGACGACCTGTTCCTGCAAGGCGACCGGCTGCGCGGAAAAGCGACGGTTTTCCGTAACAATGTCGACGACTATATCGACGGCGTCTCCTATTTTTCGCCGGGCTGCGGAAATCCGTTCATTCCCAACGCCTGCGCCGGCTCCTACTACACCTATGTCAACAAGGCGAACGCCCGCATCACGGGCGCCGAGGCTGAGCTTGTCTATGACGCCCGCCGCTGGTTCGCGAGCCTCAGCGGTTCGGTCACGCGCGGCGACGGCGACGACCCGACGACGGGGCAGCGCGCGCCGCTCTCCTCGATCTATCCGTCCAAGCTGACGCTCGGCGGCGGCGTGCGTTTCTTCGATGAGAAGCTGCTTCTCGGCGCGCGCGTGACGTTCGTGGGAGCCCAGACTCGCGTTCCCGCCGGCTTCACGCCGAGCAAGGAGTTCCAGCTCGTCGATCTCTACGGCTCCTATCAGTTCACGCCGGACACGCGCGCGTTCGTCCAGATCGATAATGTGGGCGACGTGCGCTACAGGCGTTATCGCGATGTCGAAAACAGCCCCGGCATTGTCGCTAAGGTCGGCTTCTCGACGCGGTTCGGCGGCTGATTTTCATGGCGGCGGTCAAGGCGCAATATGATCGTGATTTTGCGTCCAGATCGGGCGCTCTGCGCCGCGTCCAGATTCGCCCAACGATGCGAGCGCCGCTTCCCGTCGTCGAAACGCCGTTCTTTTTATATGGCGCCGGCTTCAATGATCAGGACAACCAGCCCCCGGCGGCGGTAGAGACGGAGCAAGCTCCCGAGACCGGGCGAGAGGCGCTGGAGCAATGCGTTCCTTCAGCCGCTCTTCGATTCTCGGGCGCTCCCCGACGGCGTCGCGATGTCGCCCTCCTCGGTTCGGCGGCGTCGCTCGCGCTCCACGGCGCTCTGCTCGCCGCGGCGATCTGGCTGGTTCAGCCCGCGGACGAACTCACCGCCGGAGCCGAAGAAGCGATTCCGGTGGAGTTCGTGATCGCGGGCGACGCGATCGAACAGGCCGCCAGCGAAGCCGGCGCCCAGGCGGCGACGGTCGATCTTCCGCCGCCGCAGCTGCCGGAGATACCGCCGATCGACGTGGCGCGCGAAACGCCGCAGGTCGAGGTTCCGCCGCCGCCGGATGCTGCAGCCGTCGAGATCGCGCAGCCCCAGGTTGAGCTTCCGCCGCTGCCGGAGCCGCCGCCGGTCGATATCGCCCGCGAGACGCCCCCTCTCGTAGCGGAGCAGGCTCCTGTCGAAGCGCCGCCGGCGGTTATCGCCACGCTCGACATTCCGCCGCCGCCGGACGCTCCGGTGATCATGGACATGACGCCCCCCGTTCTCGCGACGGAAACAGCGCAGCCGACCGAGGATGTGGTTCCGCCCGCCCATGCCTTGCCGGAGCCCAAGGAGGCCGAGCCGAAGGAAGCGAAGGCCGCCGAAAGCAAACCGCTCGAGGCCGCGCAGCCGGCGCCAAAGCAGCCGGTGACGAAGCCGCCGGAAGTCAGGAAACCTCCGCCCAAGACAATCGAGCGGGCTGAAAAGCCCAAGCCGAGGCAGGCCGCTCCGAAGCCGATCGCGGCGCGCGAGCCTGCGCCCAGGCCGGTCCGCGAGACCGCTCCGCGAGAGGCGGAGGCCGCGACGCAGCCGGGCCGCGGCCGAGGCCGCAGCGGGGCAGGGGAAAGCGATCAGAATCGCGTGGCATCGTCGCGCGGCGGCGCGGCGGCTGTGGCGAATTACCGCGCGCGGGTGATGGCCCATCTCGCGCGGTTCAAGGTCTATCCTGAGCAGATGCGCGAGCGCGGCATAACGGGGCGGGCGGCCGTCTCCTTCTCACTTTCGCGCACGGGACAGGTGCTTTCCGCCGCGCTCAGCGGATCCAGCGGCGCGCCCATGCTGGATCAGGCGACGCTCGCCGCGGTGCGTCGCGCGTCGCCGTTTCCGTCGGCCCCCGATGGAGGTCCGTCCGTGTTGAGCTTCAGCGCGAGCATGAATTACACGTTGAGATGACTTCAGGATCAATTCGCCAGCCATCGCCAGCAAGGAGCAAGGCCATGTACATCGCGATGAATCGCTTCAAGGTGAGCAAGGGAAATGAGGAGGCGTTCGAGACGCTGTGGCGGTCGCGCGAATCCTATCTCCACGAGTTGCCGGGATTTCAGGAATTCTCGCTGTTGAAAGGGCCTGAGAAAGAGGACCACACTCTCTACTCGTCGCATACCGTGTGGAACAGCTTCGCCGATTTCAAGAACTGGACCACGTCCGAGCAGTTCCGCAAGGCGCATTCGCGCGCCGGCGGCGCGAACAAGCCGCTGCATATGGGCCATCCGGAATTTGAAGGGTTTCAGGCCGTGCTGATCCAGCGCGGCGGTGAAACCGCGCCCAGCGCGGCCTGACGGCGATGAGCGCTCTTTCTGCTGCTCAGGCCGACCCGCTGGCGGCGGCGCGCGCCGCCCTCGCCGCGAAGCCCGACGGGGTGGTCGACGCGATCGCGCGCGCGCATGGCGTGCCGACTCAGGCTGTTCTCGACATGCTTCCCGGCGATCAGCGCGTGAAGATCGATGGCGCGCGGTTCGAGGATGTCTGGCAGACCATGACGAGGTGGGGCGAGATTCTCTTCATCGTCAACACGCCGGACATCGTGCTCGAATGTCATGGCGCGTTGGTGAAGGGCAGCTCGGCGCAGGGTTATTACAACGTGCACGGCGACAGCCCGATCGGCGGCCACATCAAGGCGGCCAATTGCAGCGCGATCTACGTCGTCGATCGGCCGTTTCATGGGCGGCGCTCCTGCTCGGTCCAGTTTTTCAACGGGGCAGGCGAAGCGATGTTCAAGGTTTTCGTGCGCCGCAACAAGGAGCGCGAACTGATTCCCGAGCAGCTCGCGCTGTTCGAAGCGCTGAAATCGGAAATCCTGAACAGCGCAGCGGCCTGAAAGCCGCGTCCGCCTGACGGCCGGCCGCCAGCCGGCCGCCTTGCATTGGGGCTGGGCGTGGGGCAGTCATCAGCCATGACTGACACCGCACCCGTCCGCATCGAGCCGCGCGAGCGCGTGGCGCTGATCATCATCGACAGTCCGCCCGTCAACGCGGCCTCCCATCCCGTTCGCAAGGGATTGGCGGAAGCCATTGATCGTTTGCAAGCCGATAACGGTTTTGACGCCGCCGTGATCGCCTGCGCCGGATCGACCTTCGTGGCTGGAGCGGACATCCGCGAGTTCAACAGCCCGCCACAGCCGCCGCACCTGCCGGATGTGCTGTTCTCGATCGAACGGTCCGCCAAGCCTGTCGTCGCAGCGATTCACGGGACGGCGCTCGGTGGCGGCCTGGAGATCGCTCTCGCCTGTCATGCCCGCATTCTGAACGCCAAGGCCGCCGTCGGTCTGCCTGAGGTCAAGCTCGGGCTCATTCCGGGAGCCGGCGGCACCCAACGGCTGCCCCGCCTGATCGGCATGGAGGCGGCGCTCGACATGATCACGAGTGGGCGAACCGTGCGCGCCGAAGAGGCGAAAAGCCTCGGGCTCGTGGACGCCGTCGCGCCGGACCATGTCGCCGCGGCGATCGAACTGGCCGGGCGATTGGTCGGCGGACGCCTTCGCCGCGCCGGCGCGATGGATGTTCCGGCGTGGGACCAGGCGGCGTTTGAGGCGAAAGCCGCGGCCATCGTGAAAAAGGCGCGCGGCAAGCTGGCCGAAGGCAAGGCGATCGAGGCGCTTCGGCTGGCCGCGCAGAGCGACATCGAAAAAGGCATGGCCGCCGAACGCGCCATCTTTCAGGAGTTGCGCGCGGGGTCGCAGTCCGGGGCTTTGCGGCATCTGTTCTTCGCCGAACGCGAGGCGGCGAAGGTTCCGGGCGTCGATCCGAAGACGGCGCGGCCTGTTGAAGCTGTCGGCGTGATCGGAGCCGGCACGATGGGCGCCGGAATCGCCGTCGCGTGCGCGGATGCGGGTCTTGCCGTGACGGTGATTGAGACGACGGATGACGCGCTGGAGAAGGGACGCGCCAGAATCGAGTCGACCTATGACCGCATGGTGAAAAGCGGCCGCATCGGCGCCGAGGAAAAAACGCGGCGCATGGGGCGGCTGGCGTTCTCGACGGACATCGCCTCGCTCGCGACGCGCGATCTCATCATCGAAGCGGTGTTCGAGGATCTGGAGGTAAAGCGCGACCTCTTCGCGCGGCTCGACAACATCGCGAGGCCGGGCGCGACGCTCGCGACCAATACGAGCTATCTGGACGTCAACCTCATCGCGGATGCGACGGCGCGTCCGCAGGACGTTCTCGGCCTGCATTTCTTCAGTCCCGCGAACGTCATGCGGTTGATCGAGATCGTTCGCACGACGCAGGCGCGGCCCGAGGTGGTGGCGACCGGATTGTCTCTCGCCAGGAAGCTGGGCAAGCTGCCCGTCGTGTGCGGCGTCTGCGACGGCTTCATCGGAAATCGTATTTTCGCGAGCTACCGCAAGCAGATCGACTACATGCTCGAGGATGGCGCTCTTCCGCACGAAATCGATGCGGCGCTGGAGGCATACGGGCTCGCGATGGGCCCGCTCGCGGTGACCGATCTCGCGGGGCTCGACATCAGCTGGGCGCGCCGCAAGCGGCTCGCGGCGACGCGCGATCCGCGCGAACGTTATGTTGAGATCGGTGATCGTCTTTGTGAACTCGGTCGGTTCGGACAGAAGGCGGGGCGCGGATATTATCTCTATGCGAACGGCCAGCGTCAGATCGATCCGGATGTGACGGCGATCATCGAAGACGAATCCCGGGCGAAGGGAATCGTCCGACGCCGGATTTCGCCGGAGGAGATCATCGACCGCGTGCGCGGCGCCATCGTCAACGAAGCTGCAAAAATTCTGGACGAAGGCGTGGCGCAACGGCCAGGCGATATCGATCTCGTGATGACGAACGGTTACGGCTTTCCGGCATGGCTTGGCGGCCCGCTGCACGAGGCGGATGCGCTGGGGCTTGGCAAAATTCTGCAAACGGTGAAAGAGACCGCGCGGCGGGACGGCCATGGATGGGAGCCCGCGCCGCTGCTGGAGCGGCTCGTCGCGAAAGGCGAAAGCTTCGCCTCGCTCAAACTATCCTGACGCGATGACGCCGCAGCGGGAAAGGATGATACGCCATGCGCATCGAGAATGATCCGAAGCTCGATTTCAAGGATGTCCTCATCCGGCCGAAACGCTCGACGCTGGCGAGCCGCTCCAACGTCGATCTGGACCGCACGCTGCCGTTCCTTCACACCAACGCGTCATGGACGGGATTTCCGCTCATCGCCGCCAACATGGATGTCGTCGGTACGATGAGAATGGCGGCCGCTCTCGGCGCGCTCGGCGCGATGACGGCCCTGCACAAGCATTATTCCGCGGACGAACTGGTTTCGTTTTTCCGGACGCCTGAATCCGCGAACAGCTTCTATTCGCTGGGCATCGCGGAAGCCGATCAGGAGAAGCTCGGCGTGGTGAGCAAGCAGGTCGCGATCCGCAAGATCTGCCTCGACGTCGCCAACGGTTACTCCGAGAAGTTCATCGAGGCCGTGTCGATCATGCGCGATCGGCATCCCGACGCCTTGATCATGGCCGGCAACGTGGTCACGGGCGACATGACCGAGGCGCTTCTTCTCGCCGGGGCGGACATCGTCAAGGTCGGCATAGGGCCCGGCTCCGTCTGCACCACGCGCCGCCTCACGGGCGTCGGCTATCCCCAACTGTCGGCGATCATCGAATGCGCCGACGCCGCGCACGGTCTGAAAGGTCTGGTTTGCGGCGACGGCGGATGCACGGTACCCGGCGACATCGCGAAAGCCTATGGCGGCGGCGCGGATTTCGTGATGCTCGGCGGCATGCTGGCCGGACACGACGAATGCGACGGCGAAATCGTTTATGAGGAAAGAAACGGGGAGAAAATCCCCGCGCGCATGCAGTTCTACGGCATGTCGTCTGAAACCGCGATGAAGAAATATGCGGGCGGCGTCGCGAAATATCGCGCCGCCGAGGGCAAGACCGTGGAAGTGCCGTACAAGGGGGCCGTCGCCGACACGATGCAGGAGATCATGGGCGGCGTGCGGTCGATGATGACCTATATCGGCGCCATGAAACTGAAAGAGGTTTCCAAGCGCACGACCTTCATTCGCGTTGGCGCGCAGCTCAACACCGTGTTCGGCGCCGATTGACGCGGCCTATCCGGCTGCTATCAGCCGCCTGACTTTCTCCAGCCGCACCTTGGCGTCTTCTTCATAGGCGAGGGTGCCGACGAGACGGCCCTTTCCGTCAACGAGATAGGTCGTGGCGGTATGGTCCATCGTGTAATCGCCGTCCTTTGTCGGAACCTTTCGGGCAAAGACGCGATAGGCCTTTACGGCGGCGTCGATTTCCGCCGGCGTTCCGGTGAGGCCGATCATTCTCTTGTCAAACGATCCCATATAGCTCGCCATGACGGCTGGGGTGTCGCGCTCGGGATCGACGGACACGAAATAGATCCGGAAGTCTTTTGCAGCAGGGCCCAGTTCCGAGAGCGTCTGCGTCATTTCCGCAAGCGTCGTGGGGCAGACGTCCGGGCAATGCGTGAATCCGAAGAAGATCGCGAAAGGCTTGCCGATGGCCGCCGTGTCGACGCGCTCGCCCGTATGGGCGGTGAGCCGCACCGGCCCGCCGATGCTTGCTATCGAATCGAGGCCGCCCCGGGGATCGTAGAGCGGACGCAACAAACCGGTCAGCGCGGCGAGCGCGGTCATGCAAATCAAAAGGACGCCGAACAGCGATCCAATCAGCAGCGATGCCTTGCGGCGGGAAGTCATGGCGCGTCTCCGTGAAGAGATGCGCGGCGCTTGCGCGCCGCGCAAAGAGGTCAATGATGGGAATGCTCGCCCGGCGCTCGGCTTGCGCCGATGGGAGCGACGGAGAACTCGACGTCGACCGGGCCGGCCTTTTCGAAAACAAGGCGGCCCTTGATTGTCTCTCCGCTCGTCAGCGCCCGCTTGATGTCGACGAACATCAGATGCAGCCCGCCGGGCTTGAGGGAAATCGTCTCGCCCGGGGCGATATCGATGCCGCGCACCTCGCGCATTTTCATGACGCCGTCTGTCATCGCCATCTCGTGCAATTCGCCGTGGTCGGCGAGCGGCGATGAGAAGCCGACCAGTCTGTCAGGCTCTTTTCCGTTGTTTTTCACGGTGAGATAGCCGCCGCCGATCTTGGCGCCGGTCGGCGTGG
Organism: Rhizobiales bacterium 65-9; assembly: GCA_001899525.1. Taxonomy (GTDB): domain Bacteria; phylum Pseudomonadota; class Alphaproteobacteria; order Rhizobiales; family Beijerinckiaceae; genus Terrirubrum. The sequence continues at coordinate 42,887 of MKVY01000042.1, forward strand.
CTCGCGCCCAGACGTTCTCGACAATCAGCGGGCCGGCGCGGAAAACCGCCTGGCCAGCTTGAGAGGCCGTGATCTTCACAGTTGGCGCCGGGGATTTCAGGTCGTGCGCATTTGCTCCGGGCGCGGCGATCTCCGTCCACTGCTCTTTGGCTGTCGCGCACTCCTGGACGACAGGAATGGCGACCGTCCGCCCCGCGAGCTCCGGTGAGAACCGGGCCTGAAACACGAACTCGTCATAGAAGGCGTCCGCCAGATCGCCCCCTGACCACAGAATTTCCTTCACGCCTTCGGCGACAGGCTTTCCGAAGAGATGTTGCGGCCGGGCGTAGGGGCCGGTGGCGGCGGTCAGGCGCCATCCGGCTTTCGGCATCGGCTTTATGTCGATGACGCCTTCCGGAATGGTCACGCGCACGGCGTTCGTCGGCTGCCCGGCGCAACCGTGCGGCACCCGCAGCGTCATTTTCTGCGCGGCGCCGGCCGTCGCTTCGGACTTTTCGAACGTGACATGGGCTTGAGCGCCGCTTCCCAACAGAGAAGCGCCAATGACCGCGAGCGCCGTCGATGCGGCGAATGAGGGTTTGAACAGCATGGAAATCTCGACAGAATGCGAGCGGCCGCGTTGCGCGCCGCGAAAAAGGTGAAGACAAGTCGAGCTTATGCTTGGGGCGGTCCGCGCGCCTGCGCCGCGCCATCCGCACATGACGCGACGTTGAGGTTGAGCGGCCGGACAAAATCAGCCTCGCGCTCCTTGCGCAGGACGGCCGCAGATAAAGCCGCTTCCGGCGGCGGCGCGAGGATCTGATGGACGTGAGCCGCGCCGGGACAGAGCGCGCAGCCTGCGGCGTGATGGCTGGCGTGATCGGCAAAGTCGCCGTCGCCAGGGAGGCAGAGGGTCGCGGCGGCCAAGGCCTCCGCATGCGCGACAGGCAACGTCCGGGCGAGCGCCAAACCGCCCAGCAAATTGCCGAGCGTAAGCATCCATGACAGGATGAGGGCGGCTGCGAACCCATGGCGGCGGATGCCGTTCATGTCGCCAGCTTACATGAGCGCAGGTGAAGGCGCCATGCGGCGCAACAACTCGCTCTTTCCCAAATCTCTCCCAGCCTCTAGGTTCGCCCCGCGCCCCCGAGGCGACAAACCAGGAGAAGCAAGATGGGCTTGTTCAAGTTCGCCAAGAGCATCGGAGCCAAGATATTCGGCAGTTCCGAGGCGCAGGCCGCTCCGGCCGATTCCATCAAAGCGGCGATCGCCGAGCACGGGCTCGACGCCTCTGCGCTGGACGTCAAGGTCGATGGCGACAAGGTGAGCATCTCCGGCAAGGCGGCGTCGACCGAACAGGCGGAAAAGATCATTCTCGCGATCGGAAACTCCGTGGGCGTCGCGGAAGTCAATTCGAACCTCATCGCTGACGCGGCGGCGAAGGACTCGGTGTTCTACACCGTCGTGAAGGGCGACACGCTGTGGGCCATCGCGGAGAAGCATTATGGAAAAGGCAAGGGCGCAAAATACACCGAGATCGTGAAGGCCAACACGCCTCCGGTGAAAAACCCGGACCTCATCCAGCCGGGCTGGGTTCTGCGCATTCCGCCGGAGGCGTGAGGCCGCCCCGGACGTCGCTTGATAGCGGGGAAGCGCCTCGCGCTTCCCGCATCCCTGATTGAACGCATGCGCCCTCCCGACCGCGGGCGGGCGCGAGCAGTATTGGAGACAACGCGATGCGCGACTCTGAAGGCGTGATCGAGCTCGATTTCGACGAGGTCAGGAAAGGCCTCGCAGACGGATCGCTGCTGCTCGTCGATGTGCGCGAGCCCAACGAATACGCCGCCGGCCATATTCCGGGCGCCGTTCTTTTTCCGCTCTCGATGTTTGATCCTGCCGATCTTCCAGAGCCGGCGCCGGGGCAGCGGATCGTTTTTTCATGCCGGACCGGCGGACGCACGCTCAGGGCCATCGCCGCCGCGCAGGCCGCCGGGATGGATCTTCGCACGCATTACAAGGGAAGCTTCACGGACTGGGTCGCGCGCGGCGGCGAGGTCGAGACCGGATTCAACGACTGATTCATGTCCGCTCGCGGGGCGTCGCCTCAATCGGCCGGCCGCGAGTGAGACGGCTTCCGGATGACTCTTTCCTCGCCTAGGATGGTGGCGGACTCCTCATCCCGAACGGCCATCCCATGAATGCGCTTTCTCCCATGAAATTCGGCGTCGGCCAGGCGATTCGCCGGGTCGAGGATCAGCGTCTCGTCACCGGGCGCGGCCGCTACACCGACGATTTCGCGCCCGAGGCGTGCCTCCACGCGATCACCTTGCGGAGCCCGCACGCCCATGCGGATTTCACGGTCGCCGATCTTGGCGCCGCTCGCGCCATGACGGGCGTGCGGCTCATCCTGACCAGCGACAATGTGGGACATCTCGGCGACGTGCCGTGCCTCGCGCCCGTCGACAATGGCGACGGCAGCAAGGGGGCGGAGTCGCCCCGGCCGGTTCTCGCGCGCGGAACCGCGCGATATGTCGGGGAGCCGGTGGCGTTCGTCGTCGCGGACACGGCGGCTCAGGCGCGGGACGCGGCGGAAGCGATCGTCATCGACTGGTCGCCGAAACCCGCGGTCCCGGACATCCGCTCGGCGCTGAAAGACGGCGCGCCGCTCGTGTGGGCTCACGCGCCCGGCAATATCGTCTTCGACACGTCGATCGGCGACAAGTCGAAGGTGGATGCGATTTTCGCGACCGCGCCGCGCATCGTGAAGCGCGAGATCGAGAACAACCGCGTCGTCGCCAACTATATGGAGCCGCGCGGCTGCATCGCGGAGCATGACGAGGCGTCGGGCGGGTGGACGATCACCGTCACCAGCCAGGGCGTCCACAACATGCAGGGCATGCTGGCGCCGATCCTCAAATGCGAGCCCGAGACGCTGCGCGTCGTCACGCCGGATGTCGGCGGCGGCTTCGGCACGAAGGGTTTCGTCTACAATGAATACGCCCTGGCGGCCGAAGCGGCGAAAATCCTGAAGCGGCCGGTCAAATGGATCGCCGATCGCGCCGATCATTTCGTGTCCGACGCGCATGGGCGGGACAGCATCGTCATCGCCGAACTCGCTCTCGACGATGAGGGTCGCTTCCTCGCCATGCGCTTCGACTGGATGGGCGGGCTTGGCGCCTATCTCCATATCTATGGCCCCTACATCCACTATCTCGGCGCAACGATGCTGACAGGCGTTTACAAGACGCCAGCGATTCATGTGCGCGTCCGCGGCGTTTTCAGCAACACCACGCCGACCGACGCCTATCGCGGCGCCGGACGGCCCGAAGCGGCTTATGTTCTCGAACGCCTGGTCGATGCGGCGGCGCGCGAAACAGGCCTGCCTCAGGATGAAATCAGGAAACGCAATTTCATTTCTCCCGATCAGATGCCCTACAAGACGCCGATCGCGGACCGGACCTATGATACGGGACATTTCGCTGCGCATCTCGCCAGGGCTCTGGAGAGCTCGGACTGGAGCGGCTTCGACAAGCGCGCCCGCGCATCGAACGAAAAGCGCAAGGCCCGAGGCGTCGGGCTGGCGACCTACATCGAATGCACCGCCTGGGGCGAAGGCGAGGATGTGACCGCGACTCTTGAAAAAGATGGTTTCGTGACGGTGCTGTCAGGCACGCAGGCGAACGGCCAGGGTCACGAGACGGCTTATGCGCAGTTCATCTCCCAGCATCTGGACCTGCCTGTCGATCGCATCCGCGTCGTTCAGGGCGACACCGCGAGAATCAAGAGCGGCGCCGGCACTGGCGGATCGCGCTCGATTCCTGTTGGCGGAGTCGCGAGCCACCTTGCGGGGCAGGCGCTGGCCAAGAATATCACGACGCTCGCCGCGGACATCCTTGAAGCGTCGCAGCGCGACATCGAACTCGTTGGCGGCGAAGCGAGAATCAAAGGCACCGACCGGCGCATTTCCTTCGCCGACATCGCCAACTCGCCCAAGGCGAAGCCGGAACTGCTGAAGGGCGATGGTTCGTTCGTCCCGCCCGACGCCACGTATCCGAACGGCACGCATGTCGCCGAAGTTGAGATCGATCCGGACACGGGCGCGGTGGAGCTGGTTTCCTATCACATCTGCGACGATTTCGGACGGACGGTGAATCCGCTGCTTCTCGCCGGCCAGGTGCATGGCGGCGTCGTGCAGGGCGTCGGGCAGGCGCTGCTCGAGCACACCGTTTACGACGACGACGCCCAGCTTCTGTCCGCCAGCTTCATGGATTACTGCATGCCGCGCGCGGACAATCTGCCGCCGATCCATTTCGAAACGCTGAATGTTCCATCGACGACAAATCCGCTTGGCATCAAGGGCGCGGGCGAGGCCGGCTCGATCGGCTCCTGTCCCGCGGTGATCAACGCCGTCGTCGATGCGCTCGACCGGCGTTTCGGCGTGCGCCATATCGACATGCCGGCCACGCCTCGACGCATTCGCGAAGCGATCAGGGCGGCGAAATCCTGAGCGATCGCGCGCGATCATCGTGATCGCTCACGCATATGTGTGGCTTGCGTGAGCGATGACGCCGCACGGATGCGGAAATAGTCTTTAAGCCTCGTATCGCCGGTTGATGATGATCGGCTTCGAGGAAAAGTTGTCGATGCAAGGGATGAATGGTTTTCTCGCGGCGCAGTCGCCGCGCGTGTTGAGCGTGGTTCGAATCATGACCGGTCTGCTGCTTCTTCAGCACGGACTCATGAAATTCATCGGCTTTCCGGTCGCCCCGCAATCCTATCCGCCGCCGATGTTTTCGCTCTTCTGGATCGGCGGAGTGATCGAGATCGTCGGCGGCGTATTGATCGTTCTCGGCCTTTTCACGCGCCCGGCAGCCTTCATTCTTTCCGGGCAGCTTGCGGTCACCTATTTCATGTTCCATGCCCCGAAGAGCTTCTATCCTCTCGCGAACGGCGGCGAGGCGGCTGTGCTGTTCTGTTTCGTGTTCTTCTATCTGATCTTTGCGGGCCCCGGCGCGTGGAGCGTCGACGCGCAGCGCGGGCGCGCCTAGGGTGCACCGCCCCGCGACTTTGATCCGTCGCTGAATCGAATCTCACGGCTTCGTGATTGCGCCGAGGCAAGCATTTGCTCGCTTCGGCGCAATCACGGCACTGTTCAATCCCGCTTCGAGCCGGCTAATCTGCGTTTTGAATTATTATGGTTCGAGGGAGAAGGATCGCATGGGAAAGGCGAGAGTGACGGCATTTGTGGCCGCCGTCTCAATCATGGCGGGAAGCGCGTGGGCGCAGGACGTCATCGCTCAGCGC
>MKVY01000042.1:48182-52340 GCA_001899525.1 Rhizobiales bacterium 65-9
AAGACGCAAGCTGCTCTCGATGCCTATCTCCACACGACGAGAGAGTTCCGCTCGCTGTTCCCGGCAGGGTCCGATCAAGGGCAGACGCGCGCCGCGCCCGCCATTTTTCAGGATCGCGAGAAGTTCGACGCGGCGGTGGCGAAGTTTGAAGCCGACACGACCGCAGCGAAAAACGCCATCAAGGACGAGGCCTCCTTCAAAGCCGAGATGCCGAAAGTGCTCGCGAATTGCGGGACCTGTCACACGGCTTTTCGCACGTCGCGATAGGGGCCCCTTGCGATCGGCCTTCGCTTGATGAAACGGTTTCTGATCGGGCTGTCCGCGCTTGGAGCGCTTGGCGCTTTCGGTTTCTGGGCCGTCACGAGTCCGGATGTCTTTGCGATGGTTCGGGGGCGATCGTTCGCCGACCTTTCCGGACAGCCGAATCTGGAGAATGGAAAGACGCTGTTCTGGGCGGGGGGCTGCGCATCGTGCCACGCCACACCCGATCAGGCCGATCGAACCCGGCTTGGCGGCGGGCTTTCGCTCGCCTCGCCTTTCGGCGTTTTCATTCCTCCGAACATCTCTCCGCATCCGCGCGACGGCATCGGCGCCTGGACGGCTGTGGATTTCGCGCGCGCCATGACGGCGGGCGTATCTCCCGACGGGCGGCATTATTATCCCGCCTTTCCCTATACGTCCTATCAGCGCATGACGTCGGTCGATCTGCGCGATCTGTTCGGCTTCCTGAAAACCCTGCCCGCGGTTGAAGGCAAGGCGGCCAATCACCAGCTTGGATTTCCATACAATATCCGCCGGCTTCTCGGCGGCTGGAAATGGCTTTACCTCGACGGCAAGCCGTTTGCGCCTGACCCGCAGGCGACGGCGTCCCTCAATCGCGGCGCCTATCTGGTGGAAGGGCCGGGGCATTGCGCGGAGTGCCACAGCCCGCGCAACGCGCTTGGCGGCATTTTCGCCGGCATGCGCTTTTCCGGCGGCCATGATCCGGATGGAAAAAGCGGCGCGCCCAACATCACGCCCGACGCGTCGGGCATCAAGGATTATTCGGTCGCCGACATCGCAGGGATTCTGTCATCGGGCCTGAAGCCGGATGGCGACAGCGTCGGCGGCGACATGGGCCTCGTGGTGATGAATTATGCGCAGGTTCCAAAAGCCGATGTCGATGCGATGGCCGAATATCTGAAATCGTTGCCGCCGATCCCCAGCCAGAAGCCCTGAGCGCGCAAGGCTGCTTTACCGCCTCACTCCATCACCGCGGCTTTGAGGATGCAGACCATGGTTGCATGCCCCGGGCCGCTGACGCAGCGAACGATATGGGGCCGGTCGCAGCGGTAGCGGAGCGTCTCGCCGGTTTTCGCGGTGTTGATCTCGTCGCCGATCTCAACCTCGAACTCTCCGTCCAGGACCGAAAGACATTCGACGGAGCCGCGCTGGTGGCTGTCCGATTCGAGTACGCCGCCGGTTTCGGCTGTGATGTCGTACCATTGCAGCCACTCGACCGTCTTGATCCAGCCGATGATCGCGAGCCGCACCTTGCCGTCCTCGGAGAGAAGGATCGGGGTGTCGCCGCGAGAGGTCTTGTCGACGAAAGGCTCGTCCTCATGGGCGGCCAGCACCCGTTCGATCGACACGTCGAGCGCCTGCGAGAGACGCCAGATGGTCGCCAATGTGGGGTTGGTTTCGTTTCGCTCGATCTGGCTGATGATCGATTTGGCGACGCCGGATTGTTCGGACAGTTCAGACAGCGACAAATTGTAAGCCTTGCGCAGCCGCTGGACCGTCTTGCCGAGCTGCCCCGACACGATCTGCGCGCCTGCCGCCAGCGCCTTCATCCGGTCTTCGCCCTCGACGCCCATCGTTCCTTTCAGCAAACAAATTCGTTTGTAGAGACGAACTCACTTTGCACCCGGGGGCGCGCCTTCGCAAGCGCGGAATCCTGCAAAAAGGCGCGGGGTCGCGCGAAAAAAGCCGACGCCGTGCAAAAAAGCGCGATCGGACCTTCAGATGATTTTCGATGGAGACGCCTGCCGCGCCCGCTTGCGCTCAAGGCCCAGCCGGTGCTCGCGCCAGATGACGAAGATGCCGGCGGCGATGACGATCCCGGCGCCGATGAAGATGTTCGTGGCGGGCCAGTCCCCGAAAAGGAACCAGCCGATAATCACCGCCCAGATCATCGACGTATAGTCGAACGGCGCGACCAGCGAGGTCTCGGCGTGCTGGTAGCTCTCGGTCACCAGGATCTGGCCCATGCCTCCCATGACGCCCATGCCAACCATGATCGCCAGGTCGGCGGCGCCGGGCGCGCGCCAGCCGAGAACGATGGTGCACAGGCCGAGCACCGTCGTCATCGACATAACCCAGAACACGATCGTTCCGGTCTTTTCCTCGCTCTGCACCAGCTTTCGCACCTCGATGGTGGAGAAGGCGTTGCAAAGCGCGCTGCCCAGCGTGAGCGCCGCGCCGATCGTCGCGCCGTCGCGCAGCACGCCGCTGCTCAGCGCCGAAAGCTGCGGCGCCAGCATCACCACAACGCCAACGAAACCGATGGCGACGGCCGACCAGCGATAGATTCTGACCGTTTCGCCGATAATGAGCGCGGCGAGCGCCACGACCAGCAAGGGAGCCGTGTAACCGAGCGCCGTCTGGTCCGGCAGCGGAAGATAGGAGAGCCCGGCGAAGCCCAGAAACATGCCGACGCTGCCGGTGACGCCGCGCCTGATATGGCTGAACGGCCGCGTCGTGCGGATGGCCGAGGGCCACAGGCCAAGCCACCAGAGCCAGATCACCAGCGGAATCATCGCGAAGAAGGACCGGCAGAACACGATCTGCCCGATCGGATAGCGCTCGCTCAGATATTTGACGCCCGCGCCCATGAAGGCGAACACGAGCGTCGAGACGACTTTCAGGGATATTCCGAGAAGGGGATTCACGGACGCTTGATCAATCGGTTCGTCAAACGATCACGGGTCGCCGCGACGCGCAATCCGGCAGGTGAAGGCGGATATGCGGGACAGGCGTTTTTCCACGATGAGGCGCTTCGCCTCATGGCCTAGAACGCCGTGCGGATCGCGCCTCCATCGATCAGGAAATTCTGGCCGGTGATGTAGCCCGCATGCGCGCTGCAGATGAAGGCGCACAGCTTGCCGAACTCGTCGGGCGTTCCCAGCCGCCCCGCCGGAACGTCCTTCATCCTGGCCGAGACGATCTCGCTCTCGGACATGCCCTTGATGGCGGCCATGCGCTTGGTGGCCGTCTTCTGTCGATCCGTGTCGAACACGCCGGGCAGGATATTGTTGATGGTGACGTTGGCGCTCGCCACCTCACGGGAGGGCGCCGCGAGGAATGCGGTCAGGCCGGCGCGCGCGCCCGAGGACAGATCGAGCCCGATGATCGGCGCCTTCACCGATGAGGAGGTGATATTGACGATGCGACCGAACTTGCGGCTGGCCATTCCGTCGATCACGCGCTGGATGAGCTCGATCGGCGTCACCATGTTCTGAACGACGCCCTCCGCGATCGCCGCGCGATCGAGCTCGCGGAAGCCTTTCGGCGGCGGGCCGCCATTGTTGTTGATGAGAATGTCCGGCTCGGGACAAGCGGCGAGCAGCGCATCCTGCGTCGCTTTGACGGACACGTCGCCGAGCACGACCGTCACATGGGCTCCGGTCTCTTTCCGGATGGCGTCCGCCGCCGCTTCGGTGACGGCCTTGTCGCGACCGTTGATGACGACATCGCAGCCGGCGGCGGCAAGCTCCATCGCGCAGGCCCGGCCCAGCCCCCGGCTCGAGGCGCAGATGATCGCCTTGCGGCCCTTGATGCCCAAATCCATTGATCGCGCTCCTCGTCCGACTTTTCGACTGCGACAGGTCTTCTAGACCACAGGCGTCCGGACGAGGGAACTCTTCTCAGGATGCGAACAGGGCGTATCGCTCCGCATAGCCCATCCGATCCAGATCGGAGGCGCGCCGCTGGTCATCAGGCTCCGCCGCATCCGCGGCGAGGTTGCGCAGGGCCTCGCTGTCATCGACCATGGCGAGCCGCAGCCTGGCGCCTGGCGCCACGGGCTCGATGGGCAATCCATCTTCAAAGCTCGTGGGGGCAGGGAGCGGCTGATCGTCCATCGCCGCCGCATTGGCGGCGGCGGGCGGGGCGGGGCGC
>MKVY01000042.1:52353-54761 GCA_001899525.1 Rhizobiales bacterium 65-9
ATCGCTCCAGAAACGCCTGAAGCGGTCGCGCACGGATTCGATGATGTCAGCAAGCGCTTCGACCTTGCGGCCTGAGTCGCTCTGATTCGCGAGGCCTGCGTCGATCGCCGCGAGCGAGCGGTCGAGAGCGGCCAGGAGGCGCGGATGCGTGTCGCCCTCGGCGACGCCCTTGAGCGCGCCTCGCGCCGTCAGAAGGTGGTCGCGCGAGGTTTCCGCCGTCGCGCCGATGTCCCGGGCGATGGCGGCAATGAGCTCTGCGGTGAGGCCTTCGCGCACGCCGCCGTCGCTGTCCCCAAGCGCGAAGATCGCGGCGATAACCTCCATGTCGGGATGCGCCGCGAGCGGAGCGGACGCATTGACCGCGACTTTCCGCTCGACGCGCGACAACGCCTCAAGCACTCTTTCGGTCTCGACATTGCGGTTGCGGCGGCTGAACTCCGCGATGAACCAGCGGCCGCGCGCCGTCTCCATGACGGCCGCCAATATCGACTCATAGTCATCGGCCGGCGGCGGCGCGGCGGCGTCAAGCTGCATGTGGTCCATCAGACGTGCGAATCAAATCCGCCGTCAGATTATCGGGCCGCCGTCCTTCGCGGAATGCGCTCCGATCATCCCCAGAGCTCGGGCTCGGGCGGATGCGCCACAGCGCCCTCATAGCGAAGACCGGGCGCGCGATCGCGCGAGAGGAGAAGCGGGCCGTCGAGATCGATGAAGCGCGCTCTCGGCGCCAGCATCATCGCCGGCGCCATGCTCAGCGACGTGCCGACCATGCAGCCGACCATCAGCGCGAATCCGCGCGCCTGCGCCGCTTCGGCCAGACGCAGCGCTTCGGTCAACCCGCCGGTCTTGTCGAGCTTGATGTTGATCGCGTCATAGAGCCCTTCAAGCCTTTCGAGCGTGTCGCGACCATGCACGCTTTCGTCGGCGCAGACAGGCGCCGGTCGCGAGAGGCCCCGCAGCGCCTCGTCGGCGTCTGCGGGCAAGGGCTGCTCGACGAGCGCCACGCCCTGTTCGGCGCAGGCGCGAAGATTGGTCGCGAGATCATCGCCGCTCCAGCCTTCGTTCGCGTCGACGATGAGCGTCGCGGCGTAGGCGGCCTTCCGAACCGCCGCCAGCCGGTCCGGATCGCGGCCGTCACGGCCGCCGAGCTTGATCTTGAGAACAGGGCGATCCGCCGCCGCAGCCGCGGCGGCGGCCATCGTCTCCGGCGCGCCGAGGCTGAGCGTGTAGGCGGTCACGGCCGGGCGAATGCGTCCGATCCCGGCCATTTCGGCGACCGGGATCGACAGCCGCTTGGCGTCGAGGTCCCAGAGTGCGCAGTCGATGGCGTTGCGGGCCGCTCCCGGCGGCATGACGCCCTGAAGCGTCTCCCGCTCGATTCCGCCTTCGATCAGGCCGCGCGCCTCCTCAATCTGTCCAAGCACGCTTTCGACCGTTTCTCCGTACCGGCCATAGGGAACGCATTCGCCGCGGCCCACGGCGGCGCCTTCCCGAATCGTCGCGACCACCACGACAGCTTCCGTTTTGGAGCCGCGCGCGATCGTGAAAGCCGAAGCGATCGGCCATCTCTCCACGATGACGCTCAGTTGCCGCATGGACGCCCCTTCCGCCGCGCCTTCCTTGCCGGACAGCGCCGGTGCGGACAGTATGCGCACCGATTCAACGGGGCAATTGGCGGACCGTCTTGTCATCCTATGCGACATCGCAGGACGATCCTGTTTTCGCGCTCGACCGCACGGAGCAGGGCGTTCGCGCGCGTCTTGCCGGCCGGTGGACCTCGGAAACCGGCAATCTCGTCGAACGGCGGATCGGGGAACTGAGCGACGCGCTCGACGGCACGCGAAAGCTGACCGTCGACGTCGCTGCGATCACCCAGTTCGACACGCTGGGAGCGTGGGTGCTGCAACGGCTTCGCCGCCAGCTCGAAAGCGCGGGCGCGACTTTCGACCTGGCCGGCGCGCGGCCCGAGCAACAGATTCTGCTGGACGAGGTTGCGGAAAAAGCGATCGACCGGACCGAGGGGCGACGTCAGCCCACATTCGTGGATCTGCTCGCAGAAATCGGCGAAACGGTTCATCTGGCGTGGAAGGATCTCATCAAGGGCACCGATTTCCTCGGCGCGATCGTCGTCGCCGTGGCGAGGGTCGCGCTTTCGCCGGCGCGTTATCGGCCTGCCGCGTTCACGCAGCAGATCGAGAATATCGCGCTGCGCGGCGTGCCGATCATCACGCTTATCTCTTTCCTTGTCGGCGCCATCGTCGCCCAGCAGTCGATCTTCCAGCTTCAGCGCTTTGGCGCAGGAACCTTCGTCGTCGATCTGTCAGGCATTCTCGTCTTGCGGGAACTCGGCGTGCTGCTGGCGTCGATCATGGTCGCCGGCCGCTCCGGCAGCGCGTTCACCGCCGAAA
>MKVY01000042.1:55034-65980 GCA_001899525.1 Rhizobiales bacterium 65-9
CTTCATGGTCATTGTCATGGATGGCCTTTTCGCCATGTTTTTCGCAGCGATTCGATACTGACGGCATGCTCGATCAACCCATGGCGGCGACCCACCAGACCAACGGCGAACCGGAGGTCGTCATCAGCGTTCGCGACCTGACGGTGGGATTCGGCGAGAAGATCATTCTCAACCAGTTGTCCCTCGATGTTTTTCGCGGCGAGGTTCTGGGATTCGTCGGCCCCTCGGGAAGCGGCAAGTCCGTGCTCATGCGCACGATCATGGGGCTTACGCCCAAGAGGGGAGGCAGCATCGAGGTGCTGGGTCGCGATCTCGATGTCGTTTCGCGCCGCGAACGGCTTGCGATCGAACGCCGCTGGGGCGCTCTTTTCCAGCAGGGAGCGCTGTTTTCGGGTCTCACCGTCAAGCAGAATATCCAGGTGCCGATGCGGGAATATCTCGATCTTTCCACGCCTCTCATGGATGAGCTGGCGTTTCTGAAGATCGAAATGGTGGGGCTGAAGCCGGACGCGGCGGACAAATTTCCGTCGGAATTGTCGGGCGGCATGATCAAGCGCGCCGCTCTGGCGCGCGCGCTCGCGCTCGATCCAGACATCGTGTTTCTCGACGAGCCGACATCAGGCCTCGACCCCATCGGCGCGGGCGAATTCGACGAGTTGATCTCCACGCTTCAGAAAACGCTGGGGCTGACTGTGTTTATGGTGACGCACGATCTCGACAGCCTGCATACCATCTGCGACCGCGTCGCGGCCCTCGGCGACGGCAAGATCATCGCCGCGGGCACGATCGAGGAGATGTTGGCGTCGACGCATCCTTGGCTAAGATCGTATTTCCATGGCAAACGGGGGCGCGCGATCGTCGGCGCTCGCGCCAGGCTGTCACACTGAAAGAACTGGCGTGGAAACCCGAGCCAACTACGCTCTCATCGGTCTCTTCACCCTCGCCGCCGTTGCGGCGATGTTCGGCTTCGCGATCTGGTTCGCGGGCGCGCGGGGCAATGCGAGCCGGCAGGAGTATCGCGTCGTCTTTTCCGGATCGGTGACGGGGCTGTCGCGCGGCGCGAGCGTGCTTTTCAACGGGCTGCGCGTCGGCGAAGTGGGGACCATCCAACTCCTTCCCGAGGATCCGCGGCGGGTCGTCGCGAAGATCGAAGTCGATCCGTCGACGCCCGTCCGGTCGGATACGCGGGCGCGGCTGGAATATCAGGGCCTGACCGGGGTGGCGGCGATCCAGCTTTCCGGCGGCGAGCCCGGAAGCCAGCCCCTGATGGGCGCGGACGGCCAGCCGCCCACGATTTTCGCGGATCGCTCCGACTTCCAGGACATCATGGAGACCGTGCAGCGCCTCTCGCGCCGGACCGACGACATTCTCAATCGCGTTGAACGCGTGGTTGCGGACAATGAGCAGCCGCTCAATCAAACTGTGAAGAACATCGAGACCTTCACCAACGCCCTGGCGGCGAATTCGGACGGCATCGACAAGTTCCTGTCGTCCACCACGCTCGCGGGCGATCGCATCGCCACGCTCGCGGCCAAGCTCGAGACCTTCACCAACGATCTCGACGGGGTGGTCAAGGCCATCGACCCGCAACGGGTCTCGCGCATTGTCGGCAACATCGATTCCTTCGCCGATGCGGTCGGCTCCAACAAGGAGCAGATCGATTCGTTCCTCAAAAGCGGATCCGAGCTCGCGCGGCGGCTGAACGATTCGACGACCAAGCTCGACGAGGTCCTGGCCGAGGCGTCGTCGGTTCTGCGCGGCGTCGACCCGGCGGCGGTGTCCCGCTCGCTTCAGAACATCGATCGCGTGACCACGACGATCGCCGGCAACAATGCGGAGATCGACAAGGCGCTGAAGGATTTCTCCTCGATCGGCGACAGGCTCAACGCGGCGTCCAAGCGTGTGGACGGCGTGCTGGCCTCGGTCGAAAGGTTCTTCGGAACCGATGCGAACGGCGAAGCCAAAGGCATGATGGCGGACATCGGCGCGGCGGCTAAATCCGTCCGGACGCTCGCCGACAACCTCGACAAGAGGACCGCCGACCTGACGACGGGCTTCAAGAAGCTGACCGGTCCCGGTCTGCGGGATTTCGAGGCGCTCACCGCCGACGGACGTCGCACGCTCAACGACCTGAGCCGCGTCGTGCGCTCGATCGAACGGAACCCGAATCAGCTCATCTTCGGCGGGCAGTCGGCCCTGCCGGAATATCAGGGGCGCCGGTGAGCCCGAGATTCTGCGGATCATTTTGCCTTTCACGGGGTTGGCGTTTAAACCTTGGCGCGGGAACAGAATCCGCTTCATGAGCGGCTGCGGTGCATGGCGGTGAAGCGGACATTCCTTCTCGAAACCGGACGCGTGTTATTGAAGGGCGCGACCGTGCTTGGTCTTGTCGCCCTGGCGGCGTGCGCCAGCGGGCCGCCGCCGGCGACGTTCGACCTCACCGCGCCGACCGGCGCGATTCGCGGGCGGCCGAAGGGGCAGTTCGTCGTGCCGGCGCCTCTGTCGCTGATGATCTATGACGGCGACCGCATCGTGGTGCGTCAGGGCGGCCAGGTGTCGGTGCTCAAGGGCGCGCAATGGGCCGATCGTTTGCCGCGCCTCATCCAGACGCGCCTCATTCAAACCTTCGAAAATGTGGGCATGACGGCGGGCATCGGCCAGCCGGGCGAGCGGATCGCGCCCGACCGTCAGATCACGCTTGATATTCGCGCTTTCGAGATCGACGCGGATCGCGGCGAGGCCGTCGTGGAGATCACGGTCAAGCTGGTGCGCGACGCCACCGGCGTCGTGAGCGCATCGCGCGTCTTCAGCGCCACCGAGCCGGCGCAGGCCGAGCCTGCGAGCGCGGCTGCGGCGCTGGACGCCGCATTGTCGCGCGTGATGGTGCAGATCGTCGCCTGGACCGCGGGGCGCTGAGCGCCCCCGCCATCCGACACCGGCCTCTCAGCAAAGCCAGAATTATTCCGCTCAAGAAAAAGGCCGCGCGAGGCGGCCTTTCCTGTGAGCAAGAACGTCCCGTCAGTTGTCGAGACGGCCGCTCGCATGCGCCAGCATGGTGTAGACCTTGCCGGTCTCCGAGGAGAGGTAGGCGCGCGCGATCTTGTGGTCGCGATCATTGCGCGTCGCGTCGGTGAACAGGCGATCGAATTCCTCGACATAGCGATCCACCGTGTCGCGGAAGCTCATGTCGCGCCGATAGCGCCGGCTGATCTCGTCGAAGGTCTGCTGCCCCTCCGCCGTGTAGAGCCTGCGCGTGAAGACGTTGCGCTCGCCGTTGCGATAACGGTCCCACATGGCGAGGGTCAGATCATGATCGATCATGCGGCCGATGTCGCCTGACAGAGCGTCGAGCGATTCCAGCGCCCGCATGCCGCTTCCCGACTCAGGCGGGGGCGCTTCGTCCCAGTTTACCCGCGACAGGATGTCGGACAGGCCGAATCCGCTCGACGACCGCGGCGCCTGCGCAGGCGCGCGCTCGGCCGGACGCGGCGCGGGCGGGGTCGATGCGCGCGGGGGCGGCGGGGGCGTCACCGGCTCCGCGCGACGGGGCGGCGCGACCGGAGACGACGCTTGCGGCGGGTCGAACCGTCGCGGCGCAGGGGCCGGACGGAATTCGGCCTCCTCAACCGAGGGCAGGCGCGACGGTTGCGGCGGGCGCTGAGGCGTCGCGGCGGCGCGCGCGTGGAGCGCCGCCGGCTCAGCCACATCGAGCGTGCGGCCGGAACGCGTCACGATCTCGGACAACTCGTTCAGCGCCTTGATCTGATCAGACACCACGCGCCGAAGGGCGCTCGTCGCCTCCTTGGCGTCCTGCGGGAGTTCGAGCACGCCCTTCTGCAATTCGGCGCGCGTCTGCACCAGTTCGCGCTGGATGTCGCCGCTCATGGCGCGAAGCTCGTCAGCCGCGTTGCGGAAGCGCTGGATGGCGTCCGCGAGCGATTGCGACATATCCCCGGCGACCTCGGCATAGGCCGAGCGCAGAGCTGAGCCGGCGCGTTCGCGCTCGCGCGCGGTTTCCGTGCGCAGCAGGTTGAACTGGTCGGCGAGGGCGGCGGACGTCGCCTCCGCGGAGTCGGCCAGCACCGCGCCGATGGCGCGGGCGCGATCCTCGGTCGTCTTGAGCGAATCCTCGACCAGCGATGCGAAGGACCGGCTGATCGATTCCACGTCGGCGGTCTTGCCGTCGATCTGCGCCGCCAGATTCTCCAGCATGGCGCGCCGCTGCTCCAGAGAGCCGCCGATGCGCCGCTCCACGCCGTCAAGCGCGGCGGCGGATTGGGTCAAGGCTTCCGCGTGGGTCTGCGTCGTCTCGACAAGGCGGCGGCCGTGCTCGTCGAGCTGCGAGACGAGCGCGGCGGCGTCGTTCAGCGCGCCTGCCGACGCGTTGCGGAAGTCAGCCGCGCGCTCCGCAACCTTGTCCGCGGCGCGATCGGTTTCGGACGACATGGCGCTCATGACCGTCTCAAGCTCGCGGATGCGATCGCCGAGCTGGCGCTCGACGCCGCCGAGATTGGTCTGCGCGGATGCGACGAGCGCCTGCAGCGCCTGGTTCGCGTCCTGCAGCCGCTGGGCGGTCTGCGCGATGTCGTTCTTGAGCCGCAGATTGACGTCGATCAGTCCGCTGGTCGACCCTTCGACGCTCTCGGCGACCTGCGTGGAATGCGCCTGCAACGCCTGCCGGAGGGTCGCGCCGCGATCGTCGAGCGCGCGGATCACGGTCGCGCCGACCTCGGCCACGTCGCGCACGAGCCGGTCGCCCCGTTCCGCGAGGTCGGTCATCATGTCGCCGGCGCGGCCGTCGAGCAGTTCGCCAAGCTCCCTCGCATGCGCGGTCAGCGACGACGAGATGCTGTCGAGCTTCGCGACCCGGCCCTCGAATTCGTGCACGCCGCGCTCGATGGTGGCGGACATTTCCTCCGAGCGATCGCGAAGCTGCCGGTCGAGCTCGCCGCTCTTTTCCGCCAGCATGGATGCGACTTCCTCGCTGCGGTTCGCCAGCATCGCGGCGACCTCCGTGGTGCGGTCGCTGAGCAGCGACGCGATTTCGTCGCTGCGGCCCGACAGCATCGTCGCCACGTCCTGGCTGCGTCCGGCGAAGGCCTGCGAGATTTCGGACGCCTTGGCTTCGAGCGCGCGCGTGACCTCGCGGCCGCCTTCGCCGAGCACCTGCGCGATTTCGCGCGTGCGGTGGATCAGCGTCTCGCTGATCGAGCTCGAACCCTGCTTGAGGCTGGAATCGAGCCTTCCGAACACGCCCTCGATGTTGCCCGAAATCTCCGCGACAGTGCGCGACGAGCGCGTTTCGAAGTCGTGCATCTTGTTTTCGATGATGTGCGCCGTCGTCTCGGTCTGATGGGCAAGGCGATCGGCGAGCGTATGGCCCTGCGTGGTGATGATCGTCTCGATCGCCGCGAATTTCGCGCCGACGGTCTCGGTGAAATGCGCGGCGTCGGCCGCGATCTTGGCCGCGAGAGCTCCGCCGTCGCGGGAGACGACCTGGGCGAACTCGCCAAGGCGTTGCGTGAAATCCTGCGAGAATTGGTGCGAATACCGTTCGAACAGCGACGAGGCCTCCGTCGCCCCCGCGCCGAGCGTGTCGACCGCAGTCCTGCTCGCGGCGGAGACGCGCTCCTCGATCGCGGCCGCGAGCTCGGCGACCGACGTCTCGACCTGCTCGCGAGCCGCGCCGATGCGCGCCTCGATCGCGTCGATATGGCCGGCGACAGAGGCGGCCAGATAATCCGACTGGCTGCGCAGGCGCTCGTCCATGTCGGCGGCCTGAACGCGAACGGCCTGCGTGATTTCCGTCGCGCGTCCGCCGAGCGCGTCCTGCATGTCGCGGCCCGCCGCCGCCAGACGGTCGGCGTGCTCGCGCAGCCTTTCGTCCACTTCAGCCGCGTGATCGCGCACAGCCTGCGCGAGCTCGACGCCGCGCGCGGCGAGCACCTCCTGCATCGTCCGGCCGGATGTCGAGAAACTGTCCGTGTGGGCGCGCAGCCGATCGTCGATGTCGGCGACATTGACGCGGATCGACTCCACGATCTCCTCGGCGCGCGCGCCGAGCACGCTGTGAACGTCGCGCCCGACCGCAGCGAGATTCTGCATATGGCCGTGCATCTTCTCGTCGATGTCGGCGACGTTGGCGCGAATCGTTTGAACGATGTCCTCGCTGCGTCCATCGAGCACATGCTGAACGTCACTGCCGACCGCAGCAAGAGTCTCGGCGTGGCCGCGCAGTTTCTGGTCGATGTCGGCGGTATGCAGCCGCATCGACTGCGCGATCTCCATCGTGCGGCCCGCCAGCAGGTCGTCGATCTCGCGTCCCGACGCGAGAATGCGCTCGTTGAGCTGGCCGCCATGCACGACGACCGTGTGATGGATATTCTCGCTGCTCGCGGCGAGCCGCTGCGCAAGCTCATCTCCATGCACCGCGAAGGTCTCGGCGACGCGCAGGCCCGTTTCATCGAGCTTGCTCGTCACCTGTTCGCCGCGGGACGCCAACTCGGCGACCAGCGCCTCGCCCAGCGTGCGGAGATTGTCGTTCACCTCTGCGCCGCGCTTGGCGAAGCCGTCGACCAGATAGCTGCCGGTATGTTCGAGCATGCCATGCACGAGATGACCGCGCTCGGCGATCTCGCCCGCGACGCGGTTGCTGGTGTCGTTGAGAGCCTGCGTGAGGGATTCGCTATGCGAACTCAGCGCATCGACCACCAACTGGCCGCGCGAGGCGATTTCCCCGGTGACGCGCGCGCTCGTGTCGTTGAGCGCGTGGGTGACCGCGTCGCCATGGGAGGTCAGCGTCGCGACGACATAGTCGCTGCGCTCGGCGATCTCGCCGGCGACGCGGGCGCCGATGTCGCCAAGCGCGTTCGTCACGCTGTCGCCGTGCGCGGTCAGGGTCGAGACGACCTCGCTCGCGGCGCTGGAAATCCTGCCGGTGATGGCCGCGCCGATCGATTCGAGACGATCGTTCGTCGCATCGCCGGTCGTGGCAAGCTGGGTCGTGACGGTTTCGCCCGTCGCCGCGAGCCGCGTCGTCAGATCATGGCCGATCGAGGCCAGGCGCGAATTCGCTTCCTCGCTGGTCGCGACCAGGCGGTCCGTCAGGCGTTCGCCGGTGGAGGCGAGGAGCCCCGTGACCGTCTCGCCGGTGGTGACGAGGCGCGAGGTCATCTCATCGCCGAATGTTGCGAGGCGAACGCTCGCCTCGTCGCTCGTCGCCGCAAGGCGGTCCGTCAGCGTCTCGCCGGTGGTCGCGAACAGAGAGGTCACCGCCTCGCCGGTCGAGGCGAGGCGCGACGTCACATCCTCGCCGATCGTGGACAGATTCGTGGTGACTTCGCCGCCGATCGAGATGAGGCGCGAGGTCACGTCGCCGCCGATCGCCGCGAGACGCATGGTCATTTCGTCGCCAACCGAGGACAGGCGCGCATGCGCGTCCTCGCTGGTCGTCGCGAGCCGGTCGGCCAGCCTTTCTCCCGTTGACGCGAAATAAGCGGTCATCGCCTCGCCGGTCGACGAGAAGCGGGCGGTCACCTCCTCCGCGATCGCGCCAAGGCGATCGTTGGTCTCGGCGCTCGTCGAAACCAGATGGAGCGCGACGCTTTCTCCCGTCGATGCGAGTCGCGACGCCACGTCCTGACTGGTCAGGGTCAGCCGCGTCATCATCTCGTCGCCGAAGGTCTCGATGCGCGAATGGGCCTCATCGCTGGCGAGCGTGAACTGGGTGGCGATGGATTGGGCCGCGCCGGTCAGGCGTCCGGCGAGGTCTTCGCCCACGGTGGTCAGCCGTTCCGTGGCGCGGTCGCTCGTCGTGGCCAGCCGCGACGCGAATTCGTCGCCCGTGTTCTCAAGCCGCGAGGCCAGTTCGCCGCCGATGGTGACAAGCCGCGTCGTCGCGCCTTCGGTCGTCGCGGCGAAACGCTGGGTGAGGAAATCCCCCGTCGTGACGAAATGCGCGGCGACGCCGTCGCTGGCGGAGGACAGGCGCGCGATGACGCTCTCGCCCATGTCGCCCAACCGCGCCGCGGCGTCCTCGCTCATCGCGGCGAGCCGGTTGACCGCGCTCTCGCTGGTGAAAGTGAACTGCCTGGCGAGCGTTTCCCCGGTTGAGGTCAAATGCGTCTGCAGACCTTCGCTTGTCGTGGACAACCGCGTCGCCACTTCATCGGCGAGGCGCGCGAGGCGCGCGTCGGCCTCGACGCTCGTCGTCTGAAGCCGTTCCGACATCTGCTCGGCGGTGGTCACGATACGGTCGTTGAGGCTTTCGCCTGTCGTCGCGAACCGCGTCGTCAAATCCTCGCCGATGCTGGCGAAGCGCTGGTAGGAGCTGTCGCTGATCTCGGCGATGCGGGCGCCGACCTGATCTCCGGTTAAGCCGAGCCGCGCGATGACGTTCTCGCCGGCCTGCGTCACCGAGGCGGCGATGTCGCTCGTGCGCGCCGTCAGATCGCTCGTCAGCGCCGCTCCAGCCTCCGCGATCGTCGATGAAAGGCGATGCGTCACCGTCTGCAGATCGCCGGTCAGACCTTCCTGGGCGCCGCTGATCGCGGCCTGCACGCGCTCGGCGTTGCTCACGATCGACTGGCGCTGCGCAACGAGTTCTTCGATCAGGCCGCGAATGCGGATTTCGTTCTCGGCGTAAGCGCGCTCGAGCGAGGAAATCTCGGCGTGCACCATCGTTTCCAACTCGCCGGCGCGCGCCACGGCGCGCTCGATGCCGTCGCCCATCGCCGCGACCTCGCGACGTATCGACTGCGACAGTCGCACCATCGAATCGGAGGCGAGCGCTTCGGGTTCGCTCAAGCGCGCCGCCGCCTGAGCCATCGCCTGGGCGGAAAGGCGCATCTCCCCGGCCCGTATCGCAAGCGCTGCAATGACAAACAGGAAGATGATCGGCCCAACGAGCGCGAACAGAAACACGGCGAGCACCTGCGGCGGCGCGGCGAGCGCGCCCGCGACCGTGTCAACCTGCAGACGCCACAGAAGGAGCGCGATCGCAGCCGCAGCCCAGAGCAGCGATCCGAGCGCAGCGTAGGCGTAAGCGCGGCGCGAAGGCTTGCGCTGCATCATCCCGACGAGGGGAGCGAGCGAGGCGGACTGGTCGTTGGCCGCGCGCTGAACGTCCGGCCGGACCGGCGCCGATGGCGCGGCCGCCGGCTCCGAGGCGAATTCGGAGGAGAAGGGCGCATCGGCGGAGTTGGCGCGAGGAAGACGGAGAGAGTCCCTATCGCCGGATTTTTCGCTCGTCCTGCCCTCGGCGTCCCCGCCCAGCTTCAGGGCCTCTTCGATGGCCGAAAGAGCGGCCTCGGTTGGGTCCTTGGCCTTCTTGGTCGCCATATTACGCCTCTTGTGTCCGCGTTTCACCCGCGTCGCCGCGACGGCCGCCATGCGATTCCTGACAGATCGCAGAGCACCCTACACGTTAACGCAGGTTAACCCCATGGAATGTAAAGAACGGGGTTAGGCAAGGAAACCGCTATCCCCCGATATTTATGAATCGTCGTTAACGGGTTGTTCACCATGATCCTTAAGTCTTGGCCGGAAAATGGCGGCCGGCGGTCGCGCCGCAACAATCCCGCGCTATGCCGGGATATGGCCGATATCTCACCTCCTGCGGCGACCTCCGTCCGCGAACCCATCGATTTTGATCATCTGGCCCGCCAGACGATGGGGGACGCCGATCTCCAGGCCGAGGTGCTCGGCCTGTTCCGCGACCAGGCAGCCCGCCTGCTGACCGCGCTGCAGGCGACGACGCCGGCGGACAGGGCGGCGCGCGATCTGGCTCATACAATGATCGGCGCGGCGCGAGGGATCGGCGCCTTCGCGGTCGCCGACATCGCCGCGAGGGTCGAGGCCGCGTCAGCCGATGACTTCGCGGCGGCGATCGCCGACCTGTCGGGAGCGGTCGCGGATGCGCATGCGGCAATCGGTCGACGGCTCGCGCAGGCCTGATCCGGGCGGGGCCTTCTTTCGCCTCTCGCCATCAGCCTGATGCTGTTCTAGAGAACGGCCGCCGGGTTCCCGGCGCCTTCTCGCATCGTCAGTTCGCTCATGGTCAAGATCACTTATGTCGATTCGGCGGGGACCCAGCGTTCGGTCGACGCCGAGCCGGGCTCGACGGTCATGGAGAATGCGATCCGCAACGCGATTCCGGGCATCGAGGCGGAATGCGGCGGAGCCTGCGCCTGCGCCACCTGCCATGTCTATGTGGACGAGGCCTGGACGGAAGCCGTCGGACCGGCCGCGCCGATGGAGGAGGACATGCTGGATTTCGCGTTCGACGTGCGACCGAATTCGCGCCTGTCCTGCCAGATCAAGGTCAGGGCGGAGCTCGACGGGCTCGTCGTCCATACGCCGACGCGCCAGGCCTGAACGCGGCGAGCCGCCGGCCGTGGCGGCTTTGAGTGGTCAGCGACCGCCGGGAGCGCTATCTCCGTTCCAGAGCTGTCATTCACGGAGCCCGGACCATGTTCCAGAAGATTCTCCTGACCGTCGACCTCGCCGACACCGACATCGCCCAGAGCGCGATCGGGCGGGCGGTCGAGATGACGTCGAAGGGCGGCGGCGCGCTGCGCCTCATCTATGTGCGGCCGCTCATGCCGCTGATGATGCTCGAATATGTGCCGGACGGGTTTGACGCCGAGCGGCAAGCCGAGGCCGAGGCCCGGGTGAAGGAGCTGGCCGGAAAGCTCCCCATTCCGGCCGATCGCGTGACGATGGTGGTGCGGCAGGGCGGCGTCTATCCCGAGGTGATCGCCGAGGCCGAGAGCTGGGGCGCCGACGTGATCGTCGCCGGTTCGCACCGGCCGGCGATGTCGACCTATCTGCTCGGTTCCAACGCGTCGGCGATCGTGCGGCACGCTCCCTGCTCGGTGCTCGTGGTCCGGAGCTGAATCGCTTCTTACGGCAGGAGATCGGGCGGGGGCGCGTCCGGCGCGAAGCGG
>MKVY01000042.1:66043-84152 GCA_001899525.1 Rhizobiales bacterium 65-9
CGACACGAGGGCCAGCGCAGTCCACATCGCCGGCGGGCGGCCGGCCGCGAAACGGCAGGCCGGATTGGCCCGGGCGACGGCCGCGAGCAGCGCGGCGAGGAATCGCCGGTAGGAGTCCGGCTGGCTCTCGATCTGCAGCATCGATTTCGCCGTGAGGCTCGCGAACGACGCCTTGCGTCCGTTGCGCGCGGCGATCGCGGTCGTGAAGCAGCGGGTCATCACGCCGCGCGGCTGGAAGGCGAGGCGCACGGTTTCGATGTCGGCGAGCGGGATGACGGTCGTGCGGCGCTGATCGTTCACCTCGAGCGCGCTCTCGCGCAGGGTCAGCCTGATCTCGCGCCCGAACGCGCGCGGCGTGTAGGCGTAGAACGCCAGCGGCTCCGCTTCCCCGCTCTCCCGCGCATCGGCTTCCGTAACCATGCCGGCGCAATGGTGGCGGCGACGCCGGCTGTCAATCTTGCGGATTGTGCTCCGGCGCACAACGATAGCCGCCGTCCATCGTCATGGAGCGGGCGAGGCGGAGTGTCGGAACCGGATTTCACATGGGCATGACGCCGACTTTCGAGGCGGCCGCCGACGCCGGCATCATCACGCCGGACCAGGCCGCGAAGCTCGCCGTTTTTTATCACGACCGGCCGCCCGCCGCCGCCGTTGGGGGAGCGACGACCGCCGCCAGCGCGGAGTTTGCGGCGGGACCGCGGTTCGATCTCGCGCATACGCTCTGGTATTTCGGCGCGCTCATCGTCCTCAGCGCGATGGGCATGTTCTCGACGATCGCCTTCGCCAGCCTCGGCCCCGGCGCGCTGCTCGTCACCGCCATCGTCTACGCGGCGGCGTTCGCCTTCGCGGGCGACCATCTCTGGCGGCGGCGCGACCTGAAAATTCCCGGCGGGCTTCTCATCACGATCGCGGTCGGCATGGCGCCGATGGCGGTGTTCGCTGTTCAGGAGATGACCGGCGCCTGGGTCTTCGCCGAGCCCGGCAACTACAAGAGTTTCTTCGACTATGTGAAGGGCGGCTGGCTGCCGATGGAAATCGCGACGCTGATCGTCGCGCTTGTCGCGATCCGCTTCTATCGGTTCGGATTCATCGCGATGGTCGCCGCCGTGATGCTGTGGTTCATGTCGATGGATCTGACGCCGTGGATCGCGCAGACGTCCGACTTCTCTTGGAGCCTGCGCGCGACGGTGTCGATGTGGTTCGGCCTCGGGCTGATCGTTGCCGCCTGGCTCGTCGATGTGAGGCAGCGCAAGGCGGACTACGCCTTCTGGCTGCATCTCGCCGGCGCCGCCGCCTTCTGGGGCGGGCTGACCTTCCAGAACTCGGACAGCGAACTGGCGAAATTCCTCTATTGTCTGCTGAATGTCGGACTGATGGGCTTCGCCGTGTTCCTGTCGCGTCGCGTTTATGCGGTCTTTGGCGCGCTCGGCGTGATGACCTATCTCGGCTATCTCTCGGCAAAGCTGTTCATGGATTCGGCGTTGTTTCCGTTCGCGCTGTCCGGGCTGGGGATCGGCGTCATCGCGCTCGGGCTCTTCTATCATCGTCACAGCGCGCGACTCGCCGCCGCGTTCGAGCGCTATATTCCCGACGCGCTAAAGAAACTGCGGCCGGCGGCGCGGTAAGGCGCGCTTGCGCCGATCCCGTTGGTAAAATCGCGGCGTTCTATCTGCCCTGCGCCGCCGGCGCTTGAGAAACGGCGCGATTCTCGCCACAAGCCGTGTCCGGTTCGCGCTCCGCGATCCGGCAAGGCCGCACCAGACGGCTTCGAGGCCCGACATGAACCAGACCGTTGCGGCGTCCACGGCGCAGAAGGCCGCCATCCCGGTGCTGCTGGCGCTGAGCGCCACCCATCTCCTCAACGACATGATCCAGTCGCTGATCCCGGCGATCTATCCGATCATCAAATCGGCCTATGGGCTCGACTTCACGCAGATCGGCCTGATCACGCTGACGTTCCAGCTCTCGGCCTCGATCCTCCAGCCCGCCGTCGGCTACTACACCGACAAGAACCCGATGCCCTATTCGATGGTCGTCGGCATGGGCTTCACGCTGGCCGGGCTGATCGGCCTGTCCTCGGCCCACAGCTATCCGGTGCTGCTGGTCGCGGCCGCCTGCGTCGGAATCGGCTCCTCGATCTTCCACCCGGAGGCGACGCGCACGGCGCGCAACGCCTCGGGCGGGCGGCAGGGGCTGGCGCAGGGCATCTTCCAGGTGGGCGGGCAGGCGGGCGGCGCGCTCGGCCCGCTGCTCGCGGCCTTCATCATCGCGCCGCGCGGGCAGTCGAGCATCGCCTGGTTCTCGGCGGCGGCGCTGATCGCGATAGGGCTGATGGTGTGGACCGCGCGCCAGACCCATCGGCCGGAGGCGCGCGCCGCCTCCGCGCCGGCGAAGAAGCCGGACGCGACGTCCGCCCTGCCAAGCGCGACGATCGCGGTCGCGATCACCATTCTCATCGTCCTGATGTTCTCGAAGAACGTCTACACGTCGAGCCTGACCTCGTTCTACACCTTCTATCTCATCGACCGCTTCGGCGTGTCGGTGCAGACCTCGCAGGTGATGCTGTTCCTGTTCCTCGCCGCGTCGCCGATCGGCGTGCTGGTCGGCGGCGTGGTGGGCGACCGCATCGGCCGCAACCGGATCATCTGGTTCTCGATCCTCGGCGCGCTGCCCTTCACGCTGATGCTGCCCTACGCCAACCTGTTCTGGACGGGCGTTCTGTCGGTGCTGATCAACCTCATCATGTCGAGCGCGTTCTCGGCCATCCTCGTCTATGCGATGGAGCTGATGCCGCGCCGCGCCGGCCTGGTCGGCGGCTTCTTCTACGGGCTGACCTTCGGCCTCGGCGGGGTCGCCGCCGCGCTGCTCGGCGCGCTGACGGACCGGTGGGGCCTCAACGCGATCTATCAGATCTGCGCGTTCCTGCCCGCGATCGGACTGCTCGCGTGGTTTTTGCCGCGGGTGAAGGGGTGAGGGGGAGAGCGGCGGGACGGTTGGCGATGTAGCTATCCTGATCCGATGCGTCATGCGCGGGCTTGTCCGATGCATGACGCATTCGGCGGTCGAACAAGACGTGGATGGCCGCGACGAGCGCGGCCATGACGGTCTGGAGTCGTGTTCCGGACCGATATCGGAAGTTACGTAGTATTCGGACTCCGGCGAGCCGAGAGATCGGACAGCGGCGCGGGCGGCGGTTTGCATATCGCCTTTGCTCCATCGTCCTGCGTCGTCGCCGGGCTTGGCCCGGCAAGAAGAGCGGAATGCAATTCAAAACCTAACTTATCCCTGCCAATGCGGCGGATGAGGAATTTTACCGAAATGCAACTGACATTGAAGCTCTATGTCAGCAAGCGGCTCAACAATCGTTCAAGATGTTGATCGATTGCTGAGCGAGCAGAGCGGCTTATTAGGTCAAGATATTCGATGAGTTGGGCGTCGCCCAACGGAAGAATGAATCCGCGCCCATCCTGAGCTGTGTCCCGACATCTAGAGACGAGAAAATCGTATCTATCGACTTCACGATAAATCAGCAAACCTAGCCGGCCGCGATTTGTGCTAAAGCGTCCAGAAATTTGATCTATCTCAGGGTTTGATGGATCTTTGTTGTAATTTTTGCACTCGACCATCACCATGTTTGACGCAATTTGATGAGCGGTATGTGCGCGGTAGAAAAACCCGCTTTTCGCTGCGTTTGTATAAGTAATGTCAATGCGCTTTCTTCCGTTGTGGATTGGAGTTTCCTTTTTAGGATAGATGAGGTCCGGCCAAAATATGAACTGTAATGTCCCAACTATTAAGTTATGGAATGTAGCGGCGCTTTCTTTTCCAGGAGATATTGCGCGTAAATTTTCTATTAGCGCTTTTGCAAATGCTACCTCGCTAAAGTCGTCCTCGAATTCGTTGTTTCTCATAACTCCTTTTGCGCCGTCAATATTGGCGTAAAAATTTTTATATGCTGCTAAGACTTGAGAATTTGCCTCAGAAAATTGAGCTAAAAAGTCTTTTGAGAATGGAAACTTTTCTTCCAAACTCTTCTTCGTCGGAGGGCGCCGCTCGCCGCTCTTTAAGACGCGTACGAGCGAAGAGTTACGTTCAAATTCTTCCTGTCGAATGAAGTTTAGGACGTGATGCGAGTAGTATTCTTGAGCATCTAGTGCCAAGTTTCGTCGGACGGAAAATTTTGGCACAAGGATCAGTCTCTTCTGGTCGCAAACGGGAAGCGCAGCATAGCCAGATCGCCATGAACGCATATTCATATCCCAGTATCGTCCCGTTGGGTATTCGCCTTTAAGTTCGACGTTATGTAATTTGCATTGTTCTTGCGTGTATTCGATCAATAATTTGCGAATGATGTTCGTGGTTATATCAGAAATCTTATCCGGGCCTATCCCATCGATGAAAAGATCACACTCTGCCAGCTCTTCAAGAACGCCAGAGCGTGCTGCCTGGCTACGAGCCAAGCTATCATACAAATCCAGAGCTTGCTTTCCGCTTACGCCGCGCCCCGACGGCTTTCCCCGCGATACGCCCAAGCAGGTCTCGTTGGGTTCGCTCAGTCCATTGAGCATCACGCGTGCTTTTTCCATTTCTCCAGATTTGATGTAATCGAGAGCGGACTGAAAAAAGTGAGAGATATGCTGATGGCATGTTTCCGACCATGCGTCGTCTCTTAGCGAGATCGCAAATGGGTCAATAAAGAGCGGTGTGTCTCGGTCGGGAGTGATGTCTACGAAATCGAGTTCGGCCTGCTCAAGGTCGATTTTGAATATTTTGCTGAATCTCTTCATTTTCCCGCTTCCGCGACGGCAGTAAATGAAGAAATTCCAGCTTGTTCAAGTGGAAAATCTTTTAGTTTGCGACGGTGGCGTTTTCGATGCTACCACTCATCGGTATGTAGTCGCCAGAAAAGACTGTAAGTGATTAGGCCACCAACAGTGCGCTTCTGCGTCTTTTCTTTTGTTCACGCAAAACGTACGAGTTTAACGTCAGCAGTAGCTTAAGCAGCCAATTTCTGGAAGTCGCCTGATGCTGTTGTGGACAGAGAGGCGCGATCGCCACACCGCATGCGCTCTGTGTTTAATCTTACGCCAACGGTTTCCCAGGTTATATAGCTTTACCTCACCAGCTCCCGCATCGCGCCGTCGATTCCCTCCAGCGTGAGAGGATACATGCGGTCCGCCATCAGCCGCTTCATCACCTGAATTGAATGCGTATAGGACCAGTGCGTCTCCTTCACCGGGTTGAGCCACGCCACATGATGGAAATGGCTGGTGAGCCGCTGAATCCAGGCCTGCCCCGGCTCCTCGTTCCAGTGCTCCACCGAGCCGCCGGGCTGCACGATCTCGTAGGGGCTCATTGAAGCGTCGCCCACCAGGATGACGCGATAATCCGACGGATAGGTGCGGATCACGTCCCAGGTCGGCGTCGTCTCCTGATGGCGGCGGCGGTTATCCTTCCACACATGCTCGTAGAGGCAGTTGTGGAAGTAAAAATACTCCATGTGCTTGAACTCGGCCTTCGCGGCCGAGAACAATTCCTCCACCTGCTTCACATGCCAGTCCATCGAGCCGCCGATGTCGAAGAACAGCAGCACCTTGATGGCGTTGCGGCGCTCGGGACGCATCTGCACGTCGAGCCAGCCATGCTCGGCCGTCGACTTGATGGTGCCGTCGAGATCGAGCTCCTCGGCGGCGCCCGTGCGCGCGAACTTGCGCAGGCGGCGCAGCGCGATCTTGATGTTGCGCGTGCCGAGTTCGACCGTGTCGTCGAGGTCCTTGAACTCGCGCTTGTCCCACACCTTGATCGCGCGGTTGTTGCGGTTTCCGCTCTGGCCGATGCGGATTCCTTCGGGATTGTAGCCATAGGCGCCATAGGGCGACGTTCCGGCCGTGCCGATCCATTTATTGCCGCCCTGATGACGCTCCTTCTGCTCCTCCAAGCGCTTCTTCAGCGTCTCCCACAGCTTGTCCCAGCCCATCGCCTCGATCTGGGCCTTCTCCTCGTCGGTGAGATATTTCTCCGCCAGCTTGCGCAGCCACTCCTCGGGAATCTCCGCCTTGCCGAGCGCGTCGCCCAAAGTCTCCAGCCCCTTGAAGGCGTGGCCGAACACGCGGTCGAACTTGTCGAGGTTGCGCTCGTCCTTCACCAGCGCGGCGCGCGAGAGATAGTAGAAATCCTCGACCCGCTTCTCCGCGAGGTCGGCGTCCATCGCCTCCATCAGCGTGAGATATTCGCGCAGCGTGACCGGCAGGCCGGCCTTTTTCAGATCGAGGAAGAAGGATGTGAACATGCCGCCAGTGTCATCGCAGGCGGGGAGGCGTCAAGCACGGCCACTTGACCAGTCTGGTCAATGAGAATAACCAGATTGACCAAATCGAGGCTACCATGACCACTGTCAGCCTTTACGAAGCCAAGACCCATCTCTCTTCACTGGTCGAACGGGCGGCGGCGGGCGAGGAAATCCTCATCACGAAGCATGGCGCGCCGATGGCGCGGCTGGTTCCGGCCGCGATCAAGGCCAGGCCGCGCAAGCCCGCCGGCGCGCTGCGCGTTCGTCGCCTCAGCGCCGATTTCGATGCGCCTGACGAGGCGGTCGCGCTGCTGTTCGCCGGCGGCGGCGAGCGATGAAGCTTCTGATCGACACCCACGTCTTCCTCTGGTGGGATTCGCGGGACGGCAGGCTCGGGCCGCGGACCGCCGGCATGATCGCTGATCCCGACAATGAGACGTTCGTGAGCGCCGCCTCCGTCTGGGAAATCGCGATCAAGGCGGGGTTGGGCAAACTGGAATTTTCAGGCTCGCCGACGGTGGCGATCGGCCTCAACGGCTTCCGTGAACTGGACATCCGCGCGGCGGATGCGGAACTCGCCGGAGCGCTCGACTGGGATCACGCCGATCCGTTCGACCGGATGCTGGTCGCGCAAGCAGAGCGGTCGTCGATGACGCTCGTCACCGCCGATCGCGCTGTGCTGGGTTATGGCCGCGCGCCAATGATGTCCGCGACCATCTGACGGGCGCGGTCAGTCGCGGCCGCGACCCTCTCCGCCGCGCCAGCGGTGCTGGAAGCCCTCGTTGCGAGCGAACCGGCCGCGCTCGGGCCGCATCAGGGCGTTGAAGCGGCGCAGCTGCGATTCATCGAGCGATTTGACCAGCGGCTCGGCGGCGTCGGCGAGCTTCGTCAGTTCGGCGGCGCGGGTCGTGGCGAGCGTCGCCTGGTCGCGCATGACCTTCACAGGGTCGACCGGCTGGCGGCGCTCGCCCGGCTGCGGCCGTTCGCGCGACGCCCATTCGGCGCGGCGCGAGGCGATCCAGTCGGCGCGGCCTTTGGCCTGGGCGCGCAGCGCGCTCTCGAACGCCGGCCAGAGCTTGTCCTGATCGGGCGTCATCCGCAGGCCGGCCTTGAGCGCGGCGATGCGGGCTTCCGTGCGCGCCTCGCTGAATGCGGCGGCGTCCTCGGCGGAGAAACGGGGCGGCGGCGGCCGGCGATCGCCGGGAGGAGGCGGGGCGGCGTGCGGGGGCGGGCCCGGAGGCGGCGCGGCAGGGGCCGGCGGCTGCTGGGCGAAGGCCAGCGCGGTCGAGGCGGCCAGCAGACAGGCGGAGAGGGCGAGGCTCGGATGCTTCATCGGAAATCTCCTTTGGCCTTCATGGTGGACGGAACGCTAGCGGCGGCCAAGTGAACTGTTCATGAATTGTTCGCAATGTTCAAGAGCCGCTACCTTCCGAAAGCCGCATCCGCGCTGCGCGTCTATTCGGTCGGCGCGGTTTTCTTGGGCGCCTTTTCAGCCGGCGGGACTGTCGTTGTCGGGCTGATCCGCGAGAGCCGGTCGCGCAGGCGCTTGCGGGCCTGGGCGCGGCCCTGCGGCTCGATATGGGTGATCTCGGTGCGGTTGCGGTCGCGCATCTCATGCACATGGGCGAGCACAAGCCCCATCGGCGCGCCGAGGCCGACCAGCAGGCCTTCCGACAGCTGCAGGCTGGCCTCGAAGGTTTCCGGCACCGCTTCATTCACGCCGAGCGCGTGCAGCGCGCGGGCGTGGGGCAGATCGCGGGCGCGCGCCACGATGAGGATGTCCGGCCGCTCGGCGCGCACGGCCGACACGATACGCTCGATCGGCTGCTGCGGGTTGAGCGAGATGACGACGGCGTCGGCGCTCGCGATGCCGCAATGGCGCAGGAATTCGGGCCGCGTCGCGTCGCCGTAATAGATGCGCTTGCCGGCGGCGCGCATGGCCGCGACGCGCGCCACATCGCCGTCGACGGCGTTGTAGACGATCTTGAACTCATCCAGCATCGCGCCGATCAGCTGTCCGGCGCGGCCATAGCCGAGAAGCAGCACGCGCGCCTCGCCGTCGGCCGCGGGCGCCTCCATCGGAACGGCGGCAGGCGTCGTCGCGCGCGGATTGAGCCGCGCGCCGAGGCGGGCGAGCAGCGGCGTCATCGCCATCGAGAGGGAAGCGACGGCGAGGCCCATGGAGGCGGTCTGCGCCGGGATCGCGCCCGACTGGCTCGCCGCCCCAAGCACCACGAACGCAAATTCGCCGCCCGCCGCGAGGAGAAGGCTGGTCTCGATCGCCGCCCGGTCGGCAAGGCCGAACAGGCGCGCCAGCACATAGAGAACCGCCGCCTTGATCGCGATCAGCGCGACCATGAGGCCGAGCACGATATGGGGCTCGCGCAGCACCGCGGCCACGTCGACGCTCATGCCGACGAAAAAGAAGAAGACGCCGAGCAGCAGGCCGCGGAACGGCTCGATCGTCACCTCAACCTCGCGGCGATATTCCGTCTCCGCCAGGAGGAGGCCGGCGATGAAGGCGCCGAGCGCCATCGACAGGCCCGCCAGCGCGCTGATCTCGGCCGTCACCGCGATCACCAGCAGGCAGGCCGCCATGAAAAGGTCGGTCGATTTCTGCTCGACGACCAGCCGGAAGAGCGGACGCAGGGCAAGACGGCCGACGCCAATGATGACGATCACCGCGATGAGCACCTTGGCGACGGCGATCAGACCGCCGGCGAAGCCCGCCTCGTCGCCCTGCAGGACCCCGATCACGAACAGGATCGGCACCACGGAGATGTCCTGGAAAAGCAGCACCGCGAAGCTCGCGCGTCCGGCGGTCGTCCTGAGCCGCTTCGCCTCGGCGAGGACCTCGAGAACGATCGCGGTCGAGGACAGGGCGAGCGCCGCGCCGATGATCGCCGCGCCGGACGCAGGCAGGCCAAGCGCCGAGGCCGCGAGCGCGAGAGCGATGA
The DNA here is from genome assembly GCA_001899525.1 of Rhizobiales bacterium 65-9. Lineage (GTDB taxonomy): Bacteria > Pseudomonadota > Alphaproteobacteria > Rhizobiales > Beijerinckiaceae > Terrirubrum. The sequence continues at coordinate 75,290 of MKVY01000042.1, forward strand.
TGCCGGCGACGACCTGAGCGCCGCCGAGACCAAACACCAGTCGCCGCATCGTGGTGATGCGCTCGAAGGACAGTTCGAGCCCGATCATGAACATCAGCACGACGATGCCGAATTCAGCGACGCCGGCGATTCGCACGCGGTCGGTGACAGCGAAGGGCTGAAGCACATGCCATTTCGCGGCGAGAGCGCCGAGCGCGTCGGGGCCGAACAGCACGCCGGCCGCCAGATAGCCCAGCACCGGGCTGATTTTCAGCCGCGAAACAAGCGGAACGATAATCCCGGCCGTCGCCAGAATGACGATGGCGTCTTTTACGGCGATCGGTTCGACAGGAGCGGCCATGAGGCGACCATGGCGGCATCCCTGCGCGCCGTCGATGAAATTCGTTCAGACGATGCGGAAGGCAGCCATGCGCGGCAGCATGGCGCGCTCAACCACGCGTCGCACTGCGAGCGCCCCGAGGCGAGGCGGCGCAACCCGCGAGCATCGGCGCCGCCTCTTCGAGGAAGCCGGTCGTGCGGATCTGCGTCGTCTCGCGCTTTTCGCCGCGCCGGGGCGGCAGCGTGAACCGGAATTCGTCGCGCCGCGCGATCAGGCGCGCGACATGATCCGGCCGGAGCGCCGCGCGAATCCAGAACGACGCGCCGAAGCCCATCGATATCTGCGCGATGTCGACGGGGCGATCGAGCAGATCAAAGCCGCCGCCGCCAATGATCTGCTGCGCCATGGCCGTCTGGCGCGCCTCGGGCGCGCCGCGCAAGACGATCTGCATGCCGAAGCGGCCATTCGGCGCGCAGGCGATCGTCACTTTGAGAAAGTCGGCGTCGCTTTCCATCACGGTTTCGCGCCATTCGCCGGTCTGGCGCGCGGGCGACCAGCGGCGATCGGCCGGCTCCGCGCCGGCGTCGAAGCGGGCGCTCTGGAGGGGCAGGGAGCCCGTCATGGGTTGCGAGGCGATGATCTCGGCGCCCGGCCGCGGATTGCGCAGGAAACGGGGGAGCGTGGAGCCAGGCGCGGTGACGACGCCCCATTCGGCCAGGGTCGCGTGAGGAATGAAATCGACCTTCTCGAAGGGCACGTTGAGCTGCGCCTCGACCAGGCGCTGATCGATCTTCATCTCACGGGCGTAGGCCAGCCAGTCCGCGACCATTTTCAGATGGCTGCGCATGTCGCGGACGGTGACCGCATTGTCGAGATTGCTGAATGCGTCGGTCGTCGGCGAGAATTGGTGGACGCCGAACAATGTGCCGGGCGAAATGCGCCGCTCCAGCCCCGCCGCGAACAGCGAGTTGCACATCGAGATGCAGGCGCCAGGCCGCAGCGCGATCGCTCCGTCGGGACGCTCGACGATGCGGGCCGCGATCATATGGGCCGAGAGGGCGCGCAGGCGGCGGCCGAGCGTCCAGCCCGCGAGCACCTGGCCGCCGTCGGAATCGATGACGACGTAAAGCGGCGCGCGACCGATCTTCTCGCGCCGGAGGAAATCGGCGAACGCGTCCGGCGTGTCGCGGCCGATGAGACCCGTCGCCTGCACGACGTCGCAGCCGCTGCAGAGATTGGGCGCCTCGACGCGCCGGAAGGTCATGTCCCCGCCGCGTTCGGGCTGCGCCGACGCCGACGCAAGGGCGCCGGCGAGAAACACAAAAGCGAGAGCGATCGAGCGCATGCGGCAGCTCCCTGCGGCGAGCTTCATTCGCGGCAGTCTCAGCTCCGATGACGCGCTTCATCTGTGCGGCCTCGCACGCCGCCCGAACGCTCTCGTTGTCTCAAGACGGCGACGAGCGCTCGCTTTTATTCGCCGGCTGCTTCCTCCGCGCGCGATCCGGCGCTCTCAGGCCGCGATAACGGCGCGGCGCGGTCTTCTTCCGGCGACGAAGCCAAGCCCGAGAAAACCGAGGAGCATCATCGCCCAGGTCGAGGGTTCGGGAACGCCCGATGTGATCGGCGCAAAGGCGAGCGTGGTTTTGGCGTCCGCCGGAGTGTAATAATAACCGTCGGGAAAAGACGCCTGAGCGTAACCGAGCTGTTGCACAGCGGCGGCGGCCGTTGAGAAATCGCTGATGCGCAGGTAGAAGTCGTTCGAGGCCGGAGTGATCTGAATGCTGCCGGGCCCGTCCGTGAGGCCAGGTCCGGGCGCCGCGCCGCCCACCGTCAGAAGATCGGTCGCGGAGTCGTAATTGAAGGCCAACGCCGAACCGAGCGCGATGTTGAGGCTCACGAGCGAAATGCCCGCTGTCGTGTTGGAATAATCAACGCCGTTGTCGAATGTGATGTTGAAGCTGCCGGAAACGGGATCAACCGGCGGCGCAACGCCATTGATGAAAGCGAATCCGGTGGCGGTGAAAGACACGTTCTGGCTGATGATCGCGGCGCGTCCGGGCGCGGCCGAAATCAGGAGAGCGGCTATTGCGACTCCGAGGCTGTTCCCGAAGGTTTGACAGGGGCGCTTAAGCTTTGATCTGGTCATGGGCACGTCCCTTGGCTAGCATGATGAGCTTCCCGCTTTTTCCAGTCCGCCGGGCGCTATGTTTGCTTTCTAGAAATCCATCATCGCGGGGTCCCGTCCCATTTGGGATGGAGGGCCCGCGTTCGCGCCGCGGGGGGCGCCCATGCTCGTTGGCAGCGCGCTGTTCGCCTCATCCGTCGAGGATTTTCTCGATGTTTCGCCGGCTGACGCTGCAGGCCTCTCGGAAACCCTGCAGCGCATGGCGGACGCCGTCGCTGGGGAAGGCGCCGCGCTCGTCCGGTACGACTCGTCTGGAGAGATCATCAGCGTCTCCTCGAGCGGGGACCTTTCGAGCCGGATAACGGAATACATCGCCGGCGACCGCCCTCCCGATCCGCGCATGATCCGCGTGCGCACCAGCATGCATAGCGGCTTTCGCTCCGATCTCGTCGATTTCTCCGCAGACGAATTGAAGAGAAATCCCTTCTACCAGCAGTTCCTGCGACCGCGCGGCGTGCAATGGCACGCATGCGCGACGATTTTCGATCTCGGCGGCGTGAAGATCGATCTGAGCTTCAAACGCTCGCCGCGCGCGGGAGCTTTCCAGGATGACGAGATCGACATTCTGAATTCCTTCGCGCCCCGCCTGCGCAGCGCGCTGCGCATCGTCGCGCGCGGTTCGACGCTGTTCGCCGAAGGGCTTCTGGCGAGCGCCGAGGCGCGCGGAGACGCCGCCTATATCGTCGATGCGCGCCGGCTCGTGCTGGCTCAGAACCGAACGGCGGACTGGGCCGGCGTGGCGGTGAAAGCTGTCGATGGGAAATTGCGCGGCGTCGATAATCAGAACCAGACGACGCTGGAGCAGGCCGTCACGCTGGCGACCGCCAGAACGCCGGCGCCCAGCATCGGCCGCCTGCGCAGCGCCGCCGGCCAGTTCATCCTCCGGACAATTCCCGTCAGCGGCCTCCAGGGCGCGCTTGCTCCCGCCACCTGCATGGTGACGCTGGTCGATCTCAACCCGTTCCGCCTGTTCGACGACCGGCTTGTGGAGCAGGTCAGGACGCTCTTCGGGCTGACCGCGCAGGAGGCCCGCTTGGCGCAGCAGATCGGAGCCGGACGAACCGTTCAAGCCGCCGCCGCGACGCTCAATATGAGCGTGGGGACGGCGCGGAACCATCTCAAGAACGTCCTGGCCAAGACCGATACGCATCGCCAGTCCGAACTGGCGCTGCTATGGGCTCGGCTGCGGCTCTGACCGCGATCGGATTTCACACGGAACGGCGGTTCATGCGGTTTACAGGCACTTCTTCCTATGTCGCCACGGAGGACCTCAATGTCGCGGTGAACGCCGCGATCACGCTCGAACGGCCCCTGCTCGTGAAGGGGGAGCCGGGCACCGGAAAGACCGTGCTGGCGGAGGAGATCGCCAAGGCGGTCGGAGCGCCGCTCCTGACCTGGCACATCAAATCCACGACCAAGGCCCAGCAGGGACTCTATGAATATGACGCGGTGAGCCGGCTGCGCGACAGCCAGCTCGGCGATCCGCGCGTGTCGGACATCCGCAATTACATCCGGCGCGGCAAATTGTGGGAGGCGTTCGAGGCCGACAAGCGGCCGGTGCTGCTGATCGACGAGATCGACAAGGCCGACATCGAGTTTCCAAACGATCTTCTGCTCGAGATCGATCGCATGGAGTTCTTCGTCTATGAGACGGGCGAGACGATCAAGGCGCGGCAGAGGCCGATCGTCGTCATCACCTCGAACAACGAGAAGGAGCTGCCGGACGCTTTCCTGCGCCGCTGCTTCTTCCATTATATCCGCTTTCCCGACGCCGAGACGATGAGCAAGATCGTCGACGTGCATTTCCCCGGCATCAAGAAGCGGCTCGTCGAAGAGGCCCTGAAGCTGTTCTTCCAGGTGCGCGAAGCGCCGGGCCTCAAGAAAAAGCCCTCGACCTCCGAGCTCCTCGACTGGCTGAAACTCTTGATGGTCGAGGACATCGACGTCGAGACGCTGCGCGAGCGCGACCAGCGCAAGCTGATCCCGCCGCTGCACGGCGCGCTGCTGAAGAACGAGCAGGACGTGCATCTGTTCGAGCGGCTGGCCTTTCTCGCGCGGCGCGAGGGCGGACGCTGACGGCGCGTCGAAGGCGCGCATTTCCTCCGGCCGGTCTTCGGGCTAGCTTCCGGCATGCGCCGCCTGATCCTGCTCCGTCACGCCAAATCCGACTGGCCCGAGAATGTCGCGGATCACGACCGGCCGCTGGATGAGCGCGGCCGCGCGCAGGCGCCGCTGATGGGGCGCTATCTGGCGGAGGAGCGCATCATTCCCGATGTCGCGATCGTTTCGACCGCGCGCCGCACGCAGGAGACATGGCGCCTCGCCAGCGAGGCGTTCAGCGAGGCGATTCCGCGCCGCGACGAGCCGCGGCTCTACGCCGCCAGCGCCGACATGGCGATTCACGTGGCGCGCGGCGCGGAGGGCGATCCGCGCACGCTGCTCATGGTCGGGCACAATCCCAGCTTTCATGAAGCGGCGGCGATGCTCACGGGGCACGGCGACCGCTACGCCTTCGCGCGCCTGAAAGAGCGTTTTCCGACCTGTGCGATGGCGATCATCGATTTCGCCGTCGAGAACTGGAGCGAGATCGCGCCGCGCGGGGGTCGGCTCGACCGCTACCTGACGCCGAAGTCGCTGGGCGGCGAGGACGCCAATTAGGTCCGGCGCCGGGCAGTTTTTGCCGGCCGGCGGGGACGCCGCGACGAATCTGCCGGGCCAGCCGATCGCTCAAATCTTCAATGATTTGAATCTGTTGCTGAATCGTCATGGCATGGCGATTGCGAGCCCGTGGTCCAGCTAAGGCGCCGACAGCATGTTCCGGCGTCGCAAGAGGACAAGGGCATGGGCGTTTTCGGCGCGATGATCACGGCGGTGTCAGGGCTGCAGGCGCAGTCCTATGCGCTGCAGAATATCTCGGGCAACATCGCGAACTCGCAGACGACGGGCTTCAAGCGCGTCGATACGAGCTTCGTCGATCTGGTCATCGACGGGCCGACCGACCGCACGCCGTCGGGCTCCACGCTGTCTTTTTCTCGCGCCACCAACACCCTCCAGGGCGACCTGCAACCGACAGGCGTGACGACGAACATCGCGATCAACGGCCAGGGTTATTTCGTCGTCGGCGAGCGCACCGGCACCAACGGCGACACGCCGGTGTTCAGCAAGCAGACGCTCTATACGCGACGCGGCGATTTCGCCCTCGACAAGAACGGCTATCTTGTGAACGGCGCGGGATATTATCTGAAAGGAGCGACGATCGACCCGGAGACCGGAACAACGGTCACCGCCTCGACTGACCTGATCAGGATTCCGTCCGGCCAGCTTTCGGCCCAGCAGACGACGACAGTCTATTACAGCGGCAACCTGCCGAACATGCCGCAGACCAACTATCAGCGGGCGACCGGCACGCCGACGTCGGAGCTCATTCAGCCGGCGTCCTATTCGGTTAATCCGGTGACAACCGGCACGGTGGCGGCGAGCGACGTTCCCAACTTCCTCAATCAAAGCTCGGCGGCGGGGTCGATGACGATCTACAACGACATCGGCGCGCCCGTGAACGTTCAGATGCGCTGGGTCAAGGTTTCCGATCCCGCTTACACGACGAGCGCTCCCGCCTTCGGCAGCGCCGAAGCGACGTGGCAATTGTTCTATCAGTCCGATGCGAGCGCGACCGGCGCCGCAACGGCGTGGACGCGGCTCGGCGGAAACGTCACCTTCGCGTCCAGCGGACAGATGACGTCTCCCAGCTCCACGACATCGAACATCACGGTCGGCGGCGTGACTGTCAGCGGAGTCAACGTCACGTTTCCGAGCCTGACGCAATTCTCCGACGTCAACGGGCAGATCACCAACAGCTCGATCCGCCAGAACGGCTATTCCGCTGGCGAACTCCAAGGCGTCTCTGTCAGCTCCGACGGACGAGTCTCCGGCACCTATTCCAACGGCCAGGTCGCCGCCCTGGCGCAGGTCGCTGTGGTGCAGTTCCAGGCGGACGACGCGCTGAAGCGGCGCGAGGGCGGCGTGTTCGAGCAGACGCTCGAATCCGGCCAACCTGTGCTCGGCCTGCAGGGCTCGTCCCTCGTGGGCGGTTCGATCGAGGCTTCAAACACGGACATCGCGGACGAATTCTCGAAGATGATCATCACGCAGCAGGCCTATAGCGCCAACACGCGCGTGATCACCACCGCCCAGCAGATGCTGCAGGACACGATCAACATCATCCGCTGAGCCACACTGACAACGGGATGACGCCATGGGCATCGGCGCGATCTTCACCTCATCGGTCTCCGGTCTCCGCGTCTCGCAGGCCGCCGTCGAGGTTGTCTCCAACAATATCGCGAACGCCGACTCGGTCGGCTACACCCGCCGCCAGCTCGTGCAGACGCAGCAGCTCGTCGGGGACAGGACCGCAGGCGTGCGCAGCGCCGCGGTCAACCGCATGCTCGACATCCTCGTGCAGCGGCAGTTGCGCCAGGAAACGGGCGGAGCTGGCTATACAAGCGTCGCATCGAAATACCAGACGGCGCTCGACCAGATTTTCGGACCGCCGGGCGGCGCCAGCGCGCTCGACACGATCTTCAACAAATTCACCGAATCGCTGCAGACGCTCACCTCCGATCCCGCTTCGCTCACCAACCGCAGTCAGGTTCTGTCATCGGCCTCCGCGATCGCGTCCGCGCTGAATTCCGCGTCGAGCGACGTGCAGACGCTGCGCGGCCAGGCGGAATCGGCGATCGCGTCCACCGTCGGGCGCGTCAACGACCTGCTGTCGCAGATCCGCTTCGCCAATTCCCGGATCGTGGCCAATAATCCGACCGTGCAGGCGGGCCTGCAAGACGATCGCGACGCGGCCATCGACGAACTGTCCAAATATCTCGACATCCGGGTGACGGAGGGACCGGACGGCGGCGTCACCATCGCCACATCGGCCGGAGCGACCCTGTTCAACGGATCGCAGGCGATGAAGCTCGTGTTCGACGAGCATGCGAGCCTTGGACCGCAAGCGCTTTATTCAACCGATCCGGCGAAGCGCGGCGTCGGCGCGATCATGCTGACGGACGGGTCAGGCGCGTCGATCGACATGATCGCGAACCAGTCGATCCGCTCCGGCGAACTCGCTGGCCTGATCGAGATGCGCGACACGACGCTCGTGCAGGCGCAGACGCAGCTCGACGCGCTCGCGGCGAATCTGTCGAGCGCCTTGTCGGATCGGCAGGCGCCGACGACGGCGGTCACGTCCGGCGCGCAGACCGGATTCGACATCGATCTTTCAACGCCGCCCGCGAGCGGCAACGCCATCACATTCTTCTACAAGGACGCCGGCGGCGTGACGCGCACCGCGAAAGTCGTGCGCGTGGAAGACCCTTCGCAACTGCCGCTTCCGAATGACGGCAGCGCCGATCAGGTCGTCGGCATGAGCTTCTCCGGCGCGCCCGCCAGCATCGTCGGCGCGCTGAACACGGCGTTCGGCCCCGCTCTGTCGTTTTCGAGCGCAGGCTCCACGCTGCGCGTGCTGGACAACGGCGCGTCGACCAAGATGATCGGCGCGGACGCGCGCATCACCAACACCGCCCTCACCGGATCCGGCGCGGAAATTCCGTTGTTCTACGACGGCGGAAACAAGAGCGTCTTCACCGGCTCCTACGACGGCGGATCGAAAACGCTGGGCTTCGCGGCGCGCATCGCGCTCAACCCCGCGCTCGCCGCCGATCCGTCGCGGCTCGTGGTCTACGAGACGTCGCCGACGGCGACGCCGGCCGGCGACTCGACGAGGCCGCAGCTTCTCTATGACCGGCTCGTCAGCGCCACGCGCCCGTTCGCGACGACGACGGGAGTCGGCGGGACGGCTGCGCCCTATAACGGCTCCGTCGCGACCTTCGTGCAGCGCGTCGTCGAGCAGCGCGGAGCGGCGGCGGAAGCGGCGACGCAGCTCGACAAGGGGCAGAACGTTGCTCTCTCGTCGGTGCAGTCGCGCTACGCCGAGAACGCGTCCGTCAACATCGACAGCGAGATGGCGCAGCTGACGCAGCTTCAGAACGCCTACGCCGCCAACGCCCGCGTGTTCACGGCGGCGAAAGACATGTTCGATCTCCTGATGAGAATGTGAGGGCTGCCGTGATCAATCCAGCCTATTCCCCGACGTCCTCCGCCGCCCGCTCCAGCGCGCTGATGCAGGATCTGCGCGCGACCATGATGGATTTGCAGCGCCAGCTTTCGACCGGCCAGAAGGCCGCGACCTATGGCGGGCTCGGGCCGGACCGTTTCACCGCGCTCAACCTGCAGGCGCGCCTCAGCCAGATGACCGGCTACTCCAACGTGATCCAGAGCAGCAGCTTGCGGCTGACGCTGATGGACAAGAG
>MKVY01000042.1:84171-88274 GCA_001899525.1 Rhizobiales bacterium 65-9
GCGGACGACCAGCTCAAGATGATGATCGATCTGATGAATACGGATTCGGCTGGGCAATATCTTTTCTCCGGCCGGGCGACGGATGTGAAGCCGGTCGCCGGCTATGACGAGATGATCAACGGCGCCGCCGGCAAGGCGGGATTGAAGCAGATGATCGCGGAGCGTCAGGCGGCGGATCTCGGAACGGGCGGACTCGGCCGCCTCACGCCGCCCTCGCTTTCGGGAACGACGGTCACGCTTGAACGCGATGCGGCCAATCCCGGCCCGTTCGGATTCACGATTTCCTCAGCGACGACGTCGTCGGCGTCGATCTCGCTCAGCGGCCCGACCGGACCGCAGCAGACAACGACCGTCGGCTTCACGGCGCAGCCCGCGGACGGCGACTCCGTGTCGCTCTCGCTTACGCTGCCGGACGGTTCGACGAAGACCATCACGCTGACGGCGTCTTCGGACACGCCCGCAGCCACAGGCTCCTTCGCGATCGGCGCGACGACCGCCGCGACGGCGGCGAATTTTCAGTCGGCGCTGCAGTCCGAACTCGCGAGCGCGTCGAAAACGAGCCTGACCGCTGCGTCTTCGCTCACGGCGTCGAAGGCGTTCTTCGCGGGTTCGCCGTCAAGCCCGCCGATGCGCGTTCCCTCGCCCGCAGCCGCCGCGACCGGGCTTGTCGCGGGAACAGACGCCGACACTGTCATCTGGTATCGCGGCGACGACGACACGACCGCCTATCCGAACGCGCGCACGACTGCGGTGGCCAAGGTCGGCGACGCGCTGAGCGTCGGCGTCGGCGCGCGCGCGAACGAGCAGGCCGTGCAGCAGTCTTTCGCGATGCTGGCCGCGTTGTCGCTGACGGATGTCGCTCCGAGCGATCCTGACGGGAAGACGCGCTATGCGGAGCTGGCGAACCGCGTGCGGCAGGGGCTTTCCTTTCCGGACGGCATGCAGTCCATCACCGGAATGTCGGCGGAACTCGCTTCGGCGAACGCGGCGATCAAGACTGCGAAAGACCGCATGACGGCGTCCAAGAACGTGCTGACCAACTCCCTTGGCGACATCAGCACTGCGGACCCGCAGGAGACGACTGCGGCGCTGCTCGCCCTGCAGACGCGCCTTCAGGCGACCTATGCGACGACGGCCGCGCTGTCGCGGCTGTCGCTCGTCAATTATCTGAGCTGACGGCGCTCGTTCAGGCGGCGGCGCTGGTGGCGCGTTCGACGATCGATTCCTCGTGGGCGACAAGCTGGCGGGCGCAGCGCAGCGCCTTGTAGAGATCGCCGCTGAGAATGCGCGCGTTCAGCTCCGCGATGATGGGCAGGGCGCTCGGCACGGCAGCCATGAAATCCCCGACCAGTTCGAAATAGACGGCGTGATGCGCGTCCACGTCGCCTTCGAGATACATGAGCTGCGTCGCGAGATAGATGCGCTTGGCCGGCGTGGTCGCGGTTTGCGCGGTCAGGATGTCCTTCTCGCGCAGGATCGGAGCCGCTCCCTCGATAAAGAAGCGGGCGCGCGTCTCGCCGTTGCGGATCACGGCCTTGCCGATGATCACCCGTTCATTGGGCTTCAGTTCAACCTTGAGAGCCATGACGATCTCCTGTTGCTGGTCTCATGGACGCAGGGGCGGGGGTTGGTTGGCCGACGGCGCGATGCGCGGCAATTCGTTTCCGGCCGGCGCCGCTTCCGCCGACTGCTCGCCGCGCGTCGCCAGCGCAACGGTGAGCCGCTCCGCCGATTCCGGCGACATGGCCGCGAGAATCTCGGCCATCTTGCGCGGATTCATCTTCTGCACGACGGGGATCAAAACCTTGAGATCAAGACGGTCGAAGACGCGGGCCGCCTCCTTGGGCTTCATAGTCTCGTACATGGTGACAAGATTCTTCAGCGCGGTCGCCTGCGATTGCTCGCGATTGTCGACATTCGTCTGGAGCTTCTCCTCCAGCGCCTTGAGATCGCCGACGCGGGAGTCGAGCTTGCGCTCGGCGGCGCGCAGAAGCTGTTCGCGGGTATCCATCTCGCGGGCGCGGCTTTCGATCTGCTCGCGCCGCTCGCCCAGGCGCTCCAGCACCGCGCGCTCCGAGGTCGGCGGCTGGTCGGAGTCGAAAGTGAGCTTGGGCTGCGGCTTGCCGTTGGCCAGCGGATCGGGAGGAGCCGGCTCGGCGGGCTTGGGCTCTTCCTTTTTCTTCGGCGGCGCAGAGCCGGTGATATCGGGGTCGGACGGCGAAGGACGCTCGCGCACGGTTCTGATCGCGCGTTCGAAGGGCGGCCCATCGGACGCCGTCGCAACCGCCGGGCGCTCGTCATAAGCGCCGCGCAGAACAGCGAGCCCCTTCAACGCGAGCAGGCACGCGGCCGCCGCCGCGACGGCTGGAAAGATGCGAAGCCGTTTCACGCCGCTTCGACGCGCTGCCGCGCGCGCGCGCGCTCAGCCAGACGCTCCGCTGCGATCGCTGCGGCGGCGAGGCGCGTCGCGCCGCCGCGGACCGCGGTCGCCGGCGCTGGCTCGACGGATGGCGTCGTGGGAGCGGGCTGCATCTGCGCCGCGGCGGCGCGCCGCGACGTTTCGACGATCTGGCGCACGCGCTCGATGATCTCCTCGCCGGCATGGACGTTCGCGGAGAGGTCGGCGGCGAAACGCTCGGCCGACTCAAGGCGCAGCGCCAGCGACGCGTCCGCCTGCGAGACGGTCTGCTTCAAGACGCCGATGGCGCGCTCGGCGCTTTCGGTCGCGCCGGAGAGATCGGCGATCGTGCGGCGCATGACCTCTTCGTCGGCGCGCAACTGCTTCAGCCGTTTCTCCAGGGTGATGCAATAAAAGATCGTCGCGCCGAGCAGCAGCGCAACGAGAAGGTCGATCGCGATCGAAAGGCCGCCGGCCATTCCTATGTCCCTCTCGCCTGCGCGGGATGCAAGGTTTCAAACGACGCCATCGTCGTCCGCGACCGTTTCAGCGGGCGCACGACCTGCACGGCGATGCGCTCGCCGACGCGACCGATGCGCCCCTCCGTCAACTCGAAGTCGCCGCAGCGGATCAGCACGTTGTCGTCCTGCCGCGCATTGAACACGAGGGTTTCGCCAACCTGGAGGTTGGCCATGCGGCGGATGGGAAGCATCGTCTCATGCAGCACCACGTCGACCGTCGCCGAGGCCTGCCAGATTTCACTAGCGAGATGGCCTTCCCATGCGGGATCGCGGCCGAACTTCTCGCCCATGAAACTCTGCAGCAGCAGATCGCGGATCGGCTCGATGGTCGCGTAAGGCAGCAGCATCTCGATTCGGCCGCCGCGCCCTTCAAGATCGATTTTCAGCTCGATCAGGATCGCGGCGTTGGCGGGTCTCGAAATCGAAGCGAAGCGCGGATTCGTTTCGAGCCGGTCGATGGAGAATTTGACTGGCGACAAAGGACGGAAGGCGGACTCTGCTTCCGACAGCACGAGTTCGAGCAGCCGGCGGACAAGATTCATCTCGATCGGCGTGTAAGGCCGGCCGTCGATGCGCGAGACGGTTGGACCGCGCTTGCCGCCCAGCAACACGTCGAGGACACCATAGGCGAGGCCGGAGTCGACCGAGATCAGCCCGTAATTGTCCCACTCATTCGCGCGGAAGACGAGGAGAATGGAAGGCAGCGGAATTGAGCTGATATAGTCGCCGAAGCGCACCGACGAGATGTTGTCGAGCGTGACTTCGACCGTATCGGAAAAGAAATTGCGCAGCGACGAGGTCAGTAGGCGCACGAGACGGTCGAAGACGATCTCGAGCATCGGCAGACGCTCGTAGGAGACCATCGCCGAATCGACGATCGCGCGAATGCCGGTCTGTCGGCGTCCTGTCGCATCATCGGTCGAGAACCCGAGAAGCGAGTCGATCTCGTCCTGATTGAGAAGCCGGTCGACGCTGGCGTCGTCATCCTGCGGTTTCGAGGCGAGACCCGCCCATGACTCGCCGCCGGACGCGGCTGCGTCCGGCGCTCCGGCTTGTTCGTTGTTGTCTGGATCGCTCATGGCGGAAAATTCTGATCCGTCGACCGGGCTTCAATGGTTCTCGACAGCGGCGCTTGCGCGTCACTGCATCAGGATTTCCTTGAACAGGACCGCGTCCACCTTCGC
>MKVY01000042.1:88285-92830 GCA_001899525.1 Rhizobiales bacterium 65-9
CAAGCTCGTTCGGGCGCAGTTCGCGCACGTAAACCTGAAACGCGTCCTCGATCCGGGGCAGCAGCGGCTGGATTTCAGGCACGATCTTCGGATCGGCGACCTCGAGCGCGACCTTCAGCTTGAGAAAATTCTGACGATCGCTTCCCTGAACGCGCGACAGGTTGATCATCATGTCCTTCAATTCGACAAACGCGATTTTCTTCGGGCTGGCGTGCGCGGTCGCCTGTTCGGCGTCATCCTTCTTTTTGATAAAGAACCACCAGGCTCCGCCCCCGCCAGCCGCCACAGCAAGCACCGCCGCAGCCGCGATGATGATCAGCTTCTTTTTCGACTTCGGGGCCTCGGCGGGAGCTTCCGCATCGGCGTCTTTGTTTTCTTCGGCCATGCGACACGCCCATTCTCGCGCGGCCCTGCAGCCGCGCCGGCCGACTCTGGCGGCTGATGGTTAACGGGCTGTTAAGGCGGGCAATTTCTGCCGAGTCGTAATTGCCGCAAGGACGCGCGAGGCCGATCTATCCCATTGTTCCTGATCGTTTAAGTGTCTGATAGGGTTAATGATCCCGGCTTCACTCGAATTGGCACGGCGGTTGCGTTCCCGATCATGTCGCCATACGCGCTGGGGAGCGCCGCGGGCGACACGGACACGAACGGGAGCGTTTCATGGAGAACGCGCTTCTGATCGGGCTGTCGCGACAGATCGCGCTGGCCCGAGAGGCGGACGTTATCGCGAACAACGTCGCGAACGTCACAACCAATGGATTCAAGGCGCGCAGCCTGCGCTTTGAGGAATATCTTTCGCCGACCGCGCGGGCGGATTCCTTCCCGCGCAATTCCCGCATCCTGTCTTACGTTCAGGACAAGGGAATCGGCGTCGATCTCACGCAGGGCTCCGTCGAGATGACGGGCAACCCGCTTGACGTCGCCATTCGCGGCGAAGGCTTTTTCGTGGTGCAGACGTCGGCCGGGGAGCGCTACACGCGCGACGGCGCGTTCCAGCTCAATGCGGCGGGCGAACTCGTCACCGCGTCCGGCGCGCGCGTCGCGGGCGAGAACGGCCCTATCACGTTCTCGCCGCAGGACGGGCGCATCGAGATCGGCGCGGACGGCACGATCACCACAGCGCAGGGGCAGCGCGGCAAGCTTCGCCTCGTGCGCTTCGCCGATCCGCGCAGCCTCGCCAACGAGGGCGACAATCTCTTTTCCTCGCCGCAGCCGGGGCAGCCGCTGGGCGCGAAAGGCCGCGTGGAGTCCGGCGCCATCGAGCGATCGAATGTCAGGCCGGTCGTGGAGATGAGCCGCCTCGTCGAGGTGTCCCGCGCCTATCAGAATATCTCGAACATGCTGCAGCAAACCGACGCGCTGCGCCGCACGGCGATCCAGCGTCTCGCCGAAACGCCAGCAAGCTGAGGAGGAGCATTTCTCATGCGCGCGCTCTACACAGCCTCGACCGGCATGGCGGCACAAGAACTCAATGTGCAGGTCATCTCCAACAACATCGCGAACCAGCGCACGACGGGATACAAGCGTCAGCGCGCGCAATTCCAGGATCTGCTCTATCAGGTGATCCGCCGGCCCGGCACCGCGACGTCGGATCAGGGCAATCTCGTGCCGGCCGGGGTTCTGATCGGCTCCGGCGTCAAGACGGCTTCGACGGCGCGCGTCATGACGCAGGGCACGATCAACGCGAGCGAGAAGGAATATGATCTCGCCATCCGCGGCGAGGGGCTTTTCAAGATACGAATGCCGGACGGCACGGCCGCCTACACGCGCGACGGAAGCTTCGAGCTCGACGCGCAGGGACAGCTCGTCACCCATGACGGCTATATCGTCGAACCGGGCATCACCATTCCGTCGAATGCGAAAAGCGTCAGCATCAACGGGCAAGGGCTCGTTCAGGCGTCGATCCCGGGCCAGGTCGCGGCGCAGGACATCGGCACGATCCAGCTCTCACGCTTCATCAACAAGGCGGGCCTCGAATCCATCGGCGACAACCTGTTCGTCGAGACGCCGGCTTCGGGGCAGGCGACGGACGGCCCGCCGAGCTCTGAGGGTTTCGGCAATCTCCAGCAAGGCTATCTCGAGGAATCGAACGTCAATTCGGTGACCGAGATCAGCTCGCTGATCGCGGCGCAGCGCGCCTATGAAATGAACGCCAAGGTCGTCACGGCAACGGATCAGATGCTGTCGGCGACGACGCAGATGTTCCGCGGTTGAGGGGGCGACCGATGACGCGCGCCTTCCTGTCTTTTGGACTATTCGCTGCTGTTCTCGCCGGCGCCGTCGGCGTTCAGCGCGCCGCCGGGCAGACCCTCGCCGGCTCCAATGCGCCGTCGCTGCGCGCGTCGGCGGTCGTCGACGGCGACGTCGTCACGCTCGGCGACATCATCGAAGGCTGCGCGCGGCGTTGCGCGACGCCGCTTTTCCGCGCTCCCGCGCCGGGAGGAAACGGCACCATTCAGGCCTCGCGGGTGCTGGCGGCGGCGCGCGACGCCGGCGTGTTCGATATCAATCCGCGCGCGACGCGACAGGTCGTCATCACGCGGACAGGACGCTCAGCGACGCGCGAGGACATCGACGCAGCCATCGCACAGGCGATCGCGGCGCGCACGACCATCGCAGCGAACGATCTCTCGATCGCCCTTGATCAGCCCTATGTGAAAATGTCCCTGCCGACGAACGACAACGCCGCGCCGTCCGTCGCCGATCTGCTGATCGATACGCGCGCGCGCCGCTTCACCGTCACCTTGTCCGCTCCCGACATGAGCGGCGCGCCGGTGTCCGTCGCCGGCTCCTATATCGAAACCGTCTCGGTTCCGGTGCTGACGCGCGCGGTCCAGAAGGGCGACGCGATCAGCGCCGAAGACATCACGCTGGAGCGCCGCGACCGCGACGGCTCCAGCGACGGGACGCTTCTTTCGCCGCAACTCGCGGTCGGCCGCGTGGCGCGGCAGGCGATGCGCGCGGGCGCTCCGCTGCGGGACCGCGACCTGGTCAAGCCGCTGCTCGTCGAGCGCAACATGCCGGTGACGATGACGCTCCAGGTGGGCGCCCTGCAACTGATGCTGAAGGGCAAGGCGACGGAATCCGGCGCGCTCGGAGACATCATCGGCGTGCTGAATCTTTCCTCCAAGCGCGTGGTGCAAGGCGTGGTCGTCGGACCTGGACAGGCGAAGATCAACCAGATGTCCGCGCAGACCACGCAAACGGTGGCGCAGCGATGAGACGCGCCGCCAACCCCGCAAGCCTGACCGGAGCGTCGCCGATGCCGATCACCCCGTCGAAACTGCTCGTGGCCGGACTGCTCGGGCTGACGCTCGGCGGCTGCGGCGCCGCCGACAGGCTCGCCCAGATCGGGGCCGCGCCGCCCCTGTCGGCGATTCAGGATCCGACGGCCCAGCCGGGCTATAAACCAGTGCGGCTGCCCATGCCGCAGCCGTCGGTCGCCACCTTCCAGGGCAATTCCCTCTGGCGCACCGGCTCGCGCGCCTTCTTCAAGGATCAGCGCGCGCAGCAGATCGGCGATATCGTCACCGTCAAGGTGCGCGTCACCGACAAGGCGAACTTCGACAACGCGACCACGCGCACGCGCACGAACAATGAGAATATGGGCTTGAAGGGCCTGTTCGGCGCGCAGACGCAGCTCACCAAGATCCTGCCCGAGGGAACGACCGGGGAGGGGCTCGTGGACGTGAACTCAGCCGGAAAATCCCAAGGGTCCGGCACGATCCGGCGCCAGGAGCAACTCACCACCAATGTCGCGGCCGTCGTGACCCAGGTTCTTCCCAACGGGAACATGGTCATCGAAGGCAAGCAGGAGATCCGCGTCAACTTCGAGGTGCGCGAGCTCATCGTCGCGGGCGTCATCCGCCCGGAAGACATCGACACCGAAAACATGATCGACAGCCAGAAGATCGCGGAGGCGCGCATCGCCTATGGCGGTCGCGGGCAGATATCGGACGTTCAGCAGCCGCGCTACGGCCAGCAGGTCATGGATATCCTGCTGCCGTTCTAAGACCGGAGAGACGCCGTCCCGCGCGCGGCCGCGCTCCCCACACTGGCCGCCCGCAAAAAACCCGCCCGCTCCCGGGCGGGGTTTTCATTTGCGCGAACGATGGTCAGTCGTCGCGATGCACGCGCTCGTTGCGCTCATGCCGCTCCTGCGCCTCGATGGACAGGGTGGCGATCGGGCGCGCCTCCAGGCGCCGCAAGGAGATCGGCTCGCCGGTCTCCTCGCAATAGCCATAAGAGCCGTCCTCGATGCGGGCGATGGCGGCGTTGATCTTGGCGATGAGCTTGCGCTGGCGGTCGCGAGCCCGAAGCTCGACGGCGCGATCGGTTTCAAACGACGCCCGGTCGGTCAGGTCGGGGTGGTTCTCTTTCTCCGTCTGGAGAACATTCAGGGTTTCGCGGCTTTCACGGATGATTTCTTCCCGCCACGCGATGAGCTTGCGTCTGAAGTAATCGCGCTGCCGCTCGTTCATAAAGGGTTCGCTGTCCAGGGGACGATAGTCTGAGTCCGCCTTTGTCGCCATCTTGGTCCTTGCG
>MKVY01000042.1:92843-101732 GCA_001899525.1 Rhizobiales bacterium 65-9
CGACCTTCCGGACCGCGCTTTTTGCGCGCGGCGTTGCTTTCAGAGGCTGCCTTTCCGGCTTGCCTTTGGTTTTCTTCTTGTTTTTTTCGCCTGCCCGCGATTTTGACGTCGACTTTCTGGCCATGGCTCGCGTCCATCCTCCCTGGCCGCGGGCAACCAAATACTCGCGGCGGCCTGAACTTGCGCGCTCTATATCGAAACGCGCGCGTTCCGACAACGCGAGGGAGATGCAAAGTCCCAGCCATCTCTCGGGAGCGTGATCGGGTTTGCGCTGTCTCGATCGCGCGAGAGAAACGTTTGCCCGATCAATATGTCAGCCGCGCGAAACGGGGCTGCGCGGGGCGAGTTTGGCCAGTTCTACGCGGGCGCGCAGTTCAATGTGGGCGAGAAGATCGTCGAGGCCGGGATCGCCGCTGGACCCGGCCGCCGCGGCGATCTGGCGCGTGAGTCGGCTGACCTGCTCCGCGGGCAGACGACCCGACAGGAGGGCCAGCTTCAGGGAGTCCAGCGTGTCCAGCAGCTCGTGGCCGCGCCGCGCCGCTCTGTGACGCCGCTGGCGGCGCTCCTCCTGTCCTTCCTCCGACTGGAGAGCCAGCACCGCGTCGAGCCCGATCAGGCCGCCAGCCGCCGTGGATTGAGTGGCCGATTGAGGCGACGGCGCATCCGGCGCGAAGCGGGCGCCGGTCGTGGCGCGCGCTCTGGAGGCGGCTCCCGGGGCGACGGGCGCGCGCGATTCGATCCGCATGGGCCGGCTCCCTGGCGACAATGGCCATGATGTGCGCCGGGCTGGTTAACGCCCGGTAAAATCGCGGGCAATTCCTGCCGGGTTCGGCATTTTCGACTCGGCTCGCCGGGGTCGCGCTTAGCGATGCGCTGAAGAAATTTCGTTTCTTTTCAAATTGTTACGAGAATTGTCCGTTTGGCGCGCGGTTCGCATGGGGGTTTCCAAGCCGCGAGGAGCCGCATGCGTCCGTTCCGATTTCTGATCGCCGTCATCGTCAGCGCCGCCTGCGCCGGACCGGCGCTCGCGCTGTCGCGCATCAAGGACCTCGCGAATGTCGAGGGCGTCCGCCAGAACCAGCTTGTCGGCTATGGCATGGTGGTCGGGCTCAACGGCACCGGCGACACCCTCAACAACGCGCCTTTCACCAAGCAGTCCGCCACCGCCATGCTCGAGCGCCTCGGCGTCAACACGCGCGGCGCCAACATGCGCACCGCCAACATGGCGGCGGTGATCGTGACCGCCAACCTGCCGCCCTTCTCCACGCAGGGCACGCGCATCGACGTGACCGTCTCCTCGCTCGGCGACGCCAAAAGCCTTCAGGGCGGAACGCTTCTCGCGACGCCGCTGCTCGGCGCCGACGGACAGGTCTATGCGGTGGGGCAGGGCTCGCTCGCCATCTCCGGCTTCGCCGCCGGCGGCGACGCCGCGAGCGTGACGCGCGGCGTGCCCACGGTGGGCCGCATCGCCAACGGGGCGCTGGTCGAGCGCGAGATCGAATTCAAGCTGGCGACGGCGCGCTCTCTGCGGCTGGCGCTGCGCAATCCCGATTTCACGACCGCGCGGCGGATCGCTGCGGCCGTCAACGAGTTCATGGGGGCGACGGCGGCGGAGCCGCTCGATCCCTCCGCCGTGATGATCCAGGTGCCGCCGAAATATCTCGGCAACATGGTGCGGCTGCTGACCGAGATCGAACAGTTGCGCGTCGAACCGGACAATGTCGCGAAGATCGTCATTGACGAGCGGTCCGGCGTGATCGTCATGGGCAAGGACGTGCGCGTGTCGCAGGTCGCGGTCGCGCAGGGCAATCTCACCGTGTCGATCTCGGAGACGCCGCAGGTGTCCCAGCCGGCGCCGTTCTCCGAGCGCGGGCAGACCGTCGTCGTGCCGCGCACGGATGTCAGGGTCGACACGCAGGCCGGCAACAAGATGGCGATGGTGCGCGAGGGCGTCACGCTGAAGGATCTGGTGGACGGGTTGAACGCGCTCGGCGTCGGGCCGCGCGACCTGATCGCGATCCTCCAGGCGATCAAGGCGGCCGGCGCCCTGCAGGCGGAGATCGAGGTCATATGACGGCGCTGTCCGCATTCTCGGCGGCCGCCGCCTACGGCCGAGCGAAGACGCCGGAGGCGCGCTATGCGGCCCCGCCCGGCGCCAACGGGCTCGACCCCAGGACCGACGCGAAACTCAAGGCGAACGCGCAGGATTTCGAGGCCGTTTTTCTCGAAACGCTCGTCGACCGCATGTATGGCTCGCTGGGCAAGGACGGCCCGCTGGGCGGAGAAGGGGCGGGCGGCGAGGTCTGGCGCTCGATGCTGAGCCAGCAGCACGCAAAGACCCTTGCGCGCTCGGGCGGCGTCGGACTCGCGGCCAGCGTTTATGACGAACTCGTCAAGATCCAGGCGCGCGCCTCCGGCGCGGCCGCAACCGGAAAGGCGCGACCATGACGACCGCCGACGCTCCCTCCGCACGCCGCGTCACGACCGCCGAGCAGGCGCGCGCGCTGCTCACCGAAATCGCGGCCGTCCTGGACAGGCTTGAGAAGACGCTGCTCGACGAAACCGAGCTGATGCAGTCCGGCCGCATCAACGAAGGGCTTGCGCTTTCTCCGCGCAAACAGGACGAGGCGGGCCTCTACATGCGGCTGCTGGAAAGCGTGAAGGCGAACGCGGTGGCGCTCGCCCGCTTCGCGCCAGAGGGGGTGGAATCGCTGAAGACGCGCCACGGGGTCTTCGCGCAACAGCTTCACCTCAACCAGACCGTGATCGCGACCGTGAAATCGGTGTCCGAATCCCTCGTGCGCGGCCTTCAGGTGGAAGCGACGTCGCGGCAGACGCTCTCGGTCTACGGCCCTGGCGCCGCGCCGGTGGCGGCCAGCACAGCCGCCCGCTCTCCGCTCGCGCTTTCCGTGCGGTTGTAGCGGCGTCGGCTCCGGGCTCCCTCCGCAAGCGGCTTCTTAACGGACCGTTTACGGTGCCCACCGACAAAAGCGCGAAACTGGCGCACATTCGCCGTTCGCGACGCCTCGCAGCCAGTTTTACCACGTTTCAAAACGAAATATTCACGCGCTGTGCGGAACCAGATGCTTGCGATCAGAAGATCGTTGAAATGCAGGTGTCGCCATGGACAGTGGAACCATTCAGCGGCCTGCGCCAGCACCGAGTGCTGCGCCAGTCCGAATTGACTCAGCCCCTGCGCGCCCGAGCGCGGCGCTGGAATCGTCTCCCGAAAAAGTTGTGCAGCCCGTCGGCGAAACAAACGGCGTGCGTATGGACGTTGGTTTAACCAGACCACCCGTCGCACAGGCGCTCGCCGAGATTGATCGGCGCCAGCAGTTTGACAAGGAGGCTGACAGCCTTGTCGTTTCCTGGGTGAACCACAGCAACGGGGACGTTGTGCATCAGTTCCCCAATGAACAGCAACTCCGTATCCGCGCTTATTGGCGCGAGCAGGACCGGCAGGCCAAAATGGATCGGCAAGCCAAAAGCGACGATATCGTCGCCTGATTCGACAGCCGCGCGCGCTCAGGCGTCGCGCGGCCACGTCGTCATACGGTTCGTTAACGTTAACCGTCTCGAAAGGGATGCCGTGGCACTGAGGAGCCCGGCCTCGAGGAAGAAGGCCTCGATTCGGGATTCGGTTCATGTCCGACATCACTTTGTCCGCCGGCGTCCGGGCGAATCTGCAGTCGTTGCAGAACATCGCCTCCCTGCTCACCACCTCGCAGAACCGGCTCGCCACCGGAAAGAAGGTGAACAGCGCCCTCGACAACCCCACCAATTTCTTCGTCGGCCAGGCGCTCAGCGATCGAGCGACCTCGCTCACTGGCCTGCTCGACGGAATCAATGGCGGCATTAGCACCGTGCAGGCCGCCAGCAAAGGCCTCGACGCCATCTACAAGGCGATCCAGAGCGCGCAGGGCATCATCGACAAAACGAAATCCGATGTCGGCACGATCTCGAACCAGGCGCGCGGCTCAGCCGTTCTCAACAACGCCGTCACGCTCGGCGCGACGCTCGGTTATGCGAACGGCGACACGCTGACCTTCACCGACAGCGTCACCAGCGCGGCGACGACGGTCTCGCTCGGCACGATCGGAACGAAGAACGTCCAGGACCTGATCAACACCATCAACGCGCAAGGCGCTGGCGTCTATACGGCGGCGCTGAACAACGGCAATCTGGTCATCAATTCGAACGGCCAGAATGCGTTCAACATCACCAGTTCGAACGCCACGGCGCTGACCGCCACGATGGGCGCGACCGCGGCCAGCACCACCGCCGGCTCCTATGACCAGGTGAAACTCGACAGCTACGCTGGCCAGTTCAACGAGTTGCTGGCCTCCATCGACCAGTTCGCGGGCGATGCGAGCTTCAACGGCGTTAACTTGCTGCGCGCCGGCAACGACCTCAAGGTCAACTACAACGAAGACGGAACCTCGAGCACGCTGCTCCAGTCCCGAAATATATCCTCGGCCGATTTCGGCCTCACTACGATACCCACCGGCGGCACGGCCACGCTCAGCGACTTCACCAACAAGATCTCGGTTCTGAAGAGCGCGCTCGCCGACGTGCGCTCCTTCCAGGGCGAGTTCACCACCAAACTGTCGGTGATGCAGAACCGGCAGGATTTCTCCAAGTCCGTCGTCAACATCCTCAAGACCGGCTCGGACAATCTGACGCTCGCCGACGCGAACGAGGAGGCCGCCAATGTGCTGGCCCTGCAGACGCGCCAGCAGCTCTCCCAGTCGGCGCTGTCGCTTGCGGTGCAGTCAGACCAATCGGTGCTTCAGCTTCTGCGCTGACGTCAACCATTCGTAAGGCATAAGGCGGAAGGCCAGCCGATTCACGCCGATCTGGCGAGGTTTCGGCGGAATACACGTGAGTTTCGCGGATTGATTTAAGGTCCGCGAAAGAACTCCTGTGCGAACCAGTCCGGGCTTCCAGGACGGAAGCTTAGCACAGGAAGAATTCCAATGGCTGGCGTTACCATCTCGTCTGGCGTCCGGACGAACCTTCAATCCCTCCAGAACATCGCTGAAATGCTCGGCGTTTCGCAGAACCGTCTCGCCACCGGCAAGAAGGTCAACAGCGCTCTGGACAATCCGACCTCCTACTTCACGGCGCTCAACCTCAACGACCGTTCGTCGAAGCTGACGGGTCTGCTCGACGGCATCAACAATGGCGTCAGCACCATCAAGGCCGCGAGCACCGGCCTCGACAGCATCTACAAGGCGCTCCAGAGCGCGCAGGGCATCATCGATTCCGCCAAGGCCGATTCCGGCAGCGTTTCCAACCAGGCCAAGGGCACGGCGGTCGTGAACAACGCGACCACGCTCACTTCGCTTGGCTTTGCAAACGCCGACGTCCTCACCTTCACGGACACGGTGACTTCCGGCACGACCACGGTCAGCCTCGGCACCATCGGCTCGCAGAACGTCCAGGACCTGATCAACAAGATCAACACCCAGGGCGGCGGGCAGTACACCGCGGCGCTGAACAATGGCAACCTTGTCGTCAATTCGAACAGCGCGAACGCCTTCACCATCACCGGCACGACCAGTGCCGCGATGACTGCGGCTTTCGGCGGAGCGACGACGACGAGCACCACCAGCGGCAGCTACGACCAGACCAAGCTGAACAGCTACGCCAAGCAGTTCAACCAGGTCCTCTCCTCGATCGACCAGTTCGCCAAGGACGCCAGCTACAACGGCGTCAACCTCCTGAAGGCGGGCAACGACCTGACGATCAACTACAACGAGGACGGGTCGTCGAACACCACGGTCGCATCACGCGACGTGAATGCGGCGGCCTTTGGTCTTTCGAATCTGTCGCTGACGGCGTCGACCCTGACCGACTTCACCAACAAGGTGTCCCAGATCAAGGACTCGCTCTCCGCCGTTCGTCTCTACCAGAGCGAATATACCGCGCAGCTCTCGGTCGCGCAGAACCGGCAGTCGTTCACGAAATCACTGTCGAACATCCTGCTCTCTGGCGCCGACAGTCTGACCAACGCCGACCAGAACGAGGAAGCGGCCAACGTGCTCGCGCTGCAAACGCGCCAGTCGCTGTCTCAGTCCGCTCTGTCGCTGTCGGTGCAGGCCGATCAGGCGGTGCTGCAGCTTCTGCGCTGATCCGCGCAGCATGCGTTTCGTAAGACGGCGGGGAATTTCCCCGCCGTTTTTCTTTTCTTAAACAAGTCTGCAGAGCGCCGACGATTCGCGGAAAGGTCGACCGGCTCGTCTAACCCGTCGTTGAGGATTTTATAGGCAAGGTGGCCTTGTTTCGCGCCGCGCGTGTAACGAGTTGGTTGGGGCGGTTCTATGAGTTATGGTGTCAGCGCCTATTCGAAAGCAAAAACCACGGCCGAGCTGTCGCCGCGGGAGCTGGAAGCCACGCTGCTGATGAAGGGCGCGGCGAAACTCGAATCCGTCAAGCGCGACTGGGACGTCCGAAAAGGCATGGACGACGCGCTCGCCTACAATCGAAAGCTGTGGACCATCCTCGTGACCTCCGCCACGGATCCGACCAATCCCCTGCCTCGCAAGGCCAAGGAGGATTTCGGCAAGCTCGGCGTCTTCGTGCTGCAATCGCTGATCTCCCTCGCCGCCGAGCCGAAGATCGAGCAGGTCAACAGGCTGATCGAAATCAACGCGACGGTCGCGTCGGGCCTGCGCAACTGACCGGGTCCAACGCCCGCCGGGTCCTGAAACCGGCGTCCGACAGCAGGAACTTCCTCTCTTCTTTAACGCGGTTTTCACTGCGCGCGCTCTAGGGTCGCGCCGGGCGTCCGTCGCGACGCCGCGTCCGGGTCGCGTATGCGTGGGGTTCGTCAGCGTCGAGGCATGAACCGGCTTGTCGCCGGGTTGGCCGCTCTTTTCGCGCTGGCGGCGCTTTTCACGCTGGCGGCGCCTGCCTTTGCGCAGACGAAGGGCGTCGTGCGCGGCGCCAACATGAACGGCTATGGGCGCCTGATCTTCACCTTCGACGACATGCGCAAGGCGTCGGCGACGGTGACCGCCGGCGTTCTGGTCGTGGCGTTCGACCGTCCGATCGCGATCGACATCGACAAGACCTCCACCGACCTTCCAGGCTATATCGGCGTTGCGCGCCGCGATCCCGACGGGACAGGGCTTCGCTTTGCGCTGGCGCAGCCCGTGCGCGCCCATGTGATGGAGGCGGGCGAGAAGATTTTCATCGATCTTTTGCCCGCGAGCTGGCGCGACCAGCCGCCGTCGCTGCCGCAAGACGTGGTGGACGATCTCGCTCGCCGCGCGCGCGTCGCCGAAGAGGCGCTTCGCTCCTCCGAACGCAAGCGCTACATGGAAGAGCCGCGAGCCCTGCCGGCGCGCGTGGCGCGGCGGCCGGGTCTGACGCGCATCGTCTTCGACATGCCCGTCGTAACGCCTGTCGCCGGCCGGAAGAAAGACAACGGCTTCGAAATCACCTTCGACGCCGCGTTCAAGGTCGATCTCCCTCGCCTGAAGGCGGATGTCGGCGACGCGGTGAAGTCGATTGATTCCACGATCGACGCCGCGGTCACGCGCGTTGTCATCGCGCCGCCGCCGTCGGTGGAGATTAACGGCTTCAGGGAAGACGACACGTTCGTCGTCGACATGACCACGCCCGAAGCGCCGCAGCGACGATCGTCGCCCGAGGCCGAGCGCGCATCGCCTCCAGATAAGAAAACTGCTGCGCCGCAGCAGAAAGTCGACGCGCAGCAGAAGACCGATCACCCGCCGCAAGCGGAAGCGTCGCAAACGGCGTCTGACGCGCGATCTCCGCAGCCGCCCGCCGCGGCGCCGCCAATCCCCCAGATCGACACGGCTTCGCTGAAGCCGATCCAGCCGAAACTGTCGCGCGACGGCGACACGATCCGCATCGCCTTTCCTTTTTCCGGCGCTCCGCCCGCCGCGGCGTTCGAACGTTTCGGCGTCGCGACCCTGGTGTTTGAAACGGAGCAGCCGATCGAGGCGGCCGAGACGCCGCAGATGCTGAAGGACGCGGGCGCGACATGGTCGTTCGAGAAGGCGCGCGGCGCGACGATCGTGCGCCTCGTCTTCAATAGTCCTGCGCTGACGCGGATCGCGCCCGACGGCGATGGCTGGGTGGCGACGATCGGCGACAGGCTGGCCGCGGCGAGCGAGCCGATCGCCGTGCGCCGGACGATCGACGATCAGGGACGCACGATGATCGTCGCGCCGCTGCCGCGCGCGGGACGCACCTACTGGATCGACGATCCGGGCACGGGCGAACGCCTCGCCGTGACGACGGCGCGGGCGCCGCTCCGATCGATCGCGCGACCGTATCAGTTCATGGAGTTCGAGCTTCCTCCGACGTCCCAGGGCGTCGCGGTCGTCGCCCATGCCGATGATCTCGTCGTTCGCGCCGGCTTGGACGATGTGACGATCGAGCGCGCGCGCGGCCTCGCGCTGTCCGTGGGGACGGAGCGGCCGCGAAGCGCGGACCGAACCAGCGCTCCAGCGAGCGTCGTGTTCGATCGCGCGCAATGGGCGAATGCGCGGGCGGGCGCGACGCGGGATCGCACGCGCGCGCTGGAGCAAAAAGCGTCCGAGGCGCAGCGCGGACGGCGCAACGCCGCCCGGATCGAGCTGGCGCGATTCCTGTTCGCGAACGAACTGTTCCCGGAGACGCGCGGCGAACTCGAGACGATCGTGCGCGATCAGCCCGAGGCGGCGCGCGACAGGCAGATCGGCGTGCTGCGGCTCGCGACGGTCGTGCGCATGGGCCGCCCGAACGAGGCTCGCAAGCTGATCGCGGACGCGGGCCTCGCGCAAGACGAGGAGGCGCAGCCCTGGATCGCGGCGATCGACGCGCAGCAGCATGTCTGGCCTCGCGCGCTCGCCGGGTTCAGGACGGCTGAGGCGG
>MKVY01000042.1:101765-104096 GCA_001899525.1 Rhizobiales bacterium 65-9
GCAACTCGATCTCGTCGACAAGCTGGACCGTGACGCTGCGCGGGCCGAGGAGGTCGCGCTGCTGCGCGCGCGGATCGAGGAGGAGCAGGGACGGACGGAGGAAGCGCTGGCCGCCTATGCGCGCATTCGCGACGGCGCCGATCGTCAGGCGGCGGCGGAAGCCGATCTGCGCAGCGTGCAGCGCGGTCTGGCCGACAAAGCGATCACGCGCGCCGACGCCATCAAACGCCTTGAAACGATCTCCACCATCTGGCGCGGCGACGGTTTCATCGAAATCGAAGCGATCGTGTCGCTGGGCCAGCTTTACGCGGAGGAGAGCCGCTGGCGCGACGCGTTCATTCTCGCGCGCCGCGGCGAGGCGCTCTATCCCGACAATGACAAGATCAGCGCGCTGCATGATCAGGCGGCGGCGAGGTTCGAAGAGCTGTTTGCGGAAGGGCATGGCGATTCGATCGATCGGGTGCAGGCGCTGGCGCTGTTCTACGATTTCAAGGATTTCACGCCGCCCGGCCGGCAGGGCGATGAAATCGTGCGGCGGCTCGCGGAACGTCTGACGCAGCTCGATCTTCTCGATCAGGCGGCGGAGCTGCTGCAGCACCAGATCGACCATCGCCTCAACGGGCCTTACCGATCAACGCTCGCGGCGCGGCTGGCCGTGATCTATCTGATGGATCGCAAGCCGGCCGCCGCGCTGAGCGTCATCGGAAAGACGCGCCTGGCTGACCTCTCCTTCGAGGTGAAGCGGGCGCGCAACCTGCTCGAGGCGCGCGCGCTGTCGGATCTGTCGCGCACCGATCTCGCGCTCGAGGTCGCCGGCGGCGAATCCGGCCCCGACGTGGACCGGCTGGCCGCAGACATCCAGTGGCAGGGGCGCCGCTGGCGGGATGCGGGCGAGACCTATGAGCGGATTCTCGGCGATCGCTGGAAAAATCCGCAGCCGATGAGCGCGCGGGAGCGCGCCGACGTCATGCGCGCCGCGATCGCCTATTCGCTGTCCGACGAGTTCCTGTCGCTGGACCGGCTGCGCGGCAAGTATGGAGCGCTCCTGTCCAACAGCGCCGACGCGCGCGCATTCCAGTTGGTGACGTCGCCGTCCCCCGAGCGGGCGGCGGAGTTTCGCGAATATGCGCGCGATGTCGCCCGCGCCGACACGTTGGCGGAGTTTCTGGAAGAGTATCGCAAGCGCTATCCCGACATCCCGCCGCCGCCGCGGCCGCCTGTTCCATCGCAGACGCCGGAAGCGGCCGCGACGGCGCCGGAGCGCAACGCCGCGACTGACGGCCGGCCGCAGACGGAAGGCGCCGCGACACAGCCGGGCGGCGCGACGCAGGGTTAAACGCCGAAGCTCTTCACAAGAGAGCCGGCGAGAAGGTTCCAGCCGTCGACGAGCACGAAGAAGATCAGCTTGAAAGGCAGCGCGACGGTGACCGGCGGCACCATCATCATGCCCGCCGACATCAGGATCGACGCGACCACAAGGTCGATCACGAGAAAGGGCAGGAACAGGAGAAAGCCGATCTCGAACGCGCGGCGCAGCTCCGAGATCATGAAGGCGGGCACGATGATCGACAGTTTCAGATCCTCGATCGCATTCGGCCGCGGCTCGCGCGACATGTCGAGAAACAGGTTGAGGTCCTTGTCGCGCACCTGCCGCAGCATGAAGGTCTTGAAGGGCGGCGTCGCGCGCTCAAACGCCTGCTCAAGGGTGATCTGGTTGTCGATCAGCGGGCGCGCGGCGGCGTCATAGGCCTGCTGGAGCGTCGGCTGCATGATGAAGAAGGTGAGGAACAGCGCCAGCGCGATCATCACCGCGTTGGGCGGCGCCGTCTGCGTGCCGAGCGCCGAGCGCAGAAGCGACAGCACCACGACGATGCGCGTGAAGGATGTGACCATCACGAGCGCGGTCGGCGCGACCGCCATCAGCGTGATCAGGGTGATGAGCTGAAGCGCCCGCTCGGTCACGCCGCCGCCCGGTCCGAGATCGAGCGAGAGCGTCTGGGCGGAAGCGGCGACAGCCGCGAAAGCGACGGCGACGACGGCCAGGCCGATCGCCATGCATGTAGAACGTCCCGGCCGCATCTGATTCCCTCGCGGCCAAACTAGAGACTGTCGGCGAGTCGGGATAGCAGCCGGCTTCCGGCGAACTCCGCCTGGGGCGTCGCCGTGTCAGCCCTTGGGCGACCGGCCAAGCAGCTTGGCCATCTCGTCCTCGAGCGAGCCAATATCGAAAGGATCGCCGGCGGGCTTGGCCGGCGCCTGCGCCGCGGGAGCGGGCGGAGGCGGCGCTGCGGCAGGAGTTGGAGCGGGGGGCGCGGCGGGCTTTGGCGCGGC
>MKVY01000042.1:104128-148135 GCA_001899525.1 Rhizobiales bacterium 65-9
TTGGGCGCGAGCGGGGTTTCCGCCGGCTTCACCGCCGAAGCGGGCTGGCGCATCGCGTCCTGCAGGCGGCTGGCGAAACTAGAGGCTTTCGGCGCGCCGTTTTCGCCGGCGGCGATGGGCGCGGGGCGGGGCGGGGGCGGAACGGCCGACGGGATTCGCGGCGGGGGAAACGGCGACTGCATAGGCCGCACGCTTTCGACGCGCGGCGGCTGCGTGCGTTGCGGCTCGATCCGGGGCGTTTCCGGTTTCGGCGGCTCCTGGCGGATGGTCTCGGAACGGGCCGGCTCCCGCGTCGGGGCAGGCAGAGGCTCCAGCTCGATCCGCTCCGGCTCGACCTGGGGCGCCGGCACGCGGCCCGCCGGCGCGCGGACGATGGCGGACTCGACAAGCACGTCATTCGGCCCGCCGATCATGACGAGATGCTCGACATTGTCGCGGCGCATCAGCAGCAACTGGCGCTGGCGGTCGACATCGAACACCTCGACGATCCCGAGCCGGGGCTGCCGGCCCCGGCCGCCGCCGCCGACCACGGGGCGCGACGTCCGGCGCGTGATCAGCCTGAGAATGTAGGCCAACAGCAGCAGCAGGACGAGAATGATCGCAAATGCAACTGCGTACTGCACATAGGCCGACATGCTGTCGCCAAGAAACCTGTTCACGAGTTTTCAACTCCGCTGGGCGAGCGGCCGCGCCATAACACGGCTTTTCATTCTCCGCACCCGCCGTGACGATTGGGCAAAGCTCGCTGCGATGCAAGCCCGCGCTCCGTTTCGAGACGGCGTTAACCCCATCTTTACCATAAGATAGGCAATTTCTGCCGGGCTCTTCCGCGCGGAAACGGTCATGACCATCACCGACACGCCACTGTTTTCGATGCTGAAGACGCGCATGCAATGGCATGAGGCGCGCCAGAAGGTGCTGGCCGAAAATGTGGCGAACGCGGACATGCCCGGCTTCAAGCCGCGCGATCTGAGGGAGCTCGCCTTCGGGAAGGCGCTGGAGGCCGCGGCCGCGCCCGTCTCTCTCGCCGTCACCGACCCGTCCCATATCGCCGGCGGCGCGTCCCAGGCCGGCGGCGCCGACCAGCGCAACGCGCGGCGCTTCGAGACCACCCCGTCCGGCAACGCCGTCAACCTCGAAGACGAAATGCTGAAGGTCGCCCAGAACCAGAGCGACTTCCAGCTCGCCACGT
Source organism: Rhizobiales bacterium 65-9 (assembly GCA_001899525.1). Lineage (GTDB taxonomy): Bacteria > Pseudomonadota > Alphaproteobacteria > Rhizobiales > Beijerinckiaceae > Terrirubrum. The sequence goes on from MKVY01000042.1 coordinate 105,321, forward strand.
CGCTCTATCAGCGGAGCGTGTCGCTCCTGAAGCTCGCTGTCGGCAAGCGATAGGATCGAGGCTGCCATGGATTTCATGAAAAGCATCGGCGTCGCCGCATCCGGCCTCAAGGCTCAGGCCGGCCGCATGCGCGTCATCGCCGAGAACATCGCCAACGCCGATTCCGTCGCGGACCGGCCGGGCGTCGCTCCCTATCGGCGGAAGATCGTGACCTTCGACAGGCATATGGATCGCGAGCTCGACGCGCAGGTCGTCACGCCGGGGCGCGTCGTCCGGGACACGCAGCCCTTCCGCAGCCGATTCGAGCCGGGCCATCCCGCCGCCGACGCCAAGGGCGAAGTCCAGCTTCCGAACGTGAATACGACGATCGAGATGATGGACATGCGCGAGGCGCAGCGGTCCTACGAGGCGAGCCTGAACGTGATCACCGCGACGCGGCGCATGCTCCAGCGAACCATCGATCTGCTGCGCGCATGATTTCTGAGCACGGAGAGCCGACATGGTGACCTCAGCATTCGCGGCCGGCGCCTATGCGGCCAATGCGGGCGCGGCGCTGACGCCGTCGGTCGCGGCGAAAGCGCCGGCGGGCGGCGGATTCGCCGACATGGTGCAGCAGGCGCTGCGCGGGGCGGCGGACGCCGGCCACAAAGCCGACGTCAGGGCCACGCAGGCGGCGCAGGGCAAGGGCGACCTCATCGACGTGGTGACGGCCGTGACAGAAAGCGAGACCGCGATCGAAACGCTCGTCGCCGTGCGGGATCGCGTCATCAACGCGTATGAAGAAATCATGCGCATGCCGATCTGAAGGATCAGACCCATGAATGGCGGCGAAGTCATCGACGTTGCGCGCGACGCGATCATCACGTTTCTCAAGGTGGGCGGGCCGCTGCTGGTGGTCACGCTCATTGTCGGCGTCGCGGTGTCGCTGCTGCAGGCGCTGACGCAGATTCAGGAGCAGACGCTCATTTTCGTTCCGAAGATTCTCGCGCTCGCGGCCGCGCTCGTCTTCGCGATGCCCTTCATGGGCGACGCCATGGCGAGCTATATGGCGAGGATCGCGACGCGAATCGCCGGCGGAGGATAGGCCGGCGCGCGCCGCAGCGGAACGGACGCGAATGACCCTGGCTCCCGAATGGGCCGCCGCCTTCATGCTCGCCTTCGCGCGCGTCGGCACGCTCGTGATGCTGCTGCCCGGCGTCAGCGAACGCGCGCTGCCGACGCGCATCCGCCTCGCCATGGCGCTTGTGCTGACGCTTGTCTTCCTGCCGATCGCGCAGCCGCTCCTGCCGCGCGGATCGCTGATCGCGGCGCTGCTGATGGAGATCGCGATCGGCTTCACGCTCGGCTTCACGGCGCGGCTGATCGTCGCCGCGCTGCAGACGGCGGGCACCGTGGTCGCGCAGGATCTCGGCCTATCCTACGCCCAGACGATCGATCCGACGGCCGGCTCGCAGGGCACCGCGATCGCCAATCTGCTGACGCTGCTCGGCGCCACGCTGGTTTTCGTCACGGACCTGCATCACCTCGCGATTTCGGCGATCGGCGCGAGCTACATGAAGCTGCCGCCCGGCGCGCTGCCGAAGGCGGGCGACGCCCTGTCGCTCGCGATGCGAACGATGGCGACGGGCTTCGCGCTCGCCGTGAAGATCGCCGCGCCCTTCGCGGTCTTCGCCATCGTCTTCAATGTGGGGCTCGGCGTCCTGTCGCGCATGATGCCGTCGCTTCAGGTGTTCTTCATCGCGCTGCCGGCGTCGGTGCTGCTGGGCATGCTCATGCTGCTGGCGGTGATCGGCGTGATGATGGGCGTCTATCTCGACGCGCTCGGCGACGTCCTCGCTCTCCTCAACGGGCGGTAGGGTCAGACGATGGCTGATTCCGGCGAGGACGACGACAAAACAGAAGAACCGACCCAGCGGCGGATCGAGGACGCGATCAAGCGCGGCGACGTGGCGCGCAGCCAGGAGATCGGGACGCTGTTCATTCTCGGCGGGCTCGCGCTGTCGCTGATGATGTTCGGCGCTTCGTCAGCGCGCGACCTCCTTTTCGCGATGAAGCCTTTCATCGGCAATCTGCATCAGGTGACGGGCGACGCCGACGGAATCCGCCATGCGCTGACCTTCGCGCTCACGGCGACCGTTGCGGCGCTCTCGCTGCCCTTCATCTTCCTGACATTGTGCGGGCTGGCGGGCGGCCTGATGCAGCACCGTCCGCTCTGGACGGTGGAGCCGCTGGCGCCGAAGCTCAACCGCATCTCTCCCCTGAGCGGCGCCAAGCGCATTTTCGGACGCGAGTCGCTGATTCAATTCCTGAAAGGGCTGGCGAAGATCAGCCTGGTGGGAACGGTGGTCTGGCTGATCGTCAATGGCGAGCACGACCGCGCCGACGCCATGACGCGCATGGATGTCGCCGCGCTGCTGCCGGCGGTCCAGACGCTGACGCTCAAGCTGCTGGGCGGCGTGCTCGCGGTCTTCGCGGCGATCGCGGCCGCCGATTTCCTCTACCAGCGCTTCTCCTGGCTGAAGCGCCTGCGGATGACGAAGCAGGAGCTGAAGCAGGAGTTCAAGGAGCAGGAAGGGTCGCCTGAACTCAAGTCGCGGCGCAAGCAGATCGCCCAGACGCGGCTGCGGCGGCGCATGATGCAGGCGGTGCCGAAAGCCACCGTCGTCGTCATGAACCCGACTCACTTCGCGGTCGCGCTGCGCTATGAGCGCGGCATGGCCGCGCCGGTCTGCGTGGCGAAAGGCGTCGATTCGCTGGCGCTGCGGATTCGCGAGGTCGCGCGCGAGAATCAGGTGCCGGTCGTGGAGAATCCGCCGCTCGCGCGCGCTTTGCATGCGACCGTCGAGGTCGATCACGAGATTCCGGTGGAGCACTACAAGGCCGTGGCGGAGGTCGTCGGATATGTGCTTCGGCTCCGGCGGCGCGCGGCGTGACGCGCTCGCGTTCTTTTTTTTGAATGACGCTTTGGATTTGTCGCAATTTGCCGGCTGAACCGGTATCGACATAGGCGGAAGACGGGGCCGGATTCGGGAATGAGCAAAGCGCCTGTCACGGCGGCGGTGGATCGATCCGACAGGGGCGGGTCGACAGGCCTGCTGCTTGTCATCGCCGGAGTGGTCGTGGGCGTCGCCGTGGGGTGGGCGTTTCTCGCGACGGATCAGGCGCGGCTGCTGATCGTGGGCGTGCTGGCGCTGCTCGCCTTCACCGGCGTCGCGGCCCTGTTCGGATTCGCGCTGGGCATCTTCACCACGGCCCGGCGCGGCGCCCGGTCGGACCTCACCAAGACGATCGTCGACACCTCGCCCGAAGCCGTCGTGGCGACGGAGGGCGACGGCCGCGTCGTCTATGCGAACGAAGCCTATCTGCGGCTCAGCGGCGCCACCGCGCCGCAACTCATCAAGCCGGTGGAGCGGCTCTTCGCCGGCGCGGCCGACGTGTCGGAAGCCATCTACCGGCTCGCTCAGGCGGCGCGGGAAGGCAAGACGCTGGCCGAGGAGATCCGGTTGCCAGGACCGCATGGCGGGCCAGGGGAGGCGACGTGGCGACAGATCAGCGTGCGCCCGGTCGAGCGCCCGCGCGGGCGCGCCGCTCTCTGGGCGATCAGGGACATCACCCATGAGCGCGAGGGCCACGAGAATGTCTTTCAGGAGCTGCAGCAGGCGATCGACTATCTCGACCACGCGCCGGCGGGCTTCGTGTCGATCGAGCCGGATGGGACCGTCGCCCACATCAATGCGACCCTGGCGGACTGGCTCGATCAGGATCTCGCGGCGTTCGCGCCCGGATCGCTGAAGCTGTCCGACATCGTCGCCAATGACGGCGCGACGCTTCTCGGCGCCGCCAAGGGCGCGCCGGGAGAGGTGCGGACCGACGTCTTCGACATCGACATGAAACGCCGCAACGGGCGAACCCTGCCGGCGCAGGCCCTGCACGCGGTGGCGTTCGGCAGCGACGGCGCGCCGGGGCCGTCGCGCACCATCATCGTCAGGCGCGGGGCCGAGCCGAAGCTCGAGGCCGGCGCGCGCTCCGGCGGCGAAGCGCGCTTCGCCCGCTTCTTCCACGCGACGCCGATGGCGATCGCGACCGTAACGAAAGAAGGCGCGCTGGTCCGCCACAACGCGGCGTTCACGCGGCTCTCCGGGCCGACGCTCGCGACCGCCGGGCGGTCGATCCTCGACCTGGCGCTGGAGCCCGCTCGCGAAAAGCTCGCCGGCGCGATCGCCGACGCCGCGGCCGGCCGCGTCGACGTCGCGCCCGTCGACGCGACGCTCGCCGGCGACGGGGGGCGCGCGGCCAGGCTTTTTCTCTCGCCGGTGGATGAGAGCGCCGACGAGGGCGAGGCCGCCGTCGTCTACGCGCTCGAGATCACCGAGCAGCAGCGCGCCGAGGACGCGCTGCGGCAGGGGCTGAAAATGCAGGCGGTGGGACAACTCGCCGGCGGCATCGCGCACGACTTCAACAACATGCTGCAGGCGATCCTGGGCTATTCCGACCTGCTGCTGGCCAATCACCGCCCGACCGATCCGTCCTTCCCGGACATCATGCAGATCAAGCAGAACGCGAACCGGGCGGCGGGGCTGGTGCGCCAGCTTCTTGCCTTCTCCCGGCGCCAGACGCTGATGCCGCGCGTGCTCGCGCTCGGCGACACGCTGGCGGACTTCTCCAATCTCTGCCGACGTCTGATCGGCGAGCGCATCGAGTTCGACCTGCGCCACGGCCGCGACCTCTGGCCGGTGAAGGCCGACGTCAACCAGTTCGAGCAGGTGATCATGAATCTCGTGGTCAATGCGCGTGACGCGATGCCGAACGGCGGCAAATTGTCGATCCGCACCTCGAATGTGAAGGGCGAGGACATCGACACCGTCCGCAACGAGGGCATGACCAAGTCCGATCATGTCCTGATCGAGGTGGAAGACACCGGCGCCGGCATTCCGCCCGACGTGAAGGAGAAGATCTTCGATCCGTTCTTCACCACCAAGGAAGTGGGCAAGGGAACCGGCCTCGGGCTTTCGACGGTTTATGGCATCGTCAAGCAGACCGGCGGCTTCATCTATGTCGACAGCGCGGTCGGCGAGGGAACGACGTTCCGCATCTATCTGCCGCGCGCCACAGAAGAGGATGTGGCGGAGGAAACCGGCGCTCCCGCGGCCTCAAGCTCCGCGGCCGGCGCGCCGAAACCCCGCGCGCCCGACCTGACGGGACAGGGCACCATCTTGCTGGTGGAGGATGAGGAAGCGGTGCGACGCTTCGCCGAGCGGGCGCTGACCCGGCATGGCTATCGCGTGCTGATGGCGCAGAACGGCGCCGAGGGCCTCGAGGTCGCGAACGCGCATGAAGGAGCGATCGACCTCATTCTGTCGGACGTCGTCATGCCCGAGATGGACGGACCGTCCATGATCAAGGAACTGCGCAAGTCGCGCCCCGACGCGCATGTGGTCTTCATGTCGGGCCATGCGGAAGATGCGTTCGACAAGAATCTCGACGAAGGGGTGAAGTTCGGCTTCATCGCGAAGCCTTTCTCGCTCAAGGATCTCGGCGAGACCGTCAAGAAAGCGATGGCCGGATAGGGCGCGATCGACCCTTTCCTCAAGGAGCAGGTCTCGTGAGGCCGGCGCGCGAGTCGGCGCTGGTCTCCACGACGCTACGGAGCCCGGCTCCGAGCGCCGCCGTCTTGCGAAAGATGCTCAGCTCGGATCGTCGCGATGCACGTCGTGTACGCTCATGCCGACGTCTTCAGGCGGAATTTTCAGCCAGAGCCGATGGCGCAGCGTTTTCGCGGTATCCTCATAACCGGCCGCCCAGTGCTCGCGCATGGAGGTGCCGGAGAACTCGTAGTCCTTCGCGTGCCCCTCATAGCTTTTCTGCTGATAGATGAGCTGCACGATGTTCACCTGCGGCACGTCCTCCATGCTGGCCAGGATCGCACGGTCGTCCTTCGTGCGCTGATCCTCGGGCACGCGCAGCAACGCTTCGCGCAACTTGAGGCGCAGATTGTGAATGCGGCGGAACGCGTCGGTGTTGTTGCGCGTGCGGCTTGAATACATGATGTCCTTGTGGCGGCCGACAACAGCCTCCATGTCGCGCGGCAGTTCGCCGCGCGCGCTGAAAAGGTCGACCTGAAACACCAGCGAGTCGGTCAGCTCCTCGAGTTCAAGCAGATATTGCAGCGGCGTGTTGGAAACGATGCCGCCGTCCCAGTAATACTCGTTCTCGATCTTGACCGCCGGGAAGGCGGGCGGCAGCGCGCCGCTCGCCATCACATGCTCGGGCTCGATGCGCTCGATCGCGCTGTCGAAATAGCGGAAATTGCCGGTGCGCACATTGACCGCGCCGACGGAAAGCCGGCGTTCCTGATTGTTGAGGATGTCCCAGTCGATAAGGCGCAGGAGCGTCTCGCGCAGCGCCGACGTGTCATAGAAGCTGGTCGCGCCGCTGGCGCCGGCGAATTGCAGCCAGGGATTGATGTCGCGCGGCGCAAAGAAGCCGGGCAGCCCAAGCAGCGTCGTCATCATCGCGCTGGCCTGGTTGCGGAACTGGCGGAAAACATCGCCTTCCGGCGTGAACAGCCAGATCTTGCGATCAGACACCATGCGCCAGAATTCCTGCAGGCGATCGAGCTGGTTCTCCCGCCTGTTGCCGGCGATGATCGCGGCGTTGATCGCGCCGATCGAGACGCCGGACAGCCATTCGGGCTCGATCTTCGCCTCATGCAGCGCGTGAAAGACGCCGGCCTGATAGGCGCCGAGCGCGCCGCCGCCCTGCAGCACGAGCCCGATCATCTTGTAAGGCGCGAGCAACTCCTCGATCGGAGGAATTTCACTGCGCAGCTTCGGCTTCGGCGCCCTCGCATCCATGAGCGAACTCCTCGCCTTCAGCGCTTCGGCGCGAGATAGTCGTGAACGACCTCGCCGAGGCCGAGCGTGAGGTCGGCGACGAAATGCGACGCCGACAGGATCTCGAGCACCGGCAGGCGCGCCACGTCCGCGATGGCGTGACGGAAGAGCTGGAGGTCGGCTGGACTCGTCCACGCGCCGTGAATGGTCACGTCCTCGAGATGGTAGCGCACGAGCTCGCAGATGCGCGGCGTCGCGTCGACATGGGGGATAATTTTCACGAGATAATTCGGCGCCGCGAGCGATTTCTTCAACGGCGCGAGATCCGTCACCGCCTTGTGCTTGTAGCCCATCGTGCCGGTGGCGCAGAGCACGCTGCCATAATGGAGCGTGCAGACGATGACCTCGCCCTCATGGACGATCTTCGGCTGCGCCAGCTTCTTGGGAAACCCCCAGATCTCGCGGCCGCCCGCGATCGGCGCATCGTCGTCGAGATACATGGAGTGGACATAGACGCCATCCTCGCCGTTCAGGCGAACCGGGATGACCTGTCCGGTTTCGGTATAGTCGCCGAAGCCGGTGGAGTCCGGCATGCGGATGAACTCATATTTCACCACGGGCTCCGCGACCTCCAGCGGCTCCGGCACCACCGCGGCAAGAGCCGCCGGATCGGTGCGGTAGGTGATGATGACGTATTCGCGATTACAGAAGCGGTAGGGACCCGGCGGATAGGCCGGGTTGGTCAGGGGCATGGCGTATCGCCTGGCGACGTCTTCACTTTTCATGGATAGCCCCCGATGCTGCCTGCGGCGCGCCGTGGTCGCATGGCTGAATGTCGCTTTTTTGACCGCTGGCCGGACCGGAACGCAGGTCGACACAAGCGCGGCCGCCGCAACGGCGCAAGAGGCCGCCCAGGTTTCGGTTTCCAATCCCTCAAATCCCGCCCGGTTCGGGGCGCCTTCCGTCCCTGCGCCCCTTGCGCTACCACGCCCCCGCCGGGGGCGAGGCCGCGCGACCTTTCCCCGAGTCCTCCCTCGTCGCGCATGAAGGCGTTCGCATGAGCAAGATCAAGGTCAAGGGCACCGTCGTCGAAATGGACGGCGACGAGATGACCCGCATCATCTGGCAATATATCAAGGACAAGCTGATCCATCCCTATCTGGATGTGACTCTCGACTATTACGATCTCAGCGTCGAGCATCGCGACGCGACCAACGACCAGGTGACGATCGACGCCGCGAACGCGACGAAGAAGCACGGCGTGGCCGTGAAATGCGCCACCATCACGCCCGACGAAGCGCGCGTGAAGGAGTTCAATCTCAAGGAGATGTGGAAGTCGCCGAACGGCACGATCCGCAATATCCTCGGCGGCACCATCTTCCGCGAGCCGATCATCTGCAAGAACGTGCCGCGCCTGGTTCCGGGCTGGACGCAGCCGATCATCGTCGGCCGCCACGCCTATGGCGACCAGTATCGCGCCACCGACTTCAGGTTTCCGACCAAGGGAACGCTGTCGATCAAGTTCGTCGGCGACGACGGCAAGGTGATCGAGAAGGAAGTGTTCAAGGCGCCCGGCTCCGGCGTCACGATGGCGATGTACAATCTGGACGATTCGATCCGCGACTTCGCCCGCGCCTCGCTGAATTACGGCCTGGTCCGCAATTATCCGGTCTATCTCTCGACCAAGAACACGATCCTGAAAGCCTATGACGGCCGGTTCAAGGACATCTTTCAGGAGGTGTTCGAGAAGGAGTTCAAGGCCGAGTTCGACAAGCGCAAGATCACCTACGAGCATCGCCTGATCGACGACATGGTCGCGTCGGCGCTGAAATGGTCCGGCGGCTATGTGTGGGCCTGCAAGAACTATGACGGCGACGTGCAGTCCGACACGGTGGCGCAAGGGTTCGGCTCGCTCGGCCTGATGACCTCGGTGCTGATGACGCCGGACGGCAAGACCGTCGAGGCCGAGGCCGCGCACGGCACGGTGACGCGCCATTATCGCGAGCATCAGAAGGGCAAGGAAACCTCGACCAATTCGATCGCGTCGATCTTCGCCTGGACGCGCGGCCTCGCCCATCGCGCCAAGCTGGACGACAATCCGGAGCTGGGGAAATTCGCGTCGACGCTCGAGAAGGTCTGCGTCGACACGGTCGAATCGGGCTTCATGACGAAGGATCTCGCGCTGCTCGTCGGCGCCGACCAGAAGTGGCTCTCCACCACCGGCTTCCTCGACAAGATCGACGAGAACCTCAAGAAGGCGATGGCGGCTTAACAGCGCCGTCCGGGGTCGCTTCAGGCGCCGGCCTTCGGGCCGGCGCTTTTATTTCGCGCAGCGCATTCTGCGCGAGAGCGTTCGCGTCGTTTTTGGAGGGCGCTTCCGCATATCTCATATGAAAAACGCGGCGCGCGGAGCTGACGCGCCGTGAGGGCCAGCGCGGGCTCTTCGCTTCCGCAGCAGCGGCGGCTTATCCACTCAGCCCGCGATGGCGGCCTGGATGCGGTCGAGCGCCTCGCCCGCCCGCGCGCCGTCGGGGCCGCCGGCCTGCGCCATGTCGCGCCGGCCGCCGCCGCCCTTGCCGCCGAGGGCTTCCGACCCCGCGCGCACCAGCGCCACGGCGTCGAAACGGTCCGTCAGATCGTCAGTGACGCCGACGACCACGCCGCCCTTGCCGTCCGGCGCGGTGTTGGCGATCGCGACGACGCCTGATCCCACCTTCGCCTTCGCCTCGTCGGCAAGGGCCTTGAGATCCTTCATGTCGATAGAAACCGCCCGGCGGAAATATTTGACGCTGCCGACCTCGACGATGTCGGACGCCGCGCCCGATCCGCCGCCGCCCATCGCGAGCTGGCGGCGCGCATCGGCCGTTTCGCGCTCCAGCCGGCGGCGATCCTCCAGCACCACGGCCAGCCGCTCAGGCGCTTCCGCCGGCGTCACCTTCAGGAGCGAGGCGACCTCGCGCAGCCGCTTCGATTCGCCGGCGAGATGATGACGCGCCGCGTCGCCGGTCAGCGCCTCGACGCGGCGCACGCCGGACGACACCGCGCTTTCCCCGAGGATCGTGACCAACCCAATGTCGCCCGTGGCGCCGACATGGACGCCGCCGCACAGCTCGACGGAGAAGGAATGATTCGCGGCGGCCCCGCGATCGGTTCCCATCGAGACGACGCGGACCTCCTCGCCATATTTCTCCCCGAACAGCGCGCGGGCGCCGGATTCCTTCGCTTCCTCGACGCCCATGACGCGGGTGATCACGGGCTCGTTCTGCAGGATGATCCGGTTCGCGAGATCCTCAATGGTCGACAATTCGCCAGCGTCGATCGGCTTGGGATGGGAGAAATCGAAACGCAGCCGGTCCGGCGCGACGAGCGAACCCTTCTGCGCGATATGGTCGCCGAGCGTCCGACGCAGCGCTTCGTGCAGCAGGTGCGTGGCGGAATGATTGCGCCGGATCGCCGCGCGCCGCGCGTGATCGATTGCGAGGGCGAGAGCGAGACCTTCGCGCAGCTCGCCCTTCTCGACCGTGACGGCGTGAACGAACAGGTCGCCGAGCTTCTTCTGCGTGTCGGTCACGCGCGCGACGACGCCGTCGCCGGTCATGACGCCATGATCGCCGACCTGGCCGCCCGATTCCGCGTAGAACGGCGTCTGGTTCATCACCACAAAGCCGCTTTCGCCCGCTGCGAGGCGATCGGTCGCGGCGCCGTTTTTCACGAGCGCGGCGACGACGCCTTCGGCCTCCTCGGCGTCATAGCCGAGAAACTCCGTCGCGCCCGCCTTCTCGCGAATGTCGAACCAGATGTTCTCCGTCGCGGCCTCGCCGGAGCCGGCCCAAGCCGCGCGCGCTTTGGCGCGCTGCCGCTCCATCGCCTCATCGAACGCCGCGACATCGACGCCGATGTCGCGCGCGCGCAGGGCGTCCTGCGTGAGGTCGAGCGGGAAGCCATAAGTGTCGTAAAGCGTGAAGGCGGTGTCGCCCGACAGTTTCTGACCCGCGGCGAGCAGGCGGCTTTCTTCATCGAGGATGGCCAGCCCGCGGGTGAGGGTGGTGCGGAAGCGCGTCTCCTCCAGCTTCATCGTCTCGGCGATGAGCGCCTCGGCGCGATGCAGCTCCGGATAGGCCTGGCCCATCTCGCGAATCAGAGTCGGCAGCAGGCGCCACATCAGCGGCTCCTTCGCTCCCAGGAGCTGGGCGTGCCGCATGCCGCGCCGCATGATGCGGCGCAGGACATAGCCGCGCCCCTCGTTGGACGGCAGCACGCCGTCCGCGATCAGGAAGGCCGAGCAGCGCAGATGGTCGGCGATGATGCGATGGCTCGCCTTCTGCGGGCCGTTGCGATCGACATTGGTCAGATCCTCGACCGCCTGCGTCAGCGCCCGGAACAGGTCGATCTCGTAATTGTCGTGCGTGCCCTGCAGGACCGCGGCGATGCGCTCGAGGCCCATGCCGGTGTCGATGGAGGGGCGGGGCAGATCGAGCCGGAGGCCGCCCGCCTGCTCCTCATACTGCATGAAGACGAGATTCCAGATCTCGATGAAGCGGTCGCCGTCGGCGTCCGGCGAGCCGGGCGGGCCGCCGGGGATATGGTCGCCGTGATCGTAGAAGATTTCGGAGCATGGGCCGCAGGGGCCGGTCTCGCCCATGCGCCAGAAATTGTCGGAGGTCGGGATGCGGATGATGCGCTCATCCGGCAATCCGGCGATCTTCTTCCAAAGGGAGAAGGCCTGATCATCCTCGGAAAACACGGTGACGGTGAGCTTGTCGCGCGGAAGCTCGAACTCCTTCGTGACCAGATTCCAGGCGAGCTCGATGGCGCGATCCTTGAAATAGTCGCCGAACGAGAAGTTGCCCAGCATCTCGAAGAAGGTGTGGTGGCGGGCGGTGTAGCCGACATTGTCGAGATCATTGTGCTTGCCGCCGGCGCGCACGCTCTTCTGGGCGGTGGTCGCGCGCGAATAGGGCCGCTTCTCGACGCCGGTGAAGACGTTCTTGAACTGCACCATCCCCGAATTGGCGAACATCAGGGTCGGATCGTTGCGCGGCACAAGCGGCGAGGACGGAACGACCTCATGTCCGTTCCGCCGGAAATAATCGAGAAAACCCGACCGTATGTCGTTGACGCCACTCATCAGCGCGCAGCCTCGGAACCCTTGCGGCCGCGCCCTGCGGCCTGTCGTCCTGCGCTTCTAGAGAGGCCGGTTTCGCCTGTCCAGAAACGGGAAGCCGGCCCAAGGCGGACGACCGGGCCGGCTTCCTCAAGTCCTGGCGCGAGGGAGGGCTGTCCTTGGCGACCAGGCTTCCGACGACAAGCGGGGGTCAGTCGTCAGACTCTTCGGACGGATCGACGCGGTCGAGAATCCGGTCGGCCAGAAGACCGGCGTTCTGGCGGATCGCCGCCTCGACACGCTGCGCCGCCTCGGGATGCTCCCTGAGGAAGGTCTTCGCATTCTCACGGCCCTGGCCGATTCTCTGGCTGTCGAAGGAAAACCAGGAGCCGGATTTCTCGACGATGCCGGCCTTCACGCCGAGATCGACCAGTTCGCCGACCTTGGAGACCCCCTCGCCATACATGATGTCGAACTCGACCTGCTTGAAGGGCGGAGCGACCTTGTTCTTGACCACCTTCACGCGGGTCGTGTTGCCGATCGCCTCGTCGCGATCCTTGATCGCGCCGACGCGGCGGATGTCGAGGCGGACGGAGGCGTAGAATTTCAACGCGTTGCCGCCGGTGGTGGTCTCCGGGCTGCCATACATCACGCCGATCTTCATGCGGATCTGGTTGATGAAGATCACCATGGTGTTCGAGCGCGAGATCGAGGCGGTCAGCTTGCGCAGCGCCTGACTCATGAGCCGCGCCTGCAGGCCCGGCTGGACGTCTCCCATCTCGCCCTCGATCTCGGCGCGGGGGGTGAGCGCGGCGACCGAATCGACCACCAGCACGTCAACCGCTCCCGAGCGAACCAGCGTGTCCGTGATCTCGAGCGCCTGCTCGCCGTTATCGGGCTGGGAGACCAGCAGATCGGCGAGATTCACACCCAGCTTCTTTGCATAGACGGTGTCGAGCGCATGCTCCGCATCGACAAAGGCGCAGACGCCGCCGCGGCGCTGGGCCTCAGCGATGCAATGCAGCGCCAAAGTGGTCTTGCCCGACGATTCCGGGCCGAAAATCTCGATCACGCGGCCGCGGGGAAGGCCGCCCACGCCAAGCGCGATGTCGAGCCCGAGAGACCCGGTCGGAATGACTTCGATCTCGGCCGCCTTTTGGTTGGCGCCCAGCCGCATGATCGAACCCTTGCCGAAGCTCCGCTCGATCTGGGACAGGGCGGCGTCCAGCGCTTTCGTCTTATCCATCGAGGAGCCTTCTACGAGTCGGAGAGCGGATTGGGACATGTTTCAGCTCCTTCTGGCACGCGGCCGGGACGATCTCAACGCGCGGCCGCCGCGCGTCTGTCATGTCAGCGTACCCCTTTTGTTCTTATATTCAAGTTCTTTTTTTTGTTCTTCTCCGGCGCCGTGTCGCCGCAAACTGCCAGAAAGACACGCTCCATGAGGTGAGCGACAGTCGCCAGCAAGCGCCTGCGAAGCGAGGGAAGCAAATCCGACAGATTGATACAGGAATTACATCCTGATTGAAGTATTCAAATATGATCGAAGTATTTGGGCGCTTGATGCGGGCGATAGTAGAGGTTCTGCGGGGGGGCGGCCAAGAGAACAGAACCATCAGAGCATCGTCGAGATTGCGGGGCTCGTTCAAGCTTTTGTGGTGTTGGCGTGTTGCGGGCATCTAAACTATGCAAGCGTAGCCGGTATTTGCGATTCGGCGGATGTTTCGGCCCACGCCACATCCAGGACTTCGAATGTGTCGACTGAATTGGTCGCGAAAGGCCCGTTCCGGCAACGCGCTCAGGGCGCGCGCACCTTGAAACGCGCCGGACGAACACTGGCCCTCGACTTTCGCAGCGGTGAAAGCGCCGTTGTGAAAAGCCTCCCCTCCAAAAATTGAAGCGAATTCCTCTTGGCAGCCGATATCTCGCTCACAAGCATTCCTCAGGGGCAGCGCAAACGGGGCGCGCCCTTATGGATCGCGATCGCCCTATCGCTGGCTTTTGCGGTCTGCCTGGCTGCGCAGGCGTTTCCGCCGACGCGAGTGATTGCGATCGCGCCGGAGAATATCGGACATCTGCGCGGCCACGCTTATGCGTTCGTGATACCAAAATATTTTCTGCGACCGGTGTTTGCCGTCCGCGGCGACACTTATGAAGCGCGCTATTCAAGCCTGACGCTGCTCGAGGATGGCAAGCCGCTGCCGTCTCCGCATGCGTCCCAGCAACTGGTCGAGACGCTCGGCGAAGGCCGGTTCCTGCATCTGCGGGAAACCGAACTTTACTTTTCAACGTCCGACAACTCCGATCCTCGCGCAAATGGCCGCAGCTATTCGGCGCTTGTCTCCGCGACGCCAGCGAAGGGGCTGGCGGGAGCGCTGCTGTCGCTGGCGGCTATGGCCTGGACTCTGCTCCTCTCGCGTCGTCAAGAAGCTTTTCGGTGCACGGATCGCGTCAAAGTCGCCGCCGCCACAGGCCTTTTTCTCGCGATCGCATTGCTGTGGCAATATATCATCCTCGATCCCGCGCCCCGGATCGTGGATTCCGGCGACGGCGGCGTCGTCGCGTCCATCGCGGCTGCGATCAGCCATCCCGACAGGTTCAGCACGGACTATGTTTTTTCCGATCCGCGGAATTTCAGTTTTTACTGGACGATTACAATTCCGTTCGTCGTCGCGCTGGACCGCTTCACGAACGATATTGGCACGGCCTATGGATTGCTCGCGGCGCCTCTGCTTTTCCTGCAGATGCTGGGATTCTTCCTCCTCGGGCGCAGGCTCACGCCAGGCGTCGGCTGGTCCGTCGCTCTCGCGCTCCTGAGCGTTCCTCCGGTGTTCGTGTTCGGCGGCGAACTGTGGGGCAATCTTTCCGAGCCGTTGACCCGCTCGACATATAACGCGCTCTTTCCGTATGTCATTCTGGCAGGGTTGCCGCCGGCGAGAGCGTACAAGCCTTTCCTGGTCATGCTGATCTGCGGCGCGGGCGTTTACTTCCATCCGGTAAGCGCGCCGGGCGTCGCCATGGCGGCCTGGATCGCGCTCGCAGTCTGCAAGCCCGCTGGTGACAACTGGCTCAGGCATGCGGTGCGAATGGCGCTCGCCGGACTTGTTTTCGTCGCCTGCGCTGTTCCTTTTGCCGTGAACTATGCTCACAGCTTTCCAAATGCGGCGGGCAGCGACGTGAGCACGCTTGCTCGCTCCATCATTCGTGAGAATGTCGGCGGCCAATATGTCTCCGTTGCGGTTGCGCTCGACATGCTGGTCTCTGGCGGGGTCAACAACCTGCACGGCCATTGGGGCTGGCGGTGGGCGTTATGGGGTTTCGCTGTCGCATCGCTCGCCATCATGCCGTTGCGCGCTCCGGCCGCGCTCGCGCGCAAAATGCTTTTCCTCAGCGTTTTCTTAGTTGGTCTGATTGCAGCTTCGGCAGGCGTGAGCTTTATGGATCAGGCGATCGCGCGCGCGCTCGGCAGAGAGCCGGTTCAGATCGACCTCATCAGGAATATCCGCTTCGTCGTTCCCGTGATGCTTATCGCCGCAGTGACCGCGGCTGCGTTCCTTGCAACGTGGCCGGGATTTCAAAACAAGCTGCGCGCCGCCTCGATCGGCCTGACCGTGTTTGTCGGTGCGCAGTGGTGGCTTGGTTACAGCACGCCTGTGGCGAGGCCGCTGATCGATCTGCTCGATGGCCGTCAAGCCGTTAGCAACTCCTTCGCTGATGCGTCAACGCTTCTGAAAGAACTTCGCGAAGCTGCGTCTGACAGCAGGACGCTCGTTCTGCCTAGTCAACGACAGACGGAATCGGTTGAACTGGTGACGCTTGCGGTCCGCTATGCAGGTTTGCAGCCGCTGACTTATGTCAACAAGGACATGAATCTGTTGTCCTATAGCAGCAGTAGACGGCTCTATGACTGGGTGAAGCTGAGAAGGGAAATCAGCAGCCTTGAAAGCGCTGATCCTCTTCCGGTCAAAGGCGTTTTGGACAAAGTGCTCGACGACAACGCAGTCAGATATGTGTTGGCTGAGCCAAGCACTCTATCGGGCGCCATCATTGCGGCTATAGAAGCGCGGGCTTTGAGCGTTAAGAAACGGGGAACGTGGCGGCTTTGGACCATCCGATGATGACGGATCTTTCGTCGCCTCGAAGACTTTTGAACGTGTCTGCATAGCGACGGCATTGGCTTCTGTGAAGCAAGATCCAAATAACAATAAACTTAACGATTGTCGCTTAATGAGGCCGACATTACGAAGCGTTTAAGAAGAAAGAAATTCAAAGTCGTTATCAGAACGAGGCATGCGGCATTCGCGCTAACGATCGAAGCTCCTGCAAATCTCGTCAGAACATGGACAATGGCCCCCGCAAGCATCGAATTGAATGCGATCACCGCGACATAGCGAGGCAGTGAGTGAAGAACGTGAGCGCCGCTCCTGAAGGTAAAACGCGCATGGCCCCAGTAGTTCACAATAGCCGAGCCCGCGACTGCGACGCCGGCTGCGAGGCTGGGATAGAATCCCATTAGCTCTACGCACACAAAAATCAAAAGGCAATAAACGCCAAATGTGACAAGTCCAATCGTGAGATAACGAGCGAACTCGGATGATGTCGCAGCGCGTAGCATTGAGATTCTCGAAGCGTTTTCGCGGGCAAAGGCTAGTCGCCGTTGTTGCGCCGCCATTGCGCGATGAACATCGGAAATGGCGCCGAGCCCGGTAGGCGATTGTACATGTCGTCAAGAAAAGATGCGACCGGGGCCACAAACTTCTTCGCCGCCAACGGAAGCCGTAAAATCAGACTGTTCAGGATAAGAAAATAAGCTGGACCGCCCAAATATGTCACGCGCTCTGGCGTGAAATACTGCCTCGCGACCGCTGCGAGATTGTCATGAACGAGAGGAGCTTCCTCCTGTTCATGAAACCAGTGATCCCTTTTGTACCAAAATGTTCGCAGTCGGTTCAAAAAGAATGCAGCGTTCGGCTCGACCATCAGCAACCGGCCTCCCGGCCGAACAAGTCGTCCGAGATTGAGCATGGTCGAATTGAGGTCGTTGACGCAATGATGAAGTCCGCCAACGACGAAAGCGGCGTCAGCCGCTTTCGGCAAAAGCGCATTGGCGTTCGTTAAGTCTATCGTGAGCGCCTTGCGTCCGGTCTTTTTCTCGTACGCGTCGCAAGACAAGGGTGAGATGTCCAATCCGCTGATATCCGCGGAGGGAAAGAGATGTAACAATTCGAGCGTATTAAAACCGCTTCCGCACGCCAGTTCATAGACGATCTTTCCGTTCAGCGCGCATCCCTGAAAAAGCGCCGGATAGATATAGCGCCGCCGATATTTCATCGCCTCCGCATCATAGTAATGCTTTTCATAGTCAGCGAGAATTCGATCGTAGTGCTCGGCCTGTCCATTTGAGGATGTCATGCGGGCGATTCCGGTCGTCTCGCGGCGAAGAGATTGTTCAGGTTGTAGACGAATCCGGTTCGTTTCATTTTTTCGAACCCGGCTGCCTTCACCGCATTGGCCACATCTCCCGCATTCATGCCCATGACTTCGCCATCAGCGACATCGCGATGCTTGTCTTCGCTGTACCACCAGATGGCGTGCCCAATGTCGCCGATGAGACGAGAGATCATCGTGATGACGAGAAGGCCGCCGGGTCTGAGAACGCGCAACGCTTCCTGCAACGCTTCCTTCCGTTCTGGAATGTGATTGAGACAAGCGACGAAGGAAACCGTATCAAACGACTGGTCAGGGAAGGGCAGGTTGCGGCAGTCGGGAACGATCACACAGCCGCCGCCCCAGTCGACGACATCGAGTCCGACGCTGTCATCGGCTGCGCTCTGCGCCGGCGAGCCCTCCGCTTTGCGCCGATAAAGCGAGACGAGCATGTTGTCGCCAGCACCCACGTCGAGAAGTCGTCCCTCGATCTTCGGCAGCACCACAGCGAGCCGCTCCGCGCGCAGCGATGTCAGGTGCAGTTGCTCATTTCTGACGTCGGGCAGCGCTATCATTCGCAGGGGCGCGCCGAGCAAATCCCATCCGTGTTGCCATAAAGGCTTCGGCCGGCGCAGCGCCCATGCCGGAGGCGCCCGATCGAACATCGGGTTTATCTGCTTATTCATCGCGGCAGCGGGCCTTCGTCGTCCAGGTCATCGAGGACCGCGCCAATATCGCCATCAAACTGGCCGAGACGCATCTGGCTGATCTGATCCGCCAGAAGCCCGAGGATCATGGTCATGAGGCCGGCCAGTACGAGCAGCATGCCGCCAACGGGTACGCCTCGCCCAGCGAACAGCGCAACGACAGCGCTGTAAAGAAGGCCGGCGCCGATCGTCCACAGCCCCACTGGAAGAAAGATGCGCATCGGCGCGAACAGAAGGATCGCTCGAAGCAATTGCAGGATCGCCTCAAAGCCGTCCTTGAGGCGAACCGTCGAAACGCCAATTCTGGGACTTGTCGTGATAGGAACAAAGGCGAGCGGATAACGGCGCTCCAGCATCACCAGAGTGGTGACGAGGCTTGAGCTGAAACGGTCCGGGATCAGCGCGAGATAGCGCAGGATAACCGGACGCCGGAAAATCCTGAGGCCACAATTCAGATCGGAGCCCGCCTTGATCTGCATTCCCCGGCCGATGAGGCGGATCATCCACTTGCCGAGCGCGCGCACCGTAGAGGTCGATCCGTTCGTTCGCTGCGCGATCACAGCCACGAGCCTGTCGTCCAGCATGCGCTTGAAGAGGCGTTCGAGATCACCCGTCTTGTGTTCGTTGTCGGCGTCAAACCAGGCGACATATGGACGGGTCGCGGCGCGCATCCCTGTTTTCAATGATGCGCCCTGACCGCGATTGAACGAATGTCGAATCACGCGGACGCCAGCGAAAGCGGTCGCGATTTCGCACGTTCTGTCGCGCGAAAAGTCGTCGACAACTAGGATTTCCGCGCCGGGCGTCGCCGCGAGAATCTGTTCGAGCGTTTTTCCAATCGCCTCGGCCTCGTTGAAAGCCGGAATGACGACCGAAAGCCTCTCATAAGGAAGTCGTTCGCCGCTCAATGCAGTCGCTCCTTCTCAATCCACCGCCCGAGCGTAAGCAGTGTCCAGACGACGTATTTTTCATCCCTACGGCCATTGATATGATCGCGCCATATCTTTCTGACGCCATCGCTTCGGAGCATGGGAGAAAAAACGTCCGCGTCGCGGTCGAGCAATCGATCCGCGAGCGGCCTCAGCGCTCCCTTCAGCAGCAAATTGACGGGCACGTTGAAGCCGCGCTTTGCGCCGCTCACAATTTTCGACGGCGCGCCGAGCGCCTTCAACGCGCGCCGCAGGATGAGTTTCGTCGATTTGCCGTCTTCGCCGAAAAAGAGCGGCGAGGACATTCTCCCCGCAAGCTCCATGATTCGCCGATCGAGAAACGGAACGCGAACCTCCAGACCATGCGCCATGCTGGCGCGGTCCAGTTTCACCAGCATGTCCGCCGGCAGATAGAACGACTGATCGGCAAGAAGGCCTTTGTCGGCAGGGCCGCCCGAAGCAGCGTCATATTCGCTTGCATAAAGAGCGAGCGCATCGCGCTCCAATTCATCTGCGAGGGCAGGGCCATAAAGAGCTTTACGCTCGCTGTCGGCAAGATAGTGGCGCCAGGCGGCGTGCGGCGCAGCTTGGGAAAAGCCGTAAGCGAAGCGATAGAACAGTTCACTTTTGGGAATTCGCTTCTCGGATACGCCGCCAACCGCCTTGATCGCGCTTGCGAGCCGTGAAGCCAGCGCGCGAGGCGCCAACGGTCCGTAGCGTTCCGCGAGAATGGTCGCGCGATAGGTAGGATAGCCGCCAAAAAATTCGTCGGCTCCGTCGCCGCTGAGAGCGACGGCGACGTGTTGCCTGACGAGACGGCACAGCCGGAAAGCCGCAAGCATGCTGGAGTCGGCGAGCTGGCCGTCCGCGGCGAGCACGCATGCGTCGAAGTCGTCTGCGACAGCCCCGTCGTTCGCCATGTCGATCCAGCGAATCTCGCGACCGGCGGCGGCTGCGAGCGCCTGCACATGGCTCGATTCATCATGGGAGGCCTCGGGAAATCTCACCGAGAAAAGCGGAATGCTCCGCTCCTGCGGCAGCGCCATTGTGATCAGCGAGGAATCGATGCCGCCGCTCTGAAGGGAGCCAACGGCGACATCGCTGATCAACTGATCCGATACAACGGTCTTGAACTCGTCGATGAAAGCCGAGCGCGCAACCTCGGGATCCGTGATGTCAGACGCGCGCCATGGCCGCCAGTAGGACTTTTCAACCACTCCCTCGCGGTCGGCGATGAGGAAGCTCCCGGGCGCGAGCTGTCGCATGCCGAGCAGGGTGGCGCGCGTCGGCGCGGGATATCCGAGCGCCAGCATATGCGCGACGTCTGGCGGAGACAGGCGCGGTCGCGCCGCAAGCGCCGGTAGAATCGCCTTTATCTCGCTGCCAAAAAACAGCGTGGGTCCGATGTCAGCGATATATAGAGGCTTGGTTCCGATGTGATCGCGCGCGAGCAGCAGGCGTTCCCGCTCTCGGTCCCACAGCGCGAATGAAAAGATTCCCTCGAGTTCGCCGACCGCGTCGTCTCCCCACGCCAGATAGGCGGCGGGGATGATCTCCGTGTCCGTCGTCGTCCGCGGTGTGAAGCCGGCCTCACGGCGCAATCGCTCCGCGAGCTTCCGGTCGTTGTAAAGCTCGCCGTTATAGACGACGACGACGCGGCCGCAGGCCGAAAGAAAAGGCTGCACGCCCGCCGGGGACAGATCGCGGATTGCGAGGCGGCGATGGGAGAGCGCTATCGACCGCTCGCTCCACGCGCCGCCCGCGTCCGGGCCACGGTGGCGCAGCCTATCAGCCATCGCCTCGGCGAGCGCCCGGTCGGCGGGCGCGCCGTTACGATGGAAAAGACCGGCGATCCCACACATTTGGCGGCCAATATCCGCGAATGCCGGCCGTGTAAATCAGCGCTTCTCAAATCGCGGACGCGGCGGCCGGCTCGTTCGTGCTGATCAAGCCGGAGGGCGCGCTTTCCCAGCCCGACGCCAGTAAATGAAAGGCAGAACAACGAGGAGGAGGTTGCCGATGATCTCACACATCGCGGCGCCGCCGATCAGCAGGCTCGGGATGAGGAGAAAGCCCAAAATGACCGTCGCGCCTCCGCCGGCCAGCGCGTGTCGCGTCTGGCGCGCGCCATCCTCCAGCAGAGACACGATCTGCCATACGCCAAACCTGAAAAGGTAAACGCCTGACGATGCGAGCGCCCATGCGCCGGCCGCCGGGGTGAGGATCGCCTCGGTTTCTGGGCCAAGCCAGCGCGTCCAGCCTTCATGAACGGCGATGAACCAGGCGATCAACATGACGGTTGTGAAAAGCGCGCTGAGGGCAAAGAAAATGATGTAAATTATCGAAATGGCCCGCCGCGGCGATGCGCGGTAAGCGGATCGAAATTTGCCAACGACAGGGACGAACAAGGACTGGAGCGCGATGGAGCCTGCCCGCGCCAGCGTGGAGATCAGGGAATATGCGGCCTGCTGCTGCGGCGACGCTAGAAACTCCAGGCCGTAGCGGGGCGCGTTGGTCTGAAGCGAGTTGAGCGAAATAGCGATGCTTCGCGCCATGTGCTCTCTCAGGAACTTTGCGGGCCGCCGCGAATGGAGACCGGAAGTGTTCGCGAGTTCGTCCCGCAGCCACCACGCGCTGAGGCCGGCCTGGGCCATTGACGCCAGCATCATCGCAATCGCCACGCAGATATATGGGGGAGCCCACCCTATGGAGAGCGCCAGGGCGGCGAAGCCACAGAAGCAACTGAATTGCAGAACGCCGAGAAAGCTGATGCGCTTGAAATGGCCGTTTCGTCGCAACACCTGAATGCCGAGCGCGGAGAGCAGGTCCGCGAGACGTGCGAGCGAGATGATCGTGTAAACAGGCAGATATGCGGTGTCCCACAGCGCGAGACAAACTCCGGCGAGCGCTGACAGGCCAACGAACGCCAGCGCCTGGGCAAGCGCTATTTCGCGGGTATTGCGGTATCGCTCATCTCCCGCATAGACGAGCTCGGCCAGAGACATGCTCGCGAAAAGAGAGATCGGTCCGCAGATTGAAAGCGCAAATGTAAAAAACGCCGCGCTGCGCAGATCGTCCAGCTTGAAAATGAGTATCGTCGCGCCAAGAAGCGTGACTTGCAGCAGAAGCGCCGCAGTAAAGTCGAGGGCGCTTCTTCCGAGGCTGCGGTAACGCATAGCTCTAAGAAGGCCGAGAGACGCGCGGCCTCTGCGAGCGCTCTGGAATCAGGAAAAGCGTTGACAGCGTCGCATGTATCGCGATCCAGTAATGCGCGTGCCGAAGTACGGTGTGGAACGAGCCGAGCAGAATGAGGGTGAGCAAAGCGTAAGTCACAGCGAAAAAGCGATAGCGGATTGCTGGGAGACCTATCGCGCAGAGAAGCATGACGAAAGCGAGCAAACTGACAAGTCCGCCGGTCACTAGCAGTTCAATGAAAATATTGTGCGCTTCCTGAAGTTCGGTAGTGAAATCAACCGGAACATGACCTCCCGGTCCGAGTCCGAAGATCGGGGAGCGCAGCGCCATATTGAAAGCTTCGATCCAAAACTGGAGCCGGACAGAGCCTTTCCCTGACCCGCCGGAATAAAGATAGATCACGGCGTCGACGATCTGAACAGCGAAGAAGGCGAGAGCCATCAGCGCGGCTGCCGTGACGGCAGCGATCAGAAAAGCGGATAAGCGTCGCGGTATTGAGTTCGGCAGGGTAGCCTGCCAAACATACAGGAGACCGACCACCAACGCAGATAACGCGGTGCTCGCGATAAAGGCCACGCTTTGGGTCAGTAAGCCGGCGATCGAAATGGCGGCGGCCCTCGCCACGCCGAGACGCGAAACCCTACCCCGCAACTGAGCCGCGAGCGCGACCAGCGCCATCCCTGTGGCGCAAAGGCTGCCGAGCTGATTTGGGTTGTCTGAAAGACCCATAAAACGGCCAAAATAAACATCAAAATACCATAGCCCCGGGGCGATGCGGTAAGCCGTTACACCTAGCAATATAATGATGGCGCAGTAGCCGCTTAGCCAGCTCAGATAGAGCTCGATCCGGTCGAGAAGGGAGCCTTCGGTGAAATTGAGCCAGCCCAGCACGATGACGGTGATATAGAAGGTCGCCATTAGGTCGCGAACGCTGAAATGTTCGCGAAAGAAAAAAAACGATAATGCTGCGCCGCAACAGAAAGAAAACAGGATGACGAGGAAAACGCCGCCGAAATAGAGGTCGCCTTTCGTCGGGCGCTCGCGGTTTGTGACGATGAAATAAAGGGCCACAATCAGGCCGGCGATTTCAAAAATACCAATGCTGTCGCTCAGAAGCCGGAGCTGCTTGAGCAGAATGCCGATGATCGAAGCCGCAAACACATGCGCAGCCAGAGAAAATCGGCGATGGGATCTCGACCCGGAAGCGGATGTTTCAGGTAAGCCGCCTGTTATATCGATCGACACCTGAAGCCCTCTTTCGGCGGCGCCGATTTACATCCGCGGCGCGTGCGAAGCATGTTGTTCTCGCCTATGCTATGCTATGCGTCGGCCTGGCGCGATCATGCGACGCGCAACGTTCGCGCCACGGTCATCGCGGTGATCGCGATGCAGATGAGAATGAGCGCAACGGCCATGCCCCGCAGAATGTTCACGAGAAGGTTTCTGACGTCGCTATAGTTTTGAGTGTTCGGCGGCGTTTCTGTCGTCATCAGCTCAAACGACGGAGGCGCGGCGCCAATCTGCTGCAGAGCGCTGAGCTTCTGGACGCTTTCGGTGTAGGAATTGTCGCCGTATTCGCCTTCGAAATTTGTCTCTATGCTGCGAACCCGCATCGTATCGCCGGCTCTCGTGGTCCGAGCCACTTCGATATCCCGAAGAATCTGCGCGATGCGCGGATCATCCGAATCGTCGGCCTTTCTGTCTCTGAGAAGCTTCAGCTGCTCGGCGAGAGCGTCGCTTCCGTAAAGGAAAAGCGGCGCGTTGCGGCTATCAAACCGGGGCAGGGAGCCGACGAGGCCAGCGCCAACGCCCGTTATAGCCGGCGAAGGCTTTGTCAGGCCCGTCGCTTCGGCGATCTTCAGGGCGTCGCTCACGCGATTTATCTGGTTATCGCGTTTGATTTTTTCTTCGTAGCGGACGGCCCGCAGCTCTTCTTCCAGCTTTCGCAGGGATTTCTCCTGCGGCAGCTTGATCGCCACGATGAAACGCAGCCGGTTTTCCTCGAGTTTGGCGGCGGCGGTCCGATCAAGGATCGTGTTCGCGACGGCTTTCGCCTCCGCCTTGCCGATCAGCTTGCCGAGGATCTCGACGCCTATGCGCGGGTGCGCGCCGTTCAATGTGAGTTGAACGCGATCGCCATCGGCCGCCGGCTCATTGCGGATGTTGAGGCGATTCACCTGAAGCTGCAGTTGCGATTCGTCCAGAAGCCGCAGCGGGATGGTCGTAAAAATGTCTATCTTGACGTTGCGGCTTTCCTCGACGGCCGCACGCAGCGACTCGGTCGACAGAACCTCGCGCGTAAAACGATTGATCGCGTCATTGGACGAGAACGGAAAAACGTCCGGGATGATCACAGAGGCGAACTGATAGGCGTTGGCGCTCATTTGCGTGCTCGTGGCCGCGGCGCTGCGCGGCGGCCCCCAAAGGCTGATGGCCGCGCCGGCGACGACGCCAAGAAGCGCAGCAGCGACCACGAGACCGCGGCGGCGAATGATCTCTCGCGCCAGGGCGCCTATGCTGAGGCTGTCGAGAAGAACGCCGATCGTGCGGTCTGGCTGGCTTCGTTCGAACTGGCTGTTCGTCACGTTATGCACTCCGAAGCGTTCGGTCGGATCAATGATCGCGGGAAGAAGGGTCGTCTTTGTAAGCGGGCTAGTAAGCGATTTGTCGGTCGCCCGGCAACATCTGTCGGCTGAACCGGCCCCCTTTTAACGAAGGAGAGCCACTCGCGAATGAGGCGTTCAGGTCGTGTTGCTCCCCTTGAACTGCCGGAACGCTGCGATTCTCCGAAATCGCGCAGCGTGACGCTCATTCCGCCGCCGAAGGGGCGCGCAGCGGAACCACATCCACAGAGGACTCGCTCGGCGGGGGGCTTTCCAGCCGGTCCATCGCCTCGAGAAGGTCGACCACGCGGCCCGCCGAGGCGTACCATTGCGCGACCTGGCGAAAATTGTCGACAAGCCAGGTGATCGCGCCCTGAACCTTCACGAAAGCGGCCGCGAGGCTCGCCATGTCGCCCCATGACAGCTCGCCGGCGAGATATTTCGGCGCCGCGAGAACGAGCGGCAGGAGCGGGACCAGCACGCCGCTGCCGTTGGTCACCCAGGTCAGGCGGGCGTGCAGCCAGATCATGGCGATCCAGCGGCCGACCACCTGATCATAGACGCCGGCTATCGCCGCGCGGGCCGCGAGGCCGCCGTCGGCGGCGGCGATCGGGGCGGCGTGCTCGCGCAGGCGCGTCAGCTCGAAGCGCAGCTTCGCCTCCGCCTCATTGCGGCGCGCCACGCGGGCGACGAGAGGCCGGCCGACATAGACCGCCGCCACCGAGACGCCGATCCCGTAGACGAGGGCGGCGATCACCATGAAGGCGGGAATCGACGCCGTGCGTCCGGCGATGGTCACCGTCAGGCCGCCGCCGACGATCCAGAGGATGCCGATGAACGTCGCCGCGCCCAGGATCGCCGAGAAGAGGCCGATGGCGAAGTCCACCAGCGGATCGAGCGCCATCCGCACGTCGTCGGCGATTCGGTATTCCGGATTCGCCGGCTCCACTCCGGCGACCTGGATGCGGCGGAACCGGTTGTCCGTCGCCCAGCGGCTGACGAGCGTCGCCGTGACCCATTCGCGCCACCGCACCTGCAGCACCTCGCGGGTCCAAACCACGCAGACGCCGGCCGCCGCGCCGCCGAGCACGATCAGCGGCAACAGCCATATCGTCGCCTTGACCGCGGCGACGTCGCGCCGCTCGAGCGCGTTGAACAGCGCGCTCTGCCAGCGGTTGACGCTCACATCGACGGCCAGCACCGCGAAGAGGCTGAGGCAGAGGCCGACGCTCAGCGCCCAGGCGATCCGGCGGCTTCCTTCCGTCCAGAAGCGAAGCGTGAGCGCCATGAACATGCGGGCGACGGCCGCCTCGCTCTGGTCCACGAAGGAGGGCGGGCGCGGCCCCGGTCCAATGTCGCTCACCCTTGCCCTCGCCCCGTTGCCGCGCGTCGTCACATGACGCCGCGCGCCGCCCCATGCTAGGTCGCCGCAGAGAAGATGAACGGCGCATGACCAATCCCGACGATCAGGTTTTTCCGGACAGAACGCAACGCGCGCCGCGCCCACTTGTGGTGGTGCTGGTGCAGCCGCAGCTTGGCGAGAATATCGGCATGGCGGCGCGCGCGATGGCGAATTTCGGCCTTTCCGATCTGAGGCTGGTCGCGCCGCGCGACGGCTGGCCCAACGAGAAGGCGCGGGGGGCGGCCGCGGGCGCCGATCACGTCCTCGACAACGCTGCGCTGCATGAGACCGTTCAGTCGGCGGTGGCCGATTGCGCCTTCGTCTGGGCGACGACGGCGCGGGCGCGGGGGCAGGGCAAGCGCGTCGCGTCTCCTGCGGAAGCGATGGCGGAGGCGGCCGGCGCGGACCACCGCCAGGCGGTTCTGTTCGGGCCGGAGCGCGCCGGCCTCTCCAGCGACGACGTGTCGCTCGCCGACGCGATCCTAACCTTTCCCGTGGACGAGGCGCTGCCGTCCCTCAATCTCGCGCAGGCGGTGCTCCTGACCGCCTATGAATGGCGACGGCGCGCCCGGGGCGACAGCGCCCCGTTCGCCTCTCCCTATGAGCATCAGCCCGCGAGCCGGGGCTCGATCCACTCGCTGTTCGAGCATCTGGAGGAGGAACTCGACGCCTCGGGCTATTTCCTGCCCGAGAACAAACGCCCGATCATGGTCCGCAACCTCCGCAACATCCTCCATCGCATCGGCATGTCCGAGCAGGATGCGCGCACCTTGCGCGGCGTGTTCGTCGCGCTCGCCAACGGACGGCGCAAGCGAGGCGGACCGCGATAACGCGAAGGTGAGAGACGGCCTTATTGTTGACGCTCGGGCCGGGCGTATCATCGCGCGCATGACAGAGAGCTTCCATGCGCGCGGCGCGACGACGCGACTGACTCGCCGCAGTCTGGTCGCGGGCGTCGCCGCGGCGGCCGTTGCGCGTCCGGCCAGCGCGCAGAGCGGCGATGTCGACGTGGTCGTCATCGGCGCGGGCGCGGCCGGATACGGCGCGGTGCGCGAACTCAAGCGCAACGGGCTGACCGTCGCGATGATCGAGGCGCGGGACCGGGTCGGCGGACGGGTCTTCACCGATCGCTCCTTGGGCGAACCGTTCGACGCCGGCGCGCAGTTCATCCACTGGGCCGAGCGCAATCCGTGGCGGCGGATCGCGTCCGACCTCGGAATCGAGACAGCCCGGGACGTGTGGCGCGGGCGCTTCCTGACCTTTCGGGACGGCCATGTGACGACGGATGAGGATCGCCGCCGTCGCCGCGAGGCGTTCCAGTCCTTTTCCGCGCTGGCCGACGGCTTCGATACGAAAGGGCCGGACCGGTCCTTCGCCGACCTCGCGGCCGGCGACCCCGCTTTGCGGATGGCGGCCGAGGGCGCTTCGCTGTTCTCGCTGGGCGACGATCCGCAATACGCCTCGGCCGCCGAATACGCCGCGCTGTGGTCGGGCGATGATCTGGTCATCCCCGCGGGCTATGGCGCGCTGGTCGCCAAGGCGCTCGCGGACGCGCCGGTGGCGCTCGCCACGCCGGCGGAAGCGGTCGACTGGAGCGGCGGCGGGGTGCGGGTGTCGACCCCGCGCGGGACCATCCGGGCGCGGGCGGCGATCGTCACCGTCTCGGTGGGCGTCCTGAAAAGCGGCGCCATCCGGTTCGATCCAGCGCTGCCGGGCGAGACCCTGGCCGCGATCGAGGGGCTCAGGATGGGCGCGATGACCAAGATCGCGCTTCTTTTCGACGGGGACCGGTTCGGACTGCCCGACAGCACCGATCTTTTCGATGTCGGCGCGACGCCGGGCGCCCTGTTCTCCGCCGAGGCCTGGCCGTTCAACCGCAACCTGATGCTGGCCGTGGTCGCCGGCTCTTTCGCCCGCGCGCTGACCGGCGCCGGCGAGGCCGCGGCCGTGGATCATGCGCTGGAGCGGGTGGTCGCCATGGCCGGCAGCGACGCCCGCAAGCATTTCAAGGCCGGCCGGCTCGCCGGCTGGTCGGCTGATCCGTTCGCGCTCGGCTCCTATTCGCTGGCCAAGCCCGGCCATTTTCCCGATCGCGAGGCGCTGGCGCGTCCGGTCGGCGGCCGCATCTGGTTCGCGGGCGAGGCGACGGCCGGCGGCGGCGCGATGACGGCGGGCGGCGCGACCCTCGCCGGTGAGCGGGCGGGGCGGGAGATAGCCGGCGCGCTGAGAAAAAAGCGGGTTTGACGCCCTGATCCTGCGACCTGAGCCGTGGCCGATCGGCAACAACGCGGCGCTCTTCATCCCGGTTGCTTGTGAGCGAGGGCGCCGGCTGGCATCCTAAGGCGGGCGCCCGGAAGACAGGACCTAGCGATATCATGAGGAAGTCTGTGCGACTCTGGGGAGCTGCGCTGCTCGTCGCAAGTTTCGCCGCAGCGGCGCCAGCGTTGGCGACGACCCCGCCGGCCCAGCCGAAGGATGGCCCGGCGGGCGCGGATTATCCGATCCAGACCGGCGACGTGACCAAGGAAGCCTATGGCGCCGGGGCGCGCCAGGTCTTCGTCTTCCGGCCGACCAGAGGCTTCGACGGCCCGCGCCCGGCGGTGGTGTTCGGCCATGCCGTGAACGCTTTCAATCCGCTGCTCTACGGCGCCTGGATCGACCATCTGGCGCGCCACGGGACGATCGTGGTCTTTCCCCGCTACCAGCTCGACGCCCGGCAGCCGCGCAACGAACTGATCGGCCACGCCGCGGCCGGCGTGAAGCTCGCCATGGAGAAGCTCGGCGACGCGGTCGATCCCGAGAAGGTCGCCTATGTCGGCCATGCGGCGGGCGGCAACATCGTCGTCAATCTCGCGGCCGATCCGAGCCTGTGGAAGCCGAAGCTCGTTCTCGCGGTCATGCCCGGAAACAGCTGGGGCAACCGCTATCAGGCGATCAAGCTCGACGTTCTCGACCAGCTTCCTCCCGAGATCGTTCTCATCACGATGATCGGCGACACCGATACGGTGGCGCGCGACACCGACGCGCGCAAGATCATCCGCCAGAGCGGCGCCGTGCCCGCCGCGCGCAAGATGCTAATCCGGCTGCCGACCGACAGCCATGGATCGCCGAGCCTGTTCGCGACCCATCTCTCGCCGCTGGCCCAGAACGAGAGCTACGAGATGGACAAGATCCCGGTCGTGGACGCCGACGCGCCGCCGCCGGTTCAGCTCGACGCCAAGGGGCGGCCGCGCAGGGCCGCGCCGGCCAAGACCACCGTCGTTCCGTCGCCGCAGCCGGACCAGTTCGCCGGCGCGCAGGTGGATGCGCTCGACTGGTACGGGCTTTGGAAAACGCTCGACATCGCCATGCCGATCGCGTTCGCGGGAGAGGATGCGACGCCGATCAAGCGCCACCCCGGTTTCACCTCGATGGGATTGTGGAGCGACGGATGGCCGGTGAAGCGCCTGAGCTACGAAAGCGCGCGCGAGCCGCACAGCCAGCCGCAGGCCGACTCCCAGCAACCCGCCACGACGTCGACCGCGACCCGGCCGAAGCGCTGATTTCTTTCCAGTTCGTCAAGATTTGCGAAAGCATGATGGCGCCGGTCTGGAATCCGTCATGCGTTACGATCTGCTCGCCGGCGCCGCGCAGCCCGCCGTTTCGTCCATCGTGATGCGGCCGCCCTGCATTCTCGTATTCGATTCCGGCGTCGGCGGCCTGACGGTGCATGAGGAGATCGCCCGCGCGCGCCCGGACGCCCGCTTCGTCTATGCGGCCGACGACGCGGCCTTTCCCTATGGCGCGCTTGGCGAGGACGCTCTGCGCGGGCGCGTCATGGCCGTCATGGAGCGGCTGATCGCGCGCTTTTCGCCCGATCTCGTGGTCGTCGCCTGCAACACCGCCTCGACGATCGTCCTGCCGGCGCTGCGCGCGCGCTTCGCCATCCCGTTCGTCGGAACGGTGCCGGCGGTGAAGCCCGCCGCGG
Source organism: Rhizobiales bacterium 65-9 (assembly GCA_001899525.1). GTDB lineage: Bacteria > Pseudomonadota > Alphaproteobacteria > Rhizobiales > Beijerinckiaceae > Terrirubrum. The sequence goes on from MKVY01000042.1 coordinate 135,488, forward strand.
CGGCGAGCGCGAGCCGCATCATCGCGGTGCTGGCGACGCCCGGCACCGTGGCCCGCGACTATACGCGCGAACTCATCAACAGCTTCGCCAGCGACTGCGAAGTGGCGCTGGTCGGATCGACGCGGCTCGCCTCGCTGGCGGAAGCGCATCTGCGCGGCGAGCCTGTCGACGACGCGGCCATCGCGGCCGAGATCGCGCCCTGCTTCATCGAACGCAGGCGCGGCGACGGGCGCGTCGCGCGCACCGACGTTATCTCATTGTCGTGCACCCACTATCCGTTGCTGCGCGCGCGCTTCGAGGCGCTTGCGCCGTGGCCGGTCCGCTTCATCGATCCCGCGCCGGCGATCGCGCGCCGCGTCGGGCAGTTGCTCGGGCCGGCGATGTCCCATGGAGCGGGGGGGACCGCGCACGCGGTGTTCACGTCGGGACGCGGAGTCACGCAGCGCCTGCGCGCGGCGTTCAGCGCGCGCGGCTTTTCAGGACTTGAAGCGCAGGAGGAAGCGCTCGCGTTGAACTGAGCCTCCCCGCCGCGGCGGCGAGCGCCGCCTTCGCGCGTCGCGATTGTCTGATGCGAGCCAGCGTCCGCTTGGTCCGAAACTCATCAAGCGTCATCAGCTTCAATGACGCTTGAAATACTGAATGTCGCGCTCATGCTTCTCGGCGGCCTCCCGCGTCTTGAACGTGCCGAGGTTGCGCCGCTTGCCGGTCTTCGGATCGAGCTTGCGCGAATAAAGGCGATAGTCGCCGGATTTGAGTTTGCGGATCATCGAAGCGCCCGGGCGAAGCGGCGACGACGCCGCTTCGCGTTCTCATATGAACCCAGGGCAAAACGCCGCGGCGCGACGGCGGTTCCGGCGCGATCAGTTGGCGGCGAAGCAGTAGAGCAGGCCGGCGCCGCCGGTGCCCTTCAGCGCGTCCTGGCTGCAGCCGCCGCGCGAGGCGTGCGACGCGTTCCAGGATTTCGCGGCGTCCGACTCATCGAGGCCGGTGCGATCGGAATGGCCGAGCATGACCGCGCCTGTCGCTCCGCTCAGCGTGTAGTTGCCGCAGGTCCGGTCCTCGCCCGCCGGGAACGCCGTTCCGTCCGCCTGCGAGCCGGTGATGATGTCGTGCGTGTTCGGCGTGTCGCCGCGCCCTTTGACCATCTCGCCCTTCTCGGTGAGCGCGGTCTGCTTGGTGAGCTTGTTGCTGGCGCTGTGGAGATCGGCGATGCTCGTGGCGATGACGTCTCCCTTGGCGTTTTTCCAGGGCCCGGCGCCGATCCTGTCGCGCGCATTGACCGCCGCCGCCCCGCCGGCCGCCTGCGTCGACAGATAAGCCCGCCATGTCTTCGCGCCGGCGCCTGCGGCCTGGCCAAGGCGCTGGCAAAGCGCGTCCGCGCCGGCGAGCCCGCCAAGGTCAGCTCCCTTGCCGGACCCCTCGCTGGTGACGAAGAAGCTCATCTCGGCCTGCTGAGCGTTGGCCGCGCCTGCGAAGCCCGCCAGCGCAAGGGTTGTCACGAGAGTGGCCGATCTGGCGAAAGTCATTCATTCCTCCGTCGATGTCTTATGGCGGCGCACCGGCGCCACTCCGGGCCACCGTGGCGTTCTGACGCAGGCGGAGCCATTCACGGATGCGTGACATGTCGCTTTCACGCATGCGCCAATGCAGATCAGCTCTTGCATGGACGCAATCGCGCGGCGGCGCGGGATCGTTGCTTTGACATTCCGCGGCGCGTGTGGCTAAAGCCCGCGAGCCGCCGGATGAAACCGGCGGCGCGATGTTTTGCACCCGCGACAGCTCCGGTCCGTCCGTGAGCCGTCTGTCGGCCGATACGGGAGACCGCGATCGGCAGAGGAGGGCGCGAACCCGACCCGAAACGGGCCGGTTCGCGGACAGGGCCAGCCAGACGCGCCGTCACGGCGCGCGGACGGCCGTTCCGTGGTTCCGGCCGGACTGAGAGAACCACGATGTCGAAACGTCTCGACGCCAAGCACAAGATCGACCGCCGCCTCGGCGTGAACCTCTGGGGCCGTCCGAAGAGCCCGGTCAACCGCCGCGAATATGGCCCCGGCCAGCATGGCCAGCGTCGCAAGGGCAAGCTGTCCGACTTCGGCACGCAGCTGCGCGCCAAGCAGAAGCTGCGCGGCTATTACGCCAACATCTCCGAGCGCCAGTTCCGCAAATATTACGCCGAGGCAACCCGTCTGCGCGGCGACTCCGGCGAGAACCTGATCGGCCTGCTCGAGCGTCGCCTCGACGCCATCGTCTATCGCGCGAAGTTCGTGCCGACGATGTTCGCGGCGCGCCAGTTCGTGAATCACGGTCACGTCAAGCTGAACGGCAAGCGCGCCAGCATCGCGAGCATCCAGCTCAAGCCCGGCGACGTGGTCGAGGTTTCGGACGCGCAGAAGCAGTCGGTGACGGTGCTCGGCGCGGTGCAGCTCGCAGAGCGCGACGTGCCCGATTATCTCGATGTCGATCATTCGAAGATGACCGCGAAGCTCACGCGCGTGCCGGGCCTCGCGGAGGTTCCCTATCCGACGCAGATGGAGCCGAACCTGGTGGTCGAGTTCTATTCGCGCTGATCCGGCGGCGGATTGCTGACTGATAAGACGCCGCCTTCGGGCGGCGTTTTTCGTTTCGAAGACGTCTGTTTTCGCGCGAGGCGCGAAGGTTTTCGCGAGAGGCGCGAAAGCTCAGGCCGCAAGCGTCTTCAGGAACATCGCGAAGCGCAGCGATCCTTCCGGCCAGGGGCCGTGGCCTGACGCCGCATTGATATGGCCGGCGTCGCCAGCCGGCGTGAAAGCCGAACCCCACGCATAGGCGAGGTCCTCCGCTTCCGTGAGCGGACAATAGGGATCGTTGGCGCTGGCGATGAGGATGGAGGGAAAGGGCAGGGGGCCGCGCGGCGCCGGAATGAAGCTGTTGTCGAGCTCATCCATCGCAAGCACCGCGGTCGCGCCCGGCGGCGCGACGAGAAACGCGCCGCGCGCTTTCGTATCAGGCATCTGCGTCGCCGCATGCGCCACCGCCAGCACGCCCGCGCTGTGCGCGACATAGACCACCGGCCGCGTGGCGCGCCGCGTCTCGTCGAGGATGCGATCGACCCACAGCAGGCGATCGGCGCGGGCGAAGTCGCCCTGCGCGACGCGCCGCGCGGTGGAGAGATTCTTCTCCCACCGCGACTGCCAGTGATCTGGACCGGAATCGCCGAGGCCGGGAACGATGAGGATGTCGCAGTCGCTTGCGCGCATGGCTTTATCTTACAGCGCCGCCAAACACCCGCGCGAAGATCGCATCCACATGCTTGAAGTGATAGCCGTCGTCGAACAGCGCTTCGAGCTCCGCGTCGCTCAGTTTCGCATGCACGTCCGGATCAGCCTTGAGGAGCGCGAGGAACGACTCCGCTTCGCCGCGCCACACCTTCATGGCGTTGCGCTGCACCCAGGAATAGCTGTCCTCGCGCGAGACGTTCTTCTGCGTCAGCGCCAGCAGCACGCGCTGGGAATGGACGAGGCCGCCGAGACGGTCGAGATTCTTCCGCATGTTCTGCGGATAGACGAGCAGCTTCTCGATCACGCCGGTGAGCCGGGAGAGCGCGAAGTCGAGCGTGATCGTCGCGTCGGGCGCGATGAAGCGCTCGACGGATGAATGGGAAATGTCCCGCTCGTGCCACAGCGCGACATTCTCCATCGCCGGAACCGCGTAGCCGCGCACGAGACGCGCGAGGCCGGTGAGATTTTCCGTCAGCACCGGATTGCGCTTGTGCGGCATCGCCGACGAGCCTTTCTGGCCCTGCGAGAAAAACTCCTCGGCCTCCAGCACCTCGGTGCGCTGGAGATGGCGGATCTCGATCGCCAGCCGCTCGATCGACGAGGCGACGACAGCGAGCGTGGCGAAGTACATCGCATGGCGGTCGCGCGGGATGATCTGCGTCGAAACGGGCTCGACGCTCAGGCCCATCTGCTCCGCGACATAGGCTTCGACCTCGGGATCGACATTCGCGAAAGTGCCGATGGCGCCGGAGATCGCGCAGGTGGCGATTTCCTGTTTCGCCGCGACGAGGCGCTGTCTCGCGCGCGAGAATTCCGCATAGGCGTAGGCGAGCTTCACGCCGAAGGTGGTCGGCTCCGCATGGATGCCATGCGAACGGCCGATGGTCGGCGTCATCTTGTGCTCGAAGGCGCGCGTCTTCAGCGCCGCCAGTAGCGCGTCGAGATCGGCGATCAGGAGATCGCTCGCGCGGGCGAGCTGCACCGCCAGCGTGGTGTCGAGCACATCGGACGACGTCATGCCCTGATGGACGAAGCGCGCCTCGGGACCGACGAGCTCCGACAGATGCGTCAGGAAGGCGATGACGTCGTGCTTCACCTCGCGCTCGATGGCGTCGATGCGCTCGACGTCGAAGGTCGCGACCCTGCCCTTGGCCCAGACAATCTCGGCCGCCTCCTTCGGCACAACGCCGAGCTCCGCCAGCTTCGTCGTGGCGTGCGCCTCGATCTCGAACCAGATCCGGTATTTCGTCTGCGGGTCCCAGATGGCGGTCATCTGGGGTCGCGCATAGCGCGGCACCATCGGCGGCGTTCTCCTGTCAGGCGTCCGGCGCCCCTAGCATGCGCGCCGGCGCCTCTCAACGGCGGGGACCGTTCCTGTTAGGCGATTTCCCCGCGCGCCATCGCCGCAGCGTTGCGGATCGCCTCGCCATTGGCGCGGCAGGCGCCGCCCCTGAAGAAGGCCGAGCCGGCGACGAAGACGTTGGCGCCGGACGCCGCGGCGAGGGGCGCGGTTTCGGGCGTGATTCCGCCGTCGACCTCGATATCGATGTCGGCGCCGCCGATCATGGCGCGCACGGCCCTGATCTTGTCGCATGTCTCGGGAATGAAGCTTTGTCCGCCGAAGCCCGGATTGACCGTCATGACGAGGACGAGATCGACCACGCCAAGGACCGGCGCCACCGCTTCGGCCGGCGTCCCCGGATTGATCGCCACGCCGGCCCGCTTGCCGAGTGCGCGGATGGTCTGGAGGGAGCGGTGCAGATGGGGGCCGGCCTCCGCATGGACGGTGATGAGATCGGCGCCGGCCCGTGCGAACGCCTCGAGATAGGGGTCCGCGGGCGCGATCATGAGATGCACGTCAAAGACCTTGGTCGTGAACGGGCGTATGGCCTTCACGAGATCGGGGCCGAAGGTGATGTTGGGCACGAAATGACCGTCCATCACGTCCAGATGCATCCAGTCGCCGCCGGCTTCGTCCGCCGCGCGGACCTCCTCGCCGAGACGGGCGAAGTCGCTGGCGAGCAGCGAGGGGGCGAGAATGAGGGGGCGCGTCATGGCGCGGCGGGTAGCACCCGTGCGGCCGGATCGCAACCGCGCGGAACCCGCCGCCGCCCCCGTCCGTTCCTTTCAAAGCAAGGAGATCATCTTGGACAACCGCATTCCGCATGAGGCGCTGGTGCTGGTCGGCGATGGAGCGCGCGCGCTCTTCTTCCGCAACGCCGGCACGCCCGAGAATCTGAAACTCGTGGTCGAGGACGTGTTCGAGAACGAGAATCCGGCCACGCGCGATCAGGGCGCGGATCAGCCGGGCCGCACCTTCGCGAGCGTCGGCGCGCGCCGCAGCGCCGTCGAGCAGACCGACTGGCACCAGATCGCGGAAGATCGCTTCGCGGAAGAAGTCGCGACGGCGCTCTATCGCGGCGCTCAACAGGGCCGCTATCAGCGCCTCGTGATCGTGGCGCCGCCGAAAACGCTCGGCGTGCTGCGCAAGGCGCTGCACAAGACGGTCGCGGATAAAGTGGTGGCGGAGTTGCCCAAGGATTTGACGTCCCACCCCGTCCAGGACATCGAAAGGCTTCTGCTCGCATAAGCGTTCGCTGACAGCCCTCGCATCAAGGGCGTCGGCCTGGCGACAGGCCAGCCGGCGTCCTTCACACGACAAGAGTCCCGAATGCGTCGCGCCGTGTTTTTCGCGTCTGCTTTAAAAGCGATATGTCATTCCGAGCACGGGGCCCGACAGCGTCACGTCGAAGACATGGCCGCCCGAGCGATAATCGACTTTCAGCACTTTATATCCCGCCGACGCGGACAGGTTATCGGTGAAAGCATAGTTCAGCGTTGCCAGCGCCTGCCAGGTGAAGCGCGATCCCGCGTTGAAGCCGCCGACGTCGGCCTGCGCCAGAAATGAGAGCCGGTCAGTGAGCCGCGCGAATGCGCGCGCGCCGATCACGGGGTCGAACCAGGAAAAGTTTTCTCCATAGGCGACGGAGAACGGGCCGTAATTCACGGCGACATCGTTGGACACATGCCAGACCCGTCCGCCGGCGAGCGCGTCCACGGTGAATTGCGGCGTATCGACGACGCGGTAGCCGACCTGAACTGTCGCGTGGAATTCCTTGCTGTCGATTTTGGCGCTAAGCCCCGGCGTCGCGCCGACGATCGGCAGCGCGCCGATCGCCTTGGCGGCGGTCGTATCGACATACATGGCGTCGACCGAAAGCACATAGCGATCGTAGCGGCCCCATATGTTGACGAAGCCGCCGAGATTCAGGTCGTTCAGCACGTCGGAGAAGGATTTCTCGATGGCGATCGTCGGCGCGCGGCGGAAGGGCGAAATATCTCCCTTCATTCCCGCCGCCCACATATAGGGCGTGACCTGAAGCGCCCATGTGGGAGCGGGCGCGACCGGGGCCGCGGGCCTTCCCGGCGCCGACAGATCCGCGGCCGACGCCGCGCCGACCGACATGAGTCCAGCCGCCAGCGCGAAAGCCGTCGATCGAAGCGTCGCCATGGGTTCCCTCAAGCCGTCAGCGTGTTTTTGTAAATGCGCCCATCTTTCATGATGAGCTTCAGATTCTTGTCCGGATCGGCGATGAGCGAGATATCCTTGAGCGGATCGCCGTCCACGACGAGAAGGTCGGCGAAAGCGCCCGGTTCGATCACGCCTAGCGCGCCGGCGTAAGGGCTGCGCGCGCCGGAAAGGCCGAGCAGCGCGGCGTTGGCGCCCGTCGCCATCGCGAGCACCTCGGCGTTGTCGAACCAGCGCGCAAGCTTCGTGAGCTGCCTGCCCTGCGAGGCCACACCGCGCGGATTGAAAAGAATGTCGGTGCCCCAGGCCATCTTGACCTTGTGCTTCTTCCCAAGCTCATAGGCGCGAACGGTGCCCGTCGCGATTTCCTCCTGCTGCCGTCGCTGAACAGGATCGGATTTCGGATTGGAGTCCTCGTCAGCCAGAAAAGGCTGGAGACTCCACCAGGCGCCGGCGTCCGCCATCATCCGGACCGTTTCCTCGTCGGCGAGCTGGCCGTGCTCGATGCTCTTCACGCCGTTCTTCAGGGCGCGCTGAATGCCTTCAGGCGTGTAGACATGGGCGCAGACATATGTGCCCCAGTCGCCGGCCGCGTTGACGGCGGCGCGAATCTCCTCGGCCGTGAACTGCGCGACGTCGATGGGATCGTAGACCGAGGAGACGCCGCCCCCGACCATGATCTTGATCTGGCTCGCCCCAAGCAGAAGCTGCTCGCGCGTGCGGCGAAGAACCTCTGGAACGCCGTCCGCGATCGCAGAGATGCCGGCGGCCTCCGCATGGCTCAGGTCGTTGCGCGACGCGCGCGGCACTTCATAGCGCAGGCGAAAATCGCCGTGGCCCGAGGTCTGCGAGATCATCGCGCCCGACGGGAAAATACGGGGACCGGGGAACATTCCTCCGTCGATCGCGCGCTTCAACGGAAAGGCTGGCCCGCCGACGTCGCGCACCGCGGTGAAGCCGCGCATCAGCGTGCGTCCGGCCTCCTGCGCCGCGACGAGGTGGACGTAGGGAACGTCAGCCGTCAGGGCGACGATTTCGGGGATGGCGGCCATCAGCGAGTGCCAATGAGCGTCGATCATGCCCGGCATGATCACCTTGCCCGCGCAATCGATCACCTGCGCGTCCTGAACGGGCAGGTTCGCCTGCGGCAGCGCCTTGATGCGCGCGCCTTCGACGAGGACGCTCGCCTCGATCAGCTTGCTGGAGCGCCCGTCAAAGATGCGCGCCTGCCGCAGCAGGATCGGACGGGACGCTGCCTGACTCAACGCCGGCGAAGCAATGCCCGCCGTCGTTGCGGTTGCGGCCAGGCCCTGCAGGACGGCGCGGCGCGACAGGCCTTTCTCAACGCGCTCATGAAAGGCGCGCGCCAGGGGACCGTGACAGGCGCAGCCGAGATTGCGCGCGAAACGACCATATTTGTCGCCAAATCGAGAGCGCATAATCACCGGCCCAAAACGTGCTTATGCGTCGCACCCGCCTTGTTCAGTGTCAAGCGTTTCGCCTGTCGCTCAGCCTCATGTCTCACGCGCGCGGTTCAGCCGCCGGGCCGTGAATGAGACGAAGGAACGGCTTCACGATCTGCGGCGCAAAATAGATCGGAAACTGCAGCAGCGCGAAGAACAGGAAGGTTTCGGGCGGCACCTCATTGACGCCGAGCGCGGCGATGAGAAGGCCGGTATTGCGCAGGCCGGCGGTGATGGCCAGCGGCGCGGCCTCCATGCGATCGACGGGCAGCCAGGCGAACAGCGCGAGCATGAAGGCTATGGCGCTCACGCCGAATCCGACGCCGAGATAGAGCGCCGCGCGCAGCGGCTGCTCCATCGCGGCCGTGGCGAGGCTTTCGGTCAACGCCACCGCGAACAGGAAGAACAGCACGACGCCGAGGCCGTTGAGCTCCGCGCTGCGCGCCGCGATCCAGGCGCCGCCAATCAGGCGTCGCGCCGCGAGGCCGACAGTCATGGCGCCGAAAAGAAAGATCGCAAGCCTTCCCATGAGCGCGATGCGATCCAGCGGAACGGCGGCGCCGACGATCACGTCGGCGATCAGCGGCGAGACGACCGGCGCGATCGCCATGCCCAGCGCAAGAAGGGTGAGCGGCAGCGCGTTCGAGAAGCCCAGCAGAAGAGCGTAGGCGGGAGCGGCGACGAGCGGCGGGGCCGCGGCGGCGATGGCGAGGCCAAGCAGAAGGCCCGGCTCGAAAGCGTCCCGCCCCAGGATCGCGACAATCGCAGCCACCGTGACGAAAGGCGCCAGCGTGCTCAGGACGAGCGCCGCGGCGACGCGCCAGGGGCGGCCGGCGAGCCGGCGCAGGGCCGGCCAGTCCGCCCGCATCGTGTTGATCGCAACGAAGCAGAAGATCAGCGCTCCCAGAAACGGCTTCACCGCGCCGGAAAAACGCTGCAGGGCGAAGCTGAGCACGATCGAGAGAGCGAAGCCCTGCGCTCCATAGCGTCCGAGAAAGGCGAGCGCGCGCCGCGGCCAATCGAGCAATGAAGGCGGAATCGCTTGCATGGCGAATGCATGCGGGGCGGGCTTCGGCGCGGTCAAGCCGCCAGGGCTGCGGTTGGCGCATGGGGCGTCGCGCCGCGGCGCCGGAGCTCACGCGGCGTTCGCGCTTTCCTGATTCTTGCTCTAAGTTCGCGCCAGCCAATCAGGGGTGGGGTATGAAGGTTGACGCAATTGTGTTGGGCGCCGGCATCGTCGGCGTGTCAGTGGCTGCGCATCTGCAGAAGCGCGGCCGTTCGGTCGCGCTGGTCGACCGTCGCGGCGCCGGCGAGGAGACGTCCTATGGCAACGCCGGGCTGATCCAGCGCGAGGGCGTCTATCCCTACGGCTTTCCGCACGATTTCGGCGCGCTGCTGCGCTACGCCACGAACCGCACCATCGACGCGCATTATCATCTTAGCGCGCTGCCGAAGCTCGCGCCCTTCCTCTTCCGCTATTGGCTCAATTCGCGCGCCTCGCATCACGAGGCGATCGCGCGCCAATATGTCAGGCTGATCGAGCATTGCGTCGCGGAGCATCGCGCGCTCGCGACGGAGGCGGGAGTCGATTCGCTGTTGCGGCCGATCGGCTGGATGCAGATTTTCCGGACCGAGAAGGAGTTGCAGGAAGCGATCGTCGAGGTGGACGAATGGCGGCGGCATTTCGGGGTCGAGTCCGATACGCTCGACCGCGCGGCCCTGCGCGCGGCCGAGCCGCATCTCGACCAGTCTCTGGTCGGCGCCGTGCATTTCACGCAGCCGGACTCGGTCAGCGATCCGGGCGCGCTGGCGGACGGCTATCGCAAGTACACCGAGAAGCTGGGCGGCAAGTTCATCATCGGCGATGCGCGCACGCTCGAACAGAACGGCGCGGGCTGGCGGGTGGCGACCAATGAGGGGACGGTCGAAGCGGGCAGCGCGGTCATCGCGCTCGGTCCTTGGGCCGATCTGGTCACGGTCAGGCTCGGCTACAAGCTGCCGCTCGCGGTGAAGCGCGGCTACCACATGCATTACAAGCCGCAGGGCAACGCCGTGCTCAACCATCCGATGCTCGATGTGGAGCGAGGCTATTTCATTGCGCCGATGGCGCGCGGAATCCGGCTGACCACGGGCGCGGAATTCGCGAACCGGGACGCGCCGAAGACGCCGGTGCAGCTCGGCCGCGCCGAACCCATCGCGCGCGCCCTGTTTCCGCTTGGCGAGCGGGTCGACCAGGAGCCGTGGATGGGCTGCCGCCCCTGCACGCCGGACATGATGCCGGTGATCGGGCCGGCGCCGAAGCACGCCAATCTCTGGTTCGCCTTCGGCCACGCCCATCACGGGCTGACCCTCGGCGCAGTGACAGGGCGGCTTGTCGCCGAGCTGATCGTCGGGGAGAAGCCCTTCGTCGATCCCTATCCGTTCCGGGCGGACCGGCCGGGGCTGCGCTGACCGCCCCTCTGGCGCCATAGTTGGCGGGTCAACAGGATCATGTATTCTCGACCGATGACGGCGAAACACATGATGTCCCGGAGCGCGCTCGCGACGGCGATTGTGCTTGCGGCCGCGGGCTCCGCTCTTGCGAGCGAACCCTGGCCGCTCTGGTCGAGCTGGGCTCCCTTCGGCATCGAGCCGCCGAAATGGGACGGCCAGTACCTCGCCATGACGACCGGCTTCTCGATGACGAGCTATGGTCATGGCCGCACCTATGGCGGTCCGACGCTGGGCGTCGAGGCCGGCAAGATGTGGCGCGAGGGCGATTTCGTTTATGGCGTCGCCGCGGCCTTCGACTATATGAAGCCCTTCATCCTTCGCGGCCAGAACAACGCCAACTTCGCGGAGTATTCGCGCGACTTCGCCGGCGTCGCGAAGATGAAGCTCGGCTATCTCGTCCAGCCGGACGTCCTGCTGTATTCGACAGTCGGCGTCTCGGCGCAGAATGAATATTGGCGCTATCCGACCTGGACGAACGCCGGAACGGATCAGTCCTTCGCCGTGCGGCCGGAGATCGGCGCCGGGTTTGAATGGCAGGTCAACAACACCACGCGCATCTGGGGCGAGGTGAAGGCCTCGGCCCCGGTGCGGTGAGGGGATCAGCGCCCGGGCCGCAACCGCCGGCGCATGAATAGAGTTCCCGCGATCGGCGTCTGATAATAAGGCGCGATCGCCTCGAAGCCCAGTTCGCGATAGAGGGATTGCGCCGCGGCCATCGACGGCAGCGTGTCGAGTCGCATCTCGCGATAGCCGATCCGTTCCGCCGCCTCGATCAGCGCCAGCGCGAGCGCTTTTCCCGCGCCGGTTCCGCGCCCCTCAGGGCGGACGTAAAGACGTTTCATTTCGCACAGGCCGTCGTCCAGCGCGCGCAGGCCAACGCATCCGATCGCTGCGCCGTCAGCGTTTTTCGCCAACAGCAGCGCGCCCGACGGCGGCGCATATTTGCCCGGCATTGCAGCCAGCTCGGAGTCAAAATCCTGATAGGCGAGATCGACGTCGAGCGAGGCCGCATAGTCGCGGAACAGCGCGATCGCCGCCGCAAGGTCGGCGGGCGCGCTCACGCTGATGATCCGCAAGCCGGACATGGGCATCGTCAAACTATGACGAGACGCGCGCGTTTCCGCAACAATGACGGAATGTCTCCAGTTATTTGTTTTATCGCATTTTCTGCACGCGAACGGGTATCCTCTCGCCAGAAAACGCTCTAACGCGCGAAGCGGTCGCGCCACGCAGGCAAAGCGTTCTCGAAGGGGAGGGCCGTCGCCTCATACACGCCGCGCGCGATGGCGCGCGCGAGGCAGTCGGCCGCGGTCTGGGCGAGGATGGTCAGACCGACCGCGTCGACGGCGTCTTTCCGCGCCGCCGTCGCCGCCGCGAAAATAATGTCGCCGTCCATCGCCGCGTGAACCGGGCGCAACGCGCGCGCCATGCCGTCATGGGCGCCGACAGCGAGGCGCTTCGCCTGCGCCTTGGTCAGCGCCGCGTCGGTGGCGATGATCGCGATGTTGGTGTTTTCCGCCGGACCGCCCTTGAAGCGCGGCGTCAGCGCGGCGTCCGGAATCGTCTGCGGCAGGCCAAGCCCGCCGAATTCGCCGCCGCGTTCATAGGGCGCGGCCCAGAAATTCGGCAGATCGCCGAGGGTGGCGGAGCCGACCGCATTCACCGCGACCAGCGCGCCGACGACATGGCCAGTCGGCGCGACGGCGCTGGCCGAGCCGAGGCCGCCTTTCAGGTTGACGGTGGTCGCGCCGAAGCCCGCGCCGGCCGTGCCAAGCTGGAACTCCTTTCCGGCGCTGCGCGCCGCTTCCCGGCCGAGATCCCAATAGGGCGGGCGCTCGCTTGCCGGCTCGCGGAGCCAGCTTTTGTCGCCGCCGTTCAGGAGGTCGAACAGGATCGCCTGCGGGAC
>MKVY01000042.1:148151-179640 GCA_001899525.1 Rhizobiales bacterium 65-9
TCCAGCCCGTAGGCGGAGCCGCCGGAGAGGACCAGCGCGTCGATGGTCTCGACTGTCATGTCGGGCTCGAGCAACGCGCTCTCGCGCACGCCCGGCGCGCCGCCCATGATCGAAACCGAGGCCGTCGCAGGCTGCTCGAACAGGGCGATCGTGACGCCCGACGCGCCGCGTTCGTCGTGGGCGCTCCCGACGAGCACGCCCGGCACATCGGTGATGAGGTTGCGTGGCGACGTCATGACGCCCATTGGCCATGACTGGCGCGCGATCACAAGCCGGGGAGCGGCGAAACGGCGCCTGTCGCTTCGCTTCGGCCGCGGATAACACTCCGCGGATGACCGATGTGACCTATCCCTGGGCGCTGCTCGCCGGCGTGCTGAGTTTTCTCAGCCCATGCGTGCTGCCGCTCGTCCCGCCCTATCTGACCTATCTCGCCGGCGCGACGATCGAGGAGGCGACGGACTCCATCGATCCTCAGGTGAGGCGGCGCGCGGTCATCGCGGCCGCGCTGTTCGTGCTCGGCTTCTCGACGGTGTTCGTCCTGTTCGGCGCGAGCGCGTTCTTCATCGGCCAGTGGCTGCGCGCCTGGTCGCATGTGCTGTCGATGGTCGCGGGCGTCGCGATCATCATCATGGGGCTGCATTTCCTCGGGGTGTTCAGGATACCGCTGCTCTATCGCGAGGCGCGGTTTCAGGCGTCGAACGGGGGCAGGCTCCTCGGCGCCTATGTCATGGGCCTCGCCTTCGCCTTCGGCTGGACGCCCTGCATCGGGCCGGTGCTCGGCGCGATCCTCGGGCTTGCCGGATCGACGCAGACGCTCGGCGAGGGGGTGTCGCTTCTGATGGTCTATTCGCTGGGGCTCGGCGTGCCGTTCCTCGTCGCGGCGCTGGCGATGGGGACTTTCATCCGCTGGATGCGCGGATTCAGGGCGCATCTCGGCAAGGTCGAGAAAGCGATGGGCGCGCTGCTCGCGCTGACGGGCGTCGCATTCATGACCGGAGGCATCGAACGCGCCGCGTACTGGCTGCAGGACGCGTTTCCGCAACTGATGCTGCTGTGAGCGCCGAGGGTCCGCCCGCTTTCCCGCCTTGATCGAGCGTCTTCGACGATCCGCTGCGCTTTGCGCCGTGCGCGGCCCGGACGAGCGCGCGCCGGCGCCTCGACCCTGGCTGAGGCTTGCGGCGAAGCCTCCATCGCCGAAGGCGGCGTCGCGCTCGGGAGGTTCGTCAACGCCGGAGTCTGCTGGCTCGCCGGCGCTGTTGGAGCCGGCCTCGTTTTCGCGGGCGCGTCGGGTCTGTGCGTGATGGCGAATCTGCTTCGCCTTGCGCCCTGGAATCGGATCGCGGCCTGAAACAAACCGGATTCCACTTTCCGCGCCACGCCGCAGAGCCAAGGCGCGCGATCGGCAGCGCAAAAGAAAAAGCCCCGGACTGCTCCGGGGCTTTTCGTTTCAGGCCTGAGCCGCAACGCTTATGCGCCGCCGGCGTTCTCGGTATAGGTGATCTTGCCGTCCGCGCCCTTCTTCCAGGTGTAGACGACATAGTCGGGACGCGTGATGTCGCCCTTCTTGTCGAAGGCGATGTCGCCGATCACGGTCTTGAACGGCTTGCCACTGTGCATCTCGGCCGCGACCTTCTTCGGGTCGACCGAGTTCGCGCGCTTCGCCGCTTCCGCCATGATCTGCACCGCGGCGTAGCTGTAGAGCGTGTAGGACTCCGGATTGATGTTCTTCGCGCGGAACTTCGCGACGATCTCCTTCGCTTCCGGACGGTTGCGCGGATCCGGCGGGAAGGTCATCAGCGTGCCTTCGACGCCCGGTCCGCCGATCGTGGCGAACTCGTCGGAGGTGATGCCGTCGCCGGACATCAGCACCGCCTTGACGCCCTGATCGCGCATCTGGCGAACGATCAGGCCGCCTTCCGTGTGCAGGCCGCCCCAGTACACGATGTCGGCCCCAGCCGCCTTGATCTTCGACACCAGCGCCGAGAAATCCTTCTCGCCGGTGTTCACCCCTTCATAGAGCACTTCCTTCACGCCCGCCTTGTTGAGCGCTTTCTTCGTTTCGTCGGCGAGGCCCTGGCCGTAGGTCGTCTTGTCATGGACGACGGCGACCTTCTTGCCTTTCAGATTCTTGGCGATATAGGCGGCCGCCACCGCGCCCTGCTGATCGTCGCGGCCGCAGACGCGGAACGTGTTCCACAGCTTGCGCTCGGTGACCTGCGGATTGGTCGCGGACGGCGAGATCATGAGCACGCCGTTTTCGGCATAGACCTCGGACGCCGGCATGGTGACGCCGGAATTGAAGTGGCCGACCACGAATTTCACGCCGTCGCCGACGAACTTGTTCGCCACGGAGACGCCCTGCTTGGGATCGGCGACATCGTCGCCCACGGACACCGTGATTTTCTGGCCATTGATTCCGCCGGCCGCGTTGATGTCCTCAACCGCCTGCTCGACTCCGTTCTTGAGCTGCGCGCCGAAAGCCGCGTTCGAGCCCGTGATCGGGCCTGCGACGCCGAGCTTGATCTGGGCTTGCGCGATGCTCGCCGTCGCCAACGTCGCGGCGAGCGCGATGCCGGCCAAGAGCGTTTTCTTCATAGACTGCTCCCTCGTTCAAAGCGGCTTCCTGCGAAGCCGCCGGTGGCGGAGGCCTCCCCCGCTTCGGCGCGGATGATGGACCGTTTTCAAACCGCTGTCATCCGCGATCCGCCCGAGCCGCGGCTGTTTCGAGCGCCGGCGCGACGGGTTCTCGTCTCTCGCGCCAGTTCAGAAAGCCATCGCGTTCATAGAGCCAGCGATACTGGGTGACCATCTGCGCCACGCGGGTGCGGCGATAGCCGAGCAGGCCGAAAACGAGCAGGACGACGAGATCGACCACATAATAATGCGGCTCGATCAGCGTGCCGCCGAACAGCGCCATATGGATGAAGCGGACCGCGAAGGCGAGGGGAAGCATCGCCGCCGCCACCTTGGCGGGGCCGCGCCAGGTGAGAGCCAGCGCCCGCCCGGTCATCCAGGCGAGCCAGCCGCCCATCGCGACCGTCACCAGCAGAAAGACGAAGAGCGAATCTTCCTCGTAAAGAACGCCTTGCAGCATCAGATTGGCCCTAGTGATGCCCGCCTTCGAGATAGGCGGCGCGCACCTGCGGATTGGCGAGCAGGTCGCGTCCCGATCCCGACAGCGTCACGACGCCGTTGACCATCACGTAGCCGCGATGGGCGAGCTTGAGCGCATGGAAGGCGTTCTGCTCGACAAGGAACACCGTCAGCCCTTCCTCCCGATTGAGGCGGCGAATGGCCTCGAAGATGCCGCGCACGATGATCGGCGCGAGGCCGAGCGAGGGCTCATCGAGCAGCAGAAGGCGGGGCCGGCTCATGAGCGCGCGGCCGATCGCCAGCATCTGCTGCTCGCCGCCCGACAAAGTGCCGCCACGCTGGTCGCGGCGCTCGCGCAAGCGCGGGAACAAGGTGAAAATCTTTTCGATGTCCTCGCCGAAATGGCGCATGCCGGTGACGCCGGCGCCCATCTGGAGATTCTCGTAGACGGTCATGCGGCCGAAGATGCGCCGCCCTTCCGGCGACTGCGCGATCGACAGGCGCGCGATCTCGTGCGTCGGCAGGTTGGTGATGTCCTGACCGGCGAAGGTGATCGCTCCCTCGCGGGCGCGGGGATTGCCGAAGATCGTCATCATCAGCGTCGATTTGCCGGCGCCGTTGGCGCCGATCAGCGTGACGATCTCGCCCTGCCTGACGTCGATGTCGACGCCTTTGAGCGCGATGATGTTGCCGTAGTAGGTCTTGACGCCGCGCACCGCGAGGAGCGGGCCGGCGCTTGCGGTCGCGGTCATTGGATTCCCGCCTCCCGCTCCGCTTCCTCAACCTCGTCATCCTCGACGCCGAGATAGGCGGCGATCACCTTCGGATCGTTCTGCACGTCGCGCGGCGCGCCGTCGGAAATCTTGGTGCCGTAGTCGAGCACGACGACGTGATCGGAAATCTGCATCACGACCGACATGTCGTGCTCGATGAGCAGGATCGAGGCGCCGTGATCCTTGCGGACCGAGAGGAGCAGCGCGTTCAGCTCGGCGCTCTCGCGCGGGTTCAGCCCGGCGGCCGGCTCGTCAAGGCACAGCAGGAAGGGGTCCGTGCACATCGCCCGCGCGATCTCAAGGCGCCGTTGCGCGCCATAGGGCAGGTCGCCGGCGGGATCGTCGGCGCGGTCGATGAGGCCGATCTTCTCGATCCAGTAAATCGCCTTCTCCACCGCGGCTTTCTCGGCGTTGCGAAACGACGACGCGCCGAGAATGCCGCCGATCGTGAAGCCCGACGCGATCATCAGCTTGTTGTGCTGAGCGACCATGAGATTCTCCAGCACGGTCATGCCGGAGAACAGGCGGATGTTCTGGAACGTGCGCGCCACCTTCGCGCGCCAGGTGATGTCATGGCCCGGCGTGCGTTCGAGGAGATAGGACGAGCCGTCGGGATGCGTCACCGTCAGCATGCCCTCGCTCGGCTTGTAGAAGCCGGTGATGCAGTTGAACACGGTCGTCTTGCCGGCGCCATTGGGGCCGATCAGCGCGGTGATCTCGCCAGCGCGCGCGACGAAGGACAGATCGTTGATCGCCACCAGTCCGCCGAAGCGCATGGTGAGATGGTCGACCTGCAGGAGCGGCGCGGCCGCCATCAGCCATGCCCCTCTTTCACCAGCGAGCCGGAGACGGCCTTCTTCTCGCGATAGAAGATGCTGGGTTCGCGCGTCGAGATCAGACCGCGCGGCTTCCAGATCATGATGAGCACCATCGCGAGGCCGAACAGCAGCATGCGGTATTGCGTGGGATCGAAATCGGCGCCGAAGCCTGGAATCGACAGGCCGAGGCCCGGAATATTGAACCCTGTCTTGAGGAAATCGAGTTCGCGCATCAGTTCGGTGCCGCCGATCATCAGGATCGCTGCCATCGCGCAGCCGATGAGCGATCCCATGCCGCCGAGAACAACGATCGCAAGGATCATCGCCGATTCCATGAAGACGAAGGATTCAGGACTGATGAATCCCTGCCGCGCCGCGAAGAAGGAGCCGGCCAGCCCGCCGAAGCCGGCGCCGATCGCAAACGCGGTCAGCTTGGTGTTCACCGTGTTGATGCCGAGCGCGCGGCAGGCGATCTCGTCCTCGCGCAGCGCTTCCCAGGCCCGGCCGATCGGCAGCCGGCGCAGGCGCGTGGTCACGAAGGCGATGAGCAGCGCAAGGCAGAAGATCAGGTAATAGAGAAAGATCGTGCGATAGACCGGGCTGAATTCCAGCCCGAAAACGGCGGAGAAGCCGTCATCGTCGGCGTTGAAGGGGATGCCGAAAAAGCTCGGGCGCGGAATGCCGGAAATGCCCGCATAGCCGTTCGAGAAGTCGACCCAGTTGATGAGAACCAGCCGGATGATCTCGCCGAAGGCCAGCGTGACGATGGCGAGATAGTCGCCGCGCAGGCGCAGGACGGGGAAGCCGAGCAGAATGCCCCAGAACGCCGCGAGAATGGCCGCGAGCGGCATCAGCAGCCAGAAGGACAGGCCGAACTGCTTGGCGAGCAGCGCGTAGGAATAGGCGCCGACCGCATAGAACGCGACATAGCCGAGATCGAGCAGGCCGGCGAGGCCGACGACGATGTTGAGGCCCCAGCCGAGCGTGACATAGATCAGAATCTGGATGCCGAAATTGTCGATCCACTTCAGCGCGCCCTGCCAGCCCGCGTAGTGAATCGCCACGATCGGGAAAATCGCGATGAAGCCGAGAAACGCCGGCGCCAGGTAAGCGCGCGCCGCCTCGAAGCCGATGCTCGCCTTGACGATGAACGTCGCGAGCAGCGCCAGAAAGGCGACGACCATCGCCATGGCGGCGATCGCGATCCAGCTCGCCTGATGGCCGAGGCTCCAGGCGACCAGCGCGCAAGCGATGAAAGCGAGCGCGCCCGCGGCGGCGAGCGCGGCGCGGCCGGCGATCGACAGAAGCCGCGTGACGCGGACGCTGCGCGCGCCGGCGCGGCGGTTCCAGACGAAAAGCGACAAAGCGAGGCGGCCAGCGAAGACGATGGCGCAAGCGATCGCCACGGCGCCCCAGCGGGGAACGAGGATCAACTCGTTCGACATGTTCTGTTCGGTGCGCCAGGCGAGCATGGGCACGCTGAGCCCGAGCATGACGAGCGCGGCGAGGAGCGCGTCCTTGATCGCGGCCGGGACGCTCATGCGGGCGGTCTCGGCCTGCATGGCGCTGCTCCTGGCGGCGACGGCCATCAGACCTTCTCCACTTCCGGCCGGCCGAGGATGCCCGATGGCATGAAGATCAGCGCGATCGCCAGAATGGAGAACGCGGCGACGTCCTTATAGTCGATGGTGAAATAAGCGGACCACATCACCTCGATGAGTCCGATGAGGAGGCCGCCGAGCACGGCGCCCGGCAAGGAGCCGATGCCGCCCAACACCGCCGCCGTGAACGCCTTCACGCCGGGATTGAATCCGTCGGCGAAATTCACGACGCCATACTGCAGAATATACATCACGCCCGCGACGGCGGCGAGCGCCGCCCCCATCACGAAGGTCGTGGAGATGGTGCGATTGACGTCGACGCCAAGCAGCGAGGCCATCTTCATGTCCTGCTCGCAGGCGCGCTGCGCGCGTCCGAGCGACGTCTTCTGCACGAGCCACCAGAAGGCGGTGAGAAGGACGGCGGTGACGAGAATGATGACGATTTGTTTGTAGGCGATGTTGACCTGATAGGTGGTCACCTTCTCGAACAGGCAGTGCTTCGCCTCCGTGCTTTCGCCGATGAGGCAGATGGTGTTCGACAGAAGCTGCGGCGCCGATTTGTTCCGCGGCCCCTGGAGCACCTGCACGAGATTCATGAGAAAGATCGACATGCCGATCGCGGAGATCAGCGGCGCGAGACGAAAGGAGCCCCGCAGAGGGCGATAGGCGACGCGCTCGATCGTCCAGCTGATGACGCCGGTGAAGAACATCCCAAGTAGGAGCATGAGAATGAGCGCGATGAAAATGGCGCCGGCGCTGACGCCGATCACCGCAGTGATCAGCATGAAAAAGATGAGCGCCATGAAAGCGGAAATCATGAAAACATCGCCGTGGGCGAAGTTCACCATTCCGATGATGCCGAAGACCATCGTGTAGCCGATGGCGATAAGACCGTAGATGGATCCCAGGGTCAGCCCGTTGATGAGCTGCTGGACAAATACTTCCATACGCCACCCCTCCGCTGGGCCGACGCTTCGCCGCGTCTTGTTCCCAGCCCCGTGGACCTGCCGCGCATTCGCAGCCGGCCGCTTATCGTTAGCGCGCTCGCGTGATGGGTGCAATCAGACTTTGTGAAGCATCAGCTTGCGCCCGCGACTCGCGCCCCTTGCGTTTTGCAACATGATCGGGCGCCATAGCGCCATGCGACGATGGTCTCATCTCATTCTCGGTCTTCTCAGCGCCGCGCTGCTGATCGGCTACGCCGCAGCCTTCGTCGCCCGATGGGGGCTGCGCGGACTGATCGTCGCCGTCGTCTTCGGCGCGTTGCTGATTCTTGCGGCGGTCGCCGGGACTGGCGTTCTGGAAGGGAGGGGGCCGCGCCTGCTGGCGGCGGGCGCCTACGCCGTGCTCGCGGGCGCGGCCTTTCTTTTTCTCATCGACGCTCTGAAGAACGACATCATCCGCGACCTCTTGATCGTTCAGGCCGCGACCGGCGTCGCGGGACTTGTCGTCTGCGCCCTTCCCAGACGGGAGTGACGCGGCGCCTCAGCGTGAACCAACAGGACGCCGTCCGAACCGGGATCACGGCTCCGCGAGCGGCGTGATGGTTCCGTCCCGGCCGATCGCGATGCGCCGCCCATGAAGCCCGGCGAGAGCCGCCGCGTCGCATCGGATCGCGGGCGGGCGCGGCCAGCCCATCTCGCGCGCGACAATCAGCCCGAGCAGCAGGACGGCGTCCGGCTCCACGACCAGCAGGGCGGCCGGCGCCCGTCCGGCATGGACGAGCTCCAGCAGGACGGAGGACGCCGACGAGGAGCCGATCGTCCCCGGCAGTCCGAGAATGACGCCGGCGATATTGAGCCCGCGATCGGGATGCCGGGCGTCGATGACGTCGCCGGTGCGCGGGTCGACGCCGCCCCAGAAGCTGATCGGCGCCCGCAGAACGCAAACGCGGCCGCGCGCCTCGCCGGGAATGAGCGCCTCTGCCTTCAGCGCCATAACGGATCGATCCGCACGAGACGGCCGGCGACGGCGCTTTCCACACAATCCGCCAGCGAGCCGTAATGCACGGCGTAGCCCGTGTTGCCGGGAGCGTAGTGGGCGAATTTGCCGGAGTTCGTCATCAGGGCGCCGCCCGCCGCCGGCAGGATCGGCGTCACCACCACGCAAGTGTCGATGACAAGCGTGACGCCGCGTCGCTCCAGCGCCGCGCGGCGGCCGTCCGCCTCGATCGCGCCGAGCACATGGCGGCCGGCGCAGGCGTAGATCGGCCGCACGGCCTTGCGCTCGCCCAGCAGACGGTCGAGCGCGTCGATCTCGCCGAGGGAGAGATGGGGACTGCCGATGGCGACGGCGTCGACGGCGTCGCCCGTCGCGGTGGAGAGCGAGGCGAGCGCTTCGGCCAGCATCGCCGGCGTGACGGGGACGACATGCGCGGGCGGCGCGCCGCCGAGCGCCGCGGCCAGCGTCGGCGCCTCGGGCGTCTCGCCCGCGACATGAAACAGGCCGACTCCGCCGGACGAGGCCGCGGCCGCGCCGAACGCCTTGAGCCGGTCCTCCGAACAGCAGCCCTGCAGGCCGTCGATCACGCCGACCGCGCTGCCTGCCAGCCGGCCGAACAGCGCGCCCAGCACGGGGAAGGCGATGTCTGAATCGCGCAGCGCGGCGCTCAGCCCGCTCACGTCCGCGACGAAGGTCGCGCGGCGGTTTTCAGGGCGATGCAGTCCGTAGTCCGGCGCGCGGCCGGCGATCGCGCAGGCGATGTCGAGAAAATCGCCATAGCGGTTGGTGCGCGCGCCAAGCACCGAATTGCAGAAGGCGACGGCGTTGGATTCGCCCCAGGCGACATCGGTTCCGAACGCCGGCCGGCGCCCGGCCTGATAGGGCGCGCAGGTCCAGGTCGGCGCGCAGCCCATCGCCTCGTAGGCGCGCATCAGGCGTCGCGCCATGTCCCGGGTCGCGCCTTCGAGGCGCACGCGGGCGCAGCCGGTCAGATCGAGGGAGCCGACATTGAGCGAGGCGGGAACCGAAACGGCGGCGCCGCCGGCGACAAGTTTTTCGGCGAACAGCACGCCTGAATCGCCATGATAAAGCGCGCCGTCGATATGGGCGGACTTAATCGGAATCAGCCGCGGCGCGCCCATCAGACGCGCGGCCTCGATGACGATGCGCATCGCCGTCGCGGCGCCGTCGCCATGCGCGCCGGCTGCGGCGGCGCTCTCCGCGGCGGTCAGGACAACCATCATGGCAGGAAGCGCGCCGCCCGGCGCGCGGTCAAGCCGGCCCCAAGAGGCTGGCGCGACGCGCGGACGCGGGAGTAGAACCGTTCGCTCTGACGCGCGCGACTAACAGGGGAGTTCAGCGATGGCGATGACAATGAGCGGCGAGGTCGTTCTGCCGGCCGACAAGGCGACGGTGTGGGCGAAGCTCAATGATCCCGAGACGCTGAAAAACAGCATTCCCGGCTGCCAGTCGCTCGAAAAGACGTCGGACACGTCATTCGCCGCGGTCGCCAAGATCAAGATCGGCCCGGTGAGCGCGACCTTCAGGGGGAAGGTCAATCTGGAGGACCTCGATCCGCCGAACGGCTATCGCATCGCCGGAGAAGGCGAGGGCGGCGTGGCCGGCTTCGCGAAGGGCGGAGCGGTGGTGAAGCTCAGCGACGATCCAGCCGGAACCAAACTCGCCTATGATGTCGAAGCGCAGATCGGCGGCAAGCTCGCGCAGCTTGGTGCGCGCCTCATCAACGGCGTCGCAAAGAAACTCGCCGACGAGTTCTTCGCGAAGTTCGCGGAGGCGGTGAAAGCGGGCGCGTAATCGTTATGCCCTGTTGAATATAGCGCTGCGCCGCAGCGCTTCTTTTCCCGCATGCGACTCTTGGCCTAGCGCTTTCCGTCTTGACCCCGGTCGGGGCGCATTCCAGACTGGAATTCATCCAACTCGTATCTGTGAATCGCAGACGCGGCGCGGATGCGCGGGGCCGCGCGCTTCGCGAACGACAAGTTGAGCGGCGCGTCAGATGTCTCGCCGACCGCAACGGAGGAAGCGCATGCCGACCCTATCCATGACCGTGAACGGCAAGCCGGTGTCGGGAGAGGCGGAGGGGCGCACGCTTCTGGTGCAGTTCCTGCGCGAGACGCTGCGGCTGACCGGCACGCATGTCGGCTGCGACACGAGCCAGTGCGGCGCCTGCCTCGTGCATATCGACGGCAAGGCGGTGAAATCCTGCACCACGCTCGCGCTCGCCTGCGCAGGCGCGTCCATCACGACGATCGAGGGGCTCGCGAGGGACGGCAAGCTGCATCCGATGCAGGAGGCGTTTCGCGAGAATCACGGGCTCCAGTGCGGCTTCTGCACGCCCGGCATGATCATGTCGGCGATCGACATGGTGAACCGCAAGGGAACGGATCTCGACGAACAGACCATCCGCCACGAGCTTGAAGGCAATATCTGCCGCTGCACGGGCTATCACAACATCGTCAAATCCATCGCCGCCGGCGCCGCAGCGATGGGCAAGGAAGGGTTGCGGCAGGCGGCCGAGTGATCCGCCTTCTCATGCGCGACAAATAACCGATCAGGGAGGCGGCCATGAGCGCGACAGGCATCGGCGCGAGGGTTGTGCGCAAGGAAGATCATCGCTTCATCACCGGCAAGGGGCGCTATGTCGACGACATCAACCGGCCGGGACAATCGCACGCCTATTTCGTGAGGTCTCCGCACGCGCATGCGACGATCAAATCCGTCGATGCGTCAGAGGCGCTGAAAAAGCCCGGCGTGCTTGCGGTTTTCACCGGCGCCGACATCGCGGCCGACAAGATCGGCGGTCTGATCTGCGGCTGGATGATCCATTCCAAGGACGGCTCGCCGATGAAGGCGGGCGCGCATCCGGCGCTGGCGCAGGGCAAGGCGCGTTATGTCGGCGATCACGTCGCCGTCGTCATCGCGGAAACGCTGGCGCAGGCGCGCGACGGCGCCGAGGCGGTGGTCGTCGATTATGAAGAGCTGCCGCCGCTTCCCGACATGACGCTCGCCACGGCGAAGGGCGCGGCCGCGATCCATGCCGAGGCGCCGGACAACATCGTCTACAACTGGCATCTCGGCGACAAGGCGGCGACGGACGCCGCCTTCGCGAAGGCGAAGCACGTCACCAAGCTCGACATCGTCAACAACCGGCTGGTGCCGAACGCGATGGAGCCGCGCGCCGCGATCGGCGAGTATGACGACGGCGACGGCGTTTTCACGCTCTACACCACGAGCCAGAATCCGCATGTGGCGCGGCTCGTCCTGTCCGCCTTCATCGGCATCGCGCCGGAGAACAAGCTGCGCGTGATCGCGCCCGACGTCGGCGGCGGCTTCGGTTCGAAGATCTTCATCTACGCCGAAGAGACGATCTGCGTCTGGGCGGCGAAGAAAGTCGGCCGGCCGGTGAAGTGGACCGCCGACCGCACGGAGGAATTCCTCGCGGTGGCGCACGGCCGCGATCATCTCACGCATGCGGAGCTCGCGCTCGACGGCGACAACCGCATCCTCGGCATGCGCGTATCGACGAAAGCCAATCTCGGCGCCTATCTCTCGACCTTCGCGTCGAGCGTGCCGACCTATCTCTACGCGCCGCTGCTGTCGGGCCAGTACAATATTCCGAGCATCTATTGCGAGGTGGACGGCGTCTACACCACGACCGCCCCGGTGGACGCCTATCGCGGCGCCGGCCGTCCCGAGGCGACCTATGTGGTCGAGCGGCTGATCGAGGTCGCCGCGCGCGAACGCCGCATGGACCCGACGGCGTTCCGCGAGATGAATTTCGTGCGGCAGTTTCCGCATCAGACGCCGGTGATCATGATGTATGACGCCGGGAATTATCCGCTCGCGCTCAAGACTGCGATGGATATGCATGACGTGAAGACTTTCGCGCAGCGGCGATCGGAGTCCGAGCGCAGAGGCAAGCTGCGCGGGCTCGGCTATTCCGCCTACATCGAGGCTTGCGGCATCGCGCCGTCGGCGGCGGTGGGTTCGCTCGGCGCCGGCGTCGGCCTCTGGGAGTCGGCCGAGGTGCGCGTCAATCCGATCGGCACGGTGGAGGTGCTGACCGGCTCGCACGCGCACGGACAGGGCCACGAAACCACCTTCGCGCAGGTTGTCGCCGATCGCCTCGGCATCCCGATCGAGAACGTCTCCATCGTGCATGGCGACACCGACAAGGTGCAGATGGGCATGGGCACCTACGGCTCGCGCTCCGGCGCGGTTGGAATCTCCGCGATCGTGAAGGCGCTCGACAAGGTGGTCGCCAAAGGCAAGAAGGTCGCCTCGCATGTGCTCGAAGCGTCGGAAGGCGACATCGAGTTCAAGGACGGCCAGTTCCAGGTGAAGGGCACCGATAAAAAGGCCGGCTTCGGCGACATCGCGCTGCAGGCCTACATCGCCCACAAGTTCAACGGGCAAGAGCTTGAGCCGGGTTTGAAGGAGGGCGCCTTCTACGATCCGACGAACTTCACCTTCCCCGCAGGCGTCCATATCTGCGAGCTGGAGATCGACCCCTCGACAGGCGCGACGGAAATCAAGAAGTGGACCGCCGTCGACGACTTCGGCAACGTCATCAATCCGATGATCGTCGAGGGGCAGGTGCATGGCGGCATCGCGCAGGGGGTCGGGCAGGCGCTCGCCGAGCAGGCGGTCTATGACAAGAGCGGCCAGCTTCTGACGGCGAGCTACATGGACTACTGCATGCCGCGCGCCGACGACCTGCCGTCGTTCGAGATCGGCATGATCACGACGCCGGCGCCGTCCAATCCGCTCGGGCTGAAGGGATGCGGCGAGGCGGGAGCGATCGCCGCGCCGCCGGCCGTCATCAACGCGATCACCGACGCGCTCGGGCATGAGGACATCGCCATGCCCGCGACGCCGCAGGCGGTCTGGCGCGCCTGCCAGAAAAGACCGTCGCGCCTCGCCGCCGAATAAACGCCGCGCCCAGCGCGCAAAACAGGAACCGAACCGATGTACGCTTTCGACTATATCAAAGCGACCTCACTCGATCAGGCCGCGAAGCTGCTGTCCGAGAAGGAGGAGGCGAAGCTTCTCGCCGGCGGGCACACGCTGCTGCCGACGATGAAGCAGAGGCTCGCAGCGCCGGGCGTTCTCGTCGATCTCAGCGGCGTTTCCGATCTCCGCGGCATCGCGCGCGAGGGCGACGCGGTCGTCATCGGCGCGATGACCCCGCATGGCGAGGTCGCGACCTCTGCGGTCGTGCGCGCGGCGATCCCGTCGCTCGCCGAACTCGCCAGCGTCATCGGCGATCCGGCGGTGCGCCATCGCGGCACCATCGGCGGCTCCGTCGCCAACAACGACCCCGCGGCCGATTATCCGGCCGCGTGCCTCGCGCTCGGCGCGACGATCGTCACCAACAAGCGCAGCGTCGCGGCCGATGATTTCTTCACCGGCCTGTTCGAGACGGCGCTGGAGGACGGCGAGATCGTCGCCAAGGTTTCGTTCCCGATCCCCGACAAGATGGGCTATGCGAAGTTCCGCAACCCGGCGTCGCGCTATGCGCTCGTGGGCGTCTGCGTCGCGCAGAAAGGATCGACCGCCCGCGTCGCCGTCACGGGAGCGGGCTCGAACGGCGTGTTCCGCTGGAAGGAGGCGGAGGCGGCGTTCGCCACATTCGATCCGGCCTCGCTCGAAAAGCTGACCATGAGCCCCGCCGGCATCAATGGCGACATCCATGCGGACGCGGAGTATCGCGCGCATCTGATCGGCGTGATGGCGCGGCGCGCGACGGCGAAGGCGCTCGGCAAGCGGCTTTGACCGGCGCCTGTTCTGCTATATTCCTCGTTTTTCTTCAGCGTCGTCGCCGGGCTTGACCCGGCGATCCGGTTTTATGCGCGGCGCGGATCGCGCCGGATCGCCAGGTCGATTGCGGCGATGACATCGGTGAAAGCGGCGCCGCTCTCGCCAGGGCCGCGCCGGCTCCGCGTCATGAGGTCGAGTTGAATGGCCAAACCCGTCGGCGCTCCCGCCTCCATCGACGATACGCTGGCGCTGCTGACGCGCGGCGCTTACGTGGCCGACCGTTCGCTTGCGACCGTGCTGTTTCTCGCGCTGAAGATGGGCCGGCCGCTGTTTCTCGAAGGGGAGGCGGGCGTCGGCAAGACCGAGATCGCGAAGGTTCTGTCGGAAACGCTCGGCCGGCGGCTGATCCGGCTGCAATGCTATGAGGGGCTCGACGCGGCGTCCGCGCTTTATGAATGGAACTACGCCGGCCAGATGATGGCGATCCGCCTCGCGGAGGCGGCTGGCGATCGCGATCGCGACACGATCGAGAGCGATGTTTTTTCGGAGCGGTTTCTCGTCAAGCGGCCGCTGCTGCAGGCGCTCGCGCCTGATCCGGCGGGACCGCCGGTGCTGCTGATCGACGAACTCGACCGCACCGACGAGGCCTTCGAGGCGTTCCTGCTCGAAATCCTCTCCGATTTCCAGGCGACCATTCCCGAACTCGGGACGGTCAAGGCGGACAAGCCGCCCATCGTCATCATCACCTCGAACCGCACGCGCGAGGTGCATGACGCGCTCAAGCGCCGGTGCCTCTATCACTGGGTCGGCTATCCCAGCGCCGAGCGGGAGATGGCGATCGTCGCTGCGAAGGCGCCCGGAGTCGATGAGGCGCTGACGCGCCAGATCGTCGCGTTCGTGCAGGCGATCCGCAAGGAAGACCTGTTCAAGCCGCCGGGCGTCGCGGAGACGCTCGACTGGGCGAGCGCGCTCGTCGAGCTCGACGCGGTGGCGCTCGATCCGCAGATCGTCGGCGACACGCTCGGCGTGCTGCTCAAATATCAGGACGACATCGCGAAGATTCAGGGATCGAAGGTTCAGGCGCTGATCAACGAGATCAAGGCGGAGGCCGCGCGATGACGATCGACGAACTGATGGATCGCGCCCGCGCCGTCGCGGAGGAAAGCCCGAACCGCGTGCGGAAAGTCGGTTGCGCGATGCGCGCGGCGAATGGCGAGACGCTCAGCGGATCGAACACATTTCCGCGGGGCGTGCGCGACACCGAGGAGCGGCACGCGGGCGACGGCCGCTTCATCTGGATGGAGCATGCGGAGCGCGGCGTTCTGCTCGCGGCGGCGCGGCGCGGCCTTTGCACCGAGGGGGCGACGATGGCGACCACGCTCTACCCCTGCATCGATTGCGCGCGGGCGATCGTCGGCGCCGGTGTGACGCATCTGATCACGCCGGAGCCGGATTTCAGCGAGCCCTCCTGGGGCGAGGCGTTCCGCATCTCGCGCGTGATCCTCGATGAAGGCGGCGTGCGATTCACCGCGCACGCCAGCGCAACGCTGGCGCCGCTCGCGCCCGTCGCGCCGGCGCCGAAGCTCTACGACCTGCGCTGAGCGTTGCGATGACCGGCCGCCTCGCCGAGAACATCGCCTATTTCGGCCGCGCGCTGCGGCAGGCCGGGCTGCCGGTCGGGCCGGGCGCGGTGGTGGACGCCATCCATGCGGTCGAGGCGGCGCGGATCGGAAACCGCGAGGATTTCTACTGGACCCTGCATGCGGTGTTCGTGAAACGCCGCGAGCATATGGCGGTTTTCGACCAGGCCTTCCGCCTGTTCTGGCGCCGCCGCGCGTTTCTCGACAAGCTCATGGCGATGCTGTCGCCGATGGCGCTGGCCCGGCCGGACGAGAAGAAACCCGAGGCCGGCGCGCGCCGCGCGGCGGAGGCGCTCTCTCCCGCATTGACGCGCAACGAGCCGCCGGAGGCGATGGAGACGCAGTTCGAAGCGCGCCTCACCATGTCGGACGCCGAAATCCTCAAGGGCAAGGATTTCGCGCAGATGAGCGCGGCCGAAATCGCGGAAGCGGAGCGGGCGATCGCGCGCCTCAGGCTGCCCTTCGACCGCGTGCGGACGCGGCGCTTCGTCCCGTCGCATGACGGCCGCATCGATCCGCGCCGCACCTTCCGCCGCTCGCTGCGGGCCGGCGGCGACATCGTCGATCTCGCCTTTCACGAACGCGCGGAACGTCATCCGCCGCTGGTCGCGCTGTGCGACATTTCCGGCTCGATGGCGGACTACACGCGGGTGTTCCTGCATTTCCTGCACGCGATCATGGATGCGCGGCGGCGGGTTCACGCTTTCGTCTTCGCGACGCGGCTGACCAACATCACGCGCGAGCTGCGCGCGAAGGATCCGGATGAGGCGCTGGCTGCGGCGGCGCTGCGCGCGCAGGACTGGGAAGGCGGCACGCGGCTCGGCGCCTGCATCCACGCCTTCAACCGCGACTGGTCGCGGCGGGTGCTGGGGCAGGGCGCGACCGTGCTGTTCTTTTCGGACGGGCTTGAACGGCAGAACGTCGACTCGCTGCGGTTCGAGATGGACCGGCTGCGCCGCTCCGCGCGGCGCGTGGTCTGGCTCAACCCGCTGCTGAGGTTCGACGGGTTCGAGGCGAAGGCGGAAGGAATCCGCGCCATCCTTCCTTTCGTCGACGAGATGCGGCCGATCCACAACCTCAGCAGCATGGCCGATCTGGCGGCGGCGCTGTCATCGGCGCCCGACGGCCGCTTCGCGCCCCGGCGATGGCTCGCCGCGGCCGCGTAAAAGCGCTTGCGCCGCATTGCTGGCCTGCCGGCAGGGCTGGCGAAACAGTGCTATAGTTTCCTACATACAACGATCGACCGCGCGGAGGCCGCCATGATCGTCACCGAAGACAACATCCTCGCCGAGGCGGAGCGGTGGGCCCGCGAGGGCCGGAAGGTCGCCATCGCGACCGTGGTCGAGACCTGGGGCTCGGCGCCCCGGCCCGTGGGCTCGCATCTGGTGATCGATGGCGAAGGCAATTTCCTCGGCTCGGTGTCGGGCGGCTGCGTCGAGGGCGCCGTCGTGACCGAGGCGCTCGACGTGATCGCGGCGGGAGCGCCGAAGATGCTCGAATTCGGCGTCGCCGACGAAACCGCCTGGCGCGCCGGCCTGTCCTGCGGCGGCCGCATCAGGGTCTATGTCGAGAAGGTGGACTGATGCCCTCCTGGGAGCTTCTCGCCGCCTTCGCCCTCGCCACTGCGGCCTTCGCCTACTTCCCCGGGCCGGCGCTGCTTTACACGGCGGCTCAGACGCTGGCGCGGGGACGTCGCGCCGGTTTGTTCGCGGCGTTCGGGATTCATATCGGCTGTTACGCCCATGTGCTGGCGGCGACGCTGGGACTGTCCGCGATCTTCCGCCATACGCCCGAACTCTACGCAGCCCTCAAGATCGCCGGCGCGCTCTATCTCATATGGCTGGGGTTCTCGATGATCCGCGGCGGCGGGAGCGGCGAGGCGGCGGCGCCGGTCATCGCCAGGAAATCGACGCAGCGCGCATTTCTCGAGAGCGTCATGGTCGAGCTTCTCAATCCGAAAGTCGCGATCTTCTTCATCGCGTTTCTGCCGCAGTTCATCGATCCCGCCGCGACGTTTCCGGTGTGGCTGCAGTTTCTCATTCTCGGCGTGATCGTGAATTTCGCTTTCACCTCGGCCGATATCGTGACGGTTTTCGCGGCGGCGGCCGTGATGTCGCGCATGAGCCGCAACGGGCGGGCGATGACGGCGCTACGCTGGGCCGGCGGCTCGCTGCTGATGGGGCTCGGCGCGCGGCTTGCCATGGACAGGACATGACGCATGAAACTCTCCCTTCTCAACGCGCTCAATGACGAACGCGCGGCGCGGCGCGCGGCGATCATCATCACCGACGTCGCGACGGGCGCGCAGCGGTTCCTGCGCGAGCAGGAGCTGGTTCAGGAGCCGTGGGCGTCCGATCCGCTGTCGCAGGCGCTCGCCGACGCTTTCCGAACCGGAAAAAGCGGCATGGCGGAAACGCCTGCGGGGCAGTGGTTTCTGACGGTCAGCGCGCCGCCGGTCAGGATGATCGTGACCGGCGCGGTGCATATCTCTCAGGCGCTGGCGCCGATGGCTGCGATTGCGGGCTTCGATGTGACGATCATCGATCCGCGCACGGCGTTCGCCTCGCCGGAGCGCTTCCCGGATGTCGATCTGCGGCCGGAATGGCCCGATGCGGTCATTCCCTCGCTCGGTCTTGACCGCTACTCCGCGTTTGTCGCGCTCACCCACGATCCGAAGATCGACGATGTGGCGCTCGATCTCGCCCTGAAGTCGGACGCCTTCTATATCGGCGCGCTGGGCTCGCGGAAGACCCACGCCAGGCGTGTGGAGCGGCTGCGCGCCGCCGGTTTCGACGACGCGGCGATCGCGCGCATCCGCGCGCCCATCGGCCTGAATATCGGCGCGGTCAGCCCGGCCGAGATCGCCGTTTCGATCCTCGCGGAAGCCGTTTCCGCGCTGCGCGCCGAGCGCATGGCGCAGCGCGCGGCGAAAGCGGCCTGACGCCGGCATGGATTTCGCCGAAATCAACACGGCCGACGCGGAAGGCGCCATCGCCGCGCATTCGGTGCGGCAGGGCGATCTCGTCATCAGGAAAGGCGAGGCGATCACGGCCTCGCTGGTCGACAGGCTGCTCGCGGAAAACATCGCGCGCGTCACGGTCGCGCGGCTCGCGGCCGACGATCTGAACGAGAATGACGTGGCCCGTGATCTCGCGTTGCGAGCGGCGGGCGATCATGTGCGGGTCGCAGATCCCTTCACCGGGCGGGCCAATCTGTTTTCGCTGGCGCGCGGCGTCCTGCGAGTCGACGCGGCGGGCGTCGATCGCTTCAACATGATCGACGAGCGCGCGACGATCGCGACGCTCGCTCCTTGGAAAGTCGTCGAGGCCGGCGAAATGATCGCGACGGTGAAGATCATCCCGTTCGCGATCGACGCCGCGACCGCGATGCGCGTCTCCGAAGCGGCGCCGCGCCTTGTTTCCGTTTCGCCGTTCGCCGCAAAAAAGATCGGCGTGATCTCGACGCTTCTGCCCGGCCTGAAAGCGAAGACGATCAAGAAGACGCTGCAGGTCATGGAAGGCCGCCTCGCGCCGGCGCAGTCCTCGCTCGCATGGGAGACGCGCGTCGCGCATGACACGGCGGCGCTCGCAGGCGCATTGCGCGAGATGAGCGCGCAGGCGCCTGACATGATCGTCATCTTCGGCGCCTCGGCCGTCACCGATCGCCGCGACGTGATACCGGCCGCGATCGAGCAGGCGGGAGGCAGGCTCATCCATGTCGGAATGCCGGTCGATCCGGGCAATCTTCTCGTGCTCGGCGAGATCGGCGGCAAGCCTGCGCTGGGCGCGCCCGGCTGCGCGCGCAGCCCGCGCGAGAATGGTTTCGACTGGGTGCTTCAACGGCTTCTCGCGGATGTTCCGGTCGGCCCCGGCGACGTCATGCGGATGGGCGTCGGGGGGCTTCTCATGGAGATCGGAGCGCGCGGGCAGCCGCGCGACGCGGCGCCGGGCGACGCGGAATGAAAATCGCCGCGCTTGTTCTCGCGGCGGGGCGCTCCTCGCGCATGGGCGGCGCGCACAAGCTGCTCGCCGATCTCGGCGGCGCGCCGCTGATCGCGCGCGTGGTCGGCCATGTCGCGGCGTCGCGGGCTGCGCCCATCGTTGTCGTCACGGGCCATCAGCGGGACGAGGTGATCGCCGCCGCGTCGCGGTCCGGCGCGGGATTCGATGAGGTTTACAATCCGGATTTCGCGGACGGCATGGCCTCGTCGCTGCGCGCCGGCCTGCTGGCGCTTCCCGAGGATTGCGACGGCGCGCTCGTTGCGCTCGGCGACATGCCGCTGATCGGCGCGGAGGTGTTTGACCGGCTGATCGCCGAGGCCGAAGCGCGGCCCGCGGCGAGCGCGATCGTTCCAACGGTCGAGGGCTCGTGGGCGCATCCCGTGCTGCTGCGCCAGAGTCTGTTTGCGGAGATCATGGCGCTGTCAGGCGACACGGGCGCGCGACCCCTTCTTGCGCGACGCGACGACGTTGCGACCCTCGCCTTCGACGACGCAGCCCTCCTGCTCGATGCGGACGATCCCGTCGCGCTCGCGCGCCTTGAGGAAGAATGGGCCCTGCGCAACGAGCGGTGAGGCGTGGCTCGATCGCGCCCCGTTCATGACGACGCGCCGGCGTGTGAATATGTGCAGGCTGTCGCGCCATACGCTTAACGATTGAGATAGGCGACGGACGAAAATGTTCGTTTTGATATAAATCTTCCTTATCGCGCCCGCTCTTATGAAACTTCTGGCAAAGGCCCGCGCGATACGGCGCCGCCGTTTCGCGCGAGCGTCGGGGCAGGGGCGCTCGCCAGATGTTGTTATGCGACGCCGTGGGTTTTCCCGGTCGCGTTTTCGCGCGCGTGGAGTTTGGAGCGCCCGGCGTTCACTGGCCGGCGCTCTCTTTCGCCAGGCATTCTGCGCTGCAGGACTGGCTGCTGCGTTTCCATCCGCAGCGCGATATCGTCATTCTCGTCGGCGCGGACGATCCCCGCCATGTCCGCCCCTGCGAGGATCGCGGGCGGCTTCTTTCCGCCATCCAGATCGATCATCCGCTCGTCACGCCCACGCGCGATCTGGTGTCGCCGCAGGAACTCGCGCGTGAAAGGTCGCTGCACGGAGAGAGGCGCGATCTGTCGCTGCCGCTGGCGCGCGCATGGCGCTTCGTCGACCGGCCGCTCGCGCGCGACGCTTATCCCGACATGGTGCAGCGCTTCGTCGCGCCGCATCGTCGCGGCGCCATGATCGAGGTCGCGGCGAGCGAGGCGGCGCGGCTGATGCGGGAGGCGGTGGCGTCGGATTTCGCGCGCCGCCCCGACATCGCCGCGCGGACGGACGAACTGCTGCGCTGCGAGCCTGAGCGCGACCGCGAGTTCGCTCGCGCCATCCGCCGCATCGAGGGGCATGTCCGCAAATCCGGGCGCTTGCTCAGCTTTCGGGCCGGCCTTCGCTCGATGCCGAATTCCGCTGAGCGCCTGTTGAAAGCGCTGCGCCATCGTTTCGTCGCTCAACGCGGACGCTGCGCCCTGTGCGACCGTCCGATCCCGTCCGAACCCGCCAATCCCATCTTGCAGCTTTCCGTCGACAGGATCGACAACCGCAACGACGCCTACTCGGAAGACAATATCCAGATCACCCATCTCGGCTGCAATCGCGGGCGCAACAACGCCTCGCTGGCGCACTGGAGCGAGTATGTCGCGCTCATGCGCGATCGCGCCTGAAGCATTTCCGCTTGTCACGGAATTGCAGGAGCGCGCGGTTGTCAGCGGCTGCGCGCTTCCGAACGCAAAACCGCCGCGCGCTTCCGCCGGAACTGCTCGACGCCTCCAGCCTTCATTCGCTCGCGGCCGCGCCGGACGCCGGCTGTCGAATTGGTTCTAGCCCTGACCGCCCTTGCGGATCGGCTCCTGAAAGGAGAGGCCCATGTCCCAGGGGAAATAAATCCAGGTGTCCTGGCTGACCTCGGTGACGAAGGTGTCCACGGTCGGCACGCCCATCGGCTTGGCGTACACCGTCGCGAAATGGGCGTTCGGCAGCATGGCGCGCACGACCTTCGCCGTCTTGCCCGTGTCGGTGAGGTCGTCCACCACCAGGACGCCCTTGCCCTGTCCGTCGCCGATCGCGCGGACGGCGGGCGCGATATCCTTCAACACCTTCAGCTCGCCCTGACTCTTGTAGTCGTGATAGCTCGCGATGCAGACGCTCTCGATGAGCTTGATCTCGAGTTCGCGCGCGACGATCGCCGCCGGCACGAGCCCGCCCCTGGTGATGCAGACGATGGCCTCGAACGGGCCCTTGTCGGCAAGCCGCCAGGCCATCGCGCGCGCGTCGCGGTGGAACTGGTCCCAGGATACCGGAAACGCCTTGTTGGGGCCGGGAGCAGCCATTGCGGTCCTCGCGAGAGATGGTTCCGCGCCGCTCTATCACAGGCCGCGCGCCGCGACAGGGGCGGGAGACGGGCGGGCCGGTTGTCCACAGTTTGCGGCGGTCCCCAACGGGCTCCAGGGTCAGGGCTTCGCCCGCATGTCCTCCAGCATCCGGCGCACGCCCTCGGCCGCCGCGTTCATCGCCGCCTCGTCGCGCGACCGCACGATCAGGTTGGCGTTCGGGCGGCCCTGCTCGTCCCAGTAAGGATAGGACCCGATCATGACGCCAGGATGGGCTTTGGCGACGGCGGCGAGGGGGGCTCCGATGTCGCCCTCGCGCATGTCGGCCCTGATCGTGGTGGAAAGGATTTTCGCCCCCGTCCTCAGCTTCGGCGCGACGCCGTCGAGCATCGCCTGCATGATGACGGGGACGCCCGCCATCACGATCACATTGCCGATCCAGAAGCCGGGGACCTTGTTGTAGGAATTCTCGACGAGCTCGGCGCCGAACGGGATGCGGGCCATGCGCAGCCGCGCCTCGTTGATGTCTTCGGGCCTGAAGCGCTCGCGCATGATCGCAAGCACGCGCTCGTCCACGTCGATGCCGACGCCGAACGCCTTCGCGACGCTGTCGGCGGTGATGTCGTCATGGGTCGGGCCGATGCCGCCGGTCGTGAACACATAGTCGTAGCGCTCGCGCAGCGCGTTCACCGCATCGACGATTTCGCGCTCGATGTCGGGAACGACCCGGACCTCCCTCAGATCGACGCCGATATTGGTGCAGTATTCGGCGATGTAGCCGATGTTCTTGTCCTTGGTCCGGCCGGACAGGATTTCATCGCCGATGACGAGAAGGGCGGCGGTCACGATGTCGTCGATGGCGTTCATGAAATCCTCGCGGCGATCAGCCGACGGCTTGGAGGCGTTTTGCCCCGAACGGGGCGGCCGGCGAAAGGGTCATTCAGCGGGCGCGGCCACCGGGGCCGCGATCGCCTTCGTTTCCTGACTGAGCTTGATCATCACCGCCAGTCCGCACAGGCCGGCGGCGGCGGCGACTGTGAGGCTGGCGACCGGGCCGACCCTCGAGATCAGCGCGGCGAACAGGATGGGCGCAGCGGCGCAGGCGATGTTCATCGGCAGCGCGATCCGGCCGAGCGTCGCGCCATAGGATTCACGCCCGAACAGATGGAGCGGGATCGAGGCGCGGATGATCGAGTTCAAGCCGGCCGCCATGCCGAACAGGCCGATGCCGATCACGGCCGCGACCTGCGAGACGCCGGCATAGATCATCACGAGCAGCCCGAGCGGCGCGAGCGCCGAGGCGATGAGGCCCATCGTCAGCGGCGACATCTGGCCGCGCGAGCCGAAATCCACCATCCGCCCCGCAAGCTGGGAGGGGCCGTGCAAAGAGGCGAGGAAGATCGCCGAGGCCAGCGGCAGGCCGAGGCTGACCAACACATTCACCATGTTCGGCTGGATGCCCCAGGTCACCAGACCCTGGCTGGAGAAGACGATCATCACGAGCAGGAGCGCGCGCGGCCGCATGCGCGCGGGGAGCGCGCCATAGCGCTCCTGGTCGTCCGGCGCGTCAGCGGGATCGGCGGCGTCGGCAGGCTTCAGCCGGGAGATCATCAGGTTGATCGGCAGACCGATCACCAGATGCAGCGCGGCGTAAATGAGCACCGTGGAGCGCCAGCCGACCGAAGCAACGAGATGGCTGGTGACCGGATAGAAGATGAGCGGATTGCAGGCCGTGAACAGCAGCATCATGGTGATGGCGCGCCGCGCCTGACCGCCCGCCACCCGCGCCAGCGCGACAAGCGCGGCGTTGCCAAGCATGGTCGCCATCATGAGGCCGAAGAGGGCCCAGGCGAGCGCGTAGCCGAACAGCCCGGTCGTGTTGGCGAGCGTGACGAGGCCTGCGGCGGCGAACAGGGAGCCGGCGCACAGGAAACGTCCCGGGCCGAGCTGATCGATCATCACCCCGATGCGCGGGGAGAGCAGCGCGCAGACGACGAGCATCAGCGAGATGCCGCCGAAGATGATTTCGATCGGCAGCCCGAGATCCTGGCTCAGAGGACCGCCCAGGATGATCGGCAGATGGTACGTCGTGCCCCAGCCCGTCATCTGCGTGACGACGATCATGGCGGCGGCGCGGCGCGCGGGAGAGCTGAGCCTGGGGCTGGATTTTCGGGACGGGACGGAGGTCGGGGACAGGGCGCGGCCGCTCTTGTATTTTGGGTCACTCTACGCCGCGGCGGCGTCGGCGCCAGCCGGGCGGGCGGGAATCCGGCATGCGCCCGGCGCGCGGTTGCCGAATCGCCTGTCAGGGCGCATGCGCGGCGGTCGAACCCGCATGCTGCTCCCGCCCCTCGCTTCCGGCCGCCTGATCCGGCGCTACAAGCGTTTCCTCGCCGACATCCTTCTCGACACCGGCGAGGAGATCACGGCTCATTGCGCCAATCCGGGCGCGATGCTCGGCCTGACCGCGCCGGGATCGCGCGTCTTCGTCCATCGCAGCGCCGCGCCGAACCGCAAGCTCCCCTATAGCTGGCTGCTGGTGGAAGCGGATTTCGGCTGGCGCGGACCGCAACTCGTCGGCGTCGACACGACACTGCCGAACCGGCTGGTCGATGAGGCCCTGCGCGCCGGCGACGTTCTTCCGGAACTCGCCGGATACGCTTCATGGCGGCGCGAAGCACGCTATGGCGTGAACAGCCGTATCGACTTCCTGCTCGAATCGCCCGGCCGGCCGCCCTGCTATGTCGAGGTCAAGAACGCGCATCTGATGCGCCGGCCGGGGCTCGCAGAATTCCCGGACTGCGTCACGGCGCGGGGCGCCAAGCATCTGGTCGAACTCGCCGCGATGGCGGCGGCAGGCGCGCGGGCCGTGATGCTCTATGTGATCCAGATGGAGGCGGACGCTTTCGCGCTCGCCGCCGACCTCGATCCCGCCTATGCGGCAGGCTTCGCCGTCGCGCGGGCGGGAGGGGTGGAGGCTTTCGCGATGGTCTGCCGCGTGACCGAGCGCGAGATAGCGATCGACCGGGCGGCGCCGATCCTGGGCTGACGCGCCGCGCTTGACGCAGCCCGCCGCCGGAGCCACATCCAAGGCATGAATTTCCTCGACGTCGCGCCGCCCCAGACCCGCCAGTCCGGGATCATCAGGATTCACGGTCCCGAGGCGTTCGAGGGCATGCGCAAGGCCGGCCGGCTGACCGCCGAGGCGCTTGATCTCGTCACCGATCTCGTGAAGCCCGGCGCGACGACCGAGGCGATCGACAATTTCGTCTTCCAGTTCGCGATGGACAACGGCGCCTACCCGGCGACGCTCAATTATCGCGGCTATCGCTATTCCTGCTGCACCTCGATCAACCATGTCGTCTGCCACGGCCAGCCGAATGACAAGCCGCTGCGCGAAGGCGACATCATCAATATCGACTTCACGCTGATCGTCGACGGCTGGCACGGCGATTCAAGCCGCATGTACCTTGTCGGCGACACGCCGCGGCGGGCCGCGCGCCTGGTCGAAGTCACCTATGAATCGCTGATGCGCGGCGTCGCTGCGGTGAAGCCGGGCGCGCATCTCGGCGACATCGGCCACGCGATCCAGGTCTACGCCGAAGCCGAGCGCTGCTCCGTGGTGCGCGATTTCTGCGGGCATGGGCTCGGCCAGCTCTTCCATGACGAGCCGAACGTGCTCCATTACGGCCGCCGCGGTGAAGGTCCGGAGCTGAAGCCCGGCATGATCTTCACGATCGAGCCGATGATCAATCTCGGCAAGCCGCATGTGAAGATTCTGTCCGACGGATGGACGGCGGTGACGCGCGATCGCTCGCTGTCGGCGCAGTTCGAGCATTCCGTCGGCGTCACCGAGACCGGCGTCGAGATTTTCACCCTTTCGCCGCGCGGCTACACGCACCCGCCCTATATCGCCGCATGATGAGCAGGACGGACGGCGATCCGCACTATGTCGGACATCGCCAGCGGCTGCGCGAGCGTTTCGCGCGCAACGGCGCGGACGGGATGGAGGATTACGAGCTTCTCGAACTCCTGCTGACGATGGTCGTCCCGCGCCGCGACGTGAAGAAGCTAGCAAAAGACATGCTCGCGACGTTCGGCTCCTTCGCCGACGTTCTGGCGGCGCCGCAGCAGAGGCTGATGGAGTTCGACGGAATAGGCGAGATCGTCGCGGTGAATTTCCGCGTCATCGCGGCGGCCGCGAGCCGGGCGCTGAAGAGCCGGATCGCGAAAAAGCCCGTCCTGTCGTCATGGACGCAGGTGATCGAGTATTGCCGCGCCGCGATGGCCTTCGACGAGATCGAGCAGTTCCGCATCCTGTTCCTCGACAAGGGCAACAAACTCATCGCGGACGAGGTGCAGCAGACCGGCACCGTCGATCATACGCCGGTCTATCCGCGCGAGGTCGTGAAGCGCGCGCTGGAGGTCTCGGCGACGGCGATCATCCTCGTCCACAACCATCCCACTTGGCCCTTTTTGATCACGATGGATCACGCTCAAGCATCGTAAAACACTGGCTTTTTTTGGGTTGTCGCAGGGGCGGATACCATGGCATAGTGGGGGCGGTTTTAAGGGGATCGGAGCCCTTTTTGACCCCAGTTGCCGGCACCACAAACCCGTCTGGCGACCCCACCAAAAAGCCGATGGAGAACCCCAGTGCCGAGCCTTACAGATGGAGAAATACGCCGCGCCCTGAAGCAGGTTGAGCAGACCCAAAAACAGCTAAGCCTCGTTGACGGCGAAGGACACGGCACCGGCCGCCTGGTCCTCGTCATGAAGCCGATGCCTACCCGTGTGACTGCGGACTGGATGGCGCAGCAATGGCGCGATCAGAAGCGGATCAAGAAGAAGCTCGGCTCATATCCGGCGATGCCGCTCAGCAAGGCGCGAGAAGTGTACAACCGCGATTTCGCGGGGATGATTCAGAAGGGCCGCAGCATCAAGATCGCCGGAGACACCCGCCCCGGTACGGTCGCTGACCTGTTCGAAGCCTATGTCGCGGCCCTCAAGGAGGCCGGAAAGCCATCTTGGAAAGAAGCCGAAAAGGGCCTCAACAAAATCGCCGATACGCTCGGGCGCAACCGCCCGGCACGCGACATCGAACCGGAAGAGATCACGGCGATCATTCGCCCGATCTATGAGCGTGGGAAGCGGTCAATGGCCGACCATGTGCGATCCTACATTCGATCCGCATATAGCTGGGGTCTTAAATCCGAGCATGACTACCGCTCGACCGCAGCGCGCCGCTTTCGGCTCGTTTACAATCCGGCGGCGGGCATTCCGACAGAGCCCAAGAACGTCGGCACACGCTGGCTGGACGAAGATGAGTTCCTCCGGCTCTATCGGTGGCTGGAATGCCCCGACACGCCGGTCCACCCGCCCTATGCCCGTGCCGTCAGGATTCTCCTGTTGACCGGCCAGCGCGTCGAGGAGATCGCGCGTCTGCATGTCGATCAGTGGGACGCCAAGGAGCGGATCATCGACTGGTCCAAGACCAAGAACGGTAAACCCCACGCCATTCCTGTGCCCAAGATCGCGGCGGATCTCATCGAAGAGATAAAGCCCAACGAGCATGGCTGGTTTTTCCCATCGGCCAAAGACCCGTCAAAGCCCGTCAGCCACGGAACGCTCTACTCTTTTATGTGGCGCCAGCGCGAACGTGAGGTCATCCCTGTGGTGACGAACCGCGACCTTCGGCGCACATGGAAAACGCTTGCCGGCAAGGCCGGGCTCTCAAAGGAAATACGCGACAGGATTCAAAACCATACGCTTCAGGACGTCAGCTCGAAACATTATGATCGCTGGAACTACATGGCCGAGAAGCGCGCGGGCATGGCGAAGTGGGACAAGTTCGTCCGCGCCATGCTGGCGAAGAAGCGCCTGAAGGCGGCAGCTTGATGACGCGGCCGCCCAAATCCCCCGCCCCGCGTCGCGCCGGGACAGCCGCGCCGGCCGCCGACATCGACCCGCAAAGCTATGCTGCGTTCGTCGGCGACCTGAAGCAGAGGATCATCGAAGCCCGGCACCGCGCCAGCCTGTCGGTCAACCGCGAGATGATCCTGCTCTACTGGACCATTGGGCGGGATATTCTCACCCGGCAGGTGCGTGAGGGTTGGGGCGCCAAGGTCGTCGACCGGCTCGCCGGGGATCTCCGTCAGGCGTTCCCCGAAATGACCGGGCTTTCGTCCCGAAACCTCAAATATATGCGGGCCTTGGCCGATGCCTGGCCCGATCCCGAAATTGTGCAACGGATCGTTGCACAATTACCGTGGGGCCATAACGTCAGCCTGCTCGATACCGTAAAGGCGCCAGAAGAACGCGCCTGGTATGCCCGGCAGGCCATCGAGCATGGCTGGACGCGGCCCGTCCTTGTCCATCAGATCGAGAGCAATTTGTTCGCTCGCCAAGGCAGCGCGCTAACCAATTTCTCACGAACCTTGCCGGCCGCGCAATCCGAACTTGCCCAACAGCTTCTCAAAGACCCCTACACCTTCGACTTCCTCTCGCTCGGCCCGGACATGCTGGAGCGCGATCTCGAACGCGGGTTGATCGAACATCTGCGCGCGCTGATCCTCGAACTCGGCAAGGGTTTCGCCTTCGTCGGGAGCCAGTATCATCTCGAAGTGGGCGGTCAGGATTATTACCTCGACCTGCTTTTCTATCACCTCCGTCTGCGCTGCTTCGTGGTGATCGAACTGAAGATCGAAGACTTCAAGCCCGAGTTCGCGGGCAAGATGAATTTCTACCTCTCGGCCGTCGACGACCAGCTCCGTCACCCGGACGATCAGCCGACCATCGGCATCATTCTCTGCAAAGGCCGCAACGAGGTGATCGTCGAATACACCTTGCGCGACACCAGCAAGCCGATGGGCGTCGCGCAATACCGCCTCTCGCCGGTCCTGCCGCCACAGCTTCAACGCGACCTGCCGACCGTTGAGGAACTGGCGCGCGAATTTCCGCTCATGTCCGTGGTCAAGCTCCGCATCGAGATCGAGCGGACCTTGAGGGATTTCATGATCGACAATGGCGGCACGCCGGAACGACCGGCCGGTATCACCGAGATGGTGAGCGCCCTGCAGAAGCGCAGGGTCGCGCCCGCCAGCACGAAACCGTTCCTCGCTTCGCTCCGCGTCATGCTGGAAGCCTCGCATGGTGTCGATGTGGACGGGACAAGCGCGCAGCGCGCGATCGATGTCGGCACGACGTTCCTGGCGGAACTGAGGGAGCTGCGGGCACATAGCGGAAAGGACGGCTGAATGTTCCGTCGTCTCGCCGCCTGGATCGAGAAGCGCAGACAAATCCGCCAACGCTGGCAGCAGGACGCGCGGGCGATGATCGTGAAGCACGGCCATCACGCCTATTATGAAGCGCAGCGGCTCGCCGCACGCTGTCGTGCCCAGGGGAACGGGTCCGAGTTCTGGCATTGGGCCAAGGTTGCCTCGGAGGTCGCGCGCCTGTCGCCTGATGCGGAAATGGACATGAAGGTGGTGCAGGCCATCGCCGATGAGGAAATGCGATAGCTTCGGCATCATGATGAAATGGTGGTGGGGGAAAGCCTTCCCCCTGGCCGGCGCCAAGGTCGCCGGCACACCCCCTTCTGCGGGAGATTCCCCCGCAACACCCCCTTTTAGAGTGAGAGTGCGGACGGGTTTTGTCGTGACGGGTTGAGGGCTGGGAGAGAGGCTTCCGGCGCCCGTCGCGGAGAACCGCGATGTCCAGACATGAACGCACCCCTCGGACCGGCACCGACCGAGCGAACCTCTATGACGAAATCACCGGCAAGATCATCGCCGAGCTGGAGGCCGGCCGCGTACCGTGGGTCCAGCCCTGGGGCACCTCGGCGGCTAAGGCGCCGCTCGGCCTGCCGCGCAACGCCACGACCTCCCGTTGCTATAGCGGCATCAATGTCCTGATCCTCTGGGGGGCCGTCATCGAGCACGGCTTTCCCGGCCAGGGCTGGCTCACCTTCCGCCAGGCGCTGTCGCTTGGCGGCCATGTTCGCAAGGGTGAGCGCGGCACCACCGTCGTCTATGCCGACCGCTTCACGCCGGAGGACGAGAAGCGCCGCGCCTTCGAGGCAGGCGAGGAAGCCCACGCGATCCCGTTCCTGAAGCGCTTCACGGTGTTCAACACGGCGCAATGCGACGGCCTGCCCGACGACATCGAGGCGGCTGCGCCCCCGCCGCCGCCCGGCATGATCGAGCCCCAGGTCGAGGCGCTCATCAAGGCGACCGGCATCGACTTCCGCATCGGCGGCAACCGGGCATTCTACGTCCCGTCGCTCGACTATGTTCAGGTGCCGCCGCCGGCCGCCTATTACGAGCCGATCAACTGGCACCGGACGGCGCTGCACGAACTCGGTCACGCCAGCGGCGCAGAGCACCGGCTGAACCGAAATCTTTCCGGCTCCTTCGGCTCGAAGCTCTATTCGGTCGAGGAAATCACGGCCGAGCTGATCTCGGCCTTCTGCTGCGCCTCGCTCGGCATCGTCCCGACCGTGCGCCATGCCGACTATATCGGTTCGTGGCTGGAGGTGCTGCGCGAGGACAACCGCGCAATCGTCCGGGCCGCCTCGCAAGCGAGCAAGGCGGCGGACTGGCTCCTGTCTTTCGCGCCGGGCGCCGAGCGCCTTCCCGACACCAACGATATGCGGAGGGCCGCGTGATGCGCTTCCGCCCTGGGCATCGCCCCGAACCATATCGGGACACGTCGCGCAAACGCGCGGCGTTCCACCGCAAGCAGCGCCTCGAACGCGAGGCCCTGCCGCTCTTCGCCGAGGACATCGCCGCCACCCAGCATGGCGTCGACGAGGAAATGGCTCGCCGCACCATCTGGTGGGACGAGTATGAACGCGATCGCCGCGATCAACGCGCGGCCTGGTGGCGCAAAGGCCGTGCCCGGCTCTTTGCGCTGCCCGATCCCTTGCGCGCCCGCGTCCGCGAAATCTGGCGGACCTGCCCATATCCCGCCGATCCGGCGAGCTTCGCCGATTTCCTGCATCAGATCGCCGTCGGCAAGCTCGATCCCGAACGGCCGCCATGGGTCTTCCATCAGGCGCGCTCGGCCCGCATCACCCGCAATCCGTCGAGCTTCCACGACGCCTTCCGCCAGATCGGCAAGCGAAAGGTCACAGGCGGCCCGAACAGAGCCGACAGCGACGAGCGGCTGTTCTGCGGCAATCTCGGGTCGGGCATCCTGTTTCTGAACGAACGGGTGCATCCCATTGATCGCTCGGCGGGTTTCTACGCCGTGTCCGACCATCGCCTGCGCGATTCCCATCTTCGCCATGCCGATCATCGCGTTGAGATCGAAGTGCGCGGCGAATGCTCGGATGCCGACGTCGCGCTGATCGAGCGGCTGGCGCAGGCCGGCGAGACGCGGCCCGTCACCGTCCAGCGGATCGTTCCTGTCACGATCGCCGGAGGTACCCGGCCATGAGGCGCGGGCGTGGCGCTCTCCCGCTCGGCGTCCCGCCA
>MKVY01000042.1:179678-201137 GCA_001899525.1 Rhizobiales bacterium 65-9
CCATGGCCAAAGCTGCCCGCAAGAAGAACCCCGCCGTCGCGATGATCGAGTTTTCCCGCACGCGCGACATTCCGTTCAACCGCATCCGGCTGTCGGACAGCAATGTCCGCGAGATCGACGTCGAACAGGGCCTCGACGAGCTGACCCAGGACATCGACCGCCGCGAAGACCTCGTGATGGGCCTCAATGTCCGCGCCGTCCTCGACGATGCCGGCGCCGAGACCGGCGACTTCGAGACCCCGGCCGGCGGCCGGCGCTACCGCGCCATCGCCCGCCTGGTCGCGGCGGGCCGCTTCGCCGAAGACGGTCTCATTCCCTGCCTCGTGAAGAAGGCCAATGCGAAGACCTCGGCCGTCGACGATTCCTATGCCGAGAACGTCATCCGGCTGGCGCTGCATCCGCTCGACCAGTTCAAGGCGTTCAAGCGCATGGTCGATGGCGGCATGTCGAAGGAGGAAGTCGCCGACGCCTATCGCACCACGCCGCGCTATATCGCCCAGCGGCTGCGCCTTGCCCGCGTCGCGCAGC
The DNA here is from genome assembly GCA_001899525.1 of Rhizobiales bacterium 65-9. GTDB lineage: Bacteria > Pseudomonadota > Alphaproteobacteria > Rhizobiales > Beijerinckiaceae > Terrirubrum. Next base: position 180,207 of record MKVY01000042.1, read on the forward strand.
CCCTCATGGACGCCTATGCGCGCACCGAGATGACGCTGGCGATGCTGGAGGCGTTCACCGTCAATCCCGATCATGCCCGTCAGGAGCAGGTCTGGGAGGCGATCCAGCGTTCACACAACCGCCAGCCCTGGTATATCCGCGATCTCCTGACCGAGACGACGGTTCCGACCGACGACAAGCGCGCGCAGTTCGTCGGCGTCGAAACCTATGAACAGGCCGGCGGCGTGATGCTGCGCGATCTCTTCTCCGACGAAGACGAAGGCTGGCTGGAAAATCCCGAGATGCTCGACCGGCTGGTCTCCGACAAGCTGAAGGGCATCGCCGATGACGTCGCGGCCGAGGGCTGGAAGTGGATCGAGGTCGATACCGATCTGCCCTACGGCCACGATCGCGGCCTTCGCGTCCTCAACGCCACGTTCCCCGATCTGACCGAAGAGGAACGCGCTACCCGCGAGGCGCTGGGCGAGGAATATGAGCGGCTCGAGGCGGAACACGCCGACTATGACGAGCTGCCCGACGACATCGATGCGCGCCTCGGCGAGATCGAGGCCGCGCTGAGCGCCTTCGAGAATCGTCCGGCGATCTATGACGCCGATGAGATCGCGCGCGCGGGCGTCTTCATCAGCATCGACCGCGCCGGCCAGCTCGTCGTCGCTCGCGGCTATGTCCGTCCCGAGGACGAGGCGCCCGTCACCGTCGACGGTGAGGATGATGCCGGCGATGGCGAGCGTGATGCCGAAGGCGGTGCGGTCGCGACCCAGGCGAGCGTCCAGCGCGCCGTCATCACCATCGGCGGCGAGCCGGTGGACGCGGAGGACGACGAGGACGACGCGATCAAGCCGCTCCCCGAACGGCTGGTGATCGAGCTGACCGCCCATCGCACGCTGGCGCTCCACGATGCGCTCGCCAACAACCCGCATGTCGCGATGACGGCGCTCCTGCACCGCCTGGTCATGCAGCGCTATCACTACTCGGCGCCGACCGGCTGCTTGGAGGTCTCCGTGCGACAGCGGCATCTCGGCGTGCAGGGCAGCGATCTCGGCGACACGCCCTCGGCCAAGGCCATCGACGAACGCTTCGACGCCTGGAAGGCCGACGTTCCCTCGGACGAAGGCGCGCTCTGGGACTGGATCGCCGCGCTCGACGATACGAGCCGGATGGCGCTGCTCGCCCATTGCGTCAGCTACGGCGTCAACGCCCTCTACGAGCGGCCGAACCCCCACAGCGGTTCCGGCGTCTCGCAGTTCGGCCTTGATTGTCGCCTGTCGGGTGCTGATCGCATCGCCCGCGCCACCGGCTTCGACATGGTGATGGACGGCGGCTGGAGGCCGACGGTCGATAACTATCTCGGCCGCGTCACCAAGCCCCGCATCCTCGAAGCCGTTCGCGAAGGCGCTGGCGAGCGCGCCGCCCAGCTCATCAGCCATCTGAAGAAGGGCGACATGGCGAAGGAGGCCGAGCGCCTGCTGGCCGAAACCGGCTGGCTGCCCGAGCCGTTGCGCCTGGTCGAACTCGACGGTGACGTCGCGGACGCGGACGATGCCGGTGATGGCGATGCCCTGCCGGACTTCCTGGTAGGCGATGGCGACGACGACGAAGCCACCGAGACCGAAGACGAGCAAGTCGTTCTCGTCGCGGCCGAATGATCGAAACGGCGGGGAGCGGCGTCGGTCGCTTCCCGCCGCCATTCATGGAGATGACCATGCCTGACCCTCATCCTGCCCACGCCGGCCGGGTCGTTTTTCAGTATCTCGTTCCGGTCCACGTCGAGGTCGAAGACGGCCTCGTTACCTGCGTCACCATCATTGATGAGACGCCGGTGCGCGATCCCGCCATTGTCGAGGGCGATCCTGCCGATCTCGCCTCGGCCGTCGCGGCCTCTGATGACGGACAATCCTGGCCGTCCTGGCGGTTCGGCTACTGATCTCGCTTTCACATGCGCCCGATCATCCGGTGGGGCGCAATTTTCATGCGGGCCACGGCCGCTTTCCGAGAGTGAAGAGAGGCAGAGGCCGGTCGGCCTGGCCGTGACGGGTTACGAGGTGGAGGAGAGGCTTCCGCCGCCCGTCGCGGAGTTGATCCCATGACCCTTGCCCGCCAATCCCGCGTCGCCCCGATCGGCGCCATTCTCGCGCATCATGTCCTGCCGGCCCTCCAGCACGCGCAGAAATTCCCGCTGCGGATCTCCTGCATCGGCACCGCCAGCTACGACGGCATGGAAGCCCACGGTTTTGACCAGAACGTCACCGTCGGCGAATGCCCGTCACCCGAAGAGGCCATGTCCGTCGCCAGCGGCCGGATCGCCCGCGGCGACATCCGCGTCGGGACCGACGACATGCTGCGCTTCCGCCCGCGCATGATGGTCATTCAGGACTGCGATCAGGGCCTGGTTCTCGCCGGAACCGTCAGGGCCGGGATTATCCTCTGGCAGCAGCCCGTCGCATCAGATGCCGAGGCCCGCCAGATCGTGACCGAGGCGAGCAAGCTGCGCGGCGCGGCCTTCGCCGCGGCCGGTCGCGGCGAGCACGGCCCGGCCCGTGACTATCGCTATCGCGCCAGCCAGCTTGAGGCGCGGCTGGTCGATGCGTTCTGGCGCGAGACCGCCGCCGAGCTTCTGCGATTGCCGCTGGCCGCCTGATCTCCCGCCACCGCCTTTACCGCATCCCCTTCAATTCGCCCGGCCTCGCGCCGGGCTTTGTCGTTTCAGGAGCCAGTCATGGCCGACTATTTCACCCACTTCTCCTCCCTGCTCGATGTGGGCACGCCCGCCAACGCCGCTCGCGCGCTCGAACTCTACAACACGCTCGCCGCCGAGAACGCGGCCGAAGACCCGCCCTCGGAAGGCTTCCTCGTGTCGATCGAGCCGGCGCATGGCGGCACTGCTCTGGATGCGCGATGACACCACCGGCGATCCCGCCCATGTCATCCGGTTCGTCCTGCGGTGCGCGAGCGCGTTCGGTCTCACCGGCCGCTGGGGCCTCCAATATGCCAACACCTGTTCAAAGCCGCGCCTCGACGGCTTCGGCGGCGGCGCGCATGTCGTGGATCTCGCCACCGGCGAGACCATCGCCTGGACCTATACCGATGGCTGGCTTGCCGAGGTTCTCGCCGGAGACGATCCCGACGCTCGACCTCGGCCGGCGCCCGGCTGAACGGCCGGACGCTCGTATCCGCCATCGCCACGGCCCTTATCGCATCCCTTCAATTCGCCCGGCCTCGCGCCGGGCTTTGTCGTTTCAGGAGACCCTCATGGCTATCCCCGATCATGCCCGCACGAATTTCAACACCCTGCTGCGCGCGGCAGGCGACGGCAATCTGGCCCTCATGGAGTGCCTCGATGCCGCTTCCGGCGAACGGCGTTATGTCCTCTGCGCGGTCGGCCGCGACGGTGGCGATGTCATCATGACGCCATTCGGACATCTCGCCGACGGCAATCCCTATGACGCCTATCTCCCGCCGGACCCCGATGATCCGGCAGGCTTCCTCACAGCCGAACAATGCCGGGGCACGGCATGATGACCGTCGATGAGATATTCGCCGAGGACGGGCGCAATTCTCCCGCCGAACGCTCGCTTCCGTGGGAGGAAAGCCGCAACGGCACTGTCGTCGTCGTGGAGCCGAAGCCGCATTGGGCGTCCGACATGGTGGCGTTCCGACTGACCGATCGAGCTTGGTGCTACTATGCCGACTGGTGCGCGAACGGCTCCGGCGCGCGTTTCTTTGATCATCCCGAAACCCGCGGCGACGACGTGATGATGAAGGCGCGGGCCATGATCTCCCGCGAACTCGCGGACGGCCTATGGGCGGCTAGATAGTGGGCCGGGACGGGTCCGGGCAGTGAAGGGAGAGCCGGTCAGGTTTTCCCATTCCGCTCTCTGGAGACGTTTCCCATGTCCACCGATACCCTCGCAAAACCGGCCGCCAGCGGAACGACCTTCTATCTGGCATAACCCGAACTTTTAGCATATTACTTATATCAATGAGTCTTGAAGTATTGAGATGATAATGCACGAAAAGCAGGCCCTCGGCGCCTTCGCGGCGCTGTCGCAGGAAACAAGGCTGCGCATCGTTCGTCTTCTGGTGACGGCTGGACCCGAAGGCATGTCCGCCGGCGCGATTGGCGAAGCGATGGATAGCGCCTCGTCGTCGCGCATGTCTTTTCATCTGAGCCATCTCGAGCAGGCCGGGCTTGTCGAGTCCCGCCGCGAAGGGCGGTCGATCATCTACAGCGCTGTCCTTACGGCCCTTTCCGGCCTTGTCGAATTCCTCATGCGCGACTGCTGCCAAGGCCACCCCGAGGTGTGCCATCCGGCCATGGCCGCACTGTCCTCCTGCTGCGAACCCACGAAAGGCTCTATCCGTGGCTGACACCTTCATGGACGTCATCATCTATCACAACCCCGATTGCGGCACCTCGCGCAACACGCTGGCGCTGATCCGCAACGCCGGTGTCGAGCCGCATGTCGTCGAATATCTCAAGACGCCGCCGTCGCGCACGATGCTGACGCAGCTCGTCCAGCGCATGGGCATTTCCGTTCGCGCGCTGCTTCGTGAGAAAGGCACGCCCTATGCGGAACTCGGGCTTGGCGATCCCGCGTTGACCGACGGCCAGCTTCTCGACGCCATGATGGCGCACCCGGTCCTCATCAACCGGCCTATCGTCGTCAGCCCGAAGGGTGTTCGGCTCTGCCGCCCTTCGGAAGACGTTCTCGACCTGCTGCCACCGCAGCGAGGCGAGTTCATCAAGGAAGACGGCGAGCGTGTGGTGGACGAGCGCGGCCGCCGCGTAGCGACGGCGTGAGGAAAATCCATGTCCACCTTTGAACGCTATCTGACCATTTGGGTCGCACTCTGCATCGTTGCCGGCATTGCGCTCGGCCATGTCATGCCCGGCGTGTTTCAGGCCATCGGCGCGGCGGAAATCGCCAAGGTCAATCTGCCGGTGGCCGTGCTGATCTGGCTGATGGTCATTCCGATGCTCTTGAAGATCGATTTCGCCGCGCTCGGCGAGGTCGGCCGCCACTGGCGCGGCATCGGCGTGACGTTGTTCGTCAATTGGGCGGTGAAGCCATTTTCCATGGCGCTGCTCGGCTGGCTGTTCATCGGTTGGCTGTTCCGGCCGCTGCTGCCCGCCGAACAGATCGACTCCTATATCGCCGGCCTCATCATCCTAGCCGCCGCGCCTTGCACAGCGATGGTGTTCGTCTGGTCCAATCTGACCAAGGGCGAGCCGCATTTCACGTTGAGCCAGGTCGCGCTCAACGATGCGATCATGGTGGTGGCCTTCGCGCCGATCGTCGGCCTGTTGCTCGGCCTGTCGGCGATCACCGTGCCATGGGGCACGCTGCTCTTGTCGGTCGTGCTCTATATCGTGATTCCGGTGATCGTCGCGCAGATCGCGCGCCGCCGCCTGCTGGCGACCGGCGGGCAAGCCGCGCTCGACCGGCTGCTGGCGAAGCTCGGGCCGGTCTCACTCGTTTCGCTGCTGGCGACGTTGATGCTGCTGTTCGGCTTCCAGGGCGAACAGATCATCGCGCAGCCGATAGTCATCGCGCTGCTCGCTGTGCCGATCCTGATCCAGGTCTATTTCAACTCGGGGCTAGCCTATCTGCTCAATCGGGTCTCCGGCGAACAGCATTGCGTTGCCGGCCCCTCGGCGCTGATCGGCGCGTCCAACTTCTTCGAGCTGGCGGTTGCCGCCGCCATCAGCCTGTTCGGCTTCCATTCGGGCGCGGCGCTCGCCACCGTCGTCGGTGTGCTGATCGAAGTCCCGGTCATGCTTTCAGTCGTCTGGATCGTGAACCGCTCTAAGGGTTGGTACGAGAGCGGTAGCAAGACTGCTGCCATCGCAGAGGTGAATCGCTGATGACGATCCCATTTGGAGTTTGCGATGAGCGCGCACGATGAATCCGACCGGACCATTGCCCCTGCCGAAGGCTCCGTTCTCGAAGTCTTCTTCGCTTTCCTGAAGCTCGGCCTGACGTCCTTTGGCGGTCCGATTGCGCATCTCGGCTACTATCGGGACGAGTTGGTGGTCCGTCGCAAATGGATCGACGAGGCCGGCTATGCCGATCTGGTTGCGCTCTGCCAGTTTCTGCCGGGGCCGGCGTCGAGCCAGGTCGCGTTTTCGCTCGGCGTGCTGCGCGTCGATGGGCTGATCGGCGGTCTCGCCGCATCGCTTGCGTTCACGCTGCCGTCGGCGATCATCCTGTTCGCCTTCGCGCTTGGCGCGGCCGCGTTCACCGGACCTCTCGCGGAAGGCTTCCTCCATGGCCTGAAACTGGTTGCCGTCGCCGTCGTCGCACAGGCGATCTGGGGCATGGCAAAAAGCCTGACGCCGGACAAGCCACGTGCGGCGATCGCACTCGTCGCCATCGGCATCGCGGTCTTCGCCTCCGGGTCACTCGGGCAGATCGCCGCGATCGCGGGCGGCGCAATCCTCGGACTCTGGTTCTGTCGCGGCAACGGCGCGGCCGTCACCGGCCAGCTGAGCTTTCCGGTCTCGCGGAGAGGTGGCGCAATCTCTCTGGCCATTTTTGCTGCGCTGTTCGTGATCCCTCCGTTTCTTGCCAGCGCCTCTGGTCATCAGGCGATTGCGTTGTTCGATGCCTTCTATCGTTCCGGAGCGCTCGTGTTCGGTGGCGGCCATGTGGTCCTGCCGCTCCTGCAAGCGGAAGTCGTGACGCCTGGATGGGTGAGCAATGAATCCTTTCTCGCCGGGTACGGTTTGGCGCAAACGGTTCCGGGGCCTCTCTTCACCCTCGCCGCCTATCTCGGCGCGGTGATGGGACCGGAGCCGAATGGCCTCGCCGGAGCGGGCATCGCGCTCATCGGCATCTTTCTGCCGGGTCTGCTGCTAGTCTATGGGATGCTGCCATATTGGGACGCGCTGCGGCTGCGTCCGGCGGCTCAGGCGGCGATGCGTGGCGCGAACGCTGCCGTGGTCGGTATTCTTGGCGCGGCGCTCTACAATCCTGTCTGGACAAGCGCCGTGCTTTCCCCGCGCGATTTTGCTCTGGCGCTGGCTGGCTTTCTCCTCCTCACGGTCTGGAAGTCGCCGCCATGGATCGTGGTCGTGCTGCTCGCCGTCGCTGGTCTCGTTTTTGGCGGGGTGTTGAGATGAACCGTATCGGCATCGTTCTGGCTCTTCTGTCGGCCATCTTGTTCGGGGCCAGCACGCCATTTGCCAAGCTCATGCTTGGATCGGTCGATCCTTGGATGATGGCGGGTTTGCTCTATCTCTGCGCCGGTCTCGGCCTTGCCGTCATCCACGGATCGCGTACGGTCCTGCAACTGCCCGCCGTCGAAGCGCCGTTGCGGCGTGCCGACATGCCATGGCTCGCCTTGGTCATCCTGGCCGGAGGGCTGCTCGGGCCGCTGTTGCTGATGTTTGGATTGACCCGGACAGACGCGGCGACGGCCTCGCTCCTGCTTAATCTCGAAGGGCTCGCTACGATGGGCATCGCCTGGCTCGTGTTCAGCGAGAATGTCGATCGACGGCTGCTCCTGGGTGCTTTTGCCATTCTCATGGGCGCGGTCGTTCTGTCCTGGCAGGGACAGGCGTCATTGCAATGGGGTGCGATCCTGATCGCTGGCGCCTGCGTCTGCTGGGGGATCGACAACAATCTCACCCGCAAACTGTCCTCGGCCGATCCCGTGCAGATCGCCATGTTCAAGGGGCTGGTTGCCGGCACCATCAACCTCATCATAGCGACCCTCAACGGCAGCGCCCTTCCGCCGGCAGGCATCGTCGTGGCTGCCGGCGTGATCGGTCTGCTGGGCTATGGCGTCAGCCTCGCGCTGTTCATCCTCGCTCTCCGTCACCTCGGGACCGCGCGGACAGGCGCCTATTTCTCTCTGGCCCCATTTGTTGGTGCGGTGCTGGCTGTCCTGATTTTGGGAGAGCCGATTTCGGTGACGCTCCTCATCGCCGGAGGTCTGATGGGCTTCGGCCTATGGCTGCATCTGTCCGAGCGGCACGATCATGACCACGTTCATGAAGCGATGGAGCATGAACATCGGCACAGTCACGACGAGCATCATCAACATGAGCATGGTCCGGGCGATCCGGCCGGCGAACCGCATAGCCATTGGCATCGGCATGCCCCCCTGGTGCATCGCCATCCGCACTATCCCGATCTGCATCATCGCCACGATCACGGACATGCTCGCTCGTGAGACGGCCGAAGCAGATCCCCGATCCTTACGCTGAAAGGCGGATAAGTCGCTCTCGTCGCGGCCAAGTGACCGAAATGGCGCGGAGCGACCGCAAGCCGCCCTCCGCTGCGCTTTCATGGAGGTGATCGATACATGCGCCTCGCCATCTGGTGGAGCGCTTTTTTCGGGATGGCCACAGTCTTTACCCCAAGGCACTGAGAGATAGAGAGCGGCCGGGACGGGTTTGAGCCCGTCCGGTCCGAGAGAGAGCGCCGGCGGGCTTGCCCGTTTCCGCTCTCCCGAGGATTTCCCGATGAACGCTCTGCTTCCCCTTGCCGATACGCTGCCGGCGACGCCGCTCGCAGCGCCCGGCGATGCCGCCGTCGCCGTCCACGCGGCCGCTCTGTTGATCCTGCCACATCTCGAACGCGGCGCGCGTGTCGATGCCGTCGCCCTGCGCGGGGCGATGGAAACGGCGTTCGGCGGTTCGGACACCACCGGCCTCTGGGACTGGAAAACCGCCTATGAGGCGTGCGAGGTCGCCACCGTCCTGTTCCTGCGCAAATACGGAAAGGCGCTTTTCCGCAAAGCCGGTTCTCCGGTCGCAGCACTCCCGCTGCTCGGCAAGATCGTCGGGCTTCTGCCGACCCATACCCGCCGCTCGCAGGAGAGCCAGGCGCTCCAGCAATTCTCGACACCGATCCCGCTTGGCCTGGTCGCCACGACTGCCGCCGCGATCACGACCGCCGACCGCGTGCTGGAACCCTCGGCAGGGACCGGCCTGTTGGCGATCCTCGCGGAAATCGCCGGCGGCTCGCTCGTGCTGAACGAGCTGGCCGACACGCGCGCCGCGCTTCTTTCCTCTCTCTTTCCGACCATTCCCGTCACCCGCTTCGACGCGGCCCAGATCGACGATCATCTCGACGCCGCCACCGTTCCGTCTGTCGTGCTCATGAACCCGCCGTTCTCGGCCATGGTCCATGTCGAGGGCCGCGTGGCCGACGCCGCGTTCCGCCATGTCGCCTCCGCGCTCGCGCGCCTGGCTCCGGGCGGCCGCCTCGTTGCGATCACCGGCTCGAACTTCGGCCCGGAAGCTCCGGCCTGGACCGACGCCTTCGTCCGTCTGCAGGAGCGCGGCCGCGTCGTCTTCTCCGCCGGGATCGACGGCAGCGTTTACGCCAAGCATGGCACGACCTTCGCCACGCGGCTCACCGTCATCGACAAGCTGCCCGCCGATGATCCCACGGTCTTCCCGGTCTCGCCGGGCACCGCGCCGGATGCCGCGACCCTTATGGACTGGATCGGCGCATATCTTTCGCCGCGCCTGCCGGTCGATCCCTCCGTCATCGTTCCAACCGCGGCACCCGCCGCCGCGCGCAGCGTGCGCGGCTATCTCAACCGTGCCGCCAGGATCGCGCCCGCCGCTGTCGCGGCCGAGCCGGAAGGCGTCGCGCTCGCCTATGAGATCGTCGACACGCTGCCCGAAGCCGGAACCACCGACGATGGCCGTATCTCCGACGCCATCTATGAAGAATACGGATTGCAGGCGATCCGTATTTCCGGCTCTCAGGCTCACCCGACCAAGCTGGTGCAGTCGGCGGCGATGGCGTCCGTCGCGCCGCCGAAGCCGAGCTATTACCCGCATCTCCCCGCCAACATCCGCGATCTCCTGTCCGACGCCCAGCTCGAAACGCTGGTCTATGCGGGCGAAGCCCATTCGGACTATCTCGCCGGTTCGTGGACGGTGGACGAGACGTTCGATCTCGTCTCGGCCGCGCGCGACGATGCCGAGAAGGCCGTGCGCTTCCGGCGCGGCTTCTTCATCGGCGACGGCACCGGCGTCGGCAAGGGCCGCCAGTCCGCCGCGATCATCCTCGACAACTGGCTTCAGGGCCGGCGCAAGGCGGTCTGGATCTCCAAATCCGACAAGCTGCTGGAGGACGCCCAACGCGACTGGAGCGCGCTCGGCATGGAGCGCCTGCTTGTCACGCCACTGTCACGCTTCCCGCAAGGGCGGTCGATCACGCTGCCCGAAGGCGTCCTATTTACAACCTACGCCACGCTACGGGGCGACGACCGCGGCGAGCGGGTTTCCAGGGTCAAGCAGATCGTCGAATGGTTGGGCTCCGATTTCGATGGAGCCATCATTTTCGACGAGGCGCACGCGATGCAGAATGCCGCCGGAGGTAAGGGTGAACGCGGCGACGTCGCCGCCTCGCAGCAGGGCCGCGCCGGGCTTCGCCTCCAGCACGCGCTCCCGAACGCCCGCATCACCTACGTCTCGGCGACCGGCGCCACCTCCGTCCACAATCTCGCCTATGCCCAGCGGCTCGGCCTCTGGGGCGGCGAGGATTTCCCGTTCTCGACCAGGGCCGAGTTTGTCGAGGCGATCGAAGCCGGCGGCGTCGCGGCGATGGAGGTGCTGGCGCGCGACCTTCGGGCGCTCGGCCTCTATACCGCCCGCTCGCTCTCCTTCGACGGCGTGGAATACGAGCTGGTCGAGCACGCGCTGACGCCCGAGCAGACCCGCATCTACGACGCCTATGCCGGGGCCTTCGCCATCATCCATAACAATCTCGACGCGGCGATGGAGGCCGCCAACATCACCGGATCGTCCGGCACACTGAACAAGCAGGCGAAGTCCGCCGCCCGCTCGGCCTTCGAGTCCGCCAAGCAGCGCTTCTTCGGCCATCTGCTCACGTCGATGAAAACGCCGACCTTGATCCGGTCGATCACCGCCGATCTGGAAGCCGGTCATTCCGCCGTGATCCAGATCGTCTCGACCGGTGAGGCGCTGACGGAGCGGCGTCTGGCCGACATCCCGACAGAGGAATGGAACGATATTCGGGCGGACATCACGCCGCGCGAATATGTCCTGTCCTACCTCGAAACCAGCTTCCCGGTTCAGCTCTACGAGCCGTTCACCGACAGCGACGGCAAGGTCTCGTCGCGCCCGGTCATGCGTGACGGCCAGCCGGTCGAATGCCGCGAGGCCGTCGCCCGCCGCACCGCGCTGATCGAGAAGCTGGCGAGCCTGCCGGCCGTCCCCGGCGCGCTCGACCAGATCGTTCAGCACTTCGGCACCGACATAGTGGCCGAAGTGACGGGCCGCTCGCGCCGGATCGTCCGCAAGGGCCAGCGGCTCGTGGTAGAGAACCGTGCGGCTTCGGCCAACCTCGCCGAAACGCAGGCGTTCATGGACGACGACAAGCGCGTCCTGATCTTCTCCGACGCAGGCGGCACGGGACGCAGCTACCACGCCGAGCTGTCGGCGCGGAACACGCGCCTGCGTGTCCATTACCTCCTCGAACCCGGCTGGAAGGCCGACGCCGCCATCCAGGGCCTCGGCCGCACGCACCGCACCAACCAGGCGCAGCCGCCGCTCTTCCGACCGATCGCGACGGACGTGAAGGCCGAGAAGCGCTTCCTCTCGACCATCGCCCGCCGCCTCGACACGCTCGGCGCCATCACGCGGGGCCAGCGCCAGACGGGCGGGCAAGGTCTGTTCCGCCCCGAAGACAATCTGGAAAGCCCCTATGCGCGCGATGCGCTGCGCCAGCTCTACATGCTGCTGGTGCGCGGCAAGGTCGAGGGCTGCTCGCTCGACCGCTTCGAGTCAGCCACCGGCCTGAAGCTGATGGATTCGACCGGGATCAAGGACGATCTGCCGCCGATCACCACCTTCCTCAATCGGCTGCTGGCGCTCACTATCGAGCTTCAGGGCGTCCTCTTCACCGCCTTCGAGCAACTGCTGACGGCGCGCATCGAGGGCGCCATCACCAGCGGAACCTATGACGCCGGGCTGGAGACGCTGACCGCCGAGCGGTTCACCGTCACCGACCGCAAGACCATCTACGTCCATCCGGGCACCGGCGCCGAGACGCGGTTGCTCACCATCACGCAGCGCGAGCGCAATCGTCCGCTGACCCTGGACGCAGCACTCGGCCATCTCGATGACCGGCGCGCGAAGCTCCTCGTCAACGAGCGTTCCGGCCGGGCCGCCGTGCAGGTGCCGACCACCAGCATCATGCTCGATGATGGCGAGATCGAGCGCCGCGTGCGCCTGCTGCGCCCGATGGAGGGGCATAACATTCCCCTCAAGACCATGGCCGAAACGCACTGGATCGAGGCCGATCAGGATGCGTTCGCCGCCGCCTGGAGAGCCGAGATCGCCGAGGTGCCGGAGTTTGCCGACAGCACGATCCATGTCGTCACCGGCTTGCTGCTCCCCATCTGGAAACGCCTGCCGAATGAATCGACGCGCGTGTATCGCCTCCAGACCGATGACGGTGAGCGCATCATCGGCCGCAAGGTCTCTCCGGCCTGGGCCGCCAACGCGACCACGACCGGCACGATCGCGCTCACGCCCGATGACGCCTTCATGGCGCTGACGGACGGTCGCACGATCCTCGATCTCGCCGAGGGCCTTCAGCTTCGGCGCGCTCGCGTCATGGGCGCGAACCGCATCGAACTCTCCGGCTTCACCGACACCATGCGCGAGCGGCTCACCGTCTATGGCCTGTTCCACGAAATCATCTCGTGGAAGCTGCGCATGTTCGTGCCGGTCGACGCCAATGGGCCGATCGTGCTCGCAAAGCTGCTCGAACGCTGGCCTGTCGAGCGCATCGGTGAGCGGGAGGCGGCGTAAATGGCTCGCCTCGCAGCTTCCGAACTGGCGATCCGTCTCGGCCGACACGCCGAGGCGGTTTGCCGTCATTATCTGTCGTCCGGCCACCGAGCCGGACGATACTGGCAGGTCGGCGACGTCCGCAACACGCCGGGCCGGTCGATGTTCGTGCGGCTGGCCGGGCCGGAAACCGGCAAGGGCGCAGCCGGCAAATGGACGGATTCCGCAACTGGCGAGCATGGCGATCTTCTCGACGTCATCCGCGAAAGCTGCGGGCTGATCGACTTCAAGGACATTGCCGACGAGGCGCGGTCCTTCCTGGCCTTGCCGCATCCCGAACCCGAACACGGTGATCGTGGCTGGCGACCGGCATCGGTGCCGGCAGGATCGCCCGAAGCCTCGCGACGGCTCCTTGCCATGGCGAAGCCCATCGGCCGGACGCTCGTGGAAACGTATTTGCACAATCGCGCCATTACGGCTTTGCACGAAACCGGAGCCTTGCGCTTCCACCCCCGCTGCTACTATCGGGCCGACGAGAACGCGCCGACCGAGACCTGGCCGGCGATGATCGCTGCCGTCACCGACCCCGCCGGCGCCATTGCGGGCGCGCACCGCACCTGGCTCGATCCCGGCGGCTTCACCGAGGCGCGTCTTGGCCGTGCGCCGATCGAGACGCCCCGGCGTGCGATGGGTGATCTCCTGGGAAACGCCGTCCGCTTCGGCATGGGCAGCGAGGTGATGTCGGCCGGCGAAGGCATCGAAACGGTGCTGTCCGTCCGCACGGTTCTGCCCGCTATGCCGTCTCTGGCGGCGCTCTCGGCGGCCCATCTCAGCGCCATCCTGTTCCCGACGACGCTGCGGCGGCTTTACATCGCCCGCGACAACGATCCGGCCGGCGACGGTGCGATGGCGACCCTGACGGAGCGTGCGAGCGCGGTCGGGATCGAGGCGGTCGTGCTCACGCCACGGCTCGGTGACTTCAACGAAGATCTCAGGTTCCTCGGCCACGACGCACTGGCGGCACGGCTGCGGGACCAGATCGTCTCGCAGGACATAGCACGCTTCATGGTGCTGGCGGCCTGATCGGTCACGGTCAGGTGCAGCGGCAACGCGGTATCGTGGGGCCGGTTCAGCCATGGCGATCTGCCTCCGGCGCGGAGAGGCCACACCCACGGCCTTCTGAGAGGGCGATCGGGGCGTCAGGCGGGCCGGACAGGCAATGCCGGTTGCCAACGATTTTCCGCCGCGCCCCAAGGGGCGCTTTGCATCGCGAGGCAAAATCGCCGGCCCCCGTCATCCTCCTCTGCGTTCCGGCCTCCCGCTGCGCGTCCGGTGCAGGTCCGTCCCGCCCGCCGCCTTTCGTCGCCACGAAGGCCGCGATGGGCGCGGCCACGAGCCGAAGGCAGACCACCATGACCGAACACCACGATACCGACTACGAGCCGCACCACGAATCTTCCCCGACCGATCACGTCCTTCAGGAACTGGCGCTCTACGGCTACCGTCCCTTCGAGGACGAACCCGACCCGCGACCGCTCCCCGAGGGCAATGTCGTGGCCGGCAGCATCGCCGACATCTTCGACGCCCTCGTGGTGGCGCTCTCGGACACCCGCCTCGAACCCGACCTCGAAGAACTGCTCTGGGGCACGGTCAACCTCTTCCAGCGCGCGGGCGACCGGATCGCACGCGAGCTAGACGACAACGAAGTCGCGCAGCGCCGCCTTCAGAGGGAACAGGACGGCTCGGAGGTGAAGTCCGTAGAACTGGAGCGCCTGACGGCAGAGGGCCAGACCCTTCTCGAACGGCGCGACGCCTTCGAGTTGATGCGCGACCAGGCCGCCGAATACTTCGAGCGCCACACCCACTCCGTCTGGCGGCCGCGCACGGGTTCCATAGTCAACCATCGCAACCTGACCGCCGCAATGATCGACAGCCGCGACTTCCTCGCCGCGAAGAAGCAGGCCGAGAACGAGGTGCTCCTTCCGCCCGGCCCGAAAGTGGCCTTCACCGGCGGTCTCGACTACAACGACCATCGCCTGATCTGGGCCAAGCTCGATCAGGTTCACGCCAAGCACCCCGACATGGTGCTGCTGCACGGTGGAAGCCCGAAGGGCGCCGAACTCATCGCCGCGAAATGGGCCAGCAACCGCAAGGTCACGCAAATCCCCTTCAAGCCCGACTGGACCAAGCACGCCAAGGCAGCGCCGTTCAAGCGCAACGATGCGATGCTCGACACCATGCCGATCGGGGTCATCCACTTCCCCGGAACCGGGATTCAGGACAATCTCGCGGACAAGGCCCGCAAGCTCGGCATCCCGGTCATGAAGTTCGACGGCGGCGCGTAAGCGCCGCCGAAAGGCGGCTGCGACAGCCGCCAATACTTGACGACGCGGCAATGAGAAGGCTTTTATGATGTTTCCTTGCAGAACCGGCGACGCAGCATAGTCGCAGGCGGAGCGTATCTTCGGGCAGCCTGTCGTGATCCTCAACCATTCAAGTGGAGGTCTCCATGACGCTGATCCTTCTTGCCATCTCGCTCACCATCACCTTCTGCGTGATCGCCTGGCACCTCGCCATCTACGCGCTACCGGTGATGACGGGCATCACCGCGTTCCAATATGTCTATGCGACCGGCTCGGGCTTCTGGTTTTCCGCCCTTGCGGCCATCGGTGCGGCCATAGGCTCCGTCGTGCTGGTGATCGCCGTGCTTGGCTTTGCCAAAAACCCGGCCTTGCGCCTGATCGCACTCGCCGTCTTGGCCATTCCGGCCGTGATCGCCGGTTACGCGCTGGTTCATGGCGTGACCAAGCACGTAATCGACTCGGCCATCGCCATCAATATCCTCGGCGGGATCGGCGGTTTGGTCATCGGCATAGCGGCGGTGCTGAACCTCAATTCGGTCGGAACGGCTGCGCTTTCGCGTTGATCGTGTTGTTCTGATGATGCTCGCGGCATGGGCCAGGAAGGATGGGTGTCGCCCTTCGGGCCGCTCATTCGGCTGCGCCGGAACCACGCCTATGGCGCGTTTCCGCCATTCGGCTTCAATCGCTGACACGGAGCGGCAGCGATCCATCGCTCCCATGACCATCCCGGCAGCGTTCACGCCAAGCCCCCCGCCGTCCGGTCAGAACAAAATCTCATCGGGTTGCTGAATGCGCCATCGCCGTGTCGGTCGCGCCGTCCGGCCCGGTGCGTCGGCATCGGGCGAGATCTGCGAGCGCGGCGGTCGACGCGGTGCTGATCGGCCAGTGGGTTGCGCGACGAGCTGCGCTGCGAACCAGAACCTTCATGCCATCCGCAAGGCTCTGAAGCGAGCCTCGTGCCGTCAAAACGATGATCCGGCAATTGGTGCGGACACCCCGGCAGGCGTCTTGTTCTCGCGGAATCCCGGTTTGCCTCCGAAGCCGGGGCGCGGATCGACAGGCGAACGGGGCGTGGCCGGAGCGCCTCCGGGGCGGTGCGTCTGGCCCTGTCTCATCTGCGGCCAGCAAGGATGCTGTTCTGACCCGGTCTCCGTCGGGCTTACGGAAGCACCATTCCCTCCGACTGACTGATCCCCTAAGTCCGTTCTGTTTCCTTCCGGCAACCCCCGCGGTTTCCGGCCGTGTTGCCGCGCAAGCGCGGCTGCCCGCCCCACCCGGACCTTGGGGGTCAAGCCGCCGCCGAAGGCGGCGATGCAGGAGTATCCAGACGGCCTTGGCCGGGTCTCGTCGGAGGGAATGGTTCCTCCGAGAAGCAACGGAGACCTACAATGCAGAACATCGTCATCCTCGCTGGCAACATCGGCCAGGACCCGGAAACCCGCGCCACCCAGGGCGGCACCCGCATCACCCACTTCACCCTCGCAACCTCGCGCCCGCGCTACTCGGAAGGCAAGGTGGTCCGCGACGACAGGGGCTACCGGGTGCACGACACCGAATGGCACCGGATCACCGCCTTCAACGGCCTCGGCAAGACGATCGAGGAGCATTGCGAAAAGGGCATGAAGGTTCTGGTTCGCGGCCGCATCCACTACACCAAATGGACCGACCAGCAGGGCAACGACCGCTACGGCTGCGAGATCATCGCCGAGACCGTCGATTTCCTGAACCGGGCGAAGCAGACCGAGAACGACGACGGCAAGTTCATCGACGACGATGACATCCCGTTCTGATCGGACGGCCGAAGACCCGGCGGCGAAAGCCGCCGGGATTTCTCATGTTCGCCCAGGACCGACGCCGCCCTGTGTTGCGGCCCCTGAATGCTGCGTGCCGCTTTACGCAGAGGGATCAAACTGACCGGCGCACGCGAGGCGCATATTCGGCGGCGGGCATCACGCGGACCATAGACAACCGCGGACGATCGCGACCGTCAGGCAGCGAGCCAGGGCAGCGCCGGCAAGGGCAATGCAGGGCCAACCGGCTCCGGCAAGCGGAAACCACCCCGTTCTTGTGGCTTAACCTTGGTTCCGGTCCCAGCCTTCCAGGGTCAACCCTCATGGGGTCCGCTACGCAAGCGTGCGGTCGCTTCGTCTTCGCCTGCGCGATGACCCCGGCCGAGCCCAAAACACTTCGGGCGCCCGTCGAGCGGGGAATGGTCCCCGCCAAAATCGGGAGCCGGACAATGACCCTCGCAACTGCCAACGCCTACGCCGCCAGTCTCGCCTCCACCTTGATGGTCGCCATCGTCATCTTCCGCGCCGGCGACGGCACCATGAGCGTGATGCCCGCCACGGAATATGACGGCGACGATGACACCATCGTCTCCGAGATCGATCCCTTCGCGTGAAACGGGGCGGATCATCCGCCCCTCCACTTTTTGGACGCCGCCCGCACAACGCGGTCGTCGGCGCGCTGCGGGCCGAGACCGCCTTTCAGGCGCCCCGATACCGCGCAGCCCCGCGAATCACTGCACCGGAACCACGTCGCCGCAGATTTCATGCAGCGTCTTTAGACTGGCAAAATAGAGCAACGACGACTAAAATAGTCGTAGTTCTGGAATGCGCGTAGGTCCGAATGGGAGGTGATCATGCATGATCACCGCCCGACAATCACGGGCCGCACGCGCGTTGCTGGGTTGGACGCAGGAGACGCTCGCTGACAAGGCCCGCATAGCACTGACCGCACTCAAGCGCCTCGAATCCGAAAGCGGGCTCGAGGTGTATGAGGCAACACGCGATCAGACACGCAGGGCTCTTGAAGCCGCTGGCATCGTCTTCCTGTCGACCGACCGAGGGCAAGGAGTGCTATTGGTCGATGATCGCGGAAACAATCCCACTCGATCCAATCCCTCGCGCTGATCCGCGACCGGCAAGACTTGCTGGTGCACGCGGTCGATCCATTTCGGATCAATCTTGGTTAATAGACATACGTCGCATATCTACCGAGTCGGCATAATGATCGAGCCATTCGATGACCTCGCCCCGTCCGGACAAGATCTCACCGACTATGACAGGTCGCACGTCAAGCTCTACATGCGTCTGCTGGATGCGGTCGCCGACGGCGCCCATTGGGAGGAAGCCGTGCAGGTCTTGTTCGGCCTCGATCCTGCCCGCGAGCCAGAACGGTGCCGACGCATCCATGACAGCCATCTCGATCGTGCTCGCTGGATGACGCATACCGGTTATCGGCACCTTCTTCGACAGGCGCACGGCTGATCGGCCGGCAGGCGGCGTGATGCCCTTTCGACATCACCCGATGCTCTCCCCCAAGCTTCCAAATTACGCCCGGCCCGGCAAAAGTAATGCGCTCGACTTGCACGCACCATGCGGGGAGTTGATGCGATGAGGCCCGATACATCAGACTGGCGGAACGACCGCAGCTACGATTTCCTCGATGCTCTGCCGATCGAGGGCCTCGCCTGGGAATGCCTTCGCAGGCACCATCCTTATCAGGACCAGTACGCCACCCTGGTCCGCGCCCGCACCGAAACCTTGCCGCTGCCTCGCGAGCAGCAGCAGCGTTGGGGGTTGCGATTTCCCGGCAAGACCAGGTCTTTCCGCCGCGCAACAACAGGTGATCTGGTCGCCGTCGAGCGATCCAGCCGTGGTCTTGCTGTCGGAGCGGCCAAACTTCCTGCCCACCACCTCAAATGCTCTCGCCGACAGGTTCGTCGCGGAGCGTGACGGCCCCGAAGGGTCATATTCCAGTCTTACCGAACACGATCTACAGGTTCTGCTCCTTCCCGGTACGTCTCCGGGCGATCAACTCGCTGCCGTCATTCCACTTGATGATGACATCCTCGATCGCATCGATGCGCTAACACGCCTCGCGCGCACCTGGCTCGGGCGCCCGCCGCTGCCCGATACGCGCATGACGGTCGATCAACGCCGCCGCTTTCGTCTGAGGCTCCGCGCCGCAGACGGCCGCATGAACGGCGCCACCTATCGCGAGATCGCCATTGCGATCTATGGCGCGGCGCGCGTCGATACAGAGCCCTGGAAGACATCGCCACTCCGCGACGCCGCGATCGCCTTCGTCGAAGCCGGAATGGCGCTCATCGATGGAGGCTATCTGCGCCTGCTCCGGCATCGCCGTCGCGTCTAGCCTACTCCGCGGCAGGGGTGGGGATTTCAGCCACCCCAAGTTCCCCATCCCTCCCGCCGGCTTTCCTCCGCCACCGTGGTCGCTGTCAGCCGCTGATCGCCAGCGGTGCCCAGCAACCCCACGGAGGCCCGCCCCATGCGACCCGATATCACCGCGATCCCGCCACGCTACCTGCGGACCAAGGAAGCTGCCGAGTTTCTCAGCCTGTCCGCCCGCACGCTCGAAAAACACCGGACCTACGGCACCGGCCCGGCCTACCGCAAACTCGGCGGGCGCGTCGTCTATGCCGTCGACGATCTCGAAACCTGGGCCGAGCGCGGCGCCGTCACCTCGACCTCCGATCCGCGCGGCTCCGTGCTTCCCGCAAAGCGCCAGACGCTGCCGACCGGCCAGATCGCCGGCCGATACGCACGCTGATCGTGGCCGGTCCCTTTCATGGTGGTGCGGCGTCGTGACCCTTCGGAGCGTGGGCAGCTCGATCTGTTTCGCGCGCTCCCCGGCGACTTCGCGCCACGAGACGCGCAGGATCTCATGGCCTATCCTTTCTTCTCCCTCTCCAAATCCCATCGCGTCGCCCCGATCGACTTTTCGGCCGGCGACATCACGATCCGCGTCGAGGCCGTTCCCGATCACGGCATGGCCACGATCTGGGACGCCGACATCCTGATCTGGGCCGCCAGCCAGATCGTGGAAGCCCGCGACAACGGGCTGCGCACCTCCAGGCTGATGGCCGCGACGCCCTATGAAATCCTCACCTATGTCGGACGCGGCACCAGCTTGCGCGACTATCAACGCCTCAAGGCGGCGCTGGACCGGCTGCAATCGACCACGATCTCGACATCGATCCGCCAGCCGGTCGAGGGCCGTCGCCACCGCTTCTCGTGGATCAACGAATGGCAGGAGCGCACCGACCGCCACGGGCGGCCGGACGGCATCGAGCTGATCGTCCCCGACTGGTTCTACAAGGCCGTCCTCGACGACGCGCTCATCCTCACCATCGACCCGGCCTATTTCGATCTCACCGGCGGCCTCGACCGCTGGCTCTACCGCATCGTGCGCAAGCACGGCGGCCGCCAGCGCGACGGCTGGCGGTTCGACCTGCGCCACCTCCACGTCAAATCCGGCAGTCTGTCGCCGTTCAAACGCTTCGCGTTCGAGCTTCGCGATATCGTGCGGCGCCAGCCGCTGCCCGGCTATGTCCTGTCGCTGGAGATGGAGATCGGCGGGCGCACGCTGCTCGCCTTCGAGCCGCTCCCGTCCTGTGGAAAACCTGTGGACGGGCTCGTGCTATCGGGAACCCGGACTATCGTGCCATCGGGAACCCGAGGCTCGTGCTATCAGGAACCGAAACCGGCCTTAACGTCTGGAAATCGCAGGCGGATTCGCGCCCTTAACTTAGAGTCTAACCAAGAATCTAACTTTGAAGAGCGCGCGCGCGATGTGGAAAAGCTCATCCGCGGCGCCGCCAGAAGCCTCAACGTAGCCGCGAAAAAGAACTTTCCGACCGCGCAAGCCTGTCCCCGAAGGGCCTCCGGCGACATCCTCACGTCCGAGAGCGGCGATCCCGAAGCGCCCCGGCTCCCCCTCGATCCGCCGGGGGAACGCCGATGATCGTCGCGCTT
Organism: Rhizobiales bacterium 65-9; assembly: GCA_001899525.1. Classification (GTDB taxonomy): domain Bacteria; phylum Pseudomonadota; class Alphaproteobacteria; order Rhizobiales; family Beijerinckiaceae; genus Terrirubrum. The sequence goes on from MKVY01000042.1 coordinate 201,137, forward strand.
C
>MKVY01000043.1:0-605 GCA_001899525.1 Rhizobiales bacterium 65-9
CGAGGAGGACACGCCGGCCGCCTCCGCGAGCGCCCGCTTCGGCGTCGCCAGTCCATTTGCGAGCGACGCCATCACGCGCCGCCGCGCCGGCGTCATGCGCCCCGGCTCCGTCCCGCTGGCGCGCACCGTCAGCGCGACGCGCTCGGGATGCTCCTGCGGCAGGCGCATCGCCATGCGCGCCGCCATGCCGCGCGGCGACAGCGTGTAGTTCGCGAGCCATTCGATGAGGCGCCGCAGCCCCGCCGGCATCGGCGGAACGTCGAGCTTTCCCTCGATCGCCTTCAGATTGCCGCCGCTGCGCGACCGGTCGACGGCCCAGACGACGCCGACCGTCTGCGAACGGCCGAGCGGAATCGCGACGATGTCTCCGGGCGCGAGCGCGAGGCCCGGCGGAATGGCGTAGGAATAGGCGGTGTCCACCGCCACCGGCGCTAGCACGTCGGCGACACCGCTTGACGCAGCGGAATCGGCGCGGTCGCGATCGGCCAGATGCTGATTGTCGTCCAAGAGGCTCACGCGGTCTGCTCGGCGACGATCTGGGCCAATTGACGGCGGCGGACAAGCGCGGCGGTCACCATCGATTCAGACTCTCGGATCAGACTGGC
>MKVY01000043.1:619-34295 GCA_001899525.1 Rhizobiales bacterium 65-9
CGCCCCCTGGATCGTCGCCCCGGCGGCGCCTGATCTCGCCGCCGCGATCAAGGACTGGCTGCGCGCGCTCGCGAACGAGCGGGCGATGGCGGCGAAGACGGTCGAAGCCTATCAGCGCGACGCGCGGCAGTTCCTGTCATGGCTTGCGGCCGATCGCGGCGAAGCGGTGACGCTCGATGCGCTCGCGGCGCTGAAGCCCGTCGATCTGCGCGGCTTTCTCGCATTCCGCCGCGATCAGGGCGTCGAAAGCCGTTCCCTCATGCGCCAGATCGCCGGCTTGCGTTCGCTGGCGCGCTTCCTCGAACGGACCGATCGCGGGGCGGCGAGCGCCTTCGCCGCGATCCGGCCGCCGAAGATAAAAAAAGGACTGCCGCGACCGATCGCGGCCGGCGCGGCGCGGCGATTGTGCAGCGTCGACAGCCGCGCGGGCGAGGAGCGCGAGCCCTGGATTCTCGCGCGCGACGCGGCTGTGCTCGGCCTTCTCTATGGCGCGGGGCTGCGCATCTCGGAGGCCCTGTCGATCACGCTGCGCGACGCGCCGCGCGCCGGACTCGATTCGCTGCGCGTCACCGGCAAGGGCGGCAAGGAGCGCATCGTGCCGCTGCTGCCGCAGGTGGCGCGGCTGATCGACGATTATGTCGCGCAATGCCCTTATCGGCCCGCGCCGGAGGAGCCGCTGTTCCGCGGCGCCAAGGGCGGACCGCTGTCGCCGCGCATTGTCCAGCTAGCGATGGAGCGGCTGCGCGGCGCGCTCGGGCTGCCGAACACGGCGACGCCGCATGCGCTGCGCCATTCCTTCGCGACCCATCTGCTCGGCAAGGGCGGCGATTTGCGCGCCATCCAGGAGTTGCTCGGCCATTCCTCGCTGTCGACCACGCAGGTCTATACGAAGGTCGACGCCGTGCGGCTTCTCGAAGCCTATCGCGCCGCTCATCCGCGCGCGTGACGGTCAGGCCGTCCGCGCCGCCGCGCGCCGCCGCAGGAAACTGACGCGCCGCGCGAACAGCGACGGGTTGCGCCGGCGCAGCAGCCTGCCATAGGCGCGCACGCGCCGCTTGTAGGGCGCGACCAGATCGTCCGCCCACCGTTTCGCGCGCAGCACGGCGTCATAAAGCCGGGCGAACCACCCGATCGTCATCAGCTTGGCGTGGCAGACATGGAACAGGAAGGCGGCGACGCCGGTGCCGACGAGTTTCGCGGCGACGAAGACGAGCGCTCCCGCCACGAGATAACCGTGCGAGATCAGCCAGAGTCCGGCGACCTTGAAGGGAAGGAGCAGAACGCCCGGCACGATGAAGACGACGAAAGTGGCGTAAGGCGGCAGCCGGCCGATCACTTCCGCGAGCTTGCGCTTGAAAGCCTCGAACGGGACAATCGCGACCAGCCGCTCGACGATCCATTCCAGGCGGACCCACAGCCAGGCCTCGATCAGAAACAGGATCGCGAGAACGAACCAGAACAGGCGCGACAGGAAGGCGGGCAGGGGGCGACCTCGAATTGCCGTCATTGGCGGGGACAGGATAACACGGCTGTCGGATCGGGGCACGCCGGGCGCCGACGCCGGACCAGGGAGAGCGAATTGATGATGAGGGGCCTCGTCGCCGCGGCGTTTCTCGCCTTCTCAACGGCGATGGCGGCCGCGCAGTCCCTGACGCCGCCAGCGGGCGGGCTGAAGGCCGCCTATCTCTCCACCAATCCGGCGCAGGCCATCCGCAATGTCGTCACCGGGGAGATCAAGGGCGCGGCGGCGGAGCTGGCGCGGGAGATCGCGCGCCGGCGCGGCGTCGCGGTGTCATTCGCGGCTTTTTCCTCTCCGGCGGCTGTGATCGAGGCGGTGCGGACGGGCGCGGCCGAGGTCGGCTTCCTTGCGCCCGACGACAGCGCCGCCGTCGCCTTCACGCGACCCTACATGCTGGTGCAGCAGAGTTTCCTGGTGCGGGAGGATTCGGCGATCAAGTCCGTCGCCGACGTCGACAAGGCGGGGCGCGTCATCGCCGCGTCGAGCCGCGACACGATCGGCCCCTATCTAAAGGGATGGGTGAAGCAGGCGGCGCTGAGGGAAAGCGCCGACACGACCTTGCAGGAAGCGGTGGCGTGGCTCGGCGACGGCGCGATCGACGCTTTCGGCGGCTCGCGCCAGCGGCTCGCCTCGGCGCAACGCGGGGCCAAGGGATTGCGCCTTCTGCCCGACAATCTCTACGGCGCGCCGCAGGCCATCGCTGTGGCGAAAGACAAGCCGGAGCTTCTGACGTCGCTGAATGCGCTGATCGTGGAGCTGCGCGGCAACGGGTTTCTCAAGACAGCCGTTGAAGGCGGCGTCGAAGGCGTCGTCGTCGCGCCGGAGATGTAAGAGGAAGCCGCGACAGAAGCGCCTTCATTCATAGCGTTTTGTTTTTTTCAACGCGCCGCGCAGCATGGGCGCGCCTAGAGCATGATGCGGAACAGTGGAATTCGGTTTTCCGAACACATCATGCGGTCGGAAGGACTTAGAGCATGCCGCTGTTTCCATGAAACAACAGCATGCTCTAAGCCAGATGGAATATGCTCGTCAGCATTTCCGCGCCTTCGTCGGGGCGGCGTCCGTCGAGCGCTTCGAAATAAGGCGCCATCGTCGCCTGCCAGCGCGCGTTGACGTCGGTCGCCGCCATTCTCGCGCGCGCCTGTTGCAGATCGTTCGTTTCGAAATAACCGACGAGGAGCCCGTCGTCGCGCAGGAAGAGCGAGTAGTTGCGCCAGCCGGCGGCGCGCAGCGCGTCGAGCATCTCGGGCCAGACGTTCTGATGCGCCGCCTTGTAGTCCGCGAGGCGCTCCCGCTTCACCTTCAGGAGAAAGCAGACGCGCTGCATCTCGAAAGGCTCCCGGCGCTATTTCGGCGCCATGCGCACCGCGCCGTCGAGACGCAGCGCGAAGCCGTTCATCATGTCGTTCTCGATGATGGCCTTGGCGAGATGCGCATATTCGTCCGGCCGGCCGAGACGCGACGGAAACGGCACGCTCGCCTCGAGCGCCTGGCGGAATTCCGGCGTCACGCCGAGGAACATCGGCGTCTCGAACAGGCCCGGCATGATGGTGTTGACGCGGATGCCGACATTGGCGAGGTCGCGCGCCGCCGGCAGCGTCATTCCGAGCACGCCACCCTTTGACGAGGCGTAGGCGACCTGGCCGATCTGGCCGTCGGTCGCGGCCACCGAAGCGGTGTTGATGATGACGCCGCGGCCGCCGTCGGGCGTGACCGGATCGAGCGCCGACATCGCCACCGCCGATTTCGCGATCATGGTGAAGGTGCCGATGAGATTGATCTGGATCACCTTCGCATAGAAGGCGATGTCGTGCGCGACCAGCGCGCCGGTGTCGCGCTTTTTCGACACGGTGCGCATGGCCGGGCCGATGCCGGCGCAATTCACCAGGATGCGCTCGACGCCATGGACCTTGCGCGCCGAGGCCAGCGCCTCGTCGACGGAGGCTTCGCTCGCGACGTCGCATTTGCAGAAGACGCCGCCGAGCTCTTTCGCGACAGCTTCGCCGCGTTCGGCGTTGAGGTCGAAGAGCGCCACCTTCACGCCTTCGCCGGCGAGCATCCGCGCGGTCGCCTCGCCAAGGCCGGAAGCGCCGCCGGTGACCACGGCCGCCATCGAGGAATCAAGTTTCATGCGGCTCTCCTGAGAACTTCTTCGCACCGGTCAGCCGGATGCCACGCGACGTGCGGAACCTCAAGCGCCGTCCCGGGCGCTTTCGGCCAGTTCCCTGATGCGCCCCCAGTCGCCCGCCTCCATCGCGGCGTGCGGCGCCATCCAGGACCCGCCGACGCAGGCGACATTGGGCAAAGCGCGATAGGCGGCCGCCTTCGACGCGTCGATGCCGCCGGTCGGGCAGAACATGATCTCGGGCAGGGGAGCCGCGAGCGATTTCAGGAGCGCCATTCCGCCGACGGCCTCGGCCGGAAACAGCTTGAGGAACGTCAGGCCGCGCTCGGCGAGCCGCATCGCCTCGGAGGCCGTGGCGACGCCGGGAAGGTAGGGCACGCCCCATTCCTGCGCCGCATCCACCAGCCGGTCGGTCGCGCCGGGCGAGACGACGAAGCGCGCTCCCGCCGCCACGGCCGCCGCGCCCTGCGCCGGGTCGAGCACGGTGCCGGCGCCGACGACGACGTCCTTCACCTCCTCGGCGATGACCTTGATCGCGTCGAGCGCGCTGCGCGTGCGCAGGGTGATCTCGATCAGAGGCAAGCCGCCCGCCGCCAGCGCCCGCGCTAGCGGAACCGCGTGCGCGACGCGCTCGATGGTGACGACAGGGATCACGCCGACGCTGCGCGCCTGGTCGAGAAAGGATCGAGATTTGCCGGGACCCGCCATCGTTCTTCGCTCCCTTTGGTCTAGATATTCGTCGCGCGCGCCGTCTCCACAAGGGCGCGGGTCGCCTCCTTCGGCACGATCGCGCCGCGATGGCCGATCACGATTCCGGCAAGCCGATGGCCGAGGAGCGCTGAGTCTGCGGGCTCCGCGCCGCGCAGGCGCCCGGCGAGATAGCCGGCGTTGAAGGAATCGCCGGCCGCCGTCGTGTCCACCGCAATGATCCGCTCGGGAACCGGCGCGACAAATTCCGAGCCGCCGGCGCGGACGAGCGCGCCGTCGGCGCCGTTCTTGACCGCGACCTCGCCGACCCCGAGCGCGCCAAGACGCGCGATCGTGTCGACGGGCGACGAATCCCCCCACAACGCCTGCTCGTCATCGAAGGTCGGCAGCGCGACGTCGCAGAGCGCGAGAAAACGCTGGAAGACGCCGCGCGCGCGCTCCTTGTCGCCGCCCCATCCGCGGGGCCGGAAATTGCCGTCGAAGGCGATGCGCGCGCCGGCCTGTTTCGCCGCCCGCAGCGCCCGCTCGAAGGCGTCGAGGCCGGCGGGCGAATAGAGCGACAGGGTGATGCCGGAGAAATACGCCAAAGCCGCCTGCGCCATGCGGGCGGTCACGACGCCGGCGGCGCCTGCGTCCTCGAACAGTTCGCGCGCGGGCGCACGGTCGCGCCAGTAGAAAAAGCTGCGCTCGCCCTGCTCGTTCGTCTCGATCAGATAAAGGCCCGGCATGCGGCCGGCGCGGCGCGGCGCGAGCGCCATGTCCACGCCCTCCGATTCGCCAAGCGCAGCGATGCCATTGCTGTAGGCGTCGTCGCCGAGCGCAGTGGCGTAGGCCGTGGGCACGCCCATGCGCGCGGCGTAGACCGCCGTGTTGAAGGTGTCGCCGCCATAGGCGAGGCCGAAGCGGCCGTCGCCGCCGCGCGCCAACTCGACCATGCACTCGCCGACGGAAACCAGGGACCCGATCATCAAACGGCCTTTCGCGCCGGTTCGATAGACGATCGCGGACCCCAAGGCGAGCGCCGGCCCGATTTCCTTGGCGCGCGGTTTCGTTTTAAGAGTTGGAGCCGATGAGCCAGAACAGACCCAAAACCCTTCTCAAAACCCCGCTCAAGGTCGTCAATGTCGGCCTCGACGGATTCAGCGACGATCTGGCCCGCCAGAAAGTCCCTGTCGTGCGCGTGCAGTGGTCGCCGCCCGCCGGCGGCAAGCCCGACCTCGCGCGTCTTCTCTCCAAGCTTGGCGCGTAGCCGCCATGAGCGACATTCCAGCGAGAATCGAGGCGGCCAACGCCGAAACCCTGCGGCGGATGCTCGCGGCGGACCCCGTGCTGGTCGATGTGGTTCCGGCGCATGTGGCGCTGCCGCGCCTCGCCGACAGGATGATTCTTCACTCCGGGCCGCCGATCGCATGGGAGCGGATGTGCGGACCGATGCGCGGCGCGATCGCCGGCGTCGCCGTGTTCGAGGGCTGGGCCAAGACCCTCGACGAAGCCGAAGCGATGGCAGCCGCCGGCGCTTTCCGGTTCGAGCCGAATCATCATCACGACTGCGTCGGGCCGATGACCGGGATGACGACGGTGAGTCAGCCGCTGCTCGTGGTCGAGAATCGCGCCTTCGGCGTGCGCGCCTTCTGCGCGATCAATGAGGGACTCGGCAAGGTGATGCGCTTCGGCGGCAATGACGCCGAGGTGCTCGATCGGTTGCGATGGATTCGCGACGTGCTCGGCCCGGGCCTCGGCGCGGCGCTGCGCGATCTCGGCGGCGTTCCGCTGAAGCCTCTGATCGCGCGCGGCCTGTCGATGGGCGACGAGATGCATCAGCGCAACATCGCCTGCTCCAGCCTGCTTCTGCGCCTGCTGGCGCCGGCGCTCGCGCGCAAGGTGAGCGACCGCGCGGCGCTCGCCGCGATTCTCGATTTCATCGGGCGCAACGACCAGTTCTTCCTCAATGTCGCGATGGCGATGGGCAAATCCATCTCGATGCCGGCGGAGGGCGTCGAGGGATCGAGCATCGTCACGGTGATGTGCCGGAACGGAACCGATTTCGGCGTGCGCCTCAGCGGCGTGGGCGAGGAATGGTTCGTGGCGCCGGTGGAGATGCCGCAGGGGCTTTATTTTCCGGGCTATTCCGCCGCGGACGCGAACCCCGACATGGGCGATTCGGCGATCGTGGAGGTCGTCGGGCTCGGCGGATTCGCGATGGGCGCGGCGCCGGCCGTCGTCGGCTTCATCGGCGCCGGCCCCGCGTCGCGCGCCGCCGACTTCACGCGCAGCATGGGCGAGATCACCATCGGGCAGAATCCGGAATGGACGATCCCTTCGATGGATTATGCGGGCGTTCCCACCGGCATCGACGTCAGGCTCGTGGTCGACACCGGCGTCCAGCCGATGATCAACACCGGCATCGCGCATCGCAAGCCGGGCGTCGGGCAGGTCGGCGCCGGCGTCGTGAAAGCGCCGCTCGCCTGTTTCGAAAAAGCGCTCGTCGGGTTCGCCAAACGCATGGGCGTGTCATGAGCGTCATCGTCAATCAGGTAAGGTCCGGCCTCTATCTCGACTCGGTCGCGCTGATGCGGCTGTCGCGCGAGATCGCGGCGCTCGACGGGATCGAGGAAGCCGGCCTGATGATGGGCACGCCGGCGAACAAGGACATTCTCCGCGACGCGAAAACGCTCGACGCGACAGGCGAATCGGCCGCCGCAGGCGATCTCGTGCTGGCGGTGCGCGCCGCCACGCGGGCCGCGGCGGATTTCGCTCTCGCCACAGCGAACACGCGGCTCGATCAGCCGAAGCAGTCCGCTGTAGACGCCTCGACCTGGCGGCCGCGCTCGCTGCGCGCCGCCGTCGCGAGCGCGCCCGACGCCAGCCTCGCGCTGATCTCGACGCCGGGCGACTACGCCGCGTCGGAAGCGCGGAAAGCATTGGCGCTCGGCCTCAATGTGATGATCTTCAGCGACAATGTTCCGCTCGACGAAGAAGTCGCGCTGAAGCAGGAAGCGCGCGAGAAGGGGCTGCTCGTGATGGGGCCCGATTGCGGAACGGCGATCATCGCAGGCGCGCCGCTCGCTTTCGCCAACAAGGTTCCGCGGGGCCGCATCGGCATCGTCGGCGCGTCCGGCACGGGCATTCAGGAAGTGTCGTGCCTCATCGCGCGGCTCGGCGACGGAGTGTCGCATGCGATTGGCGTCGGCGGACGCGATCTCAAGGCGGAGGTGGGCGGACTCTCGACGCTGCAGGCGATCGACCTGCTCGACGAGGACGACGACACCGATCACATCGTTCTGATCTCCAAGCCGCCCGCCGCCTCCGTCGTCGAGAAAATCGCAACGCGCATCGGCGAAAGCCGCAAGAGCTTCACGGTCTGCTTCATCGGCGCGACTCATGTTCCGCTGCATGGCGACGCGCGGCTCGCGACGACGCTGAAATCGGCCGCCGAACTGGCGACGGGGAAACGGCTGCAGACGCGCGCGGCTTCTCTCGCCGACGGCGTCGCGCGCGGCAAAAGCGTGCGCGGCCTTTATTCGGGCGGCACGCTCTGCGCGGAAGCGCAGGTGCTGTTCCGGGACGCCGGCGTCGCCGCCTGCTCGAACGTTCCGATTCCCGGCGTGCGGCGCGCGACGCCGCAGGATCACGGGCATGTGCTGATCGACCTCGGCGACGACGAGTTCACGCGCGGGCGCCCGCATCCGATGATCGAACCCTCCGTGCGCGATCAGCCGTTGCGCGAGGCGCTGGCCGACCCCTCCGTCGGCGTGATCCTGATCGATATCGTGCTCGGCTTCGGCGGCCATATCGACCCGGCGGGGCATCTCGCCGCGCTGCTTAAAGATCGTGTCGAGAAAGGGCCGCTCGTGATCGGCTCCGTGACCGGCGTCGAGGACGATCCTCAACCCCTGAGCGCGCAGACCCGCAAGCTCGAAGAGGCCGGCGTCATCGTCGCGCCCTCGAACGCCGATGCGGTCGCGCTGGCGCTCCGCGCCGTGACAAGCTGACGGAGTCGTGATGAGCGCGCTGCCGATCCCGAAGCGTCTCCTGATCGCGGTCGGCGGCAACGCGACCCACCCGGAAAATATCTCCGGCACCTCGCAGGAACAGAAGGACATCGCCGAGCGCACGGCGCGGGCGCTGCTGCCGATCGCGCTGATGGACAATTATCTCGTCGTCACGCACGGCAACGGCCCTGTGGTCGGAAAAATCCTGATGCGGCAGGCGCTGACGCGCGACCGCATTCCGCCGATGACGCTCGACATCTGCGTCGCGCACAGCCAGGGCGGCATCGCCTATCTGCTCATGCAGGCGATGGAGAACGCGCTGCGGGAGGCCGACAATCCGCGTCACGTCGCCTGTCTTCTGACGCAGGTCGAAGTCGATCCCGACGATCCGGCTTTCAAGAATCCGACGAAGCCTGTCGGCCCGTTCTTCACGGAGGAGCAGGCGAAAGCGGTGTCGGCCGAACTCGGCTGGCTGATGAAGGAGGATTCCGGTCGCGGGTGGCGCCATGTGGTGCCGTCGCCGAAACCGAAGCATGTCTGCGACATTTCGCTGGTGCAGGTGCTCTGCCGACGCGGCACCATCGTGATCGCGGGCGGCGGCGGCGGCATTCCCGTGGTGCGGGGCCCGAAGGGCGCGCGCACGGGCGTCGCGGCGGTGATCGACAAGGATCTCACCTCGGCCCTGATGGCGAATGTGATCGACATCGATACAATGGTGCTGCTGACCGCCGTGCCGCGCGTCGCGATTCATTTCGGCAAGCCGAACCAGCAGTTTCTCGACGTCGTCTCCGTCAGCGACATGAAGAAACATCTGGCGGACGGGCAGTTTCCGCCGGGCAGCATGGGACCGAAGGTCGAGGCCGCGATCCAATTCATCGAAGGCGGCGGCGACCGCTGCATCATCGGCGCGCTCGACGAGGCGCACGCCGCGATCACCGGCGCCGCCGGCACGCATATCGTCGCGGATCATATGATCCGCGCGCGCTGAATGATCGTCCGCATCGCGCGTGTCGGGCCGTTCGCGCGGCGGTTTCTCGAACAGCACGCATCCGCCCGCGTCAGCGCCGTCTTCGCGCGGAGCCTTCATCTCGAAGCAGGCGACGATGCGCTGTGCGTGGTCGACGCAACGCTCGGAAACGGCGCGCTCAACGCGGTGCTGACGCAGCCTTTCGCAACGTTTCCCGCGCCCGCCGTCGGCGCGACGGCGCGCATCGCGGCCAGGCGGATCACGACAGGCGACGGACATCATTTCGATGCGGCCGCAGCCGCGGACTGGTCGCCGACGCGCGCTGATCTTTCGCCGCCGTCGCCCGCCGTCGTGGCCGCGCTGATGCAAGCCGCGCTCGCCAGAGCGCCCGCCGACGGCGCGTTCCGCGCCGCGCTGGACGACGGACACGCCGCCTCCTCGCCGGTCGAGCGCGCGCTGCGGGAGCGGACGCGCGCGCTCTCGCGCTGGATGGCGACAGGCGAGGGCGCGCCGCCCGTGTCCGGTCTTATCGGCCTCGGCTCCGGGCTCACTCCCGCCGGAGACGACTTCATCGGCGGGGCGATGATCGCGCTGCGGCTCGCCGGGCGGCCCGAGGTCGCGGCGGCGATCGCTGGACAGGTCGCGGCGGGCGTGGGAGCCACCACCATCCTCAGCGGCGCCATGTTGCGCGCGGCGGCGGGCGGGATCGGCGGGGAAACGCTCCACGAGACGCTTTTCGCGCTCTCGGCGGGCGACGAGGCCCGCGCCATAGCCCTTCTCGCCCAGGTCGCCCGCATCGGCCACACCTCCGGCTGGGACGCGCTGGCGGGCGCTCTGGCGGCGCTCGGCGCCTCTTTTGGGCGTTTCCGGCCGGAATGCGCCGCGGCGAGCTCCGGCGATAACCAACGGTTAACCCTGTCGGAGTCTTGAATCGTCGCGTAAAATCAACGAAGGGGCGCATGCGCGGCCAAACGCCCTTGTTTGGACAGATTCGGGGGCAAAAGCCCCTTCCCACCGTCCGGCGTCCGCGCCGCTGGCGCGTTGTATTGGCGCGGACCTCGCCATCGCCACGGCCCGCATTCGACCGGACAAGGCTCTTTCATGAATCCCGCTGACGCAGCTTCCGCCGTTTCCTCCGAACATTCGCTCTGGGGCCTGTTCTGGCAGGCCCATATCGTCGTCAAATTCGTGATGCTCGGCCTGATCGCGGCGTCGGTCTGGTGCTGGGGCATCATCATCGACAAGTCGATCCTTTACGCCCGCGCGCGCCGGGAGATGAACAAGTTCGAGGACGTGTTCTGGTCCGGGCAGTCGCTCGACGATCTCTACAAGACGCTGTCCCAGGGGCCGACGTCGGGCATGGCCGCCGTGTTCGTCGCGGCGATGCGGGAGTGGAAACGGACCTTCGAAAATGGCGGCCGCGCCATGCACGGGCTGACCACGCGCATCGACAAGGTGCTCGACGTGACGATCCAGCGCGAGGCGGAACGGCTTGAATCCAAATTGCTGGTGCTCGCCACAATCGGCGCGTCGGCGCCGTTCATCGGCCTGTTCGGAACGGTGTGGGGCATCATGAATTCGTTCCAGTCGATCGCGGCGTCAAAAAACACCTCGCTCGCGGTCGTGGCGCCGGGCATCGCGGAGGCGCTGTTCGCCACGGCGGTCGGCCTGTTCGCGGCGATTCCGGCGGTCATCGCCTACAACAAGCTGCAGGCGGAGGCGACGAAGGCGACGAGCCGGCTCGAAGGATTCGCCGACGAATTCTCCGCCATCCTGTCGCGGCAGATCGACGAGGCGCGCTCGCAGCACGCTTCCGATCGCGCCGCCGCGTAAGGGGCCCGCACATGGCGATGTCAGTCGGAGCGGCGGGCGGCGGGGGACGCAGACGCCGGCGAACCAAGCGTTTCCAGCCGATGTCCGACATCAACATGACGCCGTTCATCGACGTCATGCTGGTGCTGCTCATCATCTTCATGGTCGCGGCGCCGCTGCTGACGGTCGGCGTGCCGCTCGATTTGCCGCAGACGCGCGCCGCCCCGCTCAATATCGACAGGCAGCCGGTGACGGTGTCGATCAACGAGCGCGGCGAAGTGTTCATCGGCGAGACCAGGCTGACCGACGAGACGCTGGTTCCGCAACTGCAGGTCGCGGCGAAGCAGGGCTTCGAGGAGCGCATTTATGTGCGCGCCGCCAAGAAAGTCGATTACGGCCGCGTGGCCCAGATCATGGCGACCATCACACAGGCGGGCTACAAAAAGGTCGCACTCGTCACCGAGCCTGATCCCAAGAGTTGAGGCTGACAGGCTCCGTGCGTTTCAACCGCTCCGAACCGGGGATGATTTTTTCAAGCGTCGCGCATGCGGCGCTTTTCGTCGTTCTTTTCGTCGGCTTTTCGAGCGCTAAGCAGTTCGCCGACCACGAGGAGGCCATCCCCGTCGATTTCGTGAGCGAGTCGGATCTGCGCCAGATGACGCGCGGCGAGCGCGACGCCAAGACCGTCGTCGCCAACGCGCAGCGGAAGGTCGATCGCGCGGCCGAGAACGCCGAGCGTAAGCAGGACGCGCCGCTCGCGCAGCGCGACGTCGAGGCGCCGGCCGGGCCGCCGCCCTCGAATGAAAAGGCGGAAGCCGAAGCGGCGGACAAGAAAGCCGCCGAAGAGAAGGCGCGCGCGGACGCCGAGGCGCGCGCCAAGGTGGAAGCCGAAGTGAAAGCCAAAGCCGCGGCCGAATCTGCGGCCCGCGCGGCGGAGCAGGCCGAACGGGCGCGCCAGGCCGCCGCCGCGGCGGCCGAGCAGGCGCGCCAGGACAAGGCGCGACAGGAAGCGGCGCAGAAGGCCGCCGAAGAGCAGGAGCGCAAGGAGGCCGAAGAGCTTCGGCAGCGCCGGGCGGAGGAAGCCAAAAAAGCGGCTGCGGAAAAGGCGCGGCGCGAAGCGGAGGCTCAGGCCCTGCACGAGAAGATCGCGCGCGAAAAGCAGGAAGCGGAGGAGCGCAAGGCGGCGGAAGCGGAAAAGGCGCGCAAGGCCGCAGAAGCGAAGCGCATGGCCGACGAGCGCGCGAAGAAAGCCGCCGAGGAGAAGGCGAAGCGCGAGGCCGAGGCGAAGGCCGCCGCCGCGCGCCGGCAGGCGGAGCAGAAGCCGTTCAACCCGACCGACATCGCGACGCTGCTCGCGAACAAGCAGCCGGCGCAATCCACCGGCTCGACGGGCGCGCAGCCGCAGCGGCAGGCGTCTCTCGGCTCGCCGACATCCTCCGCGCCGAAGCTCAGCCCGTCTGACCGGGAATCGCTGATCGGCTATCTGCAAGCCAAGATGCGCGACTGCGTCAGCGTGCCGCCCGGCTCCAACCGCAACGCGAGGCCCGAGATTCGCGTGCTGCTGACGCGCGACGGCGCGCTCGCCGCGCCGCCGGCGCTCGTTGGAGGCGACCGCGCCGTCGGCGAAGCGGCCGTGCGCGGCATCCGCGCCTGCGCGCCCTATAAAATTCCCGACCGCTTCATGGCCCAGTACGAGGAATGGCGGTCGATGATCATCACGATCGACGCGTCCGATCTTTGAACGATGCGCACCGCAAATCCGTCATCAACCTCTGCAATGTCCGGCGCCATGTTCTCACAACAGCCCATTCTTCACCGGCGGCGCCTGATCCGCCTTCTGGCCGCGGGCGCGGTCGCGCCGATTTCAGTCGCCGCGCTCGGACCCGCCCATGCGGAGCTGCGCTTCGATCTTCGCCCCGGCTCGTTCAAGCCGATGCCGATCGCCATCGCCGACATGATCGGACAGGGCGACGAGGGCCAGCGCGTTTCCGCCGTGATCACCAACAACCTGAAGCGCAGCGGCTATTTCGCGCCGATCGACCGCGAGAGCTTCGTCGAGAAGGTCTCCAATCCCGACAACGCGCCGGACTTCGCAAGCTGGCGCGCGCTCGGCGCCGTCGCGCTGGTCACGGGCCGCGTCTCGCGCGATCCGTCGGGACGCATGCGCGTCGAGTTCCGGCTGTGGGACGTGGCCGCCGGCCAGCAGGCGGCGGGCCAGCAATTCTTCACCGATCCCAACAACTGGCGCCGCGTCGCGCATCTGGTGTCGGACGCGGTGTGGGAACGGATCATCGGCGAGAAGGGGCATTTCGACACCCGCGTGGTGTTCGTCGATGAAAGCGGATCGAAGGAGAAGCGCCGCAAGCGTCTCGCGCTCATGGATCAGGACGGCGGCAATGTCCGCTTTCTCACCAGCGGCGCCGATCTCGTGGTCACGCCGCGCTTTTCGCCGCGCACGCAGGACATCGCCTACATGGCGTTCGGCTCGAATGGCGAAGCGCGCGTCTACGTCCATAATCTCGAAGGCAACCAGCGCGAGGCGGTCGGCAATTTTCCCGGCATGACGTTTTCGCCGCGCTTCTCTCCCGACGGGCAGAGTCTCGTGATGAGCCTGCAGCAGGGGGGAAACTCCAACATCTTCATGATGGATCTGCGCTCGCGCGCGACGACGCGCCTGACCGACACCGGCGCGCTGGACACATCGCCGAGCTTCTCGCCCGACGGCGCGCAGATCGTGTTCGAGAGCGATCGCGGCGGCGCGCAGCAGATCTATATCATGCCGGCGCGCGGCGGCGCGGCGAACCGCGTTTCTTTCGGCGAAGGCTCCTATGCGACGCCGGTCTGGTCGCCGCGCGGCGACCTGATCGCTTTCACGCGGCGGCGCGCGGCCTCCTTCGCGATCGGCGTGATGCGGCCCGACGGATCGGGCGAGCGCATCCTCACAGAAGGCTATCACAATGAGGGGCCGACCTGGTCGCCGAACGGCCGGTTCCTGATGTTCTTCCGCGATCCCGGCGGCCAGTCGGGTCCGAAAATCTACATGGTCGACATCACGGGCCGCGTGGAAGCGCCGGTGCCGACGCCGAATTTCGCGTCCGATCCGTCATGGGGGCCGCTGCTGAGCTGAGCTGCGACCGCGCCGTTCGTCGATCTCCCTGTTCAGGGGGAGAAGGCGGCGCGCGGCGCCGGATGAGGGGCCGTCATGCGGCTTCTTTCGGGATGGGACCGATATAGCGCGACTTCGGCCGGATCAGCCGTCCATTCAGAACCTGCTCGCGCGCATGGGCGATCCAGCCGCCGACGCGCCCCATCGCGAAGACGCAGGTGAAGGCGTCGCGCGGCATGTTCAGGGCTTCGAGCAGAAGCGCCGTATAGAATTCGACGTTCGTATCGAGCGGCCGATCAGGTTTTTTCCGCTTCAGCAGCGTCAGCGCCGCGCGCTCCACGGCTTCCGCCAGAGCGACGCGGGAGAGATCGACGCCGCCGCTGCGCGCCAGTCTGGCGAGCGCCGCCTTCAACGCGTCGGCGCGCGGATCGCGCACGCGATAGACGCGGTGACCAAAGCCCATGAGACGTTCCCCCTGCGCCACAGCGCTTTCCAGCCATTCCTCCGCGCGGTCCGGCGCGCCGATGCTGTCCAGCGCGTCGAGCACGGGCCCGGGCGCGCCGCCATGCAGCGGCCCTTTCAACGCGCTGATCGCGGCGAGAACGGCGGAGGTCAGCCCGGCGCGGGTGGAGGCGACCACGCGCGCTGCGAAGGTCGAGGCGTTGAGGCCATGATCCGACACGGTGACCAGATAGGCGTCGAGCGCCGCGACGCGTTCTGGTCCCGGCGTCGCGCCCTCGATCATGCGCAGGATGTCGGCGGCGTGCGTGGCGGATTCGTCCGGCGCGAGCGGCGCGAGGCCGCGGCGCAATCGCAGAACGGCCGCCGTGAACACGGCCGGCGCGGCGATCAGCTTCAGCGCCGTTTCACAATCTTCGCCGTCGGGGATGCGCGCCATCATCGCGCGCACGGCTTCGATCGGCGGCAGAGCCGCGTCGTCGGTCCGGATCAGCGCTGCGACGTCGCGCCGCGTGGCGCCGAGCGCCGCCGGCAGGCGCTTCTCATCAGGAAGGTCGGGGAAAAAACCCGCGAGCAGAATCGACAGCATGTCTTCATAGCGCGCGACGCCGGCGAGATCATCGAGCGAATAGCCGCGAAGAATCAGACGTCCGGCGCTTCCGTCGACATCCGACAGCACCGTCTCGGCGGCGACCACATCATCCATTCCGTTGTTTGGCATAGCGGCCTCCAGTCTTGCTGTTCAGATGCGGCCTGCTAGAATTGACGTCAATCTTGATCGAATTAATCAATGTGAGGCGCGATGGCGTGGATGACCGCCGGCGAAGCGCTCGCGGCGCTTGGAACGCGGCCGCAGACGCTCTACGCCAATGTGAGCCGCGGCCGCATCGAGGCGAAGCCGGATCCCGCCGATCCGCGCCGCAGCCTCTACAGCGCGGCCGACGTGAAGCGGCTGGCCGCCCGCCGCCGGCGGCTCAAATCGGAAACACTGGCGGCGGATGCGATCCGCTGGGGCGATCCCGTCCTGTCGTCGGCGCTGTCGACGGTGCAGCGCGGCCGATTGTTCTATCGCGGCCGCGACGCGGCCGCGCTCGCGTCGCACGCCACGCTTGAAGACGTCGCCGCGCTGCTGTGGCGGGCGCCGACGGTCGGTTTTTCACGCGAGCCGCTGAAGCGCGGAGCGCCTGACGCAGAAACGCCGATCACGCGCGCGTTCCTCGCATTGTCGGCGCTCGCCGGCGCCGCGCTGCCGACGCTGGGCCGCTCGGAATCCGCGCTCCATGCCGAAGCGTGCGCGGTCGTTTCCGCGATGGCGGACGCAATGCTGCGCGACGATGCGCGAGCGCGCAGGCGGTCTCTTCACGAGCGCATCGCGGCGGCGTGGGCGAAGCCGAAGGCCGCCGATCCGATCCGGCGCGCGCTCGTTCTTCTCGCCGATCATGACCTGAACGCATCGACCTTCGCGGCGCGCGTTGCGGCTTCGACAGGCGCATCGCTCGCCGCCTGCGCCCTGTCCGGGCTTGCGACGCTGACGGGTCCGCGGCATGGCGGCGCGTCGGCCGCCGCGCAGGCGTTCGCTGCATCGGCCGCGCGCGACGGCGTCGGCGAGGCGGTTCGCGCATGGCTCGCGCAGGGGCGCGCCATTCCCGCGTTCGGCCATCGGCTCTATCCAGACGGCGACGCGCGCGCGGCCGCGCTGATGGATTCCTTCACGCCGACGCCGCTTTTCGCCGAACTCGCCGAAGCCGGCGCCGCGGCGACGGGCGAGAAACCCAACATCGACTTCGCGCTCGCCGCGATGACAGCGTCGTTCAAATTGCCGCGAGAGGCGCCGATGGTTCTGTTCGCTCTGTCGCGATGCGCGGGATGGCTCGCGCACGCGCTGGAGCAGGCGGCGAACGGCGATCTGATCCGGCCGCGCGCGCGCTATGTTGGGCCGCCGCCTTCTTTGTCCGACCGCGATTGAGCGACGCTCGTCGCGGCGGGCCCGTCAAAGAGAAATGGGCTCGTCGGGAAAAGCGAGATTCTGGACGTTGCGATAGGTTTCGCCTGACGCAGCCGGTCCGAGATAATTCACGATGATCGTTTGCCGCAGGCCGTTCAGCGGACGGCGATCGAAGCCGTGCCAGCTCACGTCGGACGGCGTGAAGAAATAGCCGAACCGCGCGCCGTGCGGCGGCCGCGCCGTCGCCTGTTCAAAATCGGCGCGATCGGGGTCGCGTCCCTGCGCGACGGCGGCGCTGATGCGCGCGGCGCGATCAGGCTTCGGCGTGTAGAGATCGGTTCGGGCGTCGGCGAGTTTCGGATCGTCGCTCAGATAGAACAGGCCAGTGAAGCGCTTGACGCCGAGATCGCGATGCGGGTGCAGTTCGCTGACGCCGCAATCACAGGCGAGCTCCATCAGGAGATACGCGCTTTTGAGCAGCGCGCCGGACGCGGCCGCGAGCGCCGCGACGACGTCGCGATCCTGAAACACGCGCGCCAGCATGTCAGCCGGCCGATGCGCGGCGCGAACCGAAGGATTGAAATAGAATCGCGAGTCGTTGCCGTCCGAGCGCGCGCCAGTCATGGCGCGCGACGCCGCAGGCAGCGCGCGCAAGTCCTCGCGCAGCGGCGCGGCAACGGGATCTGTCACGACGTGATAGGGAAAGGGCCTTTCATGATCCGCGCGCCGGTCGCGAATGCTGTCGAGAAGCTGGCGTTTCGCCTGATCGAGACTGCACGGCATCCTCGACCTCCGATCTATGGGCTGGGAATAAAGCTGAAGAACAGACTCGCGGGACGGCCGTCGCGACCGTTCGCGACAACGAAACGCAAGGAGCGCGCGTTCCGGACGGCGCGCCATGGAGGCGCGCCTTGGAGCGGATGATGCAGGTTGGCGGGATGGCGCGCCTTCTCGCAAAACCCGGCTCGTCCGCCCATCTGCGGGATCGTCGCGCCGGCTGCGCAGGCCAAGGGATTCAGACGCATGCCGATCTCGGGCGCGACTGCCTGTTCGCACGCACCGTCAGCCCGCCACCGGCCAAGATTGTGGCGAAATTGATCCAAAATCTCGATATGTGACGGGAAGCCGCCAGCGCGCGCGTCTGTCGGCGCGCCGCCGTCCGATGTTGCGCGTTTACCACGCATTGACCAAACCGCCGCGATCGCTGCGCCAGCCGCGCTTCGGTTAACCTTACGCCGAAGTTTCGCCAGAACCGGGCGATTTTCATGGCGGCCGAAAGATCCGGTCAAGGTTGATGAACCTTTTGTTGACCGGCCGCATGCGAGAGGTGAGCGACGATGATTTTCGCGGTGTCCGGAGTGACGAGTATGCGTATCGGCGCGCGTTCCATGAAACTGGCCGCCGTGTTCGCCGCGGCGCTGGCGATGGGCGCCTGCGCGCGCAACGCCGCAGACGGCGGAATGAACGGCGCGGGCGCGCTCGGCTCGGCGCCGGCCGGGTCCGCGCAGGAATTCACCGCGAGCGTCGGCGATCGCATCTTCTTCGAAACGGATTCGCCGCAACTGACCGCGCAGGCGACCGCGACGCTGGACAAGCAGGCGGCGTGGCTGACGCGCTACTCGCAATATCCGATCCTGATCGAAGGCCACGCCGACGAGCGCGGCACGCGCGAATACAACTTCGCGCTCGGCGCGCAGCGGGCGCAGACGGCGCGCGACTATCTGGTGGCGCGCGGCGTGCCGGCCGGGCGCATCCGCACCACCTCCTACGGGAAGGAGCGGCCGGTCGCGGTCTGCAACGACATTTCCTGCTGGTCGCAGAATCGCCGCGCCGTCACGGTGATCGGCGGCGCGCCGACCTCCTGACCGGATCGCTTCGACCTCCCCCTATGCGGTTGCGCGGGCGCATGGCGTCCCCCCGTGCATGGGAGGTTCGGGGGCGGCCGCTTCCTGAGCGGTTCATGCCCAACCGGCGTCCGGGCCGCTTCAGGCGTCCGGACGCCGGTTCTTTTTCATCTTGGTTTGCCGAAGCGCCGGTAAAGAGGCGGCCGCGTCCATAATTTGGGCGCGAGGCGCGTCGATGATAGACGCACCATCAATTCTGCGAGGCTCCGCTTCGCGCCAGACGACACGAGCATGAAACGCATCGTTTTTTCATTGGCCGCGGCCTTTCTTGTCAGCGCCGCCCCCGCGGCGCTCGCCCAGCAGGACCCGGCGGAACTGCTGCTGCGCGTGACGCGGCTCGAGACGCAACTGCGCCAGATGTCGGGGCAGATCGAGGCTCTCCAGTTTCAGAACCGGAAGCTCGAGGAGGAGCTGACGCGCTTCCGGAAGGATGTCGACATCCGGTTTGAGGATCTGGGCAAGCCGGCCGCGCGCTCCGGCGGGGCCGCGCCGCCGCGCGCCGGCGCGCCGACGCCGGTCTCCCCGCCCCCCGCCGTAGGCGGCCGCCGCAGCGACGCCTTCGATCCCGACACGCACCCGGAGTCGCCGGGCGTTCCGCGCCAACTCGGCTCGACGCCCGCCTCGCCGCCGCTGGCGCGGTCCGGATCGACTCAAGGCGACGCCATCATGGAAGAGGACGAGCCGGGGACGCGGCAGGCCGGCGCGCCGCTTGATCTCTCTCAGCCGCGGGCCGGCGGTTCGCCGCCGCCGATCGGCGTTTCGCCGCCGAGCCAGGCGCGCGCCGATTTCGACGTCGCGATGGGGATGATCCAGCGCGGCGAGTATCCCGCGGCCGAGATGGCCTTCCGGCAATTCCTCCAGTCGCATCCGCGATCGGCGCTGGCGCCGGACGCGACCTATTGGCTCGGCGAGAGCTACTCCCAGCGCAATCTGCATCGCGACGCCGCCGAGCAATATCTGAAGGTGACGACGAACTGGCCGCAATCGGCCAGAGCCGCGGATTCGATGCTGAAGCTCGGCGTTTCGCTGGCCGCGCTCGGCGCCCGGGATCAGGCCTGCTCGACCTATCGCGAGGTCGACCGCAAATATCCGAACGCCTCGCCCGGCGTGAAGCGCGGCGTGGAGCGCGAGTTCAAGCGCGCGCGGTGCGCGGCGTGATGGTCCGCGGTCGCGACGGAGCGATTTCCGCCGCGCCGCCCATCGACGACGCGGAGGCGGCGGAACTCTTCTCTCCCTGGGAGGCCGCGACGGCTGTGGTGATCGCCGTCTCGGGAGGGCCGGATTCGGTCGCGCTCCTCGGGCTCGCGGCCCGCTGGCGTCTCGCGGGCGGCGGCGCGAGGCTGATGAGCGCCACATTCGATCACGGGCTTCGGCCGGAATCGGCGCGCGAGGCGCGCGCGGTGGCGGCGTTTTCGGAACGGCTCGGGGTCAACCATCGCACCCTGCTCTGGGAGGGGGAGAAGCCGACGACCCGCGTGCAGGAACGGGCGCGCGAGGCGCGCTACGACGCGCTCGCGCGGCATGCGATCGAGAACGAGGCGAGTCATGTCGCCGTCGCGCATCACCAGGGCGACCAGGCGGAGACGGTGCTGATCCGCATCGCGGCCGGCAGCGGCGTCGGCGGTCTCGCCGGGATGAGCAAGGTGTCCTGGCGCAACGGGGTGGCCATTCACAGGCCGCTGCTGGACGTGACCAAGGACCGGCTCGTCGCCACCTGCCGCGCCCGCGGCTGGCTGTTCGTCGAAGATCCGAGCAACGAGAACGACCGTTTCGCGCGGGCGCGCTGGCGCGCGCTCACGCCCGCGCTGGCCGCGGAAGGGCTGACCGAAAAGCGCCTGATCATGCTAGCGAGCCGGGTTCGCCGGGCCGAGGCGGCGATCGAAGGCATGGTCGACGCCTGGATGGAAGCCGATCATTGGCGCATCGAAGACGACGGGCTGATCGTGGACGCGCAATCCTGGGCGGCGGCGGCGGCCGAAGTCCGCACGCGGGCGCTGTCGCGATTCATCCGCAAGACGGCGGAGACCTACGGCGTCGCCGGAGCGCCGGAGCGGCTGGAAAGGCTCGAGCGACTGGAGGCGCAGATCGCGGCGGCCGTCGCCGCGGCGCAGCCGCTCACCCGCAACCTTCGCGGCGTTCTGGTGAGCTTCGACGGCGAGGCCACGCTCGTTTTCGCGCCGGAGCCGCCCCGCCGGCAAACAGCGCGTTCATCCTGACATCAGATTCCATGCGCCGACGGGGGTGAATTGCGCCGGCTTCACTTGGCACAATCCCGCCGCGAACCTATCTTAACGTGGCGATTGGGAGGCTCGGCGGTTGGTCGTCATCGCTCCCGTGGAAAAGGCGATGAACCCGAACTACCGAAATTTCGCCCTCTGGGTGATCATTTTCCTGCTTGTCCTGGCGCTTGTGACCCTGTTCCAGGGGCCCGGCCAGCGGACGGACAGCCGGGCCATCGCCTATTCTCAACTCATCGACGACGCCGAACAGGGGCGCATTTCGTCTGTGACCATCGCAGGACAGGAGCTCTCGGGCGTCTATCGCGACGGACAGACCTTCTCGACCTATATGCCGTTCGATCCCGGGATGGTGGAGCGTCTGCGCCAGAAGGGCGTGCAGATCACGGCCAAGCCGCCATCCTCCGATACGCCGTCGATCCTGGCGATCCTCATCAACGCGCTGCCGTTCCTCGTCTTCCTCGGCATGTGGATCTTCCTGTCCCGGCAAATGCAGAACGGCGCTGGCCGGGCGATGGGCTTCGGCAAGTCCAAGGCCAAGCTGCTGACCGAGGCGCATGGCCGCGTGACGTTTGAGGACGTCGCCGGCATCGACGAGGCCAAGGAAGACCTGCAGGAGATCGTCGAGTTCCTGCGCGACCCGCAGAAGTTCCAGCGGCTCGGCGGGCGCATCCCCAGGGGCGTCCTCCTCGTCGGCCCGCCCGGCACCGGCAAAACCTTGACCGCGCGCGCCGTCGCCGGCGAGGCGAACGTGCCGTTCTTCACCATCTCGGGCTCCGACTTCGTCGAGATGTTCGTCGGCGTCGGCGCGAGCCGCGTGCGCGACATGTTCGAGCAGGCGAAGAAAAACGCGCCCTGCATCATCTTCATCGACGAGATCGACGCGGTCGGCCGCCATCGCGGCGCCGGGCTCGGCGGCGGCAACGACGAGCGCGAGCAGACGCTGAACCAGCTCCTCGTCGAGATGGACGGCTTCGAGCCGAACGAGGGCGTCATCATCATCGCCGCGACGAACCGGCCCGACGTGCTCGATCCGGCGCTGCTGCGGCCGGGCCGTTTCGACCGGCAGATCGTCGTGCCGAATCCCGATCTCAATGGCCGCGAGAAAATTCTGCGCGTGCATGTGCGCAAGGTTCCGCTTGGCCCTGACGTCGATCTGAAAATCCTCGCGCGCGGCACGCCCGGCTTCTCCGGCGCCGACCTGATGAATCTCGTCAACGAGGCCGCGCTGCTGGCGGCCCGGCGCAACAAGCGCATCGTCACCATGGCGGAGTTCGAGGACGCCAAGGACAAGGTGATGATGGGCGCCGAGCGCAAATCCATGGCGATGAGCGAGGAAGAGAAGAAGCTCACCGCCTATCACGAGGCTGGCCACGCAATCGTCGGCCTTTCGGTGCCAGCCGGCATTCCGGTCCACAAGGCGACGATCATTCCGCGCGGACGCGCCCTCGGCATGGTGAAATTCCTGCCGGAAGGCGACCGCTACTCGATGAAATACAAGGAGTTCACCTCGCAGCTCGCGGTGGCGATGGGCGGCCGCGTGGCTGAGGAGCTCACCTTCGGCAAGGACAACATTACGTCCGGCGCCGCGAGCGACATCCAGCAGGCGACCAAGCTCGCCAAGGCGATGGTGACGCAGTTCGGCTATTCCGACCAGCTCGGCACAGTCGCCTATGGCGACAATCAGGAAGAGGTCTTCCTCGGCATGTCGATGGGGCGGCAGCAGACCCTATCGGAATCGACGGCGCAGAAGATCGACGCCGAGGTGCGGCGCCTCGTCGACGAGGGCTACGAAACCGCGCGCAAGATTCTGACCGAGAAAAAGGCGGAGTTCGAAAAGCTGGCCCAGGCGCTGCTCGAATATGAGACGCTGAGCGGCGACGAAATCCGCGATCTCATCGCGGGCAAGGAGATCATCCGCCGGGAAGACGACGATTCGACGCCGTCGCGCGGATCCGCCGTGCCGAGCGCCGGCAAGCCGCATCGCAAGCCGCCGACGCCCGATACGGGCCTCGAACCGACGCCGCAGCCGCAATAGCGGATTGCGAAAAAAACGCCGGGCGAAAGCCCGGCTTTTTTGTTTGCGCATTTTTTTACATGGGCCCGTCATTCGGGCACCTTCACCACATAATTCAGCGCGCGCCTGCCGCCGTCGCAGAAGATCGTCTCGCCGGTGATGTAGGAGCTTTCGTCGCTCGCGAGAAAGGCGGCGATCGCGGCCACCTCCGCAGGCTCGCCGAAGCGCAACAGCGGCGTGCGCGACAGCAGTATGCGGCGCGCGGTCTCATCGTTCGCGACCGACTTGAGCAGTTCCGTCGCGATGGAGCCCGGTCCGATCGCGTTGACGCGAATTCCCCAGGGCGCAAGCGCGATCGCCATGTTGCGCGTGAGCTGGCCCATGCCGCCTTTCGAGACGTTGTAGGCGGTCTGGTTCGGGATCGTCATCTCCGCGTTCACCGAGGAGAGATTGATGATGGAGCCGGGCTTGCCGCCTTCCTTCGCCCGCGCCACCATTTTTCGCGCCACCGCCTGTCCGACGAGAAAGGAGCCCTTCAGATTGATGCGGAGAACGCGGTCGAAATCGGCTTCCTTCAGCTCGAGGAAATCGGCGGCGTGCGTGATGCCGGCGTTGTTGACGAGGATGTCGATCGCGCCGAACGCATCCTCCGTTTCCGCGACCAGCGCCGCGACATCGGCGGCGCTGCCGACATCGGCGCGCACAAATCTGACGGTCGCGCCCTCGGCCGCGAGGCGTTTCGCTTCGGCCGCGCCCTTCGCCTCGTTGATGTCGGAAAGGATGACCTTGACGCCGTCGCGCGCGAAGCGCTCGACGATCGCGAGTCCGATGCCGTTGGCCGATCCTGTGACGATGGCGGCCTTGTCCTTGAGAGTCATGTGCGAGTGTCCACGGTTTCAAGCAGCATGACGGCCCTTCGCCCAAAGGCAAGGGCGCCGATCAGCGCGCCGGCGCCGCCGCCGCCATCGCCGAGCGCAACAGCCAGGCCATCGCCATGAGGGACGCGCAGAACAGCAGCGCCGGCAGAAGCATGGCGTTGGCCACGCCGAATGTCGCGCCAGCCCATGCGGCGAGGAGCGCGCCGAGCGGACGCGCGCCGTAATTCGCGGCCTGCATGGTGGCGCCGACGCGCCCCATCATCGACGCGGGCGTCAACCGCTGCCGCAGCGAGGTCTGGGTCACCGCCCAGAGCATCGGCCCGAATCCCAGCAGAAAGAACGCCAGCCAGAGCGCCAATTCAGCGCCTGCGGGCCGGGCCATCGCGATGATCGCGCCCGCCGCGGCGGAGACGAGCGGCCCGAAGATCAGCAGGGACGAAAGCGAGAATCGCGCGGCGATCGCCGGCGCGAACAGGGCGCTGAGCAGAAGGCCGGCGCCGAACGCTGTCCATGCGCGGCCGATCGCCGGCGCGTCGAGACCAAGCCGCTCCGTCGCGAACGGAACGAACAGAGCCGTCAGCGCGAAGAAGGCCATGTTCCAGAAGATGGCGCAGAGGGCGATGGCGCGCAGCGCGGCGTGCGCAACGACGAATCGCGCGCCGTCGCGGATCGAGGCGAGCATCGGCGCCGCTTTCGCCAGCGCGTCGTTCGGAAGTCCGCTGCTCGCGGCGAAAGCAACGAGCCCACAGGCGGCCGACGCGAGAAAAACGGCGAAGCCCGCGCCATGCGCGACAAGCCACGCCGCCGGCGCCGGCGTTGCAAGCGTCGCGACGGCGCGCGCGAGTTCGAGGCGCGCGTTGGCGCTGGGAAGATGAGCCGCGTCGATCGCGCGCGGTGTCAATGCGAACACGGACAGCACGATCGTCACCACGCCGCCGGCCGTCGCAAAGCAGGCGAGGGCGAGAAGCCAGAGCGACGTCTGCGGAAGCGAGAGCGCCAACAGCCCGAGCAGGGAGCCGGCCATCGCGGCGAGGGCGCCGGCCCGCATGAGCGCGCGCCGGGACAGTCGATCGGCGAGCGCGCCGACAGGCAGCGACAGGATGAGCCACGCGGCCGACTGCGCGGCGACGAGAAGGCCGATCATGCGCGCATCGGCGCCGGCGGCGGCCGCCAGCAGCGGAATCGCCGCGAGCGTCATCTGGTCGGCGGCGTGCATCGCCGCGGAGGCGGCGACGAGGCGGGGGAAGATCGACGGCGCCTCGGCGGCGGGCGTGGAAGACATGGGCGCATCCTTTCGGCTTTGCGCGCATGTCGCCGGTTTGTCGCGCGACGGCGACCCGATTCCTATGGAGTCGCCGATCGCGAAAGCGCGTTACGATCGCACGGCCAGGGCGGCGCCGATCTCATCCAGAACAGCCGGATCGTCGATCGTCGCCGGCATGCGCCAGTCATCGCGGTCGGCGATCTTCTTCATCACGCCGCGCAGGATTTTCCCCGAGCGCGTCTTCGGCAGGCGCTGCACCACGATCGCGAGCTTGAACGATGCGACGGGGCCGATCTGCTCGCGCACCAGCGCGACGCATTCGCGCTCGACCTCGCCGGCCGGACGATCGACGCCGCTCTTGAGCACGAGAAAGCCCCACGGCGTCTCGCCTTTCAGATCATCGCGCACGCCGATCACCGCGCATTCGGCGACGTTCGGATGGGAGGCGAGAACCTCCTCCATGCCGCCGGTGGAGAGACGATGGCCGGCGACGTTGATCACGTCGTCGGTGCGGCCCATGACGTAAATATAACCGTCCTCGTCGCGGAAGCCGGCGTCCGACGTGGTGTAGAAGCCGGGAAACTGCGCGAGATAGCTTTCGCAGAAGCGCTCGTCCTGCCGCCACAGGGTCGGCAGCGCGCCGGGCGGCAGCGGCAGGCGGATCGCGATCGTTCCCATCTCGCCGTCCTTCAACGGATGGCCGCTCTCGTCGAGAATGGCGATGTCATAACCCGGCATCGGCGCGGTGGGAGAGCCGTATTTCACCGGCAGCATGCCGAGGCCCACCGGATTTCCGGCGATGGTCCATCCGGTTTCCGTCTGCCACCAGTGATCGATCACGGGCCGATGCAGACTATTTTCCGCCCATTTGATCGTATCGGGATCGGCGCGTTCGCCGGCGAGAAAGAGCGTGCGGAAATTCTTCAGGTCGTAGCGCTTCAGATAGTCGGCGTTCGGGTCTTCCTTCTTGATCGCCCGGAACGCGGTCGGCGCGGTGAAGAGAGCGGCGACGTTGTGCTCTGCAATCACGCGCCAGTAGGCGCCGGGATCGGGCGTGCCGACCGGCTTGCCCTCATAGAGAATCGTCGTGCAGCCGGCGAGCAGCGGCGCGTAGACGATGTAGGAATGGCCGACGACCCAGCCGATGTCGGAGGCGGCCCAGAACACCTCGCCGGGCTTCACGCCATAGATGTTCTCCATCGACCATTGCAGCGCGACCATGTGGCCGCCATTGTCGCGCACCACGCCCTTCGGAACGCCCGTCGTGCCCGACGTGTAGAGAATGTAGAGCGGATCGGTCGCGGCGACATTGACGACGCGCGCGGACTTCTTCGCCTTCTTCGCGGCTGTCACGGCGCGCGCCCAATCGCGGTCGCGGCCGCGCGTCAGCGGCGCCTTCAACTGCTTGCGCTGGAAGATGAGGCACGCGTCCGGCTTGCCGCCCGCCAGCGCGATCGCCTCGTCCAGCAGCGGCTTGTAGGCGACGACGCGGTTCGGCTCGACGCCGCAGCTTGCGGAGAGAACGACTTTCGGCTGCGCGTCGTCGATGCGTGTCGCGAGCTCCTTCGCGGCGAAGCCGCCGAAGACGACGGAATGAATCGCGCCGATTCGCGCGCAGGCGAGCATCGCGAACAGCGCCTCCGGGATCATCGGCATGTAGATGATGACGCGGTCGCCTTTCGCGACGCCCATGTCCTTCAGGACGGCGGCGAGAACCTTCACCTCAGCGAGAAGCTCGCCATAGGTGATCGTGCGCTTCGCCTTGGCGACCGGGCTATCATAGATGATGGCCGGCTGGTTTTTCCGGCCGTTCTTCACATGACGGTCGACGGCGTTGAAGCAGGTGTTGCAGACGGCGTCCGGAAACCAGCGGCCATAGACGCCGGCGTCGGGGTCGAAGATGGTTTTGGGCGGAGTCGCCCAGTCGATCGCTTTCGCGGCGTCGCGCCAGAATTTCAGGGGATTTTTGCGCCAGCGCTCATAAACCTGCGGATAGCGGCTTTTTGCTGCTGTCATGGCCGTCGCCTCCCTGAGCGCGAGAAGCCACAAGGCGGCGCTTGCTGCAAGACGACGGACGTCTCATGCGGCGGCCGGTCGCGGCCGCCCGGATCACTGCGCGGGCGTAGGCCGCGAGGGCTGGGTCTCCAGCGGCGTCGCCGGCTGAACCGCGTTCGAGGAGGGGTCCGCGGGATTGGGCAGGATGACGCGCGGCGCCTGGCGCGCCTGCTGCTCCTTCGGCGGCTCGGTCGTCTCCAGGGTCGGCGCCGCGCCGGGACCCGCAGGCTTGGGCGGCAGGGCGGCCCGATCGGGCTCGCGCGGCCTGGCGGCAGGCGGCGGCGCGGGTTGCCGCGGAGGCGTCACGGTCTGATTGTCGCGCGGCGGGACCGCGGCCTGCTCCTGCGCCGGCGGAGCGAGCGGCGCGCGTTGCACGGCGGGCGGCGGCGCGACGGGAGAGGGCGCGATCGCGTCCTCCTGTGGCGTCAGGTCCGGCCGCACGGGCGGCAGCACGGCCTGATCGCGCTCCATCGGGCGACGAACAGTCGGCGCCGGCCGGCCGCCAAGAAGACGCCGCTCGATGATGTCGCCGTCATAGGCGTGAACGACCACTTCGAGACGCTGGCCGCGCCGGTTCTCGACCTGGGCGATATAGGCGTCGCCTGACAGCACGGGTCGGGTCAGCGGCCGGTAGCCTTCCTCGCGGAGGATCTCCGCGACCTCGTCGCGCGGGATGGGACGCTCAAGATAATAGCGCGCCGGACGATCGACGATCGGCGGCTTGGGGCCAAAGCCGTTGTAATAACCCCAACCCCAGAGCTGCTGCGCGGAAGCGGGCGATGCGGCGAAGCCGGCGCCGGCGAGGGCGGCCAGCATCGTGACGCGGATGGGCGCGCGCATGCATTCAACTCCGGTTCTTCGCATTCCATCAACGGCGAGGAATGCGGCGTGGTGATGGCCGCCTATTCGGCGGCCTCCGCTGAGGTTGCGGACGAGGCCGCCGCGAGGAGCGCATCCACGTTTTCGGCGTTCGTCTCAAAAGACGCCACGAAACGGAAAAGCCCTTCCCCGTCGCGCGGGGCGCGGTCCGGAGCGGAGGACTTTGTCGTCCAGGGATGATAGCGCGCGCCCTTCGCCCGCATCGTCGCGTCCACCGCCTGCGGCAACACGGCGAAGACCTCGTTGATCTGTCGTGGGAAGGCGAGCCGGACGCCGGGGACCGCCTCAAGACCGACGGCGAGCCGCTCCGCCATCGCATTGGCGCGGCGGGCGAGATCGAGCCAGTGGCCATCGGCGAGCATCGCGTCGAACTGGGCGGCGACGAAGCGGGATTTCGATGCAAGGTAGCCGAACCAGTCGCACGCCTCGCGCGCCCTGTGCAGCCATTCCGCGCCGGCGCCCGCGGGGTCGAAGATAACGACGGCGTCGGCGCCCAAGCCGCCGTTTTTCGTCGCGCCGAAGGAAAGGATATCCACGCCCGCCCGCCAGGTGATGTCGGCGGGAGCGCAGCCGAGCGAGGCGACGGCGTTGGCGAAGCGGGCGCCGTCCATGTGGACATGCACGTCATGCTTCTTCGCGGCGTGGCTGAGCGCCGCCACCTCGTCCGCCGCATACACGGTTCCGCAATCGCCGCCCTGGGTCAGGCTGAGCGCCGCATGACGCCGGACCGGGCTGCGGTCGGCCGGCGAAAGCCCGCCAAGGAGATCATCAACCGCCTGCGGCGACAGCTTTCCATCGAGCCCATGCATTTTAATGAGCCGGGCGTGATCGTTGAAGAAAGCGCGCGCGCCGGCTTCCTTCGTGAAGATGTGCGCCTCCTCATGGCCGACGATGAGACCGTCCCTGCGCGCCAGCGCGTCGAGCGCGAGGCCGTTGGCGGCGGTTCCCGTCGGAACCGGGATCACCGCGACGTCGCGCTCGAACAAATCGCTGAACCGCGCCTCCACACGGCGGCTGATCTCGTCGCCCCCGTAAGCGGGCGCCAGACCGCCATTGGCCTGCGCGACGGCCTCCATCACGAGGGGGCTGACGCCAGCCCAGTTATCGCTGGCGAAATCGAGTGAAATAGTCATGGCGAAACTCTGCCAGAGAAGCGGGTTGGGGAAAAGGGCGGTGAAAGTTGCGCCAATATGATATCGGCTTTGTCTTTATTTCTTTCTTTTATCGGTACGCGCAATATTATTGCTTGAATTGAGTCGGAAGCCTCTTGCGAGTCATTCCAACCTCTGTCAATGACGTGGAGAGATAGGACAGCGGTGCTGTCTCATCGGTTCGGGAAGCGGCCGATGAGATCGTTTTCCGGGTCCGCCCCATGTCGAAACCATTGGCCGCCAAGCCCGCAGGAGGGATCGCCCATGTCGAACGAGGACATGCTCCGGTCGGAGGCCCAGCGTCATCTCACGCGCGCCGACGATGTCAGGCCGCGCCTGCGGCCGGTGCGCGATCCGGCGCTCCCCGCCGCTCAAGGCCTCTATGATCCCGGCCGCGAGAGGGACGCGTGCGGCGTCGGCTTCATCGCCGACATGAAGAACCGCAAGTCGCACGCGATCGTCGAGAAGGGTCTCCAGATTCTGCTCAACCTCGATCATCGCGGCGCGGTCGGCGCGGACCCCAAGATGGGCGACGGCTGCGGCATTCTCGTGCAGATGCCGCATCGCTTCTTCGCCGAGGAGGCCGCCGCTCTCGGCTTCGAGCTGCCCGGCGAGGGCGACTATGGCGTTGGCCATCTCTTCATGCCGCGCGATCCCGAGGGCTTTGCGCTCGTGACGCAGATGGTCGAGAAGGCGATCCAGGAGGAGGGCCTGCCGTTGCTGGGCTGGCGCGACGCGCCGGTGGACTCGTCCGATCTCGGCGAGACGGTGAAGGAGACCGAGCCGCTCCATCGCCAGATCTTCATCGGCAAGCCGTCGGCGGCGATGGACCAGGACGTGTTCGAGCGGCGCCTGTTCATCGCGCGCAAGGTGATCTCGAACGCGGTGTATGATCTGAACGATCCGAGGACGGCCGGCTATTATCCGGTGTCGCTGTCCAGCCGCACGATCGTCTACAAGGGCATGGTGCTGGTGACCCAGCTCGGCGCCTATTACAAGGATCTGTCCGATCCGCGCTTCGAATCCGCCCTGGCGCTCGTCCATCAGCGCTTCGCGACCAACACCTTCCCGACATGGCAGCTTGCGCATCCATACCGGATGGTCGCGCATAACGGCGAGATCAACACGCTGCGCGGCAATGTGAACTGGATGGCGGCGCGGCAGGCGTCAGTCGATTCGGAATTGTTCGGCAACGACATCGGCAAGCTGTGGCCGATCTCCTACGAGGGACAGTCGGACACGGCCTGCTTCGACAACGCGCTCGAATTCCTCGTGCGCGGCGGCTATTCGCTCGCGCATGCGATGATGATGCTCGTGCCCGAGGCCTGGGCCGGCAATCCGCTGATGGATGACGAGCGCCGCTCCTTCTATGAATATCATGCGGCGCTGATGGAGCCGTGGGACGGGCCCGCCGCGATCGCCTTCACCGACGGGCGCCAGATCGGCGCGACGCTCGACCGCAACGGACTGCGCCCGGCGCGCTATCTCGTCACCAATGACGGCCTCGTGGTGATGGCCTCGGAAATGGGCGTGCTGCCGATCGCGGAAGAAACGATCGTCGAAAAGTGGCGTTTGCAGCCCGGCAAGATGCTGCTCATCGATCTCGCGCAGGGCCGCATCATCTCCGACGATGAAATCAAGAAGAGCATGGCGGACGCCAATCCTTATAAGGACTGGCTGAAGCGCACGCAGATCGTGCTCGAGGATCTGAGGCCCGTCGAGCCGCGCGAGTCGCGCACGGACGTGTCGCTGCTCAACCGCCAGCAGGCGTTCGGCTACACCCAGGAAGATCTGAAGCTGCTGATGGCGCCGATGGCCGTCACCGGGCAGGAAGCCGTCGGATCGATGGGAACCGACACGCCGATCTCGGCGATGTCGGACAAGCCGAAGCTGCTCTACACCTATTTCAAGCAGAACTTCGCGCAGGTGACGAACCCGCCGATCGACCCGATCCGCGAGGAGCTGGTGATGAGCCTCGTCTCCTTCATCGGGCCGCGGCCGAACATCCTCGATCTCGAAGGCACGTCACGGCGCAAGCGTCTGGAGGTGCGGCAGCCGATCCTCACCAACGAGGATCTCGAAAAGATCCGCTGCATCGGCCATTACGAGGACCGCTTCGACACCAAGACGCTCGACATCACCTATCCGACCGAGAGCGGCGCCGACGGCCTCGCGGGCGCGCTGGAGCGGCTGTGCGAGCGCGCCGAGGCGGCGGTGCATGGCGGCTACAACATCATCATCCTCTCCGACCGCATGGTCGGCCCCGACCGCATCCCGATTCCGGCGCTGCTCGCGACGGCTGCGACGCACCATCATCTGATCCGCAAGGGCCTGCGCACCTCGGTCGGCCTCGTGCTCGAATCGGGCGAGCCGCGCGAGATCCATCATTTCTGCTGCCTCGCCGGCTATGGCGCCGAGGCGATCAATCCGTGGCTCGCCTTCGAGACGATGCTCGACATGCATGAGCGCGGCGAATATCCGCCCGAGGTTTCCGAAGACGAGGTCGTCAAGCGCTACATCAAGTCGATCGGAAAGGGCGTGCTGAAGGTGATGTCCAAGATGGGCATCTCGACCTATCAATCCTATTGCGGCGCGCAGATTTTCGATGCGATCGGCCTGAAGGGCGATTTTCTGGCGAAGTATTTCACCGGCACGGCGTCACGCATCGAAGGCGTCGGCGTGGCCGAGGTGGCGCGCGAGACCGCGCAGCGCCATCACGACGCGTTCGGCGATTCGCCCATCTATC
This sequence comes from Rhizobiales bacterium 65-9, assembly GCA_001899525.1. GTDB lineage: Bacteria > Pseudomonadota > Alphaproteobacteria > Rhizobiales > Beijerinckiaceae > Terrirubrum. Next base: position 32,384 of record MKVY01000043.1, read on the forward strand.
TCAACGCGCTCGACGTCGGCGGCGACTACGCTTTCCGCGTGCGCGGCGAGGCGCATGTGTGGACGGCCGAGACGGTCTCGACGCTGCAGCATGCGGTGCGCGGCAACGCGCAGGACAAGTATCGCGAATACGCAAAACTCGTGAACGAGCAGGCCGAGCGCTACACGACGATGCGCGGGCTGTTCCGCATCAGGACGGCGGAGGAACTCGGCCGCGCGCCCGTTCCGATCGAGGATGTGGAGCCGGCGGCGGAGCTGGTGAAGCGCTTCTCCACCGGCGCGATGTCGTTCGGTTCGATCTCGCGCGAGGCGCATGAGACGATGGCGCTCGCCATGAACGCGCTGGGCGGCAAGTCGAACACGGGCGAGGGCGGCGAGGAGCCGGAACGCTTCAAGCCCCTGGCGGACGGGCGCTCGAAGCGCTCCGCCATCAAGCAGGTCGCGTCCGGCCGCTTCGGCGTGACGACGGAGTATCTCGTCAATTCCAGCATGATGCAGATCAAGATCGCGCAGGGCGCGAAGCCGGGCGAGGGCGGCCAGCTTCCCGGCCACAAGGTGGATGCGGTCGTCGCGAAGGTGCGCCATTCGACGCCCGGCGTCGGCCTCATCTCGCCGCCGCCGCATCATGACATCTATTCGATCGAGGATCTGGCCCAGCTCATCTTCGATCTCAAGAATGCGAATCCCGCCGCCGACGTGTCGGTGGAGCTGGTGTCGGAAATCGGCGTCGGCACGGTTGCGGCCGGCGTCGCGAAAGCGCGCGCCGACCATATCACCATCGCCGGCTATGAAGGCGGCACCGGCGCGTCGCCGCTGACCTCGATCAAGCATGCAGGCTCGCCCTGGGAGATCGGTCTCGCCGAGACGCAGCAGACGCTCGTGCTGAACCGTCTGCGCGGACGCATCGCGCTGCAGGTGGACGGCGGACTGCGCACGGGCCGCGATGTCATTATCGGCGCGCTGCTCGGCGCCGACGAATTCGGCTGCGCGACGGCGCCGCTGATCGCTGCGGGCTGCATCATGATGCGCAAGTGCCATCTCAACACCTGCCCGGTCGGCGTCGCGACGCAGGATCCGCTGCTGCGCAAGCGCTTCAAGGGCCTGCCCGAGCATGTGATCAATTTCTTCTTCTTCATCGCCGAGGACATGCGCGAGATCATGGCGTCCCTCGGCGCGCGCACGCTCGATGAGCTGATCGGCCGCTCCGACTGGCTCGATACGGATCGCGCGGTGTCGCACTGGAAAGCGAAGGGGCTGGATTTCTCGAAGCTGTTCCATCGCCCCGACGTTCCGTCGAGCGTCGCGATCCACCATGTCGAACGGCAGCATCATCCCGTCGACACGGTGCTCGACCGCGGCTTCATCGCCAAGGCGCAGCCGGCGCTCGAGAAGGGCGAAAAGGTCGTCATCGAAACGACGATCCGCAATGTCGACCGCACGACCGGCGCGATGCTGTCAGGCGAGGTGGCGAAGCGCTACGGCCATGAGGGTCTGCCGGATGACACGATCTCGATCCGCCTGCGCGGCACGGCGGGCCAGAGCTTCGGCTCCTTCGTCGCCGCCGGCGTGACTCTCGAACTCACCGGCGAGGCGAACGACTATGTCGGCAAGGGACTTTCGGGCGGCAAGCTGATCATCAAGCCGAGCGCGAAGGCCAAGGCCGCGCCGGAAAAATCGATCATCGTCGGCAACACCGTTCTTTACGGCGCGATCTCGGGCGAGTGCTATTTCCGCGGGGTCGCCGGCGAGCGCTTCGCGGTGCGCAATTCCGGCGCGATCGCGGTGGTCGAAGGGGCGGGCGATCACGGCTGCGAGTATATGACGGGCGGCATCGTCGTCGTGCTTGGCCAAACCGGCCGCAATTTCGCGGCGGGCATGTCGGGCGGCATCGCCTATGTGCTCGACGAAGACGG
>MKVY01000043.1:34318-37349 GCA_001899525.1 Rhizobiales bacterium 65-9
AAGAGGAGCTGATGGAGCGCCTGCACCATCACGGCGGCGACCTGGAGACCAAGGGGCGAATCGATCTGGCCGGCGACATGTCGCGTCATGACGAGGAGCGGCTGATGCAGCTCATCGCCAACCACTTCAAATACACGAATTCCGAGAAGGCGCGCGTCATCCTCGACAGCTGGCAGAGCTACCGGCCGAAATTCGTCAAGGTGATGCCGGTCGAATATCGCCGCGCGCTGCGCGAGATGGAGCAGATGATGAAGCAGGCGGCGGAGTAGCGGCGTCATGGGCAAGGTCACGGGCTTCCTCGAAATCGATCGGCGCGACCGGCGCTATGCGCCGGCGTCGGATCGCATCCGCCATTATCGCGAGTTCATGATTCCGCTGTCGGAGGAGAGCACGCGCGATCAGGCCGCGCGCTGCATGAATTGCGGCATTCCCTACTGCCACACCGGCTGTCCGGTGAACAACCAGATCCCGGACTGGAACGATCTGGTCTATAACGGCGAATGGGCGGAAGCCTCGCGCAACCTGCATTCGACCAACAATTTCCCCGAATTCACCGGACGCGTCTGCCCCGCGCCGTGCGAGGCGTCCTGCACGCTCAACCTCGAGGACACGCCCGTCACCATCAAGACGATCGAATGCGCCATCGTCGATCGCGGCTGGAAGGAAGGCTGGATCAAGCCGCAGCCGCCAGCGGCGAAAACCGGCAAGAGGATCGCCGTCGTCGGTTCGGGGCCTGCGGGACTCGCTGCGGCGCAGCAGCTTGCGCGCGCCGGCCACGAGGTCCACGTCTTTGAAAAGAACCGCAAGGCCGGCGGCCTGCTGCGCTATGGCATCCCCGATTTCAAGATGGAGAAGCATCTGATCGACCGCCGCATCGCGCAGATGGAAGCGGAGGGCGTCGTCTTCCATTACGAGGAGCATATCGGCGTCACGCGCCCGGCGCAGGAGCTTGTCGACCAATACGACGCCGTGCTGCTGTCCGGCGGTTCGGAAATGTCGCGCGACCTGCCGATCGAGGGACGCGATCTCAACGGCGTTCATTTCGCCATGGACTTTCTGCCGCAGCAGAACCGCCGCGTCAGCGAGGAGCAGAACGACAACGCGACGCCGATCCTCGCCGGCGGCAAGCGCGTCGTGGTCATCGGCGGCGGCGACACCGGCTCAGACTGCATTGGAACCTCGGTGCGGCAAGGGGCGCTCTCCGTGGTGCAACTCGAGATCATGCCGCGTCCGCCCGAGAAGGAGAACAAGGCGCTGACATGGCCCAACTGGCCGTTGAAGCTGCGCACCTCATCCTCGCACGAGGAGGGCGCGGATCGCGACTTCGCCGTGGCGACCGTCAAATTCTCCGGCGCGAACGGACGCGTGAAGAGGCTGCATTGCGTGCGGCTCGACGCCAAGATGCAGCCTGTTCCCGGCAGCGAGTTCGACATCAACGCCGATCTCGTTCTGCTCGCGATGGGCTTTGTCCATCCCGTGCATGAGGGCATGCTCGACGAACTGGCGCTGGCGCGCGACGCGCGCGGCAATGTCAGCGCCAACACGCGCGACTACAAATCGAGCGCCGAAAAAATATTCGCCTGCGGCGACATGCGGCGCGGCCAGTCGCTGGTCGTGTGGGCCATCCGCGAAGGGCGGCAGGCCGCGCGTTCGGTGGACGAATTCCTCATGGGATCGAGCGTGCTGCCGCGCTGAGCGGCATGCTCTTTCCGATGCCGGAGTTCTTCGCGCATCCGTCATTCTGGGCGGCGGGCCTTCTGTCGGTGATCCTGTGCGGACTGTCGAAGGGCGGCTTCAGCGGCCTGTCGATGTTGTCGACGCCGGTGCTGTCGCTCGCGCTGCCGCCGCTTGAGGCCGCAGCGATCCTGCTGCCGGTTCTTCTGGTGCAGGATTTTTTCAGCATCTGGTCGTTCCGGCGCGAATGCGATAGGGAGGGGCTCATCGTTCTCCTTGTCGGCGCCATCCTTGGCATGATCGTCGCCGGCGTCTTCGCGACCACCATTCCGGTTTCGGGCCTTACTTTCCTGCTCGGCGTCATCGCGACCGTTTTCGGCGGCTTCTGGTGGATCAGGCGCTGGTTCGGCGCGAAACAGGCGCCTCCTCACCGCGCGTCACGGCCGGTCGGCGTGTTCTGGGGCTTTCTGTGCGGGTTGACGAGTTTCATCGCTCATGTCGGCTCGCCGCCCGCGCAAATCTATCTGATGCCGATCCGGCTGGCGCCGGCGGTTTTCGCCGGAACCATGACGTGGCTGTTCTTCGCCATCAACGTCATCAAGACCGGTCCGTTCATCGCATTGGGCCTTCTGAGCAGGGAAACGCTGTACGCCTCGGCGGCGCTCGTCCCCGTGGCGGCGACGGCGGTTCTCGTCGGCGTTCGGCTGGTGCGGGTCACGCCGGTCGAGCGGTTTTATCCGATCATTCACACGCTTTTGCTGCTGGCCGGCCTCAAGCTCTGCTGGGATGGAATCGTCGCGCTTCGGTGAGTCGCGAGCGCGTTGAAACGCCGCCGCGACGCGCTAAGATTCGCGTTCAGGAAGCAGGCGGAGCGCCGATGTCGATCCTTTCCTATGAACTCGGGCTGCCGAAGACGCCGGCGAATTTCCAGCCGCTGACGCCGCTGAGCTTTCTCGAGCGCGCGGCTTCCGTGTTCCCGGATCGCGTCGCGATCATTCACGGCCCGCTGCGGCGCAGCTATCGCGATTTCTACGAACGCGCGCGCAGGCTGGCCGCGGCGCTGGCGCGGCGCGGGATCGGCAAGGGCGACACCGTCTCGGCGATGCTGGCCAACACGCCGGCGATGCTCGAATGCCACTATGGCGTTCCCATGACGAAGGCCGTGCTAAACGCCATCAACACGCGGCTTGACGCGGCCGTGCTCGCATTCACCCTCGATCACGCCGAGGCCAAGGTCGTGATCGTCGATCGCGAATTCTCGGGCGTCATGCGCGAAGCGCTCGCGCTCGCGACGGTGAAGCCGCTCGTGATCGACTATGACGACCCGGAATATTCCGGCCCGGGCGAACGCATCGGC
>MKVY01000044.1:0-494 GCA_001899525.1 Rhizobiales bacterium 65-9
GAGCTGACGGTCTTCGGCCCGGCGGCGCGCGAAGGCGTGGTAGAGCTGCGGCGCGTGCGGTTTCTCGACGGCAAGCCGGCCATGTTCCAATCGTCCGTTCTTTGCCACCCCGGCATCGTCGATCTGCAGCGGTCGGAGTTCGAGAACGTTTCTCTATATGCTTTGCTCCGAGGTCGTTTCGGCATGGTGGTCACCAAGGTCAACACGAAACTCGAAGCGCTCAATGCGCCAAACGATATCGCCCGCATCATGTCCATCGAGCCGGGAGCGGCGGTGTTCAACAGCCATCGCATGGTTGAGGATCAGAATGGACGCTATGTCGAAGTGTGCAACAACTACGCGCGCGCGGACTGCGTCTATTTCTTCTTCTCAGGCGCCGCCGACGAATTTGGCGGCTGATGCGCCGCCTGCGCTATCAACAAGTTCAATAGGGGCGCCGACGACTGCGACCAGCTCGCTGGCGGCGGCATGGCGGGCCGCCTCGTCGAATGTGG
>MKVY01000044.1:666-8037 GCA_001899525.1 Rhizobiales bacterium 65-9
GCGTGAACGATAGAACGATCCACGTCCCTGCCGCCGTTGGATGGCGCCGTTCGACGCCAGACAAGCCAGCGCTCGGCGAACGGTTGTCCGGCTTACGCCAAAGGCTTTCTGAAGCTGCGCCTCGGACGGAAGGATTGCGCCGTCTCGCCAGTTCAGTGCCTCGAACTCCGATAATAGCCGGTCGGCGATCGTTCTGTAGAGCAGTGGCATGGCCGTTCTTCCAAATCTCATCCGCCGATAAAAGCGCAGGATCGGCCCGCTCGTCGAGCGGGGGCCATATTGAAACGCCCCTTCAGCGGTAAGAGCGCCGCTCCTCAGCCGCTTGCGCCGCTCGCGAGCTGCGCCGCGACCGCTGCGTTTCGCACGCTCATGGCCGCCTGCGCCTCGATCGTTCGGTCCGCAGTCTCGCGGGCCATCACTTCCAGCATCGCCGCGGTGACCGGCCCGCCCGCGATGCCCTTCGTCGACACCTCTATATCGGCGATACGGGCCGCCCGTTCGATTTCTTCTCGCGACAGCGCCGCCTCGGCCGGCACGGGCACGCAAAAAAGGAAGCCGGTCGGCGACGGCAGGGCGAAGTGACGGCGCACCAGGCGCGCGCCGTTTTCCGGCGTATCGACGATGATAGGAGAGGGCTCGCTGCTGTCGATGGAGAAATAGCCCGGAACGGTGGCGCCGCCGAAGGTCGCCACTGGCACGCCCCGCGTTTCGAGCCATTGCATTGTGGCCGGCAGATCCAGGAAGGATTTTGCGCCCGAGGCGACCACGACCACCGCCGTGCGGGCCAATTCCTCCAGATCCGGTGAGACATCCAGGCTGATCGTCTTTTGTCCGTCGATCGGCTGGAAAGCGCCGCGATGGACGCCGCCGATACCGCCAACGGCCAGGAAGCGGATGCCGACCTTGGCGCAAATCATCATAGACGCCGAGACGGTCGTCACCCCGTAACCGGTCTCTTCCAGGACGCCAGCGAGACTACTTCGTGAGGCGCGAGGCGCATTGCGGTTACCCGCTATCGCCCTGATGTCCTCGATGTCGCCGCCGACATGCACCTTGCCATTGCGCAGGAAGAGGAGCGCCGGAACGGCCCCCCTCTCAAGAACAGCGTTTTCGATCCGTTCTTCGACTTCCACCGCGAGATCGCGGGAGAAGCCGCGCGCCAAGGCGGCGGATTCCAGCGCGACGACAGGGCGCCCATCCGCCAGCGCCGATGCGACGATATCGTTGACGACGAACAGATCGCTTTGCTGCATGGTCGAGATATTTCTCATGAGCTTTCCTGCATTTTTGCAAAATGGGCCGCGAATTCCGGCATCGCTTCGATGCTGCTGAGATCGAAGGCGGGATCCTGGGCGGCGTAATTTTCCACACACCGTCCGGCCGCCAGATTGGCGGCTGCAAGGCAGAGCTCGACAGGCCACATGCGCGAAAGGCCGAAGAGGAACGCGCCAGCGAATACGTCTCCGGCGCCGGTGGTGTTGACAGGAACCACAGCCATGCCCGGACGTTCGAGGAGCCGGCCATCGCGCATGGCGACCATCGCGCCGTCGCGTCCGCGTGTAAGCACCGCAATCTCGGGTCCAAACCGCAGAAGATCGCGCGCCCGCTGCTCGGGAGACGACGAGGCGGACATCGCGCGACTTGCCGTGTCGCCACAGAAGACCACCGTGGCGAGTTCGAGGTGCGCGCGATAGTCAAGGCCCTGGTCGAGCATCGACGGCTCGATGTCGAAGGATATGTGAACGCCTTTCCTGTGCCACCGCGTCATGTCCGCCATGGCTGGGGAGAAGCGGCCGGGCGCGATATGGATTGCGTCATGGCCGGCGCGGGGTTCGTCGATCGAGAGATCGCCCGCGCCCGCCAGATTCGGCGTCTCAAGAAGCAGCATCGCTTTTTCACCGCTTGCATCGATCATCGCAAGCGTCTCGAAAGTGCTGCCTGGGCCCTGGAAGACGCGCGATGTATCGACTTTCAAACGTCGGAGGGTATCGAGGCTGGACGCGCCCGCCGGGTCGCGCCCCACCGCGCTGACCACGGCCGCCTGTCCTCCCAGCGCTGCGAAGGCGGCTGCGACGTTGGCGCCCATGCCTCCCGGATAGGAACCGACGACTCGAGCCCATACCTTTTCGTCGCCGGAGAGGAATCGGGGCACGGTGACCACCGTGTCCCAGCTTACGCCGCCGAATACCGTCAGGGTGGAAAAGCGCCGCATCCCACAACCCTCTCAGCTTAACCGACCGGCGCGCGCGACAGAAGCGAGGGCCGCTTTCTCATCGAACCCGCCGGCCAGATTCTCCAGGAAAAAAAGCGTGCTCCTGACGACATGCAGATTGTTCATGTAAGGGTGCGTGACCCGGCGCGGCCCGAACGGTCCGGCTTCGAGATGCGCCTCCGGCGGCATTCTGCCGTTCCAGTCAAGCTCGCTGGGAATGAAGCCGAGCTCGCCGAAATGGTTTCGCGCAATGGCGCGCAGGATCGTCAGGCCAGCCAGCGCATGCTCGGGCCGTCCTCGGTCCGCCGCAGCGCGGAAGTAAGCGAGGGCCGCCTCGGAGCACTCCCACATGCATGCCGAGCTGTAGCTGTCTGAAAGGCGCAACAGGCCCTTTGTCCGCTGCCCGTTGCGATCCTCGACCATGTGGAAGCGCTCTAAGCCAGGCAGACAGACATCGAAGGCGAAATTTCGATAGCCCGGACATTCAAGATAGTCCGAAGCTTCGAGAAGGGTCTGGAACGCAAGCGCGAAAGCGACGGATTCCGCCTGATCTTCGGTGTCTGTATTGACGCTGCCAAAATAGCCTCCTGAGTCGATGAAGGCGTCGCAGGTCTCTCGCAGAAATTCACGCCCCTTCACGAGGCCGAGCCGATCGAGCTTCAGCATGCAAGCGACTGTCAGGAGACCGGCCCCGCTGCGCTCGGCGATCGGATCCGGCCGCGGTCCCCCTGCAACGGGAACGACGCCTGGCTTAGGCGGCGGCACGCGCGCCAGCATATAAGGCGAAAGATCGTGCGCAACGCGCCGCGGAAGCCATCCGGACGCCGTCCGTCCAGTCTTCAACACAAACGCGCCGAAGCGGCGGCCAGCGATCATGAGGCGTTCGCGCGACCCCGCATCCACGTTCCCGGCCAGGTCCACCAGGTTCTGTATAGCCTTCGCCATATGGCCGAGATCGAAAAACGTTCGCCTCGCTTCCACCTGATCGAAGAACTCTCCGCTTTCCGCGTCGCGGTAGAGACGCACGGGAATTTCCGGATCATCGAGGTAACCTGAATGAATCGCGTGGCGAGCGATCTCGCGGGCCGTATCTGCGAAATCTTGTCGGTTCGTGTGGCGGCCGAGATGAAACAGCGTCACCGCCCCGAACGGCGCATCCGCGCAGTAGCCGACGCCCTGGATGAGGCGGCCGTTCGTTCGCACCGGTTTTGCGTTGATGTCCACCAGGAAACTGTGCGCGTTGGCGCCGATGCCGGACGGAGTGGTCGCCGCCACCGTGTAACTGGCAGCGTGCGCCGCGCTGGCGAGAATCGGATATTCTGGATTCTCGGGCAGATAGAAAGCGGGGAGTTCCTCGGACAAAATGCTCATTCCTTGACGCCTCCAAGCGTCAGTCCCGCCATCAGATATCGCTGCATGAAGATGGCGAGCAGCACGACGGGAATTGCCGCCGTGAGAGCAAGCAAAAACGCCGCGCTGATGGGAGCGCCGGGCGCGAGTTCGCGCGGCAGAAAGAGCGGCAGCACCGCAGGCAGGGTGGTCGCGCTGTTGCGTGTGAGAAGGATGGCGAGAAAGAATTCGTTCCATGCCGCCATGAAGGCGAGCAGCGCCACCGCGGCGATGCCGGGAGCGGCCATGGGCAGGGTGACGTGCCAGAGAACCTGCCAGCGGTTCGCGCCATCAATGAGAGCCGCTTCCTCCAGAGTGATGTCGTCCTTCTCGAAGAAGGAACGGAGCAGCCAAATCGTAATCGGCAGCATGACGGAGGCGTAAGCGATGATCAGGCCTATACGCGTGTCGAGCAGGCCAAGCCAATTGTAGAGAATGAAAATCGGGGCGCCGAGCGCCACGCTCGGAATCATCCTGAAGGAGAGGATCAGAAACGGCATCATCTGTCCGCCGACCCGGAAGCGCGCGAAGCCGTAAGCAGCCAGGATGCCGAGTGAGAGCGACACGGTCACCGAGCCCAGCGTGACGACCGCGCTGTTGAAGAGTAGCTTTGTGATCGGCAAGGCCGCGTCGCGCAGAACGAAAGTCGCTGCGCTGAAGAACGCCTCCAGGGGCGCGGAAGGAATCAGGACCGGCGGCTTGGCGTGGTGTTCGACGTTGATCTTGAAGACGCCGAGCAGCATCCAGAGCACAGGGAAGAGAAAGACGGCTAATACCGTGAGAAGGGCCGCATACTGCGCAATTCGGATGCGAGAGCCCTTTGTCACTGGCGAACCCTCGCCGCGCGATAGAAAAGAATGGCGAACGCCATCGCGATCATCAGCATGATCGTGGACACGGTCGATCCCCGGCCGACATCGAACTGGACCACGCCAAGGCGATATCCGTAGAGGCTGAGCGTCTGGGAGGAGGTGCCTGGCCCGCCGCCGGTGAGCAGATAGACGAGATCGAACATCTTGAACGCGTCGACGGTGCGCAGCAGGATCGCGATGATCAGCACCGGGCGCAGCAGAGGCAAGGTGATGTAACGAAAACGTTGCCGGGCGTTGGCGCCATCCAGCATCGCCGCTTCGAAGACGCTTGGCGGTTGGGAGCGCAGTCCGGCAAGACTGATGATCACAATGAAGGGCGTCCATTGCCACGCATCGACCAGGACGATGGTGGGAAGCGCCCAGCGCGCGTCGGACAGCCATGGCGGAGCCGACAGGTTTAACGCCTGGAGAGCGTAGTTGACCGGGCCCAGCGCTTCATTGAGGAGGATGCTGAACAGCCACGCGATGACGGCCGGCGCGATAGCCATCGGAATCAGCAGCAGGGCGGTCGCGACGCGCGTCCCTCTCAGGCCCTGGTTCAGCAGCATGGCGATCGCCACGCCGGCGACGACTTGAAGGCTGACCGTGCCCAAGATGAAGAAAAGGGTGTTGAGAACAGCCTGCGGCAGCAGCGGCTCGGAGAAAAGCAATTCCTGATAATTACCCAGGAAGACGAAGCGCGGCGGTATGCGCTTGTTCACGAAGTTCCAGCGGAAAAACGACGTGACGATCGTGAACAATGCCGGAAATATATTCAGCGCAAGGACAAAGGAACAGGCCGGCAGCACGAGCGCCCAGCCAAACCATGCGATGTTTCGCCGGCTTGCGTTCGGCTTCCGATCCAGAATGGCGGCGGAGGACGGCTGAGAAGAAATGGGCGAGTCCTCGCGGATTCCGCTCGCAGTCAACGACGAACTGCTCATTGGACGCATGCGGCGATTTCTTGCGTCGCGCCGGTATGCCCCGGAGCGCGGAACCGCCGCGCTCCGGGGCGCTCGCGATTCAAGGAGCGAGACCGATGCGCTTCCAGACCTTGATCTGATCTTGCCAGAACCCGGCCTGGAGTTTGGGGTCCAACTCGTCGGTTATGATATTCCATTGCCGCTCGGTTTCGGCCAGAGCATCCTTGACCGACGTTTCGCCGGCGAGGGCGCGAGCGATCTGCTGGCCGAGCGCTTCCTGGTATCTGACCGCGCCGGGAATCGTAAGTTCGGGATAGCCGTTCTCGATGCTCGCCTTGGTGTTGGCGATGTAAGCGGGCAGTTTCGGCCACTGGGCGACCCAGTTCGCGGGGTCGGCGTAATGACTCAGGCGAAATGCGTCGATGCCGCCGAAGCCGGTCACGTAGAGGTTGCTGACCTCCGGCGAATGCAGGAACTGGATGACCCGATAGGCGGCTTCAGGAACCTTCGACTTCGCTGAAATGCCGAACACCCGGCTGTAGGCCAGAACCGACCGGTGCCGGATGGCGCCGCCGCCGATAGCCGCTCCGGGGACCTGAGCGTAGCCGACCTTCCCGACGATCTTGCTGGCCTGCGGATTCTCGGCGCCTTTGGCGACGTCGCTCCACTGAATCACCATGGCGGTTCGGCCCTGAATGAAAGCGTCATAGCTCTCGGGATAGCCGAAATTCAGAATGCCGGTGGGGCCGAAAGCAAGGGACGCCTTGAGATTCTCCGTCGCTTTGACGCCGGCTTCGGTATTGAGCGCCGGCTTGAAGTTCTCGTCGAAATAAGTCCCGCCAAAGGCTGCGAAACGGTTCAGCCACCAGTCGGCCACATCCGGCGCGCGCGTGAATTCCGACATGCCGAAGAAAGGTTGGGCGAGCGTGTCGCCAGCAAGCGTTGCGCCAGCCGGGCGGGTGAAGAACGCCGCGACGTCGAGATACTCCTGCCACGTTTTCGGAGGAGCAAGGTCGTAATTGTATTTCGCCTTGAAGGCGGCCTTCTCCGCCGCGTTATCGAATAGATCCGCGCGATAGTAGAGTTCGAGACGGTCGCCATCCATGGTCAGCGTGTAAAGGCCGCCGTTCAGATAGTTGTAGAGTTCGCGGTAGGCCGGGAAGACATCGTTGAGCTGCGGGTCCCACTTCTTGGCGTAGGCGTCCAGATTGACGAGATGGCCATCCGCTACGAGATCGCCAAGCATGCGCGGCGGGAAGAGGAGAACGTCGTAGTTGCCGCCGGTGGTGACGTCATTGATGATCGCCTGCGATAACTGGCCGATCGGAACGCGGACAACCTCGACGTCAATATCGAAGATCTTTTTGATCGCAGGGCTGAGCCACTGCACTGTCTGACCCGTTGGAAGCGAGCCGACCAGCACCGTGACTTTTTTGCCGTACCGGTCGGGTCCAGGCTTGGCGGCGTCGACAAACTTCTGAATGGCGGATGGCGGCCCCGGATCCGTCTGAGCCAGGCCCGCGCCGGTAGTCGATCCCAATGCGAGGAGGAGACCGGCCAAAAAGCATAAGCGGCGAGGCGCTCCGACGCGTTGGACGATTGACATCTCTTGAGTCCTCCCCTGCCACTCCGCGCCCATGCCGCGTTTCCTAAACAGGGCGGCCGGCCATGGAGCTACACCAGTTCACTCAACGCTTGGCGGGCGATACAAGTAAACCCCCAGAAGCCTTATCTAGAGGGGATAAGCGTGTTATATTTCAACACTATAGAGGATGGCGAAATTCGCGCTTGTATCCTCAATGCGTCGCGGGCCGATGGCTGCGTCTGGTTCGGTAGACAGGCTCCGCCTATCCTTTGAGCATAGGAGTCGGCTTGTGAGTGCACAGAGATTTACCCCGGAGTTCGAGGAAGAGGTCGTCAAGCAGGTCCGGGACCGCGGCTACGGCGTGCCGGATGTTGCGGCGCGGCTGGGGGCGGAAGGACAATGGCTGCGGTC
>MKVY01000044.1:8086-44305 GCA_001899525.1 Rhizobiales bacterium 65-9
GCTTTGTGCAAAACCGGGGACCGTCCACGTCTGCTGGTCGCACGTCCGTCGGCGACTCTACGAGTTTGCCGCCGCCGCCGGCGGCGGCCCGGCGCTGATCGCCAACAAGACGTTGCAGCGCATCGGCCGGCTCTATGTGATCGAAATGGATATCCACGGTCGCGACGCCAGCGAACGGCCCGCCGGCCGCGAGGAGAAGGGCCGGCCGATCGTCGGCGCGCTCGAACCCTGGCTGGGCGGTCGGCTCGCGCCCGTGGTCGCGGGTTGTCTGGCGCAGCGTCTGGGAGATCAGCGCTGGAGCGCCTTCTTTTGTCGCTTGGGATATTCCCCATCAAGAGACATGGAAATCGATATCCCGAAGTCATGAGCCAGTTTCATAAAAAACGGGCGGGAAGTTTTTTGTAGTCTCTCTATTTTCGACTTATTGCAATGTAAAAACAACGCTGTTAGCGTGAGAAGCGGCCGCCAACGCGCTTTGCGGGCTCATTGATTTGATTCATGATGGTGATGCGCTTCAGACGCCTTCCTCCCATTTCCGCCCTGTCCGCGATCGAGGCCGTCGCGCGGCTCGGCAGCGTCACCAAGGCGGCCGCGGAGATCGGCCTCACGCAGAGCGCTGTCAGTCACAACATCCGGCTGGTCGAGGAAACGCTCGGCGTGACCTTGTTTCGCCGCGACGCCGGCGGGACCGAGGTTCTGGCGCGGGGCGAGACGCTGGCGAGCGCGATCCAGGAAGGATTGACGCGCATCGCAGACGCGATCGCCGCGATCCGGCGCAATGACGCCGGTCCCTCGCTGACCGTCAGCGTGCTGCCCGGCTTTGCAGTCAAGTGGCTGTTCCCGCGCCTGATCCGCTTCGACGGAGTCAATCCGAACATCGAATTGTCGATCATGACGACCGCCAATCTCGTCGATTTCGACGCTGGCGAAACCACGGTCGCGCTGCGCTATGGCACCGGCAAATATCCTGGGCTGCATGTCGAGCGCCTGTTCGGCGAGGAGATGTTTCCCGTCTGCTCGCCCGCCTATGCGGCGGCGGAAGGCAAGCAACTCCGCAGTCCAGCCGATCTCGGCCGCCACATGCTGCTGCATGACGAGATCTGGCCATTGAGGCCGACCGTGCCGGGCTGGCGCTCATGGCTCGACAATGCCGGCTATCCCGAGATCAGCGCCGAGCGCGGCCGCCATTTCAGCCAGTCGAACATCTCGCTTCAAGCGGCCATCGCCGGCTTGGGCGTGGCGCTGGGGCGCTCGCCTCTCGTTCTCGACGATCTTGCCGAAGGACGGCTGATGCGGCCGTTCGGGCCGGCCGTTCCGACCGGCTACGCCTATTATTTCGTTTGTCCGCACCGGGCGCTCGAAATCGAAAAGATCAGCGTGTTCCGCGAATGGCTGATGGCGGAGGCGGCGGCGACGCGAACGGCGCTCGGTCTGGCCGAGGAGCGCAGCGCGGACGATAAGCCCGCTCCGGCGGCAAGGCGGCGACTGTCCGCGCACACGGAGCGGGCATGACGCTGCTGGCGGCCAACCGGAACGGCGAGCAGCGGGAGCGATCGCGCGGTGGTCTGCGCAACTCTCCTCTGTTCGACATTCTCCTGTTTCTGGTCGTCGCTGCGGGCCTCGTCGCGCTTGCCGCGCGCGGCGCGGCTGACATGGACTATACATGGCAATGGGCGCGCCTCGCGCCTTATCTCTGGCGCGTCGTCGATGGCGAGATCATTCCCGGCAGCCTCGTCAAAGGCCTTCTGGTGACGCTTCAGATCGCCGGCGTCGCGGCGCTGTTGACCTTGCCGCTCGGACTTGCGCTGGCGCTTGCGCGTCTGTCCGACAGCATCGTCGGCCGTTTTCTCGCCGCCGCCTATGTCGAAATCATCCGCAACACGCCGCTGCTCCTGCAGATTCTGATCGTTTATTTCATCATCGGCCGCATTTTCGGACTTTCGCGATGGTGGTGCGGAGTGCTCACGCTTGCCTGGTATGAGGCCACCTTCGCAGCGGAGATCATTCGCGGCTCGATCCTTGCGGTGGCGCGCGGACAATGGGAGGCAGGCCGCGCGCTCGGGCTTGGCGGATTCGACATCTATCGTTCGATCGTTCTACCGCAGGCGCTGCCTCTGATGGCGCCGCCGATGACGGGCGTGCTGGTCAACCTCGTCAAACATTCCTCAATCGTCAGCGTGATCGCGATTTTCGATCTGACGAATGAAGGCCGAACGATCGCCGCCGACACATTCATGAGTTTTGAGGTCTGGCTGGTCGTCGCCACGATGTATCTGAGCGTCACGGTGACGATGTCGCTACTCGCGGCCTGGCTTGAAAAGCGTCTGGCGCCGGTCTTGCGATGATGAAGCGGGTGAAAGCGAATCCGAAACACGAAGACCGGCGGCTCGCTTGCGTTTAACGGAGGAGGTTGTGATGAAATCAATTCAGATCGTGAAAGGCGTCGCTGCGGCGTTGATGGCGTTCGCTCTGGCGGGATCTGCTGCGGCGCAGCAGCCGAGCCAAGGCAAAATGATCGAGCAGGTCAAGAAGCGCGGCAAGCTTCAGGTCGGCATGGCGAGTTTCGTTCCCTGGGCGATGCGCGACAAACAAGGCGCCTGGATCGGCTTTGAGATCGACGTCGCCAAAAAACTCGCCGGCGATCTGGGCGTCGAGCTCGAATTGATGCCGACGGCGTGGGATGCGATTATTCCGTCGCTCAATGCGTCGAAATTCGATGTGATCATCGGCGGGCTGTCGATCACCCCGGCGCGTCAGGAAAGCGTCGAATTCACCGCGCCCTATTCGCAGTCCGGCGTCGGCGTCACCGCGAGCAAGAAGCTCGCGGCCAATCTCAAATGGCCCGACGATTACAACAAAAGCGACATCACCTTCACCTGCAAGCGCGGCATCGCCGCGTGCAACGAAGTGCAGAAGCAGTTCCCCAAGGCGACTCTGCGCCAGTTCGATGATGCGGCGATCGCTTTCCAGGAAGTCATCAATGGCAACGCCCACGCTTCCGTGTCGAGCGAGCCGGCGCCGACCTTCGTGACGCTTCAAAATCCCAATCAGCTGTTTCAGCCCACCAAAGACTATCTTCTGGTTGGTCGCGAGGGGATGGCGCTGCGCAAGGGCGACCCTGACAGCATCGCCTTCCTCAACGCCTGGATCGCCAAGGCGAATGACAGCGGTTGGCTGAAAGAGCGGCACAGCTACTGGTTTCGCGGCCGCGACTGGGCCGAACAGGTTGCGCAATAACGCGAGCATGGCCGTCGCCGCGTCTCACGCAGGCGACGGCGCATCGCTCTCCCGCAAGATTGTGCAGGCGTAATGTCGCTGACCCACACCGCCAATCGCAGACCGGCCAAGGCGCGAAGGCGCCTTGGCGCGCTCGACCTCGCGCTGCTCGCGGCGCTGGCCGCTGTTTGCGTCTACACTGCGTTGCGGATTGAAAACGGGCTGAATTATCGTTGGGACTGGCGGGTCGTAACGACCTTCCTGATCAAAACCGATCCTGCGACCGGCCGCATCGCGCCGAACCTGCTGCTCGAAGGACTGTTCACCACCTTGCGGCTGGCTTTCTGGGGCCTTGCATTTGCGGCGCTGATCGGCGTCGTCATGGGCGTCGCCCGCACCAGCAAGCGGTTGCTTCCCCGGCTCATCAGCGGCGCCTATGTCATGCTGGTTCGCAACATTCCCCCGCTGGTGTTCGTCTTCATCGTGGTGTTTTTTATCGGCAGCCAGATATTGCCCGTGCTCGGAATCAGTCAGGCCGTTTCGGAGGCCTCGCCGACGAGCCGCTGGTGGCTGTCGCTGTTATTCGGGCAGCCCGCCTTGATCGAGAATTTTGTCGCCGGCGTCTTTTGCCTCGCTCTTTTTTCGGGCGCCTATGTGGCCGAAATCGTGCGCGCCGGCATTCAATCGGTCTCGAAAAACCAGATCGAGGCGGGCGACAGCCTGGGTCTGTCGCGCATCGATCTGATGCGTTTCATCATCATTCCGCAGGCGCTTCGCAACGTCCTGCCGCCGCTGGCCAATCAGTTCATTCAGCTGATCAAGGATTCCTCTCTGGTGTCTCTGGTGTCGATCCAGGAGCTGACCTTCATGGCGCAGGACATTCAGGTGCTGACCAATAAGGTCTTCGAGGTTCTGCTCTTCACTGGCGCGGTCTATTTCGTCATCTGCTACGGCCTCTCGCTCATCTTCAGCGCGCTCGAGCGGCGCGCCGCCAGCGCCCGGAGATAAGTCGATGACGAGCGTCGACATGCACTCTCACTACTATGGCGGCCTGGTCGACGACCTGCGGCTGCGGACGGCGCGCCCCTTTGTCTCCAGCGATGCGCAAGGCCGTCCTGTTCTGAACGCCATGACGGCAAGCACGGTCATGACCGCGGGCTATGTCGACCTGCCGGCTCGGCTTGCTTTCATGGATCAGGCTGGGATTGATACGCAATTGCTGACGTTTCCGGGCGCTCTCGGGCTTGACGTCATGCCAGTCGCGGAAGTCGGGCAGGCGATTCGCGACTTCAACGATCATCTCGCCGCGATCTGCCGCGCATCGTCCGGCCGTTTCATCGGGCTGGCGGGGCTGCCGCTCGCCGATTTGGCTCAGGCGAGCAACGAGTTGCGGCGGGCGAGACATGAGCTCGGGCTTCTCGGCGCCATTCTGCCGGGAAATTTCTTTCTTAGCATTGCCAAGGCGGAGGAGCTGCGGCCGGTTTTCGCCGCAGCGAACGACGTCAAAGCCCTTCTTCTCATCCATCCCGGCCTTGCGCCGGGAGAAGCGCCGCCCGAATCCTACGATGATACGTCCGTTTATCGGGCGTCGGCCCTGCAACTCCAGGCGTCGCTTTCGCACATGGGCCTTACGTTGCTGTTCGGAAAGCTGCTCGACGACTATCCCGACGTGACGGTGCAACTGGTCAATCTCGGCGGCACATTGCCATTCATCATCGAGCGGCTTGAGGCGATCGCGCTATCGCGCCCGCCCCACGAGCCGTTCCCGCGCGAGAAGCTGCGCAGACTCTATTATGACTTCGCGTCTCTTGGCCCGCGCGCGCTTGAAACCGCCGTCAGGGTGATCGGCGCGGACCGCATCATGCTTGGCACGGACTATCCGATCTTTGCGCCCGGTGACGTGCTTGAAACCATCACTGCGGCGCAGATCAGCGCGGAGGAGCGCGACCGGGTTCGATCGGGAACGGCGCGCGCTTTGTTGACGCGCTTGAATGGGGGATAGAAGCGATGATCGAGCGATTTTCGAGCGGGCGGCCC
Source organism: Rhizobiales bacterium 65-9 (assembly GCA_001899525.1). Lineage (GTDB taxonomy): Bacteria > Pseudomonadota > Alphaproteobacteria > Rhizobiales > Beijerinckiaceae > Terrirubrum. The sequence continues at coordinate 13,340 of MKVY01000044.1, forward strand.
TGGGAGGAGAGATTCAAATATTCCCGCGCCGTCATGGCCGGTCCGTTTTTCCAGACCTGCATGACATCGCCCTCGGATCCCGCCGGCGGCATCATGCATCCAGGCGACGTCGGCGGACAGACACGGCGTTGCCTGACCATCATCGGAGAGACGCTGGCTCACGCGGATTTGAGCTTCTCCAGCATCATCGCAAGCAAGATCTATCTCCTGGACACGCGCCTCTGGGAGGAGGCGGGTGAAGTCCACGCCGCCATGGTCGGCGACGCTCGGCCGGCTCTCTCGTTTCTGGGCTGCGCCAATTTCTGGCATCCGGATATTCTGGTCGAGGTCGAGATCACTGCTTACGATCCGCGCAGGACGCTTGCAGCCATTCGCTAGATTATTGCCGGCCGCGCTCGATATGCGAGGCGGCTATGATCAAGGGGGAGATCGCTTCGTGTCACTTTCTGCCACCGCGCCGATCATGATCGACGTTCGCGGCGTCAACAAATGGTTTGGCGATTTCCATGCGCTGAAAGGCGTCAGCCTGCAGGTCAGATCAGGCGAGAAGGTGATCGTGTGCGGTCCTTCCGGCTCCGGCAAGTCGACAATGATCCGCTGCATCAACCGGCTGGAGCCGCATGATGAAGGACATATCTTCGTCGAAGGAATCGAGCTGACTGACGAAGTGCGCAACCTTGCCGCGATTCGCAGCGAAGTCGGCATGGTGTTCCAGCAGTTCAATCTGTTTCCGCATATGACCGTGCTCGACAATCTCGTGCTCGCGCCGATGCGTGTTCGTGGAAGCTCCCGGCGCGATGCGGAAGAGCAGGCGATGCACTACCTGACTCGGGTGCGCATCGCAGAGCAGGCGAAAAAATATCCGGCCCAGCTCTCCGGCGGTCAGCAGCAGCGCGTCGCAATCGCGCGGGCGCTGTGCATGAAGCCAAAAGTCCTGCTCTTCGACGAGCCGACGTCGGCGCTCGATCCGGAAATGATCAGCGAGGTGCTCGATGTGATGGTCGGTCTCGCGCGCGACGGCATGACGATGATCTGCGTGACCCACGAGATGGGCTTCGCGCGCCAGGTGGCCGACACGATGGTGTTTATGGATCACGGCGAGATTGTCGAGATCGCGCCAACGCAGGATTTCTTCGCTGCGCCGAAGAGCGAGCGCGCCAAGCTTTTCCTCAGTCAGATCCTGGCTCATTGATTGCGGCGCGCTGAAATGTCCCTGTCAATTCGAAATCTCCTCGCCGTTCTGGCGCTGACGCTTGTTCTGGGCGGCTGCGGCGGCGGCTCCTATGTCTGGGGCTGGTACGTCCTGTCGCCGAAGCTCCCGAAGGGGCAGGACAATCTGCTCTTCCTGCTGAGCGGAGTGGGATATACCGTCGCGGTCGCGCTCTGCGCGATCGCGATCTCGGTTGTTCTTGGACTGCTGATCGCGCTGCCGACGCTGTCGACCAATCGTTATGCGCGGGCTGTGAGCCGCACTTACGTCGAAATCCTTCGCTCCGTGCCCATGCTGGTCATGGTGCTGTGGGTCTATTATGGGCTTCCGGTTCTTTTCAATGTCAGTCCAGGCGTTTTCACCGCCGGCGTGATCGCGCTCGCATTGTGCGACAGCGCGTTTGAAGCTGAGATTTTCCGCGCCGGCATCCAGTCGATCGATCGCGGCCAGCGCGAGGCGGCCGACGCGCTTGGCCTGAGCTATGTCGACAAGATGCGCTATATCGTGTTGCCGCAGGCGATCAGACGCGTCCTTCCGCCGCTCGGAAACCAGTTTGTCTATATGCTGAAAACCTCGTCGCTTCTGTCGGTGATCGGCCTGACCGAGCTGACGCGGCGCGCCAACGAGCTGATCGTCACCGAATATCGGCCGCTCGAAATCTACAGCTTCCTGGTTCTGGAATATCTCGTGCTCATCATGATCGCGTCCTGGCTCGTTCGCCGGCTCGAGAGACGCATGGCGGCGGCCGATCGCCAATTTCAGGCGAAGAACAACAGTTAAGTCTTTCACGACCGGGGAGGGTCTTCATGCTACGTTTCGCAAATGCCATTTCTGCGGGATTGACGGTCCTGTCGCTGCTCGCCTTGCCGGCGGCTGCGCAGGATCCGGCGCAATCGCGCCTCTTTCAGGTGCAGAAAAGCGGCGTGCTCAAGGTGGGGATGACCGGCGACTATCAGCCGATGACGTTCCGCGACACGCAGACGCGGGAATTCGTCGGGCATCAGGTCGACATCGCGCGGGAGCTGGCCAAGGATCTCGGCGTCAAGGTCGAATTCGTGCCGACCGACTGGAAGACAATGATCAATGGACTCGTCGCCAACAAGTATGACATCGCGATCAGCGGAACCTCGATGAGTCTTGCGCGCGCCAAGACCGTCGGCATGATCGCGAGCTGGGGAACGAATGCGTTTGTGCCGATCGTGCGCAAGGAGAATGCGGACAAATACAAATCCTGGGACGATCTCAATCAGAAGTCGCGCAAGGCCGGCGTGACGCTGGGCACCACGATGGAGGACTTCATCAGGGCCGAATTGCCGCAGGCCGATATGCGTCGGGTCGAGGCGCCAGGCTCCGGCTGGCAGGAGGTTCTGGCCAATCGCGTCGACTACACGATCTCGACCATGATCGAGGCGTCGGCGATTGCAAAAGAGCATCCGGAACTGGTGTTGATTTTCACGGATCAGGCGCGAAACGCGCTGCCCATGACGTTCCTGACGCCCATCGAGGACCAGATCTGGATTCATTTTCTCAACAATTGGGTCTATCTGAAGAAGACGGCGGGCTATTTCGACGGCCTCAACCAGAAATGGGGCATCGTGCTCAAGTCGCAGTAAAAGGCGCTCCATCGGAGCCGCGCACGAACAATCCAACGGAGAGTTGATATGAAGCAAGTCGGAGTATTCACGCGGCGCGCCACAACGGCCGTTCTTCTTGTTCTTGCGGCTGCGAACGCGCCGGCTCTGGCGCAGCAGAAACCCGCGTCGCATCTCACCAAAATTCTCGAAACCGGCGTTCTGCGCGTCGGGACGACGGGCGACTTTCCGCCCATCAGCGCGCGCGACGCCGCCAGTCAGGGCTATGTCGGCCACGATATCGACGTCGCCAAGGAACTCGCCAAAGATCTCGGCGTCAAGGTCGAATTCGTGCCCGCGGACTGGAAGACGCTGTTGAACGGCGTCGTTTCGGACAAATACGACGTCGTCATATCGGGCGTTTCGATGAGTCTCGACCGCGCCAGGGTTGCGGGCTTCACCCAACCCTATCTTGAGTTCGGGACGGTGCCCGTCTTGCGCAAGAAGGATGCTGAGCGTTTCAAGAGCTGGAGCGACATCGATCAGAAAGGCGTCACGGTGGCCACCACGCTGGGCACGGTGTTCGACTCGCAGGCGAAGGAATATTTCAAGACGGCGACCTTGAAGCGGATCGAATCGCCGGCGACCGGGTTTCAGGAGGTTCTCTCCGGCCGCGCCGAAGTGACCATCACCAGCAATGTCGACGCGGCTGCGCTCGTGCAGCGTTATCCCGATCTGATGATCGCGCCGGTCGATCGGGCGCGCAGCCTGAGGCCTGCGAGCTTCCTGTTGGCGCAGGACGACCAGATCTGGCTGAACTACCTGAACAATTGGATCACGGTGAAAAAGATGCAGGGCTACTTCGCGGCGCTCGACGAGAAGTGGCTGCAGGGGAAAAATTAAGTCCGGTTCAGGCGCTCGACGTTTCGGCCGACATGGAACTCCTGTTTTCAACCTGGTCATCGGTCGAGCGTTATCTCGGCCGATCCAAGGGCGTGGTCATCCCGCTTGGCTCCATCGAACAGCATGGACCAGGCGGCCTCATCGGCACGGATGCGCTTTGCGCGGAAGCGATTGCGCGCCGAATCGGAGCCGCCGGCGACATCCTTGTCGGCCCGACGATTCCGTTCGGGGTGGCTCCTTTCAATCTCGCCTTCCCAGGAACGATCTCAATGCGAGCGTCAACCCTCATGGCGCTCGTCGATGACTATTTGCATTCGCTGATGCGCCACGGGTTCGAGCGCTTCTATTTTCTCAATGGTCACGGCGGCAATCTCGGCGCCCTGCGGGCCGCGTGTCAGGATTTGCAGGCCTCGCGCAGCTATGCGACATCGGCCGAAAGCGGGACCGCGCGCTTCAAGTTTCGCAGCTGGTGGGACTACCCGACGGTCGACGCCTTGCGGCGCGATCTTTACGGAGACGGCGAGGGGATGCACGCCACGCCAAGCGAAATCGCGATCACTCAATTCCTGTATCCTGAGCGCATTCAGCCTTTGCCCCTTGCGCCGCCGGCGAAACTCTCCGCCGCCTTCCTGCGCGACCACGCCGGAGACAATCACGCCGGCGCCGAGGAGCATCGCCGCGCTTTTCCGGATGGCCGGGTCGGCTCGGATTCGGGATTGGCGAGACCCGAGCATGGCGAGCGGTTGCTGGCGGCCGCCGTGCAGGACGGCCTTGAGGATTATCGCGCCTTTCTCATCGAGCCGTGAGCGATGACGACATGATTCTCTACGCCTCTCCGCTCTCGAGCTATTCGCTGAAGGCGCGGCTCGCGCTCGCCTATAAAGGCGTCGCTGTCGACATCCGTCAGCCGCCCGGAGGCTATCGCTCTGCGGATTATCGCGCGCTCGTTCCCGCAGGAACGATCCCGGCGCTGGTGGACGGCGATTTTGCGCTCACCGAGAGCGATGCGATCATTGAATATCTCGACGAGCGATATCCTTCACCGTCGCTGCTGCCGGGTGATGCGCGGGACAGGGCGCGCGCGCGCATGGTGTCTCGCCTGCATGACTTTCGTGTCGAGCCGTCTCTACGCGCCCTGTTTCGCGAGCTGCCGCCGGCGACGCGCGACAACGAGGCGGTAACGCGCCATTTCAACGCTTTCGCCGCCTCCCTTGCCTTGATCGACCAGGTCGCGCGCCCGGATCCGTTTCTCTGCGGAAGCGCTTTCACGTTGGCGGACTGCGGATTTCCCGCGACGCTTATTTTGGCGCGGCGACTCGGCGTCGCGTTCGGATGGGCGTTCAAGGAAGCCGCCTGGTTCGACGCGTGGGATCGCGCTGTTCGGTCTCAGCCGGGATTCGACAGCTTGCTGCAAGATTATGAAAAAGTCGTCGTTGATTGGATCATGAGCAGACAGCCATGAAACGAGAGCGGCATGAGCCTGTTTCCTCGCCTGATGAATAATATGCGATTGGGAAAGCCGCCGTTTCGGGAGATGCTTCCCCTCGCAGGGCGAGCCGCCGCATCGACGATCGCGTTGGGATGTCTTGTTGGAGAGAACGCCTGTGTATCTACGCAACACTTGGTATGTGGCCGCGCGCAGCGGCGACATCGGTCGGAATCTCCTCGCCGTGAAGGTTCTTGGCGAGAAGATCGTCGTCTATCGTGAAGAGGGCGGCGCGCCTGTCGCGCTTGAGGACGCCTGTCCCCATCGCAAGCTCCCGCTTTCAATGGGACGTTTGCAGGGCGACGCCATCGTCTGCGGCTATCATGGATTGACGTTCGGCCGCACTGGCCTCTGTCTCGGCTCGCCGACGCAGGCGCGCATTCCCTCCACCGCCAAAGTGCGCTCCTATCCGGTCGTCGATCGTTGGGGCATGCTCTGGATCTGGATGGGCGAGCCCGCCTTGGCCAATGAAAGCAAAATCCTCCATATCGACAACAGCGACAATCCGCGTTGGGGGCTGAGCCACGGCGGCAAGATGAGCTGCGCCTGCAACTACCTTTATCTGACCGACAATCTGCTCGATCCTTCGCATGTGGCATGGGTCCATACCACGTCTTTCGCGGCCTCAGGCACCGAGGACACCCCGCTCCAGATCAAGGCGGATGATGAAGGTGTGATCGTCTCACGCTGGATGAAGGGGCGCGAAGTTCCGCCTTATTATGCGCCGCTGGTTAAATTCGACGGATTGTGCGATCGGCTTCAACATTATGAGGTGCGCTATCCGTCGATCGCGATCAACAAATCTGTGTTCACGCCGGCCGGAACCGGCGGCGACGATCAGAATTTGCCGGACAATGCTTATGTCATGGTGTCCTATCATTTCCTGACGCCGATCGACGACAGCCATACGCTCTACAACTGGATGCAGAACCGGAACACCGATCCGGACGACGCCGATGTGAGCGCGCGCACGGCCGCCGGCGCCGCCAACGCTTTCGAGGAGGATCGCCTGGTGCTCGAGGCGGTTCATGCGGGGATGGCCAACCGGACGACCCCTTATCTCGATCTCGCGCTCGACGCCGGTTCGCTGCGCTTCCGCAAAGGGCTTCAGGCGCTGATCGACAAGGAAGCAGCGGCCCATGCGGCGGCTGCGTAAATGATGCAGGCGACGCCGCCAAAAATCGCGACGCGGCGATACCGCGTCGCACGCAAGGTTCGTGAAAGCGAGATCATCACCTCGTTTTATCTTGCGCCCGCCGATGGCGAGGCGCTGGCGCCGTTCAGGCCGGGACAGTTCCTGACGTTCCAGCTACAGGATCCGCCGCGCGGCGGAGTCGTGCGCCGCAACTACAGCTTGTCCGGCAGCGCGGACTGGCCGGAGCATTATCGCATCAGCGTGAAGCGGGAGCCGGCTTCGGGCGCAGGTCATCCGCCTGGGCTGGTCTCTAACCATTTGCATGATTCCATCGAAGTTGGCGCCGAATTGGAGGCGCGAGGGCCCGACGGCCGTTTCGTGCTCGATGCCGGCGCAGCCCGGCCAGTCGTGCTGCTGAGCGGGGGCGTTGGATTGACGCCGCTCGTTGCGATGGCGCATGCGCTGGCGCGCGAAGGCCGCCGACGAACGCATTTCATTCACGCCTGCGAGAACGGGCGCGCGCACGCGCTGAGCCGGGAAATGAGGCAGCTATCCCGCACGGCGCCGAATCTGCATCTTCATGTCTGTTACCGCAATCCGGATGCGAGCGACGAACTCGGCCGCGATTATGACAGCGAGGGTCTGATCACGCCTGCGCTGCTGCAGGCGCTGTTGCCGCTCGATGACTACGATTTCTACCTGTGCGGCCCGGGCCCGTTCATGCAGAGCGTTTTCACGCAGCTCGTTGAGCTCGGGGTTCGTGAAGAACGTATTCGCTACGAGTTTTTCGGCCCTGCGACATTGTTGCGCGCGTCGCCGCCGCTCATCAAGGAAGCTGGCGCGCTTGCGCCCTCAGCGCAAGCTGCAAGCGGGTTATCAGCGCCGGCTACGGCAACGACGGACGCGCTGACGGTGACATTCTCCCGCAGCGGGCTGAGTGTCGCCTGGGATCCGAGCTTCGAGACGCTGCTCGATTTCGCCGAGGCGCAGGGGCTGACGCCTGCTTTCAGTTGCCGCGCCGGAATCTGCTCGACCTGCATGTGCGATATGCCGGCCGGAGAGGTCGACTACGTCGCCGATCCGCTCGACGAGCCGCCACAAGGCAAGGCGCTGCTCTGCTGCTCCCGCCCGCGCGGCGATGTGGTCATCGCGCTTTGAGAGTCCAACTTCGAGCAGATGAAGCGACGGGTCCGGTCGATGATCAATGACGCGGACGGCGCCGTAATCGAGCAGGGCGATGTCGCCGCTGGCGCGCGCAATCTGCTGTTGCGCTGCGTGGGAGCGAAGCCGGGCGAGACCCTGCTGATCGTGTTCGAGGCGAGCCGCCTGGGGATCTATGGCGAGGGATTGGCCGAAGCGCTGTCTGTGACCGCGCAAGAGATGGGCTTGACTGTCACGACGCGCGAGGTGGGATTCTCAAAAAGGGCGCGCGACTGGCCGCCTGATCTCGCCGAGGCGATGAAAGGGGCCGACCATGCGCTGTTTCTGGCGCGGCTGGGCGACCAGTTGCGCTTCTGCGCCATCCCGTCTGCCATGCGCCCGGTCATCAGCTATGCGCTCGACGCCGAGATGCTGGGATCGGAATTCGGAAAAACCGACTATCGTGCGTTCCAGGAATTAAAAGACGCGGTTGATCGGATGATGGGCCGGGCGACGGATATTCGCGTCGCCTGTCCGCTTGGCATGGATTATCGCGGCGCGCTTGGACGCTCAGACGCGGCGCCGATCGACACTGGCGTTCGCCGCTTCCCGATGTCGATTTTTGCACCGCTCCCGGCGAGTGGTTTTGCAGGGCGCGTCGCGGTCGCCCGCTTTCTCGTCGGCACCGGTTCTCATTATTATGAGCCTTATGCGCTGCCGCTGGACGGCGTGATTTTCGCGGAGTTCGATGGCGGCGTTCTGCACGGCTTCTCCGGCGACGCCAACGGTGTGTCGCGGGCGAGAGCCCACTACGAACGCGTCGGCGAACTCGTCGGCGTCGATCCTTTTTCCGTTCACTCCTGGCACGCCGGAATTCATCCCGGCTGCGCCTATCCGATGGCGGCCGCGGCGAATTACGAGCGCTGGTCCTGCGGCGCTTTCGGCAATCCGCGTATCCTGCATTTCCATACGTGCGGCGATTATGCGCCGGGCGAGATCTGCTGGAATGTTATCGACGCCACGATTGTCGTCGATGGCGTCGCGGTCTGGGAGGAGGGCGTGTTGCACGCCGATCGCATCGACGGCGGCGCGGACATCATGCGCCGTTATCCGGATGCGGCGGCGCTCTTCCGGTCGCCGCGCAGGCTGATCGGGATCTGAAGCGAGCGTTGGACGAGCGCGCTGCGCGTCGTCCCGCCGCCCAAGCCAGTATGGTTGGCTGTCCCAACGCGCGATCGGCCGGCGGCCAGTCGGGAGCCGAGCTCCGTTTTGTCGCAGCGGTCGACGACCGCCACATTTAACTGTCTGGCGACGCGCGCCGACGGCTCAGGCGCCGACGGCGTCCGTCACGCATTTCTTGGTGAAGCTGGTCTTGGCGGCGCCCGCGAGCTTCCGGTCGGCGGCGCTCACATCGCAAGTCTTCTGGGCGTCGCTCTCGCATTTCTTCATGAAGCTGTTGAGCGCCGCGCCGGCAAGCTTCTTGTCGGTCGCCGTCGCTTTGCAGCTGTCAGCCAGGGCGGCCGCGCTGCCGAGAAGAAGGGTCATCAGGACGATCGTCGCACGCATGGGCGGCTCCATCATTTCGGGGATGGCAGCCTATCCGGATTCGCGCCGCGGCAAAGGCGCCTTCGGGCGGCTCGCCGTCGCGGGCGCGCCAACGGCCCATGGGGGGCGCGAAGCCGGCTATCCGCCCGATGCGATCATGCCGTCCCGGCGTCGCGTCACGGCGACGTCACGCGCGATATGCTCAACCCTCAGCCGCCTTCGCGGACGCCTGAGGGTTTGGAGTCTTGAACATGAATGGTCGTTGGACAGGCGCGCTTTCCGCGGTGGGCATCAGCCTTGGCGCGCTCTTGGCCCATCCCGCGAGCGCGGCAACCGTTTTGGTGAATGGCGGTTTCGAGGATGGCCCCGCCATGAACGCCAGCGGATATAATCGCGGCGGTCTCCCCACGGGCTGGAACGCCGTGCCTGGCTTCGAGACGCCAGATATCGCCAGCAGCGCCTATGTGCAGACCGGAGCCGGTTTTGCTCAGCTGCTCGGGCCGCAGGAAGGCGATCGGTATCTCGATATGAACGGGATGTCTCCGACCGGCGCCATCTCGCAGGATGTCGCTGGGCTAGTCGCGGGCTCAGCCGCCACACTGACCTTCTGGGCCTCCAGCTGGGCTCAGAACAGCTCTGGCTTGCTGACGGCGAGCTTCATCGATCCGTTGACGTCCGCGGTCATCGCCACCACCACCTTGTCCTTTCCGTATCAGCCGAGCGCGGCCAGCAGCGTCTGGACAGAATATACGCTGAGCGGCCTCGTGCCCGCGTCGGGTCGGCTGCGCGTGCTCTTCTCGGGAGACAGCTCATCGACGGCGCGCGGCGCGCCCGGCCTCGACAATGTGGCTCTCATGGCCTCCACCATCACGACGGGCGTGCCGGAGCCGTCGACCTGGGCCATGATGCTGATCGGTTTCGCTGGACTCGGCTTTGCTGGCTATCGCAAGCGCGCCGCCGTTCAGCCGATCCGCGGCAGGATCGCATAGAGCAGCAAGAGAGGCCGCGCCAGGACCGGCGGCCGGAACCGTCGCCGGTTCGGTGATCGCAGCGGCGGGGCGTCGTGAGCTTCTTGCAGCGCGACGTCTGCTCGCGGGCGCCGCCCAGAGGCGCCCGCCAACTCATTCAATATCGCCTGCGAACAGAAGCGGCGCCCCGCTCGCCAGGCGGTCTGGCATGGACGCGCCGGCGCAGTCATCGCGTTCTTTGCGTGATGCTCCGCTTGAGCTGGTCCAGCCAGGCGTCGATTCCGCTGACCGCCTGAGAGACTTTGCCGAGAAGGCCCTTGAGCTCGTCGTCGGCGGCGTCGCGGGCGGATCGCTCGTTGACCGGCAGCGGCGGCAGGATGTGCGCGTAGTAGGTATGGCCGAGCAGTCGATGCAGCAGCCGCTCGCCGGGGAAAGGCTCGTCGTTGTTGAGCGTGCGCGCCGCCTTGAGCAGCGTGCGGATGTCGTATTGCGTCGGACTGATGTCCGGCGTCTGCTTGCGTAGGCCCAACAGCGTGTAGACCGCGATGCGCGCGGTGCGGACCGAGCTGTCCATCGTGAAGATGATGTCGTTCGCGGTTTCAACGAACTGCCCCATCAGCCCAAGATTGGTGCATCCTTTCGGCACGACGTGCGGGCGATCGCCAGCGGCGCGCGGCATGAACATGGCGGTGATGTAGGGCATCAGCGCCAGCCGCACCTTGGTGTTCGCGACGACGGCGTCGATGTGATCGGCGATGCCGAGATGGTGACACAGCTCCTGCAGAATCTCGCGCCCGTTACAGGCCGGCATCGGCTTTCTGACGGCGTTACCGTCCTTGTCCATCAACAGCGCGTACACCCAAAGCACCAGAACATCCTTGGGCTGGCCGGGGAAATGCGGCTGACGATTGCAGGTGACGCTCAGGACCCAGTTCGAATCGGTGAAAGTGATGATGCCGCCGGTCACGGTCTTGCCCGAGTAGGGGTCATTGACCGACAGCTCCTTCAGCCGATCGACGAGCGGAGAAGGCTTGCAGGTGAGCGTGGCCGATTCCCACATCGACTTGTCGATATCGCCGTAGAATTTCTCCGGCTTGCCGAAAACCGGCGATTTCTTCGCGAGATTCTTCCAGAGCGCCCAATCGCTCTCGTCGCCGGGATCGTGACGGCCGCGATCGAGCACGGGAGCGCGGTCCATGTCGCCATAGGCGGTGCCTTCGGTCATCGATCCGGTCAATGCGAAGACCACGTCCTTTTCGCCGACCGGAATGACGCTGTCCTTGCCGCCGACCTTGACGCGGATGCCAGTTACGGCGCGCGCTTCGCCGTTTTCAGACATTTCCAGATCATAAGCGCGCGTCGCGAACTGCACCTTCACGCCTCGCTGCTTGAGATGATTCACAAGCGGGCGCACGAAACTGTCGTACTGGTTGTATTTCGGGAAGACGAGCGCCGACATGTCGTTCAACCCGTCGATCGCATCGAGAAAGCGGTGCATGTAAAGCTTCATCTCGAGCAGGCTCTGCCAGTTCTCGAAAGCGAACATCGAGCGCCAGAGGAACCAGAAATTCGTCTCCAGAAAGCCGGGGCTGAAATATTGCTCGATGGTGATGTCGTCGAGATCCTCCTTGCGCTTTAAAAGAAGCCGGATCAGCTCCCATTGCTGCGATTTTGACAGGCCGAAATGAGAGAAGTCGCGAATCTGCCCTTGTTTGTGCATGAGCCGCGCTTTGGAATAATTGGGATCGTTGTCGTTGACGAGGCGATACTCGTCGAGCACGCTGAATCCGTCCGGCAGCTCCAGGGCCTGGACATCCTGGAACATGTCCCACAGATTGTCGTAGTTCCAGTTCATCTCGCGGCCGCCGCGGATGATATAGCCTTCTTCGGCGTCGCCTGCGCCGTCGAGAGAGCCGCCTTCGATATCGAGCGCGTCGAGGATCGTGATATCCTCGCCTTTCATCCCGCCGTCACGGATCATGTAGAACGCGGCCGCAAGTCCCGCGATGCCGCTGCCGATGATCCACGCCTTGCGTCCTTCGACATGAGGCGCCGACGCCGGCCGATTGCGCATGTAAGCGCCCATCATGTCAGGCGGCGGGAGCGTATTTTCGGGACGGTTGCTCCAGTATGACGCTGAAGCGTCGGCTTCGACGGTGAAGTTGCGATCAGGCTTGGTCATCGCTCGCTCATTTTCAGGCCGCCCCTTTGCTGCGGCAAAATCCTTTCACGGATACGCGGCAGTGTCTATTAGACGGAAGAGCGCGCTTCCGAACGCCTGAGCCGCGCGCCGCCATGCTGGCGCAGTTTTTATCGAATCAACGACGGGCCAGCCTCGGCGAGCCCTGCCGTCTCCGCGCCGCCGGGGCGTTCGCGTTTATTGATGATCGCGCGGCGGGTTATGACGAATTTTTCATCACGCATTCAGACGCGGCTCATCATCCTTGCGACATGCTTTCCACGCTCGCCGTCATCAGGCCATGCAAATGCCGAAAATGACGGCGACCGTTGAAATGCACAGGCGGAACCGCGGCAATGGCGCAATCAGAGAAGGACGCGCGCAACGTCATCGCGCTTCAGCGTTTCGGATTCGGGCCGCGTCCCGGCGATCTCGCGGCGCTTGGCGGCGACGCGCTCGGCGCCATGCGGCAGATCGTCAGGCTGAAGGCCGTGGCCGAGCCGGTGGGAGAGGGGCTGCGCTCCACCTCGCAAGCGTTGCGCGAGCTCGACGAGTTCCGCACGGAGGTGCAGCGCAAGCGATCCGCGGCGCTCGCGTTCGCCGAAGCGCAGCGACAGCAGGAGCAGATGAACGGGGCGGGCGCCATGTCTTCGCCGGTGGTCAATCGGCCGCCGTCGTCGACGCAGATTCCGCAAGTCATTTTCCGCGCCGAAGCGGATGCGCGTCTGCGTTGCGCGGTCGACGCGCAAGTCGGTTTCGCGGAGCGGCTCGTCTGGTTCTGGTCGAACCATTTCTGCGTCGCCGTCAGCAAGGGGCAGCCCGTGCGCGTGACGGCGGGCTCGTTCGAACGCGAGGCGATCAGGCCGCATGTCTTCGGCAAATTCGCCGACATGCTGCTTGCGGTTGAGAAACATCCCGCGATGCTGATCTATCTCGACAACCGGCAGTCGATCGGACCGAATTCGCGCGCCGGCGCAAGGCGCGGCCGTGGCCTTAATGAAAATCTCGCGCGGGAGATCATGGAGCTGCATACGCTCGGCGTCGGCGGCGGTTATTCGCAGACGGATGTTACGACGCTGGCGAAAATCCTCACCGGCTGGACGGTGATCAACGCTTATGACGAGGACGGCGAGCTCGGCGATTTCCGTTTCAATCCCAACCGTCATGAGCCGGGCGACCAGACGCTGCTCGGAACGCGCTACAAAGCGGAAGGGGTGAAGCAGGGCGAGAAGGCTCTGGCCGACATCGCGCGCCACCCCGCGACAGCGCGTTTCATCGCGCGAAAGCTGGCGCGGCATTTCATCGCCGACGATCCGCCCGCGATGCTCGTCGAGCGTCTCGCGCGCGTGTTCCAGGACAGCGACGGCGATCTCGCCGTCGTGTCCCTCGCGCTGCTCGATTCTCCCGAGGCGATCGAGGCGCCGCTCGTCAAGCTGCGCTCGCCGCAGGAATTCGTCATTGCGGCGCTGCGTGCGACGGGCAGTCGTTTCGACGTCAATCAGGCGCTCAGGATTTCGCAGCTCATGGGCGAGAGCCTGTGGAATCCCTCCGGGCCGAACGGTTTCGCCGACACTGAAGCCGAATGGGCGACGCCGGACGGCATGAAGGTCAGGCTCGACTTCGCCGCGACGATCGCGCGCCAGGCGCCCGGCTCGGCTAATCCGAGCGACATTCTCGATGCGACCATCGGGCCGATCGCCTCGGCGGAGACGCGCCGGTCGGTGGCCCGCGCGGAAAGCCGCGCGCAGGGTCTGGCTCTGCTTCTGATGAGCCCCGAATTCCAGCGTCGCTAGGAGGACGCCATGCTCCTGTGTGAAGACCGCATTCATCCCTCGCGGCGGGCGGCGCTGGGCAGCGCCGGGGCGCTTTTCGCCTGGAGCTTCATGCCGAAGTTCGCGCATGCGGCGGGAGGGCGCGATCCGCGCTTCGTCACGATCATCCTGCGCGGCGCGCTCGACGGCTTGTCGGCTGTCGCGCCGGTCGGCGACCCCGATTACGGGGCCTTGCGCGACACCATCGCGCTGTCGCTGTCGGGAGAGCGCTCCGCCTTTGCCCTCGACGGATTTTTCGCGCTGCATCCGGCGATGCCGAATTTCGCGCGGCTCTACAAGGCAGGGCAGGCGATCGTGGTTCACGCCGCCGCGACGGGCTATCGCGAGCGATCGCATTTCGACGGGCAGGACGTGCTCGAAAGCGGCCAGCCGCGTCCGGGCCTCACGCAATCGGGCTGGCTCAACCGCGCGCTCGCGGCCTTGCCGCCGGGCGAGCGCATCGCGCATCGCGGCGCGCTCGGCGTCGGACCGATCGCGCCCCTCGTCGCGCGCGGATCAGCGCCGGTGATGGGGTGGTCGCCGCAGGCGCTGCCGCGCGCCGACGATGACCTCGCCATGCGCGTGATGGATCTCTACGCACAGAAGGATCAGGCGCTCGCTCGCGCCCTCGCCAAGGGTATGGAGACCGACAAGCTCGCGACGGCGTCCGGGATGGGCGGCATGAAGCCGCGCGGCGGTCCCGCCGATCCCGAGGGCATGAAGCTCATCGCAGCCGGCGCGGCGAAGCTGATGGCGGCCGAGGCCGGGCCGCGCGTCGCCGCGCTGGCTTTCGAGGGATGGGACACGCACGCCAACGAGGGCGGGGCCACGGGACAACTCGCCAACCGCCTCGGCGGCCTCGACAGCGCGTTCGCGGAGTTCGAGCGCGATCTCGGGCCGGCCTGGAAAGACACGATCATCGCCGTGGTCACCGAGTTCGGCCGCACCGCGCGGATCAACGGCACGACAGGCACCGACCACGGCACGGGCACGGTCGCTTTCCTCGTCGGCGGCGCGGTCAAGGGCGGCCGCGTCATCGCCGACTGGCCGGGCCTCAGGCAGCAGCAGCTTCTCGACGGGCGCGACCTCAAGCCGACGACGGATGTCCGCGCCGTTCTCAAGGGCGTGATGATGGAGCATCTCGGCCTGTCCGCCGCCACGCTGGCGGAGCGCGTGTTCCCCGCCACGGCCGACCTGCCGCCGCTGCGCGGGCTTGTCGCCTGATCCCGCGCGACGGGCGCTCGCCTCGCGAGCTTCGCCGGGCTGCCCGCGAGGCGGTGAGCGATTGGCGGCTCGAGGTCGCCGGTTAGCCGCGGATCACCTCGCGAACTGAATGATCGCGCCGGCGGCCGCGCCTTCGCGCCCGGTGAAGGTGTGGGGCGTGTTCGGCCGACAGGGCATGCCGGGTCCGCCGCCGCCGGAGATCCAGGCCACCCGGGCCCTGCCGCGCGTCCAGCGCTGGAAGGCGGGAACCGCCTCCGGCGGCGTGAGCATGCATTCGTCGCCGCGATGATGCAGGACGAGCGTGCGCGGAAGAAGCGACGGGCTGCCCAGCGTGTCGATCACCGAGCCGTTCGGCGTGCCGGGAGGCAGCAAGCCGCCGGCGGCGAACACGACGCTGTCCGGACGAGCCCCGGCGGCGAGCGCCTGGGCGGCGGTGACGGCGCCGAGACTCATGCCGACCAGCGTCACCTTCATGCCGCGGCTTTTCATGTCCGCGACGAGGCTCGCCGCCTGTCCCGCGCTGGTCGTCATTTCGGTCGTAAAGCCCGCCGCCTGGAAGTAGCCCATGCTCTTGACGAGAAAGTCGCCCGGAGAAGCGCCGCCGGCGCCCGGGATCAACACCAGGCCAACGGGCTGGCGCGCCTTCTGCGCCGCGGCGCCGAATGCGGCGCAGCAGAGAAAGCTCAAGGCAAGCGCAATGCGACCGATCATTCCGGATCCCCCGAGTCCATTTTCTTTGGCTCTGGCCCCATGGTCTCAGGCGAGAGCGTGGCGCGTGAGGTTACCGATCCGCTCGAAAAGCGAAAGTCCCCCAGCGGCAAGGTCGCTGCCGCCGGGGCGCAGACGTCGGTCAGAGGGCGGCTTTCCGGGCGGCGGCGTTTGCAGGCGCCGATCCATCCGAGTCCCCCTTGAAAGCGGCGGACGGAAAACTAGCTTTTGCTCCGAGCGCTCATGCTCGCTGATTTCATGGTTGTCGCGGAAAGGAGGATGGCATGGCGACTGTGGAAACCGGAAGGCGGCCCGAGGGCCGCCGCGGCGGCTTTGCGGACCTGGATGACCTGCTTCATCCGGCCAACGCCTTCGAAAGTCCCGAAGAGGTGGTCGACGATCCTGACCTCACCCTGAACGAAAAGCGATCGATCCTGGCTTCCTGGGCGTCCGACGCCTGCGCGCTGGAAGCCAACCCCGTTCTGCGCGCCGACAGGACGGGACGGATGGCGTCCTATGACGACATCGTGGACGCCCTGCGCCGGCTCGATCGCATCGGCCGCTATCCCCGGCGCTCTCTCGGCCGCCGTCATATCTTCAGCCGGCGCGCGGTCAGCGGCTTCACCGGAGCCAGGCCTCCGCAGCCGCCCGAGCCGCCGCGCGCAGCGTAGAATCCCCTCGATGCAAGGTCGTCTCGATTTTGAGAGAGCCATCGCGATCGGCGGATTTCTCGTCTGCTGGGCCTTTCTCGCAACGATCGTCCTGAAATAAACGCTCCGGCTCCGGCGCGCTCCGCGCCGGACCACTCTACCGGCGGGAGCGCTCGTCCCTGAGCCACGCGAAGAACTTCTCCGCGAAGGGCGTCGTCTTCGGAATGTGCATGCGGCCGTGATGGAAAATCGGATCGAGCGACATCAGCAGCATGCGCCCGCCCGTCGAGGTCGTATCCTCATACATGATCGGACGTCCCTCGCGCTCGCGAAGAAGCACGCGCGCTTCCGCCGGCGGATCGAACACGCCGTGATGATGCCAGGAGCAACCCGCAACGGCGAGCGCGCGGTGGAAGGAATGATCGGGACTGTCGGCGCTCAGCCCCAACGTGGCGCCTTGCATCAGCCACCACCAGTAGTTCGGCTCGTGCGCCGCGTAGCGAACGTTCGGCAGCCAGAGTTGCGGCTGCGTGTCCCCCATGGCGACGACCATGCCGCCCCTGTCGAGAAAGGCGCGGAGATCGGCGGCCAGCGGAACGATGTGCTTGGGATGGGTGCGGCACGCCACGACGGCGATCGCCGCGTCATCGAGGTCGCTCGCCCGAAAACGCGGCGCGTAAATGGCGCGATCGATGAGGTCGCTGACCGGCGGCTGCTCCACGCCCATCAGATGGTAGCTGGTTCCGCCGTGAAGAACGATGATCTGTTTGCCCGTTTCGCTCACGAGCGCTGCTCCATCCAGTCGACGATCCGCCCGACGAGTTCGGCGTTCAGTTCTGTCTGTTCGAACGTCACCCAGAGATCGTTGCCCGCATGGCTCAGGACGCGACCGCCGCGCGGGCGGCGCCATTCCCAGTCGACGGGCAGCCGCTCTTTGCCTGCGTCCAGCCGGTTGATCACGGTCGCGCCCGCCGGCGCCGGATTGCAGCCGCGCCCGTAAAAGCCGGCGACGCCTTTTCGGAAGGTGAGTTCATCGCCCGCGTAATCCGCCCATATCGGGTGATCGGCTTCTCGCGTCACCGCGAACGCCGCGACGCTGCGATCCTTCAGCGGCTGATAGCGCTCGAGTCCGTCGATAAAATCGCTTTCGACGTGGCCGTTGAAAACGACGCGCGCGCCGCCGTCGAGGCACGCTTCGACCCATGTCTTCCGCGCCGCGAGCCATCTCTGATCGACATGCGATGTGATGATGAGCCCGCCCACCGAGACGGGATCGAGCGATGGAAGCCGCTCTTCCTCGATGACGCGCAGGCGGCCGTCCTTGATGACGGCGTCGAACGTGGGGCCTGGGCCCTCAAACGCGGAATTCAGAAAAAGAAGCTCGTGTCCCATTCGCCTCACGCAGCAGACGCTAACCTATTCTTGCCGCGCGCCATGGTCGGAAAACCGGATTTCATTGTTCCGCCTCACGCGCCAGAACCGCCGGGTATCGCCAGCGCTTCGATGACGTCATAGACTTGGTCCGCCGGCAAGGAGAGCAGGCGATTGGCCATCTCGTCCTTGAGCCAGCTCAAACGGGCCTCGTCTTCCGGCGACAAAGTTTCGCGCTGCGCCCTCTGTCCGAGCGCGAGAAACTCCTCGCGGACAAGACCGTCGCGCACCATCACTGCGACCGTCGCGCCGCGATGCGTGAACCGGAAGACGTATCGGCCGCGCCAGGCGGGCGTCACATCCGATCGCGCGAGCTCCGGCGCCAGCGTGAAGCGCCCACGCGTCACGGCGCGGGTCGTCATCTCGAAGGCGTCGCGCGCGCCTGGCCCGGAGAACGGCGTCGCAATGTGAATCTCATCGCGCTCCGGCGGTTCGCCGCCGGCCAGAAGCGGAAACGCCCGCTCCATCGCCTTGAACGCGTGCGCGACGCCGCCCGGATAGCCGGGGCCGTGATAATTCAGGAGATCGTCGAAAGATAGCGCGATGCGCCTGCCTTTGTCCGTCACGCTCAGCGCGTTCATGATCGATCCTTTCTCACGCTGCGTCCGATTCCGCAGGCTCGACCTCGGCGACGAGCGTGCTCCTGCCGCGGGCGTCTCCCGGGATCGCGAGGCGCCGGACGGGAACGCCGTAAAGATCGGTCAGGCGCTGTTCGCTGAGAAGCTCTTCTGCGCGCCCGATCTCCGCGCCGCCGCCCCGCATCAGGATCGCGCCGTCCGCGATGGCGGCGGCGTGTTGCGGATGATGCGTCGTGAACAGAACCGCAAGGCTATCCGTGCGCGCAAGCGAGCGCATGATCGACAGGATATGCGCCTGGTGGCGAAGGTCGAGCGCCGAGGCGGGCTCGTCGAGCAGGATGGCGGCCGGCTCCGTCGCCAGCGCCCGCGCGACAAGCACGAGCTGGCGCTCGCCGCCCGACAACGTGTCGAAGCTCCTCTCCGCCAGATGCGCGACGCCGACGCGCGCGAGCGCGTCCGCGGCGATCGTCCGATCCGACGAACGGGGCGCGCCCAGCGCGCCGACATGACGCGCGCGCCCCATGATGACGATGTCTTTCACCAGATAGGCGAAGGCGGTTTCGCTGCGCTGCGGCACATAGCCGATGACGCCATGCCGGACGACCTCGCCCTGGTCGGGCTTTCGCACGCCGAGCAGGATGCGAAGCAGCGTGGTTTTTCCAGCGCCGTTCGGCCCGAGAATCGCGCTGACGCGCCCGCGCGCGAGGTCGAAAGAGACATCGCTGAAAAGCAGGCGCGGTCCGGCGCGCGCGGCGAGGCGCTTCGCTTCGATCACGGCGGCGCCGGCGTTCATCAGTCGCGATCCCTGTTCCAGCCCTGCAATGTGAGCCGACGCAGCAGAACGGCGAAGATCGGCGTGCCGATGAGCGCCGTCAGCACGCTGAGCGGAACTTCGGCCGCCGTCGCCGTGCGCGCAACGGTGTCCACCGCCACCAGCAGGATGGCGCCGATCATCGCGGCGGCCGGCAGCAACAGGCGATGGGCAGGCCCGACAAGCATGCGCGCGAGATGCGGCGCGATCAGCCCGACCCAGCTCACGACGCCGCAGGAGGCGACGACAGCGGCCGTCACCAGCGCGATGAGGCCGAGAACGGCGGCGCGCGTCGGCGCGACGCGCACGCCGAGCGCCGCGGCCTCCTCGTCGCCGAGCGAGAGCACGTCGATGCGAAAACGCAGCAGCCACAGGCCGACGGCGCCGATCAGCACCAGCGGCGCGGCGATCGCCAGTTTCGCCCATGTCGCTGTCGCGAAGCTTCCCATCAGCCAGTAGACGATGGCCGGCAGCGTCGTTTCCGGATTGGCGAGATATTGCGTGAGCGACACGAGCGCGCTGAAGAAGGCGCCAACGACGACGCCGGCGAGAACGAGCGCCAGGACGGACATGCGGCCGGAAAATCCGGCGATCAGGTGCACCAGCGCGAGCGCCGCGACGCCGCCGGCGAATGCGAAGCCAAGTAGGCCCGAGCCTTCAGCGATCAGCAGCGCGAGCGCGCCGCCGAACGCCGCCCCCGGCGCCGCGCCGACGATCGACGGCTCGACAAGCGGATTGCGATAGATTCCCTGCAGCGCCGCGCCGCAAAGGCCGAGCCCCGCGCCGGACAGTCCGGCGAGAAGAATGCGCGGCAGGCGCACGGTGAGCACGATCTGCTCGTCGACCGGGGTCCAGAACGCCTTCACCGGCGCCGCGAGAGAAACGAGGATCGCCGCGACCCTGTCGGGAGACACCGCGTAACGGCCGAGGCCGAGCGCCATGACGGCCAGCGCGATGAACAGGAGGCCGAGGCCGCAGAAGATCAGCAGATGGCGCGAAAGGGGCGGCCGCGCCGCGGCCGCGCCGATGTCAGCGCTTGCGGAAACGCTCATAGCCCGCTGCGTTCTCATGCTGCGCAAGGAACAGCACGCCGTCGATCTGCGCGTCCGAGAGCGTGTGATTATAGAAAAGCTTGTAGGCGCGCGTCATCTCGGCGCGAAGATCGTCCTTGATCCGGTCGGGATGGTAGAGAGTCGCCTGCCAGAGCCACGTCAACGGACTTTCCTGGCTCGGCGGATCCCAGCGATAGCCTCCAAGCGGCAGCTTGTAGACCCGATGATTCTTGACCGCCGGCACGCCGGCGAAAAGAGGATTGTCGTAGATGTTCCTGGGGAAGAGCTTCGATTCAAAGCTGTTCAGCAGGATGACGTCAGGCGCCCAGGCGACGATCTGCTCCGGGTTGACCGTGATGAAATCCTTCAGCTCGCCCGCCACATTGCGTCCGCCGGCCAGGAGGATGTTGTTGCCCTGATAGGTGCCGGCGCCGGCGGCCTGGAACGCGCTCAGGCCCTGCTGAAGATGCAGCACGCGCGGCTTGTCCGTCTCCTGAAGCCCTTCGAGCGCAGCGGCGATGCGCTTCTGCATCTCGTCCCGATAGGCGACGATCGCGGCGGCGCGGTCCGGCTTCCCGAGCAGCGCGCCGTACATGGTGAAGCCGTCGCGCGCGAGCTGCTCGGTTCCGTAGCGGATGCCGAGCACCTTCAGGCCAAGGCGTTCAACAGCGGGAATGAGTTCTGGCCCCTGATTGGCCCATTGCACGACGACGTCCGGCTTCAAGGACAGAAGCGTCTCGACGTTCGGCATGAAGCCTTGCGCCGTGATGTCGGACCGGATCGCCGCCGCTTCAGGGAAAATATCCTTCAGCGGGCCTTCCTGAATGGCGGCCTTCGAGCTGGGATTCATGCCGACGAGGCGTTTCGTCTCGCCATCGACCGTGATCACCGTGCTCGCCGCCGGGATCGGAATGGTCACGATGCGCTCAGGCGCTCTCGGGAACTCGATCGTCTGGTCGCGCTGATCCTTCACCGACACAGGCTGGGCGAATGCGGACGCGCATCCCATGAGGATCGCGAGGCAGAGCGGCGCCGCGCTCGCCATTGTCGCGCGCTTGGCAAGTTGGACGGGCATCCATTCCCTCAAATCTTCGCGCGGGTCGCCGCAGCGTCAGCGCGCCTCAGGCATCGCGGCGCATGCACACCCGGGAAGAACGGAAGTCAAGGAGCGCTTGATATATTTGAGGAATTCTAATTTAGCCGCGAGCACGCCAAAGCTGGTTTCAGCGTTCAGCTCACGATGATCGCGCCCGCGCCCCGTGCTGGGCAGATGGCGCCGAACAGGCAGGCGCTCTCGTAGCGTTGGTCGGCATGCTGAATCGGCCGCGCGCCGGGCCGCGCCCACTTTCTGAAACGCCGGCGAGCGATGGCCATGCGATGGCGTGTCGAAGCGATGGAAAGGCTGGGAGCGGAAAGGGCAACTTAGCGGCTTTTTAATTGCTTTCCGGGGCGCGGGTCTCATCACGCCGCGCTGCGCATGGCGTCAGACGGTCCTGGAAAACCGTCGGAACCGCGCCGGCTCGTCGGTAGCGAAAGGTCGTGAATTCAGCGCAAGCGCCTTTGGGATGATCGTCGGCGCTATCGCGCGCCCCGCAACCGAGAGGCAGGCTTCGCTCTGTCGGCGTAATCCACAATGCGTGCGGTTTGGTCGGCTCCTTCGACGCTTCTCTCTTCGCGGAGCCGGTTGATGACCCCCTCAAAATTAACGCGGCGCATCTGCTCGCCGATGTGCTCCCTGATCGCGCTCGTAATCGCGTCGATATTGCCGGACCGAAGCGCGTCGATGAGCGTCCTGTGCTCGTCGACGATCTCAGTCATGGGCTTGACCAGCGTGGAGAGCCCGAAAAAGACTGTGGTTTGACATGCCAGCCGCTCCCACAGCTCGCACACCACCTCATTGCCGCTGAGACGACAAAGAACGCGGTGGAAATTGATGTCCGCATTGGCGAAGCCGAAAAGGTCATTGCGAGCCTGCATCCGTTCAAGCTGGTCGACGCAGCGCATCAGCACGCCGATTTCCGCCTCGCCGTTGCGACCTTCGCGGATCATCCGGACCGCCGCCATGGTTTCCAACGCCACCCGCGCCTCGATGAGGTCGTCGAGCCGCTTTGGCGTGACCGGCGTCAGCCTAATTCCCTTGTAGGGTTCGCTGACGAGAAGCCCCTGGCTTTCCAGTATGCGCAGCGCTTCCCGGATGGGGACGCGGCTCACGCCCAGGCGCTGCGCGAGATCCGCCTCGATGATGCGGTCGCCCGGCAGGACGACGCCGCTCGTCACGCCTGAAATCAGCGCATCGATAACCGTATCCACCAGGGTTCGCTGCCGCAACGGCGAACGGCCGGCCAATACTTCCCCCGCGCCGGAGGGAAGCGGATGATGTTGGGACTTTGTTCTGGCCATCAGGATCCTGCAACATCGGGCCGATGTCGTTCGACGAATCGCGGCGCATTCCGGCGACTAGCCCTCAGCCTTTCTGGTCGGTCAATAGCCGGCCGCACGGTCCACGACGTTCCGAAGCGGTCGGCCGCTGACGTACCGAGCCAGATTGTCCAGGAAGATGTCGAGACAGCGATCGAGGTAGACGCTGTGGTCATCGACGCTGCAATGCGGCGTCATGATCAGATTGGGAGCGGTCCAGATCGGGTGATCCTGGGGCAAAGGCTCTATCGGGAAAACGTCCAGCACGGCGCCGGACAACGTTCCGTCCTTGAGTTTGTCGACCAGCGCCCCGCAATCGAAGACGCCCGCGCGGCCGACGATCACCACTCCGGCGCGAGGCGGCAGCAAGTCGAGCCGGCGACGGTCGATCATCCCTTTCGTTTCGGGCGTCAAAGGCGCGGAGGCGATCAGAAAGTCGGTTTGCGGCAGCAGCGAATCCTTCTCATCGACGGTCTTCGAGACGTCGACATGCTCGCGCGGGCCGCCGGAACGGGTGATCGCCTGAATGCGCATGCCGCGCTCCCTGAGCAGGCGAGCGGCCGCGCTTCCGATGGCGCCGGCCCCGAGCAACGTCGCGACCTTGCCGGAGAGGCAGCCGCCAAATTCCGGCCGCCACAACTGTCGCTGCTGATCGCTGACGAAGCGCGGGATCTGAAAATTGAGCATCAGAACCGACGCCAGTATGAACTCTGCGGCCTTGTCGCCGTGAACGCCGCTGGCGTTGGTGAGGATCGCGGCGGGCGGAAGGTAAGGCAGCATCGATTCGACGCCGGCGGAAATGCTCTGCAGCCATTTCAAATTCGGCAACCCGAGCGCGTTCACCTTGCGGCCGGCGAAAACAATCTCCGCATCGCGCGCGAGATCGGCGAAGCGAGCAGGGGCGTCATTGAAACTGAAAACGGTATTGACGCGGAGGTCGGGCCGCGCCGCGAGGGCGTCGTTCAGCCGCTCCGGCGTCAGCTTCAGCGCTTCCGCCGATGCCGGGTCGTTTTCAACATGAATCCTGATTGCGGAGCCGTTCCTCATCGGTTTTCCTTTGCCTGGCGCAGGTTCATCCCGATGCGGGCCCGACAGCGATTCGCTCACATCGTGTTGAGCCGGGGATCAAGGACGTCGCGAAGTCCGTCGCCGAACAGATTGAGTCCGAGCACCGTCAGCGAGATCGCGAGCCCCGGAAAGATCGTGATCCACGGAGCGTCCACCACGTAGTCGCGCCCCTCGGCGATGATGTTGCCCCAGCTCGGCGTCGGCGGCGGCGGACCGACGCCCAGGAAGCTGAGCGCGGCGTCGGCGAGCACGGCGTAGGCGAAAATGAAGGTGAGGTCGATGATCAGCGGCGCCATGCTGTTCGGCAGGATGTGCCGGAACAGAATGCGCCCATGGCTCGCGCCCAGAACCCGCGCGGCTTCGACATATTCCGAGTGCCTCAGACTCATCACCGACGCGCGAACAACGCGCGCCGTTCGCGGCAGATAGGCGATGGAAAGAGCGATCACGACGTTGACGACGCCGCTGCCGAGCGCGGCCGCAATGCCGATCGCTAGCATGAGCGAGGGAAACGCCATCAGGGCGTCCATGACGCGCATGAAATAAGCGTCCAGCCGCTGGAAATAGCCTGACACCGCGCCGATCAGCGTTCCCCCCACGCCGGTTATGAGAACCACCATGACGCCGATCAGCAGCGAGAGATGAGCCCCATGGGTGATGCGCAGAAAGATATCGCGCCCATAGTGATCGGTTCCGAACCAGAACTCGGATGAGGGCGGCCTGAACCGCGTGCGGTAGCTCAATTTCAGCGGATCGCCGGTGAAAAGGAGCGGGCCTGCAAGCGCAAGCAGCGCGACAAGCGCGATGACGACGGCGCCGATCATCAATCCCTTGTGCGAGAGCAGGCGACGCATGCTCCGCCAGGCGCTGCGATGGTCCGCTGCGGCGTGTGCGTCGCCGATCGTCGTCGCGGCGTCAGTCATGCTTCACCCGCGGATCGAGATACGAATAGAGCAGATCGACCAGCAGGTTGACGATCACCATCAGCAGCGCGACGGCGAGCAGCGATCCTTGAATGACGGGATAGTCGCGGCGCAGAATTCCCTGGACAACAAGCTGCCCCACGCCCGGCAGCGAAAAGATCTGTTCGATCACCACCGCCCCGGACAAGGCGACGTTGATGATGATGCCGATCACGGTCACGACGGGAATGAGCACATTCGCCAAGGCGTGCCGGGCCACGACCGTCCGCTCGGCCGCGCCTTTGGCGCGCGCCGTGCGCACATAGTCCTGCTGCAGGACCTCAAGCGTCGTGGCGCGCGTCATTCGCGCAAGAAGAGCAATCTGGAAAACGGCAAGAGCCACCGCTGGAAGAGTGAGCGAGCGGAGGCAGCCGATGACGCTTTCGCTCAGCGGCACATAGCCTCCCGATGGAAGCCAGCCGAGCTGAACGGAGAACAGCAGCACGGCCATGAGGCTGAGCCAGAAGGTTGGAAGGGAGACGCCGACCAGCGCTGCGGTCATGAGCGCCGTATCAGCCCAACGGTTGTGCTTGTAGGCGGCGAGGAGGCCCGCGATCACTCCCACCGGCACGGTCAGAACAAGCGAATAAAGGGTGAGCAGAAACG
Organism: Rhizobiales bacterium 65-9; assembly: GCA_001899525.1. Taxonomy (GTDB): domain Bacteria; phylum Pseudomonadota; class Alphaproteobacteria; order Rhizobiales; family Beijerinckiaceae; genus Terrirubrum. Next base: position 38,796 of record MKVY01000044.1, read on the forward strand.
TGACGGGGAAGCGTTCCGCGATGGCCTGCGCGACGCTTCGCCCAAGCATGTAGGACATGCCCAGATCGAGTCTCATCAGATTCGAGAACCAGATGATGAACTGTTCGGGAAGCGGACGGTTAAGGCCGAGCGTCGAACGCACGGCTTCGATCTGATCGGTCGATGCGTCAGGGCCGGCGATGACCTGCGCCGCGTCGCCCGGAATGATATGAATGAGGCCGAATGCGAGGAGGCTGACCAGCAGAAGAACGGGGAACGCGCCGATCAGCCTCCGGAATGCGTAGGCAAGCATCAAATGGTGTCCGCCGACGTCATCACGCCTTCCAGATATCCCAAAGGCGGACGCCGTCATAAGGCTTGAAATTCTGAATTGACGCCTTCGCCGCCTGCTTGACGCTGCGATCTCCCATTTTCAACTGATACACTTGGCTATTGAGGCGCGTTTCGATGTCCTGCCAGGCTTTTTTCTGATCAGCGGCGCTGGTCGCCGCGAGCAGCCGCCGCCAAGCCGTTTCCATGTCCTCGTCCTCCTTGTAGAAGGACCAGTTGCCGGCTCCGGAAACGAGTCGCTGATACTGAAACGGGCCCAGCAGCGGCTGGATGGCGTAAGCGGTGCTGAAAAGATTGTGTGTGGTCGGGTCGTTGCGGCGCGCATTGGCTCCGGGCCAATCCATCACGTCGAGACGAACCTTCATTCCCACAGCTTTGAGCTGCTCCGACATCACCACCGCGACCTCGCGCAGGGACGGTATGTCGCCGCTGGTGAGAATGACGAGCTCTTCGTCCTTATATCCAGCCTCCGCAAGCAACGCCTTGGCGCGCGCCTGATCTTTACGGTTGTAGACAAGGTCGCTTGCGTTCGCGGGGTAGAACTCGCTGTCCTTGTAGACGAAAGAGGGGTTCAGTGAAAATGCGCCTTCGGTCGCGATTCCCATGATTTCCTCATCGTCGAGCGCGATCTGGATCGCGCGCCGCACCAGGATTTTGTCGGTCGGGCTTTTCTGAACATTGACGGGAACGACGTTGATGCCGCGCGTCTTCTGGTCATAGATTTTGAACTGGCTGTCTTTTCCAAGCCTGTCCGCGGCCTGCACCGGCAATTCATCGAGGATGTCGAACTGTCCGCTTTGCAGGCCCGCCACGCGCGCGCTCGCTTCGGCGACCACGGCGAAAGCGATTTCGTCGAAATAGGCCGTTCGGGCGCCGCCATAGCCGTCGCGTCCGGCGTAGGCCTTGTTGGGCGCATAGTCTGCGAAACGCTTGCCGCGTAGGCGCGTCACGCCGTCCCAATCGACGAAGGAATAGGGGCCCGTCGATATGGGAAGGACCTTGTTAGCCTCTTTGTCGCACTCCTCCGAGGGAATGATCGTCATCGGAGAGGCCGGCGACTTGATCAGTTCGATCCAGCTCGGCGTCGAGGATTTCAGCTCGACGATGAGCGTATGTCGATCGGGGGTCGTCATCCGATCGACATTGGCGAGGCGTGAGCGCTCCGGGCTCACGCGCGCATAGCGCTCGAGAGACCGTTTCGCATCGTCCGCCGTCATCTCCTTGCCGTTGTGGAACGGCACGCCCTTGCGAAGCGCGAACGTGAAAACCCGCGAGTCGGGCGAGATGTCGAGCTTTTCCGCGAGCTGAAGCTGAGGCGAGCCGCGCTCGTCGATGGTGACCAATGTCTCGCACATGTGCATCAGCACGTTGCGGGCGACCTGAGAGCGGGAAAAGTGGGGATCGACTGTTTCCGTCGCGGCGCTCATCGCCACGCTCGCGTTCCCGCCTTTCTTGGGCTGCGGCGTCTGCGCCATCAGACCGGATGGAACGCCAAGCGCCCCAGCCGCCAGACCCGCCGACGCGCGCTGCAGCATGTTCCGCCGTGTCATATCCAGCATTGGTCCGTCCCTCCCGTGATAGAACCGTTTGTTGTCGTATGATTGTATACTGTTTTGCGGGAAGTCAACCCCGACGCTCTTTGCTTCTAAAGCGCGAGCGGGCTTACGAGCGGTCGGCCTTCAAAATAAGCGCGCATGTTGGCCTTCACGAGATCGCATGCGTCGCGCCAGGTTTCTGAGCTGCCGCCGCCACGGTGCGGCATCAGAACCGCGTTCTCTGCGGCGATGAGTTCAGCCGGCACGGACGGCTCATGCTCGAACACATCAAGTCCGGCGCCGAAAATGCGTTTCTCGCGCAGAGCGACGATCAGCGCGCCTTCGTCAATGATGGAGCCTCGCGCGATGTTGACGATGATGCCCGACGATCCAAGAGCGTCGAGAACCTCGGCGTTGACGATGTGTCTTGTTTCATCGCCGCCGGGGCAGGCGACCATGAAAACATCGCAACGCCGCGCCAGCTCGAGCGGGCTGTCGCAATAGGCGTACGGGACATCCTCGCGCGGACGCCGGTTATGATAGAAAACCGGCATATCGAAACCCGCCGCGCGACGGGCGATGGCGAGGCCGATGCCGCCAAGGCCGAGAATGCCGACCGGTCGCCCGAACAATCGCGGCACGAGCGGAAAATCGCCGCCTCCAGACCAGAGCCCCGCGCGCACGAACCGATCGCCTGGAACGACGCTGCGGCCGACCGCGAGGAGGAGAGCGAACGCCATGTCGGCGACGCAACCGTCCGCCACGCCGGGCGTCGTCGTCATCAGGATGCGCCGCTCGCGCAGGGCGTCCACATCCACCCGTTCGAATCCGGCGGCGCCGTGGACTACGAGACGCAGTCTTGGAAGCGCCTCGATGAGAGGACGCCTTAATACGCCGCCGGACGCTACGACTTCGATTCTCTGCGCGACGCCCGTTTCAAGCAGGGAGGGATTGTCGTCAGCGATCCGATGGAGCGTGAAATCTTCAGCCAGACGCTCGACATACCAGTCGGGGCGGCTTCCCACGAGCAATACTTCCGGCTTCGCCATTTCCTTCTCCACTTGACCAATATGCGCGCACAGTTATTGTATAATCGTATACTATAACGGATGAACGCAAGCGCAAAGACGCTCGCGGCAGAGGAATTGACGTGCCGGCGGCCCCGCTTCTGCTCGTGAGATTGCGAGACGGGCGGGGCGTCGATTTTTTGCGGCCCGCCCGACAAAAAAGAGCTTGGATTTCGCTCGCCCGGGCGGTGAACCGGATCGCATGTGAGCGGGCGGCCTTCCCATGCAGGGCGAACGGCATACGAAAGGGCCGGGATTGAACGAATTCTCCTACGCGCAGCCTTATCCTTCGCGCCGCGTTCCTGTGATGGCGCGCAACATCGTGGCGACGTCGCAACCGCTCGCCGCGCAGGCGGGCATGACGATGCTGATCAAAGGCGGAAACGCCGTTGACGCGGCGATCGCCGCCGCCATGACCCTGACCGTCGTGGAACCCACCGCCAACGGTCTCGGCGGCGACGCTTTTGCAATGGTTTGGGATGGCGCGACGCTGCATGGCCTGAATGGCTCTGGCCGATCTCCGGCGGGCTGGACGCCCGAACGCTTCGCGGGGCGGGCGGCGATGCCGGAGACGGGATGGGACAGCATCACCATTCCCGGCGCGGTCTCGGCGTGGGCCGCGCTGTCGCAGCGCTTCGGCCGATTGCCGTTCGAGGCTCTCTGCCAGCCGGCGATCTCCTATGCGCGCGACGGCTTCCCGGTTTCGCCGACCATCGCCCGCGCCTGGGGAGCAGGCGCGGCGCAACTATGCGGCCAGCCCGGATTTCGCGCGACTTTCATGCCCGGCGACCAGCCGCCCAAACCCGGCGAGATTTTCAAGAACGCGCCGCAAGCGCGAAGTCTCGAAGCGATCGCAGCGACGAAGGGCGAGGCGTTCTACCGGGGCGAAATCGCGCGCGCCATCGCAGAGGATGCGGCCCGGCATGGCGCGGCGCTTTCGCTGGAAGATATGGAAGCGCATGCGGTCGAATGGTGCGATCCCCTTTCAATGTCCCTCCACGGCGCTGATCTCGTGGAGCTGCCGCCAAACGGGCAGGGGATCGCCGCGCTTATCGCTCTCGGCATCCTGAAACACACGGAGATTCTGACTCTGGATCCTGACAGCGCAGAGTCGATCCATCTCCAGATCGAAGCGATGAAGCTGAGCTTCGCCGACGTCTATCGTTTCATCGCCGATCGCGAGGCGATGATGATGACGCCAACCGCGCTGCTCGATCCCGCCTATCTCGCCGGCCGCGCGGCGCTCATCGACCGCCGGCAGGCGAGGGTTCCGATCGCAGGCGCGCCGAAACTCGGCGGAACGGTTTATGTTGCCGCCGCCGACGCAGCCGGCATGATGGTGTCGCTCATCCAGTCGAATTATGGCGGTTTCGGCTCCGGCGTCGTCGCATCGGGCGTCGGGGTTCATTTCCAGAACAGAGGCTCCGGCTTCAGCCTCGACGCGTCTCATCCCAATTGCGTCGGGCCTCGCAAGCGCCCGTTTCACACCATCATTCCTGGCTTCCTCATGAAGGACGGCGCGCCGCTCATGAGTTTCGGCGTCGTCGGCGGTCCGATGCAGCCGCAGGCGCATATCCAGATCGTGCTGCGCATCCTTGCTGCTCGCCAGAATCCTCAGAGCGCGATTGATGCGCCACGCTGGCGCATCATCGAAGGAAGGAAGGTGGTTGTGGAATGGGCGACGCCGGACGCTGTCGTGGAACAACTCTCCAGGCTTGGGCATGACGTTCGGCGCGAAGCGCCGGCCGATTCCTTCGCCTATGGCTGCGCGCAAGCGATCCATCGGCTGCCCGACGGATATGTCGCCGGGTCGGACAGCCGTCGCGACGGCGTTGCGATCGGCTTTTAGCCGCGGGCTCGGCCGAACGGCGTTGATGTGAGGCTCAAGCGGCGATTGTTCGCGGCGATCGCGCATGCCTCTTCATGAAGAATAGGCGGGACGCGCCGTCGCGTATCCAGCGCTGATCAGTTTTCCAACTCGAAGCTGCAAGGTAAAAGCATTTTAACATCAAGCCGCTACTCCTTCACCGCGCCGGTCAGCGACGACACGTAATATTCCACGAAGAAGGAATAGAGCAGGGCGACAGGGATCGAGCCGAGCAGGGCGCCCGCCATCAGCGAGCCCCAGTGATAGACGTCGCCCTCCACGAGCTGCGTCAGCACCGCCACCGGCACCGTCTTCTTCTCCGCCGACTGAATGAAGGCGAGCGCGTAGATGAACTCGTTCCACGACAGCGTGAAGGCGAAGATGCCGGCCGAGATCAGCCCCGGCACCGCGAGCGGCAGTGTGATGCGGCGCAGGATCTGCAGGCGCGTCGCGCCGTCGATCATCGCGCATTCCTCGAGCTCGTAAGGGATCGACTTGAAATAGCCGATCAGCAGCCAGGTGCAGAACGGGATGAGGAAGGTCGGGTAGGTCAGGATCAGCGCCAGCGGCGAGTCGAACAGGCCGAACTGGAAGATCAGCGTCGCCAGCGGAATGAACAGGATCGAGGGCGGCACCAGATAGGCGAGATAGATCGCAAGCCCGACATAGGCCGAGCCTTTGAAACGCAGCCGCTGGATCGCATAGGCGGCG
>MKVY01000044.1:44348-50814 GCA_001899525.1 Rhizobiales bacterium 65-9
TGGCGAGCGTGGGGGAGGAGACCCAGAACGGATTGTACTGCTTGTAATTGTAAAGCTCCGCGTTCGATTTGAACGAGGTGATCGCCATCCAGTAAAACGGGAACAGCAGCACGAACACGAACAGCGCCAGCGGCAAGTAGATCGTGATCCAGCGCTTGAGCGCGGAATCCCACGAGATGACGCCGACGCGCTCGGGATCGACCGCCGCCGGACGGTCGGTGACGGCGGCGTCAGTCATTGCCTTCTCCCTGCTGCCATTTTCTCCGGGCCAGCGCGAAATAGCTGAACAGGGTGGCGAGGATCAGGAAGGGGATCATCACGACCGCGATCGCCGCGCCTTCGCCGAGCTGGCCGCCTGGAATGCCGCGCTGGAACGCGAGCGTCGCCATCAGATGCGTCGAATTCACCGGGCCGCCGCGCGTGATCGCATAGACGAGCTGAAAATCGGTGAAGGTGAACAGCACGGAGAAGGTCAGCACCACCGCGAGGATCGGCATGAGCATCGGCATAGTGACATGGCGGAAGCGCTGCCAGGCGTTGGCGCCGTCGAGCATCGCCGCCTCATAGAGCGAGGGCGAGATGGTCTGCAGACCGGCCAGCAGGCAGATCGCGACAAAGGGGATGCCGCGCCAGATGTTGGCGGCGATCAGCGACCAGCGCGCGTGCCAGGGCGTGCCGAGGAAGTCGATGTAACTGTCGCGCCAGCCGAGCACGTCGACGAGCACATAGGAGATGATGGAGAACTGCGGATCATAGATCCACCAGAAGGCGATGGCCGACAGCACCGTCGGCGTGATCCAGGGGACGAGGATGATCGCGCGCAGGAGCGCCTTGAACGGGACGTGATGGTTGAGCAGCAGCGCCAGCCACAGGCCGAGCGCGAACTTCCCGATGGTCGCGACCACCGTGTACAGCACCGTGTTGCCGACCGACATGAGAAACACGCGGTCCTGCAGCAGGGATTCGAAATTCTCGAAACCGATGAAGACGCCGCCTCGGCCTATGCGCGCGTCGGTGAAGGCGAGCCAGATTCCGAGGCCGAGCGGATAGGTGAGAAACACCATCAGAAGCCCGATCGCCGGGGTCAGGCATAGCGCGATCAGGAAGGGTTTCGAGTCGAAAAGGCGCGCGAGCCAGCTCGCTCTCGGCTCGCTCGCGCTCCATGAATCTGCGGTGGCGGTCATCTTGGCTCAGTTTCTAATGTGATGTTGCGGTCGTGCGCCGCTGATGCGGTTTCATGAGCCCCTCGCCCGGCCGACGCTGTCACGTCGGCCACCCTCTCCCCGCCAAAGCGGGGGAGGGACAGCATCGGCGCGCGCCTGCAGTCCGATGCAAGGTGAGGGGGATTGCGGCCGTCTAACGAGCGCGGGCGAAGACGTCGCTTCGCCGCGCGGACCAACTCACGCCCGATAATAACGCTTGGCGCGCCGCTCGGCCTCCGCCGCGGCGTCTTCCGGCGTCGCCTGTCCGGAGCAGGCGGAGGCGACCATCTGCACCATCACATATTCGGCGTTCACCGCGCCGGTCGCCTCGGTGATCGGCCCCTTGTAGCCGTACCAGAGCGCGTTCTCCATCGTGTCGCGATAGAGCGTGATCTTGGGATCGCTCTCCCACACCTTGCTCTTGGCGTAGGCCTTGAGCGGCTGCGCCCAGTAGCCGAAGCAGCCCGTCAGCCATTTGTCGTACTGATCCTGATCCATCATCCACTGCAGATAGGCCTTGGCGGCGTTCGGATATTTGCTGTGCTTGAACACCATGGCGTTGACGACGAGCGCCGTTTCGGTCGAGCGCCCCGCCGGGCCGATCGGCATGCGGGCGTGGTTGAGATCGGCGCCGATCTTCGCGGTCTCCGCGTCCTTCGCGTTCTTGATCGAGAAATAGAGCGAGACGCCGTTCTGCGTCAGGCCGATCTCGCCGGCCGTCAGCGCCTTGTTGTTGCTCGTGTCGTTCCAGGACAGCGTGCCGGGAATGAAGGTCTGGTAAAGTTCCCTCCCGTATTTCAGCGCCGCGATCGTCTCCTTGCTGTTGATCGAGACCTTGCCCTTCTCGTCGACCATGAACCCGCCATGCGCCCAGACGAGCCAGTTGCAGAAGGAGTTGCCGTCGCCGACCGCGTTGCCGAGGGCGAAGCCAGAGGGATGATTGTTCTTCTTGAGCGCCTGACAGAGCTTGAGGAATCCGTCGAGGTCCTTCGGCACGCCGTTAAAGCCCGCTTCTTTCACCCAGCTCTCGCGATAGACGGCCGGCCCGCCCGATCCGCCCATGGGAATGCAGATCCACTGGTTCGTGCCGTTCTTTTTGCCGTACAGTTCTGCGAGCGGATACCAGCCGCCATATTTGTCGCCGAGATAGCCGGCGAGGTCGGTCAGATCCACCAGCTTGTCGGCGTAAAGATGCGGGTCGTCCGTCCAGCCGACGATCACGTCGGGCCCCGCGCCGGTGTTGGCGGAGACCGCCGTTTGCGGACGCAAATCCTCCCACCCCGCGAAGTCCACCCGCACCGGAATGCCGGTGGCTTTCGTGAACGCCTCGGAATTCTCGCGGAAAATCGCTTCGTCCGGATCGACGAACTTGGTCGGCCGCAACACCCGCAGCGTCGCGCCCTTCTCGGGCGTGAACTTGCCGCCGCCCTGCGCCAGCGCGCCGCTTGAAATCAGATGCGGCGCGGCGACCGCTCCCGCGCCGGCGAGCAAAATCCTGCGTCTTGAATATGACATGAGCGCCTCCTCCATTCGCGGACGGCTCTCGGAAGGACGCCGTCTCCCGGCCTCCCTCGGGAGACCGCGACCTCATTGGGTCGCGGCGAGGCTAACAGATTGTCGGTCGAGTCCAAGGCGCGAGCCCCCCCAAAAATAGGCGTCGGCCAAAAAATCAGCGCGTGAGTCGGTAGACTTTCGTCTGAAAAAGATGCTGCGCCGCAGCGGGTTTTGATGGTGCGCTGCGGCGCTCAGGTCACTTTTCGACGCGCTCTTTCTCCTTCTTTGTGAGTTTGCGGTCAGTAAGAATTTTCTCCTCGCGTGGCGGCGGCGGAACGCCAGCGCCCGGCGGAATGATGTCCTCCGCTGCGGGAATGGTGGCCGCCGGCGGATCGCTCGCCGGGAAGGAATCCTCCAGCCCGGTCTCAAGATGCTCGTCGATCTTTTTTTCGATTTTGGTCTTTTTGCCGGAGTCTTTCTTCGCGGCGGTCGCGCTTGCTGTCATCTCGCCCTCCTGAGAGCTTCATCAGCTTCGTCTCAGGAAGAACCCCCTGCATGCGCGCCTGTTCCCCGGTTGGGCTGATACCTCCGCAGCCGCAGGTCCAGGTCCGTCAGTCGGCGCCCATAGATCATATCGAGACGGAAATCTTGGGTTGACGTTGCGGCGGGCCGGGGAGGAGCCGGGTCGGGCCTTGACCGGTGAAGCGTCCGAGGGCGCCAGTTGAAAGGTTTGCCCCCACGTTTCCTGCAGCCGTTCGTTTTTTTCAACTTGGGCCGAGATTGCGAATTCTTGGGAATAACAGTTCGGCGCCATGCGGCGCACGGCTGACATGCAGGAAATGCGTTTCTGCCGGCGAATTCGGCACAACCTAAAAATTGCAGATTTTTCAGTATCTTATTATACATCAAGGGCTGCTTGCGGATCGGCGCCGGACGTAAAGGACGGCGTTTCTGGGTTAATTCCGCTTGAAATTAAATGAAACGCAACCAGCGGCGGCCATTTTATGGGCATGCTCGCCGTCCGGTGGGCGGAACGCCGTGGGATGATGTTCAAAGCGAAGGATCGAAGCACGAGCGACATACCTCCTGAGGTGTACGTCGCCCTCGTGGATTCGCTCTATTCTGATCTCCCTTTCTTCACGATGGGAGTGTTTGTGGCGCTCGCAGGCGCGCTCGCGGGCGCCTGGCTCACGGGCGATGCGCTGCTTTACGTCTGCGCCGCCGCCATCGCGGGCATCGGTTTTCTGCGCGGAATCCATATCCTGGCCTACCGGCGCCGCGCCTTGAGAGGGCTGGACGTCGAAGCGGCCCATCGCTGGGAGGTCGCCTACGAGATAGGAACCAGCGCCTATGTGCTCGTCCTTGGCGGCGCATGCTTCATCTCGTTCTACATGGTCAAGGATCCGCGCGCCGGCCTGCTCAGCCTCGCGGTGGCGCTCGCCTACATTGTCGGCGTCACGGGACGGAACTTCGGCAGCAAGCGGCTCGTCTGGCTCCAGCTCGTGCTGATGGGCGTCCCGATGGTCGCCGGGCTTATCCTGAGCGGCGAGCCGGCCGCGATCGCGATCGGCTGCTTCCTGGTGCCTTTCCTGCACGGCTCGATGCGCGTGTGCGACCGCCTGCGGAACACGCTGTTCGACGCTGTGATCGCGACCCGCGACGTGCAGCTTCTGGCCGACCGTTTCGACACCGCGCTCAACAACATGCCGCACGGCCTCGCCATGTTCGATGCGGACGGGCGGGTGCTCGTGCTCAACCGGCGATGGGTCGAGATCACGAGCGTCGATCCGGCGGTGCGGCGAGACGCATGGACGGTCGACGAACTGGTGCGCGAGTACGGAGAGCGGGGGATCCTGGACGACCACAACCTCGGCACGCTCAGCCGCGCATTCACCGAAAGCCTCGGCGGCGGTGAAACCCTTCGCCTGGCGCTGGACAACAACGACCATAGTTTTGAGCTGACGTTCCAGCCCATGAGGGGCGGCGGCGCCGTCGTCGTGCTCGAGGACGTGACCGCGAAGAAACTGGCCGAGGCGCGCCTCGCGCATATGGCGCGTTATGACGCCCTGACGGGACTTCCGAACCGCGTGCGCTTCCAGGAGCGTCTCGACACGGTGATCAGCGGGCGCCGGGCGGACGATTCCTTCTGCGTGATGTTCGTCGACATCGACCGCTTCAAGCAGATCAACGACACGATGGGGCACGCCTCCGGCGACGCGTTGCTCTTTGAAGCGGCCGGACGTCTGCGCAACGTGGTGCGCGACATCGACACGGTCGCGCGTTTCGGCGGCGACGAATTCGTCGTACTCCAGTCGCCGTGCCGCGATCACAAGGAAGCGGCGGCGATGGCTTCGCGCATCATCCAGGCGCTTTCTGAGCCTTATGACATCGAGGGAACCCAGGTGGTCGCCGGCGCATCGGTCGGCATCGCGATGGCGCCGCAGGATGGAGAAACCGCCGATCTGCTGCTGAAGAACGCTGATATGGCGCTCTATCGCGCGAAAGCGAACGGACGCGGCATCTTCTGCTTCTTCGAAAGCGACATGGACACGCGGGCGCAGGCCCGTCGCACCCTCGAGAGCGATCTGCGCCGCGCCATCGCGAACGGCGACCTGACGCCCTATTATCAGCCGCTCTACAGTATCCGCGAAGACAAGATCACGAGCTGCGAAGCGCTGCTGCGCTGGCCGCATCCGACCCGCGGCATGGTGTCGCCCGGCGAATTCGTTCCGGTGATCGAGGACATGGGGCTGATCGGAGAGGTCGGCGCCCAGACGCTGCTGAAAGCATGCCGGGAGTGCGTGACTTGGCCGCATGGCGAGCGGGTCGCCGTCAATGTTTCGTCAAGTCAGATTCATCGCGGCGACATCATTGCGAGCGTCGAGGACGCGCTGCTCCGTTCCGGTCTTCCCGGCTCGCGGCTTGAGCTTGAGATCACGGAATCGGCGTTCCTCGCCGATACCGACAACACGCTGCTGATCCTTCGCCGGTTGCGCGAAATGGGCGTGCGCATCTCGCTCGACGATTTCGGCACCGGCTATTCGAGCCTCAGCTATCTGCACAGTTTCCCGCTCGACAAGGTGAAGATTGATCGGTCATTCCTGCGCGATGTCGATCATGATCGCCGGTCGCTGAATCTCCTGCGCGGCGTGCTGCGTCTCAGCTCGGAGCTCGGACTTTCCGTGGTCGTCGAAGGCGTGGAGACGCTGGAGCAGCTTCACATCATATCCGCCGACGGATATGTGGATGAGGCGCAGGGATTTCTGTTCAGTCCGGCGCTGCCGGCGCCGCAGATTCGGGCGCTCATCGGCGACCAGCGCGCCGTCTTCGCCCGCGTCGCCTAGCAATCGTCATAAAACATTCACATCGCGGCGCGGCCTTGACGTTAGGTCGTTAACGAAGATTAAATCAAATGCTTTACGCGCATTAACCTTTTGTTAGTCATGTCTCCGGACGCAGGGGCACTGGACGACATGAGCGGCGCGGCGCAGTTGAAAACGGATGATTTCGCGAAGCGGATGATCGATTTCACCGCTCGGCTTGATTGTCGCGTAGCGAAAACGGCGGATGAGAGAGAGGAGATTTTCAGTCTCCGTTACGAGGCTTATCTCCGCGAGGGCAGCATCGAGGCGAATCCGAGCAAGCTGTTCAAGGATCGGTATGACGATCTGCCCAACGCCTGGATTTTCGGATGCCGCCTCGACGGCCGCCTCGTGAGTTCGTTGCGGGTGAGCGTCGCGTCGCCGCAGCACCCTGCTTCGCCGTCGATC
>MKVY01000044.1:50855-67461 GCA_001899525.1 Rhizobiales bacterium 65-9
CGCACCCGCTGTTTGGGCGGGAGTATCCGATGCTGCCGCAGGCGACGGCGCGCCTGCCTTTCGTGGCCTGTGAGCATTTCAACGCCGATATCGGACTGGCGGCGTGCCGGGAGGAGCATCGGGCTTTCTACAAGCGGCTGTTCTTCCTCGACCAGGTCGGCTCGCCGCGTCCCTATCCGCCGCTGACCAAGCCGATCGCGCTGCTGCGCTTCGACTATCGCGCGGTCCGCGAAAGAGTTCTCGCGCGCCATCCGTTCCTCGCCTCGACCCCCGGCGAGCGCGAGCGCCTGTTCGGCCCCGCGCCGGCGCGCGTGGTGCCGCGTCTCCTTCCGGCCGCGCGAGCCCGCGCCGTTCCGTCCCGTACGCCGTCCGCCGAACCGTTTCGCATCAACGCTGCGTGACGCTGGGGGCGGCCGCCGGCGGAAACCCTTCCTTGACGGCGCGCCGGCCAGTCGCCTAAGAGGCGCGCGCCGGGCGCGTAGCTCAGCGGCAGAGCACTCCCTTCACACGGGAGGGGTCACAGGTTCAATCCCTGTCGCGCCCACCATTTCTTTTCCCGAGAAATCTCAATCATCTGGCGGCCTTTGGTCGCCTGCCGGTTGAACTTGCGCCCGCCCGCCGCTCTCGCGCCGCTTAGGCGCTGGCGTCAATTTTCCTGGTGAAACACCCCGCAGCCAACGCGGACTCGCGTCCGCGCGGCAGGAGCGACATTTTCAGGCCGCGGCCTTCTTGAAGTTTTCCGCCGCCTTGTCCCAGTTCACGACGTTCCACCAGGCGGCGATATAGTCGGCGCGGCGAGACTGGTGCTTGAGATAATAAGCGTGTTCCCAGACATCGACGCCGATCACCGCGCCCTTCGCCTGCAACTCCATGTGCGGCGTGTCCTGATAGGGCGTGTTCACCACGGCGAGCTTCTTGTCCTTGTCGACGACAAGCCAGGCCCAGCCTGACCCGAACCGGCCGAGCGCCGAGGCCGCCAGCCTTTCCTTGAACTTGCCGAAATCTCCGAACGCGGCGTCGACGGCCGTCTTCAGCTCTCCTGTCGGCGCTTTCGCTCCGCCGGGCGTCATCAGCTCCCAGAAATAGGTGTGGTTCCAGTGACCGCCCAGATTGTTGCGGACGGCTGTGCGGATGGCTTCCGGCACGGAAGAGAGATGGGAGAGCGTCTGCTCGATCGGCGCCTTCGCGACGTCGCCGAGCTGGGCGCCGAGCGCATTGAGGTTATTCACATAGGTCTGGTGGTGGTTCATGTGATGGATGCGCATCGTCGCGGTGTCGATATGCGGCTCCAGCGCCTCATAGGCGTATCCCAGCGGCGGCAGCTTGAACGGCGCATCGCTCTGCGCGCGCGCAGAGCGGGCGAAACCCGCGCCCGCGATCGCCCCGACGCCTGCGGCGCCCACCCCCCCGATAATCATGCGCCTGTCCATGCCGTTCTCCTGACCCTGTCGGAAGCAGGAGCGTGATATGGAACCGCGGCGTGAAAAGGGCGGCCGCAGCCGCCCTCGACCCTATCTCGCCGGCGTTTCCGCGCTCAGGTCTCGGACGAATTCTCCGAACTGGCCGGCGCCGCCTGCCGGGGGCGCTCCGCGCGCTCGAAACGCTGGAAGCGGACAGGTCTGTCGGGGCGCTCCTCGGCGTTGTCGCCCTGGATGAAACGCGGCAGCCGGTCGGGCCGCTCCTGACGCTCGCCCGGATCCCGCCCGATGCGGTCGATCAGGCGGCTGATGTCGATGAACTCGTCCGCCTGCCGGCGCAGGTCGTCGGCGACCATCGGGGGTTGGGTGGTGATCGTCGACACGACCGAGACCCGCACGCCCTTGCGCTGCACGGCTTCGACCAGCGGCTTGAAATCGCCGTCGCCCGAAAACAGCACCATGTTCGTGATGTGAGGGGCCATCTCGAGCGCGTCGACCGCGATCTCGATGTCCATGTTGCCCTTCACCTTACGCCGGCCGGTGGAGTCGACATATTCCTTCGCCGGTTTGGTGACGACCCGGTAGCCGTTATAGTCGAGCCAGTCGACGAGCGGGCGGATCGAGGAATATTCCTGATCCTCGATCAGAGCGGTGTAGTAATAGGCGCGGACAAGCGTCCCGCGCGACCTGAATTCATTCAGCAACCGCCTGTAATCGATATCGAAGCCAAGCGTTTTAGTCGTCGCGTAAAGGTTAGCGCCATCGATGAACAATGCGATGCGTTCGTTTTGCGTCATGATTTCTCGTTATGGATCGTTCGGCATGATCGCCCGCCACCGTCCTGATCGACGACCGCAAACGAGCCATTGCAAATCGCCCCCAATAGCCATTTATTTGTTTTGAACGCTTCCGGGCAGGCGAAGTCAAGGCGACCGTAAGGTCAGCTCCTGCCGCTCCGCCCGGATTTTCGAGCGGGAAGAGGCGTGTTGCGCGGGGCGGCGAAGCGTTGTATTGCCCGGCTAATCCCTCATCAGCGATCCCCCGAACAGCCGAGGTCGTCCTATGGCTCGCGTCACCGTTGAAGATTGCGTCGACAAGGTCGACAACCGATTCGAGCTGGTCCTTCTGGCCAGCCATCGCGCCCGCATGATCTCGCAAGGGGCCGCGATCGCGGTTCCCCGGGACAACGACAAGAACCCTGTCGTGGCGCTGCGCGAGATCGCGGACGAGGCGGTGACGCCTGAGGATCTCAAGGAAGAGCTGATCCATTCGCTCCAGAAATATGTCGAGGTGGACGAGCCCGAGGCGGAAGCGGTTCCGCTCATCGGGGCGGCGCCTGCGGCGGCGGCCGTGGTCAGCGGCGGCGACGATTCCGACGTTCAGTTCGACAAGATGACCGAGGAAGACCTGCTGCGCGGCCTCGAAGGGCTGGTGCCGCCGTCCGACCGGGACACGGATGAAGAATAAGCCGCCTCGATGCGGACGACAGGCCGGCCTCAGCGCCGGCCTTTCTTTTTTGGAAACCGCAAGGTCGACAGCCGCTTGGCGCCATGCGCGAAGGCGACAATATTAGCATTCCCATGAATGCTGTCGCTATCGCTTCTGAACGGCGCCCGATGATGCGCCAGTTCGAACTCGTCGAACGGGTCAAGAGCTACAATCCAGACGCCGACGAGGCGCTTCTCAACCGCGCCTACGTCTACGCCATGCAGGCGCACGGCGCCCAGAAGCGGGCGTCCGGCGATCCCTTTTTCGCTCATCCGCTCGAAGTCGCCGCGATCCTGACCGAGCTGAAGCTCGACGACGCGACCATCGTCGCGGCGGTGCTGCATGACACGATCGAGGACACCGCCGCCACCCGTGAGGAGATCGATCACCTGTTCGGGCCGAAGATCGGCGCGCTGGTCGACGGCCTCACCAAGATCAAGAAGCTCGACTTCGTCTCGACCAAGGCCAAGCAGGGGGAAAATTTCCGCAAGCTGCTTCTCGCGGTGGCGCAGGACGTGCGGGTGCTGCTGGTCAAGCTGGCCGACCGGCTGCACAACATGCGCACGCTGCACTACGTGCCGGAAGAGAAACGCAAGCGGATCGCCGAGGAAACGCTCGACATCTATGCGCCGCTGGCGGGCCGCATGGGCATGCAGGGCATGCGCGACGAGCTGGAGGATCTGGCTTTCCGGCATCTGCTGCCCGAGGCGCATGCGATGATCAGCCGGCGGCTCGCCGAAGTGACGGAGCGCAGCGGGAAAATCATCCAGACCATCGAGCGCGATGTGATGACGCTGCTGCGCGAGCGCGGCGTGCCCTGCGAGGTGAAGGGCCGGCGCAAGCAGGGCTATTCGATCTGGCGCAAGATGGAGCGCAAGAGCATCTCCTTCGAACAGCTCTCCGACATCTTCGGCTTCCGCGTCATCGTCGAGCGCGTGGAGGACTGCTATCTGGCGCTCGGCGTCGTGCATACGCGGTGGCCGATGGTGCCGGGCCGGTTCAAGGACTACATCTCGACGCCGAAGCAGAACGACTATCGCTCCATCCATACGACGGTGATCGGACCCGGGTCGCAGCGCGCCGAGCTCCAGATCAGGACGCGGACCATGCACCGCATCGCAGAGTACGGCATCGCGGCGCACGCCCTCTACAAGGACGGGCTGGACTCCGTCGTCGGCGGGGGGCTCGAGCAGGAAAGCCTCGCCTATCAGTGGCTGAAGCGGACCGTGGCGCTGCTCACCGAGGAGGACAATCCGGACGAATTCCTCGAGCACACGAAGCTCGAGCTGTTTCACGACCAGGTCTTCTGCTTCACCCCGAAAGGGCGACTCATCGCCCTGCCGCGCGGCGCGACGCCGATTGATTTCGCCTATGCGGTCCATACCGGGCTCGGCAACTCCGCGGTTGGCTGCAAGGTCAATGGCGGCACCGCGCCGCTGATCTCAGAGCTTTCCAACGGCGACGAGGTGGAGATCATCAGCGCGCCCGGTCAGTCGCCGCCGGCGGCGTGGGAATCGCTCGTCGTCACCGGCAAGGCGCGGGCGGCCATCCGCCGCGCGACGCGCTCGGCGGTGCGGCGGCAATATGCCGGGCTGGGACGACAGATCGTCGAGCGGGCGTTCACCCGCGCGGACAAGGCTTACGCCGACGAGAAGGTGAAAGCGTCGCTGCCGCGTCTCGCCCGCAGCTCGATCGAGGATGTCTTCGCCGCGGTGGGGCGCGGGGAAATGGCGTCGAACGACGTGCTGAAGGCCGTCTATCCCGGTCTCATCGCCGAGGCGAAGCCCGCCGGCGCGCCGGAATCGGGCTCAAGGCAGGCGCGACCAGCGAAAACCGGAACGGCGAAGCGCGCCGGCAAGGGGGGAGTCGGGGCGATCCCGATCACGGGCCTCGAAGAGGACCTGCCGGTGAGATTCGCGCCCGACGGCGGCGCGGTGCCCGGCGACCGGATCGTCGGCATCCTCAACCCCGGCGACGGTATCACGATCTATCCGATCCAGTCGCCGGCGCTCGCCGCGTTCGAGAACGAGCCCGATCGCTGGCTGGACGTGCGCTGGGACGTCGAGGGCGCGCGCGGGCGGCGCTTCCCGGCGCGAATCGCGCTCCAGAGCGTCAACGAGCCCGGTTCGCTCGCGCAGGTGACCTCGATCATCGCGGAGCATGACGGCAACATCGACAACATCGAAATGCGGCGGCCGGCGCCCGATTTCACCGACCTGACCATCGACCTGACGGTCTGGGATCTCAAGCACCTCAACGCGATCCTGTCGCAGCTTCGCGCGCGGCCGGTCATCAACCGCGCCGAGCGGGTGAACGGGTGACATTCCGTTCGCTGGCGAAGCGCTTCGTTCACGCCTCGCCGCAGTCCTCCTTGGCGGCGGGACGTTAGGGGAGTAGGTTGACGTTTCCCCCCCTGGCTGGCGATTAGCGGCGAATGACGTTCGTGTTGCCGAAGACATGCTCCATGCAGGCGCCCGGCCGCCGGTTTCCCGGTTTGATCGCTGCGGCCCTGGCGGCGGCTCTGCTCTGTCCGGCGTCCGCCCTGGCGCAGGCGCAGCCCGCCGCGCGGCAGACGGCGATGGAC
The DNA here is from genome assembly GCA_001899525.1 of Rhizobiales bacterium 65-9. Classification (GTDB taxonomy): domain Bacteria; phylum Pseudomonadota; class Alphaproteobacteria; order Rhizobiales; family Beijerinckiaceae; genus Terrirubrum. Next base: position 56,346 of record MKVY01000044.1, read on the forward strand.
GCCCTGAAGAAGCGCCCATGGTACGGGTCGTTCCGGGCGGTGGTCGAAGAGGTGAACGCGCTCGGCCGCTCCCGAATCGACTCCGCGTTCGGCGACATCTGGTCCGAGGACGAGGCGCTGGCCGAGGCGGAGCGCCGGATCGAGAACGGCGCCCGGGAGGGCAGGCCGGCGACCAGCGGCGCGATCGGCGACGCCATCGACCTCAGCAGCTCCACCGTGATGTGGCGCGCCGGATGCTTCGCGGCGCTGGTCCAGCGGCCGGAGTTCCGCCAGCAGGCGGCGCAGCTCGCCGCCCTCAAGGTCGACAGCCTCACGCCGGAGCCGTTCCGGTCGGCGGTCAAGGATTATGCGGTCGGTCCGTGCGAATCGCCGCAGAACGTCGCCGCGAGGAATTTCGATCCGCGTCGCGCCTATGACGGCGGCAAGGCGCTGATGAACAACGCCGCCGCGCTGGGCACGATGCGGCCGCTCGCCCGTTTCCTCGACGAGCGCGGCCTGCTCAAGCCCGCCCCCGTCGATGACGGGACCAAGGCGGCGCGAGAAAGCGTCGAGGCGGATTTCCGGCGCTTCGACGCGCTTTATGACGGGCACGCCGATCTTCTGCGCAACTATCGCTCGCTGTTCGCCGACTACTGCCCGACCGATCAGCGCTTCTGCGCGATGCGCGAACTGCTCGATTCCTGGGGTCGGACGGACCGGTACTGCGACGACGTCACGCGCTACGTCGCGACCTATTACGGCGACGTCGCCAAGCGGGATTATCTGTCCGGCGCGGAGAATGACGGGCTGAACCGGGCCTGGGAGGCCTATCACCTGAAATTCGCGCCGGCCTGCCTCACGCTTACGAAGCGCCGGGATCTCGCGCCCCTGGTCTCGCGTCGGCTCGACATCGTGACGACGATGTTCTCCGCCGATCCCAAGGTGCTCGGCGACAATGGCGTCGCCCGCATCCGCGACGCGCTGAAGGCGTTCGAGACCGACGGACAGACGCAGGCGCGGGCCGAGGAGCGCATCCGGGCCTATCGCGTCGCCAGCGGGCTCGATCGACAGGTCGCCTCGATCAATACCGGCAATGCCGGGACCGTCGCGACCGACGCCGATCTGACGACGCCCGGCCAGCCTTCCGATGAGGAACTGCGGGAATCCGGCACCTCGGCGACGGAACGCTCCCTGCGTCTCGGACGGGCTGAAATCCTCGACATTCAGGAGCGGCTGGCCGCGATCGGCGGCGTCGTCACGGTGGCGGGCTCAATGACGCAGAACACGCGGGCCGCGATCCGTTCCTGGCAGGGCGCGGTCGGGCTCGAACCGACCGGTTTCCTGACGAAGGCCCAGTTCGACCTGCTGAAAATCCGGACCCAGGATCGCTGGCTGCAATGGCGCGCCACGCGCGAGGCCGTGGCCGAGCCCGTCGAAGCGCAGCCGCGGCGGCAGGCGCGCCGTCCGCCGCGGCGCGCGGTGAGGGACGAGGGATATATCCGCCCCGGACGCGGAGACGGCTTCTACAGCGACATCCCCGGCGCCATCCCGGCCTATCGCTGGCGGTAGAAACGGTTTGCGTCACGGCGTCAGGCGTGACACAGACCCGCCGCCCAAAAGGACCGCGACTGATATGACCGAGGACGAAGCGCTCGCCGAATTCCGCGACGCCGGCGCACTGCTTGAAGGCCATTTCATCCTGTCGTCGGGCCTGCGCAGTCCGGTCTTCCTCCAGAAGATGTTCGTGTTCATGGACCCGACACGCACCGAGCGCCTCTGCCGCGCGCTGGCCGAGAAGGCGCGGGCGGCCTTCGGCCCGATCGACATCGTCGTATCGCCAGCGGTCGGCGGCATCGTTCCCGGCTATGAGACGGCCCGGCATCTCGGCGCCAAGGCGATCTTCGTCGAGCGCGAGAACGGCGAGTTCACGCTCCGGCGCGGGTTTGAAATTCCCGAGGGCGCGCGGGTTCTGATGGTCGAGGACATCATCACCACCGGCCTGTCGTCGCGGGAGTGCCTCGCCGCGATCCGCCGCCATCCGGGCGAGTTGGTCGGCGCCGCCTGCCTGATCGACCGTTCCGGCGGCAGGGCCGACATCGGCGCGCCGCGCGTCTCGCTGGTGACGCTCGATATTCCCAATTACGCGCCCGGGGACGTGCCGCCGGAGATGGCGGCGCTGCCGGCGGTGAAGCCGGGCAGCCGCGGCCTCGCTCAGAAAACGGGCTGAGCGGCTTCGCGGATGATCATCGGCGTCGGCTCCGATCTCTGCGACATCCGCCGGATTGAGAAATCGCTGGCCCGTTTCGGCGACCGTTTCATCGACCGCATCTACACCGCAGGCGAGCGCGCGCGCTCGGAGCGCCGCCATGCGATCCGCGGACCGTCCTACGCCCGCCGCTTCGCCGCCAAGGAGGCGTGCGCCAAGGCGCTGGGCACGGGTTTCCGGAAGGGCGTGTTCTGGCGCGATCTGGAGGTGGTGAATCTGCCGTCGGGACAGCCGACGATGCGGCTTCACGGCGCCGCCGCCGAGCGCCTCCGCGCGATCACGCCGCCGGGGTGCGAGGCGGTGATCCATGTCAGCCTGACCGACGAACCGCCCATGGCGCAGGCCTTTGTGGTGATCGAGGCGCGGCCTTCGCCAGCCCATGCGCCCATGCCGGGAGCGTGATTCTGTCGCGCGCCGGCCTTCGTTGCGCCATGACTGGCGAGCCTCTATACGCGGCGATTGCCGCGCGCGGGCGCTTTTTTCCTCGGAGACATCATGGCGGATCAACTGGACCGGCGAGCGGCCCGCTCTCGCTCATCCGAGGGCGGCGTCGGCGAAACGATCAGCGTCATCGTCCAGGCGCTGCTGATCGCGCTCGTCATCCGCACCTTCCTGTTCCAGCCTTTCAATATCCCGTCCGGCTCGCTGATTCCGACGTTGCTGGTCGGCGACTATCTGTTCGTCTCGAAATATTCCTACGGCTATTCGCGCTATTCCATTCCATTCTCGCCGCCGCTTTTCTCGGGCCGCATCATGGGATCCCAGCCCAAGCGCGGCGACATCATCGTCTTCAAGCTGCCGTCCGACAACGAAACCGACTACATCAAGCGGCTCGTCGGCCTGCCGGGCGACCGCATCCAGATGATCGACGGCGTCCTCCACATCAACGGCAAGGCGGTGAAGAAGGAGCGGGTCGGCGACTATGTGGTCAATGACGGATTCAGCCGGCCGCAGCCGGTGCCGATGTACCGCGAGACGATGCCCGAAGGCGTAAGCTACAACGTGATCGAGGCCTCCGGCGACTCCAGCATCTTCGACAACACGCGCGAGTTCGTCGTACCGCCGGGCCATTTTTTCATGATGGGCGACAACCGCGACAACTCGCTCGACTCGCGCGACATGTCGCCGAGCGGCGTGGGGTATGTGCCCTATGACAATCTCGTGGGACGCGGCGAGATCATCTTCTTCTCCTTCGATTACGGGCGCGTGCTGCGTTACGATTCCGCCAACCGGCCGGTCTTCGAATATTCGGCGTGGCAGATCTGGAATTGGCCGACGCAGCTCAGGCTGGGCCGCTTCTTCATGCCGGTGAAATGAGCAGGCGACGGCCCGATCTGTCCGAGCTCGAGACCAGCATCGGCCATGTCTTCAAGGATCGGGAGGCGCTCACGCGCGCGCTGACCCATATCAGCGCGGCGCCGCCGGGAGCCCTGCGGCGGGACAGCTATCAGCGGCTTGAATTTCTCGGCGACCGGGTGCTCGGCCTGGTCGTCGCCGACATGCTGATGCGCGCTTTTCCGGACGCGCCCGAGGGCGAACTGTCGCGCCGGCTCGCCGATCTCGTGCGGCGCGAGACCTGCACGGAGATCGCCGGCGAATGGGGGGTCGGACCGCATCTGCGCATCGGCGGCGGCGAGGCGGTCGCCGGCGTGCGCCGCAACGCCACGATTCTCGCCGACGTCTGCGAATCGATTGTCGGCGCGGTCTATCTCGACGGCGGGTTCGAGGCGGCGCGGGCCGTCGTGGAGCGCGCGTTCGGCACGCGTCTCGCCGCGCCGCGCCGGCCGCTGCGGGACGCCAAGACGCAGCTTCAGGAATGGGCGCAGGCGCGCGGCAAGAAGGCGCCGACCTATCGCACGGTGGAGCGCAGCGGCCCCGATCACGCGCCGCGCTTCATCATCGAGGTCGATGTCGAGGATGTCGTCGGCGCGCGCGGCGAGGGCGCCTCGAAGCGGGACGCCGAGCAGGCGGCGGCGCGGGCGATGATGGCGCGCGAGGGAATCTCGGCGGAGGATGCGAATGTCTGAACAGGCCGATACGCGCTGCGGTTTCGTCGCCCTGATCGGCGCGCCGAACGCCGGCAAATCGACGCTCCTGAACCAGCTTGTCGGCTCGAAGGTCTCGATCGTGTCGCGCAAGGTGCAGACGACGCGGACCTTGGTGCGCGGCATCGCCCTGCACGGGCCGTCGCAGATCATCTTCGTCGACACGCCGGGCATTTTCGCGCCGCGGCGCAGGCTCGACCGCGCGATGGTGACGAGCGCCTGGAGCGGCGCGGCTGACGCCGACATCGTCGCGCTGCTGGTCGACGCCAAGAAGGGCGTCGATGAGGAGATCGCGGCGATCCTGAAGAAACTCGCCGAGACGCGACAGCCGAAGGCGCTGGTCCTCAACAAGATCGACCTCATTCCGCGCGCCGCGCTGCTGGCCTTGTCCGCCGACCTCAACCAGCGGGTTCCATTCGAGGCGACTTTCATGGTGTCCGCCCTCTCGGGCGACGGCGTCGCGATGTTCACCGAATGGCTGGCGCAGAAGGTGAAGCCCGGGCCGTGGCTCTATCCCGAGGATCAGGTGTCGGACGCGCCGCTGAGGGTGCTCGCCGCCGAGATCACCCGCGAGAAGATGTTCGACCGGCTGCATGAGGAGTTGCCCTACCAGTCGATGGTCGAAACCGATTCATGGCAGCAGAGGCCGGACGGGTCGGTGCGGATCGAGCAGACCATCTTCGTCGAGCGCGAGAGCCAGCGCAAGATTGTGCTCGGCAAGAACGGCCAGACCATCAAGGCGATCGGCGCGGCGGCGCGGCGCGACATCGCCGAAATCGCCGAGGCGCCGGCGCATCTTTTCCTCCATGTGAAGGTGCGCGAGAACTGGTCCGACGATCCGGAGCGCTACCGCGCGATGGGGCTCGATTTTCCCAGCGGCTGACGGCCGGAGGCGACGAATGTCCCGCACGCTCTCCTCGATCTCCACGCGGCGCACGACGATCTATCGCGTGCTGACCGGGCCGGACGATGCGGCCTTCTGCCATCGCGTCACGGACGCCCTGAGCAGGGGCTGGATGCTCTACGGGCCGCCGACGCTGACCTTCGACGCGGCCAAGGGCCGCGTCATCTGCGGGCAGGCGATCACGAAGGAGATCGAGGGCGATTATGATCCCGACATGAAACTGTCGGATGCGTAAGCTAGCGTGGCGAGGTCATTCCGGACGCCGGCGTTGCGCCGGACCGGAAGCCATGAGAATCGCCCGCTCCTTCATGGATCCCGTGTGCGTCGCGGCGTTGCGTCACGCTGCGCGCGCGGGATGACTCTGGCGCCGCCGTGGAATGGACTGACGACGCGATCGTGATCGGCGTTCGCCGGCATGGCGAAAGCTCGGTCATTCTCGAAGCCATGACGCCCGCGCGGGGGCGGCACGCGGGGCTGGTGCGCGGCGGACGGTCGGCGAAGATGCAGCCGATCCTGCAGCCGGGGAACAGCGTGCGGCTGATCTGGCGGGCGCGGCTCGAGGATCATCTCGGCAATTATCTGGTCGAACCGCTGACGCTGCGCGCCGGCCGCCTGATCGACAACGGCCCCGCGCTCGCCGCGCTCGTTCATCTTGGCGCGCTGGCGCGACTCCTGCCGGAACGCGATCCGCATCCGCCGCTTTACGAGGCCCTGCGGGCGATTCTCGATCGCCTCGACGATCTCAGGCTCTCGGCTGCGCTGATCGCGCGCTTCGAACTCGCCCTGCTCGCCGAGCTTGGCTTCGGCCTCGACCTGTCGGAATGCGCGGCAAGCGGGGCGCGCGCGGATCTCGTCTATGTGTCGCCCAAGTCGGGAAGGGCGGTTTCAAGGGAAGCCGGCCGGCCGTATGGCGACCGGCTTCTGCCGCTGCCCGCCTTTCTCCAAGATGAGGCGTCCGCGCAGCCGCAAGCCGCCGATCTGGCCGACGCCTTTCGCCTGACGCTGCATTTTCTCAACCGGCTCGTGTTCGAGCCGCGGGGCCTCGCTCCGCCGGAGGCGCGCGAGCGATTCGTCCGGGCCGCGGCGGCCTTGTGACGGCGCGCGGGCCCGCCGGCTGGTGGCCAACCCTGGCGCCTCATGCTAGAGCCGCGCCGATTTCGACCTAATCGTCCCGTTTCAGGGGCAGGGAACGGCATGAGCGACATTTTTCGCGAGATCGACGAGGACATGCGCCGCGAGCGCATGGGCAAGCTCTGGCAGAAATACGGAAGCTGGGTCGTCGCCGCCGCGATTCTCATCGTCGTCGCCGTCGCCGGATGGCGTGGCTATGAATATTGGCGCAACCGGCAGGCGCAGGCCGCCGGCGCGCAGTTCGAGAAGGCGCTGGAGCTGGCGCGCGAGAACAAGGACGCCGAATCCGAGAAGGCTTTCGCCGCGATCGCCGCCGACGCGCCCGGAGGCTACCGCATTCTCGCTCGCCTGCGCGGCGCGTCCGAGACCGCGAAGCTCGATCCCGACAAGGGCGTCGAGGCGTGGAAGGCGATCGCGGCCGACGCCGGCGTCGGCGCCGTCATCCAGGATCTCGCGCGGCTGCGCGCGGGCTACATCCAGATCGACAAGGTCGCTTACGCCGAGCTTTCCAAGGACCTTGAGAGCCTGACCGGCGCCGGGAACGCCTGGCGCAACGAGGCGCGCGAACTGCTCGGCGTTTCCGCCCTCAAGGCCGGAGACAGCGCCGAAGCGGGCAAATGGCTCGACCAGATCGTGTCGGACCGCGACGCGCCCGCGGCGCTGCGCAAGCGCGCGGAGGATTATCTCGGCCTCGTCGCCGGCGGCGCCGTGCGGACTCAATAGCGGATGAAACGCAGGCGCCAGGCGAAGGCGGCGTTCACGCTCGCCATCGTCGGCCGACCGAATGTCGGCAAGTCAACACTGTTCAACCGGCTCGTCGGCAAGAAGCTCGCGCTGGTCGACGATCAGCCGGGCGTGACGCGCGACCGTCGCGAGGGCGCGGGCTCGCTCGGCGACCTGTCTTTCCGCGTGATCGACACCGCCGGCCTCGAAGACGCCAAGGGCGGCACGCTGGAGGCGCGCATGCGCGCGCAGACGGAGGCCGCCATCCGCGACGCGGACGCGATCCTGTTCATGATCGACGCGCGCGCCGGCGTCACGCCGTCCGACAAGGCGTTCGCGCTGGAGGCCCGCAAGGCGGACAAGCCCGTGATCCTTCTGGCCAACAAGGCCGAGGGCAGGGCGGGGCGCGACGCGCTCTCGGACGCCTACGCGCTCGGACTCGGCGAGCCGGTTCCCTTTTCCGCCGAGCATGGCGAGGGGCAGGCCGAACTCTATGACGCGCTGCGCGCGACGTTCGCCGATTCCGAAGAGGATGAAGCAGACGAAACCGCGACCGATGAGACGGGCGGCGACGAGCATGCGCTGAAGATCGCCGTCGTCGGCCGGCCGAACGCGGGCAAATCGACGCTCATCAACACACTGCTCGGCGAGGAGCGGCTGCTGACCGGGCCTGAGGCCGGCATCACGCGCGACTCGATCTCGATCGACTGGGAATGGCGCGGCAAGAAGGTCCGTCTCTTCGACACCGCCGGTCTGCGGCGCAAGGCGCGCGTCGACGGCAAGCTGGAGAAACTCTCCGTCGCCGATGCGCTCCGCGCGATCCGCTTCGCGGAAGTGGTGGTGCTCCTGCTCGACGCGACGATTCCGTTCGAGAAGCAGGATCTCACCATCGCCGACCTCGTCGAGCGGGAGGGCCGCGCGCTGGTGATCGGCGTCAACAAATGGGATCTCGTCGCCAGCGATCACGGGCTCCTGAAAAAACTGCGCGAGGACGCGACCCGGCTTCTGCCGCAACTGCGCGGCGTCTCCGTCATTCCGGTGTCGGGCCTGTCGTCGAAGGGGCTGGACGCGCTGCTGGAAGCCGCCTTCGCCGCGAGCGAGGTGTGGAGCAAGCGCATTCCCACCGCGCAGCTCAATCGCTGGCTGAGCGCGGCGCTCGCGAGCCATCCGCCGCCGGCCGTTTCGGGACGCCGGATCAAGATCCGCTACATGACGCAGCCGAAGGCGCGGCCGCCGCTGTTCGCCCTGTTCGGCAACCAGCTCGACGCATTGCCGACCTCCTACACGCGCTATCTCACCAACGGGCTGCGCGAGAGCTTCGGCCTGCACGGATCGCCGATCCGCCTATCGATGCGCACGAGCGACAATCCGTTCGACACGTAGGCTGCAAATATCGCGCTCGCTGAGCCGTTCCGGGGACGGGAAGACCTTCATCGTCGGGCGTCGACGCTGTTCCGTCCCGGCTTCGGGCAGCGAGCCTTGCGAGCGGAATGAAAACCGCAGCCCGCGAAGAAACCGCGGCGCAGGCGCGCTTTTCTCAGCCGAACGTCTTCACGCTGTCGGTCGGGAAATCATACAGCGCGCCGGTCTGCGTCCATGACGGCATGCAGAGATCGGCGATCTTCGGCGCGATGTCGTCCGGCGTCTTCAGCGTCATCGGGTCTTCGCCGGGCATGGCGGCGGCGCGCATGCGGGTGCGGATCGGGCCGGGATTGACCAGCGTGACGCGAATGTTCGTGGTTTCCTTCGTCTCGGCGGCGTAGGTGCGCGCCATCGCTTCGAGCGCCGCCTTGGAGACGGAATAAGGGCCCCAGTAGGCGCGCGCCGACCGCGCGGCGCCGGAGGAGATCATCGCCACCCGCCCGGCGTCCGACAGCTTCAGCAGCGGATCAAGGGACCGGATCAGGCGCCAGTTTGCGGTGACGTTCAAGGCCATCACGTCGTCCCACTGCTTCGGCTGCACATGGCCGAGCGGCGTGATCGGGCCCAGCAGCCCGGCGTTGCCGACGAGAATGTCGAGCTTGCCCCAGCGCTCGTTCAGCGCGGCGCCGAGCCGGTCCAGCGCGTCGAAATCGGTCAGGTTCACGGGAACGAGCGTTGTCGCGCCGCCGACGGCCCGGATGTCGTCGTCGAGCTCCTCCAGAGCGCCGACCGTGCGCGCGAGCGCCACGACATGCGCGCCGCGCCGGCCGAGCTCGAGGGCGACGGCGCGGCCGACGCCGCGCGAGGCGCCGGTGACGACCGCCACGCGGTCTTTCAGGTCAGGTGCTGAGGCGTTCATCGTTCCGTTACGCTCAATTCGTCATGGCCGGGCCTGCCCCGGACATCCGCGGTTTCTTTTCGACAACAAACAGATGTAAGCGGCGGCGACAAGCGCCGCCCTGACGGCTAGCGGTAAAGTGGCGCGCGCTTCACGGTCAGCTCGCTTCGGCCAGCAGCGAGAGCTGCTTGACGCTCTCGCCGGTGATGTCGTGCAGCGGCGTCGGATAATCGCCGGTGAAATAATGATCGGTGAACTGCGGCGCGGCGTCGTCGCGTCCCTTCTCGCCCAGCGCGCGATACAGCCCGTCGACGGAAATGAAGGCGAGGGAGTCGACGCCGAGATAGGCGCGCATCTCTTCAACGCTCATGGTCGCGGCGAGAAGCTTGTCGCGCTCGGGCATGTCGATGCCATAATAATCCGGAAACCTGATCGGCGGCGACGCAATCCGGAAATGAACCTCGCGCGCGCCGGCGTCGCGCATCATGCGCACGATCTTGCGCGAGGTGGTGCCGCGCACGATCGAGTCGTCGACAAGCACGATGCTTTTGCCCTCGATCACGGCGCGATTGGCGGAATGCTTCATGCGCACGCCGAGTTCGCGCACAGACTGCGTGGGCTGGATGAACGTGCGGCCGACATAATGGTTGCGGATGATGCCGAGCTCGTAGGGGATTCCAGCGGCCTGCGCGTAGCCGAGCGCGGCGGGCACGCCTGAATCGGGCACCGGAATCACGACGTCGGCGTCGGTCGGCGATTCCTGCGCGAGGATCGCGCCGATGTTCTTGCGCACGCCATAGACGTTGCGGCCCGCGATGATCGAATCGGGGCGGGCGAAATACACATATTCGAAGATGCAGGGACGCGCGGCGCGTGGCGCGAACGGCTTGATCGATTCGATGCCGGTCTCGGAGATGACGACGATCTCGCCATTCTCGATGTCGCGCACATGACGCGCGCCGATGAGGTCCAGCGCGCAGGTTTCGGAGGCGAGGATCGGGCGGCCGTCGAGATCGCCGAGCACGAGGGGCCGGATGCCGAGCGGATCACGCGCGCCGATCAGCTTCTTGTTGGTCAGCGCGACGAGCGCGTAGGCGCCCTCGATCTGGCCGAGCGCGTCGATGAAGCGGTCGATGAAGCGGTGGCGGCGGCTGCGGGCCACGAGATGAAGGATGACCTCCGTGTCGGAGGTGGACTGGCAGATGGCGCCGTCGCGGATGAGCTGGCGCCGGAGCGTCAGGCCGTTGGTGAGGTTGCCGTTATGGCCAAGCGCGAAACCGCCGCCGTCAAGCTCGGCGAACAAGGGCTGGACGTTGCGGAGGATGGTTTCGCCTGTCGTGGCGTAGCGGGTGTGCCCGATCGCCGCTTCGCCTTGCAGCCGGGCGATGACGTCGCCATGCGAGAAATTGTCCCCGACGAGGCCCATGCGCCGTTCGGAGTGAAAGCGCCGGCCGTCATAGCTGACGATGCCCGCCGCCTCTTGGCCGCGATGCTGGAGCGCATGCAGGCCGAGCGCGGTGATCGCGGCGGCGTCGGGATGGCCGAAAATGCCGAAGACGCCGCATTTTTCGCGCAGCGCCTCGCCGTCGTCCTCCTCGCCGCTCGGGATGTGTGCGCGGGGAGGTGGGGACGAGGCCATCGCGGGCTCCCTAGAGGCGCGCAGACGCGCCGTTCGCATGGGCGATAGGCGTCAGATGTTGCGCCGCAGCGAATTTTTCAAGGGATTTTTCGAGGCTTGAGCGCTGCTGGGTCGGCGGGGTGGACGCCGGCGGGGTCGGCGGAACGGCGTTCTGCTCCATGTTGCGGGC
>MKVY01000044.1:67498-70404 GCA_001899525.1 Rhizobiales bacterium 65-9
CTTTCGAGATAGGGTCTCGCCTTCGAGGCCTTCACCCATTCCGGCTGCTTGTCGGCCGGCACAAGCCAGGTGAAGAACACGAAGCCGATGATGCAGATCAGCGCGCCGCGCGCGGCGCCGAAGACGAAGCCGAGGGTGCGGTCGAGCGCGCCGATGCGGCTGTCGAGGATGAAATCGGAAATGCGGACGGTGATCAGCGAGACGATGATCAGCGTCACGATGAACACCGCGCCGACCGCGATCGCCAGCGAGATCATCGGATGATTGACGTATTGCTGCACGTAAGGCAGCACCGGCTTGTAAAACACGTAGGCCGCGATCGCGGCGGCGACCCAGCTCGCGATCGCGAGCACCTCGCGGGTCAGACCCCGCATCATCGCCAGCACCGCAGAAACAAACACGACGCCGAGAACGACGAGATCAAGATAACTGATCGGCATGGACTGGTCCGCACTCCCCGGCGAGCCGCGAAGCGCGCCGCATCGCGGCCTCTATAGCCAGAACGCGTTCGCTCGTCACCCGTCGCCGGCAATCACATGGGGACGGCGCGCCGGTCTGCGCGCCGCGATGGCGGCGACGAGATCGCCGATGTCGCCGACGGGATTGAGGCGGAGCGGCGGGTCTTTTTCCATGTCGCGCGTCGCGGAAGGCGCGTGGGCCGCGCGGAATCCGAGTTTCGACGCCTCTTTCAGGCGCGCGTTTGCGAGCGATACCGGACGCACGGCGCCCGACAGGCCGATCTCGCCAAAATAGACGGCGTCGGGCGCGAGCGGCGAGCCGGCGAGGGATGAGATGAGCGCGGCCGCGGCGGCGAGGTCCGCCGCGGGCTCGCTGATTCGCAGGCCGCCGGCGACGTTGAGATAGACGTCCGACATGCCGAACTTCAGTCCGCCGCGCGCCTCCAGCACCGCAAGCACCATCGACAGGCGCGCCGGATCCCAGCCGACCACCGCGCGTCGCGGCGTGCCGAGCGAGGACGGCGCGACCAGCGCCTGGATCTCGACCAGAACCGGCCGCGTGCCCTCGATGCCGGCGAACACCGCCGCGCCGGCCGCGCCCGCGTCGCGCCCCGCGAGAAACAGCGCCGAGGGATTGGCGACTTCGGCGAGGCCGCCTCCGGTCATCTCGAAGACGCCGATCTCGTCGGTCGGGCCGAAGCGGTTCTTCACCGCCCGGAGAATGCGGAAATGATGGCCGCCGTCGCCCTCGAAGGAGATCACGGCGTCGACCATATGCTCGACCACGCGCGGTCCGGCGATCTGCCCGTCCTTGGTGACATGGCCGACGAGAATGACGCAGGCGCCGCTGTCCTTGGCGTGGCGGATCAGAAGCTGCGCGCTGCCGCGCACCTGCGTCACGGTCCCGGGCGCGCTTTCGACGGAGCTCGACCACATGGTCTGGATCGAATCGATCACCACCAGACGCACCGGCGGCCCGGCCGCAAGCGTCGCGATGATGTCCTCGACATGGGTGGCGGCCGCCAGCTCCACCGGCGCCTGCGACAGGCCGAGCCGCTCGGCGCGGAGGCGGACCTGTCCGACCGCCTCCTCGCCCGAAATATAGAGCACGCGCTCGCCGCGCTGGGCGAGGGCGGCGCAGGCCTGCGTGAGAAGAGTCGATTTGCCGATGCCCGGATCGCCGCCGATGAGGATCACGGAGCCCTTCACGAAGCCGCCGCCGGTGACGCGGTCCAGTTCGCCGATGCCCGACGCGACGCGGGGCGGCTCCTGGGCGGCGCCGCTCAGCCCTTCCAGTGGAATCGGGCGGCCCTTGCCGCGGGCGCCCGACCCGCGGGCGGCGCCGGGCAGAGGCGCGGCGGCGGCCTCCAGCGCGATGGTGTTCCAGCCGCCGCAGGCGTCGCACTTGCCCTGCCAACGGTTGTAAGCCGCTCCACAGGACTGGCAGACATACGATGAAAGGGCTTTGGCCATCGGTTGCGGATCGGCTCATCGACTCGGCGGACGTGGATTATGTTCTATATTTGTTCGGGTTGAATGCAAGCCGGCCGTTTTGTCGTCGAGCCGGCTTGAGCCGCGCGCGGTCGCGGCGCCATAATGCGCCAGCGCCGCCTTGAGCCGATCGACGCGGGAGCCCTCATGACCGACACCGTCGTCAAGCCGCGGACCAGAACCCGAACGAAGACCGAGCGGCCAAAGCTGCACAAGGTCATTCTCGTCAACGACGACTACACGCCGCGCGAGTTCGTCGTGACGGTGCTGAAGGCCGAATTCCGGATGGGCGAAGAGCAGGCGCAGCGCGTCATGATCACCGCGCACCGGCGCGGCGTCTGCGTGGTCGCGGTCTATGCGCGGGACGTCGCCGAGACGAAGGCGACGCGCGCGACCGACGCGGGACGCCGCAAGGGCTATCCGCTCCAGTTCACGACCGAGCCGGAAGAATGACGGAGGGTATAAGCTCATGAGCGCGAGCCGGCTCCACATCAAGCGCGTCTATGATCCGCCCTCCGCCGGGGACGGCCTGCGCGTGCTGGTCGATCGGCTGTGGCCGCGCGGGCTCAGCAAGGAAAAGGCGCATATCGACCTGTGGCTCAGGGATATCTCGCCGACCGACCCTCTGCGCAAGGAGTTTCACGCGCAGCCGGAGAAATGGGAGCATTTCGTCGCGGCCTATCGGGCGGAGCTGAAGAAGGAGCCGGCGAAATCAGCGGCGGCCGAACTGCTCGCGCAAGCCGCCAAGCGTAAGGTCACGCTGCTGTTCGCGGCGCATGACGAGGAGCATAACAACGCCGTCGCGCTGCGCGATCTGCTGAACGCATGATCAGCCGCCGGCAGTCGGTCAGTCGCGATAGACGCGCCGGTAGCGCTTGCCAAGCGAGGTCAGGATCTCATAGCCCATCGTGCGCCCGGCGGCGCCCACGGCTTCCAACGTCAACGGTCCGCCGATGA
>MKVY01000044.1:70413-78193 GCA_001899525.1 Rhizobiales bacterium 65-9
GTCGCTCACGTCGAGGATGATGAGGTCCATCGAGACCGAGCCGACGAACGGGCAGGGGACGCCGCCGATCAGCGCCGCGCCGCCGCTCCAGTCCACCACGCCGCCCGAATTGCGGGGAACGCCGTCGGCGTAGCCGAGCGAGATGGTCGCAAGCTTGCGCTTGCCCTGCGCCGTCCACAGCCCGTTATAGCCGGCGCGCTCGCCGTCGCGGACCTCGCTCAGCGCGACGATATGGGCGTCGAGGCCGACCACCGGCTTCATCGGGTTCGGCTTTCCGGGCGTCGGGTTGCCGCCATAGAGCGCGTAACCGGGCCGGGTCAAAGAGCCGGCCGGCGCGTCCGCGAGAAAATGGCCGGACGAGTTCAGCAACGAATGCCGCTTGCCGGGAAAGCGCCGCATGATCTCGCGAAACCGCTCGATCTGTTTCGCGTTGATTGGATCGTCGGGAACTTCCGACGCGACGAAGTGCGTCATCACGACGTCGATGTTGAGCGCCGCGATGGCGGCTGCGTCAGCCGGATCATCCAGCATCGCCATCGAGAAGCCGAGACGGTTCATGCCGGTGTCGATATGCAGCGCGCAAGGCGCGTTGTCCGATGCGGCCGCCCATTCCTTGGCTTCCGCCGTGGCGCCGATCACGGGCCGCGCGCCGATCGCTCTGTAAAGCGGCGCGGAGCCGGGCGGAAAGCCGTTGAGCACGAAGATCGCCGCGTCCCGGTCGACGGCGCGGGCGCGCCTCGCCTCCGACAGGTGGGCGACGAAAAATGTCCGGCAGCCAGCGGCGGCGAGCGCCGGCGCGGCCTTCTCGATGCCGACGCCATAAGCGTCGGCCTTCACGACAGCGGCGCATTCCGCTTCGCCCGCCCGCGCGCGCAACAGACGCCAGTTGTCGGCGAGCGCGCCGAGGTCGATCGTCAGCGTCGCGCCATGGGCGAGGAAATCATCGTCGTCGATCATGGCGGCTCAATAGCAAGGCGGCGGCCCGGCGTCAGCCGCCGCCGTCGCGCGCCGCGTGCGGCGAATTACTCCAGCCGCTCCGGCAGGCCGTCCTCGCTGGCGAGGTTGGAGAAGCGCGTCACCTCGGCGTCGAACTGCACGTCAACCGTGCCGGTGGGGCCGTGGCGCTGCTTGCCGATGATGATCTCGGCCTTGCCGTGGGCGGCGCTCATGTCGGCCTCCCATTTGAAGAACTCTTCGGTGCCCTCGCGCGGCTTCTTGTTCGCCAGATAATATTCCTCGCGATAGACGAACACGACCACGTCGGCGTCCTGCTCGATCGAGCCGGATTCGCGCAGGTCGGACAACTGCGGCCGTTTGTCGTCGCGGCTTTCGACCTGACGGGAGAGTTGCGACAGGGCGATGATCGGAACGTTCAGCTCCTTCGCCAGCGCCTTCAGGCCCGTGGTGATCTCGGTGATTTCCTGCACGCGGTTGTCGCTCCGCTTGCCCGATCCGGTAAGAAGCTGGATGTAGTCGATGACGAGAATATCCAGTCCTTTTTGCCGCTTGAGGCGTCGCGCGCGCGCCGTGAGCTGCGCGATGGTGATGCCGCCGGTCTGGTCGATGTAGAAGGGCAGCGTCTGGAGATCGCGCGCCACGTCGGCGATGCGCGAGAATTCGTCCTCGCGGATGTCGCCGCGCCGGATGCGCGAGGATGACACGCCGGACTGTTCCGCGATGACGCGCGTGGCGAGCTGCTCGGCCGACATTTCGAGCGAGAAGAAGCCGACGATGCCGCCATTCGTCGTCTTGATCTGGCCGCCATGCTCGCGCTCGCCTTCCCAGACCTTGGCGATGTTGAAGGCGATGTTGGTCGCGAGCGAGGTTTTGCCCATGCCCGGGCGGCCGGCGACGATGATCAGGTCGGACGGCTGCAGGCCGCCCATCTTGCGGTCGAGATCGCTGAGGCCGGTGGCGATGCCGGACAGCTTGCCGTCGCGCTGATAGGCGTTGGCGGCCATGTCGATCGCGAGCTTCGCGGCCATCTCGAAGCGCTGGAAGCCGCCGTCATAGCGGCCGGTCTCCGCGATCTGGTAGAGCTTGCGCTCCGCCTCCTCGATCTGGGCGCGCGGGTTCATGTCGACCGGCGCGTCATAGGCGACGTTGACGATGTCCTCGCCGATGCCGATCAGCGAGCGCCGCATGGCGAGGTCATAGATCGTGCGGCCATATTGCTCGGCGTTGATGATCGTGGTCGCCTCGACGGCGAGGCGCGCCATGTATTGCGAGGCGGTCATGCCGCCGAGATCGACGTCGCCGATGAAGGTCTTCAGCGTGATCGGCGTCGCCAGCTTGCCGGTGCGGATGAGGTCAGTGGCGATCTGGTAGATGCGCCGATGCACCTCCTCGAAGAAATGCTCCGGCTTGAGGAAGTCTGACACGCGGTAATAGGCGTCGTTGTTGACCAGGATTGCCCCGAGCAGCGCCTGTTCGGCGTCGAGATTGTGGGGCTGGGTCCGGAAGCTCTCCGGCGGCTCGTGGCGGGGGAGTGGCGCGACGGCGGACATGATTCTCTGGCGATCATTCAAATTGCAGGAGATGGCCTAGCACGGCCGCAGCGGCGAATCCGGGCTGGCCCAGCGAATCACCCGCTGTTCACAGTCTGTCAGATTTTTGCGGCCCTCGCCTGGCGGAGCGGTTGACTCGCGGGAATGCTCGGAGCGACTCAAGGCCCCGCCCAAGCCGTTGCGCATCAGGTTCCGCTGGGGCACGCTTCGCGCGTCCGGCGGGCGAGGGAGGCCTCCGGCGCCGGATACTCCGCGGTCGCGGCCGGCTGACGCCCGAACATGAGAGAAACGAATGAATCAGGATACGAAGCGCAAGCTGGCCGGCTGTTCGACCGCCACACTGACCACGGTTTTGTTCAAACGCGGATTCCGGAACCAGTTTCTGCAGGGGCCGCAACTGATCAATCCGAACGCGCCGCGCATGGTCGGGCCCGCCTATACGCTGCGCTACATCCCGGCGCGCGAAGATCTCGATGAACTCGCGGTGTTCAAGGATCGCTCCCATCCCCAGCGCAAGGGAGTGGAGGAATGCCCGGAGGGCGCGGTGTTCGTGATCGACAGCCGCGGCGATCCGCGCGCGGCGTCGGCCGGCGGCATCCTCCTCACGCGGCTGATGAAACGCGGCGTCGCCGGCATCGTCACCGACGGCGGCTTTCGCGATACGCCCGAGATCGCGCAGCTTCCTTTCCCGAGCTACCATCTGCGCGCCTCGGCGCCGACCAATCTCATCCGCCACCATGCCGCCGACCTCAATCTGCCGATCGGCTGCGGCGGGGTCGCCGTCTATCCCGGCGACATCATGGTGGGCGACGGGGAGGGGGTGGTCTGCATTCCGGTCCATCTGGCGGAATCGGTCGCCGACGAGGCGTTCGAGCAGACCGTCTATGAGGATTTCGTCCAGGAGGAGGTGAATGGCGGCCACGGCCTCTTCGGACTTTATCCGATGATCGACGAGGCCGTGGCGCAGCGCTTCAAGGAATGGCGCGCGAAAGCGGGGCGTTGAGCCCCGCTCTCATCTCCCGGTTTTTTGGGTCGCTCATTGAGGAAGCAATCAAGCGTCCCGCAACGAACCTCCGAGAGCAGCCGCGGCGCTGGCGATGAAGGCGCCTACAGCCAGCGACAGGAAGGTGAAGAGCGCCGTGCGCGAGGCCGTCTTGCGGGCGGTCTCCGCGGTCTCCTGAATTTTTGTTTTGGCTTCGGCGACACGGGTCGCGAGCTGATCGACCCTGCGCGTCGCCTCGTCCTGCGCGACGCCGGCGCGGGTCGCGAGCTGCGCAAGATACGCCTTGTCGTCGGCTGAAAACTCGCCGGCGAGCGCGTTGGTTGCGACGATGCGCGCGGCCTCCGCGCGAAGCTCGGGAGTCGCCTGCGGCGCGGCGCGATAGATCATATCCGTCAGATAATTGTTGTCCGGCATCGCGGAGGCCGCGGCCGAAACGGCGGTCGACGCGCCGCGCGTCGCTTCGGCGGTGGCGCGACCGGCGGCGCCCGCGGACATGATCGCTATGGCGGCGACGACGATGGTCGCGACGCACCATGCGACGAAGCCGTGCGCGGTGTCGCGGAAGAAGCGCTCATCCGCTTCGGCGTCGCGCCAGTCCGGACGCAGGCGGCCCGCGATGTAACCGCCAAGCGCCGACGACAGCCACTGGATGACGAGAAAGCCGATTGCGGCCGACATCACGAATGTCGTGGCCCCGGCGCTCTGTCCCGACCAGGGCGAAACCAGGGTGAGACCCAAGCCGGTCGCCAGAAACAGAAGAGAGAGGGTGGTTGCGATGGCGGCGGCCGAGCCCGCGGCGATCGCGCCCCACGACACGCTGGATGAGGAAGCCTCAGGCTCGATGTTGACGACGTCGATGCTCATGACGTCAGCGTCCCATCAGGGCGAGAAGGATGATGATCGGAATCGGAACGCCCAGAAGCCAAAGCAGAATGCCGCGTCCCATTTCGCATCTCCATCATGTTCAACGCCGAGATCAATCCGCGCGGGCGCAGGAAGTTCCTCCGCGCGAGCGGTTTCATGGCTGGCCCGATCCGCCCGCCGCGCCATAGATCTGCCCGGTCGCAAAGCTCGCATCCGACGCCGCGAGCTGGACATAGATCGACGCCAGCTCCGCCGGCTGGCCGGGACGGCCGAGCGGCGTATGCTCGCCGAACGACTCCACTTTCTCCTGCGTGGCGCCGCCGCTCACCTGCAATGGCGTCCATACCGGACCAGGCGCCACGCCGTTGACGCGAATTCCCTTCGGCCCGAGCTGCTTGGCCATCGATTTGGTGAAGCTCAGCATCGCCGCCTTGGTCATCGCATAGTCGACGAGATCGGCGGACGGGTCATACGCCTGCACCGAGGTCGTCTGGATGATGGTCGAGCCGGGGGGCATATGTTTCAGCGCCGCCCTGGTGAGCCAGAACATGGCGTAGACGTTGGTTTTCATCGTCGCGTCGAAATCCTCACTCGAGAGATCGAGGAGGGAATCCCGCTGCTGCTGGCGGCCGGCGTTGTTGACGAGAATATCGAGGCCGCCGAGCTGGCGGACCGCCTCCTCGACGATGCGCGCGCAGACGGCCTCGTCGCGCAGATCGCCGGGCAGGGCGATCGCCTTGCGGCCCGTCTCCTGCATCAGCGCGATCGCCTCGCGCGCATCCTCCTCCTCGTCGGGAAGATAGTTGATCGCCACATCCGCGCCCTCGCGCGCGAAGGCGATGGCGGCGGCCTTGCCCATGCCCGAGTCGCCGCCCGTGATCAGTGCCCGCCGCCCGAGAAGACGCTCCGAGCCGACATATGTCTTCTCACCGTGATCCGGCCGCGGCTCCATGCGGGAGGCGAGGCCCGGGAAGGGCTGAAACTGCCGCGGGAAAGGAGGCTTCGGATAACGGCTGGTCGGATCGGAAACGGCGGCGCTCTGCGCACGCGCCGGCGCGTTTTTCGCCATGACGGCCTCCTGTCCCTGATGTCTTGACAACAACAGGGCGCAGAGGTCGTTCCATGTCGGCGCGCTTCAATCCTCCAGACCTGGCGCGAGCATCTTCTCGGCGCGCACCACCCTGTCGAACAGGGCGGCGTCGACGCCCGCCGTGAGCGCCTCCTCGCGCAGCGTCGTCCCCTTCTTGTGCGCGCTCTTTGCGATCGCCGCCGCCTTGTCGTAGCCGATATGCGGCGCGAGCGCCGTCACGAGCATCAGCGAGCGTTGCAGCAATTCCGCAAGCCGGCCGCGGTTCGGTTCGAGCCCGTCGACGCAGCGCTCCGCGAAGCTCGCGGCCGCGTCGCCCAGCAGCGTCGACGATTGCAAGAAGGTCGCGATGATGACCGGCTTGAACACGTTGAGCTCGAAATGCCCCTGCGACGCCGCAAACGAGATTGTCGCCTGATTGCCGTGGACGCGCGCGACGACCATCGTCAGGGCTTCGGCCTGGGTCGGGTTGACCTTGCCGGGCATGATCGACGAGCCCGGCTCGTTCTCGGGCAGCAGAAGCTCGCCGATGCCGGAACGCGGGCCCGACCCCATCAGGCGGATGTCGTTGGCGATCTTGAAGGCGCCGGCGCCGGCGGCGTCGATGGCGCCATGCGCGAACAGCAGCGCTTCGTGGCCGGCGAGCGCGGCGAACAGGTTCGGCGCCGGCCGGAACGGCAGCCCGGTCAGTTTCGCGACCGTCGCCGCGAACCGGGCCGAGAACTCGGGATGGGCGTTGAGGCCCGTGCCGACCGCCGTGCCGCCCTGAGCGAGGTCGAGAAGGCCTTCGCTCGCCGTGCGGATGTTGGCCATCGCAAGCGCCATCTGCGCCGCGTAGCCGGAGAATTCCTGCCCGAGCGTGACCGGGGTCGCATCCTGAAGATGCGTGCGGCCGATCTTGACGATGTCGGAGAAGGCCCGCGCTTTCTCATCGAGAGACGCGCGCAGGAACTCAAGGCCGGGCAGCAGCTTGTCGCGGATCTGCAGCGCGGCGGCGATGTGCATCGCCGTCGGGAAAACATCGTTCGACGACTGGCCGCGATTGACGTCGTCGTTGGGATGGACCGGCGTCTTCCCGCCGCGCTTGCCGGTGAGAATCTCGTTCGCCCGGCCCGCCAGCACCTCGTTGACGTTCATGTTGGTCTGGGTGCCGGAGCCGGTCTGCCAGATGACGAGCGGAAACTCGTCCTCACGCTTCATCGCCAGCACTTCGTCGGCCGCCGCGACGATCGCGTCGGTCTGGCGGGAATCGAGCAGTCCGAGGTCGCGATTGACCAGCGCCGCCGCCTTTTTCACCAGCGCGAGCGCGTGAATGAGCGGGCGCGGCATGCGGTCGGCGGTCCCGCCGATGAGGAAGTTGCCGATGGAGCGCTGCGTCTGCGCCCCCCAGTAATGATCGGCGGGAACCTCGATCGGGCCAAAGCTGTCGGTTTCGGTGCGGGTAGCCATGTGTCTCACTCGTTTCCTGAGCGCGTGGCGGCGGCGGTCGCGCTGGCCTGTGTCGCCTGCCTGCCTCTTGTGGCGGCGGCGAGGGACGGATACCGCGTCCTGGCGGCGGCTGCACGAACGAAAGCTTCTTTAGGCTGTTTCCAATTCGCCGGAGCCATGGTCGTGTGCGCCGCAAGGGAACGTTCGGAGCGCCGCGTGGCCATTCTTCAACCCAAGCTCGACCCGAAAGACCCGGCTTTCGCCGCCAACGCCGCCGACTGGGCGCGGCTGCGCGAGGAGTTGCTGGCGAAGCGCGCGGCGGCGGCGGAGGGCGGCCCGGCGCGCTCGCGCGAGCGGCATGCCGCGCGCGGCAAGCTTCTGCCGCGCGAGCGGGTGGCGCGGCTGATCGACCCCGGCTCGCCTTTCCTCGAGATCGGGCTGCTCGCCGCCAACGGCATGTATGAAGGCGACGTGCATTCCGCCGGCATGATCGCCGGGATAGGCCGCGTCGAGGGCCGCGAGGTCATGATCGTCTGCAACGATCCGACCATCAAGGGCGGCGCCTATTATCCGATGACGGTGAAGAAGCATCTGCGCGCGCAGGAGATCGCGCGCGAGAACCGGCTGCCCTGCGTCTATCTCGTCGATTCCGGCGGCGCGAACCTGCCGCATCAGGCGGAGGTGTTTCCCGACCGCGAGCATTTCGGCCGCATCTTCTACAACCAAGCGACGCTCTCATCGCTGCGCATTCCGCAAATCGCGGTGGTGATGGGAAGCTGCACCGCCGGCGGCGCCTATGTGCCGGCGATGTCCGACGAGACGGTGATCGTGCGCAAACAGGGCACGATCTTTCTCGGCGGGCCGCCGCTGGTGAAGGCCGCGACCGGCGAG
>MKVY01000044.1:78253-78898 GCA_001899525.1 Rhizobiales bacterium 65-9
GATGTCGACATCGCGCTCGCGGAGCCGAAGCCGCCGCGTCACGATCCGGCCGACCTCGAGACGGTGACGCCGACCGATCTCAAGAAACAATACGACATCCGCGAAGCGATCGCGCGGTTGGTGGACGACAGCGCGTTCGACGAGTTCAAGGCGCTCTATGGAACGACGCTTGTGACCGGCTTCGCGCATCTCAACGGCATGCCCGTCGGGATCATCGGCAACAACGGCATCCTGTTCTCGGAAAGCGCGCTCAAGGGCGCGCATTTCATCGAGCTGTGCTGCCAGCGGCGCATTCCGCTGCTGTTCCTGCAGAACATCACCGGCTTCATGGTGGGCCGCGAATTCGAGAGCAGGGGCATCGCTAAAGACGGCGCAAAGCTCGTCGCCGCCGTCGCGTGCGCGCGCGTTCCGAAAATCACGCTGATCGTCGGCGGCAGCTTCGGCGCCGGCAATTACGGCATGTGCGGCAGGGCCTATTCGCCGCGCTTCCTGTTCACATGGCCGAATTCGCGCATCTCGGTGATGGGCGGCGAGCAGGCGGCGAGCGTGCTCGCCACCGTGCGGCGCGACAATATCGAGGCGGACGGAAAGATCTGGCCTGCGGCGGAGGAGGAAGCGTTCAAGGCGCCGATCCGCGCCAAATAT
>MKVY01000044.1:78926-81717 GCA_001899525.1 Rhizobiales bacterium 65-9
AGTGCTCTCGCTGGCTTTCTCCGCGGCGCTCAACGCGCCGGTCGAGGAGACGCGGTTCGGCGTGTTCAGGATGTAGCGACCTGCTTTTCATGATAAGGGCGCTGCTGGAAAAGCCCGTCGCGGAAGCGCGATGAAGCGGAGAGCGCGCGGATGCTTGCTGGTTTCAAGAATCTGAGATGGCCGCATTTCGCCGTCGGCGCGGCTCTGCTGACGGGCGTCAGCCTCAACCAGATGTACAGCGTCGTCAGAGAGCGAGCGGATCGGGCCGACGTCCTGGCTCATGGCCGCGAGGCTCAGGCGCGCGTGCTCAAGGAGACCGGAGTCGAATCCGTGCTGCTGGAATGGATCGATGAAGACGGCAGGCGGCGAACCGGCGAGAGCAACACCGGCAAACCATTCGCCCGAACGAGTTCCGGCGCGACGGCCGCAATCAAATACGATTCCGCCTCAAATCGAAATCCTGTCATCCTGTCAGAAGTCCCGGAGCGGGAGCGCGTCAACGATTACTGGTTCGAGTCAAGCCTATGGACGATCGCCGGCGTCGCCGCGGTCTCCGTCGCGTCGGTGTTTTCGACATGGCGCGCAACGCGGCCGCAAGCGGGCGCATCGCCGAAGTAGCGCGGAACGCAGGCGCGCGGCTTCAGGCGATCGCCTGCCATCCTTGGAAAGGAATCTTGCCGCGTGAACCGCCCATGACTGACCGCCGCCTCGACGCCGCGCGCGCCTTCTACGCCAGCCTCGTCGCCGGCCAGTCCGGCGCGGCGCCGGAATTGCGGGAGCGGATGGAGCGCGCATTCGCGCTTGTTCCGCGCGAACATTTTCTCGGACCGCCGCCATGGGCCGCGCTGACCGGCCTGCGCGGCGTCATCGAGACGAGCGATCCGATTCATCTCTATCAGAACGTACTGGTCGCGATCGACCGCGCGCGCGGCGTCAACAATGGCGAGCCCTGTCTGCATGGCCAGCTCATCGCGGCGCTCCATCCGCAGCGCGGCGAACGGGCGCTGCATATCGGCTGCGGGACCGGCTACTACACCGCCATTCTCGCGACTCTCGTGGCGCCGGACGGCCGCGTCACGGGCTACGAGATTCTCGACGATCTCGCCTCGGCCGCGGCGCGCAATCTCGCGCCCTGGGAGAACGCCGACGTGATCGCGGGGAGCGGCGCCGACGCTGCGCTGCCTGCGGCCGACATGATCTATGTGTCGGCCGGATCGACGCGGCCGGCCGACGCGTGGCTCGATGCGCTCGTCGATGGCGGCCGGCTCGTCTTTCCGCTGATCGGCGCGAAGCGCGACGGCGTCGCGCTGCTGGTTTCAAGACGCGGCGTTGCTTTTGATGCGACCGTCATCAGCCGCGTGAGCTTCATCACATGCGCCGGGGCGTTCGATGCGGAAGAGGGCGCAGCGGTGGATCGCGGCGTCAAGAGGCTGCGGCGCGGGGAGGCGCTCACGCTTCTGCGCGATGGTGGCGAGTCCGAAGCGTCGATCGTCGCGGGACATCGCTGGCGCCTCGTCGCGCGCGGCTGAGGCCGATGCGCGCTCAGCTTGATTGCTTACTGTCGAGCGGGTTCCGGAGACAATCTGTCATTATTCGTGAAGCGCGGCGCGGCCGCATCCGCATCGCATAAGGAACCATTGGTCCCTCGCCTTGTTGTCGAATGAGAATCACAGGAGGGACAGATGAAAAAGATCGCTCTCGCGCTTGTCGCCGCGGGACTTTTCGCCGCCCCGGCTTTCGCGCAGGACATGCGCATCCGCGCCGGTGAGAACGGCGTCACCATCAGAGCCGATGATGGGAGGTCGCGCGCCTATCGCGATCGGTTCGACAGGCGTTATGGCGAGGAGCGCCGCTGGCGCCGTCATGACCGCGACGTCAGGTCAACGGGCAGCATCGGTTGCCGGACGGTGACGGTGCGGGATCGGCTCCCCAACGGCGATGTCGTGGTGCGACGCACGCGCCACTGCTGACCGGGCGATGTGAGTATCCAAAATAAAAGCCGGCGCGGCGCGCCGGCTTTTGCCATGTCAGCAGGCTCCTGCGGTCAGTGATCTTCCTTGCCGAAGCCCGGCGTGCCGCCTTCGCCCAGTCCACCGATATGCGACTGCATGTAGAGTTCGAGACCGACGCGCTGGACCAGGTCGAGCTGCTTTTCGAGAAAATCGATGTGGCCTTCCTCGTCCTTCATCAGATCCTCGAAGAGGTCCTTCGACGGATAGTCCTTGACCGAGCGGCAATATTCGGCGGCCTCCTGATAGAGCGCGCGCGCCTCGACCTCCGCCTTGAGGTCGCATTCGATGATTTCCTTCACGTCCTGTCCGATGCGGAGCGGATCGAGCACCTGGAGGTTGGGAAAGCCTTCGAGAAAGAGAATACGATCCACGAAGCGGTCCGCGTGCTGCATCTCCTCGATGGATTCCGCGCGCCATTTCTTGGCCATGACGTTCAGCCCCCAATTGTCGAGCAGGCGGAAATGGAGCCAGTACTGATTGATGGCTGTCAGTTCGCTACGCAGGCCCTTGTTGAGATAATCAATGACCTTCTTGTCGCCCTTCATGGAATATCCTCCGGCTTGCGTCGCTGGCGCGTCGCTTAGCACAGATTAGAATAACTACAAACTAAAAAACGGGCGCAGACAACCGCCGCTCGGCGATGGACCGATCACTTGGTCCGAAGCCGGCTATTCCGCCGCGATCAGAGGAACGGCGGGAAGGGGATGATTTTCGTTGCCGGCCGGGTGCTCGTGAGCGGGGCAGGCGGGGCAGCCGATCGCGCAAGCCGACGCGCGCGC
>MKVY01000044.1:81742-82980 GCA_001899525.1 Rhizobiales bacterium 65-9
AACCGGGCTGCGCGGGCCAACCAGGTGCTCGTCCTCAAGCGTCGCGAGGATCTGCGCTTCGGTCAGCACGTTGCACGAACAGACGATCACGACGTTCCCAGTTTAGAACGAATAAAAACTGTTTGTTCTCAACTGGTTGTATAAACTTGACGCCGGCGGTCGACAATAGGAGCGCCGGATATTCTCTTCCTTTTCCATCTTTTCCGTCTGCCGCGGTTCGGCTGTCCGGACAGGGCTTGGCGCGTGGGGTCGGGCGGTTTGCAGCCTACGCGACAGGATGAAGCATCACCCAGGCTAGAACGAAGAGGAAGTAACCGGTCATTCCGAACGCGAAGACGCAAAACGCCCGCCGGGCCGTCAGCCAGGCTGCGTCGTCTCGGGCGGCAAGGGCGCTGGGCTGGCGGCGGCGCATGGCGGTTTGCTCCCGTTCAGATCAAGGCGGCTGACGCGCTCTCATAGGCGGGCGTTCGCGATGGTTGCGTGTGGGAGCGCACGCGCGGGCGCGAAAGGGGCGGCGGCGGGACCGCTGATAATTGACCCGCGGCGATCGGCTCCCTATCCAAGACGGCAAGGCTTTTCTTCCTCTCAAAACCCAGGAAACCGGTGCATCACACGCCGCTGATCGCAACAATCGTCGTTGGCCTCGTTCTCGCGGCCGTGCTGGGAGCGATCGCAAATCGCATCAGAATTTCGCCGCTCGTCGGCTATCTGCTCGCGGGCGTTGTCTGCGGGCCCTTCACGCCGGGGTTCGTCGCTGATCAGTCCTTGACGCCGGAGCTCGCCGAGATCGGCGTCATCCTTCTGATGTTCGGCGTCGGGCTTCATTTCTCCCTCGGCGACCTGCTTTCGGTGAAGGCCATCGCGATTCCGGGCGCGGTCGCGCAGATCGCTGTCGCCACCTTGCTCGGCTTCGTTCTGGCCGAGGTGATGGGCTGGTCGATCGGCGCCGGATTGATGTTCGGCCTGGCCCTGTCGACCGCCAGCACGGTCGTCCTGCTGCGCGCGCTGCAGGAGCGCCGCGTCGTCGACACCGAGCGGGGACGTATCGCGGTGGGGTGGCTGATCGTCGAGGACATTGCGATGGTCCTGACGCTGGTGCTGCTGCCGGCGATGGCGCCGCTGCTGGGCGGGACCGGCGCCGCGGCGTCGATGAGCGACATCGCCGCGACGTTCGCGATCACGATCGGCAAGGTCGCCGCCTTCGTCGCGATCATGATGATCGGCGGGCGGCGGATCAT
>MKVY01000044.1:83038-83905 GCA_001899525.1 Rhizobiales bacterium 65-9
GTGTCGTTCGCGCTGGGGGCCTTCTTCGCCGGCATGATTCTGAGCGAGTCGCCGCTCAGCCAGCGCGCCGCGCAGGAAACGCTGCCGCTGCGCGACGCGTTCGCCGTGCTGTTCTTCGTATCGGTCGGCATGCTGTTCGACCCGATGATCGTCGTCCGCGATCCGCTGCCGCTGCTGGCCACGGTGCTGATCATCGTCTTCGGCAAATCGCTGGCGGCCTTCTTCATCGTGCGGGCCTTCGGCCATCCCACCGGCACCGCGCTGATGATCTCGGCGAGCCTGGCGCAGATCGGCGAGTTTTCCTTCATTCTCGCTGGACTCGGCGTCAGCCTTCAGCTCCTGCCCCCGGCCGGCCGCGACCTCATCCTCGCCGGCGCGCTTCTGTCCATTCTCGCCAATCCGCTTGCCTTCGCGGCGATCGACTATGTGAAGCCCTGGATCGACAAAAAACTGCCGGGCCCGAAAGCGGGCGAGGCGGCCGCGCCGGCCGATGCGCCCACGGCCGCAGAGCCGGAAGAGACCGAAGAGATCACGCCGACCCAGCAGAGCGGGCATGTCGTGCTGGTCGGGTTCGGACGGGTCGGCAGCGTGGTCGGCGACGCGCTGATCACGGCGAAGCAGCCGCTCCTCGTGGTCGAGCAGAACGACAAGATCGCCGCCTCCGTGCGCGAGCGCGGCGTCGAGGTGATCGGCGGTCAGGCGTCGCCGGCCGACATCATCGCGGCCGCGAACATTCCCGGGGCGCGCTGGCTCATCGTCGCGATTCCGGAATGGGCGGAGGCGGGCCAGTTCGTGCAGCAGGCGAGAAGTCTCAATCCGACGCTTCCGATCCTCGCGCGCTCCCATTCAGACGCGGAGACCGAGCAT
>MKVY01000044.1:84084-103620 GCA_001899525.1 Rhizobiales bacterium 65-9
TTTCCGGGGGATGGCATGAAGGTCGGCGGCAAGCCCTATCGCACGATCTGGCTCGACGACGACGGGGAATCCGTCGTCGTCATCGACCAGACGCGGCTGCCGCATGCGTTCGCCGCCAGGACGCTGCTCGACGCCGCCGACGCCGCTGATGCGATCAGGACCATGATCGTGCGCGGCGCGCCGCTCATCGGCGCCACCGCCGCCTACGGCGTCGCGATGGCGATGCGCGACGACCCCTCCGATGGCAACCTGCTGCGCGCATGCGACGATCTGGTCGCGACGCGGCCCACCGCGATCAATCTGGCTTGGGCGGTGGCGCGCTTGCGCCAGCCCCTGCTGCATGCGCCGCGCGCGAGCCGCGCCGAGCTTGCTTACCGGCTGGCGGCGGAACTGTGCGACGAGGACGTCGCGATCAACGAGGCGATCGGCGATCACGGCGCAGCGATCTTCGCCGCGCGCTGGCGCGATCTCGGCGAAACGAAACCGCTGACGATCCTGACCCACTGCAACGCCGGCTGGCTGGCGACCGTCGACTGGGGCACCGCGCTGGCGCCGATCTACAAGCTGCATGACGAGGGCGTTCCCGTGCATGTGTTCGTCGACGAGACGCGGCCGCGCAATCAGGGGGCGGGCCTGACAGCGTGGGAGCTGAAATCGCACGGCGTTCCTTTCGAACTGATCGTCGACAACGCCGGCGGCCATCTCATGCAGCAGGGCGAGGTCGACCTGTGCGTGGTCGGAACCGACCGCGTGACCGCCGACGGCTCCGTCTGCAACAAGATCGGCACCTACCTGAAAGCGCTCGCCGCGCGCGACAACGGCGTGCCGTTCTACGTGGCGCTGCCCTCGCCAACGATCGACTGGGCGACCGATCATGGCGCGGACGTTCCGATCGAGGATCGCGGCGCGCGCGAGGTGACGCATATCTGGGGACGCGACGCGAAAGGCTCGCGCGTCGAGGTGGCGCTCGCGCCGGAAGGAGCGCTGGCGCGCAACCCCGGTTTCGACGTGCCCCCGCCGCGCCTCGTAACGGGACTGATCACCGAGCGCGGCGTGGCGGAGGCTTCGAAAGAAGGCATGCAGGCGCTGTTCGCCGCGAAGGCCGCATGAATGACAGACGCTGCGAACAACGAGCCGCTGCGCGCGCGCATCATCGAGACATGCCGCGCGATGAATCGCGTCGGCCTCAATCAGGGAACCTCAGGCAATCTCAGCGCACGGCTTGACGGAGAGCGCTGCCTGATCACGCCCTCGGGCCTCGACTATGACGCGATGACGCCGGGCGACATCGCCCTGTTGTCGTTCGACGGGCGCTGGTCCGGACGATCGAGGCCCTCGACGGAATGGCGCTTCCATCGCGACATCCTGCGCCACAGGCCGGACGCGGGCGCCGTGCTGCACGCCCATGCGCGGCACGCCACCGCGATCGCCTGCCTCGGCCTCGACATTCCCGCTTTTCACTACATGGTCGCCGTCGCGGGCGGCGATGCGATCCGCTGCGCGCCCTATGCGACCTTCGGCAGCCAGGCGCTGTCCGACGCGGCGCTCGCGGCGCTCGACGGGCGGAAGGCCTGTCTGCTCGCCCATCACGGCATGATCGCGATCGGCGAGACGCCGGAGAAGGCGCTGCGGCTGGCGATCGAGGTCGAGGCGCTCGCCGCCATCTACCTTTCGGCGCGCCAGATCGGGGAGCCGAAGACCTTGCCGCGCGGAGAGATGGCGCGCGTGCTGCGCCTGTTCGCGACCTATGGCACGCCCGATTTTCCCGATGACGAGTTGCGGCGGATCGACGAGCGATAGCCATTGGGCCGCTTTGCTCCTACAAGAAGCCGCGTCGCACACAGGGAGAAAACGATGGCCGGGCATGAGAAAACAGCGCTGATCACCGGCGCGGGATCGGGCGTCGGCCGCGCCACCGCCATCGCCTTCCTGAAAGACGGCTACCGCGTCGCGCTCGCCGGACGCCGAAAGGACGCGCTCGATGAAACGGTGAAGCTGTCAGGCGTCGATCCCGATCGCGCGCTCTGCGTCTCCTGCGACGTGACCGATCCGACCTCGGTGGCGGCCCTGTTCGCCGCGGCGAAGGCCAGGTTCGGGCGCCTCGACGTGCTGTTCAACAACGCCGGCGTGTCGAAGGGCGGCTCGATCGAGGAGGTCGCCGTCGAGGACTGGCTGGCGACCGTCGCCACCAACCTGTCGGGCCCGTTCTACTGCACGCAGGAAGCGTTCCGCATCATGAAGGACCAGACGCCGCGCGGCGGGCGCATCATCAACAACGGCTCGATCTCGGCGACGACGCCGCGGCCGGGCTCGGCGCCCTACACAGCCACCAAGCACGCGATCTCCGGCCTGACGAAGTCCACATCGCTCGACGGACGCAAATACGACATCGCCTGCGGTCAGATCGACATCGGCAACGCGCTGACCGAGATGGCCGCGAAAATGACGAAGGGCGTGCCGCAGCCCGACGGCTCGATGAAGGTCGAGCCGGTGATGGATGTGGAGAATGTCGCGAAATCCGTGCTGCACATGGCGAGCCTGCCGCTCGAAGCCAATGTGCTTTTCATGAATGTCATGGCGACGAAGATGCCGTTCGTGGGGCGGGGGTAGGTTTATCCGCTCACTGTGGCCGGTCGGAGTGTCCCGGCCAGCCACATTCTCGTAAAAAATAACAAGACGGTATTGCGCGGAATAAATCAGCCCTCGTCAAGGGGGCGCATGATGTCGATTGCCGGATGCGGCCGACGTTATTCCCCATGCACGACGGCGATCTTCGCGCCCTGCGCGATCTGCTGTCCCGCCTGCGCCGCGATCTCCGAGACGACGCCGTCGCGCGGCGCGGTGAGCACATGCTCCATCTTCATCGCCTCGACGATGGCGACGCGGTCACCCTTCTTCACCGGCTGATCCTTCTCGACGAACAGCGCCACGAGCTTTCCGTGCATCGGCGATTTCAGGACGGCGTCGCCGTCCGCTTCGTCGATGTCGACGGAGAAGGGATCGAAGAGAGAGACGGTGGTCTGGCGGCCATTGCGGAGGACGATCACGCCATCGGGTATTCTGGGAAAATTGTGATCCGAATTGGTCCAGAAGCGATCATCAAACGTCGCCTGCGCATCCTTGAACGAAACGACGGGCCCTTCGCGAAGCCATTCTACATCTGCGGCCGTGCGTTCGCCGTCGACAACAAGGCTCATGCCATGACGACGGCGTCCGGCAAGCTGAAACCCATCCACATTTGACCACCAAGGGGAATCTAAGCTTTCTCCCGGCGCGCGGCTGTGGCGATAAGAATTTTCCCGCTCCCATTCATCATCAATGAGCGCGAGCGCGCCTTCGCACACGGCGATCGCATCCAGCGGCTGCTTCACCGCGCCAAGCTTTTCCAGATTCCGTTCGATGAATCCCGTATCGAACTTCCCCTCGCGAAAGCCGTCCGCCTCGCAAAGCGCCTTCAGAAACGCGACGTTCGATTTCGGGCCGGCGACAACGGTTTCTCCCAGCGCCGCCGCAAGCTTCGCCAGCGCCTCGTCGCGCGTGCCCGCATGCGCGATCACCTTCGCGATCATCGGATCGTAGAAGGGCGTCACCTCGCCGCCCTCGGCGACGCCGGAATCGACGCGGATTCCATCGCCCCCTGGCAGGCGCAGCGCCCATAATTTTCCCGTGGAGGGCAGGAAGCCGTTTTCCGGATCCTCCGCATAGACGCGCGCCTCGACCGCATGGCCATCGATCTTGAGATCGCCCTGCGCGAAGGGGAGTTTCTCTCCGGCGGCGACGCGGAATTGCAGCTCCACGAGATCGAGTGCCGTGATCGCCTCGGTCACAGGATGCTCGACCTGCAGGCGCGTGTTCATCTCCATGAAGAAGAATCCCTCGGGCGTCAGTCCGCCGCGGCCGTCGGCGATGAATTCAACGGTGCCGGCGCCGACATAGCCGACCGCGCGTGCGGCCTCGACCGCCGCCTTGCCCATCGCGGCGCGCACCTCCGGCGGCATGCCGGGCGCGGGCGCCTCCTCGATCACTTTCTGGTGGCGGCGCTGCAGCGAGCAGTCGCGCTCGAACAGATGCACGACATTTCCATGCGCGTCCGCGAAGATCTGGATTTCGATGTGGCGCGGCGACAGGACATATTTCTCGACCAGCACGCGCGCGTCGCCGAATGCGCTCCGGGCCTCGCGCTGCGCGCTTTCGAGAGCGGCGGCGAACGCGCCCTCGTTCTCGACGCGCTTCATGCCCTTGCCGCCGCCGCCGGCGACAGCTTTGATGAGAACCGGATAGCCGATGCGCGCGGCTTCGTTTGCGAGAAACGCTCCGTCCTGCGTCGCGCCGTGATAGCCGGGCACCACCGGCACGTCAGCCTTTTCCACGAGCGCTTTCGCGGCGTCCTTCAGCCCCATCGCGCGGATCGCGGATGCGGGAGGACCGACGAAGACGATCCCGTTCCTGGCGCAGAGATCGGAAAAGTCGGCGTTCTCGGAGAGAAAGCCATAACCGGGGTGGATGCAGGCCGCGCCGGACGCCTTGGCGACATCAAGGATTTTGTCGGCGACCAGATAGCTTTCGCGCGCCGGGGCGGGGCCGATCAGATACGCCTCGTGGGCCATCGCGACATGCGGCGCGTTCGCATCAGCTTCGGAATAAACCGCGATCGTGCGCATGCCGAGCCGTCGCGCGGTGCGGATCACGCGACAGGCGATCTCGCCGCGGTTGGCGATGAGAACGGAAGGCAGGCGATCGGCGACGCCGGACGTCATCGGGAACTCCCGGTCAGCAAGAGTTCGGGCTTAGCCGGCCGGACGGCGGAACGCCAGATCGCCCAACTCGCCTGGAAGGCGAGGGCGGCCCCCAGCAGATCGAGCGCGTATTCCGGCCCGCGCATCGGCGCGACGCGGGCGGCGAAACCGGCGAGCGCATAGCCCGTGGTCGAAATGAGGTCATTGCGGCTGCCGAGCCACGTCGCCTTGATGAGCGGATTCTCCGTCCGCCTGAACCGAAACAGGGCCGCGATGACCGCGATCGCCGCAACGATCGCGCTGAAGGCGGAGAAGCCGAGGAACCAGACCTCGATCGGGCGCGGATTCAGAATCTTGTCCCACAGGTCATAGAGCGTGTGCAGGCCGGCGACCGCCATGACGCCCGCGAGAAAGAGCGAGGCGATCCGCTCGGCCATTTCTCCGCGCCTGAACACGAGCGCCGCGACGCCGTAGAAGGCGACGTCGTAAATCCAGTCCACGCCATCCTTGAAGAGCTGGCGATTGCCGACCACAAGCGCGACCGCCGCCGTTCCCGCGCCGAGCAGCAGGACGCCGAGGGTGATCGCCCAGATTGTCCTGGCGTAACCGCGGTCTTCGGCGTCGGGCGTCATTGAAGGACAGGATCAATGGTGAAGCGTCGGTCGGCAATAGGCGGCGGCGCGACCGACCGCCGAAGCCTGCCGCCGTGGGTCCATGCTTGCCCGCCGCCCCGGTTCTTGAAACGATAGCGGCTCCCTTCGTCCGCTGTCGGCTCCATGACTGATCTTCATCACCTTTCCGCGGCGAAGCTCGCCTCGCTCTACGCCAAACGGAAACTGTCCCCGGTCGAGGCGACGCAGGCGGCGCTGGCGCGCATCGACGCCTGGGACGCGAGCCTCAACGCGATGTACCTCGTCTATCGCGACGCCGCGCTGAAGGCCGCGAAAGAGTCCGAGAAGCGCTGGAGGAAGGGCGAAACGCTGTCGGCGATCGACGGGGTTCCGATCACGCTGAAGGACAATATCGCGACCAGGGGCGATCCGATGCCGCTCGGCACGGCGGCGATGCCGCTGACGCCGAAGACCGAGGATTCGCCCGCCGCCGCGCGCACGCGGGAATCCGGCGCCGTCATCATCGGCAAGACCACGATGCCGGACTACGGCATGCTGTCGTCCGGCGTGTCGTCGTTTCACGGGATCACGCGTAACCCCTGGGATCTGACGCGCAACACGTCCGGCTCCTCCTCCGGCGCCGGCGCGGCGGCCGCGGCCGGCTACGGGCCGCTGCATGTCGGCACCGACATCGGCGGCTCGGTGCGGCTGCCGGCGGTGCATAACGGCGTCTTCGCGCTCAAGCCGTCGCTCGGCCGGATCCCGCATCACCCGCCCTATATGGGCCGCGTCGCCGGTCCGATGACGCGAACCGTGACGGACGCCGCCCTGCTCATGGAGACCCTGACGCGGCCCGATCCGCGCGATTTCATGAGCCTGCCCTATGACGACGTCGCCTATTCGGAAAAGCTCGGGAAGCTGAAGCTCAAGGGGCTGCGGATCGGCCTGCTGCGCGAGATGGGGGTCGGTTTCAAGCCGCATCCGGAGATCGCGGCGGCGGTCGAGGACTGTGCGCAGGCGCTGGTCGCGGCCGGCGCCGATCTTGTCGAGATGAAGAGCTTCATGACCGCCGACATGCTCGACGGGTTCGGCCGCTTCTTCGAGGCGCGCTCCTGCAATGACATCGCGCCGCTGCCGGCGGAAACGAAGGCGAAGATCACGCCCTTCATCGTCGAATGGGCGACCTGGCGCGCGACCGGCTTCACCGGGCCGGAGCTCATGGCGGCTTACGGCCAGATCATGGCGATGCGGGAGGCGGCGGTGAAGGCGGTCGGCGCGTTCGATTTCGTCATTTCGCCGACATCGCCGATCCTGCCCTATGAGGCCGAAGGCGCGGCGCCGGGCAACGATGCGCGCAACGCGTTCCCGCATATCGCCTTCACCGTCGCCTACAACATGTCGGAACAGCCGGCGGCCTCGATCAACTGGGCGTCCAGCAAGCAGGGACTGCCGCTCGGGGTGCAGGTGATCGGCCAGCGTTTCGACGATCGCGGCGTGCTGCGGCTCGCCTATGCGATCGAGCAGCTTCGGCCGAAGCAGAAGGCGTGGCCGGAGCCGGCGTAGGAGCTGTGGAGAGTTCCGGTCGGGGAGCAGCGCCCGCTCGCGCCCGGCGCGCGCGCCGTGCTATCGGGCGATCATGGCGCTTCACCTGATCAAGCTCTGCGTCGGGGCCGAGTCCATCGCCGATCTGGAGGACTGGATCGCGATGCGGCTGGCGGAGAAGCGCCGGCTCAAGCAGACGGTCGAGCAGCTTCATACGACCCGGATGGTTCCGCGCCGGCTCGATCCGGCGCATCCGGACGGGTCGCTCTACTGGGTGATCAAGGGACAGGTGTCGGCGCGTCAGGCGCTGACCGGGATCAGGCCGTTCACCGACGAGCAGGGGATCGGCCGTTGCCATCTCGTGCTCGATCCGACGGTCGTTCCGGTCTCGCCCAGACCCTGCCGCCCGTTCCAGGGATGGCGCTATCTTGAGGAGAAGGACGCGCCGCGTGATCTCGCCGGCGCCGGCGCGCGGCAGATCGCCGAGATGCCGGAAGAATTGCGCCGCGAACTGACCGGCCTCGGTCTTCTCTAGGTCCGTCCTCCCGACGAACGCCGTGTGCGTATCGGCACAAACGCCCTGCGACTCCGACGGCATGGTCCCTCCCTGACAGGAGGCCATGATGTGGATCGGCGGCGCGGAAGGAACCGGATACCGCTACGAGGT
This sequence comes from Rhizobiales bacterium 65-9, assembly GCA_001899525.1. Taxonomy (GTDB): domain Bacteria; phylum Pseudomonadota; class Alphaproteobacteria; order Rhizobiales; family Beijerinckiaceae; genus Terrirubrum. Next base: position 91,641 of record MKVY01000044.1, read on the forward strand.
GATCGCCCTCGTCGACGGCTATGTCGTCCAGATGCGCGATCTCTCCACCGGCGTTGTGGACGCAGCCGAGACGCGGTTGTTCCGGACGGCGCGCGTCGCCTTCGCGCACGCCCATGCGATGGCGGCCATCGACCGTTTCGCCGCGACGCTTCTCGACATGCAGGACGCCGCCAGCGAGCGCCGGGACGCGCAACGCAGCGAACAGACGCTGCGCGCGCTGAAAGAGCAGCTCAACGACGAGGGCAGCCTCTATGCGCCGCCGCCGGAACAAACGCCGTCCAGCTGCGTCTATCACTAAGGAACTGATCGATGCTGAGCGAAACAGACGCGATTCGAGCCCCTTACATCGTCGAGCCGGCGGGCGCGGCGTGGCGCGTGACGCGGTTGTCCCGCATCGACGGGCGGGATGCGGATATCGAGGCGGTTGTCCATCGGCAACGCGAGGTCGCTCTGGCCTATGCGGACGCCGCGGCCGCGCTGGAGCGTTATCTCGCCTCGGTCGATCGCGGCGAGGATTCAGCCGAATTGTTTGATGCGTGGCGAATGCTCGACGACCGTTACGAGCTTCTGGCCATGGAGCGGCATGATGCGCCGCTCGCTGAATCGAACGATCCCTGGGCGATCGCCGCAAGCGGATCCGCAACCCGCCATTGAGCAGATCAGTGTCCGGCTCCAAACCGGATCGTCACCGCCGAGCGTCCGTCCGGACGGTATACGCTGAGGCGAATGGCGACGCGCGGGGTCGTGGCTGATCGCGCCCGCATCCGGACCCGCAGCAGCGTCGTCAGCAGATCCTGAGCAGTGGCTCGGAGCTTGGCCGGGGATAGCGCCTCGTGAGCCTCGCCGAGGCTTTTGAGAAGCTGCTTGTTGGATTGCGGAAGGGGTACGGGAAGAACGTCGGAAAAGGTCACAGCCGCCTCCTAGCCGCGAGACGCAAAGCAGTTGAAGCCGTCACGCTTGAGCGTTTTGCAGGCCGCCTGCGCTTCCTCGGCGTCGAAGCCGGCGAACCGCGCGCGCCACAGGGTCGCCCCATCCTTGGAAATGCGCTCGGTGAAAGGCGACGCCTTTGACAGCGCCGTCCGCGCCTTGGACTTCGCCTTGGCGAGAACTTCCTTCGCCTTGTCCTGATTGTCGGTCGCGCCGAGCTGGATGACCCAGCCGCCGGCGGCCGCAATGGTCTGCTTGGAGATCGCGGTGGCGGCGGCCGGCGCTGCTGGCGTGGACGAAGCCGCCGCCTGGCGAATGGCGGCCGGCGGGCGCGGCGGCGCCGATGCGGTCTGCCGCACGGGCGCGTAAGCGGTCACAACGCGGGGCGCATCCTCCGCCGCGGGCTTCGGCAGCGGAATGGGCGCGAGGGAAGCGGTCTTCACGGGCGCTGGCGCTGGCAGCGCAGCTGCGCTCGCCGCGACCGGACGGACATTGGACAGATCAAGCGGGCGGCTGACAGGCTGAGGCGGCGCGATGGACGCCGTCGTCGCCGGCGCCTCCGGCTCAGCCGACGCCACCACGGTCTCTCCGATCTGCGGCGCCGTGCGCGCGCCAGCATAGGCGCGTTCGAGCCCGGTCTCGATCAGCGACGCCATCTGAACGTCGCGGGCGCGTCCGGAGCGGCCGCCGAGAACGACGCCGACCACATGGCGCCCGTCCGTGCGCGCGGATGTCAGGATGTTGAAGCCGGAAGCGCGGGTATATCCGGTCTTGATGCCGTCGACGCCCTCAACCCGACCCAGGAGCCGGTTGTGGCCCACGACGCGCGTTCCATTGAAATCGAAAGATCGAGTCGCAAAATATTGATAATATTTCGGGAAGCGGTCCTGGATGGCGCGGCCCAAAGTCACCAGATCGCGCGCGGTGGTGATGTTCGGCGGCGAGTTCGGCAAGCCATGCGCGTTATAGAAGGACGTCCGGGCCATCCCGAGGGCGCGGGCGCGCCGGGTCATCTGCTCCGCGAACGCCTCCTCGCTGCCGGCGATGGTTTCCGCGACGACCACCGAGGCGTCGTTCGCGGACTTCGTGACCATGCCCCTGATAGCGTCCTCGACGGTGATCGTTTCGCCGGGCTGCAGCCCCAGCTTGGTCGGCGGCTGGGCTGCGGCGCGCGCCGAGACGCGCATCGGCGTGTCGAGCGTCAGTCGGCCGCGGTCGAGCTGCTCGAACAGGAGATAAAGGGTCATGACCTTGGTCAGCGAGGCCGGAATGCGCGGCGCGTCGGCGTTGTTCGCCTGAATGATGCGCCCGGTCTTGGCGTCGACCAGCATCGAGGCGGTCGGCGGGCCGGCGTGCGCCGCGGGTTTGGCCCGGCGCCGCGCAGCTTCGGCCGAATCGGCCGTCGCAAGGATGAGGCCGGCTCCGAGAACGGCCGCCCCGATCATCCAGCCTGCAGGCCGGACTACGCTACCTGAACGCATACAACTCGTCCCTGACTCAACGCCACCACGCCCCTGCGCGATTGTGGCCCGCGCAGCACGAAGGGAACGATAAAATTGATGCGGTTACGGACGGGTTAAAGGGCGGCGAGAGGACAATCATTCCTGTCGATAATTCAGGCTCATGTTGCGGCGCACAAAAATCATTGACAATTGATTGTGCATCGCACATATCCGGTCGCCTGGCGGGCGCGGCGCGCGTCCGACCGATATTTTCGGCGCATAGTGTCAGCGCCCCCGCGGAGAGCCTCAATGCAGATCGACGATTTCCAGAAATACGGCAAGGACGCGTTCGAGAACGCTTCCAAGACCTTCAACGCCTTCACGAAGACGGCGCAGGCGGTTGCGGCCGAGACTGCCGACTACTCCAAGAAGTCGCTCGAGGGCGCTTCGTCCGTCACCGAGAAGGTGCTCGGCGCGAAGTCGCTGGACAAGGCCTTCGAAATCCAGAGCGACTATCTGAAGTCGGCTTACGAGGGCTTCGTCGCCTACGCCGCCCGAGTCGGCGATCTCTATCAGGCCGCCGCCCGCGACGCGGTCAAGCCTTACGAGACGATGTTCGCGGCCGCCAAGGCCAAGTAATCGGCCAAGTAATCGACCAAGTCATCGCAGCTTCCTGCTGCGCGATCAGAGCCCGGCGGTTTCGCCGGGCTTTTTTATTGCGCCGGCGGCCACACGCTTGGCGCCTTCTGTGAACATTGTCTCACGCGGCGGACGCGGCCGACTCTGGCGAAGCGGGCCGGGCGGCTATACATTGTCGGCTGATCGGGATTCAATCGAAGCATCGTGCGATGGAGATGGCTTTGTCAGGACAAGCGCGCAATCTTGAGGGGCCGCGCGCCGCCGGGGGAGCAAAAAACAACCGTCCCGGAGAGGGCGGAACGGGCGCAGGCACGGCGGTCATCACCCGCGCCAAGCCGCGCACCAAGCGTCCGAACGTCTATCGCGTGCTGCTGCTCAATGACGATTACACCCCGATGGAGTTCGTCGTGCATGTTTTGGAGAAGTTCTTTTCCAAGAGCCACGACGAGGCCGTGCAGATCATGATGCATGTGCACCAGCACGGCGTCGGCGAGTGCGGCGTGTTCACCTATGAGGTCGCCGAGACCAAAGTGACGCAGGTTATGGACCTGGCCCGGCGCAATCAGCATCCTCTCCAGTGCGTCATGGAGAAGAAGTAGCTCAGGATACCGGAGAAGCCGTTGCCCTCTTTCTCTCGCCATCTGGAACAGGCCCTGCATCGCGCTCTGGCGCTCGCCAACGAGCGCAAGCACGAATACGCCACCTTGGAACACCTGCTTCTCGCCCTGATCGACGATCAGGACGCGGCCGCCGTCATGCGGGCCTGCAACGTGGACATCGAGGCGCTGCGGCGAAGCTTGGTCGACTATATCGACAAGGAGCTCGCCAACCTCGTCACCGATGGGCGCGAGGACTCCAAGCCGACAGCCGGGTTCCAGCGCGTCATCCAGCGCGCCGTGATCCATGTCCAGTCGTCCGGGCGGGAGGAGGTGACCGGCGCGAACGTGCTGGTGGCGATCTTCGCCGAGCGTGAGAGCCACGCCGCCTATTTCCTGCAGGAGCAGGAAATGACGCGCTACGACGCGGTCAACTATATCAGCCACGGCATCGCCAAGCGCGCCGACATGAACGAGCCGCGCGCGACGCGGGGCGTCGAGGAGGAGCGTGAGAACCGCCCAAGCGGCGGCGCTTCCGAAGGCGAGAAAGAGAAGAAAAAGGAAAGCGCGCTCGACGCTTACTGCGTCAACCTGAACAAGAAGGCTAAGACCGGAAAGATCGATCCGCTGATCGGGCGCGAGTCCGAGGTGCAGCGGGTGATCCAGGTTCTGTGCCGCCGGCAGAAGAACAATCCGCTGCTGGTCGGCGATCCGGGCGTCGGCAAGACCGCCATCGCCGAGGGTCTGGCGCGCAAGATCGTGCGCGGAGAGGTGCCCGAGGTCCTGAGCGACGCGACGGTGTTCTCCCTCGACATGGGCGCGCTGCTCGCCGGCACCCGCTATCGCGGCGACTTCGAGGAGCGGCTGAAGCAGGTGATGAAGGAGATCGAGGCCCATCCCAAGGCGATCATGTTCATCGACGAGATCCATACGGTGATTGGCGCCGGGGCCACCTCCGGCGGCGCGATGGATGCCTCGAACCTGCTCAAGCCCGCTCTCGCGCAAGGCTCTCTTCGCTGCATCGGATCAACGACTTACAAGGAGTTCCGTCAGTTCTTCGAGAAGGACCGCGCGCTGGTGCGCCGGTTCCAGAAGATCGACGTGAACGAGCCGTCGGTGCCGGACGCGATCGAGATCATGAAGGGGCTGAAGCCCTATTTCGAGAAGTTCCACAAGCTTCGCTACACGAACGAGGCGGTGAAGGCCGCCGTCGAGCTGTCGGCCCGGTACATTCATGACCGGAAGCTGCCGGACAAGGCGATCGACGTGATCGACGAGACCGGCGCCTCGCAGATGCTGCTGCCGGAGAGCCGGCGCAAGAAGACGATCGGCGTCAAGGAGATCGAGACGACGATCGCCACGATGGCGCGCATTCCGCCCAAGACCGTCTCGAAAGACGACGCGGAGGTGCTCCAGCATCTCGAGGAGTCGCTCGAGCGGGTTGTCTATGGGCAGGACGACGCGATCAAGAAGATCAGCGCGGCGATCAAGCTGGCGCGGGCCGGGCTGCGGGATCAGGAAAAGCCGATCGGCTCCTACCTGTTCGCGGGTCCGACCGGCGTCGGCAAGACCGAGGTCGCCCGCCAGCTCGCATCCACGCTGGGAGTCGAGCTGATCCGCTTCGACATGTCCGAATATATGGAGCGGCACACGGTCAGCCGGCTGATCGGCGCTCCGCCCGGCTATGTCGGATTTGATCAGGGAGGTCTTCTGACCGACGGCGTCGACCAGCATCCGCACTGCGTGCTGCTGCTCGACGAGATCGAGAAGGCGCATCCCGACCTGTTCAACATCCTTCTGCAGGTCATGGATCACGGCAAGCTGACCGACCATAACGGCAAGCAGGTCGATTTCCGGAACGTGATCATCGTGATGACCACGAACGCCGGCGCAGCCGATCTCGCCAAGTCGGCCTACGGCTTCACGCGGCAGAAGCGCGAGGGCGACGACATCGAGGCGATCAACCGCATGTTCTCGCCCGAGTTCCGCAATCGGCTCGACGCCGTCATCTCGTTCGGCCAGTTGCCGCGCGCGGTGGTCGCCAAGGTGGTCGACAAGTTCGTCATGCAGCTCGAGGCGCAGCTCGCCGACCGCAACGTGACGATCGAACTGACCGACGAGGCGCGCGAGTGGCTGGTCGACAACGGCTATGACGAGACCATGGGCGCGCGTCCGATGGCGCGTCTGATCCAGCAGACGATCAAGACCCCGCTGGCCGACGAGGTTCTGTTCGGACGGCTGAAGAACGGCGGCGCCGTGAAGGTCATGGTCACGCTGGACGAGATCACGGGCAAGAAGGTGCTCGGCTTCGAGTTCCCGCTCGGGCCGACCACGCCGAAGCCGGAAAAGGTCGTCGCGCAGGCCGCGGGCGCGCCAAAGAAGCGATCGCCGCCGAAACCCTCTTCCGGCGAGGGTGGGAATGGGGCTAAGAAGCGCCCCGCCGGCGGGGAGCCGAAGACCGCGCTGCCTGTGCGGACGGTGCCGAAGGTTCCTCTCGTCCGCGAATAGCGGGCGGTCTGGCGCGTCGCCGTTCGCGACGACGCGCGCGATGATCGTTGCGGCGCGACGGTTCCGGAAAGCGAATGTCCGCTTGTCCGCGTCGCTCGTGTGGGATGGGGTTTGATGGCGCTGACGAGATATGAGCGCAGGCTGAAGCGCAAGCGGACCGAAGAGGTCATGTCCTGGTTCATTCTGCCAGTGATCTGCGCCGTCGTTTATCTCGTCGGCGTGGTCGCCTGGACGAATCTGCGCGAAGCGATGCCGAGCCTCGGCGACCTGCGCGCGCTGCAGGACAAGGTGCAGCAGCGCTGAGCGCCCTCCAGCCGCGACGCGTAGCAGGTCATCGCCGCCTCGCGTCCGCCCGAGCGCATGAGAGGGCTGCGGCCGGCGCGTCTTGATGCCGCGGGCCGGCGCTGGTCTATACGCGGCCGGCGAGCCGAACCCGGGTCGCGTCGGACGGACGAGTCGTGGAAGCCGGTTCATCTCCAGCGCGCGCATTCTGGCAGGGGGTGGCCGACGCGTTGAAGCTGCCGGCCTGGATGCTCGGCCTCTCGATGGTGGGCGTCGGCCCGCTGGCGCGCGACGTAGGCTTTTCGATCGGCGGCGCGGTTCTCTCCAGTCTTCTCATTTTCGCGGTTCCGGCGCAGGTGGTGTTCTTCGGGATGATCGCCGCCGGTTCGTCGCTGGTCTCGATCGCGCTGGCGGTCACGCTGTCGGCGGTGCGCCTGATGCCGATGACGGCGTCTCTGATGCCGTTCCTGCGCGGGCCGGGAGCGACGCGGCCGAAACTTCTGCTCGCTTCGCATTTCGTTGCGGTGACGGTGTGGGTCGAGTCGATGCGCAGGCTGCCGCATGTCGAGCCCGCGCTCCGGCGACCCTATTTCTTCGGCGTCGGCGCGGCCTGCATGGCGAGCGCATCGCTGTTCACGGCTCTCGGCTACCTGCTCGCCGGCAGCGTGCATCCCGCGATCGGCGCCGGGCTCCTGTTCATGACGCCGACTTTCTTCACCCTGTCGCTGGTCGCCGGGGCGCGCCTCCCGGCCGACTGGATCGCCGTCGGAGCGGGGTTCCTGCTGCCGGTGATCTTCGGCGCGTGGCTCGGACCTGCGGCCGCCCTGTTCCTTACCGGCCTTCTCGGCGGAACGGCGGCGTTTCTGGTCGAGATGCGCCGCAAGGCGAAACCCGCATGATCTCCTCCGGCGCGCTGTCGGGCGATCTCGCCGCCTATCTCGCCCTGCTCGTCGCCGGCGCCCTGCCGAACGGCGTGTGGCGGTGGGCGACGGTTCTTCTGACGGCGAAGCTCGACGACCGTTCGCCGGTCTTCATCTGGGTCCGCCATGTCGCGACCTGCCTTGTCGCGGGCGTCGTCGCGCAACTGCTGCTTCTGCCGTCGGGCGCGCTCGCGCATGTGCCCATCGGCGTCCGTTTCGGCGGACTCGTTTTCGCGGTGGCGGCGTGGCGTCTCGCGCGCCGCAACATCCTGATCGGATGGCTCGCCGGCGTCAGCGGCCTCATCGCCGCCGCGTCGTTTTATTGAGGCGCGCTATCGCGCCGACAGGGCCGCGCGTATTTTCGCGGCGTTGGCGGCAAGCGTTTCCTTCGGCGCAATCTCGCCCGTATGAGGCCGCATCGCGACCCCGGCCCAGCGCGGAACGATATGGACGTGAATGTGGAAAACCACCTGTCCGCCGGCGCTTTCGTTGAACTGCTGGATCGTCAACCCGTCAGCGTTCATTCCGGTCTTCACCGCCTGGGCGACGTGATGCACGCCGCGCGCGAGACGCGCGAAATCATCCGGCGAAATGTCGAGAATGTTGCGCGCCGGCGCCTTGGGAATGACGAGGGTGTGTCCGTCGGCGCGCGGCATGATGTCCATGAAGGCGAGCGCATGCTCGTCCTCATACACTTTCTCGCACGGCAATTCGCCGCGCAAAATCTTGGCGAAAACGTTCTGCGGATCGTAGGCGGTCATCATGCGCTCCGGCTCGCCATCGGAATGGCAAGCCGGGCGCACAGGGTCAAGCGCTCAACGCGCGGCGATCAGTTGCAGACTCGCCGCCAGCCCCACGGCGTCCGGCGCATCCAGCAGCGGCGGGGACGGTAGTAATAGCGCGGCCGCACGTAATATCGCGGGCGGACATAATAGCGCGGGCGATAATAGCGACGTCGATAATAATACTGGGCGAACTCGGCGTTTTCCTCGCCGCTCTGGGCCATGTCCTTGATGAGATCGTCGACGTTGCCGGAAACCGGCGCCGTGGATGGGGGCGTTAAAGCCGGGGCTGCTTGAGCCGGGGACAGCATCGCGCCCGCGGCGCCCGCCGCGGCTACGCCGAGCCCGAAAAGCTTGAGAAATTCCCTACGTTCCATGCGCTTGCTCCTTCTTCATCGACGCCCGGCTCGGCGGGGCCGCTTCACAACCGCGAAATCGCTCCGCGACGACCGCGCGATGTTGCGCTCTCGTGCGGCGCGACCACTGTGCGCGCCCGCACATGAACCATTCCCGAAGAGAATCCGGCGAAAAATCGTCGGCCACGCTTAACGAAACGCGCGCTGGAGCGGGCGCTTCGTGTCAGATCAGTACGCCCAGCGACAGACCGTGCGCCATCCCCACCGCGTGCGCTCGCGACGGCAGATTCGACGACGCCTCGGGCGGCGACGAGGATAGCGAGGGTAGCGCGGGTCGTGACGATATTGCGCGAATTCTTCGGAGCCGGCGTTTTCCGACGCCATTCTCGCAATCAATTCATCTGCGGACATCGAGTCGGCCGAACCTGCGCGCAACGCGGTTGCGGCCGCCGCCGGAGACATCGTGAGCGCGACCGCTCCAAGAGCGAGGGTTCCGAAGCCGAACAATTTGAGAAATTCTCGACGCTCCATGTCAGTCCTCTCTGCTTCAATCGATGCGATCCGACATCGCAGACGCCGGCGTCGCCGAATCCGCTCATGATCCTCGAGGACAACTCGTCATCCCTGAGGACAAGATGCGGCGATATGGTGAACCGCCAAAGGTTCAGGAATGTTCCCGCCGGAAAGGCGTATAATCCTGATACTCCGACACCATCGCCTCGACATGCCGCCGCTCCCGCTCGAGATAATCGGCGACGGCGCGGCGCAATCCGGGATGAGCGATGTCGTGCGCCGAATAGGTCGTGGTCGGAAGGTAGCCGCGCGCGAGCTTATGGTCGCCCTGGGCGCCGGCTTCGACGCGCGACAGTTTCCGCGCGATCGCTTCCTCGATGGCCTGATAGTAGCAGACCTCGAAATGCAGGAACGGATGCTGCTCGACGCATCCCCAGTGGCGGCCATAGAGCGCGTCTCCGCCGACGAAATTGATCGCGCCGGCGATATATCGCCCGTCGCGCTTCGCCATCACCAGCACGATGTCCTTCGCCATGCGCTCGCCGATCAGCGAATAGAAAGCCCGCGTGAGATAGGGACGTCCCCATTTGCGGCCGCCGGTGTCCATGTAGAATTTGAAGAAGTCGTCCCAGACGCGCTCGGTGAGGTCGCCGCCGGTCAGCCTTTCGATTGAAATTCCGTTGGCGACCGCCTCGCGCCGCTCGCGGTTGATCGCCTTGCGCTTGCGCGAGGCGAGGGCGGCGAGGAAATCGTCGAACGTCGCGTATCCTTCGTTGATCCAGTGAAACTGCTTGTCCGTCCGCTGCAGGAAGCCGCGCGCGCCGAGGTCCTCCCACTCGTCGCGAGGCAGGAACGTGACATGGGTCGAGGACGCGCCAGCGCGGTCGCGCAGCGCCGCGAGGCCGGCGATCAGCGCCTCGCGGGCTTCCGGCGCCCGTTCGCCCGGTCTGGTCAGCAGACGCGGCCCGGTCGCGGGCGTGAACGGCACGCAGACTTGGAGCTTGGGATAATAGTCGCCGCCGGCGCGCTCGAAGGCGTCCGCCCAGCCATGATCGAAGACATATTCGCCCTGCGAATGAGATTTCAGATAGGCCGGCGCCGCTGCGAGCAGCGCGCCGTTCCCGTCCTCGACGAGCGCATGGGCCGGCGTCCAGCCGGCGCGCGCTGTTGCCGATTTCGACTCCTCCAGCGCCGAAAGGAAGCCGTAGGACACGAACGGATTATAGGGCCGCGCGCCCGGTGGATTGGCGCAGGCGTCCCATGCGGCGGGATCGACGGCGCCCATGCCGGACGCCACCTTGATCGTCAGGTCGGCGGGGGAGGGGGCTGTTTCGGAAGGCACGCCTGAAAGAATAGGGCGGCCGCGCGATTGTGCAACGCGGCGATAGCCCGCGACGGTCATCAACTCTCGGGGACGAAACCCTCGAACACCATCTGGTCGGCGTGGGCGGCGGCGCGGTCGCGCTGCTCGGGCGTCCGCACGGTCCAACTCATCAGCGGCAGGCCGAGCGCGGCGCGGCAAAGGAACGGGGCCGCGCAGGGCAGGTCGTCCACCTTCCAGGAGATGAAGTCCGGCCGGGATTCGCGGAAATGAAGCAGATTGGCGAGGGCGTGCTTTTCCGCCTGCGATATGCCCTCATAATCCGCGTAGTTATATTCCAGCATCGCGACGACGCCGCACGGAATGCGGCCGGCGGACAGCCGCCGGGCCTCGATCGTCATGGCCGGATCGAAGGATTTGATCCCGACCGGCCCGGCATAGTCCCTCAGAATCTCGACAGTTCGCGAAGCGAGCCGCAGGTCGCCTCGGAAGGCGCTCTTGATCTCGACGATGAGCGGGACGCGGCCGGCGATCAGGTCGAGCAGCGCGCGGAGCGTCGGGATGCGATCGTCCGTATCCTTCATGGCGACGCCGGCGAGCGCGGCCGCGGTGAAGTCAGCGGTCCGGCCTGCGCCCGCCGTCAGCCGGTCCAGCGTGAAATCGTGGAACACGACGGCTTCGCCGTCCGCCGTCCATTGCACGTCGCATTCGATCGCGAACCCCTTCGCGATCGCGGCTTTCGCGGCGCCGAGCGTGTTCTCGATCACGCCGGCGGAGCGGTCATGCAGGCCGCGATGGGCGATCGCGCGCGAGGCGAGCGCGGCCGCCGCCGTCATCGCACGACCTCGAACATGGCCTCGACCTCCACCGCGCAGTCCATCGGCAACTGCGCCACGCCGACCGTGGTGCGGGCATGACGGCCGGCGTCGCCGAAGGCCGCGACCATCAGGTCCGAAGCGCCGTTCATGACCTGCGGCAGGGCGTTGAAGTCCGGCGCCGAATTGATGAAGCCGCCAAGGCGCACGACGCGTTTCACCCGGTCGAGGTCGCCGTCGAGCGCCGCCTTGGCCTGAGCGAGCAGATTGACGGCGCACAGGCGCGCCGCCGCCTGCCCGTTCTCGATCGACACGTCCTCGCCGAGCTTGCCGCAATGGGCGGGGTCGAGCTTGCCGTCCTGGAAGCAGAGCTGGCCCGAGACGACGAGCAGCGATCCGGTCAGGACGGCGGGCACATAGTTGGCGACAGGGGCGGCGGGCGTCGGAATAACGAGGCCGGCCCGCGCGAGATTGTCGTCGATAACGCCCATCGGATGCTCCCTGCGATCCATCTTTGACCGCAGCTTCTTGGCCCGACCGGCCGCCGACGCGCAAGCTCCATGGAGTCGCCATTGTTCGGGCCCATTGGCGGTCGTATCGTCAACGCCATTCCAGCGACGCCGCGTGAAGGAACCCCATGAAGACCTGTCTGCTCCTTGCCGGGACCATCGCAGCGCTTGGCGGCGCGCCGGCGCTGGCGAAGACGCCGCTCGTTCTGGCCCCGCATCGCGCGGTGTATGATCTGTCGTTCGTGCGCTCGGCCGAGGCGCGCGGGGTCGACGCGGCGCGCGGACGGATCGTGTTCGAGATCAGCGGCTCGGCCTGCGAGGGTTATTCATCTTCCTTCCGCCAGGTCGTGCAGATGGAGTCAGGCGAGGC
>MKVY01000044.1:103719-109271 GCA_001899525.1 Rhizobiales bacterium 65-9
GGCGAGAACGGGCTTGCGATTCAGTTGACGAAGCCGAAAGCCGATCGCGTGCCGCTGCCGCGCGACGTGCTGTTTCCGAGCTTCCACACGCGCGCCCTAATCGAGGCGGCCGAGGCGGGAAAGAACACGCTCTCGGCCCGCACCTATGACGGGTCCGACGAAGGCAAGGCGGTCTACGACACGTTCGCCGTCATCGGTCAGCCGATCCAGGGCTCCGCCGGCTCCATCGAGCAAGCCGCGCGCCAGCCTGCGCTCGAAAAAATGAAGCGCTGGCCGGTGACGATCAGCTATTACAAGCCCGGCGTCGGCGACCAGACGCCGACCTATGTGATGTCGATGGAGCTTTACGAGAACGGCGTCAGCCGCAACCTCACGCTCGATTACGGCTCGATGGCGCTGAAGGGCGAGCTCAGCCGGCTCGATTTCAGCAAGCCCGCCGCCGATTGCAAATAAGGCCTCTGCGCCAGGGCTTTCCTCATCATGCTCTAGCGGCGGCGCGAATCGAACACCGCGCCGCGCTGGATCGCGTCTGATCCGAATTTCTCGCGCAGCCGGTCGATCGCGGTTTCGCGCGCGACCTCCCGCGCGACGCCGACATCCACGAGGTCGCCCTTGTCGGCGTCCGAACCCGGCGCGAGATCGCCGGCGCCCACGCCGATCAGCCGGAATTTCACCCCGTCGATCTCGCGTCCGAGAAGATCGCGCGCCACCTCGAAGATGCGCATCGACAGTTGCGTCGGCGCCAGCCCGCCGCGCGTGCGCGTGCGCAGTTCGAACTGCGCCGTCTTCAGCTTCAGCGTCACGGAGCGTCCCGCGAGATCCTGTTTGCGCAGGCGCGCAGCGACTTTTTCCGACAGGCGCATCAGAAGCGGAACGAGGGTCGCCATATCGGCGATGTCCTCGTTGAACGTCGTTTCGGCCGAGATCGTCTTCGCCTCGCGATCGGGCGTGACGCGCCGCTCGTCGATTCCGTTGGCGAGCGCGCGCAGGCGCAGCCCGTCATTGCCGAGGTCGCGCAGCAGGCTCGCCGCGTCGCGCTCGCGCAGATCGGCGATGCGGCGCAATCCCGCGCGCTCGTAGCGCGCCGCCGCGGCGCGGCCGACGCCGGGCAGAATCGAGAGCGGCTTGTCGGCCAGGAAATCCAGCGTTTCCGCCCGGCCGACGATGGAGAAGCCGCGCGGCTTGTCGAGGTCGGATGCGATCTTGGCGAGAAACTTGTTGTGCGACAGTCCGACGGACAAAGTGATCCCGATCTCTTTCTCCACGCGCCGCGCGAAGTCCGCCAGCACGAAGGCGGGCGGCGCGCGATGCAGATCCTGCGTGCCGGACAGATCGAGAAACGCCTCGTCGATCGACAGCGGCTGCACGAGCGGCGTCAGCTCCTGCATCATGCGTCGGACCTCGCGGCCGACCGCGACATATTTCTCCATGTCCGGTTTGATCACGACCGCATCCGGGCAGGCGTCGAGGGCCTTGAACATCGGCATCGCCGAGCGCACGCCATAGGTGCGCGCGATGTAGCAGGCCGTCGACACGACGCCCCGCTTGCCGCCGCCCACGATCACCGGCCGATTGCGCAGCGCCGGATCGTCGCGCTTCTCGATCGTCGCGTAGAATGCATCGCAATCGACATGGGCGATGGTGAGGAGATCGCGCTCGGGATGGCTGAGCAGGCGCGGGCCGCCGCAGACCGGACAGCGGCGCGCCGCATCCGACTCGGCGTCTCTCAGACAGTCGCGGCAGAGAAAGCGGGCCACGATCCAGATTCCAACTCTCGATCGACGTCAGTTAGCTGTGGATATCGGCGGCGCCCGGCAGCCTGCGGCGCGCCGCCGCAACCGTTGCGGGATCGATCCCCTGGTCAGCGGCAAACGCCTGAAGATTGGCTTCGTCAAACAGAAGGTGATCCAGAACAGCGCCAAGGAAGCCGGGTTCGCCGGCGATCTGACGGATCTGGGCCGCGTCGACGCCGGTAAGCGTCAGAAAACGCTCAAGCCTTGCGCCGTCGGCGGCGATCCATCCGAGGGCCGCGACGGCGGTCGTTTCGGGGTCGATGGGCGATGGTTTACGAATTGACAACGGAGTTTCCGCAGTGCGGTTTGCGTTTCATCAAGATGTCGCTGGTAGAGCACACGCGCAAGCGCGGGCCATCACCGGCCCAGGACAGGATTGATGGCGAAAACGGTTCTGATCGTTGAAGATAATGATTTGAACATGAAGCTGTTCAACGATTTGTTGGAGGCGCATGGCTATCAGACGATCAAGACGGCGAGCGGCGTCGAGGCCGTCAATCTCGCGCGGTCGGAAAAGCCGGATCTGATCCTCATGGACATCCAGCTTCCCGAAGTGTCGGGGCTGGAAGTGACCCGTTGGCTGAAGGCCGACGAGGAGCTCAAGAAAATTCCCGTGATCGCGATCACCGCGTTCGCGATGAAGGGCGATGAAGAGCGCATCCGCGAGGGAGGCTGCGAGGCGTACCTGTCCAAGCCGATCTCGGTTGTGAAATTTGTTGAAACGGTCAGGAATTTTTTGGGTGGTTGATCGGGCTGGAGTTGCGTGATGACTGGCCGCGTTCTTGTGGTGGATGATCTTTTTCCCAATCTGCGGCTTCTCGAAGCAAGGTTGAGCGCCGAATATTACGAAGTCCTGACCGCGACGAACGGCCCCGACGCCATCGCGCTATGCCGGCAGGGGCTTTGCGATCTCGTCCTTTTGGACGTGATGATGCCGGGAATGGACGGTTTCGAGGTCTGCCGGCGGCTCAAGTCCGACGCCGCCACGATGCACATTCCCGTGGTGATGGTGACGGCTCTCGACCAGCCGAGCGACAGGGTGCGCGGACTTGATGCGGGCGCCGACGATTTCCTGACGAAGCCGATCGACGAGATCGCGCTTCTGGCGCGCGCGCGCAGTCTTGTGCGGCTGAAGCAATCCGTCGACGAGTTGCGCAACCGCGCCCAGATCACGCGCGACGTGGGCCTTGGCGACCCGCTCGCGGTCGCGGCCGCCGAGACCGGCCTCGCGGGCAATGTTCTCGTCGTCGAGGATCGCCCCAGCGCCGCCGAGCGGATCGCGACGACGCTCGATAAACGCTACGCGGTCGTTGTCGAAGGCAATCCCCAGCAAGCCGTGTTTCGGGCGGTGGAGGGCCAGTTCGATCTTGCGATCGTCAGTCTCGGCCTCGTCGGCTTTGATGGATTGCGGCTCCTGAGCCAGTTCCTGTCGCTCGACCGCACGCGCCATATGGGAACGCTGATGATCGGCGAATCGGAGGATCGCCAGCGGCTGCTGCGCGGGCTCGACATCGGCGTTCAGGATTTCCTGATGCGCCCGATCGACCGCAACGAGTTGCTCGCGCGGGTCCGCACGCAGATCCGGAACAAGCGCTACGCCGACCGGCTGCGTCTCACCGTGGCGAGTTCGATGGAGGCCGCGGTGCTCGACCAGCTCACCGGCCTGCACAACCGCCGCTATTTCGACCGCCAGATGCCGATCCTGTTCAGCCAGGCGAAATCCGAAGCCAAGCCGATGTCCGTTTTCGTGCTCGACATCGACCGTTTCAAAACGATCAACGACACCTATGGCCACGAGGCGGGGGATGAAGTCCTGCGCGCCTTCGCCAAGCGCGTCCGGTCCTGCATCCGCGGCGAGGACATGCTGGTCCGCTTCGGCGGCGAGGAGGTGGTGATCGTCTCGCCGGAAACCAGCGACGAGGTCGCCGCCCTGGTCGCGGAGCGCATTCGCGACAAGGTGCAGAGCGCGGCTTTCGTCATTGAGCGCGGCTCGCAGCAGATCCCGGTCACGGTGTCGATCGGCCTCGCTCATCTCTCGGACGACGACGAGACGGCGGGCGACCTGCTGAAACGCGCGGACGACGCGCTCTATCGGGCCAAAAGCTCCGGCCGCAACAAGGTCATCCGGTCCGCCGCCTGAGACGGCGTTGCCCCGGCGGATTTTCAACCCGCCTCATTCCCTGTAGCGTCACGTTTCGGCTGCGAATCGCTTTTATGCGTCTGATTCGCCGTACGGAATGCTCAGGTCCGCCGCATCTCCTGGGTTTTCGTAAGGCCGGCCGGCCCGGAGCTTGTGAAAGCGGCCTCTTTCGCAGCGCTCCGGGCCGCCACCTCTTGTCCGCGCCGGACAAATAAAAAGGCGCCCCGAAGGGCGCCTCTGGACGGTCGCTCGCGCGGCGCGCTTACTTGATCTTCGCCTCGCGGAACTCGACATGCTTGCGCGCGACAGGGTCATACTTCTTCTTGACCATCTTGTCGGTCATCGTGCGCGAGTTCTTCTTGGCGACGTAGTAGAAGCCCGTGTCGGCGCTCGACACCAGCTTGATCTTGAGGGTGACGGCCTTGGCCATGGTCGGTCTCCGCGGGGGCGGCGGGCAGGCCCGCGCCATGCAAAAGGCCGGTCGCTGGACCGGCCGAAATCGAGCGAGGCTGTGCGACAGATCGCGCCGCGCGTCAAGGCCGGAGAGGCTTCACAGCTCGGTCGTCAGCCATTTGCCGTTGAGCTTCGCGCGCCGCCAGACCGGCAGATGGCGGCCGAATCCTGCCTCGATGCGCCGCTCCAGCTCCTTCAGAACCGTATGCGTGATCGGCGGCAGATCGAGCGTCGGCGCCTCGGGCAGGGGGATCCAGACCAGTTCGGTGAGCTCCGAATCAGCGCCGACGACGCCGTCGATTCGCTTCGCGATCGCGTCGGCGTCGACGGCGAAGAAACGCGTGTCGAAGCGCTTCGGGCGATTCGGCGGCGTGATCGCGCGCGAGATGAAATGCAGCGGCTCCAGCGCGGGGAAAACGCCGTGCGCGCAGAACGCCTCCCATACGCCGGCCGGCGCGCTCTCCGGCGCGCCATAGCTCGCGTCGCCGATCAGCAGCCCGGTCTCCTCGAACGTCTCGCGGATCGCGGCCAGCGCGAGCGCCCGGCCAAGGCCGCCGGACGGGCGGACGACCTGGGCGGCGAGCCGGCGCTCGTCGATGTCGTGCAGGGCGCCGGCCGCCACCATGCGCCGGTCGCCCGGCTCGAGCCTGCCGCCGGGGAACACGAACTTTCCCGGCATGAATTTATGGCCGGCATGGCGCTTTCCCATCAGCACCTTTGGCGTCGCGCAGCTGCGATCGATGACGATGAGGGTCGCCGCATCCTTCGGCCGCATATAGGGCCAGCGGCGGGTTTCCGGCGTCTCGACGACAGGTTCCGCGACGAGCGTCATTGTCAGCGTTCGCCTCCGAGCGGCTTGCGGCCGAAGCCGTGCATGCGCAGCGCCCATTGCAGGCCGACGACCGCCCCCTTGACCGGCTGGATCAGGGCGACGCTCAGCGCCAGCGCCAGGCTGGGCCATAGCACGACCTGGAGCCAGAGCGGCCAGTCCGCCTCCGTCTCGGTGAATACCAGTCCGCCGACCGCGATATGGCCGACGATCACGATCACCAGGTAGGCCGGCAGATCGTCGGCCCGGTGATGATGGAAATCCTCGCCGCAGCGGCTGCACGCCGACTCCACCTTCAGGAACCGGCCGAACAGCCGGCCCTCGCCGCAATGGGGAC
>MKVY01000044.1:109302-123542 GCA_001899525.1 Rhizobiales bacterium 65-9
CATGGTCATCGGGTGCGCCTTTGGCTGGATTGGCATGGCCGCGAGAGCGAACGGCTCACCGCGCGCGACGGCGGGACCTGGCGGCCCCCGGCCGGGCGGGCGCGCCTTTTCTGGCCCTTTTGTCGCGCGGCGGCAACGCGACCCCGCGTCGCCCCTCGGACAGCATCTCGAACCGCAGCGCGCCGGCGATCGGCTGCGCCTCGACCAGCTTGACGGTGACGGCGTCGCCGAGCCGGTAGGCCTCGCCGGTGCGGCGGCCGATCAGCGCGCGGCGGGCCTCATCGAAGGCGAAATAGTCGCCGCCGAGCGTCGATGCGGGAATGAAGCCGTCGGCGCCGGTCTCCGTCAGCCGCACGAACAGGCCGGCGCGCGTGACGCCGCCAATGCTTCCCTCGAAAGTCGCGCCGATCCGGTCGGCGAGGAAATGGGCGATGAGCCGGTCCACCGTCTCGCGCTCGGCGGCGGCGGCGCGCCGCTCCGACGCCGAGATCGCGGTGGCGATTTCCGCGAGGTTGGCGCGGGGCGTGTCCTTCGGCAGGCCGTCGCCGCGCGCGCCGAGCGTCGTGAGCAACCCGCGATGGACGACGAGGTCGGCGTAGCGGCGAATGGGCGAGGTGAAGTGCGCATAGCGGCGCAGGTTCAATCCGAAATGGCCGTAATTCTCGGCGGCGTATTCGGCCTGCGCCTGCGAGCGCAACACGATCTCGTTGACCAGCGGCGCGTTCGCCGTGTCCTTCACCTGCGCTAGGATGTCGTTGAACAGGTCCGGCCGCAGCGCGCCGGTGCGCGGCAGCTTCATGCCGATGCTGGCGAGCACCTCGCCGAGCGCCTGCATCTTCTCCAGCGACGGCTCGTCATGCACGCGATAGATCAGCGGAACGCCGGCCTTCTCCAGCGTCTCCGCTGCGGCGACATTGGCGAGGATCATGAATTCCTCGATCAGCCGATGCGCCTCCAGCCGTTGCGGAACGATGACGCGGTCGACGGTTCCGTCCTTCTTCAGAACCAGTTTTCGTTCGGGCAAATCGAGATCGAGCGGGCCGCGCTGATCGCGCGCGTTCTTCGCCGCCTCGTATGCGCGCCAGAGCGGCTTCAGAACGCCGTCGAGAAGCGGCGCCGTCGTCTCGTCGCCGCGGCCGTCGATCGCGGCCTGGGCCTGCTCGTAGGCGAGCTTGCCGTGCGAGCGCATCATGACGCGGTGGAACGCGTGGCGCAGCTTGCGGCCGCGCTTGTCGAGAACGAGCCTCACGGCGACGGCGGGGCGATCCTCGTCCGGCCGCAGCGAGCAGAGATCGTTCGACAGCCGCTCCGGCAGCATCGGCACGACGCGGTCGGGGAAATAAACCGAGTTGCCGCGATAGAGCGCCTCGCGATCGAGCGCGCTTCCTGTCCGCACATAGGCGGCCACATCGGCGATCGCGACCGTGACGACATGCCCGTCCGGATTCTTCGGATCGTCGTCCGGCGCGGCGTGAACCGCGTCGTCATGGTCCTTCGCGTCGATCGGGTCGATGGTGATCAGCGGCAGCGTCCGCCAGTCCTCGCGACCCGTCATGCCGACAGGCTGCGCGCTCTCGGCTTCCTTCAGAACCGCGTCAGGGAAGAGATGCGGAATGGCGTGCGCGTGGATCGCGATCATGCTGACGGCGCGCTCCGAACTCAGCGATCCGAGTCGCTCCGTCACCCGCGCGGAGGGGCGCGCGAAACGGCCCTCGCGCAGCACCGTCACGGAGACGAGATCGCCGTCGCCGGCGTTGCGGATATTGTCCTTCGCGATGAAGAGTTCGCGGCCCTGCGCCTTCTTGTCGACGGGAATCAGCCGCGCCGTTCCGTCCTGCATGACGCGCAGCAGGCCGATGGTCTGGCGCGGCTTTTTGGCGATCAGCCTGATGACGCGGCCGATATGGAGCGCCGTTTCCTCCGCGCTCTCCTCGATGCGCAGCAGCACGCGGTCGCCGACGCCGGGAACGGGCTCGCCCGGCCGCGGCTTCGCCGGCTTGATGATGAGAATGCGCGGAGCGGCGCCGCGCTCGTCGTCCCACTCTGCCGGCTCGGCGATCAGTTCGCCGTCCTCGTCGCGGCCGGTGACGTCGCAGAGCATGACCGAGGGGAGGTGGCCCGGCTGGAGGAAGCGGCCGCGCCGCTTCTCGATCAGGCCTTCCGCCTCGATCTCCTTCAGCAGCCTCTTCAGCTTGATGCGCTCGGCGCCCTTGAGGCGGAAATGCTTGGCGAGATCGCGCTTGCCGGCGTCGGCGCCGTTCTCGGCGAGGAAGGCGAGAACGTTGTCGCGCGTCAGCGCGCGATCGTCGGCCGCGCCGGAGTCGGAGGCGGAGTCAGCCGCGCGGGCCTTGGAGGCGGCGCGCTGACGGGTGGATTTCTGGGCTTTTTGTCTTATCGGCACGGCTCAATGTGGGTTGACGCGGCGTGAGTCGCAAGCGCGTCAGGCCGGATGCGGGATCGGATCATCTGGCGCCGAGCCGCTCTCAGGCGTGAAGGAGCCGCGCGGCTATCCGCGCGCCCCGACCTTTTTCGCCGCAGCTTTCTTCGCAGCCGTTTTTTTCGCCGGCGCCTTCTTGGCGGCCGCTTTCTTCGCCGGGGGCTTCTTGGCGGCGGTCTTCTTGGCGGCGGGCTTCGCCTCCTTCGGCTCCGCGTCCTTCGCCGGCGCCTTCTTCGCGCCCTTGGCCGGCTTCTTGGCCGGGCCGCTCGCCTCGCGGGCGCGAATGAGATCGATGGCGTCCTGCAGCGACAACTGATCCGGCGTCATGGACTTCGGAATCGTCGCGTTGATCTTGCCGTTGGTGACATAGGCGCCGAAGCGGCCCGCCTTGGCGACGATCGTCCCGTAGGCGTCATCGTTGCCGATGAGACGGTCGTTCGGCCCGACGCTGACGCCTTTCTCCTTGCCGCCGCCGCCGTTCTCGGCGCGCGCCTTGAGGAGCGCGACCGCCTCGTCCAGCGTGATGGTCTCGGCGGCCATCTCCTTCGGCAAGGTCGCGTTGATCTTGCCGTTGGTGACATAGGGGCCGTAGCGGCCGGCCTTCGCGCTGATCTGGCCGAGGCCGGGCGCCTCGCCAATCGGGCGGCCCGCGCCGCCGCGTCCGGGACGGGACGCGCCAAGCTGCTCCTTGGTGACGATCAGGTCGATGGCGCGGTTGCCGCCGATCTCCAGAATATCCTCGTCCTTGCCGATATTGGCGTAGGTCTTCTCATGCTGGACATAGGGGCCGTAGCGGCCGATGCCCGCGAGGATGGGCTTTCCGGATTCCGGATGTTTCGCCACCTCGCGCGGCAGCGACAGGAGCTTCAGCGCGCGTTCGAGGTCGATCGCATCGGGCGCGACGCCCTTGGGAATCGACGAGCGTTTCGGCTTGTCGTCCTTGCCGCCATTCTCGCCCAACTGGAGATAGGGCCCGAAGCGGCCGTCGCGCACCGTGACCTCGAGCCCCGATTCAGGATCGACGCCCAGCTTGCGCACGCCGGGCTGCGAGCCGTCGTTCGCCGACGCTTCCTCGCCGTTCGCCGCCGTCGCGGTGAGCTGTCGCGTGAACCGGCATTCGGGATAGTTCGAGCATCCGATGAAGGCGCCGAACTTGCCCATCTTCAGCGACAGTTGCCCGTTTCCGCAATTCGGGCAGGTGCGCGGATCGACGCCGTCGGCGCGCTTCGGGAAGATGTAGGGCCCGAGATAATCGTTCAGCGCGTCGAGCACCTGCGTCGTGCGCAATTCCTTCGTCTCGCCGACGGCGGCGGAGAAGTCCTTCCAGAAACGGCGCAGGAAATCCTGCCAGTCCAGCTCGTCGGCGGAGATCTTGTCGAGTTCTTCCTCAAGCCCCGCCGTGAAATCGTACTCGACATATTTCGGGAAGAAATGTTCGAGGAAGGCCGTGACGATGCGGCCCTTGTCCTGCGGGACGAGCCTTTTCTTGTCGAGAATGACGTAGTCGCGGTCCTTGAGGACCGAGATGATCGAGGCGTAGGTGGAGGGGCGGCCGATGCCGAGCTCCTCCATGCGCTTCACGAGGCTCGCTTCGCTGTAGCGCGGCGGCGGCTCGGTGAAGTGCTGGGCGATGTCGATCTTCTCGCGCTTCAGCGGATCGCCTGCCGCCATCGGCGGCAGACGGCGCGAATCCTCGTCGTCGCCCTCGTCGTCCTTGCCCTCCTGATAGAGGGTAAGGAACGAATCGAACATCACCACCTGTCCGGTGGCGCGCAGATTGACGACGTTATAGCGCGGCCTCGCGGCCGGATCGGTCGCGGGCTTCGATGGATTGCCGACCTTGGCGTCGATATCGACGGTGGTGCGCATCAGCTCGGCCGGCGGCATCTGGCTCGCGACGGTGCGCGTCCAGATCAGCTCGTAGAGGCGCCACTGGTCGGGATCGAGCTTCTTCTTCAGATGCGCGGGGAGGCGGGACGCGTCCGTCGGCCGGATCGCCTCATGCGCCTCCTGCGCGTTCTTGGCCTTCGTCGTATATTTGCGCGGCGCGTCGGGCACGTATTTCGGCCCGAACTCCTTTTCGATCACCTTGCGCACCTGGGCGACGGCGCCGGGGTCCATGTCGACGCCGTCGGTCCGCATATAGGTGATGAGGCCGACCGTCTCGCCGCCGATGTCGACGCCCTCGTACAGGCGCTGCGCGAGCTGCATGGTGCGGGCCGGCGCGAAGCCGAGCTTGCGCGACGCCTCCTGCTGGAGCGTCGAGGTGGTGAAGGGCGGGGCGGGATTGCGCCTGGCGGGCTTCGCCTCGACCGAAGCGACGGTGAAAACGGCGGCTTCGAGCGCCTGCTTGAAGCCTTCCGCCTCGGCCGCCGTTCCGACGTCGAGGCGCTGGATGCGCTTGCCGTCGGCGCCGACGAGACGGGCCTCGAAGGCGGCGTTGTCCTTCGTCCGCAGGGTGGCGAGGATCGACCAGTATTCGCGCGCGACGAACATTTCGATCTCGCGCTCGCGGTCGCAGACGATGCGCAGCGCGACCGACTGGACCCGGCCGGCCGAGCGCGCGCCCGGCAGCTTGCGCCAGAGCACGGGCGACAGGTTGAAGCCGACGAGATAGTCGAGCGCCCGGCGGGCGAGATAGGCGTCCACCAGCGCCTGGTCGATCTGGCGGGGCGCCTTCAGCGCCTCCTCGACCGACTGCTTGGTGATCGCGTTGAAGGTGACGCGCTCGACCGGCATGCCCTTCAACGCCTTCTTGTCATTCAGCGTCTGGAGCAGATGCCAGGAAATGGCTTCCCCCTCGCGATCGGGGTCGGTCGCGAGGATGAGCTTCTCGGCGCCTTTGACCGCGCGGGCGATCTCGGCGACCTGCTTGGCGCCGCGCCCGTCCAACTCCCAGACCATCTTGAAGTCATGATCGGGGTCGACAGAACCGTCCTTGGAAGGGAGGTCCCGGATATGGCCGAAGGAGGCGACGACCTCGAAATCGCGCCCGAGATATTTGTTGATGGTCTTCGCCTTGGCGGGCGATTCGACGACAAGAACTTTCATCGGTCCTGAAATCGGGGGCCTGTTTGACGGGAACGTGACGCCCCCGGGACAGGGCGTCAAAAGGGCGGCGGAACCTGTGTCAAAGGCTCCCCCCTGTCAAATGGGAACGGTCTTTCGCAATGCAACAACAGCGCTTTCCTTCTGTGCGTCAGGCGGATATTCAACGCTGCTCATGAACAAGTCGAGGATCGGCATGTCAGCGCAAGGGCAAATCCGGCGGACCACGGCGAAGGATATCGCAGATCGCAAGGGACTCGCGCCGATCGTGTCCCTGACCGCCTACACGGCGCCCGCGGCGGCCGTGGTGGACGAGGTCTGCGATTTCATCCTCGTCGGGGATTCTGTCGGCATGGTCGTCCATGGCCTCGACAGCACCGTGCCGGTGACGCTTGACATCATGATCCTTCACGGCCAGGCGGTCATGCGCGGATCGAAGCGGGCGCTGGTCGTGGTGGACATGCCGTTCGGCTTTTATGAGGAAAGCCGCGAGCAGGCCTTCCGCAACGCCGCGCGACTGATGCGCGAGACCGGCTGCGGCGCGGTGAAGCTCGAAGGCGGCGCGCGCATGGCGGAGACCATCCGGTTCCTGGTCGAGCGCGGCGTGCCGGTGATGGGCCATATCGGGCTGACGCCGCAGATGGT
Organism: Rhizobiales bacterium 65-9; assembly: GCA_001899525.1. GTDB lineage: Bacteria > Pseudomonadota > Alphaproteobacteria > Rhizobiales > Beijerinckiaceae > Terrirubrum. The sequence continues at coordinate 115,433 of MKVY01000044.1, forward strand.
GAACGTGCTCGGCGGCTTCAAGGCTCAGGGCCGCGCCCGCGCCGAATGGGAGCCGATCCTCGCCGACGCCCGCGCCCTGGATGAGGCGGGCGCCTTCGCCATCGTGGTCGAGGCCGTCGCGGAGCCGCTGGCGGTCGAGATCACCAGGGCCGTGCGCGCGCCGACAATCGGCATCGGCGCGTCGGCGCAATGCGACGGGCAGATCCTCGTGCTCGACGACATGCTCGGCCTGACCGAACGCTCGCCGAAATTCGTCAAACGCTATGGCGCGCTCGGCGAGGAGTTCCGCAAGGCGGTCGCGTCTTATGCGGAGGAGGTGAAGGCGCGACGTTTTCCGGCGCCTGAGCATGGCTACGCCATGAGGAAAGAGTAGGGCGAACAGGCAAGCCAGCTGTGGCCAACTGCCGCCGGGAGAAAATCGGCTCTTGCCGGAGGGCTCCGATGTCCCTAAGCGGTCGCCTTCGATGAGCGCCGCCACAGCACCGCCTTCGAGCTTCCCCCACCGCCACCTTCTTGGCATCGACGGGCTTTCGCGAGCCGACATCGTCGCGCTGCTCGATATGGCCGAGGATTACGTCGCGCTGTCGCGGCAGGTCGAGAAGAAGAAGGCGACCCTGCGCGGACGCACCCAGATCAACCTGTTCTTCGAGCCGTCCACCCGCACGCAGTCCTCGTTCGAGCTGGCCGGCAAGCGGCTCGGCGCCGACGTCATGAACATGTCGGTGGCGTCGTCCTCGGTGAAGAAGGGCGAGACGCTGATCGACACGGCGGCGACGCTCAACGCCATGCGGCCGGACATCATCGTCGTGCGCCACCACGCGGCGGGCGCGGTGCATCTCCTGTCGCGCAAGGTCGACTGCTCCGTGGTCAACGCCGGCGACGGACAGCACGAGCATCCGACGCAGGCGCTGCTCGACGCGCTTACGATCCGCCGCAACAAGGGTCGCATCGAGGGGCTAACGATCGTCATCTGCGGCGACATCATGCATTCGCGCGTCGCGCGCTCGAACATGATCCTGCTGCAGGCGCTCGGCGCCCGGCTGCGCGTGTGCGGCCCGCGCACGCTGCTCCCGGTCGGCGTCGAACGCATGGGCGTCGAGGTGTTCGGCGATCTGAAGAAGGCGCTCGTCGGCGCCGACATCGTCATGATGCTGCGCCTGCAGCGCGAGCGGATGAATGGCGGCTTCGTGCCGTCGTCGAAGGAATATTTCCGCTATTGGGGGCTCGACGCCGAAAAGCTCGCCTTCGCGAAGGCGGACGCGCTCGTCATGCATCCGGGGCCGATGAATCGCGGCGTCGAGATTTCCTCCGAGGTGGCGGACGGCGCCCAGTCGCTGATCCGCGAGCAGGTGGAGATGGGCGTCGCGGTGCGCATGGCCGTCATGGAAGCGCTGGCGCGCAATCTGCCGAACCACTGACATGCCGCAAACCGATCCGCGCCCGCTGCTGCTCGTCGATGCGCGCCTCGTCGATCCGTCCACCGGCCGCGACGAGCGCGGCGGCCTGCTCATCGACAACGGCGTCATCCGCGAGGTCGGCCCCTCGGTCGTGGCGTCGTCCGCGCCAAACGGCGCGGAGATCGTCGACTGCCGCGGCGTCGTCGTCGCGCCCGGCCTGATCGACATGCAGGCGTTCGCCGGCGAACCCGGCGCGGAGCATCGCGAGACGATGCGCACCATCAGCCAAGCGGCGGCGGCCGGCGGCGTGACCTCGGTCGCGTGCCTTCCCAACACGGACCCGCCGGTCGACGGCCCGGCCATCGTCGACTTCCTGCTGCGTCGCGCGCGCGACCGCTCCATCGTTCGCATCTATCCGCTCGCGGCGCTGACGAAGGGCCGGCTCGGCGAGGAGATGACCGAGATCGGCCTCTTGAAGGAGGCGGGCGCCGTCGCCTTCACGGACGGGCCGCAGGCGATCGTCAACGCGCAGGTGATGCGGCGCATCCTCGTCTATGCGCAGGAGACGAACGCGCTCGTCGTCCATCACGTCGAGGATCCGAAGCTCGTCGGCGACGGGGTCATGAACGAGGGCGAGTTCTGTTCGCGCCTCGGGCTCGCGGGCATCCCGCGCGAGGCCGAGACGATCATGCTGGAGCGGGACATCCGCCTCGTGCGCCTCACCGGCGGCCGCTATCACGCCGCGATCGTGTCCTGCGCGGCGTCGCTTGACGTGATCCGCCGCGCCAAGGCCGACGGGCTGCAGGTGACCTGCGGGACCTCGATCAACCATCTGACGCTGAACGAGAACGACGTCGGACAGTACCGCTCCTTCTGCAAGGTCGCGCCGCCGCTGCGCCATGAGGACGACCGGCTCGCCTGCGTGGACGCTCTCGAGGACGGCACGATCGACGTCGTCGTTTCCGATCACAATCCGCAGGACGTCGAGACCAAGCGGCTGCCCTTCGCCGAATGCGCGGACGGCGCCATCGGCGTCGAGACGATGCTGTCGGCGGGGCTGAGGCTGGTCCATGACGGGCAGGTGTCGCTGAACCGGCTCATGCATGCGATGTCGACGAAGCCCGCCGAACTGCTCGGCGTTCCCGGCGGAAGCCTCAAGCCCGGCCTGCCGGGCGACGTCATTCTGCTCGACGCCGACCTGCCCTGGGTAGTGGATCGCGCCGACCTCAAATCCCGGTCGAAGAATTCGCCGTTCGACGAGGCGCGCCTGACCGGCCGCGTCGTCAAGACCATCGTTGCCGGGCGCGTGGTGTATGATTACCGTTAGGACGCGAATGGCGAGTGGCGAATAGCAAAAGGGGGCATCGCGGCTCGCTTGTTCGTCACTCGCTACCTGCCATTCGCCGCCCGCCAACCGAGGTCTGTCCCGCTTGTCGCGTCTCTGGTTCCTGCACTCGACGAACTGGGCGGCCGACGCGCCCTGGATGCTGCTCGTTCTCGCGGCCGGCTATCTGCTGGGCTCGATCCCGTTCGGGCTTCTGCTGACCAAATTCGTCGGCGGCATGGATATCCGCGCCATCGGATCCGGCAATATCGGCGCGACGAACGTGCTACGCACCGGCAACAAGAAACTCGCCGCCGCCACCCTGATCTTCGACTGCCTGAAAGGAACGGCGGCGACGCTTATCGGCTATCGCCTTGGCGGAGAGCCGTTCGCCCTGCTGGGCGCGATCGGCGCGCTGCTCGGCCATGTGTTTCCCGTCTGGCTCGGCTTCAGGGGCGGCAAGGGCGTCGCGACCTTCATCGGCTGCCTGATCGGAATCGCTTGGCAGGCGGCGCTGGCGTTCTGCGCGATCTGGCTCGCGGTGGCCTTCATCACGCGCTACTCGTCCCTGTCGGCGCTCATCGCGATCTTCGCCGCGCCCTTCGCGCTGTGGCTGCTCGGCGACGGGTACGCCGCGCAGGTTTTTTCCGTCCTCGGGCTGCTGGTCGTGCTCATGCATCATGAGAACATCAAGCGGCTCGCGAACGGCACGGAGAACAAGATCGGGAAGAAGGGATAATCATGGAGCAGGGCGGCCAGCGCATCCTGCTCACGGATTCCCAGCGGTTCGACTGGCTGCGGCTCACCCGTTCTGAAGGCGTCGGACCGCGCACCTTCCGGGCGCTCGTCAATCGCTATGGCGGCGCGCGCGCAGCGCTCGAAGCGCTGCCGTCGCTCGGCGCGCGCAGCGGCAAAACCATCGTTCTTTGTTCCGTCGCCGACGCCGAGCGCGAGATGGCGCAGGCCGCGCGCATCGACGCGCGCTTCGTCGCGCTTGGCGAGCGGGACTATCCGGCCGCGCTCGCCCAGATCGCCGATCCGCCGCCGCTGATCGCCTTGCGCGGAGCGCCTGCGATCCTCGCCCGTCCGGCGGTGTCGATCGTCGGTTCGCGCAACGCATCGGCGCTCGGCTTGCGGATGACGGAAATTCTCGCGCACGGCGTCGGCGAGCACGGCTATGCGATCGTCTCCGGCCTGGCGCGCGGAATCGACGCCAAGGCGCACGAAGCCGCGCTCGCGACCGGCACGATCGCCGTTCTCGCCGGCGGCCATGCGCGCATCTACCCGCCCGAGAATGAGCCGCTCGCGGAAGCGATTATCGAACGGGGCGGGGCGGTCCTCTCCGAGATGCCGATCGGATGGACGCCGAGGGGGCGCGATTTCCCGCGGCGCAACCGCATCGTCTCCGGCCTGTCCCTCGCGACCGTGGTCGTCGAGGCGGCGCGGAAATCGGGCTCGCTGATCACGGCGCGCTTCGCGCTCGATCAGGGGCGCGAGGTTTTCGCCGTTCCCGGCTCGCCGCTCGATCCGCGCGCCGAGGGGACGAACGATCTGATCCGCCAGGGCGCGAGCCTTGCCGCCGATCCGGACCATATCGTCAGCGCGCTCGCGCCGCTGCTGCCGCCCGAGCCGCAGTTCGACGGTCTCTCGGCGAACAGTCCGCTCGCACCGCGCCGCAAGCCGCTCTGGGACGAACTCGATCTGCCCGACCTCGGCGCCGACCTCGCCGCGCCAGAGTTTCCCGGCTGGGAGCAAGCGTCTGAAGGGCCGGCCCCGGACCTGTCGCCGCCCGACAGCAAGCTGCTGGGGGCGCTGTCGGTCAGTCCGGTCGATATCGATTCGCTCGCGCGGCTGGTGTCGCTGCCGGTGCGCGAGGTGCAGGCGGCGCTCGCGGAGCTGGAGCTGGCGGGCCGGGTGACGCGGGACGGGCTCAACCGCGTCTCGCTGCCGCCGGAGCCGCGGACGCGATAGCGCGCCGCTATTTCTGCTGCTGCTTCGCCTGAATCTTCGCCTCGATGCGCGCCATGTCGAGAAAATAAGCGAGAAGGTCGTAGCCGGCGGCCCTCGCCATTGCGCCCATCTCCGCGGTCATGTGCGAGAGATAGGTCGCCACCTCACGTCTACTGCGATCGGCGCGGTGGGGCGCCGGAAGGGCGTTGGGCGCGTCCTCGTCGGGCAGGTTCACGATCAACGGCGCAGTCGGTGATGTAACCATAGCGAGCGCTCACAATTTCGTCGTGCTGTGGTTGTAGTATTGCGCGCTAGGCGAGTGCAATCAAGCGATGCAACCGAAAAATGTGCGCGCAAGTCGAATCACTGAACGAGAGTCATCATCAGCGGCAAGGTGATCATCGCAGCGAGCGTCTGCACGGTCAGAATCTCGGCCATCAGGGGAGCGTCGCCGCCGAGCTGCCGCGCCATGACGTAGGAGCCGCTGGCGGTCGGCACGCTCGCGCTGAGCATCACGACCGAGAGCGCGGCGCCGTCCAGCCGCCAGCCCCGCGCCCATGCGTAGGCGATCAACGGCATGGCGAGCAGCTTCAGCGCCAGGCTGATCACGAGCGCGGGCGGCGGCCGACGCAGCCGCCTCACATCAAGACCTGCTCCCACGCACAGCAAGCCGGCCGCGAGCGCCGCGCGCCCGATGATGTCGATCGCGTTTCCAGCGATCTCCGGCATCGGCCATCCGGTCAGATTCCAGGCGATGCCCGCGACCGGCGACCAGATGAAAGGGTTGGCGGCGAGGGACCGCGCAAGCGCGGGCCAGCGCGGTCTTCTCGGCGCGGCGTAACGCGCATGCACGAGCGTCGCGCAGACATTGAGCAGCGGCACCATCGCCACCGACGCCACGGCCGCCAGCGCGACGCCGGTCTTCCCGTGCAGGCTCGCCGCCATGCCGATGGCCACGAAGCTGTTCCATCGCGTCGCCCCCTGAAACACGGAGCAGAAGGCGGGGCCGTCGATCCGGAGCGACCCTTGCAGAACAGGCCGCGCCGCGAGCAGGATCGCCGCCATCGTCAACACCGACGCGGCGAGCGTGGCGCCGACCGCCACCGCGCCGACCCCGCGGAGATCGCTCATCGCCAACGTGCCGCCGATCAGCGCCGGAAAAAGGACGTAATAGGTGACGCGGTCGAAGCCGTCCCACGCCTCGCGCGTCAGCACGCCAGAGGCCCGCGCGCCGAATCCGACCAGAATGACAAGAAAAACAGAGAGAAGGCTGGAGGCGAGAACAGACATGGGAACATTCGTGCGACGCCAGCCATTGGCACGGAGATGAGCCCGAGCAAAGCGCCGCATCGGCGCGCCCGGCTTTCGACGCGGGGGCGCAGTCGTCACGAATGCCGGCGAAGCCGCCGCCGCGGGCAACAAAAGGAGGTCGAAAATGACCATTCGTCAATCGTCGCGCGGCTGGATCGCCGCGTCCGTCGCGGCTTCGATCGCATCGACAGGATACATGGCGACAAGCGCGGAAGCCTTCCCGGTTCGTCCTGCGGGACTTGATCAGGCGGCGCCGTCCCTGACTGAAACCGCGCGCACGACGCGGCGCGTCGTCCGGCCGCGTCACAACCGAGGCAACGCCGCTGCAGCGGCGGCGATCGGAGCTTTCGGCGCCATCGCAGGCGCAGCCATCGCGGCGAGCCAGCGCGACCGGTATTATGACGACTATTACGGGCCGGGTTACGGATATGGCCCAGGCTACGGCTATTATTACCAGAGCCCGCCGCCGGTTTATTACGCGCCGCGCTACGCCAATCCCTATTGGGGCGGCGGTTATTTCCGTCATCCGAATATTCCGTAGCGACGACATGCGGAGCGACTCGCCCGACCAGCGTGTCGCTCCGTTCATCGGCCCTTCAAGCGCGGCCGGATATTCACACCTGGCGTCGCCATGCGGAGGGCGCTGTCATTCAGGCGAACAGGAGTTCGGTGTCGATGACGTTCAAATGCTCGCGTTTCTGGATCACCACCGCCGTGGCGGCGTCGATCGCCGCGAGCGGCTTGACGGCGACTGGCGCGTCGGCTTTTCCGGCCCGCCCGACCGGGCTGAATGACGCGGCTCCATCTCTCACCGAAAATGTCCGTGCGAAACGCCGAGCGGTTCCCGCGCGGCGCGGCGGGGACGCGGCGGCGGCCGCCGCCGCCATCGGCGCTTTTGGCGCTCTCGCGGGCGCTGCGATCGCTGCGAGCCGGCGCGACCGCTATTATGACGGCTATTACGACCGTCGCGCTTACGGGCCGGGCTATGGCTATTATCGCGACCCGCCGCCGCGCGCTTATTATGGGCCGGGGCCGGGATATCATCGTGGCTACGAGCACGCTTATCCGCAGCCCGGTCCGGTCTATGGCGGCGGCAGGTGGGGGCGGCCGCCTCGGCCCGCTGAGCCGCAGGGCGAAGTCCACTACGGCTCGGGTCGCTGAACGCTCCGAAGTCCGTCCAATACGCCCTGAAGAATATGGCTCGCCGCCACGCGATCGATGATCTTCGCTCGCGCGGCGGCGTCGTAGTTCTGCGCCGCCAGATGATCGTGCGCCCACTCGGTGGACAGGCGCTCGTCCCAGAAGACGATCGGAACAGCGATCCGTTTTGAGAATTCGCGGCCGAATGCGCGCGTCGACTGCGCGCGCGGGCCTTCGCTGTCATCCATGTTGAGCGGCAATCCCAACACCACGCCGGCGACCGCGCGCTCGGCCATGATCGCCTGAAGACGTTCGCAGTCGCGCGTGAACTTGATCCGCCGCACGGTTTCGAGCGGCGTCGCGATGAAGCGCGTCACATCGCTGACCGCGACCCCGATGGTTTTCGTTCCGAGGTCCAGTCCGATCAGCGCGCCCTGCGCCGGCAAAAGCCGCGCAAAGGCGTCAAGGCGATCGAGAACGGGGGACGGCATCACCGATCCGATAAAGCGGCGTCGAAGCAGGCGCAATCGCGCCTCTTTGCGCCCTCTGTCCCGCGCCCCTTGCGGTCGGCCGCAAGCCGCGACACTGTCGCCCGCGTCGCGGGGTGTTGTCATGAAAGTCACATGGTTCGGCCATTCGGCCTTCCGTCTCGAATTCGGATCGAGCGTCGTTCTCATCGATCCGTTTTTCACCGGCAATCCGGGGTTCAAGGGAGATCCCGTGAAAGCGGGCGCGGGCGCGACGCATATCCTTCTCACCCACGGACACGGCGACCATGTCGGCGATTCGCTGAAGATTTCCACGCAGACGGGCGCCAAGCTGGTGACCAACTATGATCTGTGCATGTGGCTTGCGGGGCAGGGGGCGAAGAGCTTCGATCCGATGAACACCGGGGGATCGACCGATCAGGGCGAGTTCACGGTGACGCTCGTGCGCGCGGATCATTCCGCCGGCATGGGCGACGCGGGCGTCAATGCGCCGCTCGGCA
>MKVY01000044.1:123719-124244 GCA_001899525.1 Rhizobiales bacterium 65-9
GCGCCGTCCCACTATGGCAGCTTTCCGATCATCGCCGCCGACGCGAGGGCCTTCGTGAAGGCGATGAAGGGAGCGGCGGCGAAGGTGATGGTCCCCGCCGCGGGCGAGCCTTTCACGCTGAAATAGGCGGGCAGGTCGGAGCTTGCGGCGCGCGCCTCAGCGAGTATGGTCCGCGCCCTTCCTCCGGGATTCCAAAGACCTTACCCATGGCCAGCCGCACGGTGCGCATTTCGTTGGACGCCATGGGCGGCGACCACGGGCCGGAGGTCGTCGTGCCCGGGGCCGCGATCGCCCTCGAGCGGCGGCCCGGCATCCATTTCCTGCTGTTCGGCGATCGGGCGCGCATCGAGGCCGCGCTCGCGCCGCATCCGGCGCTCAAAGCCGCCGCCGAGGTCCGGCACACGGATGTCGCCATCTCGATGACCGACAAGCCGAGCCAGGCGCTCCGCGCCGGCCGCCGCGTCTCCTCGATGTGGCAGGCGCTGGAAGCGGTGAAGAAAGGCGAGGCGGATGTCTGCGTCTCGG
>MKVY01000045.1:0-4663 GCA_001899525.1 Rhizobiales bacterium 65-9
GCAGAGCACCAGCTCAGGCTCGCCTTTTTTCGGCAGGATGAAGAAGGCCTGCCGCGGCCGGATCATATTCACGGTCAGGATGTGAAGGCCGGACGCGAAGGCGAAATTCTCCGGGCTCATCAGGACGAGCGCGTCGACATCGAGCTTGTCGAGCAGCGCCCGCAGCGGTTTTTCTTTCGAGACGGCTTTGCTCATGGTCAACGAACTCCCTTGGACGTGGTTCTAAAAAACGGGATGAAGCGCGGCGCGCCCGACGCGCGGAGAAACCGGCGGGACGCGCAGGCCGCGTCTCGCCGGATCATGATTCAACCAACCGGCGCAGACGGAGAATCCATCATCAGCGCCGAAACGGCGCGTGATCGGAAAAGACTCGCCCGACGCCATCATGTCGCGATCAGATTACGAAGATTTCTTCATTGGGGAACACGTCCGATCGCCGGATCGGCCCGTTCTCGGTGATCTCGTAGAGATCCTCCATATGGTAGCCGAGCTTTCCGGGCCACCGGATTCGGGTCTCGATGGTGCTCATCATGCCGGCCTCGTAGGGAATGTCCTCGAAGGCGTTCACATAGGGCCTCTCGTGCAGGATGAGGCCGATGCCGTGCCCGTTATGGGAATAGGGAAAATCCATTCCCGCCTTCGTCTGCAGCTCTTTCGCTTTCTCGAACAGCATCCGGCCGGTGTTGCCCGGCCGCAGCATGTCGGCGACGGCGTGATGGATGTCGCGGAGGCGGCTCCAGTAGGATTTGTCCTCGTCGGTCAGCGGCCCGAGCTTCGCCGTGCGTCCGAGGTTGGAGTAATATTCGCTGTAGCTGCCGCCCGAATCCGCCTTGACGATGTCGCCCTTTTGCACGCGGTAGCCGCCCGGCGTCGCGTGCGGAAAGCCCGTGTTCGGACCCGCGTTGATATGGTTGAACGCCACCATGTCGGCGCCCGAAATCAGGATGTTCTCAGCCAGCTTGATCGCCATCATGCGCTCGGTGTCGTCCGGCTGGATCATGCCGTAGGTCGCAAGGAAGGCTTTTTCCGTGGCCTGATAGGCATGGGTGAGTTGCGCGCGCTCGCGCGGCGTCTTGACGATGCGCGCGCGCGTCAGCAGGTCTTCGGCCTTGCCGATCTTCATCTGCGGCAGCGCGGTGGTCAGCTGATTGTATGAGCGCGCCGGCAGATAGTCGATTTCGAGCGCGACATGCGCCCGGTCGAGCTTCAGCTCGCGCAGAATTTCGACGAGCGCGTCGATCGGGTCGGTCACGAACTCCCGATAGCTGCGCACATCGCTGATCCAGCTTTCCTGCGAAACGTAAGCCTGCTCCACCCAGCAGACGAGCGCGATCGGGTCGCGGCCCTTCGGCCAGACGATGAAGGCGAGCCGGTCGCGGATGGTGGCCTGCGTCGCGATATGGACGTCGCCCATGTAGCGGACATTTTCCGGCGACACCGCGATCACGGCGTCATATTCGCTTTTGCCGATCGCAGCCTCAAGCCGGTCGAGGGCGCCCATGGCGTCCTTGCGCATTTTCTTGGTTGTCATGAAATCCGCCCTTAGTCGGGAAAGAATTTTTGGCGGTGGGAGCCATGACGACAAGCGCTATTATTCGCTCGCATTGATGCTTGTTTTGCAAGCCTCCGCGCGGACCTCCGCGCCTTCAGACCTTCTTGTCCGGCCGATCGGAAAGGAGAGCGGAGGCGGCGGCGAGAGTCGAAACGGCGCGCGAAAGGTTGCCGGTGATCCTCTCCACATTGGCTTCGATCGTCAGGATCGGACGGAGCGCGGCGTCGAGTTCGCCGCGCATGACGTTGAACGCCTCATTCTCGGAGGCTTCGAGAGCGGCCGCTTCCGGCGAGTCGGCGCGCCGCAAGGCCGCGACAAGGCAGGCGCCGCCGACGAGCAGGTGCGCCGCGCCGATGATGGCGACGCCCGCCAGATCGCCCGTCAGGGTTCTGAGCCAGAGGAAAAGCGCGACATTCAGGAGAGCGACGCCGAGCAGTATCAGCAGAACCGCGATCGCCGCGGTGACGCCCCGGCTCAGTCCCTGCGCGACGAGAGCCTGCCGCCGAAGGAACGCGATACGCAGATACAGTTTCAACGACGCCGACAGATGATTCATGATGCCGCCCGCAAATCACGCAAGGTTCCTGCGCGACTCTAAGCGGCGGCGGCGAACGCCGACAAGGCCGTTGACAGGCGCATGGCGGAGGTCGCTCTATTCAAAGCGTGCTTCGCCTTCTGCGCCTGCGGGCGTGATCCAGGTCAAGGCGGCTCATGAAGCACCGGACAAATGCTGCACTGACATGCGAGACGCCGATGCCTGAAGCCAAGCTCCACAAGATCACACTTCATTTGGCGCGCGAAAAAGCGCATCCTGAAGGCTCCGCCCGTTGCGGCTACTTCATCACCGCGCCCCTAGACGCCGACGGCCGCATCGATCTCGAAGCCTGGCGCGAGCAGCAGCCTCTCTGCTTCGTCGAACGCTTCTGGGACGATGAAGCGCCGCAGCGCGGCAGGCTGGTGCGTCGCGCGGGCGGACCGGGCGGCGCGAGCTGGGGGTTTGATTACGACATCGGCACGCATGCGGATGACGAAGCGGGCTTCCGCTTCGGCGATCATCGCTTCATCAAGGGGGAATATGTCTCTGTCCGGGATACGGATGGCGACCTGCGGACGTTCAGGATCGTCGCGGTCGCGCCCGCATAGGATTTTCATGGAGCGTCGACACGCGGTCTCCTCCGGAGACGCGTCGAGCGCGCGCGGACCTCAGCTTTTTCGAGCGAAATGGATACCGGTTCGCGTGAAGAAAATGCGATGAAATAAACACCAGGAGCAATTCCGCGATCCGGAGAATTGCGGAATTGCTTTAGGCCCCCAGCAGCGCCCGGAGCCGCGTGGCGAGTTCGTGCGCCGCATAGGGCTTTCTGAGCCACGCCTCGCCGGGCGCGCCGCCCTGCGACGCGAGCGCCGGTTCGGAATATCCGGAGGTGAAGAGCACCTTCAGTTGCGGCCTCATCGCGCGCGCCCGGTTGGCGAGCTCGTCGCCCATGATGTCGCCCGGCATCACGATGTCAGTGAACAGCAGCGCGATCTCGGGATGTTTCTCGATAATGGCGAGCGCTTCCGCGCCGCCCGCCGCTTCGATGACCTCATAGCCGGCCTCTTTGAGCCTCGCCACGGCGACCCGCCGCACGCGCGCGTCGTCCTCGACGACGAGGATGGTTTCATGACCGCGCGGAACGTCGGCGTTCTCCGCCGCCGCGCTCGCGCGCGCATCGGCCGCGCCGCTGGGCAGAGCCGGCAGAAACAGCGCCACGCTCGTTCCCCGGCTTTGCTCGCTGGACAGCTGAACATGCCCGCCCGACTGCTTGACGAAGCCATACACCATGCTGAGGCCGAGCCCGCTCCCGACACCGACCGCCTTGGTCGTGAAAAAGGGCTCGAATGCGCGCTGCTTCACGTCCGCTGACATGCCCTCGCCCGTGTCGCTGATGGCGATGAGCACATAGTCGCCGGTCCTCGCTTCCGGATACATCAGCGCATAGTCCGCATCGAGCTGCGCGCGCGAGACTTCCACCGTGAGCGCGCCGCCGCGCGGCATCGCGTCCCGCGCGTTCAGCGCCAGGTTGAGAATGGCGTTCTGCAATTGCGATGCGTCCACCAGCGCCTCGTGCGGCGCGCCCGTCAGGACGGTCCTGAGCTGAATGCGCTCGCCGAGAGTCCGCTTGAGCAGCGCCGAAAAGTCCGAGACAAGCCGCCCGATATCGACCGGCTTCGGGTTCAGGGGATGGCGCCGGCCGAAGGCGAGGAGCTGCGCCGTGAGCTTCGCGCCGTCATTGGCGGCGTCCTGCGCCTCGCGCAGAAGCGTGATCTGGTCGCGGTCCTTGATCCGGTTCTCCAGCATCTCCAGATTGCCGCTGATCACGGTGAGCAGATTGTTGAAATCATGCGCGATGCCGCCGGTGAGTTGTCCCACGGCCTCCATCTTCTGCGACTGGCGCAGCTCCTCCTCCATTTTGTGCCGGCTGGTCAGATCGCGGATGAATCCGGTGAAGATGCGTTCGCCGTTCGCGATGGCTTCGCCGACCGACAGCTCCATCGGAAATTTCGTGCCGTCCTGCCTCAATCCCGTGACGACGCGCCCATAGCCGATGATGCGGCGCTCGCCGGTGCTCAGATAGCGGGCGATGTAGCCGTCATGCGCGTCGCGATCAGGCTGCGGCATGAGCAGGCGCACATTCTGGCCGCGCACCTCGCCCTCCCGATAGCCGAATAGACGCTCGGCGGCGGCGCTGAAGGAGGAGATCGCTCCGGTCTCGTCGATGACGACCATCGCCTCGGGCACCGTGTCGAGGATCGACCGGAGATGCGCCTCTCTCGCAGCGAGATCCTGCTCGGCGTTCTTCATGTCGGTGATGTCGTTGTTGGCCTGCAGAATGACCGGCGCGCCTGTCTGCCTGGAAACGAATCCGATCCAGCGGCTGGCCACCCAGATGGGTCGTCCATCCTTGCCCCGATGGCTGAGTTCGCCGGCCCACCCGCCCTCCTGCCTGGCGCGCCGGCACAGGTCATCGAAGGCGGCCGGAAGGGGAGTGTCGAACAGCTCCCGCACGCTCTGTCCGAGCGCTTCCTCGCGCGCCCAGCCATAAAGCCGTTCGCAGCCTTTGGTCCACC
>MKVY01000045.1:4676-47405 GCA_001899525.1 Rhizobiales bacterium 65-9
CGGCGCCATCGAGAATCCCGACCAGGTCGTCCAGATCATGACTGCCGGTCTCGTCGGCCATAACGCATCCGTCCTGTGGCGCGTGGACGGGGATTCACCCCGAGCAGGGCGCGGAAAAAACGCAATCCGGTTTCATTGAAAATGTCACGCGGCGACGGACCTCAACACGCGCGCCGCTTCATGGCAACGATCGCCCGCGTCAATGCGCCATGAGCCGCCGCCGCGCGCGCGATGCGTTCTCGTCGCCCTCCCCGGCGAGCGCCGCAAGCTCATCCGCGTCCCGCACGGCGACGGCGTGACGCCCGGCGGGCCTGATGACGCCGCAACTCATCAAGCGCGACATGGTTCGTGAGACGGTCTCGATCGTCAGGCCGAGATAATCGGCGATATCAAGCCTGGTCATGGGAATCGCCACGACGGGCGAATCCGATCGCGCCCCGCCTGTCTGCCGCGCCGTCGACAGGAGAAAGCTGCACACCCGCTCCTCCGCGGTCTTGCGCGCCAGCATGACCATGCGGTCCTGCGCCTCGGCCAGTTCATCGCACATGCGCGCAAACAGCTCGGGAAGAAGCTCCGAAGACGTACCGATATGCGACTGGAACCGGCGTCGACCGATCCGCCGCACGCGCGCGTTGGTCACCGCCTCGACGGCGTAAGGATAGCGGCCCCGGAGGGACGCGCCGATGAGATCGCCGGGATAGATGAAGCCGGTGATGCCGCGCCGGCCATCGCTCAGGATGCGAACGATGCGGAACACACCCTCGACCGCCAGGAACACATGGTCGGCCTGTTCGTCCTGCCAGAACAGCGCGCCTCCAGCCTCGATCGTCTCCGCCGGCTGGGGGCTGAACAGCGCGTCGAGGGACGGCGGCTGCTCGTCCCCGGCCGGGACGCGCGTGACGACCGCTTGATCCGAAGAGGCTGCGGTTTCATAAAGCATGCGCGGCTCCTGTTTCCGGGGGGATTGGAGCCGGGTGCTGTTACGGCGGAACGATCGGCGCGTTACGGAAAGTGCAGAATTGTGACGGATTGTGACAGGCTTAAACCGCGCAAGGCCCGGTTCGGCGCGTGAACGATTCTCCGCACGCGGGCGAACATCTGCTCATCGTCGATGACGATGCGCGCGTCCGTCAGATGCTCAGGCGCTATTTCGAAAGCGAGGGCTTTCGCGTGTCCGATGCGCGGAACGGGGCGCAGATGCGCGAACGGCTCCAGGGCTCGAGAGTCGATCTCGTGCTGCTCGACCTGATGCTGCCGGACGGCGAGGACGGCCTGTCCCTCGCCCGCGACATCCGCGCCGGCTCGGATGTGCCGATCATCATGCTGACCGGCCGCAGCGATGTCGTGGACCGCGTCGTCGGCCTCGAGATCGGCGCGGACGACTACATCGCCAAGCCCTTTCACCTGCGGGAAGTGCTGGCGCGCGTGAAAACCGTTCTGCGCCGGCGTCGGCCTCGCCAGAGCGCCGCAGAGCGTCAGGACGTCATCCGGTTCGACGGCTGGGTTCTCGATCTGGGCCGACGGCAGCTCAGGGCGGCCGATGGGTCCGACATCGTTCTGACCACGGGCGAATTCGACATGCTCGCGGTTCTCGCCGGACAGCCGGGTCATGTGTTCACGCGCAACGCGCTCATGGATGTGACGCGCGGCCGCGCGCTGGAGGTCTATGACCGCACGATCGATGCGCAGATCGCCAGATTGCGCAAGAAGATCGAACGCGATCCGCGCCGTCCCGAGCTGATCAAGTCGGTGCGCGGCGTCGGCTATGTCTTCACCGGACGCCATTCGTCCGGCGAAGGCGCGGCGGCGAGGCGCAGGATCACCCCGCGCTCCCAGTCCTCCTGATCCGTGACGCGGCTGACCCATGCGTCGCGGCCGCCGACCCAGAAACGCACCGCGCGGCAGGACCGCGAGCGCGCCATCTCCGACAGATAAGCGATCATGCCGTCCGTCGTGACGGCCTGATCGGCGTTTGGCGCAAGAAAGAAGCACCAGACGTCCAGCATGCCATGCCGCACGCCGTTGTTCGGATCGCAGGCGAGGCAGATCGCCTGCGGCTCTCCGTCGTCGTCCGTCGCGACGACGATGTCGCTCATATCGCGCGAAACCTGTCGTCGCCGCAGCGCTTGAAGACAGAACGCGCGCCACCCCGCGCAACTGAGGCCGGGCTGACCGGCCTTCATCAGCCCATAGGCGCGGTCGATGTGCTCGGGCTGCAGCAGCGCGATGGCGGGAGCGTTCGACACGGCGATCCTCCGCCGGCACCTTGCACCGATCTGCGCGGAGCGATCTGATCTGGATCAACAAGAAGCCGCAAGCGCAGCGTTCGACCGCTTGCGGCGCCCGCGCCGCGCTCAGAGCGTCAGGACTTTTCCGGGATTGATGATATTGTTGGGATCGAGCGCGCGCTTCACCCGCGCCATGACGTCGAGCTCCTCGGGCGTCCGCGTCAGGCCGAGATAGGGTTTCTTCGCCAGGCCGACGCCATGTTCGGCCGAGATCGTGCCGCCGGCCCGGCCCACTGCGGCGAACACCATGTCGACGATCTCGTCATGCGGCTGATGCGCGCCCGCCGACGGAACATGGACGACGAGATGCAGGTTGCTGTCGCCGATATGGCCGTAGGACAGCGCGATCACGTCGGGCCAGCGCCGGGTCAGAGCCGCATCCATCTCCTCCACGAAGGCGCCGCTTCTGGAGAGATTGAGGCCGAGATCGAACGCCGTGATCGGTCCGAGAATCTGGCTGTATTCGGAAACGCCCTCGCGCACCGCCCAGAGTTCGCGCGCTTCCCGCTCGGATTGCGCGACGATGGCGTCCGACACGACGCCGCGCTCCATCATGTCGGCGAGTTTCTCCTGCAGCCGCTCAAGATCGCGCTCCTGATCGAAGCCTGAAATCTCGATCAGCGCGTAAGCGCCGTGCCGCTGGGCGAACGGACGCTTCACGCCTTTCAGCTTCGCGGCCATGAAATCGTAGAAGCTCGGCCACATCACCTCGAACGAGGTCAGTCCCGGACCGATCGCCGCGCGCAGCGCCTTGAGAAGCTCGAGCATCGCCGCGAAATCGGGCGTGGCGCACAGCGCGCTCGCGAAATAGGCGGGTCGCGGCTGCAGCTTGAGGACGCAGCGCGTGATGACGCCGAGCGTGCCTTCCGATCCGATGAAAAGCTGCTTCAGATCGTAACCGGCGTTGTTCTTCAGAAGCTTGTTGAGCGAGCGGATGATCGTGCCGTCCGCCAGCGCGACCTCGATCCCGAGAACATGCTCGCGCGCCATGCCGAAGCGGATCACCCTGTTGCCGCCGGCGTTGGTGGACAGGTTTCCGCCGATCGAACATGAGCCGCGCGCGCCGAGATCAAGACCGAGGAAAAGACCGGCCTGCTCCGCCGCCGCCTGGCATGCCGCCAGCGGCGCGCCGGCCTGCACCGTCATCGTCGCCATGACGGGATCCACCTCCTCGATCGCGGTCATGCGTTCAAGCGACAGCGCGACGCCGTTCTCCTCCGGCCGCCCGCCGCCCGCGAGGCCGGTCAAACCGCCCTGCGGCGCGACCGGCGCGCCGTGATCGTTGCAGAATTTCAGGATCGCGGCGACGTCCTCCGTCGTGCGCGGCCGCGCCAGCGCGAGCGGCTTCACCGGATCGAGCCCGCTCCAGTCGCCCCAATTACGCTGCGGGATCGCGTCGCCCACGGTCACGATGTCGGATCCGAAGCGCGCGAGCAGCCGGGCGGCGAATTCTGAGGATGCCTGAGATTGAGATGTTGACATGGCCGGAATGGATAGTTTGACTGCCGACATTGGTAATGCAACAATACCAATAAGGGAAGAGGATGACGATGAGAGTCGACGATACACGGCTTTCGGGACGGGCGGCGATCGTCACCGGAGCGGCACAGGGACTCGGTCTGGGCGTCGCGCGCAGTTTTCTTGCATCGGGCGCGTCCGTTCTTCTGGTTGACGTGAATGCGGCGGTGGCCGACTCAGCTTCGTCGCTCGATCCTTCCGCCGCCCGCGCCGCGTCGTTCGTCGCCGACGCGCGCGACGAGGCCGCCCTCTCCGCCGCGGTGGCAGCCGCCGTCGAACGCTTCGGCCGCCTCGATATTTTCGTCAACAACGCCGCCCTGACGATTTCAAAAAGCGTCTGGGACATCGACGCCAAAGAGTGGGACGACGTGCTTGCGGTCAATCTGCGCGGCGTCTTCTTCGGCTGCCGCGCGGCCGGCCGTCATATGCGCGAGCGCGGCGCAGGCCGCATCATCAACCTGTCGTCGCTCGCGGGCCAGCGCGGCGGAACCGTCGCCGGCGCGCATTATTCCGCATCGAAAGCCGGCATCATCGCTCTGACGAAGGTGTTCGCGCAGGAGCTCGCATCCTCCGGCGTCACCGTGAACGCGATCGCGCCGGCCGCGATCGAAGGTCCGATGACCAAGGTGATGCCCGCCGACAAGGTGCAGGCGATGGCGCGCGCCATTCCGGCGGGCCGTCTCGGCCGCGACAGCGAAGTGGGCGCGGCGGCGGTTTACCTCGCCTCCGATGAGGCCGGCTTCGTCACCGGCTCGACGCTCGACATCAATGGCGGCCTGTTCATGCGCTAAGGCGCTTCGGAAAGTCAGGAGTAAGAACAATGGCGGTTGATTTCGTTCCACCGGAAGTTCCGAAGCCCTATCGCGCCATTCTGCTTGGCGCGGCGACGAACGGCTGGTTCGAGGCGAGCGACGAGGAGCGTCGCGAGAAGGTGCTGCCTCGCTTCCGTCAGATGATCGACGAGTGGAAGGGCATGGGCGCGAAGGTGCTCGCCACGCTCGACGACGATCTGTTCATGGTCGGCCAGCCCGGCGCACCGGACTTCACCTGGTATCTCATCTTCGAGATTCCGTCGCTCGAGGCGCTCGCCGCGATGATCCAGTGTCTGCGCAAGACGGTCGATGGCGTCCGTCTCGATCGCTACATCAGGATCGAGGCGAGGCTCGGACGGCCGTTTTTCCTGCTTGAATCTCACTGAGCGTTGATCGTCGGAGGAGGACGCATCATGAAGCTGTTGACTGTTCTGAGCGCTGCGGCGCTCGCGCTCGGCGCCGTGTCGGCGCAGGCGCAATCCGATATCACGCTCGGCATGGTGGTCGGCACGACAGGCGCCTTCGCCGGCGGCGAGGCTCCTCTGGTCAATGGCGTGAAACTCGCCGTCGAGGACGTCAACGCGAAGGGCGGCGTCGGCGGCCGCAAGCTTAAGCTCGTCATCGAAGACACCGGCTCCGAACAGACAGGCGCCGTCAACGCCTATAATCGCATTCTGGCGCAGAAGCCGGTTGCGATCATGGACACCACCGTGTCCGGCTTCGTGCTCTCGCAGCTCGGCGCGATCGAGGATGAGGGCGTGCCGACATTCACCGGCGCCGCCACCGCGCAGATCGCGCTCGACAAGAAGGGAGTCGCGAACCTTTTCCGCGTCCGCACCAGCGACAGCCTCGTGCCTGGCGCGGCGACGCGCTTCGCCGCGCGCAACCTGCAGGCGAAGCGGATCGGCGTGCTCCGCGTCAACAATGAATATGGCGCCGGCTGGCGCTCCGCCATCGAAGGCGCCCTCGCTGAGATGGGAATGAAGCCTGCGATCGTCGAAAGCTACGAGGGCGCGGACCGCGATCTCACGCCGCAGCTTCTGCGCATCAAGGAAGCGAACGTCGACGCGCTGATCGTCGCCGGCGATCCTCCGAACCATGTCGTCGCGGTGCAGCAGATCCGCCAGCTCGGCCTCAACGCGAAAGTCATCATGTCGAACTCGGGCGTGCTGCCGACGACGCTCCGCCTTTATCAGGGCGGCGCGGCTGACGGCTTCTACGGCACGGTCGACTCGCTTCCCGCCGCCAACCCGGCGCACAAGGCCTGGGCCGATCGCTACAAGGCGGCGTTCAATGTCGACGCCGACTATTCCGCGGCCGAATATTATGACGGCGTGATGATGCTCGCCGACGCGATCGCCAAGGCGGGCGAGAAGCCAGCCGACATCGTGAAGGCGCTGCGCGCGCTGAAGGACCGCGCCGGCGTCGGCAACACCTACACCTACGCCGACAAGGGAGACGGCGGCCAGACCGTCGCCATCGGCGAGATCAAGGGCGGCCGGCTCGAACTCGCCGCGCAGGTCAAGTAAAAGAAGCCGCGCTGATGGAGACGTTTCTCCAGGTGCTGTTGAGCGGCGCGACGATGGGCTGCATCTACGCCTTCGTCGCGCTCGGCTTCACGCTGACGATCGCCGCGGCTGGCGTCGTGAATTTCGCCTACAGCGAATGGGTGACGTTCGGCTCCTATTTCGGCGTCACCTTCGCCGTCATTCTCGGCTGGCCGCTGTGGCTCGCGCTCGGCGCCAGCATCGCCGGCTGCATCGCCATCGGCTGGCTGTTTCAGCTCTTCGTGTTCACGCCGCTCGAAGGCCGGCATTTCCTCACCTCCGTCAGCGCGACGATCGGCATCGCCCTGGCCATGCAGGCGCTCGTCACGCTCCTCTGGGGGCCTTATCCGCTCACGCTGCCGACCTTCTTCGGCTCCAGCGCGGTGCAGATCGGAACGATCTCGGTCTTTCCGCACAATCTGCTGATCATCGCGCTCGCGGTCCTCATCATCGGGGGGCTACAGCTCGCGCTGACGCGCACCAGCATCGGCCTGCGCCTGCAGGCCACCGCGCAGGACCCCATGGCCGCGCGCCTGATGGGAATTCCCGTCCGGCGCATGCGCACCCTCGCCTATTGCCTTTCGGCGGGCATCGCCGGCCTGTCCGGCTTTCTGGTCGCGCCCCTGTTCGTCGTCACCAACACGATGGGATTCGGCCTGATGCTCAAGGGTTTCGCCGCGACCATCGTCGGCGGCTGGGGCAGCCTGAAAGGCGCCGTTTACGGAGGCCTTCTCGTCGGCCTCATCGAGGCGCTGGGAGCGGCCTACATCTCCTCCGAGTACAAGGAGCTCATCGCCTTCGCGATGATCATCGTCGTGCTGCTCGTGCGGCCGCGCGGCCTGTTTCCGGAACGCATCGCGGAGAAACTGTGATGCGCGGCGCTGGAAACCGCTACGTCTTCTGGGCCGTCGCGCTGGCGGCGGCTCTCGCGGCGCCGCTCGCGCTGACGAACAATTATCAGCTCGGCGTCGCGCATCAGGCGCTGATCTTCGCCCTGCTGGCGACGGGCTACAATCTGCTGCTCGGCTTCACCGGATTGGTCTCCTTCGGCCATATCGCGCTGTTCGCGATCGGCGCCTACGCCAGCGCGATCCTCGTTGTGACGTTCGGCGCGCCCTTTCTTGTCGGAGTCGGCGCGGCCGCCATCATCGCCGGCCTGGTCGGCGTCGTGATCGCGATGCCCGCATTGCGCATCAAGGGGCACTATCTCACATTGCTCACGCTTGCGCTCGGCGAGGTGATCCGCCTGCTCATCCGCAGCATGGAGAGCCTGACGCACGGCTCGCAAGGATTCTCGGGCATTCCCCGGCCGGAGATTTTCGGCATGTCCTTTCGCGCCGGCGTGCCGCTCTACTATCTTCTTCTGTTCGCGCTGGTTCTCGGCGTCGCCTTCGTCTGGCGGATCGAGGCGACGCGCTACGGGCGCGCCTTCAAGGCGGTGCGCGATTCCGAGATCGGCGCGGAGGTCTGCGGCGTTCGCACCGACCATGTGAAAGTGCTGGCTTTCGGCGTCAGCGCGGTTTTCGCGGGCGTGGCGGGCTCGCTCTATGCGCACACCATGCGCTTCATCAGCCCGGAATTCTTCAGCCTTGGCCTGACGATCACGCTGCTCGCGATGGTGCTGATCGGCGGCCGCGGCACGGTGATCGGCCCCATCGTCGGCGCGATCCTGCTGATCTCGCTGCCGGAATGGCTGCGCTTCGTGAAGGATTACTATCTCATCCTATTCGGGCTCGCGATCTGGCTCTGCGCGATCGCGCTGCCGGACGGGCTCGCGGGCGCCGCAGCGCGCCTCCTGCAGGCGAGGAACAGCGTCCGTGGTCGAGCTTCTCTCCGTACGTGACGTCGGCAAGACGTTCGGCGGCCTCAAGGCGCTGGATGGCGTGTCGTTCGGCCTCGCGAAGGGCGAGGTGCTGGGGCTCGTTGGCCCGAACGGCTCCGGCAAATCGACGATGATCAATGTCCTGTCCGGCGTCTATCGGCCGGATGGCGGCGACGTGCGGCTCGACGGCAGAAGTCTCGTGGGCGCGAAGCCAAGCGCGATCGCCGCCGCCGGCCTCTCGCGCACATTCCAGAATTTGCAGATTTTCGGCGGCCTCAGCGTTCGCGAGAATGTTCTGGTCGGGCGCGACTGCCGCCTGCGCTCGGGAATGCTTGGCGGCGTGTTCGGATTGGGCGGTTCGCTCCGCGAGGAGCGCGAGGCGAAAAGCCTCGCGGCCGATTTGCTGGAGAAGGTCGGCCTCGCCCGCTTTGTCGACGCCCCACCCTCGATGCTCTCTTACGGCCAGCGCCGCCTGCTCGAGGTGGCCCGCGCGCTCGCCGCCGATCCCAAGGTGCTCATGCTGGATGAGCCCTGCGCCGGGCAGTCGCAAGCCGAGGCGGATGCGCTCGCCGTTCTCATCCGCGCGCTGGCGAAAACCGGGATCGCGGTGATCGTCATCGAGCACAATATGCGTTTCGTCATGAATCTGGTCGACCGCATCGTCGCGCTGAATTTCGGCCGCAAGATCGCGGAGGGAACGCCCGAGGCGATCCGCGGCGACGAAGCGGTGATCGAAGCCTATCTTGGAAGGCGCGGCCATGCTGAGCGTCGATAAACTCTGCGTCGGCTACGGCGAGGCCGACGTTCTCCACGATGTGACGCTGCGCGTTGGAGAGGGCGAGATCGTGGCGGTGCTCGGCGCGAACGGCGCCGGCAAGACGACGCTTCTCGCGGCCTTGTCCGGCCTCATTCCCGCGCGCGCCGGCGAAGCGATGTTCGACGGCCGCTCGCTCGTCGGCGCTGCCGCCGAGCGGATCGTCGGCTGGGGATTGAGCCATGTGCCGCAGGGCCGCCGCATCTTTCCGGGACTGTCGGTGATGGAGAATCTGGTCGTGGCGCGCACCGCCGCGACCGATCGCGCCGAGGGCGGCTTCGCCGCCGCCGTCGCCGAGGCCGAAGAACTGTTTCCGCGATTGAACGAGCGCCGCGATCAGCTCGGCTGGTCGCTGTCCGGCGGCGAGCAGCAGATGCTCGCCGTGGCGCGCGCGCTTGTCGCGCGCCCGAAGATGATCCTGCTCGATGAGCCGTCGCTGGGACTCGCGCCCATGATCGTCGAAACGATGTTCTCGACGATTCTCGAAATCAGGCGCAGGGAAAAGGTCGGCATGCTTGTGGTCGAGCAAAATGCGGAGCAGGCGCTGCGGGTCGCCGACCGCGTCTATGTGATGGAGCTCGGCCGCATCGTGCTCGAAGGCCCGGCCGATGAGGTCGCGCGCGATCCCGCGATCGAGCGCGCTTATCTTGGCGCGTGACGGCGGAACCGGCGGCATGGCCCGCGAGGAGTTGCGCTTCGAGCCGGTCAGCAAGCGCCTCGTGAGCGAGGAAATCGCGCGGCGCATCAGCGACGCGGTGCGCGCTGGCAAGCTGCGAAAAGGCGACCGGCTGCCCTCGGAGCGCGCGCTGGCGGAACAGTTCGGCGTGAGCCGGCCCACGATTCGGGAAGCCGGCCGGCTGCTCGTGGAGGCCGGGCTCGTCACGATCAGACCGGGCGCGCAAGGCGGCATGATCGTCGCGAGCGAATATGCGCCTTACGCCTTTCTCGGCAGCGAGCCGCGCCTGCGGCCGGGCGAAATGTTCGAGATTCTGGAGTTGCGGCGACTGATATTGCCGTGGGTGGCGCAGGAGGCGGCGTCCTATGCGAACGACGACGATTTCGACCGCATGCATGCCGCAGTCGCGTTCGGGCGGCAGGAGTTGCAGCGGCTCGCCACGGCGCCATTCAGCGCCGACAGCGCCGAACTGATCGTGACGGCGAGCGCAAGGTTCGATCTCGCTCTCGCGCAGGCGACAGGCAACAGCCTCGTGCTGCGACTGATGGACATGCTGCTACGCTGGCTGGCGCCGCTTCGCCTCATGACGCTCGAACGCAAGGACGATCTCGTCCCCGCGATCGATGTCGTGGAGCAGACTCTCGCGGCGCTGGAAAGCGGCGACCGCGCGAAGGTCGCCGAGGTGATCGAGTACCGCCTGCAGGTGCTGGAACGAGCGCTGGAGCAGCGATCGGGGCGCATGCCGCGCGCCAAGCGGCGCGCCTAAGGCGATCGCGCGCCGCATGAGCCTCTGGCGGCGCGCCCAAGCATGATGCGGAAAAACGGAATCCGGTTTTCCGAAAACATCATGCTCCGGCAAGCATCGCCGCGCCGCCTTTCGTTCACTGCGGCATCGGATAATCGTCCGCGTTCAGGACCCAGCCCTTCTTCTGAGAGAAATCGAGCCGGGGCGGCGAGAAAATATCGACGAGTTGGTTGAGGCCCGGCTCCATCCCGCGCGTGGTGTGGATCGCCGGCGGCGGAATCACGGTCACGGACGGCGATTTCACATGCGGGTGCTCGTCCGCGCGCCACATATCCATGTCCACCGTCCACGGCCAGCGCAGATGGTGAATGAACGATCCGTCCAGAGCGAGCGAGCATTGCTCGAAATCGTCGTGATGATGCGGCGACAGTTTATGGATGTCGCGCGGGCCCATCTGTTCGTCGAGGAAGTTGACCATGACGGTCGTGCAGCGCCAGATGCGCCCGAAGCGGCCCGGCTCCTTCGGCACATCCAGGGAATAGGTTCTGATCTTGAAACCGTCCTTCGGCGCCGGCCACGCCTGAAACGGCGGAATGTTCGGATGCGGCTCGGCGTAGGAGGTCGCATTCGCGCATTTTGCGTTGAGATCGGGCGACTGTGACGAGAAGAGCCTGACGATGCGCCCGCCTTTCTCCAGCGTGATCGCGCCGTCGCCCGGCGGCATGATGATCAGCGAGAAGCCGTCGACTTTTTCGGTCTGTCCCTTCGCGGAAGCGACGACCGGCGTATTCTTGTCGGGCACGATCACGACATATTCGTCGCGCTGCCCGTCGCGTTTGAAGACCACGCCGGGCTTCGCATCGGTGTAAGCGACGACGAAATTCTGCCCGCGGCAATACCAGGTCTTTCCGTTGGCGTCGTTGTCCTGCGGCGGCTCGTCGTAGAACAGGCCAAGTTCGGCGCCGGCGAAAGCCGTCGGCGCGGCCGATGAAGATGGCGCGGCGGAAGCAAGCGCGGAGCGCGGATCGGACTTATCATACATGACGTTCTCCTTGATCGGCTGACGCGAGAGGTCTGTCGCGTCGATTCAGGCGGCTCAGTGCGCCTTGCCGCCCTGCAATCCGGCGAAGATGCCCGCCGGGAAGATGAACAGCACGAGCAGCAGCACCGACAGCGCCGCGACATTCTTGAATCCGGCGCCGAACATCACGATCGCGACCGCCTGCAGGACGCCAAGCAGAACGCCGCCGGCGAGCGCGCCCGCGGCGCTTCCGAACCCGCCGATGATGGCCGCGATGAAGCCGTTCACGCCGAACGGCGTGCCGACATTATAGGCCGTCACCTGCGTCGGCGTGACGAGAATGCCGGCGACCGCGCCGAGCGCGGCCGACAGCGCGAAGGACAGCATCAGCATGCGGCTGACCGGAATGCCGAGCAGCGCCGCCGCCTCGCGATTCTGCGAGCAGGCGCGCAGCGCGCGTCCAGCAGTCGTGCGCGTGAAGAACAGCCAGAGCAGACCGACCATCAGCGCGCCGCAGCCGAGAATCCAGAATATCTGGTAGCCGATGGCGATGTCGCCGATCTTGAGCGGGCCGCCTGACGTGAACTCGTCGAAGCTCCGCGGCTGGTCGCCAAGCGTGAGGATCGTGATGCGCTCGATCATGAGCTGCGTCGCCAGCGTCGCCAGAATGATCGCGAACAGCGCCGCGCCGCGATTCCACATCGGCCGCACCACCGCGATCTCGATGAGGATGCCGGAAAGGGCGACGATCGGGATCGTCAGGATCGCGGCGAGATAGATCGGCAACCCAAGCCGGGTCAGCAGCGTGTGGCAGACCATGCCGCCGAGCATGACGAACACGCCCTGCGCGAAATTCACGATGCCGCTGGCGTTGTAGATCACGCAGAATCCGATGCCGACGAGACCATAGATCAAGCCGACGCCGACGCCGTTGACGAGGCTCTGCAGAAGTTGGGTCATATCGACCATCAGGCGGCCTCCGTGCCGCCGAGATAGGCGGCGAGTACATCGGGATGCGTCTTGATTTCCGCCGGCGCGCCTTCCGCGATCTTCCTGCCGAAATCGATCACGGCGATCCGCTGCGCGACGCGCATCACGAGGCCCATATCGTGCTCGACCAGAAGAACGGTGACGCCGCGCTGGTTCACCCGCTCGATCACGTCGGCGAGAGCCGCCGTCTCCTGCACGTTCAGGCCGGCGGCGGGCTCGTCGAGCAGAAGCAGCTTCGGCTCCGCCGCCAGCGCGCGCGCCACTTCGAGCAGGCGCTGCTGGCCGTAGGGCAGCTTGTCGGCGAGCATGTCGCCGCGCCCGCCAAGACCGACGAAGTCGAGAAGCTCGCCCGTCTTGTCCGCGATGTGCTTCTCCTGCGCGCGCATCCAGCCCGGACGGAAAAGCGCGGACGCCACGCCGCCGCGCGTGACGCGGTGAAAGCCCGCCATCACATTCTGCGCGACGGTCAGATCCTTGAAGAGCTGCACGAGCTGGTAGGTGCGCACCAGGCCGCCTTCCGAGACCTGATATTGCGGCCGCCCGGTGATGTCGGCGCCGTCGAAGTGAACCGAGCCGCTCGTCGGCGCAAAGAAGCCGGAGATCATGTTGAACAGGGTCGTCTTGCCGGCGCCGTTCGGGCCGATCACGGCGAACAGCGCGCCCTGTTCGACATCGAAGCTGATATTGTCGTTGGCGACGAGGCCGCCGAAGCGCTTCGTCACATTGCGGATCGAAAGCATCGCCATCGGTTCACCCCGCCGCCTGAGCGGCCGCCGCGCTGGGCGCCGTTTCTGTCGCACGGCGGCGCGTGATCGCCGCGACGCCCTCGCCGATCAGCGCGAAAATCCCCTTCGGCGCGAAAATCAGGATCGACACCAGGATGATGCAGTAGGCCACATCCTGAAGCTCCTTTAGATGCATGCCGCGCAGAACCTCGGGCAGCATGGAGACGATCAGCGCGCCGATCACCGGTCCCCAGGTCGTGCCGATGCCGCCGAGGAACAGCATCGTGAAGCTCTGGATCACCATCGCGGCGCCGAACACCTCCGGGCTGATGAAGCCGACAAAGTGCGCGAAGAGAGAGCCCGCCGCCGACGCGTACATCGCCGCGATGACGAACGCTGCGAGCTTGTAGCGCGCGACATTCACGCCCAGAGCCTGCGCCGCAGGCTCGCTGCCGGCGATGGACCGCAGAGCGCGGCCGAAACGCGAATCGCGCAGGCGCGTCGAAATCCAGACGCCGAGAAGAAGCAGCAGCGCCAGAGCGACAAGCTGCTGCTTTTCGGTCGCCAGTTCAAAGCCGAACACGCCAAGCGGCGGAATGCCGGAATAGCCCATATAGCCCTGCGTGAGATCGATCCATTCGATGCTGATCTCATAGGTGATGAGGCCTAGCGCGAACGTCGCCATCGCGAGGTAGTGGCCGCGCAGCTTCAGCGTCGGATAGCCGATGATCGCGGCCACGATTCCGGCGAAGATCATGGACACGAAGAATGCCGCGACCGGATCCCAGTAATAGGTCGCGGTGAGGATCGCGGTGCCATAGCCGCCGAGCGCCGCGAATGCGTTCTGTCCGAACGACGCCTGCCCGGTATAGCCCATGAAGAAATTGAGGCCCGTGCAGAAAATTCCGTAGATCGCGGCGAAGCCGACGATCGTGACGACGTAGCCGTTGGAGTTCAGTGCGAGCAGGAGAACGACCAGAACGAGCGCGACAGGCGCCGCCGTCGTTGCGACCCGCCTAGTGAAGGTAGTAGCGCGAGAGGTCATGGTGCGACTTGATCTCGTTGGCGGGCAATTCGGCGACGATGCCGCCGAGCGAGAGGATATAGACGCGCTTAGCGAGCCTGAGCGCGAGCGGCGCCTTCTGCTCGACGAGCAGGATGCCGAGTCCCTGCCGGTTGAGCTGGCCGAGCGTCTCGAGAATCTCGGACGCGACGCGGGGCGCGAGCCCGAGCGAAGGCTCGTCCAGCATCAGAAGCTTCGGCTTCGCCATCAGCGCGCGGCCGATCGCCAGCATCTGCTGCTCGCCGCCGGAAAGCGACGAGGCGATCTGCTCGTAGCGCTCCTTCAGCCGCGGAAAGAGCGTGAACACCGAAGCGATGCGCTCCTCGACGGTCTCGGACGCGTCCATCGTATAGGCGCCGAGCGTGAGGTTTTCATGCACCGTCATCTGGCCGAACAGGCCCCGTCCCTCCTGCACCATGATGATGCCGGCGCGCGCGCGATCATGGGTGGCGAGCGCGGTGATGTCGCGGCCTTTGAAGAAGATCCGCCCCGAGGCGGGAGTGAGTCGCGTCATCGCCCGCAGCATGGTCGTCTTGCCGGCGCCGTTGGGGCCCAGCACGGTGACGAGTTCGCCTTCGCCGACCGTGAGGCTCGTCGGCTTCAGCGCATGGACCCGGCCATAGAAGGCCGAAAGGTCCTGCGCCTCCAAGAGCGGCGTGGTTTCCGCAGCCATCGGTTCACTTCACTGCGAACTGGCCGTTGCGAAGCACGCCGATCACATATGGATTTTCTGTGATGCCGACATGCTGCTCGGGCGAGAAGTTGAACTTCGTGAAAGCGCCCTGAAAGCCGGTCACCTTCTCCACCGCGTCGCGCACGTCGGACCCGTCCGTCTTCTTGGCGATCTCGACCGCCTTCGCGATCACCTGAATCGCGTCCCATCCCCGCGCGCCGGCGTTCGGATCGCGGTCGCCATATTTGGCGCGCCAGACCTTGAGGAACGCATCGGCGGCTTCGCGCGCCGGACCCGCCGGAATCGATTCCGGAATCTGCACGCCGGGCGCCGGGAACATGAAGCGTTCGCCGAGAATTTCGCCCGCCTGCTTGAGCGGCGCGCCGTCGTCGAGGCTGGCGAGCAGCAGCATGTTGTCGAGGCCGAGCTGCTTGATGTTCTTGGCGGTCGTCACCGTCGAACCGCCCTGCCCCATCTTCACGATCGCGCCGCCGCCGCCGCCATTGATGCGTCCGATCTGAACGCTCATGTCGGGGTCGTCCTGCTTGTAGGATTCCGTCGCCACGACCTCGAGGCCGAAATCCTGCGCGATCTTGACGCCGATATCCTTCATCAGCAGCGCATAAGGCGTCGGATCATGGAGAATCCCGATCTTGCGGATGTTCGTCTTCTCTTTGATGTAGCGATAGCGCGCCTCGATCTCGAAGCGCGGCGGCGGCAGGACGCTGAACGCCCATTTCTGCTCTTCCGGGCGCGGCGGCAGGATCGAGCACAGAACCATCGGAATCTTGGCGCGCACCACCGCGCCGGCGGCCGCGAAATTGCCGGCGGAGACGCAGCCGCTGGCGAAGGCCTGCACATTGTCGTTCGACATCATCTTGCGATAGACGACGACCGACTCCTGCGGCTCGGACTTGTTGTCCTCGACGATGAGTTCGACCTTCTTGCCGGCCAGGCCGCCTTTTGCGTTGAGCATGTCGACAGCCAGAAGCTGCCCGTCCCGCCAGCCGCGGTCGCTCGCAGCCGCATAGCCCGTCAGGCCGACGGCGGTGCCGATCTTGTAAACATCCTGCGCGTGAGCCGCCTGCGCGATGCAGAGCGCCAATCCCGCCAAACCGAGAACGCTCGACCTGATGGCCATCCGGTATTCCTCCCTGTTCTGATTAACGAAACAGTGTTCTGTTTTGTAAATAATGCGGGCCGTCTCCCGCCCTGTCAAGCCGACGCCGGGGCCTCGGCGCGCGTCGCGCTGGAGGGATGGTGCCCCAGAAGCTCGGAAATCTGGGCGGCGGCCGCGACCGTCTCGCGGATCTGGTCGCCGGAGGGCGTCTCGGGGATGAATTGGATGGAATCGACGATGCCCACGGTTGCGACCAGCATGCCTGTCGCGTCGAAGACTGGGGCGGCCAGCGTGTTGAGGCCGATCAGCGACTCGTTGAAGCCGACCGCCCATCCCTGCCGCCGCACCCGCTCCAGCTCCAGCTCCAGCGCTGCGGCGCTGGCGATCGTGAAGGGCGTCAGTATCTCCAGGCGCGAACGCAGCACGCGCCGCCGCGTCTCCTCGCTCCCGAAGGCCAGCGCGATCTTTCCCTGCGCGGACGCATGATAAAGCAGCAGCGAGCCGCGCTTCACGCCGATTTCCACGACGGAATGGCCGGAAATCGCCGCCAGAACGCGCACGCCGTCATGCTCGACCTGGGAAATGACGGTGTAGTGCCCGAGCGCGTCGCGCAACTGGCGCAGGACGGGCGTGGCGATATCGACGATATCGAGATTGTCGCTAACCTGCCGCCCGAGCGAGATCAGGCGCGGTCCGATCTGATAGCGCTCCGTCTCCGGCTCCTGCGCCAGATAGCCATGCGCCGTGAGCGTCTGAAGATGGCGGAAGATCCGGCTTTTCGTCGTGCCCAGCGCCTGCGCGAAGGAGGTGACGCCGACGGCTCTCCGCTCCCGCACCAGATGTTCAAGAATGCGCAGCGTCAGCGCAACGGCCTGAACCCCATCCTCTGGCGGCCCCGCAATTCGTGGCATCAGCCTCCCCCTTTGCCTCCAGATCAGCGCCGGCGCGGCCAGGACTAGGCTTGACACCCATTCTCCGCCGGTTTTTCTTGTCTTGAAACACAATACCATGTTTCGCTATTCGATACAGGGTCGGGGGAAACGCTGCGCCTGTCAAGGCCGCCGTGGCGCGCCGCGCGGAGCAGGCTCGCGTCGGCGGCGTGACCCGACGCCAGTCCAGGGAGAACACAATGGTCTCATCATCGAGTCAGAAGTCACCCGAGGCGCGGATCGACCGCCTCATGGCCGGCGCGATCGACCCTCATGTGCACAGCGGTCCCTCGATCGCCCCGCGCGGCCTCGATCATCTCGAGCTGGCGCGCGAGGCGTCGGCGGCGGGCATGGCCGCGGTCGTCACCAAGGATCACGATTATTCCGGCGTCATGACCGCTGCATTGATCGCCGCGCATCATCCGGAACTGACGGCAAAGGTCTATTCCGGCATCGCGCTGAACAATGTCATCGGCGGTCTCAATCCCTATGCGGTGGAGCACACCGCCGCGATGGGCGGCAAGATCGTCTGGCTGCCCACGCTCGCAGCCGTGAACCATCTGAGATGGGAAAAGGAGTCGGGCCGCTCGCATCCAGCGTCCACAACCAAGATAAGGCCCGCGAGCGCCATTCCCGTGACCAATGACGACGGCTCGGTCCGCGACGACGCGAAGGAAATCCTCGATGTGGTGGCCCGAACCGGCATGGCGCTGGCGAGCGGCCACATCCATGCGAAGGAGACGCTGACCGTTTTCGAAGAAGCGCGCAGGCGCGGCGTCAAGCGGATGATCTTCACCCATCCCGAGGACATGGTTTACGCCACGCTCGACGACGTGCGGGCCGCGGTCGAGCTCGGCGCCTATGTCGAGCATTCGCTCTGCATGTTTCTCGATGGCTGCAAGTTCAAGCATTCCGAGCCGGAGTTTCTCAAGCAGCTCATCGACGCGGCCGGCGTCGACCGGACGATTCTCTGCTCCGATCTCGGACAGGTCGGCGTGTTCAGGCCGGTGGACGGCATGCGCCGCGGCATCGACCTGTGCATCGAGCTGGGCTACGCCGACGCCGACATCAGGAAGATGGTGTCGACCAACGCCGCGCATGTGCTCGGCATTGAAAGCGATCTTCCGGCCCGCGCGGCGGCCTGATCTCGCCGCGCATCATTGAAGAGGCGATCGCTATGGCGAACAAAGTCATCATCACCTGCGCCGTGACCGGCTCCATCCACACGCCGACGATGTCGCCGCATCTGCCGGTGACCGCGCAGGAGATCGCGGACGCCGCGATCGGCGCCGCCGAAGCGGGCGCCGCGATCGTCCATCTGCATGCGCGCAATCCAGCGGACGGGCGGCCGGACCAAAGCCCGGAGGCGTTCCAACCCTTCCTCAAGATCATCAAGCAGCGTTCCAACTGCGTCGTGAACATCACCACCGGCGGCGCGCCTAGCATGACCATCGAGGAGCGGCTGAAGCCCTGCGCGACGTTCAAGCCCGAAGTCGCCTCGCTGAACATGGGCTCGATGAATTTCGGCCTGTTTCCGATGATGGCCCGCTACAAGGAATTCAAGCACGCCTGGGAGAAGGAGGCGCTCGAGGCCTCGCGCGATCGCGTGTTCAAGAACACGTTCAAGGATATCGAGGGCATCCTCACGACCTGCGCGGAAAACGGCACGCGCTTTGAAATCGAGTGTTACGACATCGGCCACCTCTACACGCTGGCCCATTTCGTCGATCGCGGCCTCGTCAAGCCGCCTTTCTTCGTGCAGAGCGTCTTCGGAATCCTTGGCGGCATCGGGCCTCACCCCGAGGATGTGCTGCACATGAAGCGCACCGCCGACCGGCTGTTCGGCGATTCCTATCGCTGGTCGGTGCTCGGCGCCGGCAGGAACCAGATGCCGATCATCACGCTCGCGGCGGCGATGGGCGGCAATGTCCGCGTCGGCCTCGAAGACTCCTTGTGGGACGGTCCCGGAAAGCTTGCGGAATCGAACGCGGCGCAGGTGAGACGCGCGCGTCAGATCCTTGAAGGTCTGGGGCTGGAGATCGCGACGCCGGACGACGCGCGCGCGATCTTGCAGCTCAAGGGCGGCGATCGCGTCGAGTTCTGACGGATGACGGCGCAATGCACGCATTGATCGTTTACGCCCATATGGAGCCGACATCCTTCACCGCCGCGATGAAGGACGCGGCGGTGGAGGCCATTGAGGCGGCGGGCCACACCGTGGAGGTTTCGGACCTCTATGCTTCGGGCTTCAATCCCGTCGCCGGGCGTCATGACTTCACGAGCGTGGCCGATGCAGATCGCTTCCACTATCAGGCCGAGCAGTTGAAAGCGGCGCAGGAAAACGCCTATGCGGCGGAGATCGCGGTCGAGCAGGATCGCGTGCGGCGCGCCGATCTGCTGGTGCTGGCTTTTCCGCTCTGGTGGGGCGGCCCGCCGGCGATCCTGAAGGGATGGCTGGAGCGCGTTCTCTCTTACGGCTTCGCGTATGTCGACGGCGCGCGTTTCGATTCAGGTCTCTTCAAGGACAAGCGCGGCCTCTTTTGCGTCGCCACCGGCGGCACGCCGCAGCGTTTTTCCGAGGAAGGCGTTTACGGGCCGATCGAGAAGGTGCTGTGGCCGGTTCAGCGGCTGGCGCTCGAATATATGGGAATGAAGGTGTTCGAGCCGTTCGTCGCTTATGCTGCGCCGCGCGTCGAAGATGACGCGCGCAAAGCCTATCTCGCGGCCTGGAAGGCGCGCGTCGAACAAGCGCTGAAGTAAGGTTGCGAGCGCGCGGAGAGAAAGCGCCGGCGCGGCAAAAGATCGCGTCGGCGCTCAAGCGTCACCAGGTCTTGGCGTCTCCATAATCTTTGAGGGCCTGCGCCGCAGCGGATTTCAGAAAATTCTGATCGTTGGAAACGAGAAATGCGGTGACGCCGAGATCGCGCATCGCGCGCGCATCTTCCTTGCTTGAGACGAGCGCCATCGCCGGCATGTTGGCGGCGCGCGCCGCGGCGGTAATTGTCCGGGTGGCCTCCGCCATGCGCTCAACGCCGAGCGCCGCCGTCAAATCGCCACGGCCGATGAAAAAAGCGTCGATGCCGTCGACCCGCGCGATCCCGTCAAGATGGGAAAGCGCCGCCTCGTCTTCGATCATCGCGATGCAGGTCACGCGCGCGTCCTGATCGGCGATGTGATCGGCGAGAGACGCGCCGCCAAAATCGC
Source organism: Rhizobiales bacterium 65-9 (assembly GCA_001899525.1). Lineage (GTDB taxonomy): Bacteria > Pseudomonadota > Alphaproteobacteria > Rhizobiales > Beijerinckiaceae > Terrirubrum. The sequence continues at coordinate 24,624 of MKVY01000045.1, forward strand.
CGGCCCTGGTCGTATTGGAGAAGCCCCTGACCCCGCCGCGATAGCGGCAAGCGGCGGCGAGGGCTTTGGCCTTCTCGGGGGAATCCACATGCGGAGCCATGACGCCGATCGCTCCCAGATCAAGCGCCGCCAGAATGCTTGATGGCGAAGGCTCAGCGACCCGCACGATAGCGGCTATCCCGGATGCCTTAGCCGCGAGACAGGCGATGTCGATCGAATTGCGATCGAAAGGCGCGTGCTCCTGGTCGATGATGACGAAATCGAATCCGACCGAGCCAATGATCTCGATCGCGTGGCTGGACGGCGTCTTGATGAAAGTGCCGAGCAGATGCTGCTTGCTGCGCAGCCTTGAGCGAAATTCCGAAACGGAAGCGCGTGGCGGTGACATGGTGAAACTCCCAGAACGTTTTCCGATGCGCAGCTCTGCTGGCGGCGCGCCGGAACGAAGCCATAGCGCGCGTCAGGGCGACGACGCGCGTTCTATGCGCTTTTCAGCCGAAGAAACAATCGCGGCGCGATCGCTTCAAGTGATTTCGTTAGACAGAACAAAACGCGCGGCCGCTGAAGCATCCGCAGCGCTTTCGGCGCGCGGATGGCCTGCCCCTGAAAACCGACCTTTCATGCCGGATCGCAGTCGCGCGGCGCGCAGCCATTTGAGATGCGTCTAGGAAACCGCGTGATCCCGACAGCGAGAGAAACGACGCCGGGTGTCAGCCTGTCGGCGACGAATTGTCAGTCATTGCGACAAGGCGTCCCGCGCGGCCAGGCGATCGTCGTTTCAAATCAAATAGCAGAGGCGGCACGTAAGGACGGGCTGAAAAAACCGGCGCGATCGTTTCTTCAGGTGAAACCGCAGCGCTCTTGACGCGAAATTTGGCGGTTATTAGCCTCCATGGCAATCAAAACCGTATGCGTTGAAGGCTTGGCGCGCGCCTCGCCTCAACGACGCCGCAAGCCGGCTGTCGCGCCGGGCGAATCGCTGATGAGTCGCGACGCCGCTGCGAAGCGTGAAGGCGCGCGACGACGGGCGGCTACGCGAACGGACGACGGCGCGGAATGCGCGTTGGGGAACGGGACGGAGCTACACATTGGAAAAGCCGATTTCATCTGGATCGACCGCCTCGCTTCCCTGGAGCGATGGCGAATTGTCTCGCCGCAATGCGCTGCGTCTCTGGCTCATGGGCGGCGCCGCGCTGGCCGGCGCGCCCCTGCTTACTGGCCAAAGCCTGGCGGCGGAAACGCCGGTCGCAGGCGGCGTATTGAACATCGGCGCGGACGCCGACCCGATCGGCCTCGATCCGACGACGATCACCGCCTTTTCGTCCTTCGACTTCACCTCGCTGCTTTATACCGGCCTGCTGCGCTGGAACGCGCAGATGAAGATCGAGCCCGATCTCGCGCTCAGTTACGACAAGCCGGACGACAAGACCTATGTCTTCAAACTCCGCGACGGCGTGAAGTTTCATAACGGCCAGGACTTCTCCGCCGAGGATGTGAAATACACCTTCGACCGCATCATGGACCCGGCGACGGCGAGCCGGCTGCGGGCGGATTATGCGAGCGTCAAGGCGGTGACTGTGGTCGACAGGCTCACCGTGAAGTTCGAGCTGTCGAACACGGACGCGGCCTTCCTGAATTATCTCGCGACCAATCCGAGCGGAGCGATCGTTCCGAAGGGCGTCGCCGACATTAACACGAAGCCCGTCGGAACCGGGCCTTTCTCTTTCGAGTCCTATCAGCCCAACCAGCAGTTCACGCTGGCCGCCAATCCGAACTATTACGAAAAGGGCCTCCCCTATCTCTCGAAGGTCGTGTTCAAGTTCTACAAGGACCAGTCCACGCTGACCTCCGCGCTGCGCTCGAAGGCCATCGACATGACCTGGCTCAAGGACCCCAAGGTCGCGGCTGTGCTCGTGAAGACGTCGCCGGACCTGGTGTCGGCGCCGGGCCAGACCTCGCGCACCTTCCCCATCTGGCTCAACATGAAAGCGAAGCCGCTCAACGATGTGAAGGTGCGCCGCGCGCTGAGTCTGGCCACGGATCGCAAGGCCTGCCTTCAGACGGTGCTGGGCGGCGCCGGCAAGGTGGGCGCGATGATCCCGGAAAGCCAGGTCGGCGGCTATGACGGCGTCGGCGACCTGCCTTACTACAAGCACGATCCGGCGGAAGCGAAGAAGCTGCTCGCCGAAGCAGGTTATCCGAATGGCATCGACCTCGGCGACTATATCGTCGTCGCCGCGAACCCGCTCGACGTGGCCTGCGCGCAGATCCTTCAGCAGCAATGGCGAGCCGCCGGAATCACCGTGAAGCTGGTTCCGATGGAGACCGCGCCGCTGCTCAGCATGTGGGCGTCGGGCAATTGGGCGACGCTTCTTTCCGTCGCTCTGTCCTGGACTCCCGACGCCGACGCCATTCTCCAATATATCAAGTCCGACACCAAGTTCGGCGCGGCGATGGGCGCTTCCGACAAGACGCTCGACAAGATGATCATGGACGCGCGCGCCGACACCAATCTCGACAGCCGCGCCGCGAAGAATCAGGAGATCCAGCGCCGCATCGCCGATAACGCCTATGTGATCCAGATCTATCAGTATCCGCTTCGCTGGGAGATGTGGTGGAATTACACGCACGGCTATGAGGCGCTGGCGGCGAACATTCGCTCCTTCGTCCGCACCACCTGGGTGAAAAAATAGCGGCTTCCACCTGCCGCAACCGGCGCGATGAAGCGCGTCATCCTGACTCGCCTGGCGTGGACGCTGGGGATTCTGCTCGGCGTTTCGTTCGTCGCCTTTGTGCTGATGCGCGCCCTTCCCGGTGATTTCGCGATCGCGGCGACCGGCGCGCAGAGCGTCGCGCCGGAAGTGCTTGAGGGGATTAGGCGTCAGCTCGGCCTCGACCGCCCCCTGATCGAGCAATATGTGATCTGGCTCGGCAAGGCGTTGACGGGTGATTTCGGCGTGTCTTTCGTGACGCGTCAGCCCGTCGCCGGAACGGTCTTCGATCGTTTCATCGTCACGTTTCAGCTCGCATTGATCGCAGCGATCATGTCGATTGTGATGGGCTCCATCACCGGCCTCGCCTCCGCGCGACTGCGCGGCGCGACGGACTGGATCGTCCGCATGGTCAACGGCGTGATGCTGGCTGTTCCCAACTATATCGTCGCGACGCTCATCGTTCTGCTTGTCGGGCTCTATTTTCCCCAGTTCGCGATTCTCGGCTACACGCCCTTCCTCTCCGATCCTGTCGGCAATATCGCCGGACTTCTCCTGCCGGCTCTTGCGCTGTCGCTCGCCGTCTCGGTCACCGTGTCCGAGAATATCCGCGCGGCGGTGCTGGAAGTCGCCAATCAGGACTTCGTGATGGTGGCGAGAGCAAAGGGACTGCGCCGCGGCGCGGTGCTGCGCGATTACCTGATCAGGAACGCGCTGACGCCGGTCGTCACCGCGACGGGATTGAAGGTCGCCGCGCTGCTCGGCGGCAGCATCCTTGTCGAGACCATCTTCGCAATCCCCGGAATGGGCCAATATCTCTACGAATCCATCAACAGCCGCGACTATCCCGTCATTCAGGCGATTATCCTGCTGACGGCCGCGATCGTCGTGCTCGTCAACATGCTGGTCGACATCGCTTATGCGCGCATCGACGCGAGGGTGCGGCTGTGAGCGACGCGGCCCGCGAAAACGTCGACATTGTCGCGCCGGCGGCGAAGCGCCGCCAGTTCTTTCTCAACGGCGGCCACATCCTGCTCGGCCTTGGCGGAGTCATGCTGGCCATCGTGATTCTGACGGCGTTGTTCGCGCCTCTGATCGCGCCCTATGACGCGTCGGCGACCTCGCCTGAATCGCTCGCTCCGCCAAGCGCGGCGCACTGGCTCGGAACCGACTCGATCGGGCGCGACGTGCTGAGCCGCATGATCGTCGGCGGCCGCACCACGCTTCTGATCACCTTCAGCGCCGTTTTTCTCGCGCTCGTCGCCGGGCTTATCCTCGGTCTTCTCTCGGGCTATCTGGGCGGACTTGTCGACGAGATCATCATGCGCGCGCTCGATATCGTCTTCGCGTTTCCGGTGTTTCTTCTGGCTCTCACCGTCGTCGCCGCGATTGGTCCGACGATTCCGAATTTGATTTTGACGATCGCGATCGTCTATACGCCGGCGATGGCGCGCGTGGTGCGCGCGCCCGTGCTCAGCGTCAAGCAGTGGGACCATGTCGAGGCGGCCCGCAGCGTCGGCATGAGCGAAACGCGCATCGTGCTTCGCCATGTGCTGCCGATGGTCGCCTCTCCCATTCTCGTCAACACCAGCCTGACGCTCGCGCAGACGATTTTCACCATCACCGCGCTGTCCTTTCTCGGGCTCGGCCCGCCGCCGCCAGATCCGAACTGGGGCGGCATGGTCTCGGAATCCCGTCAGTTCATGGAGCTTGCGCCGATGACCGTCGTCGGTCCGGCGGCGGCGATCGTGTTTGCGACTCTCACCTTCATCGTTCTCGCCAACGGCCTGCGCGAGACGCTCGATGTTGGAAACTGAGATGTCGGAAACTGTGATGAGCGAGACCGGGCCGCTGCTCCGCGTTCGTGATCTGCATGCGGAGATCGGCGATCCCCGGGCGCCGGTGCATGCGCTTCGCGGCGTGTCGTTTGACATCCTTCGCGGCGAGGCCGTCGGGTTCGTCGGCGAATCCGGCTCGGGCAAGAGCGTCACCGCGCGCGCCGTCATGCGCCTCGCGCCCGAGGGCGCGAAGGTGCGGTTGCGCGGCTCGGTCGATTTCGCGGGCCGCGATCTGCTGCAGCTCGACGAAAGCGAGATGCTCGATATTCGCGGCCGGCGGATCGCGATGGTGTTTCAGGATCCGATGACCTCGCTCAATCCGGTGATGACGGTCGGCGCGCAGATCGACGACATCATCCGCCGCCACATGAATCTTTCCGCCAGGGAGGCGCGCGCGCGAAGCGTCGAGCTTCTGGGGCTTGTCGGCATTCAGGACCCGGCCCGCCGCGCCGATGATTACCCGCATCAGTTTTCCGGCGGCATGCGTCAGCGCGTGCTCATCGCCATCGCCATTTCCTGCGATCCTGATCTGCTCATCGCCGATGAACCGACCACGGCGCTCGACGTCACGGTGCAGGCGCAGATCCTGCGCCTGCTGCTGCGCCTGCGCGACGAGCGCGGCATGTCGCTGATGCTCATCACGCATGATTTCGGCGTGGTCGCGGGAATGGTTGAAACGGTGAATGTGATGTATCGCGGCAGGATCGTCGAGACCGGACGCGTGGACGCTGTTTTCGCCGCGCCGGCCCACGATTACACGCGGCGATTGCTGGCCGCGACGCCGCGCCTTCATCGTTCCGGCCAAGCCGCATGACGAGCGCGACGACGCCTCCCTTGCTTGAGGTCGAGGACCTCTCAGTCGTGTTTCCAGCGCGGCGCGGCGGCGCGCCGGTCGCGGCGATCGACGGCGTGTCGTTCGACATCGCGCCCGGCCAGACGCTGGGTCTGGTCGGTCAATCCGGTTCGGGCAAGACGACCACGGGCCGCGCCGTTCTCCGATTGCAGGCGATCCATCGCGGCTCTGTGAAGCTTCTCGGTCGCGATCTCACGCGCATGTCGCGCAGCGAACTGCGCGGCATGCGGCGACATATGCAGTTCGTGCTGCAAAATCCCTATTCGAGCCTGCATCCGCGCATGACGATCGCGCAGATTCTCGCTGAGCCGCTGCGGGTTCATAAGTCGGCGCCGGAAAACCGGACGCGCGAGCGCGTCGAGGAGCTGCTGACGCTGGTCAACATGGACCCCGCGACGATGCATCGCTATCCGAACGCTTTTTCCGGCGGCCAGCGCCAGCGCATCGCCATCGCCAGGGCGCTCGCGGTCAATCCCGATTTCGTCGTCTGCGACGAGCCGGTGTCGGCGCTCGACGTGCAGACGCAGGCGCAGATCGTGGCGCTGCTTCAGTCGCTGCAGGAAAAGCTCGGCGTCTCCTATCTGTTCATCGCCCACGACCTCGCGATCGTGCGCGAGGTGGCGCATAAGGTGGCGGTGATGTTCCGCGGCCGCATCATCGAGATGGGCGCCGCCGGACAGGTTTATGACGCGCCGGCGCATCCCTACACGCAGATGCTGCTCGACGCTGTTCCCGTGCCCGATCCGGCGTTGCAGCGGGAAAGATTGCGGCGCGCGCAGCCGGAGCGCCACTTCCCCGATGACGAAACCGCTCGCGGCCCCTGCGCCTTCGGAGAGGATCACGCGCTTTCCGGAACCTCGCGCTGGCACAGGGTGACCGCGGAGCATGGCGTGTCATGCCGCTTCTGGCCCGAGAATTCGCCGCTTCCCGCCCATGACCGCGCGATGGAGACATGACGTGACAGGGAAACGTATTCTGTTCGGCGGCCTCTTTCATGAGACCCACACCTTCGTCGATGAGGTCACCACCATCGACTCGATCAAGCTGGAGGAGGGCGCGGCCCTGCTGCGCCGGCGCGGCGACGGCTCCACGACGGACGGCTTTCTCGAAGTGGCCGAGCGTGAAGGCTGGACCCCGGTTCCCACGGCTCTCATGCGCGCGACGCCGTCGGGGCGCATCGAGCAAAGCGCGTTCGAGACGTTCTGGCGCGCCTTCAGCGCGATCGCGGAGAAGGAGGCGGCGGCGGGGTTGGACGGCCTCTGGTTCGATCTGCACGGGGCGATGGTCACCACCGAGGACGACGATCCGGAAGGAACGTTTCTGGCGCGCGTTCGCGCCCTGCCCGGCGCCGCGGATCTTCCCCTGTTCGGCGTCTTCGATCTGCACGCCACCTTCACCGAGCAGATGGCGCGGCATGCGGACGGCCTTGTCGGCTATCGCGAAAACCCGCACACGGACGCGCGCGCGATGGCCGTGCTCTCGGCGGAACTGCTCGCCCGTTCGCTGCGCGAGGGGCGACGCCCCCGCATCGTTCACCGCGCCACGCCGATCGTCTGGCCGCCCACAGGCACGGGAACGGCGGATGTTCCGATGAAGGCGCTCGAACAGGCGGCCCGCGCCATCGAGGCCGCCGATCCGGCGGTGTGGGCGGCCAATATTGTTGCCGGCTATGCGTTCGCCGACACGCGCGACACCGGCGTTTCAATGAATCTGGTCACGACCGGCGCCGAGGGCGCCGCCGGCGGGCATCTCGACAGGGTCGCCGCGTTGGCGATGGAGCATCGCGCCAGGGGAATCCCCGAGGAATGGGACCTGGTGGCCGCCATCGCCGACGCGCTGACCCGCCCGGCCGATAGGCCCATCATCTTCGTCGAGCCCGCCGACAACATCGGCGGCGGCGCGCCCGGCGATTGCACGAGCGTCCTGCGCGCGTTCCTGCAACACGCGCTGCCGAAATCAGGCGTCATCATCAACGATCCGCAGGCTGTCGCGACGCTCGCCGACAGGGCGATCGGATCAACCACGCGCATCGCTGTCGGCGGCAAGGGCGGCGAGCTCGATCCCGGACCCGTTCCCGTCGATGCGACGCTCATCAGCCGCTCCGATGGGCGTTTCACGCTGGAGGATCGGCAGAGCCATCTCGCTGCCGGCGGCGTTCATATCGAAATGGGACCCTGCGCTGTTGTTCAGGCGGTCGAAACGACGATCCTTCTCACGAGCCGAAAGACGCCGCCCTTCGATCTCGGCCAATGGCGCTCTCAGGGCGTCGCGCCGGAGACGCTTCGCTTCATCGGCGTGAAGGCCGCCGTGGCGCATCGGCGGGCTTACGACAAGATCGCGGCGCGCAGTTATCTGGTCGCCGTGCGCGGCGCCTGCCCCAGCGATCTCACGACATTGCCGTACAAAAAGATCAGGCGACCGATCTTTCCGCTCGACGCCTGACAGCGCGCGCAAGCCCGCTCAGGCGGGCTGGCTTTCCTTCAGGAGAGCGACCGCCTTGACGACGGCGGGATCGAGTCCGTTGTCCGGCCTGCGCGCTTCCGCGACAATCGCCGCGCGCATGCCGCGCGTCCAGAATTTCGCGACATGCTCGCGCACGCCCTCGACCGCGGTCGCTTCAGGATAGGACTTGAAGAAGGCCGCGATCTGGTTGGCCATGCGCGTCAGCTTCTCGGCATTCTCTCCGCCCCCGCTCATGCGCACGCCTCCGCTTTGTGGCTCTGCGCCGCCGTGAAAAGCGTCGCGCCGTCCGTGCGCGCAATCGCGACAAGGCTCACGCCGAGCGCCTCGGCGCGTTTGATCGCAAGCGATGTCGGCGCAGAAACGGCTACCAGCAGCGATGCGCCGAAGGCCGCGGTCTTCTCCACGATTTCGAAGGAGCAGCGGCTGGTGATCACGACGAAGCCGCTGTCCGCGCGATGCCCGCCGCGCATCAGACCGCCGATCAGCTTGTCGAGCGCGTTGTGGCGGCCGACATCCTCGCGCGTCATGACATGATCGCCGTTGAGATCGAACCAGGCGGCGCCGTGAACCGCGCGCGTGGCGTCGTTCAGCGGCTGATGATGCTCGAGTGCGGCGACGGCGCGCGCGATCCGAGAAGGCTCGACAGTGACGGATGTCGCGACCTTTCGCGCTTCCGGCAGCGCGTCGAGATCCTGCACGCCGCAGACCCCGCAGCCCGTGCGGCCCGTCATGTTGCGCTGGCGGGAAAGATGCGCGCTGAACGCCGACGGCGCGAGCGCGACCTGCGCGCGCAGCCCAAGCGGATGCTCCTCGAACGCGATGTCGCGGATGTCCTGCGCGCTGGCGACGACGCCTTCGGTCAGGCTGAATCCGACGATGAAATCTTCGAGATCAAGCGGCGTCGCCATCATCACCGCATAGGGAACGCCGCCATAAATGATATTCACCGGATGCTCGACGGGAACCGCGCGCTGGCCGTCCCGCGCGCCGCCGTCAGCGAACGAGACATAACGCGCCGCGACGGTTTCGACGGCGGGGATCATTCCGCCGCCGTGGCGAAGCGCGGCGCGATGCGGCGCAGTTCGATATCCTCGCGCGCGTTGCGCTCCTGCCAGTCCGAATACTGGTTGGTGCGACGGACTTGAACGGCGGTCACCTTGTATTCGGGACAGTTCGTCGCCCAGTCGGAGAAGTCGGTGGTGATGACGTTCGCGCCCGTCTTGGCGTGATGGAACGTGGTGTAGACGACGCCCGGCTGCATGCGCTCGCTGACCTCGGCGCGCAGCGAGATCTCGCCGGTTCGGCTCTGCAGAGCGACGAGATCGCCTGTCTTGACGCCGCGATTCTCGGCGTCGAACGGGTGGATTTCGAGCACGTCCTCGTCATGCCACACGGAGTTTTCGGTGCGCCGCGTCTGCGCCCCCACATTGTACTGCGACAGAATGCGGCCCGTGGTGAGGATCAGCGGGAAGCGCGCGCCCGTTTTTTCTTCCGTCGGCACATACTCGGTCATCATGAATTTGCCGAGGCCGCGCACGAAGCGGTCGACATGCATGATCGGCGTGCCTGTCGGCGCCTTGTCGTTGCAGGGCCACTGGACGGAGCCCAGCTGCTCGATCTTCTCATAGCTCACGCCGGCGAAGGTCGGCGTCAGTCGCGCGATCTCGTCCATGATCTCGCTGGGATGCGAATAGGACATGGGATAGCCGAGCGCGTTGGAAAGATCGATCGTCGCCTGCCATTCGCTCTTGCCGGACAAGGGCTCCATCACCTTGCGAACGCGGCTGATGCGGCGCTCCGCGTTGGTGAAGGTGCCGTCCTTTTCGAGGAAGGACGAGCCCGGCAGGAAGACATGCGCGTATTTCGCCGTCTCGTTGAGGAAGATGTCCTGGATGACGACGCATTCCATCGCGCGCAGCCCGGCGGTGATGTGCTGCGTATCCGGATCGGACTGGGCGATGTCCTCGCCCTGCACATAGAGGCCCTTGAAGCCGCCGCCGATCGCTTCGTCGATCATGTTCGGGATGCGCAAGCCCTGCTCGTTCGACAGCGGCCTGTTCCAGAGGCTCTCGAACATCTGCCGCGTCGAGTCGTCGCTGACATGGCGATAGCCCGAGAATTCATGCGGGAAGGAGCCCATGTCGCAGGAGCCCTGCACATTGTTCTGTCCGCGCAGCGGATTCACGCCGACGCCGTCGCGTCCGATATTGCCTGTCGCCATCGCGAGGTTGGCCATCGCCATGACCGTGGTCGATCCCTGGCTGTGCTCGGTGACGCCGAGGCCGTAATAGATCGCCGCGGCGCCGCCGGTGGCGTAGAGCCGCGCGGCCTCGCGCAGATCCTGCGCCGCCACGCCGGTGTACGGCTCCATCGCCTCCGGCGAATTACGCTCCTCGGCGATCGCCCGCGCCCACATCTCGAAATCGACGAGGTCGCAGCGCTCGCGCACGAAGCTTTCGTCGATCAGCCCCTCTGTCACGATCACATGCGCCATCGCATTCAGCACCGCGACATTCGTCCCCGGCCTGAGCGCGAGGTGATGGCTCGCGGCGACGTGCGGCGATTTCACCATGTCGATGCGGCGCGGATCGATGACGATGAGCTTCGCGCCGGCGCGCAGGCGCTTCTTCATGCGCGATGCGAACACCGGATGCCCGTCCGTCGGATTGGCGCCGATGATCATGATCACGTCGGTCTTCGCGACGGACTTGAAGTCCTGCGTTCCCGCCGACGTGCCGAACGTCTTGCTCAGGCCGTAGCCGGTCGGCGAATGGCAGACGCGGGCGCAGGTGTCGACATTGTTGTTGCCGAAACCGGCGCGCACAAGCTTCACGACGTGATCGCGCCGACGGCTTCGCGACCGTAGTCGTTCTGGATGCGCTTGAACTCGCTCGCCGCGCGGTTGATCGCCTCCTCCCACGACACCTCGCGCCACGGATCGGTGATCGTCTCGCGGATCATCGGCTTGGTGATGCGGTCCTTGTGCGTCGCGTAGCCCCAGGCGAACCGTCCCTTCACGCAGGAATGTCCTTCGTTCGCCTGCCCGCCCTTGTAGGGAACCATGCGGACGACCTTGTCGCCCTGCATCTCCGCCTTGAACGAGCAGCCGACGCCGCAATAGGCGCAGGTCGTCACCGTGGAATGTTCAGGCTGGCCGTGCTCGACGACGGTCTTCTCCATGAGAGTCGCGGTTGGGCAGGCCTGCACGCAGGCGCCGCAGGACACGCAGTCGGAGTCGAGAAAGCTCACGCCCGCAGCCGAAACCCGCGAGTCGAAGCCCCTGCCCTCGATCGTCAGCGCGAACGTGCCCTGCACCTCCTCGCAGGCGCGGACGCAGCGGTTGCACACGATGCATTTCGCCGGATCGTACTGGAAGTAGGGATTGGACGTGTCGACGGGGAGCGCGAGCGGCGAGTCCGTCTCGAAATGATTGGCGACCTCCTTGCCGTAGCGGACGTCGCGCAGGCCGACCACGCCGGCCATGTCCTGCAATTCGCAATCGCCGTTCGCCGAGCAGGTGAGGCAATCGAGCGGATGGTCCGAGATGTAAAGCTCCATCACGCCCTTGCGCAGGCGCGCGAGCTTGTCGGACTGCGTGCGCACGATCATGCCGTTCTCGGCCGGCGTTGTGCAGGAAGCGGGCGTTCCGCGCCGCCCCTCGATCTCGACGAGGCACATGCGGCAGGAGCCGAACGGCTCCAGCATGTCGGTCGCGCACAGCTTGGGAATTTTCGTTCCCATGCTCATTGCGGCGGCCATCACCGACGTTCCGGCGGGAACGCTGACGCCGACGCCGTCGATGGTCAGCGTCACTTCGTCCTCGGAGAGACGGATCGGCGTGCCGTAGTCCAGTTCCTTGATGAGGCTCATGACGAGCTCCTCACTCGGCCGCGACGGAGAGTCGCGAACCCTTGCTGAAATCCTCGGGGAAATGCGTGATCGCGCTCATCACCGGCACGGGCGTCAGCCCGCCCATGGCGCAGAGCGAACCATCCGTCATGATCTCGCACAGGTCGCGCACGAGATTGAGATTGCGCTCGGTTTGAACGCCCGCGATCACCTTGTCCATCGTCTCGACGCCGCGCGTCGCGCCGATCCGGCATGGCGTGCATTTGCCGCACGACTCCACGGCGCAGAATTCGAAAGCGAACCGCGCCTGCTTCGCGAGGTCGACGCTGTCGTCGAACACCACGACGCCGCCATGTCCGAGCAGCCCCTTCGCCGCCGCGAAGGCCTCGTAGTCGAGCGGAATGTCGAGCATCCGCTCCGGAAAATAGGCGCCGAGAGGACCGCCGACCTGCACCGCGCGCACCGGCCGGCCGCTGAGCGTGCCGCCGCCGAACTCTTCGACCACCGCGCGCAGCGTCGCGCCGAAGGCGAGCTCGATCAGACCGCCGCGCTTCACATTGCCGGCGAGCTGCACCGGCAGCGTGCCGAGCGAACGGCCCATGCCGAAATCGGCGTACGCCTTGCCGCCATTCGCCATGATCCACGGTATGGCGGCGAAGGAGAGAACGTTGTTGACCAGCGTCGGCTTGCCGAAAAGTCCCTTGATCGCAGGGATCGGCGGCTTGGCGCGCACCAGAGCGCGCTTGCCTTCGAGGCTTTCGAGGAGCGACGTCTCCTCGCCGCAGATATACGCGCCCGCGCCGAGCCTCGCCTCGATCTCGAACGGCTTGCCGGAGCCGGCGGCCGACGCGCCGAGCACGCCCCGCCGCCGCGCGACGGCGAGCGCGCGCTGCAGCGCCTCGAACGCCTGCGGATATTCCGAGCGGCTATAGATGAAGCCCTTGCTGGCGCCGGTGGCGAGGCCCGCGATCGTCATCCCCTCGATCAGCGTGAAGGGATCGCCCTCCGTCAGCAGGCGGTCGGCGAAGGTTCCTGAATCGCCTTCGTCGGCGTTGCAGACGATATATTTGCGATCGGCGTCGGCTTTCCGCACCGTGTCCCACTTGATCCACGTTGGAAACCCTGCGCCGCCGCGCCCGCGCAGACCGGACGCCTTGACCTCGTCGATGATCGCCGCAGCATCCATCGCCGCCGCCCGCTCGAGGCCGGCCATGCCGCCATGCGCGCGGTAGTCTTCCAGCGAGAACGGATCGATCACGCCGCAGCGCGCGAAGGTGAGCCGCTGCTGCTTCGCCAGGAACGGAATGTCCTCCGGCCGTCCGAGCCGCAGGGAATGAGCGCCGCCGTTCAGCATGTCCGCATCGAGCAGATCGGCGACGTCGCGCGCCGAAACCGGCCCGTAGGCGATGCGGCCGTGCGGCGTCTCGACCTCGACCATGGGCTCAACCCAGAGCAGGCCGCGCGAGCCGGTGCGCACGATGTCCAGGGCGAGGCCGCGTTTCGCCGTCTCGCGCTCGACGGCCGCGACGACGCCGTCAGCGCCGAGCGCGAGCGCGGCCATGTCGCGCGGAATAAAAAGTCGGGTCGCGCCGTCGGCCATGATCAATGCCTTTCCGCCAGCGCGTCGCGCAGCGTCTCCGCGTCGAGGCGGCCGACAGGTCGCTCGTCGACCAGCGCCGCGGGGCCGCAGGCGCAGAGGCCGAGGCAGAACACCGGCTCGAGAGTGACGCGCCCGTCCGCGGTGGTCTCATGCCAGTCGATGCCGAGTTCGCGCTTGATCTCGGCGTGCAAAGCGTCTGCGCCGACGGACTGGCAGGCTTCGGCGCGGCAGAGCTTCACGACATGGCGTCCCGCGGGCTTCCGGCGGAAATCATGATAAAATGTCACGCAGCCATACGCCTCGGCCCGCGAGATGTTCAGCGCGGTCGCGATCAGAGGAACGGCGGCGTCGGGCACATGCCCGAAGGCTTCCTGCAGCGCGTGCATGATCGGAAGGGTCGCCCCCTCCAGGCCGGCGTGAGCGGCGATGATTTTGCTCGCCACATCCGCATTCCACGGCTCGTAGAACGCCATTGGGATTCCGCCCAGATTGCTGTTGTTCTAAACAACATGGGCTTGGACCGCTCAACAATCAATCAAGCAGTCCGGTAGATCGACAAAAAAAATTTGTTAAGAAACGACTATGAAATCATAGCCTTGAGCTATGATTTGCTACGCGGACGCCGGATTTTCGCGCGCCGACCAGCCGCTTGCCGCCTTCCTGGCCACCGTAACGAGCTCCGCCACGGCCGCCGTCATCAGCTCGCGCGGGAAGCAGACCAGCCCGACGGTGTGGGACACCACCGGATCGACGATCGGAATAGAACGGACGAGCGATGTCAGGCCGAGCGTCTCGGCCAGCACCGCGGGCATGACGCTGAGCCATTTGCCGGTCCGGACATGGCTCATCAGCACGATCATCGAGTTCGATTCGAGCGTTGGCGCCGGTTCGTGGCCCGCCGCGCGGATCTGATGGTCGATGATGCGCCGGTTCTGCATGTTGGGCGTCAGCAGGCACAGCGGCGCCTCGCCCACTTCGGCCCATGTCACGGTTTCGCGATCCCCGAACACGCCGTCCGCCGCCGTCAGCAGCCGGTAGCGCTCCTGATAAAGCGGAACGGTGAAGGCGCGGCCGACAGGCTCGTTTTCGAGATAGGTCAGCCCGGCATCGATCTTCAGGTTTTCGAGAAGGTCGAGAATCTCGGCCGATGTGGTGGATTCGATGGTGAAGCGCACATTGGGATGGAGCGCGCGGTAGGGCGTCGTCAGCGCCGCGACCATCGGCAAGGCCGTGGGGATGGCGGCGATGCGCAGATGGCCGGAGACGCCCTTCTTCAGCGTCTCGACATCGTCATGCATCGCCCGGATGTCCCCGACGATGCGTCGCGCCCAGTGCAGCACGCGCTCGCCCTCCGGCGTGAGGCCCTGGAATCGCGAGCCGCGCTGGACGAGCAGCACACCGAAGCGCTCCTCGAGCTGCTTGATCGCGGCCGACAGGGTCTGCTGGGTCACGCCGCATGATTCGGCGGCGCGGCCGAAATGCTGTTCGCGCGCGAGGGCCAGCAGAAATTCGAGCTTGTCGTTCATCCGCGCTCCGCAGACTTTTCCGGCGGGAGCCGAAAGCATGGCGGGGCGCAAGTCAATCGCCTCCGCCGCGCGACGAATCCCGGGCGGCTTGACCGCCTCCCGGAATTGGTTCCTCTTCGGCGCGCACAGGAAACGCTTGACGATGTCCCTTCCCCGGCACCCGCGCGGCGGTCGCTATTTCGAGGATTTTTCGGTCGGAGAAACAATCGCGCACGGGCTGACGCGAACCGTGACGCAGATGGACAACATGCTGTTCTCGAACATGACGCTCAATCCGCAGCCGCTTCATATCGACGCGCATTTTTGCGCCACGGAAACGGAATGGGGCCGCCCGATCGTCAATTCTCTGTTCACGCTCGGGCTCATGATCGGCATCTCCGTCAACGACACCACGGTCGGCACGACGATCGCCAATCTCGGCATGACCGAGGTGAAATTTCCCGCGCCGGTTTTCGAAGGCGACACGATCCGCGTCGAGAGCGAGGTCGCATCGACCCGCGAGTCGCGTTCGCGGCCCGACGCGGGCATCGTGGAGTTCATCCATCGCGCCTACAAGCCGGACGGGACGCTGGTGGCTGAATGCCGGCGGCAGGCTTTCATGCGCAAGGCGCCGCAGAAGGGCTGACATGCGCTCGCTTCTCTTCGTTCCTGGCGACAGCGAGAAGAAATTCGAGAAGGCGCTCGCGGGCGACGCCGACGCGCTGATCATCGACCTTGAGGATTCCGTCGCCGCCGCGAACAAGGCGGCCGCCCGCGTCTCCGCTGCGTCCTTCATCGGCAGGGCGCGCGCGGCTGCGACGACGAAAACGCTGATCGTGCGCGTCAACCCGCTCGATTCGGACCTGACCGACGATGATCTCGCGGCGGTCGTCGCGGCGGCGCCCGACGCCGTCATGCTGCCCAAAGCGCAGGGCGGCGCCGACGTGCAGCATCTGTCCAGCAAGCTCGCGGTCGCCGAAGCGCGCGCCGACCGTCCGGCGGGCGCGACCCGCATCATCGCGATCGCGACGGAGACGGCGTCCGCGATTTTCGGACTGGCGAGCTACGCGGGCAGCAGCGCCCGGCTCGACGGATTGACCTGGGGGGCGGAGGATCTGTCGGCCGACATTGGCGGCGAGGCCAACCGCGACGGCGATGGCCGGTTTTCGCCGCCCTACCGGCTGGCGCGCGACCTGATGCTGTTCGCCGCCGCGAGCGCGCGGGTTCGCGCGATCGACACCGTCTATGTCGACTTCCGCAACGAGGCCGGACTGCGCGCGGAATGCGAGGAGGCGCGGCGCGACGGCTTCACCGCCAAGATGGCGATCCACCCGGCGCAGGTCGCGATCATCAACGACGTCTTTACGCCCGATGCGAAAACGATCGCGCGCGCGAAGCGCATCGTCGCCGCCTTTGCGGATAACCCGTCGCTCGGCGTCGTCGGCATGGATGGCGAGATGGTCGACCGCCCTCACCTCCTGCGCGCGCAAGGCGTGCTCGCGCGCGCGAAAGCGGCGGGCGTCGACCCCGATTGACCGCCTATCCGCCGCCGGCGGGGCGCGCCATCTCGAAATACTCGGTGACGACGGCGTAATCGCGATAGCCGCAGCGCGCGATGGCTTGCGCGCTTGCGCCGTCGAACCGGCCGTCGATGATGAAGCGATCGTCGATATGCACGCCGACGACCTCGCCGACGACGAGGTGATTGCGCGTCTCGCGGCCGCCGCGATCCTTCAGCCGGATGATCTCGGTCACCACGCATTCGAGCGCCGCCGGCGACTCCGCCACGCGCGGCGGCTTCACGATTCTCGCCGGCGCAGGCGTCAAGCCGGCGGCAATGAATTCGCTCTCCCCGCGCGGCAGCGCCGCAGACGTCTGATTCATTTTCTCGCGCAGTTCCCATGTCGCGAGATTGAAGGTGAATTCGCGCGTTTCATCGGCCAGGAACGCGGAATCCTTCACGCCGGTGCTGGAGAAAGCGAGAAGGGGCGGATTGTCTCCAATGGCGTTGAAGAACGAATAGGGCGCGAGATTGACCGCGCCTCCGGCGGATATGGTCGTGATCCAGCCGATCGGCCGCGGCGCGACGATGGCCTTGAACGGATCGTGCGGCAGGACCGCTTTGTCCCGCATCTCCGGCTGGTAGAACATCGCTCGACTCCGGCTCTTCGCGATCAAAGCTCGCTGACGATCTGCGCGAGATCCGGGCGCGGACGCTCGTCCGCCGGCTCCGTGCGGCGGCCGATATGGACGAAGCCGACGATCTTTTCATCCGGCTTGACGCCGAAATGCGCCAGCGCGCGCCTGTCATAGGCGAACCATTCCGTCAGCCACGCTGTCGCGAAATCAAGCGCGTTCGCGGCCCAGACGAGATTCATGCAGGCTGCGCCCGCCGACATGAGTTGTTCCCATTCGGGAATTTTGACATGCGGCGCGGCTTTGCTCACGACGGCGATGACGACCGGGGCGCGCGTCAGGCGCGCGCGCTCGATCTTGCGTCGGTCTTCGTCCGCGGAAGGATTATCGGCGGCGTAGATCGCTTCGAGCTGCTCGCCGATGCGCTGCCGCGCCTCGCCCTTGATGACGATAAAACGCCACGGCGCGAGCTTGCCGTGATCGGGCACGCGGCTCGCGATTTTCAGCATCGTCGCGATGTCCGCGTCCGTCGGGCCCGGGCCGGTCATCCGCTGCGGGGCAAGCGAGCGCCGCGTTTGGAGCAGGGAGAGGAGATCGGACATGCGGGCCTTTCGTCTTGAAAGCTCTGACGATGACGCGAGATAGGTAGCCATGCCGGGCCGGGTCAAGGGTCGACAGCAGACCAAGGTCGCATTATCGCCCATATTCGCGCGGAAATCCGCGCTGCGGACGGAACCGTCTGGAATCGCTATAAACGAAGCGTCTTTCTGGAATCTCTATCGTTTGATGCTCAAGCGCGTCGTCGCCTTTTTCCTTCTTTCCCTCGCGCCGGCGATGGCGCAGCAGACGGATGCGCCGGCTGCGCCGCCCGCCGTCAGCGAGCAACAGCAGCCGGCCGAAGCGACGCAGACGCCGGTCGCTCCCGCTGTCCCCGCGCCTCCCGTTCCGGCGCCCGCGGAGGCCGCGCCCCCGCAGGCGGCCGCCCCCGTCAAGCCCGACGCGAGAGGGCTGCTCTTCCTCACCGCGCAGTTCGCGATCACCAACAAAACGATTGCGAGCGGATTGACCTGGCGCGTGTTTCCCGAAATCGACAACGCCGCGTCCGAACAGCCGGTCGCGATATCGACGGAGCCCGCGCCGGCGTTCCAGCTCGAGCCCGGCCCCTACATCGTTCACGTCGCCTATGGCCTGGCGAGCGCGGTGCGACGCATCACGGTCGGCGGGCGCGAGACGAACGAGCGCGTGACGATCGCGGCAGGCGGCCTGAGGCTGTCAGGCGCCATCGGCCAGACGCCGCTGCAGCCCGCGCAGGTGACGTTCACGATTTACGCGCCGCTGCCGAACAACAGCGAAGGCCGCCTCGTCGCCCAGAACGTGAAGGGAGGCGACCTCGTCCGCCTTCCCGAAGGCGCCTATCACGTCGTGTCGGCCTATGGCGACACCAATGCGATCACGCGCGCCGACCTGAAAGTGGAGAGCGGAACGCTGACCGAAGCGACGATGAATCATCGCGCGGCGACCGTAACGCTGAAGCTCGTCTCCAATCCCGGCGGCGAGGCGCTCGCCGGCACGGCTTTCTCCGTGCTCACGCCCGGCGGCGACATCATTCGCGAGGCGATCGGCGCGTTTCCGTCGCTGATTCTCGCGGAAGGCGAATATATCTGCATCGCCCGCCATCAGGGGAAAGTGTATCAGCGTCCCTTCAAGGTCGAGTCCGGTCTCGATCGCGACATCGAGGTGCTGGCGCGCTGAGCGCGCGGGGAAATCAAGGCGCGCTCGCGGCGCGCTCGTCATTTCGATCCCGTTCGTCTTGATCCGCCCCGCGAACCGCCGTCACGCAGGCCATTGCTCCAGCCTGTAGGCGCTGTCCCAGAACATCCATTCGAAGCGCGCCGAGGTGGTGAAGGCGCTGTGCATCGCCTCGACCGTCGCCTCGGTCTGCTCTGTCGCAGCCTGATCGACGAGCGCGATCGCAGCCTTCACGCCCTTGCGGAAATCGTCGCTGGTGTAGGCGTCGATCCACGCCTGATAGGGATTTGCCGGCGCGGCGCGCGCCTGAATCTCGCGTCCCACCTCTTCATAGATCCAGGCGCAGGGCAGCAGCGCGGCGACTGCGATGGGAAACGGCTCGTGATGCGCCGATGCGAGCAGAAAGCTCGTATAGGCGTGGCAGGAGGGCGACATCTCGGCCGCGGCGAATTCCGCCGGCGTGACGCCATAGGTTTTCAGGAAGCCCTCATGCAGCGAGCGCTCCACCATCACGGTGCGCTGCGCCGAGCCTGCAAGCTGCACGAGTTGGTCAGGCGTCGACGCCTTGCCGGCGGCGATCGCGAGGCAGCGTCCATAGACGCCGAGATAATGCGCGTCCTGGATGATATAGCGCCGGAAACGCTCCTGGGACAGCGCGCCGCTCGCAAGCTCGCGGTTGAACGGCATCGTCTGGATCGCATTGTAAAGCGCGCTGTTGCGGCGCCATGCGTCGGCGGAAAACTTCATGATCAATCCAAGAAATGAGGCGGCGAATATTCCGCCGACCCTCCAGTGTCTTGCCTCATCGCGTTGTCTTCACGCGAACCGGCGGTCTGGTTCGCGTGAAAATGTTTTGGGCCGCGTCGTCGGAATGACGATGCGGCTCAGTGATGCGGCGGCTGCGCTTCCGCCGCAAGCGAGGCCAGCGCCTCGTCGAGCGAGGCGACCGTCTGGGCCTGCGAGCCGAGCCGGCGGATCGAGACGGTCCTGTCCGCCGCTTCCTTGCGTCCGACCGCGAGGATGACCGGAACCTTCGCCAGAGAGTGCTCGCGCACCTTGTAGCTGATCTTCTCGTTGCGAAGATCGGCGCGCGCGCGCAGGCCCTTGCCGAGCGCGGCAGCGGTCACCTCATGCGCGTAGTCGTCGGCGTCCGACGTGATCGGCGCGACGATGATCTGCTCCGGCGCGAGCCAGAGCGGAAAATGTCCGGCGAAATGCTCGATCAGGATGCCGGTGAAGCGCTCCATCGAGCCGCAGATCGCGCGATGCACCATCACCGGCGTCTTCTTCTCGCCGTTGGCGTCGATATAGAAGGCGCCGAACCGCTCCGGCAGGTTGAAATCGACCTGCGTCGTGCCGCATTGCCAGTCGCGACCGATCGCGTCGCGCAGCACATATTCGAACTTCGGCCCGTAGAATGCGCCCTCGCCGGGATTGATCGCCGTCTTGATGCGGTTGCCGAAGCGCTGCTCGATCGTCTTCAGCACCTTCGTCATCACGGCTTCGGCGTGATCCCACATCGCGTCGGTTCCGACGCGCTTCTCCGGCCGCGTCGAGAGCTTGATCACGATCTCGTCGAAGCCGAAATCGCCATAGACCGCGAGGATGAGATCGTTGATCTTCATGCACTCCTCGGCCATCTGCTCTTCCGTGCAGAAGATGTGCGCGTCGTCCTGCGTGAAGCCGCGCACGCGCATCAGCCCGTGCATCGCGCCCGACGGCTCGTAGCGATGCACCGCGCCGAACTCCGCAAGCCTGATCGGCAGCTCGCGATAGGATTTCAGCCCATGCTTGAAGATCTGCACATGGCCGGGGCAGTTCATCGGCTTCAGCGCGAACACGCGCTGATCCGCGTCCGGATCATTCGGGTGAATGATCGCGTCCGCCGATTTGGCCGCGAACATCGTGTCCGTGTAATAGCCCCAGTGGCCTGATGTTTCCCACAGCGATTTGTCGAGAAGCTGCGGCGCGTTCACCTCTTCATAATCCGCCGCCAGACGCCCGCGCATGTAGGCGATCAGCGTCTGGAACAGGCGCCAGCCCTTCGGATGCCAGAAGACGACGCCCGGACCCTCTTCCTGAAAATGAAACAGATCCATCTCGCGGCCGATCTTGCGATGGTCGCGCTTCTCCGCCTCCTCGATCTGCTTGAGATGCCGGTCGAGCTCCGCCTGCGTCGCGAAGGCGGTTCCGTAGATGCGGGTCAGCATCGGATTGTTGGAGTCGCCGCGCCAGTAGGCGCCCGCGACCTTCATCAGCTTGAATGCGTTTCCGACCTTGCCGACCGATGTCATGTGCGGGCCGCGGCAGAGATCGAGCCAGTCTCCCTGCCGGTATATTTTCAGATCCTCGCCCGGCGGGATCGCATCGACGAGCTCGACCTTGTAGGATTCGCCCTTGTCGCGAAAGAACGCCTTCGCCTTGTCGCGCGACCACAGCTCCTTCGTGAAGGGCGCGTCGCGCGCGATGATCTCGCGCATCTTCTTTTCGATCGCGGCGAAATCCTCCGGCGTGAACGGCTCGTTCCGCGCGAAGTCGTAGTAGAAGCCGTTGTCGATCACGGGGCCGATCGTCACCTGCGTGCCCGGCCACAGCGATTGCACGGCTTCGGCGAGGACATGCGCCGCGTCATGGCGGATCAGTTCGAGCGCGCGCGGATCCTCGCGCGTCAGGAACTCGATTTTCGCATCGGCGGGGATCGGATCGGAGAGATCGGCGAGCGCGCCGTTGAGCACCATCGCGACCGAGCGTTTCACGAGGGACGGCGCGATGCCTGCGGCGACGTCGCGACCGGTCGTTCCCGCCGGGAAGCTGCGCTGCGCGCCATCTGGAAATGTGAGGGTAATGGACGACATGTCGATCTCCGGCTCACTCGCCGCAACGAACGGCGTAAGCGTTGAGAAGGTTGCGACGCGCCCGGCCGGGCGCGAGGAACGCCGCGCATACACGATTTTCCGGGCGAAGAACAAGCGTCCGCTCAATTCTTGCGTCGCTGCGGCCGTCATCGGCGCGGCGCAGGCCGCCGTTCAATCCGCCGGGCGGCGCGGCCGATCTCGCCCGCCTGTGGCGGCGGCGGAAACATCATCCGGGCGCGAATCCCAATCGAGGTCCACATGCGCGTCCGGCGCGTTCACCAGACGCCAGCGGCCATAGCGCCAGGGCGTATGCCAGCTCGCGTCAGGCGGGAGTTCCTCGCAGACGAGATCGACGCCGTGCGTCCCGCCAGGGCCGCAGCGGCAGATGCGCGCGAATCCGATCCAGGAGCCCGCCCAGAGCCCGTGCCGCTGGATCGCCTCGTCGCTGTAGTCGGAGCAGCTCGGCCAATGCCGGCAATGCCGGCCCATCAGCGCCGACAGGGAGAGCTGATAGCCTCGGATGGCGTAGTGGGCCGCGCGGCGCGGCGCGTGCGTTGCGAAGGCGCCGAAGCTCATGGCCTGTCGCTAGCCAGAGCGGGTCCGCGACGCAAGCCTGCGGCGCATTTTCAATCCGCCGTCGCCTGCGCGTCGATCGTCACGCGCTGGCTGTCGAGATGGCGGCGGAGCAGCTCGACATTGCGGATATTCGCCTTGAACGCCACGTCGAATGCATCGCCCACCAAGGGAACCGCGCCGAAAACCGTGTCCACCATCACATTGGCGACCATGCGCGCGACCAGCAGCGGCGGCGCGCCCAGCCGGCGCGCCTCGAACACGATCCAGGCGGCGACCGCGCCCGCGAGCATGTCGCCGATCGCCGGAACGAGGCCGAGCGCGGCGTCGACGCCAAAACGGATGTTCACGCCCGGAATCCGGACGGCGGAATCCATTACGCGCGCGACGAACGCCAGCCGCGCCAGCGCCTGCTCCTCGCGCCGCCGGGCGTCGCTGCGCGACTCGGCCGGCTTGAACTGCGGCTGGGCGTCCGACCAGTCGCCTGCATAGCTTGTGCTCATCGGCCGATGTCCTGCGCGCCCGATCATGATGAGCTTGGCGAGTTAGGCGCCGATCAAGGCGACGCCGGGGCGACTCTGCGGATGAATCGAGGGAGTTCAGGCGCGTCGCGCCGCTTCCGCCTTCTCCACCGCCTCCACGACGGCGTC
>MKVY01000045.1:47453-54753 GCA_001899525.1 Rhizobiales bacterium 65-9
TTCCTTGAGCATGCGGCGCACCGTATCGCGAACCGCCTGCAGCTCAGCCAGATTCGCGCCGATGACGTGGCGCGCCATGATGGACGACGACGCCTGCCCCAGCGCGCAGGCTTTGACGTCGTGCGCGAAATCGCTGACCTTTCCGTCAGTCATCTTCACATCGACCGTCACGGTGGAGCCGCACAGCCGCGAGCGCAGCGTGGCGGACGCGTCGGGATGGTCGAGCCGGCCGAGCCGTGGAATATGAGCGGCCAGCTCCAGGATGCGATCGTTGTAGACTTGGTCGAGCATGGCGAAAGCGCGGCGAAAGCTGCCTGATTTTCTCCCATGATATAGGATAGCCGACGCGGGTTGAAAGCAGGCCGTTCGCCGGTCAGGCTTTCGTTTCGCAGGCGATCCGCCTTAAACTTTGGAATCGGCCCCACCGAAAGGTCGAACAGGACGACGAATCCCAGGCATGGCGACACAGACCCTCGCGCGCGCAAGACCGGACGAAGAACCCGTCATTCCGGACGGCGATCTCGAGCGGCTGCTCGCGGAAATGTTCGATCACCGCCGGCAGGCGGCGAGACCGGCGGCCGCGCCCCCGGCGCCCAGGCCGGCAGCGCCCCCGGCGCCCCGCCCGGTAGAGCCGCCCGGCCCGTCTCGGATCGAGCCGGGCGTTTCCGTCATCCCATCCGCTCCCGCGGTCGACGCGCGTCCGGTTCGCGCGCCCGAGCCCCAGGTGATCGAACCCCAGGTGATCGAGGCCGCTCCGGAGGACGAAGCTCCCGAAGTCGAGCCGCTTCGCCTTGCGCAGCCGCCCCGAAAGGGGCGTCGGCTGGCGGCCGGCCTGCTCGTCCTGGCGGCGCTGGGCGCCGGCTGGTGGGCGTCCGGCGCGCCCGGACCCATGCGGGGCGTCGCGTTGATCCAGAACAGCGCGCTTTTCCAGAAGCTTCCGCTTGGCGCGAAAACGCCTCCCGTGATCGCCGCTCCGCCGCCGGCGGCGACGCGGGTGATCGAACCGCCCGCGGGAGACGCCGCTTCGTCGGCCGCGCCGGGATCGCAGCCGGTCGCTTCAGCGCCCGTCCCCGCAGCCCCGCAGCCGACGGCCGCCCTCGCGCCGCCGCGGACGGTGAAGCCGGAAGCGCCGCCCGACAGCGCCGGCATTCTCGGCGCCCCTCAGATCGGACCTTTCGACCAGGCCGCCGAGCCGCGCAGAATCCGCACCACGGCGATCCTGCCGCCGCGCGCGGCGGAAGCCGACGCGCAGAACGCCGCGCCGCGCCAGCTCGATTTTGACGATCCCGCGACCTGGCCAGCAGGGGCGGAGCCCGGCGAGCCGCATCCGCTCCCACCGCCCCGGCCCCAGGGACTCTGACTCTCCAGGTTTCTGACCAGCGCGTCATGCCGTAAAAGGCGCCGGCCGGCGCGCGTCGCCGACGGTTTCGCGGAGACGCCCATGACTCTTTTTCCGGCCCCCGGCGACAGGAAGGCCGTCGAGGAAGGGACGGTTTTCGCGCCGCGCTTCGACGCTCAGGGTCTCGTCACCTGCGTCACGACCGAAGCGGACAGCGGCGAGGTCCTGATGGTCGCTCACATGAACGCGGAGTCCCTCCGCAGAACCATCGAAACCGGCGAAGCTTGGTATTGGTCGCGCTCGCGCCGGTCCCTGTGGCGCAAGGGCGATACGTCAGGGCAGGTTCAGACGGTCGTCGAGATGCGGGTCGATTGCGACCAGGACGCGATCCTGCTGCGCGTCCACGTCGGCGGCGATGGCGGCTGCTGCCATACCGGCCGCCGCTCCTGCTTTTATCGGGTCCAGCCTGTTGGCGGCGGCGATGCGATTCTGCGGCCCCTGATCTTCGCCGAAGGCGGTTGATGGATGACGCCCCGGCGCCGACATCTGTCCAGGCTGGAGGGCGCCGATGACGGTTGCGGACTTCTGTCGGGCTTTGTTCACCACGTCGGGAACCTCGACGCGCGCATTCATGTTGCTTTCACCGCCCGGGACGATGATTGACGCCGGCCCGGTCTCTTCGGGGGGTCCACAATGTTTTTCGACGCGGTCACCCGGCGCGCATTCGGGATGGGCGGCGCCGGCGAGTCGGCTCCCGTGAGCGGGCAGCCCTATCCGCCAAAGCGGCGGCAGCCCAAGATCGGCATCGCGCTGGGCAGCGGCGCCGCGCGCGGCTGGTCCCATATCGGCGTGCTGCGCGCGCTCGAAGCTCACGGAATTCCGCTTCACGTCATCGCCGGATGCTCGATGGGAGCGGTGGCCGGCGCATGCTGGGCCGCCGGAAAGCTCGATGATCTCGAAGAGTTCGCGCGCGGTCTGACGCGCACCCGCGTCGTCGGCCTAATGGACATCCAGATCGCCGGCTCCGGCCTGATCGCGGGCAATCGCCTTCGTCGCCGGCTCGACAAGCAGATCGGCGACCTCACGATCGAGGCGTTGCCGGTGGCTTTCGCGGCCGTCGCGACGGAGTTGCAGACGGGTCACGAGGTCTGGCTGACGCGCGGCAGGCTCGTCGACGCCATCTGCGCGTCCTATGCGCTGCCGGGCATTTTCGAGGCCGTGAATATCGGCGGCCGCTGGCTGGTCGACGGCGCCCTGGTCAATCCCGTTCCGGTGTCGGCCGCCCGCGCGCTCGGCGCGGACATCGTCATCGCTGTGAACATGAATGGCGACATGGCGACCAAGGGCGCGGTCATCTATTCGCATGGAACCGCGCCCGGCGACGCGCCGCTTCCGATCGAGCCGGAGCCGACCCGCAGCTTCCGCGATCAGGTGATGGACGCGGCGACGCGCATCAATCCCTTCCACCGCCGCGACTCGGCGGCGCCAAGCCTCGCCGGCGTGATGATCGACGCTTTCAACATCACCCAGGATCGCATCTCGCGGTCCCGCCTCGCCGGCGATCCGCCGGACTTCCTGATCGCTCCGCGTGTTGGCGGCGTCGGGCTGTTTGATTTCCAGCGCGCTGCGGAATCGATCGACGCGGGACGCGAGGCGGCCGAGCGCGTCATCGAGGAGATCAAGCTCTCGATCGGTCAGCTCGCGAAGACCGCCTGACCTGACGATCAGCGCGGCTTGCCGACCGCGACCACGCCCGGCTTCGGTTCGCCAAGGCTGACCCACCGGTTCGGGTTTTCCTGCGTCTGGCGCTTGACGAAGCCGTAGCCCGTTTCAGACCAGGGAAGAATGCGCTCGTCCTGATTGTCGAGCACATAATCGCCGCGATCGGTTTTCACGAGCAGCACCGCATGCCCGTCGCCCTTTCTGTCGCGGACGACGGAGATCAGCAGCGCCTGACGCGGCGCGCCCGCCGCGATGAGGCGGCGACGCTTCTCGAGCACGAAATCCTCGCAGTCGCCCTTGCCGTCCGTCGGATAGTCCCAGCGTTCGACGACGTTCCAATGCTCCTCATCGGTGATCGGCTCGATGTCCTTGTTCACGGCGCTGTTGACCGCGTTGAGCAGCGTCCAGCCCTTGCGGTCGAGCGTCATATTCTGCGCCGGCAGCGTCTCGACGTCGCATTCGCCGGCGTAGCGGCCGCAGAAATCGACCCACCCGATGGGCGCCGAGGCCCCGCGGAGCGCCTCGATCGTCGTCGACGTCGGAATCAGCGCCAGCCGCGTGGGCTTGGCGGCGGCCTGCTGGGCCTGCGCTGTTGCGATCGTGAAAAGCAACGCGGCGGCGACTGAACCGAGATACCCCAACCGGCCCCCCTCTGGTTAACAGGAGGTTAACCGGACCGGTCAAATTCCGACAAGAGTTGTGGCGGGATTTTGGCCGTTCATCGGCTGTTTATCGTTCGTTTACCTTAACGGCGCGGCTTTTCGGCAACGTCGCTATGGGCGGTCGCTGTGGTGCGGCGACGGTCGAAAAATCGGAGCCGGCGTCTCGGGAGAGGCGCCGGCTCCGTGCGAGCCCGGTCTGGGGACGGGAGGGGTGGGACGCGACCGGGGTTCGCAAACCTTGGATTGTTTGAATGAGCTATCGCGCAGCGGTCGCCGACGGCGCCGGGCCGCCCTGCAGATCCACCCACATGTTCTGGTTCTCCTGGGACTGGCGCTTGCTGAAGCGATAGCCGGTCGCCGCCCAGGGCAGGATCGCCTCCTCCTGATTGTCGAGAATGAAATCGCCGCGGTCGGTTTTCACGGTGAGGACGGCGTGGCCTTCATTCTTCTTGTCGCGCACCACCGTCACCAGCAGCGCCTGCGCCGGCAGGCCGGCGGCGATCAGCTCGCGCCGCTTCACCAGCACATACTCTTCGCAGTCGCCCTTCCCGTCCTCGGCGAAATCCCATCGCTCGACGACGCCCCAGTGATCCATGTCGCTGACAGGCTCGATGGCCGCGTTCACTTCCGCATTGACGCGGAACAGCAGGCGCCAGACCTGCGGCGTCATCTGGATGTCGCGCGCCGCCGAGCGGGCGCCGACGCATTCGCGCGGATAGCGCTGGCAGAAATCAATCCAGCCGATCGGCGTTTTCGTTTCGCCGAGCGTCAAGGCTTGCGACGCGACCGGAGGATAGGCCGCGATCTTCATTTGCGGAGACCCCGCAAACGCCTCCCCCGCGATGACCAGAGCAGCCGCCGCGGCGAGCGCTCCGTATGCCGTTTTCATCGGACGACCCCATCCCTGACCGGGTGAGACGATGCCGATGGCGCGGCTTCGCTCCGATGAAGCTCACGCTGCGAATTTTAGCGATTGGCGGCGCGAGGCGTCTCCATCGCGACGCGTGGTGTTCGACTGCTTTCCGGGGTCGGTTCAATATTGCGCGAATTGCGCAAACAATTGTTCAGCACGCGCGAAAGGCGCGATGAAGCGCGGCGGCGAATCCAAAAAAGACGCGGCGGCTTACAGGACGACGTTGTCGTCGAAGCGGTTGTCCGTCAGCGGCGTGAGGAATTCCGCCGCGACGCCTGCTTCGGTGATCCTGACCACACGCGCTGCGGTCGTACCGATCATGATCTGCATGCCCGCTTCGATCGGCGAGTCGGTGAAGAAGGACGCGCCCGACAGGGAGATGTCGATGAGACGCACATTGGCCGCCTCGCCATTGGGCAGCGTGACGACCGCGATCGCGTTGCGCGGCACGACGCGGAGATGGCGCCGGTCTTCCGGCAGCCCGAGCACCGCCCGGTTAGCGAGCCAGGTAAGCTGCGAGGCGAGCTTGTCCCGTTTACGCAGAGTGGTCGCGATCGAGATGGCGAAGCCGTTCGCGGTGACCCGCGCGATCTTGCCTTCGATGCGGCCGAGATGCTCCAGATACACGATGACGCGCTCGCCGATGCGGCCGATCGCCGGCGCCTTCAGCAGCACGCCGCCCGGAGACATGTCGACCGCCTCGCAGGGAAATTCCTGCCGCGTCTCCAGCATGTAGCGGCCAAGCAGATTCACGCGCACGCGATGATGCTTGCGCCGCTCATGCGGCTGCCGCGCTGGAGATTTGAGCGCCAGAGACACGTTGATTCAGTTCACCAATCGTCGGTCCGCATCACACTCAAGCTACAGTCTTAATGGTAAACGCAAGGTTCGCGGCATGCTCGCAAGCTGGTCCGGCGGCGCAAAAACATGCGCCGCCAGCGCAAATTTCCTACTGGCCGGCCCGTAGACCATGCCGCTCGGGCCGACTTTCGCGGCTGCCGGCGAAACCGTCGAGTTCGACATAGCGCTCGCTCAAAAGGGACAAAGGCGGCAAGGCGCGCGCTCCGTGGCGGCGGCGATAGCGGAAGCTGATCAGGCAGACGCTCGCCCTGCGCAGTCCCGTCAAAGACGATTCGGGCGCAAGCATCGCCTCGACCGGCGTCGCATGGAAGCGCGACCAACGCGCTTCCGCGCCGAACGCGCAGCCCACGCGCTCGCTCATCGCGGCCGCGAGCATCGACTCGATTCGCGGCCGATCGATCTCCGCGAAGAGCGACGCCGCGGCGGCGCCGATCACCGGACGGCCCAGCAGGCTGGCGACGGTTTCTCCCGCGGCGACGATCGCGAAGCGCCCCGCCGCGTTCCTCTCGATGGCGATCATATGGCGCTCGAACGGCCCGGCGAGCGTCGGCGGGCCCGCATGCTGGCCGGCCGCCCTCTGCGCCGCCGCGAGAGCGCGGATGCGCGCGAGAAACAGCTTCGTGACGGGATGTTTCACAACGCGGCCATCATGCCGCGCCGGGCGATCTGCGCATCCCCGGAGGCGCGTTAACGTAAAATTCAGTCAATGCTTGGCGTTTCCGTTACCAACTCGTAAATTGCGCGCGACACCAAGTTTGCGGCGGCTCTCGAACTCCTGGAGCCGACGTATCCGCACTCAGGGGGGCGGGACGCGACCGGCGCATTTGACATTGCGCTGATCGGCGGTATCGCCAACGGGGAGAGCAGAAATGCTCTCCCCTTTTTTATGTCGCCGGCGCGCCGGCGACGATCGGCGGCCGGGCGCGCGGCGGGCAGCCGAGCGCCGGTCCGCGCATGGCCGAACACTGTATCCCGCATGGATTCTCCTCCCGCGCGCGAGCCGATCTTCAATGTGCCGACGGCGACGTTGGCGCTCACCGTCGTCATCGTCGGCATCCAGTTCATCCGCAGCTTCCTCAGCGACGACGCCAATCTGGCTCTGGTGCTGGACTGGGGCTTCATCCCGTTGCGGCTTCCGCTTTTCTGGGCGCCCGACGCGACCATGGAGGAGCTGCGGCAACTCGCCGAAGCGGGTTCGCAGCTTCCGCCCGACAGCGCGGGCTGGTTTCGCGCGGCGATCGCCGGCCACATCATGGAGGAAGGCTCCTCGCGCGTTCAGACGCTGATCACGCACGCCTTTCTGCACGGCGGCTGGACCCATGTGGTCGTCAACGCGCTCTGGCTCGTGGCCTTTGGCGGCGCGGTGGATCGCCGCTTCGGAGCGGCGCGCTATCTGCTGCTCGGCGCCGTTTCGGCGATCGCCGGCGCCCTGGCGCACATGGCGATTGACCCGCAGTCGCCGCTTCCGCTGATCGGCGCGTCCGGAGTCGTGTCCGGTTATACCGGCGCGATGGCGCGCTTCGCTTTCGCGACCGGCGGCCCGCTCGGGCGCTGGCGCGCGCCGGGGGACGATTCCTTCCGCTATCCGGCGGCGCCGCTCGCCGATTTCTTCCGCAACCGGCGCGCGCTGATTTTCGTTGGCCTCTGGTTCGGGCTGAATATCGTCACCGGCCTCGCCGCGACGCCGCTCGGCGTCAGCGAGGAGCCTGTCGCCTGGATGGCCCATATCGGCGGGTTCGCAGCCGGATTCCTGCTGTTCGGCCTGTTCGATCCCATCGGCCGCATTCCGCCTTCCGACCTGCG
>MKVY01000045.1:54781-68985 GCA_001899525.1 Rhizobiales bacterium 65-9
CTGAACCCCGTTCGAGCCTGCGCTCGCCATCCGGACGCATGGTCCGGCCCCCGCGCGCTGCGTGATCCACCGACCATGCGCCCGACCGATCTGGATACTCCTCCTTGGAGGAATGATCACAGGGAGACGCGCATGACTGTTGCAACCATCATGAGCCGGGCGGTCGTCACCGTCGAGCCGAACCGGTCGCTCGCCGAGGTCGCGGACGTGTTGTCGCAGCGCCGAATCGGAGCCGCGGTCGTCACCGGCGTCGAAGGCAAGGTCGCCGGCATCATTTCCGAGCGGGACATCGTTCGCGCCATCGCGCGCGAGGGAGCCGGCGCGCTCGAGACCCCGGTCGCGAGTTGCATGACCCGCAATGTCGTGACCTGCAATCCGGGCACGCTCATCACGCAGGTGATGGCCATGATGACGGACGGAAAATTCCGCCATGTGCCGGTGGTCGAGAATGACCGTCTCGCCGGCATCGTCTCGATCGGCGATGTCGTGAAGAAGCGGCTGGCCGACTTCGAGGCAGAAAGCGCGGCGATGCGGGACTATATCGCCTCGGCCTGACCGTCGCGACGCGCGGAGAATAAAAGCGATTCAGCGTCAGGCGCTTGGCGCGCGGCGTTGAATCGCTTTCTCCTCAGCGCCGCCGATGCCGCGAAAGCGAAAAGCGCTGATGCGCCAGCGGATTCGGCGGGGCGGCGGAATCGGTTTGGCGCCGGCGCCGGTCAAACCAGCGCGCGCAGGACGAAATCGAGGAACAGCCGGCCGCACATCATGCCCCAGAAGCACGCCGCGACGGTGGCCATCATCGCGAAGAGAAACGGCCTGCCCGCGGCGCATTCGGCCTTGAGCGCATTGCGCAGGATGATGAAGGGCGCCGAGAAGACGACGACGGGAACGGACGCGAGCGCCTTCATGTCGCCGGTCTCCAGAAGCCGGAAGCTCGCGCGGCGCGCCGTGACAAGCTCAAAGCCGGAGGCCAGCAGGCCGGCGAAAGCAAGCCCGAGCGCCAGCGAGAGGATCGCGTCGAGCGCTTCGGGTGTGAGCACGAACATGGGACGCGACGCCGGAGAGCCGGCCCCGCGCCGGCCCGTTAACGATGCATCATCCTTAACCGGGCGTTAAGCGCCGCCGTCGATCTTGGTTAAGGCCGACAGGATCCGCCCTGCCCCATGACCACAGACGCCGCCTTCCGCCGCCCAGACCTGACCCGGACGATCGTGCCAATGGTCGCCGCCTGCGTGGCGACGTTGGCGGCGACATGCGCCATTCTCGTCAGCCAGAGGCGCGACGCGGCTCCGGCCGCTCCGGCGCTCGTGGCGATCGAGATCGGCGCTCAGAGACTGGAGATCGATTCGCGTCTGATTCAGGAGGGAGCCCAGCGTTCGGGCGGAAAGCTCGACCGGGCCGACCTCGTCCTTGGCTGGCCGGCGTTCGGTCCGGCGCAGCGGGTGGCGCGCGACGAGGCTGGCCGGCCGGCGCCTCCGGCGCCGTCCGCGCACCTTCTCGTGTCGCTGCGCGCCGCCGACGGCGTCGATCCGGCGACGCGCGCGCTCGCGGTGCATGGCCGCTTCGTCGAACCTGAAATCTGGTCGAACCCGGGCGGCCTTGTCGTCCGCCGCTTCAAGGCCGGCTCCCCCTATGAGGGAGAAGAGCTGGTGATGACGCCTGACGGCAGGGAGTTTTCCGCGCGATGCCCTGTCGCGGGCTCGACCGGCGGATTGGCGGAATATCGCTGCCTCGCGACCATCCGGCGCGGCGCGATCGACGCGACCGTGAGTTTCGATCCGTCGCTGCTGCCGGACTGGCGCGACCTCAAAACGGGCCTTCTGGGCGTCCTCGCCCGCGCCGCGCGCTGACGCGCAACGGTGGAATTCGGTTTTCCGAGAAACTCATGCGACGAGAATGAGTTCGGGCGCGCTGCGGTTTCCCTGAAACGGCAGCGCGGCTCGAATGGTCGGCGTCACTCGAGATCGGTGGCGAGGATCGCCATCTGGAAGGCGTAGTCGCGCTCGCCGTCCTCGGCGTCGAGCGAGATCACGCCGATGAACTCCTCGCCGATATAGACCTCGCAGGAATCGTTTTTCTTCATGCGCGGCACCACCCGGATCTGGGTGTTGTTGAAGAGGCGGCGCAGATAGTTCTGCAGCTTGATGATCTCGGTCTTGTCCAAAGTCGGTCTCCTGGCGGGCGCCGGTCGCGACCTTCCGTCCCGACCTTCGCCGAAAAGATGCGCCGGACCGACGCCCCGCCAAAGCAGCGCGACCATGTCCGCGCCGGCCTGATGGCACGCCGCCCTCCGGCGGCGCAAGGCCGCCGGCGCTTGCGGGAGAATCCCGGTCTTCCGGACGGCGGGTCAGCCGCCGAGCTTCTCGGCGATGATCTGGTCCATGCTGCGCGCCGGCTCGGCGCAGCCGGCTTCGCCAACCACCTTGGCGGGCACGCCCGCGACCGTCGTATTGTGCGGCACCGGCTTCAGCACCACGGATCCCGCCGCGACCCGCGCGCAGTGGCCGACCTCGATATTGCCGAGGATCTTGGCGCCCGCCCCGATCAGGACGCCATGCCGTATTTTTGGATGGCGGTCCTCATGCTCCTTGCCGGTTCCGCCAAGCGTGACCTCCTGGAGGATCGAGACATTGTCCTCGACCACGCTGGTCTGGCCGATGACGATGCCCGTCGCATGATCGAAGAACAGTCCCTTCCCGAGCCGCGCGGCCGGATTGATGTCGGTCTGGAACACCTCAGACGACCGGCTCTGCAGATAGAGCGCGAAATCCTTGCGGCCCTCCTTCCAGAGGGCGTGGGCGAGCCGGTGGGTCTGGATGGCGTGGAAGCCCTTGAAATAGAGCACCGGCTCGAGGAAGCGCGAGCAGGCCGGGTCGCGATCGACCACCGCCATGATGTCGGCCCGGAAGGCGGCGCCGATCTCGGGATCGTTCTTGAGCGCCCCGCGATAGACCTGCACGATCAGGTCGGCTGGAACGACCGAGTGATCGAGGCGCGCGGCGAGACGGTGAATGATGGCCTCTTCGATGGTGTCATGATGCAGGACCGAGCGGAGCGCGAAGCCGGCAAGCTCGGGCTCGCGCCCGACGATGTCCTGCGCTTCGTCGCGAATGCGGTCCCATACGGGATCGAGGGCCTGCAGCCCGCGGCGCGACAGCCGCGCCGTATTGTCCGAGAACGACATGCGGGTCTCCTGCCGCGCCAGCTTGGCTGTGAAGATAAGCTTTCCTTCCGCGATAGCCAAATCGGCGGAAGCGTCCTTTCGGACGCGGCCAATGGCGAACAAACGCGCTGCCGAAAGGCTCGCTTTGCATGCGGAGCCTGACTCATCACATGAGCCCGACGTTGATTCGATGCGCGAACGGCTTCGCTCGCCGCTTGAGGCGAGCGCGCGAAACGATTCAGACGATTCAGCTTTTCGCGCCGGACGCGCCGCAGCCGCCGGACCGCAGGGACCGGATCGACTTGAATCAATCTGTGAGCCGGATGTCAGACCGGAACGCGGCGATTGAGAAATTCGACGATCGCGTCGGCGAAGGCGTCGTTTCTGTCTCCGGCCACCATATGACGTGCGCCGGCGATATCGACATGCTCGGCGGCGGGACAGAGCGCGCGGAATTCTGCAACCGCCTCCTCTGAGACGAGTTCGCTTTGCCGCCCGCGAACCAGAAGCGTGGGGACTTCCAGCGCGGCGCACGCCGACTTGGCGCGCGCCAGGAAGACGCCCTCGTCCTGACGGACCGCCTGGACGAAAGACGGGTCCCAATGCCAGCGCCATCGCCCGTCGGGATCGCGCCGCAGGTTGCGCTTCAGTCCCTCCGCCGAAGGCGGGCGCGGCCGATGCGGCAGATAGGCGGCGACCGCGTCGGCCGCCTCCTCGATCGTGGCGAAGCCCGCCTCCGCGTTCGCGGCCATGAAGCCCAGGATATGATCGACGCCGCTGCGGTCCATGTGAGGCGTGATGTCGACGAGGATCAGGGCGCGAAAGGCGGCGGGCCGGGCGCCGAGGGCCAGCAGCGAAGCGACGCCGCCGAGCGAGGCGCCGATGGCGGCGGGGCGGCGGCCATAGCGCGCCGCGAGGGCGTCGGAGAGGACCAGCGCATCCTCGCCGAAGGCGCCGAAGCTGTAGCGGCCGTCGCCTGCGCGGTCGCTTTCCCCATGGCCGCGCTGGTCGACGCTCACCGCGGTCCAGCCGGACTGGGCGAGTTGAAGGGCGGCGCGATCCCATGCCCTCCGCGTCTGGCCGCCGCCATGCAGAAGCATCGCGATGCGCGGGCTGTCGCCGACCACCGTCGCGGCGAGCTTGAGCCCGTCGGCGCCCGGCAGCCATTCGCCGTGGCGCGGCGCGCGGGTCACAGTCGGGCCGTCAGAAAATCAAGCACGCCCTGCTTGTGGACGCGGTCTCCGACCGCGAGATTATGGTCGCGGCCCGGAATCTCGAGCACTCGACCGTCGCGGAACAGGGCCGCGAGCTTGTCCGGATCGTTGGCGAGCGGGTCCTTCGTGCCTGCGGCGACCAGCACCGGGGCGACGATCCCGGCGCATTGCTCGCGCGTCATCGGCTGGTGCGAGCCGCGCACGCAGGCCGCGAGCGCCCTTCGGTCGGCCTTGAGCTGGTCGGCGAAGGCGCGGAACGTGCGCAGGGAGGGGTCGGTGACGTCGTCGATCGACGGCGCCTCCATCGCCTCCGCGATGCCGGTCGAGAACAGCGTGCCTTCGACGAGACGCATCCCCAGCCCGCCGAGCACCGCCGACCGCACCCGGTCTCCATGCGCGACGGCGAGTTGCGCGGTGATGCGCGCGCCCATCGAATAGCCGATGACGTCGGCCCGCTCGATGGCGAGATGATCCATCAGGCGGCGCACGTCCTCGGCCATGATCGCCGGCCCGTACTGCGCCGGATCGTAGAGCTTCTCGCTTTGACCATGGCCGCGATGATCCAGCGCGACCACCCGGAAGCCGGCGCGGCCGAGCGTCGTCGTCCACAGCGTGTTGACCCAGTTGACCGCATGCGTCGAGGCGAAGCCGTGAACCAGCATCACGGGCGCGCCGCCGCCCGGCGCGACCGGTTCATGAGCGGCGTTGTCGATGAAGGCGATGTCCACGCCGTCGGAGGAGAAATGACGCATGGCGGGCTTCTAGAGCATTTTCTTCCCGCCAGTCACGCCGCCGCGGCCCGCCTGTTGCCCTTGAGCGGCGAAACCAGAAGCTTGTCGATGCGCCGCCCGTCGAGGTCGACGATCTCGATCCGGAACCGTCCGATGTCGAAGGTCTCGCCGACCGCCGGCAAGCGTCCCACGCGCGCGATGACGAAGCCGGCGACGGTTTCGTAGCTGCGGTTCGGCGGCAGCGTCAGCCCGATCCGGTCGGCGAACTCGTCGACCGGCATCCAGCCCGCAACAAGCAGCGAGCCGTCGCCGCGCTCCACGATCTGCGGCTCGGGCGCGCCCTCTTCCGTCTCGAACGCGCCGACGATGGCTTCGAGAATATCGGCCGACGTCACGACGCCCTCGAAATGCCCGTACTCGTCGTGAACCAGACCCATATGGACCGCTGAACTCTTCAGCGTGTTGAGCACGTCCAGCGCGTCCATCGATTCCGGGATGATCGGCGCCTGACGCACGAGCGATCGGAGATCGACCGACGCCATGTCCGCATCGCGGCCAACGAGATCCTTCGTCCACATGATGCCGACGATTTCCTCCGGATTGCCGTCATAGACGGGAAACCGCGAATGGGGGCTTTGCATGATTTGCCGCAGGATGGCGTCGGGATCGTGGGCGAGATCGATCAGGTCGACCTCCATGCGCGGCGTCATCACCGTGCGGACCGGCCGGTCGCCAAGGCGCATCACGCCGGTGATCA
Organism: Rhizobiales bacterium 65-9; assembly: GCA_001899525.1. GTDB lineage: Bacteria > Pseudomonadota > Alphaproteobacteria > Rhizobiales > Beijerinckiaceae > Terrirubrum. The sequence continues at coordinate 60,647 of MKVY01000045.1, forward strand.
TCTCCCGCTCCCCCGGCTCCAGCACGCCGGCGGTTTCGGCCTCCGCGACGAGCGTCCTGATCTCGTCTTCCGTCACGCCCTGATCTTTCTCCTTCGAGAGGCCGATGAGCGCGAGCACGAGCTTTCCCGACCGGTTCAGAAGCCAGACGATGGGCGCCGCGAGACGGGCGATCACCGTCATCGCCGGCGACACGAGGCAGGCGATCCGCTCCGGATCGCGCAGCGCGATCTGCTTGGGGACGAGTTCGCCGATGATCAGCGACATGTAGGTGATCAGCGTCACGACCAGGCCGACGCCGATCACATAGGCGGTGGTCACCGGCAGTCCCCAAGCCATGAGCTGGGCGCTAAGCCGGTCTCCGAGGGTCGCTCCCGAGAAGGCGCCCGAGAGAATGCCGACGAGCGTGATGCCGATCTGCACGCTGGACAGGAAGCGGCCGGGATCCGAGGCCAGCGCGAGAGCGTCGCGGGCCCCGTTGACGCCCTGATCCGACATCGTCCGGAGCCGCGCGGGGCGGGCGGACACCACCGCCAGTTCGGACATGGCCAGCAGGCCATTGATGATGGTGAGAAGGAAAACGAGTCCCAGTTCGAGGTAAAGCATGGTCGATCAATAGCACGGGCAGGTCCGATTCCGCGAGCCATTCGACAGGCGCCGAACAATGTCGCTGCACCGGCGGCCGCGTGCGCGCCAGGCATGAGGCGGGGGTAGTTGACCCGCCTGCGCCAATATGGTCCCAGACCCCTTCATTCCAAGCGCGAGCGATCATCATGGCGGATCACGGCGTTCCTCATTTCCAGAACGATATCGGCGCCGCCGCGATCCACATCGGCGCGAAGGAGTTCATGTGCATCGGGGCGAAGCCGCCTTTCGATCATCCCCATGTCTTCCTCGACATGGGATCGGACGACGAGATCGTCTGCCCCTACTGCTCCACCCTCTACCGTTATCGGGCCGCCCTTCATGGCGAGGACACCGATCCTCCGGGCGCCGCCTGGCGCGTCGGCGCGCTCGCGACCAAGGCCGCCTGATCGCCGCGTCTGGCGGCGATGGTTGAGCGGGAAAGATCGCCAGTTCTGATCGCCGGCGCCGGGGTCGGCGGGCTGACGGCCGCGCTCTCGCTGGCGCGCGCCGGTTTTGAGGTGGCCCTGATCGAGCGCGCCACGCGCTTCGAGGAGATCGGCGCCGGCCTGCAGCTTTCGCCGAACGCCAGCCGCATTCTGATCGAGCTTGGCCTCGGCCCCGCCCTCGCCCGCAACGCGACCGCTCCGGACCGCCTCGTCGTTCACAGGCTGTCGCGGGAAAGGCCTATCGGGCGGATGCCCATGAACGCGCGCAATCCGTTCGGCGCGCCGTTCTGGGTGACGCTGCGAAAGGATTTGCAGACCGCGCTGATCGACGCCGCGCGCGGCGAGCCGCGCATCGCGTTCCGCGTCGGCCGGACGGTCGAGACCGTGTCGCAACAGGCCGACGGCGTCGTCGTGGAGATCGCGACCGCATCGGGCGCGCGTGAAACGATGGCCGGCGCGGCGCTGATCGGCGCGGACGGCGTCTGGTCGCGCGCCCGAGCGGCTGTCGGCGACGCGGCCAAGCCCGCTTTCTCCGGCTTCGAGGCGTGGCGCGCCGTGATCCCCGCGAGCGATGCGCCTGAAACAGCGCGCGCCGCGGAAACCCATGTCTGGATGAGTCGCGCGGCGCATCTCGTGCATTATCCGGTGGCGCGCGGGACGCTGATCAATCTTGTGCTTGTTCTGCGCGCGCCGCCGCCGCCGGCCGCGAGCGAATCGGGTTGGGACGCGAGCGCCGATCCGGCGGCGCTTCGCGACGTCGTCGCCCATGCGGTTGAGCCGGCGCGAAGCCTGATCCGGCGCGCGTCCTCATGGCGGCGATGGCCGCTCTATGATCGCGGCGGGTTGGGCGCGCTGGCGCGCGGTCGGATCGCGCTGATCGGCGACGCCGCCCATCCGGTGCTGCCTTTCCTCGCCCAGGGCGCCGCGCTGGCGGTCGAGGACGCCGCCGTGCTCGCCCAGGAAGCGGCGCGCGCGCCGGACGATCTCGCGCTGGCCTTCTCGCGTTACGCCGCGCGGAGGCGCGAGCGCGCCGCGCGCGTGCAGAAAGCGAGCCGCGCCAATGCGCGCGCCTATCACGCCGGCGGCCTCGCAGCCCTGGCCCGCGACCTCGTCATTGCGCGTCTTGGCGAAGACGGCATGCTGAACCGCTACCGCTGGCTTTATGGCTGGACGCAGGATTCCTGAGATGAGCCCCCCGCTCAATCCGCTGCTGATCGACACGGCGACGCCGCCCATTCCCGAGGCGCGGGCCTGGATCGGTCGTTACAGCGGCGCGTGCGGCGCCCTGATCGACCTCTCCCAGGCGGCCCCGGCGGTCGCGCCCTCGTCGGAGATGCTTGAGCGGCTGGCGGCCGCGGCGCGCGATCCCGCGAGCGCCCGATACGGCGCGATCGAAGGCGACGCCGAGCTGCGCGCGGCCTATGCGGCCGACGTCGCAGCGGTTTACGGCGCAACCGATCTCGGGATCGACTCCGTCGCGATCACGGCGGGATGCAATCAGGCGTTCGTGGTTGTCGCGATGTCGATCGCGAAGGCGGGCGACGCGATCATTCTGCCCTCGCCCTGGTATTTCAATCACAAGATGGCGCTCGACATGCACGGCGTCGAGACGCGCCCGCTCGCCTGCGAGGCGTCGAACGGCTTTTCGCCTGATCCGGCGCGCGCGGAGGCGATGATCGACGCGCGCACGCGCGCGATCGTTCTCGTCACGCCGAACAATCCGACCGGCGCGGTCTATTCGCCCGAGACGATCGCGGCCTTCGCAAAGCTCTGCCGTGCGCGCGGACTCTGGCTCATCCTCGACGAAACCTATCGCGACTTCATGCCGGACGGCGCGGATCGCCCGCACCATCTGCTGGCGTCGCCGGAGACGCGCGCGAACATCGCGCAGCTCTACAGCTTCTCGAAATCGCACGCGATCCCGGGCTATCGTCTCGGAGCCGTCCTCGGCCCGCCGCCCCTGATGCGCCAGATCGCGAAATGCCTCGACACGCTGCAGATATGCCCTGCGCGCGTGGGACAATCATCGACAGCCTGGGCGATGGACGCGCAGCGTGGATGGCGCGAAGGCAATCGCGCCGACATCAACCGCCGCGCGTCCGCTTTCAGCGCGGCGATGACGGAAGCCGAGGGCTGGCGGATCGATTCCGTGGGCGCCTATTTCGCGTTCGTGCGTCATCCTTTCGCGGCGATTCCGGCGGCGCGCGTCGCGGAGCGTCTCGCGACTGAGCGCGGCGTGCTCGCCTTGCCCGGCTCTTGGTTCGGTCCCGGATGCGAGAACCATCTGCGCGTCGCCTTCGCCAACGCGTCGCTTGAACAGTTGGAGCGACTGCCGACGCGTCTCGCCGGCTTGCAGATCGCATGACGGTCAGCCCTGTGGGTCGGGCGCGGCGTCGATGTCGGCGAGATCGCGCGCGCCATGCAGCACCCGCAGGATTTCAACCCGACCATCGCTCACGCGATAGAGAGTGAGATAGGCGCCGACGACCAGATGACGCAGGCCTGGCAGCACGTCGTCGCGCGGCGGTCCGGAAAGGGGATGCTCCGACAAGAGTCGCCAGCGCCGATCGAATCTGTCCAGCAGAGCGTCCGCCGCCCGCGGATTTTGCTCGGCGACATATCGCCAGATGCCGATAAGATCGTCTTCCGCTTCCTTGGCGACCTTAAACGGAAAAGGCCTCATGCGGATTTCTTTGCCTGCCGCCATTCCCGACGGGACGCCGCCTTGATCTCTTCCATAGACGAATAACGCCCCGGCCCGCTGTCGATGCCCTCCTGCGCCAGCAGCCGCAGTTCCTCGACGGTATAGCCGAGCAGATCGCGCCGCTCCTTCCACTGTCGCACCGCGTCGCGGATGGCCTCGCTGGCGGACGCGTATTCGCCCGCCGCCACGGCGTCATCGACGACTGCGGCGAGTTCCGGCGAAAGCGTGATGCTGCGTTTGTCCACCTGCGCCATAGCGGCCTCCGTCAAAGACAGCATGGTAGGAATAAATCGCACCACTCGCAACGTCGCGCGGCGTCACATCGCCCAGTAGCCGCCGATAGTGAGATAGGCGCCCGGCTTGCGCCCGCTCTCCTTCGACAGGCCGCCCGAGATCCTGAATCTGAAACCGCCCCGCCCGAGTTCCGACCAATGCAGCCCGATGCGGGCCTTCGTGCTGTCCGGCGAGGCGTAATAGGAGATTTCCGGTCCGGCGAAGCCCCAAGGAGACCCCTTCGCGCCGAGCCCCCATCCGAAGGCCAGCCTCATCCAGATGTCCTTGCGCGCCGATCCGGCCGCCGCATTCGCCGTCAGCAGCATCCGTTCGGTCGGATGAGACCACCAGTCGGCGTGAGCGCGCAGACCGACGCGACGCTCGCGGCGCAGGACGACGCCGCGCGGGTCGGTCGCCGTCTCCCGGAAATATTCCGGCCCTGCGAACAGGCCGAGCGACCCGCCTGCGATCGCAAGCTCTGTTCCGGCCAGCGCGTAAGCGCCGAACTTTCTGCTGTCGCTTTCCCGGTTGAGGGCGAGATCGCGGGTCTCGCGCCACACACCGCCGCCGGCGGCGGCGAGGATGATGAATCCGTCTTTTCCAAGCGCATGGAAAGGGCGAAGCTTGAAGCCGCCTGTCGCATAACGGTTCCACGGATCGAGTTCGGAGCCCGCGAAAAGGACGAACGGAAACGGACCGGTTGTTGGCGGCGCGGCGTTTTGTTTGAGTTCGGGTTCGAACGGCGATGCGCTCGCCTGCGCCGCAACGAGCATCGCGGCCGCGCAGATCAGCCTCCTGACGAAGCCCTTACGCACAACGCCCCCCGAACGCGCCGCGCGACAATGCCGCGGCGTTCGACCTCTCCCTCGCCGAACGACCGCGCCGCCAGACGCCCCTCCCTATCGAACGCGATCGCGACGCCGCGCGCAAGGCCCGACGACCATACGCTAAAAGACGTACGCCCACACGACGCTTGCCTTTTGGCACGGGCATTGCTCCACTGATGATCGGGCGCGGGCGCAGGGAGGGATCGTGACGGTTGCGTTTGACGAAATGGGCGACGCGCAAGGCGCTGTCCGCGAACCGTATGCCCGCCTGTCGCAATGGCTGAACCAGGCCTCTCCCGAATTGCTCAACACCCGTCGCAGTCAGGCCGAGTATTTCTTCCGGCGCATCGGCATCACCTTCGCGGTTTACGGCGATGCGGATTCAACCGAGCGCCTGATCCCCTTCGACATCATTCCGCGCATTCTCTCGGCGGCCGAATGGAGAACGCTGGAGCGCGGCCTGATTCAGCGCGTCAACGCTCTCAACGCGTTTCTGCGCGACGTCTATGGCAAGAAGGAATGTCTGCGCGCGGGCGTCGTCCCGACCGACCTGGTCTATCGCAATCCCTATTTCCGGCCGGAGATGGACCGCTTTGAAGTTCCGCACGGCGTCTATTGCCACATCGCCGGCATCGACATCGTGCGCGTCGATCCTCACAATTTCTATGTGCTGGAGGACAACGCCCGCACGCCGTCCGGCGTCTCCTACATGCTCGAAAATCGCGAAGTGATGATGCGGCTCTTCCCCGAGCTGTTCGTCGACAACCGCGTCGCTCCGGTCGAGAACTACGCCGACAACCTCCTGGCGTCGCTGCGCTCGGTCGCGCCGTCGCGTTCGGCGGCGGATCCAACGGTGGTCCTCCTCACTCCGGGCCAATATAATTCAGCGTTCTACGAGCACTCGTTCCTGGCCGACAAGCTCGGCGTCGAACTGGTCGAGGGCACCGATCTCTTCGTGCGCGACGAGGTCGTCTATATGCGCACGACCGAAGGGCCGCAGCGCGTCGATGTGATCTATCGGCGCGTCGATGACGAGTTTCTCGATCCGCTCGTCTTCCGGCCCGATTCCGTGCTCGGCGTTCCCGGCTTGATGGGCGCCTATCACGCCGGCAACGTCACGCTCGCGAACGCGGTCGGCACCGGCGTCGCCGACGACAAGGCCGTGTACAGCTACATGCCCGAGATCGTGAAGTTCTACACCGGCGAGGAGCCGATCCTGAAGAATGTGCCGACATGGCGCTGCCGCGACAAGGACGACTTCGCCTATGTGCTCGACCATCTGCCCGAACTTGTCGTGAAGGAGGTCAACGGCTCGGGCGGCTACGGCATGCTCGTCGGGCCTCATGCGACGAAGGATCAGATCGAGACGTTCCGGCGGCGCCTCAAGCATGAGCCGGACAACTACATCGCGCAGCCGACTCTCGCTTTGTCCACCTGCCCGACCTTCACCAAATCGGGCGTCGCGCCGCGTCATGTCGATCTCAGGCCGTTCGTGCTTTCCGGCGCGGACAAGGTGCGGATCGTGCCCGGCGGCCTGACGCGAGTCGCGATGAAAGAGGGATCGCTCGTCGTGAACTCAAGCCAGGGCGGCGGCACGAAGGACACATGGGTGCTTGATGCGTAGCGTGACGAGTCGCACGAGCGGCGCGCGGCCGTCTTTGGCGCGCAACGGTCGGACGCTTTCTTCTCCTCGCAAGCGGGGAGAGGGAAGACTGGAGCGCGGCGCATGCTGAGCCGCACCGCCGACAGCCTGTTCTGGATGTCGCGCTATATGGAGCGGGCGGAGAATCTCGCGCGCATCATCGATGCGGCGCACCGCCTGTCGGCCCTGCCCGCATCCTATGGCGGCACGCACAACGAATGGGAAAGCGCGCTTCTGGCCGCCGGCTGCGCCGACAGCTTCCACCGCATCTACAAGGACGCGACCGAGATGACGGTGCGCGACTTCATCTGCTTCAGCGAGGAGAACCAGGCGTCGATCCGCAAATGCATCGACATCGCGCGCATGAACGCGCGCGCCGTGCGGACCGCGATCACGACGGAAATGTGGGACGCGATCAACGGCGCCTGGCTGGACATGAAGAATTACGACGCCGGACGCATGGATCGCGAGGAGCTGAGCCGCTTCCTCGAATGGGTGAAGAACGTGTCGCTCGTCGTCGACGGGTCGGCGCATCGCTCCATGCTGCGCCGCGACGAGTTCTTTTTCACGCGGCTTGGCCTTTACGTGGAGCGCGCCGACAACATTCTGCGCCTTCTCGACGTGAAGTACCATGTGCTGCTGCCGGCGACCGAGCGCGTCGGCGGCACGCTCGATTATTTCCAGTGGTCGTCGCTGCTGCGCTCGGTCTCCGCGCTGACCGCCTATCATTGGGTCTACCGCGAAAGCGTCAAGCCGTGGCTCGTCGCCGATCTGCTGACGCTCAACCGGGAGATGCCGCGCTCGCTCTATTGCTGCTACGAGAATCTGGTGGAGTTTCTCGACCAGCTCGCGCGCCAGTACGGCCGCATCGGCCCGAGCCAGCACATGGCGCGATCGGCCCTCGCCCGGCTGGAGAACACCAACATCGAGACGATCTTCCAGAACGGGCTGCACGAATTCATCAGCCAGTTCATCATCGACAACAACAAGCTCGCCTCGGCGATTCAGGAACAGTATCTGGTCTGACGCGGTTTTCATGCGCATCGCGATCTCTCACACCACCACCTGCCGCTACCCGCGGCCGACGCGCGACATCATCCAGACCTTGCGGCTGACGCCGCGCAACAGCAGCGCCCAGCATGTCGCGCGGTGGCGCACCGAAATCGACGCGGACGCGCGCCTGCGCCAGGGCGAGGACGCTTTCGGCAACATCATCCACTCTCTCGACGCGCCGGGGCCGCTGGAGCGGTTCTCCATTCATGTCGAGGGCGAGGTCGAGACCTTCGATACGGCCGGCGTGCTGACGGGCGCCGCCGAGCGCTTTCCGCCGGAGCTTTATCTGCGATCGACATCGCTGACGGCGATCAATCCCGAGATGGCCGAATACGCCGAAAGCGTTCGCCCGCGCGCTCCGGGCGACGACCGGCTCGCTTTGATGCACGCGCTGATGGCCCATCTTGCGACGGACGTCGCTTTCGATCCTCACGCGCCGGAGCCTGCGGCGCGCGCGGCCGACGCCTTCGCGGCGCGGCGCGGCGGCGGCCAGGATCACGCCCATCTGTTCTGCATCTTCGCCCGGCATCTCGGAACGCCCGCGCGCTTCATATCCGGTTATTTTAGCGGCGACGGCGCCGTTGCGGAGCAGGACGCCGGCCACTCCTGGGCGGAGGCGCACATTCCCGGCCTCGGCTGGATCGGATTCGACGCGGCGCATCGCGTCTGTTCGACCGCCGCTCATATCCGCGTCGCAGCGGCCCTCGACGCGCTCGGCGCGGCGCCGGTGCGGAGCGGCCGCGGCGCGGCGCCGGGCGAGACGCAGGAC
>MKVY01000045.1:69009-73606 GCA_001899525.1 Rhizobiales bacterium 65-9
CGCCGGCGCATGAGGCCGGCGCATCGCGCAGGAGAGCGTCATGAAATATCTGTTGATGATCTATGCGGACGAAACCGCCATGCTCGCCGCCGCCCCCGAAAACAGGACGGTGATGACGTCGTCCTACGCCGCCTACATCGATGCGATGCAGAAGGCCGGCGTGCATCTCGGCGGCGCGCGGCTTCGTCCGACCACATCCGCGACCTCGATTCGGGTCAGGAACGGCAAGAACGAGGTGCTGAACGGCCCCTATGCAGAAACGAAGGAGCAGCTTGGCGGCTATTTCCTGATCGACGCGCCTGATCTCGATTCCGCCATCGCCTGGGCTTCGCGCTGCCCCGGCGCCGCCTCCGGCGCGATCGAGGTCAGGCCGGTCTGGGACATGCAGACGCCCTGATGACCGCGGACAGCGACGCCCGCGCGGTCGCGGAGGCGGTCGCGCGGCGCAGCTACGGCAAGCTCGTCGCCTTTCTCTCGGCGCGGTCGCGCAACGTGGCCGCCGCCGAGGACGCGCTCGCCGACGCTTTCGCCAGGGCGCTGACGGAATGGCCGCTGCGCGGAGCGCCGGACCGGCCGGAGGCGTGGCTGATGACCGTGGCGAAACGCAGGCTCATCGACGCATCGCGCCGCAAACGCACGGCGGACGACGCCGTCGAGCATCTGCGCCTGCTCGCCGACGAGGCTGGCGGCGATGCGGAAGCGATCCCCGACGAACGGCTCGCCCTGATGTTCGCCTGCGCCCATCCGGCGATCGATCCTGGCGTGCGCGCGCCGTTGATTCTGCAGACCGTGCTAGGCTTCGACGCCGCGACCATCGCTTCAGCGTTCCTCGTCGCGCCGGCGACGATGGGGCAGCGGCTCTCCCGCGCCAAGGCCAAGATCAGGCACGCCGGCGTGCCCTTCCGCATTCCCGATCGGAACGAGGCGCCGGAACGCCTGGAGGCGACGCTCGACGCGATCTATGCGGCCTTTTCGGAGGGCTGGACCGACCCCGCCGGAGCCGACGCCCGCCGCCGCAATCTCGCCGGCGAGGCGATCTGGCTCGGCCGCCTCGTCATGTCGCTGGCGCCGGAGGAGCCGGAGGCGCTCGGCCTCGTCGCCCTCATGCTGCATGCGGAAGCGCGCCGCGGCGCGCGGCGCGATCGCGCCGGCGAATTCGTGCCGCTGGCGGAGCAGGACCCCGCGCTCTGGAACGACGCCATGATCGCCGAGGCGGAGACGCTGCTCGCGAAGGCGAGCCGGATGGCGGGCGCTGTCGGACGCTATCAGCTCGAGGCCGCCGTGCAGTCCGCCCATGCGATCCGCCGGCGCGCCGGAACCGCCGACTGGCGGGCGATCGCCGCGATCTATGACGCGCTGGTCGCGATGACGGGATCGCCGGTCGTCGCCATCAACCGCGCGGTGGCGATCAGCCACCGCGACGGCGCGTCGGAGGGCCTTGCGGCGCTTGACGAACTCGTTCTCGACGCCCGGCTCGCGGAGTACCAGCCCTACTGGGCCGCGCGAGCCGATCTCGCGGCGCGGACCGGCGATAGTGCGGAAGCCTCGGCCGCCTATCGCCGCGCGATCGGATTGGAGCCCGATCCCGCCGTTCGGCGCTTTCTTCTGCGCCGCGAAGCCGCGCTGCATCGTCACGGCGCGGATTGAGGTTTGGCGACTCGGAACGGAGGGGTCTATAAGCCCGCGTCTCCGAGGTGCGTTCCATGACATATTGCGCCGGCGTGCTGGTGAATGAGGGTCTGGTGATGGTCGCGGACACGCGCACCAACGCCGGGCTCGACAATGTCTCGACCTTCCGCAAGCTGCATGTCGTCGACCAGCATCCCGACCGCATCCTGATGCTGGCGTCGGCCGGGAATCTCTCCGTCACGCAGTCGGTGATTGGCTATCTCGCGGAGGGCGTCGAGAACCCGCAGACCGGCGAGACCGAGACGCTCGGCTCCGCGCCGACCATGTTTCGCGCCGCGCAACTGATCGGCAACGCCGTGCGCAAGGTGCGCGACATCGACGCCGACGCGATGAACGCGGCCGATGTGCGCTTCGATGTGTCGCTGCTGTTCGGCGGCCAGATCAAGGGCGGCCCGCTGCGGCTTTTCATGATCTACTCGGCCGGAAATTTCATCGAATGCGGGCCGGACGCGCCCTCCCTCCAGATCGGCGAGCACAAATACGGCAAGCCGATCCTCGACCGCGCCGTCAGCTTCAACACCGACATCTATGACGCGCTCAAGATCGCGCTGATCTCGATGGATTCGACGATGCGCTCCAATCTCGGCGTCGGCCTGCCGATCGACATCGCCGTCGTCCGCCGCGACGAGGTGAAGCCCGAGCTGGTGCACCGCATCGAGGCCGGCGAGCCCTATTTCCACGACCTGCGCGAGCGCTGGTCCGCCGCGCTGCGGCAGGCTCACATCAACATCCCCCGCCCGCCCTACATGGGCGTCACGCGGATGCGCTGAGGTTTAGAAAACAGCCATCGCCCCGGCGACGACCGCCGCCACGAAGCCGGCGCTGATCGCGACGCCGACTGCGCCGATCGCAAGGCCGACGATCACCACCACCCCGTCCCGCTCGGTGATGCCGATGCCGACGAGCGCGATCGCGACGCCAAGCGGAATCTGGCCGATAAAGGGCGCTGCGACCAGCAGGGCCAGCGCGAACAGCAGCAGCGCCAGCGCCGTGAGCCGCAACCCTGGTAAAACGGTCAGCGTGACCGCGCGCGGGCTGAGCATTCCCTCGATGCGGCGGATGAAGGGACGGGCGCGGCCGAGAACCCGCGCGGCCTCGGTGCGGTCGACCGACCAGTCCAGCAGCCGGCGCGGCAGCCAGGGCGTGCGCCATCCCGCCACCATCTGCGCCGCCAGCACGGCGATGAGCAGGCCGGAGATCAGCGGGATCGGCGGCACCATGGGGATGCAACTCGGCAGGGCGAACAGCAGCATGCCAAGCGCGAAGGCCCGCTCGCCCAGCGCGTCCAGCATCGAGCGAAGCGTCAGGCGATCGCCGGCGCTGGCGGAGGTCAGCCCGTCGAGAATGGTCGAAATGCTGTGATTGGACACGAGGATAGCAATGGGAGGCCCGCAGCAACTATCAGGCCGCGCCCGCCGCGCCAAGTCGGCCCCTGCGGGGCGGGCTGCGCTCAATGCAAGGTGATCTCCGCGCTGACGGATCGCATCTCGACCGCCCGGACGAGCGTCGAATGGGCGATTGTCACCTCGAAGATCGGCCCTTCCAGCGTCCGCCGCCAGAAATCGAGAAACTTGCGCAACTCGGGAAAGCGCGGCGCCAGATCATAGTCCTGCCAGACGTAGGACTGAAGAATCTTGGGGTGGTCGGGCAGGCGATAGAGGATTTGCGCTGTGGTCAGGCCGTAGCCATCCATCCGGCGGGAAAGAACGCGAGAGACCAGGACGACCTCCTGACGTTGCGACCGAACATCCGATCGGCCGCGCCGGGCCGGAACCATGCAAAGGGCGCGCCGTGCTTCTTCCGCCCCCCCGAGCGGCTCGCGAGCCCGCTGGCGACCGTCATCGTCCCAGCATTTCGTAAAAAAGACCCTTGCGCCTCGCCGGTTCCTCCGCGCGCATCCGCTCAGATCAGTTGCAGGCCCTTCAGGCTCGCATGCCCGTCCCGGCCGACGATGATGTGGTCATGCACGGTGATGCCGAGCGGCCGCGTGATGGAGACGATCTCGCGCGTCATGCGGATGTCCGCCTGGCTCGGCGTCGGATCGCCGGAGGGGTGGTTGTGGATCATTCCACGAAAATCCATATCGTATTGATATTGCAGATATTTTTCTGGAATTCGGTGAAGTTGGTGCCGGGGAATGGGGCATGTCCCCAATGACCAATCGTGATCATCACGGCTGATCACCAGTGAGTTCAGTGAGTCGCCTTGATGCACGGCAACTCACTGTATTCCTTTCATCCCACGCTTCAAGCTCGTCGATCGGATAGAGGACGGCTTTGCCAATCTTAACGAACGACGGGCCGATCTTCATCGCCCGCCAGTTCCGAAGCGTTCCAACCGAGACGCCGCCTCGATAGCGTTCCGAGACCTCCTCAGGGGTAAGAAATTTGTTGTCCAATGTTAGCCTCCTTCGGTCGACGGTCGACAACGTGGTGTCGCTCATTTGATGGACATCGAGCGCGAGGCTAGTTCCCTGAGTGCAATGTCACCCGAAGTCACCGTTGGGCTTGCCTGTCATTGGTCGCTCACGCTGTTGCGCGAACGACCATGCAGCGCTGAGGGAAATCGGGGAAGCCTGATTTGGTCCGCGTAGGGAGCACGGATAGTCAGGGTTAGATATAGGCCGGTCGAGCGACCGGGCTCGGCGATCCTGAGTTAAAAATTGCGCATACTGATCTGGTTCGGGTGCACGTCGAACTGCTGCCTCAGCTCGACGATCGTTTTCTCGCCCCTGACGGCTGCAAGGGCCACCTTCGCCTTGAAAGCCGGCGTGTGGTTCCGCCGCAGTCGTTTCGCCATGGTCTCTCTCCTATCGCGGCCATCATGCCGCCTTCCGGCAGAAACTCCACTTATCCAACCTGTCCAGTTTTCCCGAACCTGCTCTCTCCGCTGCGTCCGGCTTGTTGAA
>MKVY01000045.1:73621-112711 GCA_001899525.1 Rhizobiales bacterium 65-9
TCAACATATTGCGTTGGACAAAACCGGCTGCGGTGTAGGTCCGGACCATGCTTGTCTCGATGGCGAAGGAGTGCTCGCCGACAGCACAAGGCGGATGACCTTGCCACATACCTCGCTGTTTCCTTCGCCATCTACGTCATAGCGAGCAGCGAATATGGACCTCTTGGCTAGTGATTCATCCATGGTCGCTTGCGATTGACATAGCGTAAGGGTCTATCATATTAGTTAGTGTCTGATAACTAACAATAGGGAAATCTATGCGCAAGCGGGCGGAGCTTCGCAAGGCCGAGATCGTCGCCGCCCTCCTGGGATTGGCTGACAGCATCGGGCCGGACCGTGTGACGACCGGAGCGGTGGCGTCGTCGATCGGCATCACCCAGGCGGCGCTGTTCAGGCATTTCCCGACCAAGGACACGCTTTGGCAGACTGTGGCCGAGCATGTGGCCGAAGGTCTGGAGGAGGCGTGGGACGACGCATTGAGCCGATGCGATGAGCCTATCGCCAGGTTGCGTGCTTTGATTGCCGCGCAGTTCGCGCAGATCGCTACCACCCCCGCACTTCCCATGCTGCTGTTCTCGCGCGAGCTGAATGTCACCAATGCGGAGCTGCGCGCCACGTTCAACAGCACGCTCAAGGCTTTTCACCGCCTGCTCGCGCGCGAGGTCAGTGCGGGACAGGAAGCAAGGGCTATGCGAGGCGATGTCATGCCGGACGATGTGGCGGTGCTGCTGACGTCGCTCGTGCAGGGGGTGGCGATCCGCTGGGCGCTCGGTGAGCGCGAGTTCGACCTGCGCGAAGAGGGATTGCGGCTGTTCGACGTGCAATGCCGCCTTCTGGCTGCAAGGGGAGAATAGGCGATGCGACGAATCGGGCTTTCGGGCATTCTTCTGGCCTTGGCTGTCGGAGCAGGCTTTCTGTTCTTCACCGAACGGCCGCTGGTGGTGACGGTCGTTCAACCTGAACGCGATGTCGCCCTTCGCATTTACGGACTCGGCACCGTCGAGGCGCGGGTTCTCAGCCGTATCGGCTTCGAGGTGGGTGCCGCGCTGACCTCTCTTGCCGCCGATGCCGGGGACAGCGTGATCCGGGGACAGGAACTGGCCATCCTTCACTCCGCCGAGCAGGAGGCGCGGGTGGCGCGCGCCCATGCGACAGTGGCGACCAACAAGGCCAATCTCGCCAAGGCCAATGCCGCAGTCGTGCGCGCCCGCGCGGTGCTCGCCGAGCGCGAGACGGCGAACCGTCGTCAGCAGGGGCTGGTGCAGCGCGAAGTCGCCTCGGCCCAGCGCGCCGAGGAAGCCCAACGCGATGAGGACGTGGCGCGAGCCGATCTGGCGGTAGCGGAGGCCGATCTGGCAGTGATCCGGGCGCAGGGCCTGGACGCGGCGGCAGCCCTGCGACAGGAGGAAGCCATTCTCGCCCATCACCGGCTGGTCGCACCCTACGATGCGCTGGTCGTCGCTCGCCACGCGGAGCCGGGCACGGTGGTGAAGGCGGGCGATCCGATCTTCACGCTGATCGACCCAGCCACCGTCTGGATCCAAGCCTATGTCGACGAAGAGCGCGCCGGCCAGCTTGTCCCTGGCCAGCAAGGTACAATCCGGCTGCGGTCGCAGCCGTCGGCCGAGTTCCACGGCACAATCGTCCGCATCGGTATCGAAAGTGACCGAGTGAACGAGGAACGCCGCGTCTGGCTGGCCTGCGCTGACTGTCCCGCCGAGATGTTTCTCGGCGAGCAGGCCGAGGTGCGTATCACCACCGGCAGCCGGGAAAGCGCGCTGATGGTTCCCGAGGTGGCGATCACCGGTTTCGACGGCCATCGCGGCACGGTGTGGACGGTGCAGAACGGCCGTCTCGCGCGAGCGCACTTGACCTTCGGTGCCCGCGACGATCGCGGCCGCGTCGAAGTTGCGGGCGGCCTGCCCGAAGGGGCGGCGATCGTCGCCAGACCGCCGAAGGGTGTGGCTGGGGGCAGACGTGCCCGCCCCGAGGATGCGCCATGAACCTTGCGCTCAAGGACATCCGCCACGGTCTGTTTCGCTTCGTCTTGACCTGCTTCGGGCTGGGGCTGCTGATGACGGTCGTGCTGGCGATGATCGGCATCTACAACGGCCTCGTTTCGGACGCGCTGGCGGTGGTGAAGGCGCCGGTGGCCGATGTCTGGGTGGTCGAGGCTGGAACCAAGGGTCCGTTTGCGGAAGCGTCCAGCATCCCTGCCGATACGCGCGATGCGGTGGCGAGGATGCCCGGTGTCGCCGAAGCCGGCGCGGTCAACTACCAGAACGTCGAGGCTTTCCATGCCGGGCGTACGCTCAGGATCTACGTCGTCGGCTACGAGCCCGGTCGGCCCGGTGGGCCGCAAGCGATCGCCGAGGGGCGCGGCATCGGCGCCAGCCATTTCGAGCTGGTCGCCGACCGCAAGACCGGCCTTCTACCCGGCGAGACGATCCGGTTCGGGCGTAAGCGCTTCACCGTCGTCGGGCTTGTCGAGGGCGCGATGAATTCCGGCGGTGACCCGGCGGTCTACGTGACGCTCGCCGACGCGATGGCGCTCCAGACCGAACTCGACCCGGCCGCCCAGCGGGTGCAGGCGGCGCGCGGGGCGGTTTCCGTCAAGTCCGCATCGGTGGCGGCCGTCATCGCCCGCATGGCGCCCGGCGCCGATGTCGATCTATTGACCGCCACAGTGCGCCAGTGGAAGCACCTCGCCGCCATGACCCAGGCCGAACAGGAGGAATTGCTGCTCGTTTCCGTGGTGGACAAGGCGCGCCGCCAGATCGGGCTGTTCCTCGGCATCCTACTCTCCGTCAGCGCCGTGGTGATCGCGCTCATCATCTACACGATGACGATGGAGAAGCTGAAGCAGATCGCCACGCTGAAGTTGATCGGCGCCCCCGACCGCACCATCGTCGCGCTGATCGTGCAGCAGGCGTTGATCCTCGGCGCCTCGGGCTGGGCGATCGGCCTGATGCTGATCCTTAGCGTGAAGGACTACTTTCCCCGCCGCGTGGTGCTGGAGCCGTTCAACGTCATGGTCCTTGCCGGCATCATCGCCGCCGTCTGCCTGCTGTCCTCGGCGCTCGGCGTGCGGGCGGCGATGAAGGTCGACCCGGCCACAGCGCTCGGGAGCTGACCGACATGGCGCTCGGCGACATCCTCATAGAAGTCTCGAACGTGGCCAAGCATTTCGGCGAGGGCGAGACCCGCGTCGACGCCTTACGCGCGGTCGATCTTGCCGTGCGCGCCGGCGAGGTGATCGCGCTGCTCGGACCTTCGGGCTCGGGCAAGACGACGCTGCTCAACATCATCGGCTGCATCCTCGCCCCCTCGGCGGGACGGGTGGTGCTCGACGGCGAGCCAGTGTTCGATGGCAGATGGCTGCGCCGCGACTTGAGACGTCTCAGGCTCGACAAGATCGGCTTCATCTTCCAGGCGCACAACCTGCTGCCGTTCCTGACTGCCGAGGAGAACGTCGCGGTCGTGCTCGACCTTGCCGGCCTTCACGCTGAGGAAGGCCGGGTGCGGGCGCGCGAATTGCTGGACTATCTGGAAGTCGGCCACCGCGCAAAGGTTAAACCTGCACTCCTTTCCGGCGGCGAGGCGCAGCGCGTAGCGATCGCTCGCGCGCTCGCCAACCGTCCCCGCATCATCCTCGCCGACGAGCCCACCGCCGCGCTCGACGGCGCGCGGGCCGGGCTGGTGATGGACCTGATGCGCAAGCTCGCCGTCGAGCAGGAAGCCTGCATCGTCACCGTCACCCACGACGAAAAGATCTTCGACCGTTTCGACCGCCTGATCCACCTGCGCGACGGCCGCCTCGCCGACGCCTGACCCGGAGCCGCTCCATGCCCGCAAGACGATCCCGCGCCCTTACCATCGCCGCCGCCGTCGCGGTGATCTTCGGCCTGCTGACCATCGTTTCGGGCGCCAGGGCGCTGTTCGGCGGCGTCGACATGGGCGCTGTGGTGCCCTTCGTGCTGTGGTTCAACTTCGTAGCGGGATTTGCCTATGTCCTCACCGGGATCGGCCTGTGGCGCGGCACGAACTGGGCGCCGATGCTGTCGCTCGGCATCGCCGCGGCGACGGCGGCCGTCTTCGCCGCCTTCCTGTGGCATGTCGGCTCCGGCGGCGCATGGGAGATACGCACCATGGGCGCGATGATCTTGCGCACCGGCATCTGGATTGCCATCGCAATCCTCGCGTTACGGTGCAAAAAAGCCGCCTGACGATTCCCCTGCCCAGCCAGCGCCGGCGGCCGAGGCCGTGACCGTGCCAGCCAGGAACCTGAAATGACGCGTTTTGCCGATCGACCCGTCGCGGGTCCGCTCAGTCATCACTGTTCTCGGCCTCGCGGTGACCGCAGCCGGCAGGTGGCTCCCCCCTATAACGGCCTCGGCGTGCCAGATCTTCCGGGATTGGCGCCCGTCGATATGACGATCGGGCGTTTTGAACGCCAGCACGCTCTATGGATGATGTCTCCCAGATTAGAATAATTATAACTTATTGACCAATCTCAATGCCCATGTCAAATATTTAGAATAATTCTAATATGAACGTCGAACAATCGATCGGCGACGCTTTCACGAGCGTCCGTAGAATGGGCGGTGCCTCGGGGCCGACCGATCGCACACTGGAACAAATTCTATGCGCACTTTACACAAAGAGAATCATCTTATCGAACGTATCGGTTGGCTTCGGGCGGCGGTGCTTGGGGCCAATGACGGGTTGATCTCGACGTCGAGCCTTATCGTCGGCGTGGCGGCGGCGACCGCCGGCCCTCACGAGGTCCTTGTGGCGGGCGTTGCCGGGCTGGTGGCCGGAGCCATGTCAATGGCGGCCGGCGAATATGTCTCGGTCAGCTCACAGGCCGACACGGAAGAAGCCGACATGGCGCGCGAGCGCCGCGAACTCGCCACGCAGCCGGAGGCGGAACTAGCCGAACTCGCTGCGATCTACGAGCAGCGCGGCGTCGCGCCGGATCTCGCCCTTGAGGTGGCTAAGCAAATGATGGCGAAGGACGCATTCGAGGCGCATGCGCGCGACGAACTCGGACTGTCGAGCCATGTGATGGCGCGGCCCGTCCAGGCGGCCTTCACATCCGCGGCGACCTTTTCCGTGGGCGCGGCGCTGCCGCTGGTCGTGGCGCTGCTCGCGCCGGCGGGAGCGGTCGTATGGGCAGTGTCCATCGCCTGTCTCGTCGGGCTTGCCGCGCTCGGGGCGGTTGGTGCGAGCGCGGGCGGCGCCGGCATCTGGAAACCGACTGTTCGGGTCGTCTTCTGGGGCGCGGTGGCCATGGCGTCGACAGCGGCCATCGGCGCCCTTATCGGCCGGGCGGTCTGATTATGAGACGCCTGTCGTTCGATATCCCGATGCTGATGTCGCTCCTGACAGTGCTGGGCATGATCCTGGCGACGGTCGGGACCTGGCCGCCAGCCGAGGCACTTGGTGTCCTGCGGTGGCCGGGACTGGCGCTCGTCTATGCCGCCGGCGGGCTTCCCGCCGCGTGGACGGCCCTGTCAGCGCTGTGGCGGCAGCATATCCTCGACATCGACCTCCTGATGGTGGTCGCCGCGATCGCCGCAGCGATCGTCGGCGCGCCGTTCGAAGGTGCCGTGCTGCTGACGCTGTTCAGCGTGTCGACGACGCTCGAACACCAGGCGCTCGGGCGCGCGCGCCGCGCGGTCGAAGCCCTGATGGCGCTGCGCCCCGAGACGGCGTTCCGCAAGAACGCCGCCGACGGTGCGGTCACGGAGGTTCCCGCCGCGGAGCTTGCCGTCGGCGACGTGGTGATCCTGCGGCCGGGCGCCCGGGTGCCTGCCGACGGCGTCATCCTGCAAGGGCGCGGTGGCATCGACGAGGCCAACATCACCGGCGAATCCATGCCCGTCTCCAAGGAGCCGGGCCAGCAGGTGTTCGAAGCCACCGTCAATCTCGACGGCATCCTGGAAGTGACGATAGCGAGAACGGTCGGCGACAGTACGATCGCGCGCATGATCCGCCTGGTCACCGAGGCCCAGGAGGCGAAAGCGCCGTCCGAACGGTTCAGCGCCTGGTTTGGCCAGCGTTATACCGTCGCGGTCCTCATCGGCGCGGTTCTCGCCTTCGCCGTCTTTTACTGGCTCGGCCGCGATTGGGAGCAGGCGCTCTACAAGGCCGCGACGCTGCTGGTCGCGGCCAGCCCCTGTGCGATCGTCATATCGGTGCCGGCGGCGATCCTGTCGGCGCTCTCGGCGGCGGCGCGGGGCGGCGTTCTGTTCAAGGGCGGCGGCGCGCTCGAAATGCTGGCGGCCGTCGATACCTTCGCCTTCGACAAGACAGGCACGCTGACCAACGGCCGTGCGCAGGTGACGCGGATCATTACGCTGGACGGTGAGGATCGGCGCTTCCTGTCCCTGCTGGCGGGGCTGGAAGCGCATTCCGAGCATCATATCGCCGCAGCGATCCGCCGTGAGGCGGTCATACACGGGATCGAACCGGCGCAAGTCATGGATGTCAGTTCCCGTCCCAGTGCCGGAATCGTCGGGCGGGATGAGACTGGCCCGGTCTGGGCTGGAAACTCTTATCTCGCCAGGGAAATGGATGCGTCCACTGATCGCGCCGAATTCCGCGAGCTGGAGGAGAACGCGCAAACCGTCGTCTATCTCGGGCGAGGATCGACCATTCTGGGCGCCGTCAGCGTCGCGGACGAGGCGAGGGCGAGTTCCGCCCCGGCGCTTGCGGCCCTGCGCGCCGGCGGCGTGCGCCGCATCTTCATGATGACCGGCGACCGTCGCCCGGTGGCCCTGCGCATCGGTGAGGAACTTGGCCTCGGCCCGGACGAGATCCACGCCGAAATGCTGCCGCAGGACAAGGTGCGCCAAATCGGTGAGCTGGCGGAACGCGGCAGGGTCGCCTTCGTGGGCGACGGCGTGAACGATGCGGCGGCCCTTGCCCGCGCCGATGTCGGCATCGCCATGGGTGCGGCCGGTTCGGATGTCGCCCTTCAGGCGGCCGATGTGGCCCTGCTGTCGGAAGACATGAAGAAACTGGCAGATGCGCACCGGTTGGCGCGGCGCACCGCCTCTGTCATCCGGCAGAACCTCACCGTCGCGATCGGCGCCATGCTGGTGCTCGTCACAGGCGGGCTGTTCTTCGATCTGCCGCTGCCGCTGGCGGTGGTCGGGCATGAAGGCGGGACCGTGCTGGTCGTCCTGAACGGCTTGCGCCTGCTCTCGGACCGTATCCGGCGGAACGCGGACGAGGCAACGCCTACGCGCCGCACACCGGAGGAACGAAACGTTTCGGCGTCTGTTCCAAAAGTGGTGGACGAAAGAGCAGTCTAGGGCATCCTATGGGAAACTGCGGCCCGACAGCCCGGGAAATCAAGCGAGTTTCAGCGACGCTGCCATGCCCGCGGCAACCCCGAGCGCGCTGACGGCTCCCACGCGAACCCCGAGTCTGTAGCCGCCGAGCCATGCGGCCAGGACGGCCTTGGCGAGCGAATTCACACCGACCGCGATCAGGATGGCCTGGGCCGCAAGCTTCGGCTCGATCGTCTGTAGCGACATTCGCGCCATGGAGATCGAGATCGCATCGACATCTGCCATCCCCGAGATCGCGGCCGTCGCGAAGATGCCCGCGTTTCCGAACGATTGTTGAAGCAATTGCGAGATCAACATGACGGCGGTGATGAGCGCGCCCATCTTGATGGCCGGCGCCAGTTCGAGCGGATTGGTGATCTTCAGTTCCGGCTGTTCCGTGGCGCCGCTGTCTTGGAGAAGCAGAAGCCCGGCCCCGAGAACAAGGACGCCGCCGCCAATGAGGAGCGGCCATTGGAGGTGCGGCAGCAGGGACGGACTGAGTGCGGTCGCGATGATCGCAACGCGCGCGATCATGACCACCCCTGCAAGGAGCACTCCGCCAGAAAGCAGAGCGGCGGCTTCGCTGCGGCGCCGGGCCAGGGCCGCCAGTGTCGCGGTCGTGGCCGTTGAAGATGCGAGCCCCCCTGCGACCGCCGCCGTGAGCACGCCCAGCCGGTCCCCGAATACGCGAACGGCGACGTATCCGGCAAAGGACACGGCCGCGATCAGGATCGTAAGCAGCCAGATTTCATACGGATTGATCGCGTTCCACGGATCGATCGGCCGATTTGGCAGGACCGGCAACAGCAGAAACGTCATCGCCAGAAGCGTCAAGCCCGAGCGGATTTCGCTCCAGCTCAACGATGCGACCCAACGGTGCAACTGATCGCGCAGCGCCAGCAGCACGGCCGTCGCGACGGCGCCGGCGACGGCGGCTGCCACATCGCCCACGACGGCGAGGACGCCAAGCAGGAAGGTCGACATGCCGGCGATCACGGAGGTCGCGCTGTAGTTCCGCTCGGCCTGCGCCTCCAGCCAGTGAAACGCGGCGAAAGCCCCTGCGAACCCCAGGAAAGCCAAGCCGATGATGGCGGCTGAGTCGAATTGCTGCGCCAGCGCGCCGGCGACGCCGCCGATCAGCCCCGAAAGCGCGAAGGTGCGCAATCCCGCCGCGCGTTGATGGTCTTCCTCATTTCTGGTGCGCCAGCCGCGCTCGAGACCGATCAGCAAGCCGATCGATAGCGAAACCGCCAGGCGGCTGAGAAGGGCGTCCCCGTCCATGATTTGCTGGCACACTCCCGCGAAAGACCGATTTCATCTGGTGGTACCATTCGGGAGCCCATGACGCTTCGAAAGGAACCAGTGTATCTATCGGGCAACGAACAGCGATTTACAATGATGCCCGAAAGGCCGGCCCAGTTCTTGTCGAGGTTCGAGGTGCCCGCGTTTCCGCCGCATCGCCGGTGTTGCATTACCCGTCGACAGAGGATTATCCCCAAAGCCATCCTTCAGGTCACTTGGTGGGCTGAGCCCATTGTCGGTATCGACTGCCACGCGGCCTCGCTGACTGGAAGCTGACAGGAATTATCATCGTTCTTCAGGAGCCCATCAGCAAGGCGTTGCATGATTGCACGCGTAGATGAGGGCAACTGAGGAGTTGGAACCATGAAAAAGTCTTTCACGATGCTTGCATTGCTGGTGATGCTGCCGGCTGGCGCCGCCCTTGCTGGCGAGGCGTGCGATGTATCGCCCGAAAAGAGGCAATCGTTCGAAGCGCTGGCGAAGCTTGCAAGCGACTTCGAATGGACCATTGACAGGATGAAGATCGACGACGGCTGTTACGAGCTTCGGGTGACCGATGCCAGCGGCAACATCCTCAAGGTCAAAGTCGACCCGGCGACACTGGAGGTTGTTGATGGAAAGGTCAAACGCTTCGGTGACGATGGGGGTGCGCCACGGAAGGAGAAATAGGGCCACGCGTAGTCGAGACGCGTCCGGACGGTCGGCAAAGGCATTCATTCCGAGGCGTGCGTGCCTTCGCCGTATCTGGGCTAACGGGAGCAGGCTGCTGGTTGCGCTATTGCTTGCCGGAGAAAAATACGGCCGCGAAACCGTCCCGCCGCCCCTCTATCGGCGAGATCAGATCAAGCCTGCCGCCCGTGCCAGCGGCGATCGTTTTGGCGATGGCCAAGCCGAGACCCGCGCCGTCCGCATCTGACTGGCCCCGCTCGAAAGGCTCGGACAGTCGGGCAAGCGTCTCCGCCGGCACGGCCGGACCGGCATTCGTGACTTGCAGGGTGCCCTCAGCCGATAGCGCGACGCTGATAGGCTCCTTCGGGTCGCCATGCTTCAGGGCGTTTTCAATGAGGTTGCGCGCCAGAACGGCGAAGGCGTCCGGATCGATATTGGCGGATACCGGATTGTCGGGAAGCATCAGCTCGACCCGACCGGCGCCAGGGGTGTGTTCGCCGAACTCGCTGACGACCATGCGCAGGATGACTGCGATGTCGACAGGCTTCTCCGCCAGCAGGCGGCCGCCCTCGGCCCTTGCAAGCTGCATCAGCTTTTCGGTCAGCCGGGAAAGACGCCGCAGGGCAGTTTCCATGTCGCGCGCGTGTTCGCGGGTCGTGTCATCGGTAGCCTCGATGATCATCCTTTGCGCTTGTGCCAGTGCAGCCGCGACCGGCGTTCGTAGTTCATGGGCGGATTTCGCCGCCAGCGTGCGCTCCGCCTGCAATGTCCGTTTCAGGCGTTCAAGAAGCCGGTTCACCGAATGAGCGACTGGTTCCACCTCGGAAGGCAGGTTGTCGGCTTTGACCGGAGCAAGATCGCCGCCGCCGCGCGCCTCGATCTGTGATCGGAAAGCTCGGACGGGAGTCATCGACAGCCGAACGATGAGCCAGACACCGAGGAGGCTGAGGGGAACGATAATGCCGAGTGGCAGGGCGAGATCCAGTGAGGCGTGTTCTGCCGCCATTCGCCGATGCGAAAGCGGTTCGGCGACGGTGATCGTCAGGCTGCCTTGCAGCGCGGCGTCGGAATAGAGCCGATGGGTTTGCGTATCGGTGAAGCCCATTCCCGAGAATGGCGGAAAAACCGCCAGATCCGCATTGTGCGAGCTGAGTAGAACCTTGCCCGCTTCGTCACGTACGACATAGGTGAAGTATTCGTCATGCTGACGCAGCGTCGCCACGCGCTGCTCCGAATCGTCGGTATCGCGCCCGAGGATTTCGAGCGCCGCAAGCGGCAGAATCCGTTGCGCAGTCTCCTCCAGCGCGCTGTCGAAGACTTCGTTCATCTCGTTGTGCAGCCTGTAAACCGTAACCACGGCGGCGACTGCCCAAAGCACCGTCATGCCGAGGCCGAGCCATAGCGAAAGCCGCCATTGCAGGCTTTTCGGGCGTTTCATCGCGCGCTTCCGAGACGATAACCGATGCCGCGAACCGTATCGATGACAGCATGCCCCAGCTTTTTGCGCAGCCGACTGACATGGACCTCGATCGTGTTGCTCTCCACTTCGGCACCGAACGCATAGAGCCGGTCCTCGAGCTGGGCCTTGGTCAGCGCGACGCCCGGCCGTTGCAGGAAGGTCTCGAACAGCGCCCATTCCCGTCCGGTCAGTTCGACGGAGCGTCCGCCGCGCTTCACGGTTTTGGCGGCAAGATCGACGCACAGGTCGCCGATCTCGATGAGGGGATTGGGATTGCCGCTGTAGCGCCGCGCGACCGCGTTCAAACGCGACGACAGCTCCGAAAGATCGAAGGGCTTGATCATGTAGTCGTCCGCGCCGGCGTCGAGGCCCTCGATGCGGTCGGAAATCTGGTCCAGCGCCGTCAGGATGATGACCGGCGTCACACTTCCTGCGGCACGCAGTTTTCGCAGGAAGCCGACACCCAGCCCGTCGGGAAGCATCAGGTCCAGCAGGATGAGGTCGTAGGCCGCGCTATCGAGATGCTCGCGCGCGGCGTCGAGCCGGTTCACCCAATCGACGGAATGGCTGGCGGCGATGTGATCGCGAACGGCCTTGCCGAGGATCGCATCGTCTTCAACGAGCAAGACTCTCATCCTGGGATCGGTTCCCCCTTCTGCTGCTTTTCTACGGTTTGAACCTGTCGGTTTGCTGAAGGGGTATCAGTCGCTGCTTCAGCGATTCGTCAGGATAACCTGCCATGGTTGTGACTATATCGCGTTGATCGGGAACAATCAGATGATGAAGCAGATGGCGGCGGCAATCCTCGTTCTGACGTTCGCCGGGTTAGGGACCGCAAGGGCGGACGACGATTGCCATGTTCCGATGGAGCAGTGGCAGCCGCGCGAGGCGGTGCAGACGATGGCGGCTGGGCGGGGCTGGACCGTCACCCGGATCAAGATCGACGACGGCTGCTACGAAATCCGCGGAACCGATGAAGGAGGTCGCCCCTTCAAAGCCAAGATCGACCCTGCGACGCTCGAAATCGTTAAGCTCCGCTACAAGGATCGGGATGACGACCATCACGGAGCCGAACGCCAACGGACGCAGAACATCGGGCGGGAAGCTGCCGACGGGGCATCTGCGAACGGCCTGCTCGGGACGAATACGCGGCCAAAGGCTGTCGTGAAATAAGCCGCCGCACTTTCGCTCCGGCGCATCTCAAGGAGACCTCAATATGCCCGACAAGTCGCATCGCTATTCGGCGAGCATGATCGTTATCCACTGGCTAACCGCCCTTCTGGTGCTCGGCGCCTGGTTCACGGCCGAGGGCGGTCGCAAGGTCGCCGAGAACCCGCCCCTGCTGCACTTTTCGCTCGGGCTTGCGGTGCTCGCCCTGATGTTGCCCCGGCTAGTTCTGCGGGTGGCCGGCCGCACGCCCGAAGCCGATACGCAAGGTTGGCTCGCGGCTGCCGCGAAGGCCGGGCACGCGGTGCTCTACCTGTTCTTGATCGCGCTGCCGATCACTGGCTGGTACACGGCTTCACGCATGGGTGTCTCAGTATCGTTCTTCGGCTTGCAGCTTCCTGCGCTCACCGAGCCCGTTCAGGGGCGACCCGGCCTGATCGCCGAATTGCATGAGAATGCCGGAACCATCATCCTCATCCTCGCCGGACTGCACGCCCTGATGGCCATCTGGCACCAGTTCGTCCTGCGCGATGGCACGCTGCGGCGCATGTCCCTGCGTTGAGTGTTTCCGATTGAAGCCTGCGATAAACAAGCTGCCAGGGTCCCCGCCGCCATTGCCTACGGTGTCGGGGATATTGCCAAGCGCCTGGGCGCTCGAGAAGAGTTTGTGGACGAAACGGTTCGGCTGACGCAAACGGGCTCGATGCGGTTCGGAGCCCATCAGGCATTCCGGCCGTTCTCCGCCAGGCAAACAATCCGGCTAAGCCAATGCGAATTCCACTGGCAAGCCAGGACCGTCCCCTTTGGCTTGATCAGGATTACGGACGCCTTCTCGGATGGAACTCCGGCACTTGAGGAAACGGCACTTGGCCTTATTCCGCTTGCCCACGACTAGACCAATACCAGCGCAACTTCAGATTTCGCGTCCGCGACAAACACCGAGCATGGCGTTCGCTAGGAACACGACCGCTGACCTGACCACCGATCTGCGGTTTTGTTCTTTCTAGGCGTTTGGTATTTCATCGCTTCCTGACGAAACACTGAAGCAAAAATATTTTTGCTGTCAGGTGATGCTCAGGTGGCCTTGCCAGAGTGGGGCGTCGGATCTCGAACCAATTGGTTATCCGCGATCCGCTTCTCTGGAAAAGGCAGATCGGCATGAAATCCATTTTTGCGGCACTGGCGCTGACGACGGCGCTGACCCTTCCTGGCCTCGCGATGGCCCGTCCCATCACGGTGACGACCACATTGAACCGGTATGGCGGAGACGGGGCCTATCTCGCCTTCTATGTCATCGATCCACAGGGGAAGTACGCAGGTACGGTCTGGGTCGCCGGGGGCAAGTCGAAATATTACGGGCACCTGTCGGCTTGGTATCGTGCGACGGGCGGTAATCCCTCCGGGATTGATGGCATCACCGGCGCCAGCGTTGGTGCTGGGCGCACGCTGGAAATCTCGCTCGACTTGGCCGATGCGCTATTCGACGCGGGCTATACGCTGCATGTCGATGCCGCCGTGGAAGACATGCGCGACAGCCCGAACGACGTAGCGATCCCGCTGACGAGTGACGGCGCAGGGACGCCCGCGCGTGGCCGGCTCTATGTCGCCTCGCTCGCCTATTCCCGCTAGGCGGTGAACGGTATGTCTCGTCTCATTCACCGCTGGCCGGGGCTCATCGCCGGGCTCCTGCTTCTGGTGCTCAGCCTTAGCGGTGCGGCGCTTTCGATTTTCCCGGCCGTCGAGCGCCTGTCTTCGCCGCAGGCCACGGCGGCGGTGTCCGTCGCCGATGTGGCGGGGCGCATCCAGGCCGCCCATCCCGAACTGGAACAGATACGGCGAGCGCCGTCGGGCCGGATCATTGCCTATTGGTTCGAGAACGGCGCCGCACAGGCGGCGATGATCGATCCGGTGACAGGGCAAAGCATCGCATCTGCCGATCCGAAACCGGTCGAACGTTGGCTGACGAACCTGCATCGGTCGCTGTTTCTTGGAGATGGCGGCCGCATAGTGACAGCCGCAGGCGCGGCCGCAATGATGGTGCTGGCGATTTCCGGAGTGGTGCTTGTCGCGCGCCGGGCCGGAGGCTGGCAGCTTTGGTTCTCGCCGATGCGCGGCCCGCTTTCCGGAAGGCTGCATGTCGAGATCGCACGGCTGGCGGTCGCTGGATTGTTGCTGTCCTCAGCCACAGCCCTGTGGATGACGGCCTCGACCTTCGATCTTTTGCCGGATGAAGCTGCATCCCCGATTGCGCAGACGGATGCGAGCGGTCGAACGGGCATGACTGCCGCAGACATGGCCGCCCTTCGGGCCATACCCATCGCCGAACTGCGCAGCTTGTCGTTTCCCACGCCAGATGATGCGAGCGATGTCTTTACGCTGAAAACCGACCAAGGAACCGGCTACATCGATCAGGGCGATGGCAAGCTCCTGGCCTGGACCGGTCTTACCGGATGGCAGCGAGTCTCAGAAACGATCTACATGCTGCACACCGGACAAGGAGCGGCCACATTGGGGCTGGTTCTCGGACTGATGGCGCTCGGCGTTCCGGTCATGGCTGCGACGGGCTTCATCCTGTGGCTTGCCGGGTGGCGCGGGCGCTCTTGCATTCGCGGCAATGTTCCTGCCAGCCGTGCCGAGACGATCCTGCTGGTCGGCAGCGAGAGCGGCACCACTTGGGGATTTGCGGCAACGCTTCATGCGGTGCTCTCCAGGGCAGGCCAGACTGTCCACGCTGCCCCGATGTCCGCCTTCGATCCCGCGCGCTACGGGCGGGCCAGGCGTATCCTTATCCTTGCTGCCACCTATGGCGATGGTGACACGCCTGCCTCTGCTAAAGGGTTCCTCGAACGCATGAACGCTCTTGCCGCCGCTCCGGCGATCCCCATGGCTGTGCTTGGCTTCGGCGACCGCAGCTTTCCCGGCTATTGCGCCTATGCGCGAGCCGTTACCGAAACCGCGGAGCGTAAAGGCTGGGAGACGCTCATCCCCTTCGACACGGTGGACCGGCAGTCACCACAGGATTTCGCCCGTTGGGGCCGCTCATTGGGCGCGGCGACAGGTCTCGACCTCGATCTCGTCCATCAGCCGGTACAACCCGCCTCCATCGATCTGACGCTCGTCTCGCGCCGCGACTATGGCGCCAAGGTGCAAGCTCCCACGGTCATCCTGCGATTTGCCTTGCCACAGGCTGCGCTCTGGCGGCGGCTTGTCGCCCGCGCGCCCGGCAATTTTGCCGCCGGCGATCTGCTTGGCATCCTGCCCGAAGGTTCGGCCGTTCCCAGGTTCTATTCGCTGGCTTCGGGCCGCCGCGACGGCTTCGTCGAGATCGTCGTGAAGAAGCATCCGGCCGGCTTGTGCTCGGGTCAACTCTACGAACTGAGGCCCGGCGATCGGATCAGGGGCTTCGTTCGGCGCAATCCCGGCTTCCATGCCGGAACCACGCGCAGGCCGCTGATCCTGATCGGAGCCGGAACGGGGATCGGTCCTCTTGCGGGCTTCGTGCGCGCCAATACGCGATGCCGGCCGGTTTATCTATTTTTCGGCATGCGCCATCCCGACAGCGATTTTCTCTATCGCGAGGATTTTGCGAACTGGCAGGCAGAAGGGCGCCTCCGGCTAGTCGTGCCGGCCTGCTCGCGCGGGCGAAACCCTCGTTACGTCCAGGATGGTCTGCGCCATGAGGCGACAGAGATCGTGCGTCTCGTGCGCGAAGGCGCTCGGATCATGGTCTGCGGCGGCCGGGATATGGCGACTGGTGTTTCCACAGCGCTCGGCGACATTCTTGCCCCGATGGGGCTGACGCCGAGCTTGCTGAAGGCGCAGGGACGCTATGTTGAAGACATCTACTGAACAGAACCGGCTCTCAATGAACGGACCGACGATGGGTACACGCTGGTCGGCGTCGTTCTATGCGCCGGATGGACTTGACTCGGAAGCGGTCCGGCAGGCGTTGCAAGCCGCCGTGAATGAAGTCGACACGCAAATGTCGACCTGGAATCCGAACAGCGATCTCATGCGCTTGAATGCTGGCCGTCCCGGTGCGTGGATAAGCGTTCCGCCCTGCCTGGTGGAAGTGCTGCGGCTCGCCTTCGATATCGGCCGCGCCTCGGGCGGTGCGTTTGATGTCGGCGTCGGTGCGGCTGTGCGTGCATGGGGATTCGGTCCGGAAGCGGTCGACGAGGCCCGAATTCGAAAGGCGCTCGAAATGCCGCATCCGCCCGCCCATGAGATCGTGGAGCTGGATGTCGACGGTGGAAGGGCGCGAAGATTGGCGCCTGTGGACCTCGACCTCAATGGTATCGCCAAGGGGTACGGCGTGGACAGGCTGGCCGAGGTGCTGCACGGCTTCGGCATCGCTTCAGGTCTGGTCGGGATTGATGGCGAGATGCGCGCGTTCGGCCTGCATCCCGCCGGTGAGCCGTGGGTGATCGCTGTCGAGGCGCCCGATCCCGACCGCCGCGCTCCGCATTCGATCCTTGCCTTACAGGACGCAGCAGTCGCAACCTCCGGCGACTACCGGCATTGGCTCATGGCCGGAGGCCGACGATTGTCGCACACGATGAACCCGCGCCGCGGAGCGCCCCTGCCTGAACCGCCGGCCTCCGTCACCGTCATCGCGCGAACCTGCGCAGAAGCCGATGCTTGGGCTACGGCTCTGATGGTCCTCGGCCCGAAAGCTGGAACGCAGCTTGCCGAGCGCGAGCGTCTGAATGCACTATTTTTATCGCGTGGTGCCGAAAGCACACTTCAGTCCAAAACGGTTGGATTGATATTCGACCCTTCCCATGATCATGGTGACGCTCACTAGCACCGGCGTGCAGCTCAAGCCACGGTTGTCGCTCAAGAATCTGCGGGAATATCTCAATCGCTACATCTACCTGCCGCACCTGAAAGAGTAGGACGTACTGGTGAAGGCGTGCAGGCGACGATCAGCGGCATGCTGCTCGGTCCTTTCGCCTATGCCGAGCGGTGGGGTGAGAAGACGGGCATCTACCTGGGGCTTGCGATCGAACGTGCGAGTAACACGTCCCTGGTCATCGACAGCGACAGCACCATCAAACCGAATGGGGTCGAAGCGCACTGTCCCGCACCGGTGCAACCTGGCCCTTGGGCGCGCACCTGGAAGCCCTGATGGCGGCACACCGACGCCCAGCGGGCTCGATGCGGGTGGTGGGTCGGCGACACCGCCGACAGAGAGGAAGCCGACGCGCTTCACCAGCGCCGTGATAGTCTCACCGGAGCGGCCTGCGCGGGACATTCATCAGATTGTCGAGGCGATCATCGAGCAACTCACGGCGCTTCCGGGCAGTCGGGTGAAGATCCGGCTCGAGATTGATACAGAAGTGCCGGAGGGCCTTGAACGTTCCAAGGTTCGGACGTTGGTCGAAAACGCCGCCGACCGCGACGTCTGGTTCAGATGTTGCGGCCGGTGATCCGCGCGATCGCACGCCGGCGTCTCATTCTTTTCGGTTTCGGTGGCGCACAACGTGAGCGGTTCTTACCGTCTTGCCGATCGCGCGATGGAGCGGGCGAGGCTCAGCAGCCGGCGGCATGCAGGATTATCGTTGCGCGCCGACCACACGGCGCTGAACGGCAGTATTTCACCGGCCATGCGCCGGTAGGCGATCCCTGGAAACTGCGCGACGGTCATGGCTTCGCTGGTGAGCGTGAGACCGCGGCCGACAGCGACCAAGGAGAGCATATTGTCCCGGCCGACATATTGGCAATGGATATCGGGATGATGACCGAGGTCCCCGAGGCGCCCGACCAGATAGTCGTGGATCTCCTGGCCGGGCGGCGCTTCGCTGACGATAAAGCGCTCGCCCGCCAGATCGCGCCATGCAAGTTCTGTTTGATCTGCAAGCGGGTGATCTGACGGGAGGACGGCGAACACCTCTTCAGACCAGAGCTGCTCGACTTCGCAACCGTCCCGCAGTGAGGAGCCTGTTACAAACGCCACGTCCAATTGGAGTTGCCGCACCGCGGCGATATGTTCGGGCTGATTGCCGTCGATGAGATCGACATGAACACGTTTGTATCGCTTACCGAAGGTGCGCAGCAGATCGAACAGGAAGCCGGAAGCGATGGATGAGAGGACGCCGATCTTGATGTGCCCTTCTTCGGTTCGGCCTACGGCTGCGACATCGACCGCGCTAGCATGAATATGTCGGAGGGCGGTCCGAGCCCCTGGCAAATATTTCTGCCCGGCAACCGTAAGGCTGACGCCGCTGGCGTGGCGATGAAAGAGCGATGCGCCGAGCTGATCCTCGAGGTCACGGATACGGCGACTGATCGTCGATTCCTGGATGCCGAGGGCGCGACCTGCCTGTCGAAAGCTTCCATATTCGGCAGCGGTCACGAAATAACGCAGATGGTGCAGTTTGATCCGGCTATGTCGCTCAGCCCCGAACGCAAGATCGGAAAGGGAGCCGATCTTGGCGCCGTCAGAAAAGCTTCTGCCGTCGTGATCGGCGCTCGCCATCAGGGTCTCCAGCCCGTTTCAAGGCTGTTGGCTACCGCGTTCGCGAAAGCGCAGATGGCGTTGTCGTTATGATCGTGTCGTTGCATCATGCCGCCCTCAAAGAACTTAACGACATTCAGTATGCGGCATGATGAGTCGCACACCGCACGGCGTCAATGATAAATGAACGACGTTAAGTTAACGTATGGTATACATGGCGCTCCGGTGTGCTGTGATTGATGCAACGGCCGCTGAGGGTCGAAGCCTAGCGGAAGATCGGGCGTAAAAAGTGGGTTTCGGGGCTGATGGCGCGTCCAAGAAAAGAAGACACACTCGACATCGCGCCGCGAGCGGTCGCGGAAATGGTTCGCCTGCTGGCGGCGCGTGACGATTTCGATGTTCCGTTGGTGGCGGTGGCACAGGCGGTCGGCTGCACGCCGCCTGCGCTTTACGGCTATTTTCGCAACAAGGGCGCTCTGTTGCGGGCGGTGCGGGAAGAGGGCTTCAACCGGCTATATAATGAGAAACTGACGCTCTCGGAGCGGATGCACGCAGACCCCTTTGGCTACCTGCGTGAAGGGAGCTACGCCTATGCCCGCTTCGCACTCGACAATCCGACCCTGTACCGGCTGATGTTCGCACCTCCGCCCAGCCTCGGGATTGGTGATGATCCCCTGTCAGGCGATCCTGGCCGCCGAATATTCGAGCTGTTGCTCACGGGTCTTCGCGGCTGCCAGGCCCAGGGGTTTTTGCCGGGAATGGACCTCAATCGATATGCCTTCATGTTCTGGTCGGCGGTGCATGGCGCGGTGTGCCTCGGTTTCCAGAATCGGGCGTTGGACGAAGCCGCGAAATGGGATGCGACACGCGAGGTCATCGACACACTCATGGAGATGATTGCTGCAACGGTGCCGGGCGACCGAAGCCAACAACTGCTGCGCGACTGATCCGCCGGCTGCGAAGAGAGGCTGCGACCATGACCAAATATTCCATTGGCGACCATGTGAGCTGGAACTCCGAAGCCGGTCATGTGACAGGCAAGATCATCCGGGTTCATCATGCGGATTTCGACTACAAGGGCCATCGACACCGGGCGTCGAAGGACGATCCGCAGTACGAGATCAAGAGTGACAAGACGGACCATGTCGCCGCTCACAAGGAAGCTGCGCTGACGAAGATCGATTGATGGCCGCGCAATTCGTCACCATCGGCCATTCCAATCGCAGCCTCGGCGAATTTCTCGACATGCTGGGCGCCGCCCGGGTCGAGATGGTGATCGACGTGCGCGCCTTTCCCCGGTCGCGTAGCAATCCTGCCTTCAATATCGACGGTCTGCCGGAAGACCTGGCGCGGGCACAGATCGGTTACCGACATATGCCGGACCTGGGCGGCAGGCGGCCAAAGCAGACCGGTGTGAACGAAAGCCTCAATGCGCTATGGCGGGTGCAAAGCTTCCACAACTATGCTGACTATGCGCTCGGCGAGGCGTTCGTCGGCGCGTTTCATGATCTGGTGAGCCTCGGCCGCGATCACCGCCTGGCCCTGATGTGTTCCGAAGCGGTCTGGTGGCGATGCCATCGCCGCATCATCACCGACCATCTGCTACTGACTGGCCACGCCGTCGATCATCTGATGGCGCCGGGGCATAGCGAGCACGCCACGCCGACGCTGGGCGTGCAGAAGGACGCGCAGGGAAGAGTCATCTATCCGGCGTCCACCGGGCCTGACCACGAGCCACCTCCAGGTTGAACGTCAGCCGTGGTTGGGGTTCCTCTTCAGGCCGTGCGGCGCGGCCTACCTTGCCGGATTCACTCGGGCTTCTGCATGGGGCGCCGCGCCTTTGCGAACCCGCGATCTGTCGCAATGAACCGCTCCAGCATGGGCACGATGAGTTTTGCCGGTTCGATCGGAGCGGCGGCCCCGGCCAGAAGACGGCCATATTCGGTCAGGTCGCGGTGGAGCGACGCCGGCAGCTCTACCGCGACTTTCACGGGCTTGTCGTCCGCGAGGGGACCGAGTTTCAGCTTCATCATGTCAGCCTCCATAGGGTTCGAGGACGAGATCGCGCGTCACGACGATCCTGACCGGGAAGCCCGGCCGGATGGTCAGCGTCGGTGCGACGTTGAGCTGGCGGCGGACGATCTGCTGTCCGGCGTCGTTGATCGTGTCCTGGCCGCCGTTGCGGATGGCGCGGAGCAGCCGGTCCTGATCGTCGACGGCAAGCTCCGCCCCGACCGAAAGCAGCGTCGAGAGCCCGGCGGCCTTCGCCAAATCCCACCAATGATAGTCCACACCATCTTCAAGACCGGCATAGCCCTGCGTGTCGGTCCCAGGCTGGCGTTCGAGGACGATCGAGCGGCCGTTCGGCATGATGAGCCGGTTCCAGACGAGCAGCACGCGGCGCTGACCATATTGGACGTTGTTGTCGTACTGGCCGATGATCCGCGTGCCCTGTGGCACGAGCAGAATGCGTCCGGTGGGGCTGTCATAGATCGGCTCCGTGACCTGGGCGATGATCTGGCCAGGAAGATCGGAGCGGATGCCGGTGATGAGCGCGGCCGAGATCACCGCGCCGGCCTGAAGCACGAAGGGCGACGCCGGCGGCGTCACGCGATCGGGCGTGACCGTGCGCCGGTCGGCCGCCGCGTTGAGGAAGGCGAGCTGCTTGTCCTGTCCCGTGGCGGCCTGTCCGCCCGCGCCGGCGCCGGAGAGATCGAGCCCGGCGAGACCGGGCATCGCGCCCGCCGTGCTGGAGGCCGTCGATCCCTGCCGCGACTGGAAGAAGACGGCGCTGAGGCGCGCGGCCTCTTCCTCGGCGCGGCGGCGCTGCTCGGCCTCGCTGACGCCGGGCGTCGGGGTGACGGGTGCTGCAATCGGCTGACCGTTGTTCTGCGCGCTCAAGATGGGACCGCCGAGATCGCCGGGCAGCGCCGGGCCGAGAACCGGGCCGGTATAGTCCTTGGGCAAGCCGGCCAGGCCATCGGCGGTCTGGCGGCCGTTGGTGGAATATAGCTCGGCGCCGCCGTCGTCCGGCCCGCGCGTCTGGAGCGCGTAGATCAGCGATCCGCCAATGCCGACCAGAGCGACGGCCGCGACGCTCGCGAGCATTTTGCGCGAGAGGCGTGTGACGCGCGGCGGTTCGGCGCGAAGCCGCATCGGCGCGACGGGGGTGCTGGTCTCGGTGCTGGTGGTATCGGTCATTAGGATGGCCTCCCGTCGGTGCGGACGATCCTGACGGTCTGCTGCTTGTCGCCCGCGCCAAGGCGCAGCTCGGCCGCGCCGAACAGGCGATCGACGATCAGGATGTGTTGATAGATGCGGTTGTTGGCGATCTGGGCTTCGCCTTGCGGGCCGATGACGACGAGCGGCGGCATCTCGCCCTGGACGATGCCACGCGGGAATTCGACATAGACGTGACGGCCATCGTCATAGACGGCGATCGGCTTCCACGGCGGATTGCCGGAGTCGGTCTGAGCGTAGCGATAATTGCGGGCGGCCACGGCCGGAATGACCGGCGTGGCCGGAACGCTCTGGCGCTGGCTGGCCGGCGGCTGCGGATAGGCCCAGGCGACCGACGGCATGTAGGGCTTCTCGCCGGAGCGCAGCTCGATCATGTAGGTCCGCCTGTCGGTCGTCACGATCAGGTTGGTGGTGATGTCGGGCCGGCTCGGCTTGACGAGGATATGGACGCGGCGCGTGACGCCGGACCCGCTCTCGGTATCGCCGATGATCCAGCGCGCCGTGTCGCCGGCCGCGATCGGTCCCGCGCCGGTGAGGCTTTCGCCCGGCTCCAGCGCGATGTCGGTGATCTGGCCGGGAACGGCATAGACCTGATAGAGCGCGCCTTCCGACCACGGGTAGATCTGGATGGCGTTGTAATAGCCCTCGCGGCGCGGCTGCACGCGGGCGGCGGCATTGGCGTTCTCGACGCGGCCGGTCGGGGTGCCCGCGGTCTCGCCGCCGCGTGCGACCGTCCAGGCCGGCGGGATCAGCACCGGCTTCGGCCGCTCGTCGATGACGGCGGCGGGAATGGCCGGCAAAGGCGGCACGCTGGCGTCGTAGCTGATCGCCGGAGGCTTGGTCATGCTGGCGCAGCCCGCGAGCGCCGTCGCGGACAGCATCAGCGCAACGCTCACGGATCTACGGAAAGCCGGAAGGACGGCGATACGGATTGCCGGCTTCATTGGCCCATCTCCCGCGACCAGTTGATGGCGTTGACGTAGATGCCGAGCGGATTGGCCTTCAGCCGCTCGGCGTCGCGCGGCGGCTGAAGCGCGATCGTCAGGATCGCGGTCCAGCGCTGGGTCGAGGCGAGCACGCCGTTCTCGAATTGCCGTTCGGTCCAGGCGACGCGGAAGCTGTCCGGTGAAGCGCGGATGACGCTGGAGACGTCGACGGCGATCTGCTGCTTGCCGACCTTGGTGAAGGGGTCGTTGGTGCGGGCATAGTCGTTGAGCGCGCCCGCGCCGCGATCCGTCGTCCATTCATAGGCGCGAAGCCAGTTCTGGCGGACGATGATCGGATCGGCCGGGATCGAGCGTACCTGCTCGATGAAGCGGGCGAGATGCCATGCGATCTGCGGATCGGTCGGGCGATAGTCGGCGCTGGCCGGCGCAATGCTCTGCGCCTGGCCGAGCTTGTCGACCTGGACCACCCACGGCACGACGGTCCCGCGCGCCGACTGGATCACGAGCGCGCCGGCGAAGCCTGCCGAGAGGATCAGCGCGCCGAAGGCCATGTAGCGCCAGTTCTTCGCCTGCACGCGGGCCGAGCCGATACGGTCGTCCCAGACCTGCGCGGCCTTCTGGTATGGCGTCTCGGGTTCGGGCGTCTTGCCGTAATGCACGGCGGGCCTTTTGAAGATGTTCATGAGCGGTCGCTTTCGGAAAGGTTGATGGAAGAGCCGGAGCCGTGGCTGTCGCCGGACTTGACGGCATGGGCGGCGGCGCTGACGCCGTGAGAAAGGTGCTGGCTGCGCTTCATGCGCTTGGCCCAATCGGGAGCGCCGCCCGCCATGGCTATCGGCGTGGATGCGGCCTCGGCGGCTTCACCGCCGACCGTTCCCATGGTCGAGGAGCCGCCGGTCGCACTGAGCCCGGCCTTGGCGCCATCGGAGAAGCTGGATTTCATGCTCTCGGAGGCGCGGGCCACGGCGCGCTTCAGCGGCGAGACGGCGGCCGAGCCTGCGGCACGGGCAACGCCGCCCATGCCGGAGGCAACGCCTGCCGCACCGGACTGCCCCAGGGAGCCGAGCGAATAGGCGGCCGATGCCCCGCCTGCCGCGGTGGCGCCGCCGCGTGCCACGGCAGCGCCGCCGGAGAACGCCGCCGATCCGCCTTTGAGGGCGAGACCCGCGGCACCGCCTGCCGCAAGGGCTGCGCCGCCCACGGCAAGGCCGGTGCCGATGGCTGCGCCCGCGCCGAGCTGGGGACCGCCGGAGACGAGGCCGTTGGCGATGCCGGGGCCGAAGATGCCGAGGCCGAGCAACGAGAGAGCGGCGAGCACGATCGCCATGGCGTCGTCGACGGTCGGCGTCGTGCCGCCGAAGCCCTTGGTGAACTCGCCGAAGAGCGTCGAGCCGATGCCGATGATGACGGCGAGCACCAGAACCTTGATGCCGCTGGAAATGACGTTGCCCAGCACGCGCTCGGCCATGAAGGCGGTCTTGCCGAAGAGACCGAAGGGAATGAGGACGAAACCGGCGAGCGTCGACAGCTTGAACTCGATCAGGGTGACGAAGAGCTGGATCGCCAGGATGAAGAAGGCGAGGATCACGAGCGCCCAGGCAAACAGCAGGCACACGATCTGGATCAGGTTCTCGAACACCGAGATCCAGCCCATCAGCGGCGAGATCGCCTCCAAGAGCGGCCGGGCGGCATCGAGGCCGGTCTGTGCGACCTTGCCGGGGCGCATCAGGTCGGCGGTCGAAAAGCCCGTGCCCGATGCTTTGAGACCGAGGCCAGCGAAGCTGTCAAAGACGATCTTGGCGAGGTTGTTCCAGTTACCGATCAGATAGGCGAAGACGCCAACGAACAGCGTCTTCTTGACCAGGCGCGCGATGATGTCGTCATCGCCAGCCCAGCTCCAGAAGAGCGCGGCGAGCGTCACGTCGATCACGATCAGCGTGGTCGCGATGAACGCCACTTCGCCGGAGAGAAGGCCGAAGCCGCTGTCGATGTATTTGGTGAATACGCCGAGGAAATTGTCGATGACGCCTGCGCCGCCCATGGCTCACTGCCCTTCCGTGCTGGCGGACGCCGCCGGTGCGACCGGCGCCGGCGCGTGGCCGAGAAAGCGGTCGCGGGTTTCGGCCCAGACGCGCAGGCATTCGGGATCGCTTGCTGCCTGTTGACCAAGTTGCTGGCACCGGCGCTGGCTCTCGCGCAGCGGATCACCTTCGCGCTGTTGCTGACGCGCCGACGGCGATGCCAGCGCGTCCTGCTTGCGGGTCATTTCGATCGCGGTTGCCGTGACGGCGACCGCGACGAATACGATAGCGCCCAGCCGGGCCAGCATCTTGCCGTCCATGAGCTTCCTCCTTTCCGGCCTTATTTGCCGCTGTTGAACATCTGGGCGTTGCCGGGCTGGTAGCCCGAGCTCGGCGTCAGGAAGCGGCGACGCTGCTCGCGGCCCTGTTCGGCCGCCGCGGTGCGTTCGGCCTCGGTGAGCGCGCTGGCCCGGCCGTTGGAGGCGAGCAGCGCCACGAGATCGGAGAGCTGCTGCGATTGCAGGGCGAGGATCTGATTGCCGGCCTGCGTCGCCTGAAGCGCGCCGGTCGCACCCTGGCTCTGGCTGACCA
Organism: Rhizobiales bacterium 65-9; assembly: GCA_001899525.1. GTDB lineage: Bacteria > Pseudomonadota > Alphaproteobacteria > Rhizobiales > Beijerinckiaceae > Terrirubrum. The sequence goes on from MKVY01000045.1 coordinate 98,818, forward strand.
GCGCCGACATCTGCGTGCGGTTGGTGTCGATGTTGGAGACGACGCCGGCCTGTACCCGCATCGCGTCCTGAAGCCCGCCAACGGTGTTCTGCCAGCGCGAACGGGCGTCGGCGACCATCTGCTTGTCGGTCGTCGACATCGAGACGTTGCCGTATTTCTGGGTGAACATCTGGTCGATCTGCTGGACGTTGAACGCGATGCCCTGGGCTTGGCTGAGAAGCTGCTGGGTGCGCTGCACGTTCTGCTGCAAGGTCTGGAGCGCCGAGTAAGGCAGGCTCGCCAGGTTCTTCGCCTGGTTGATGAGCATCTGCGCTTCATTCTGGAGCGAGGTGATCTGGTTGGTGATCTGCTCCAGCGTGCGCGCGGCCGTCAGCACGTTCTGGGCGTAATTGCTCGGATCGAAGACGATGATCGCGTGGGCGGGCGTCGCCACCATCGGGGAGAGCGCGACCGGGGTTGCCGCCAGCATGGTCGCGGCGAGCGCCATGGCGCGCGAGCGGATACGAAGGGTAAGCATAGTCAGGACTCCTTTGCTGCTTGGGGGAACGAGAACGTCGGGATGAGATCGGCGGCCCAGCCGACGTCGCGGGCGCGCAGCCACGCGGCGAGGAAGCCGTCGCGGCCGTGCTCGGCGACGAGGTTGGCGATCAGGGTCTGGTCGGACTTGGAGGATGCGGCGCAGAGCGCGAGGCCGACTTCGGACAGGCCCAGCTCGAACAGGCGGTTGCCGCGCCGCGACTGGCAGTAATAGTCGCGCTTAGGGACGGCGCGCGCGAGGATTTCGATCTGCCGGTCGTTGAGGCCGAAGCGCCGATAGATGGCCGTGATCTGCGGCTCGATCGCACGCTCGTTCGGGAGCAAGAGCCGCGTCGGGCAGCTTTCGATGATGGCCGGCGCGATGCTGGAATTGTCGATGTCGCTGAGCGACTGCGTGGCGAAGATGACCGATGCGTTCTTCTTGCGCAGCGTCTTCAGCCATTCGCGGAGCTGGCCCGCGAACCCTTCATCGTCCAGCGCCAGCCAGCCCTCGTCGATGATGAGCAAGGTCGGTCGCCCGTCGAGTCGGTCGCCGATGCGGTGGAAGAGATAGGAAAGCACCGCGGGCGCTGCCCCCGTGCCGACCAGGCCCTCGATCTCGAACGCCTGCACAGCGGCCGAGCCGAGATGTTCGGCTTCGGCGTCGAGCAGCCGGCCATAGGCCCCGCCGACGCAGAACGGACGGAGTGCCTGCTTCAGATCGTTGGACTGAAGCAGCACCGACAGGCCGGTGATGGTGCGTTCCCCGATCGGCGCGGAGGCCAGCGAGGTCAGCGCGGTCCAGATGTGCTCCTTCACCTCGGGCGTGATCTGGATCGCTTCGCGCGTCAGGATGGCGACGATCCAGTCGGCGGCCCAGGCGCGCTCATAGGTATTGTCGATGCGCGCGAGCGGCTGAAGCGAGACGGAGAAGTCGTCACCCTCGGTCAGCCCGCCGCCGAGATCGTGCCAGTCACCGCCCATGGCGAGCGCGGCGGCGCGGATGCTGCCCCCGAAATCGAAGGCGAAGACCTGAGAGTTGGCATAGCGCCGGAACTGCAAGGCCATGAGGGCGAGCAGCACGGACTTGCCCGCGCCTGTCGGCCCGACGACGAGCGTGTGGCCAACGTCTCCGACATGGAGGCTCAACCGGAACGGCGTCGAGCCTTCGGTCTTGCCGTAAAGCAAGGGGGGGCTACCTAAATGCTCGTCCCGTTCCGGCCCAGCCCACACCGCCGAAAGCGGGATCATGTGGGCGAGATTCAAAGTGCTGATCGGGGGCTGGCGCACGTTGGCGTAGGCGTGGCCGGGCAAAGAGCCGAGCCATGCGTCCACCGCGTTGACGGTCTCGACCATGGCCGTGAAGTCGCGGCCCTGGATGACCTTCTCGACAAGGCGCAGTTTTTCGTCGGCAAGACGCGGATCGGCGTCCCACACCACGATCGTCGCGGTGACATAGGCCATGCCGGCGACATCGGCGCCCAGCTCCTGCAAGGCCATATCGGCGTCGGCCGCCTTGTTGGACGCATCGGTATCGACCAGCGCCGACGCCTCGTTCGTCAGGACTTCCTTGAGGATCGCGGCGATCGACTTGCGCTTGGCGAACCATTGGCGGCGGATTTTGGTCAGCAGCTTGGTCGCGTCGGTCTTGTCGAGCAGGATCGCGCGGGTCGACCAGCGGTAGGGGAAAGCGAGCCGGTTGAGATCGTCGAGCAGGCCGGGCGTCGTCGCGGTCGGAAAGCCGATGATGGTGAGGACCCGCAGATGCTCGCTGCCAAGGCGCGGTTCGAGCCCGCCGGTCAGCGGCTGATCGGCGAGCAGCGCATCGAGATAGACCGGCGTTTCCGGCACGCGGACGCGGTGGCGTTTCGTGGAAACCGTCGAATGGAGATAGGTCAGCGTCTCGGTATCGTCGAGCCAGCCGCATTCGGGCATGAAGCCGTCGAGCAGCGCCAGCACGCGGTCGGTGCGGTCGATGAAGCCGCGCATCACCTCATGGGGATCGACGCCGGTTTGCTCGCGGCCCTCGTATAGCCATGTCTCGGCCCGGGCGGCGTCCTCGGCGGGCGGCAGATAGAGGATGGTCAGGAAATAGTCCGACACGAAATGGATGCCGGCTTCCTCGAAATCGGCCTTGCGTTCCTCTTCCACCAGGCCGGACGCAGCATCGGGGAACGGGCTGTCGGGATAAGTCGCGGCCTCGCTGCGCTGCGCCTCGACGAAAATGCTCCAGCCGGAGCCGAGCCGGCGGAAGGCGTTGTTGATGCGGCCGGCGACCGCGACCAGCTCGGCGGCGACGGCGCTATCGAGATCGGGGCCACGGAAGCGCGCCGTGCGCTGGAACGAGCCGTCCTTGTTCACGATGACGCCGGGGCCGACGAGCGCGGCCCAGGGCAGGAAGTCGGCAAGGCGGGCTGCGGCGCGGCGATATTCTCTGAGATTCATCATGGGCGTCGCCTCCCTCAGACCGCGAGAAAGGCCGGGACGCGCAGATGGCGTCGGCCGACTTCCACGAATTGCGGATCGCGCTTGGCCGCCCAGACCGCCGCGACATGGCCGATGGCCCAGATCGCGAGGCCGACCAGCCAGAGGCGCAGTCCGAGGCCCACGGCTCCGGCCAGCGTCCCGTTGAGGATCGCGATGGAACGGGGCGCACCGCCGAGCAGGATGTGCTCGGTCAGTGCGCGGTGAACCGGGACGGTGAACCCCGGCACATCCAGTTGCTCAAAGGCGACGGCCATCAGACCAGCGCCCCGCCGCCGAAGCTGAAGAAGCTCAGGAAGAACGAGCTGGCGGCGAAGGCGATCGACAGGCCGAACACGATCTGGATCAGCTTGCGAAAGCCGCCCGACGTGTCGCCGAAGGCGAGCGCCAGGCCTGTCGCGATGATGATGATGACCGCGACGATCTTGGCCACGGGGCCTTCGATCGACTGGAGGATTTTCTGGAGCGGCGCTTCCCACGGCATCGAGGAGCCGGAGGCGTGGGCGGCGGGCGCCAGGACGAGATTGACGTAAGCGACGGCGGCGGCGGTCGCGACGGTGCGACGGACGCGCATGGGGATGCGGATCATGAAGGTTCTCCAGGTTGGTCAAGGGTTGCGGGGCTGATGCGGTAGTCCCCGTCCGGGCCGAGCCCTTCGACACGGGCGAGTTCGGCGAGCCGGCGCGCGGAGCCGCGCCCGGATAGGACGGCCACGAGGTCGATCGTCTCGGCGATCAGGGCGCGCGGGACGGTGACGACGGCTTCCTGGATGAGCTGTTCGAGGCGGCGCAGCGCGCCGATGCCGGTCCCGGCGTGGATGGTGCCGACGCCGCCCGGATGTCCGGTGCCCCAGGCTTTGAGGAGGTCGAGCGCTTCGGAGCCGCGCACCTCGCCGATGGGGATGCGGTCGGGGCGCAGACGGAGCGAGGAGCGGACGAGATCGGAAAGCGTGGCGACGCCTTCCTTGGTGCGCATCGACACCAGATTGGGCGCGGCGCATTGCAGCTCGCGCGTGTCCTCGATGATGACGACGCGATCCTGCGTCTTCGCCACTTCGGCGAGCAGCGCATTGGTCAGCGTGGTCTTGCCGGTCGAAGTGCCGCCCGCGACGAGGATGTTGGCGCGCGATGCGACGGCCGCGCGCAGGGTCGCGGCCTGGTCGGCGGTCATGATCCCGACATTGACGTAATCGTCGAGCGTGAAGACAGCGACGGCGGGCTTGCGGATGGCGAAGGCCGGTGCGGCGACGACGGGCGGAAGAAGCCCCTCGAACCGTTCTCCCGTTTCGGGCAGCTCGGCCGAGACACGCGGGGACCGGGCGTGAACCTCCGCGCCGACATGGTGGGCGACCAGACGCACGATGCGTTCGCCGTCAGCGGCCGACAGCCGCTCGCCCGTATCGGCCAGACCTTCGGAAAGCCGATCCACCCAGATGCGGCCATCCGGGTTCAACATCACTTCGACGATGCTTACGTCTTCGAGGAACCGCGAAATGGCGGGACCGAGCGCGGTGCGCAGCATCCGCGCGCCGCGCTGGATCGCCTCCGGTTTCTGATGAGAAGTGGTCATGTCGGCCCCGTTTCCTCACGAGGCGCCACAGACAGTCCCCGGAATGGGGTCGATTAAAAGAGCCCGAAATCGGGCCGGTTCAACAAGTATCGGTCGTAGTAGTAGTGTGGCGTGAAAATACAGGAGAACGGCGGTGAGGCCATGATCTTGTTGTCGTCGTGATCCTCACCAGATGACGCGCGCGATCGTCACGGCTCCGAGTCGGAGACGTCTTTGGGGATCTCCTGTCGCGGCTTCGGCCCCTGTTGGGAGTGCGCGTCAGCGACCTACGCTTACTGGAATTTGCTCTGCTGGTGAGTGAGCGGCGTTATTGCCGCGAGCGTCAATCCCTGGTCCAGTCTTCCAGTCGCAATCCGGCAACGCGCTCGAATTCTGCGGTATTGTTGGTGACGAGCGGCAGGCCGCGCGCCAGCGCCTGGCCGGCGATCAGGAGATCATAGGGACCGATCGGTGTGCCGCGCCGTGCAAGCGCCGCCCGGATTTCTCCGGCGGCTCGCGCGTCCTCGCGATCAAGATCGAGGATTTCGAGATCGGTAAAGAGAAGGCGAAGCGTCTCCAGATTGAACTCCACCTTCTGGCTGCGATAGGCGCCGAAATAGAGTTCATGGGCGACGATGGAACAGACCGCGAGCGCGCCGGGTTCGGCGGCTTCGACCCGGCGCAGGAGAGGCTCCGAACGACGTGTGACCAACGCGATGACGGCGTTGGTGTCGAGAAGCCATTTCGTCATTGAAACGCCCGATCGAGATCGGGACGGTTCTGCTCTTCAGGCTGCTCCCTGCCTTCGGCCATGAAGTCTGCACTGAAGCCGCGCTCGATAGCCGCGCGCAGCGACGTCCAGCGCTTGGAGGCGTCCGGCCTCGGTCGCAGGATTACGGAGTCGCCCTCACGCAAAACCTCGACTTCATCGACTGCAAAGCGAAAATCCTTCGGCAGCCGAACGGCTTGGGAATTGCCCGACTGGAAGACCTTGGCGATATGGGGCATGGGAACCTCCCGTGAATACGGGGATGTATATACGCCTTTAGGTCTCCCCACACAAGACGGCTAATCCTGCCCTCCTTGATCGGCCTTTACTGAATCGATATCCTCCGGGATCTCCTGTCGCAGCTTCGGACCCTTGACGAGCCGCCGGCCGAGCGCGGTGATGAACGCCTCATACCGCTCGGCCGACTTGGCGCGCGCCGCCTGCGCGGCGGGCTCCGGCAAGGCCGGCGTGGTCGTGATCCAGAAGCGGATGAACACAGCCAGCGTCTCGACGGCGATGCCGACGTCGCGCTCCAGGCGGGTCATGCGGCGGTCGATCTGGTCGAGGCGCTTGGCGACGACGGCCTCGCGCCGCTCGGCATCGTCGGGCGACAGGAAGGATGCGATGGCGGCTTCCGCGATCATGGATTGCGACTGGTCCCGTCGCGCGGCGAAATCCGCCAGCGCCTGCGTCACGTCGGGGTCGAGATAGACCGTGAACTTCGATTTCTTCCGATGGCCGGTCATGGCGCTCACAGCTCCATGCCGTCATTGGGATCGAGCGACACTTGCCGCGCAACGCCCTGGACCTGCTGGATCAGGCGGCGGTTGCGCGTGGCGTCCTCGTCGCTTTCGTCGGGAAGCTCGATCTCGAACTCGTTGGCGATGGGTTCCTTCTTTTCCGTCGGCTTGGCGCGGCTGAGTTCGGGTTGCAGCCGGCGTTCGGAGTCCGTGGTGTCCTCATCGTCGGATGGATCGGCCGGTTGGGCATCGCCGGCCTTGGGCCGCGTCGGGATCGGCAGGCTGCTCCAGTCGTCGGGGCGCGGCTTGTCGGGGCGTTTCAGGTCGGGCGGCGACAGCAGGCGCTCGCGGAAACGGGCATCCTCATAGTAGCGCGCTTTCTTCGCCCGGATCGGCGGCGTGCCGGCGACCATGACGATCTCGTCGCTCGGCGGGAGCTGCATGATCTCGCCGGGGGTGAGCAACTGGCGGGCGGTCTCCGAGCGCGAGACCATCAGATGACCGAGCCAGGGCGACAGCCGGTGCCCGGCATAGTTCTTCATCGCCTTCATCTCGGTCGCGGTGCCGAGCGCATCGGACACGCGCTTGGCGGTGCGCTCGTCGTTCGTGGCGAAGGACACGCGCACATGGCAGTTATCGAGGATCGAGTTGTTCGGGCCGTAAGCCTTTTCGATCTGGTTCAGTGACTGCGCGATCAGGAAGGCTTTGAGGCCGTAGCCCGCCATGAAGGCCAGCGCGCTCTCGAAGAAGTCGAGCCGCCCCAGCGCCGGAAACTCGTCGAGCATCAGGAGCAAGCGATGACGGTCGCCCTTCGCCTGCAGGTCTTCGGTCAGGCGGCGGCCGATCTGATTGAGGATGAGGCGGATGAGCGGCTTGGTGCGATTGATGTCGGAGGGCGGCACGACGAGGTAGAGCGTGGTCGGGAGCTTGTCGCCCACCATGTCGGCGATCCGCCAGTCGCAGCGCCGTGTCACCTCGGCCACGACGGGATCGCGGTACAATCCGAGAAACGACATGGCGGTGGAAAGCACGCCGGAGCGTTCGTTGTCGGATTTGTTGAGCAGCTCGCGCGCGGCGCTGGCGATGACGGGATGCGGCCCCGCTTCACCGAGATGGCTGGTCGTCATCATCGCCGCGAGTGTCGACTCGATCGGGCGTTTCGGATCGGAGAGGAAGGCGGCGACCCCGGCGAGCGTCTTGTCGTCGCCGGCATAGAGGACATGCAGGATCGCGCCGACCAGAAGCGAGTGGCTGGTTTTTTCCCAATGGTTGCGCTTGTCCAACGATCCTTCGGGATCGACCAGGATGTCGGCGATGTTCTGCACATCGCGCACTTCCCACTCGCCGCGGCGCACCTCGAGCAAGGGATTGTAGGCCGAGGACTTCGGATTGGTCGGATCGAAGAGCAGCACGCGGCCGTGGTGGGCGCGAAAGCCCGCCGTCAGCGTCCAGTTCTCGCCCTTGATGTCATGAACGATCGCGGAGCCCGGCCAGGTCAGCAATGACGGCACGACAAGGCCGACACCCTTGCCCGATCGCGTCGGCGCGAAGCACAGCACATGCTCCGGTCCGTCATGGCGTAGATACTCGCGTTCGTAGCGGCCGAGCACCACGCCATCGGGATCGAGCAGCCCTGCGGCCTTCACCTCTTCCTTCTCGGCCCAGCGCGCCGAGCCATAGGTAGCGACGTCCTTGGCTTCGCGCGCCCGCCAGACCGACATGCCGATGGCGACGGCGATGGCGATGAAGCCGCCGGACGCGGCGATGAACGCGCCCTGGGTGAAGATCTCCGGCGCATAGGCATCATAGGAGAACCACCACCAGAAGAAGGCGGGCGGATGGTAGAACGGCCAGCCGAACAGGACGAACCAGGGCGGCCCGAGCTGCGCCTGAAACCCCAGGCTCCAGGCGACATATTCGGTCGCGCCCCAGGTGGTGGAGAGGACGATGAGGAAGACGATCAGAATCTGTCCCCATAGGATTTTGGTCGCGGACATTGCGATGTTCCTTCTCTGTTGAAGCTAGAGGCCGAGCCCGCGCTTGCGCCCGAAATCCCAGTCGACGCCGCTGCCGTCGCGGGCGACGCCGAAGACATGGCGGCCGAGCTGCTTGTCGAGGGATGGCGACCAGGGCACGAGCTGGAAGCCGAGGCCGTCGTCGATCATGGCGAAGCGGCCGGAGGCGAGCGTCAGGCGCTGGCGATAGGTGCCGGCGACGTATTCGCCATTCCCGGCCTGCTTGAACGGCTGGCCGGTCTCCTTCGCCAACCTGCCGGCCACCGCATCGACCTCGCGGCGGCGGAGCGTGTCGATCAGGTTGCGGCTGAAGATGACGCGGCGGCCCTGCTGCTCGGCGAGACCTTCGCCGACCAGACGCTCCGCGCGTTGCCGCATCGCGTCCCGCACCTCGGCGCCGAAACCGCCGTCCGACATGGCGACGGGTTCGCGGGCGATGGATTGCCGGTCGAGCCAGGTCGCGCCGGTGGCGCTCACCTGATGCTGGAGATCGAGATCGGAGCGGACGGCGAGCGCAACACGACGATCGCCCTTCGCATCCTCGTAGGCGCGCAACTCGACGATCGATCCCGGCGGGCTGTCGCCGGTGGCGTCGAGATGCGGCAGACGGATGTGATGGGTGCGGCCGTCCACGCCATCGACCACGGCGTAGGCCGTTCCCTTCAGCTCGTCGTCAAGGCCGCGTTCGACCAGGCGGCCGATGACGGGAACGTCGAGGCTCTCGCCGGCCAGCACATAGCTGGCCGAGCCACGCTCGATGCCGCGTTCCGTCAGCGCCCGGTGCATCCGCTTGATGATGTCGCCGCGCTCGCCGAGTTCGCGCAGCGTGGATTCCGCCTCGGGCTTGATGAACCATTGCTGGTGGCCGACCTGTCCGGCGAGCCCCCGGATTTCGAGGGTGCGCAGCCGGCCGACCTTCAGCGCATGAAACTCGTCCGGCTGCTGGCCGGGCTGCGGCGCGAGGTCGATGATGCCGGACTTGCCGGCGTCGCGGACAAGCTGCCGGTCGAGCTGCGTCCAGCGTTCAGCCTCGACCTGCCGCTCCAGATTGCGGTTGATCTCTAGATCGGTGCGCTGGCCGAGCTCCTGCGTCACGAGATCCTGCGCGCGGGCGCGCATTCCCTCCTTGATGTAGTCGCGGGAGATCAGGAGGTCCTGGCCGTCGTCGGTGCGGCCGCGCACGATGATATGGATGTGGGGGTTATCGGTGTTCCAGTGATCGACGCCGACCCAATCGAGCTTCGTGCCGAGATCCTTTTCCATCTGCCCCATCAGCTCGCGGGCGTGGGTCTTGAGGTCGGCCATATCCACGGCGTCCTCGGGCGAGACGATGAAGCGGAAATGGTGCCGGTCGTCCTCGCAGCGCGCCGCGAAGTCGCGGGCGTCCACATTGTCGCCTTCCGGCCCGAACAGCCGCGCCTTCTCCCCGTCTCGGGTCACGCCGTCGCGGCGTAGATAGGACAGGTGTGCCGCCAGCGGTGCGGCGCGTGCGCTATGGCGCACCACGCGGGTCTTGATGACGACGATGCGCGAGCGGCCGGTGAGCAGCCGATTGGCCTGGATGCTGGCGCGCTGGCCGCGCCCGAAGCGCGAGTGGTTGCCCGTCGTGATCTTGCCGGAACGGGAGACGCGGCCCCCGGCCTTCTGCGCGGCGGCGAGCGCCTGCGAAATGAAAGGCCGGGCCTGCTGCGCGCGGGTCGAGCGGATGCGCCCAGGCCGGATGCGAAATTCGCTGTCATCGGCCATGGCGCAGCCCTGCACGGTGCGAAAGGAACAGTAAAGTCAGGAAGATGGGCGCGCAGCGCACGGTGCGCGAAAGCGCGGCACGGTGCGGAACGCGCCGAAAACCTGAACAAAAACAACCGACTGACCAAAGCGCACCGTGCGCCTTTTTATCTCGCCATCGTCCGGTTGTTCTGCCTGCCTCTGCCCCTTGTCCCCTCCATGACGCGCCGGAATGCGAGGGGATGCGAAGGACGGCCCGCACGCTCATGGGCGCTCTCCGGGGCTGGAGCGTGCGACGACAAGGGGCGAATCCGATGTCGCGGCCGGATCGGATGACCGCGCCGTGACGGAGGATCGGCTGTCGTCCGAACGCGCTTTGTCCGACCGCGAACCGGCGGGGCGAGCGTCGGCGGAACGCACGACGAAGATCGCCGCCTCGCGCCAGTCGGGTGGCGGATCGGCTCGCCGGACGGACGTTTCGGGTGCGACCGCGCCGCCGAGAACCGGCACGAGCGCGGCGACATAGGCCCGCGTTTCGGCAGGCAAGGCGCGGCCCGTCGCACGATGATCGTCATAGCGGCCGGGACCGGCGTTGTAGGCCGCGAGCATCGCAGGGACATTGCCGTAGCGGTCCCACATTTCGCGCAGATAGGCCGCGCCCGCGATGATGTTGTCGTGCGGGTCATAGGGATCGCGGCCGAGACGGTAGCGGACGCGCAAGCCTGCCCATGTGTCGGGCATGACCTGCATCAGTCCCAATGCGCCCGCCGAGGAGATCGCGCGCACGTCGCCCGCGCTCTCGGCGCGCAGCACGGCGCGAATCCAGCGTTCGGGAATGCCGAACCGCTGCGCCGCCTCGGTGATGTGGGCGGCATAGGGATCGGCGGCGGATGGACGGGCGACCGGCGCGGTCTGCGCCGTCGCCCCAGTCGGCCCCGCGCAGAAGGCGAGCACGCCGAGGGCGGCGAGAACGGCGCGGCGACGTGCCGATCCGGCCCGGCCAACACGCCGGGCCGCGAGCATGGAGAGGATCGGAGCCGGCATCGGTCAGCTCCGGTCTTCGCGCTGCCGGGGCCGCTTCCAGGCGAGCCGGAAGGTGCGGCCGTCGTCATCGGCCTGGAACAGCGCCGGACGAAACACGGTCAGAAAGAGCGGGCTGTCGATCTCCAGGGCGATGTAGTCACCGGCGCGTTCGCCAACACGTTTCCACGCCGCGCCGATCTCGGCGCCGTCCTCGTCATCGAGGTGGATGCGATAGGCCGGCGCGTTTTCGGCGTCGCTTGGATCGATGCCGACGAGCACGATCGCCTCGTCGATGCCGAACAGCCGGACGCGGCCGGCATAGCCGTTGGCGGTCGGTTCAAAGAGATGGTTGGGCATTGCAGTCTCCTTCTGGTTGGTGGGCTGGATGGTTGGGGGAATGCGAAGGCCGGGCGCCGCGTCAGCGCGTCGGCGCGCGCCACTCGAAGCGGCCGTTGCCGCCTTCATCGGTCCACAGCGGGACCGCGTGGCCGATGATCCGGTCGGTGGAGGTCAGGCCGAAGTAGCGACCGTCGAGGCTGTCGCGGACCTGCCAGTTCATGAGGAAGACTTCGCCGGTCTGGATGCGGCGGCAGCCCTGCCAGACCGGCAGTTCCCGGCCGATGCGGTCGCGCTCCAGCGCCGCGCCCATGGCGATCCCGTCCACGGTGATCGCGCGGCCGGTTCGGCAAACGGTCTGTCCGGACACGCCGAGCACGCGCTTGATGAGCGGCACGCCCTTGGGCAGATAGCCGCGCTCGGCCATGAAGGCGGCGAGCGGTTCGGGCGCGTCGACCGCGACAAGATCGGTGACGTCGAACGGCCCGTCGTAGTCGATCGTATAGAGGCCGATGGGCGCGCTGGCCGAGGCGTTCCACAGGAGCTTGATCGGCGTCGGCGTGAGCGTCGGATAGCCGATGCCCAGCGTGGCGAGCGCCATGACGGCGATGAGGCTGGCACGCGTCATGGCTGGACCTTCCTGCGCAGGAGGAAGGCGCGATGCTGTTCGAGCGTATAGGCGCGTGGGCGTTGAGCGGCGGCCATCCGGTTGTGGACGTGCCGCCAGTGGTCCGGCGAGACCGAGTCCGCCTCGATGCCGATCGCCTCGATCGCATCGACGTGGCGCAGCACGTCCTCGACCTTGGGCCAGCCCTCGATCTTCAGCAGGATTTCGCCGCCCGGCCGCACGAAGGGCAGCGTTTGGTAAGCCTCGCCCGGTTCGATCGCGCGCACGATGTCGATGCGCGAGATGATCGAGCCGAAGTCGTTGGAAGCCCAGCGGACGAAGGCGAAGACGGTGTTCGGCCGGAAAGAGAGAATGCGCTGGCGGCGGTCGACGATCTGTTCGTTCGCCGCCTGGCCAAACCTGATCCAGTATTCGATCTTCTTCTCGATCCACGTCAGTTCGACGCGGGTCATGCGATCATGGGAGAGCGCGGACGGCATCGGGCCGCCGCGCACGCGGGGGGCCGCGGTGTCGTTCATGTGGGGTCTCCTGGTGTCGGGAGAAATTCGCGCGACAGCAGCTCGCGCAGCATGTCGGTGACGGTGACGCCGCGCCCGAAGGCTGCGATCTTGATCCGGCCGCGTAGCTCAGGCGTCACATCGATGGTGAGCCGCGCCGTGTAGGCGCTCGCCTCGGCGGCGCGCGGCGGGCTCTCGGCCGTCTTGATCCACTGTTCGGGATCGGCCGGGCGCGTGGCGAAACCGCGCTTTTCGGTGCGGGCCGTCATGACGCGCCTCCGCTGCCGAAGGGCAGCAGGGAGGGCAGCCGTGAACGGGCGCGCTCGGCCATGTCGGGATCGATCTCGCAGCCGATGTAGCGGCGGGCGGACAGCCGGCAGGCTTCGCCGGCCGCGCCGGAGCCTGCGAACCAGTCGCCGAGCAGCCCGCCTTCCGGGCAGCTCGTGCGGATCAGGATTTCGAGCAGCACCGACGGCTTTTCGGTCGGATGAATCGCGTGGCCGTGGCAATTGCGCAGGTAGATGACCGAACGCATGATGCGCGGCCCGCCGTCCTGGCTGACATAGTGACCGGCGTCGATCTGGCCGGTATGGGGAGGACGCTGCTTTCGGCGGACTGTGCGTGCCGTCGCATCGGGCGTGGTCTGGACGTCGTTGTAGATGTCGCGCCAGGCCGTCTCGGCCGGATAGAACTGCACGGCCAGCTCATGCACGCGCTTGAAGCGATCGGCATGAAAGCTGGAGCCGTTCTGCTTCTCCCAGACGATCTCCTGCGCGATGCGCAATCCAGCGTCCGAGAAACTGTCGGCGGTCGCCATGAAGCTGCGCAGCGAGCCGAAGACCCAGATCGAGCCGGTGGGCTTGAGGGCGGCGCGCGCCAGCGCCAGCCAGCCCTCGACGCGCCGATCCCAGGCAAGCGAGGTGTCGCCATAGGGCGGATCGGCGAGGATCATGTCGAAGGGGCCACGCGGCGGCATGAGTTCGCGGCAGTCGCCGGTAAGGACGATCATGAGCCGTCCCTCCCGATACGCAGCCGCCCGATCTCGGATGCGAGCGCAGCGATCTCGCGGGCGGCGGGCGAGCGGCTGTCGATCTCCGAGGCGAGCCGCCCGGACTGCGCGGCGTCGGCGAAGACGATGCGCTGGCCGATGGTCGCGGCGAGGACCGGCGGATCGTGATCGGCAAGCGTCTCGGCCGTCTCGCGGGCGATGACGGTGCGCGCGGCGCAGCGATTGAGAACGAAACGGGCGACGAGCTGCGGCCGGTAGATGCGCGCTTCCGCGAGGAGCGACAGCATTTCGGCCGAGGCCCAGCCATCGAGCGGCGACGGCTGCACCGGGATCAGCACGAGGTCGGCGGCGAGCAGCGCTGAGCGCATGAGGCCGGCGACGCGCGGCGGGCCATCGATGACGATGTGATCGGCATCGCGCGCCAGCTCGGGCGCTTCGCGGTGGAGCGTATCGCGCGCCAGGCCGACGACGCCGAACGCGCGTGGCAGGCCCTCGCGGCTGCGCTGCTGCGACCAGTCGAGCGCCGAGCCCTGCGGGTCCGCGTCGATCAGCGTGACACGCTGCCCGCGTCCCGCGAGTTCACCGGCGAGATGGAGCGCGAGCG
>MKVY01000046.1:0-4084 GCA_001899525.1 Rhizobiales bacterium 65-9
GGTTTAGGCGGGGATGGGGCCGGGGGTCAATGGGGGAGGGGGCGAAACCGCGAGCAGAAATGCAAGCTCTTGACCTAACAAACAAGCACCGCTTCGCTCATTTAGCGGCGCGAATCAGCTGCCATATTCTGCTTCCATAGCAAGCAGACACCTGCCGCTCGAGTGCGTGGGAACATCATTTCATGTTGTCATTCGCAGCAGAATTTCCAGTACGCAACGACCGCCGCGCGGCCGACTTTATTGACGCAATTCGATCTTGGGTTCTGGATTCGCCACACACAACTTTCTCTTCAAGTGATCTGGCTGCGCTTCCAACGAGCGGAGAGTGGTCAACAGAAAAGGAGAACCAACGCATCGAGCTGCTATCGATCTCTAGCGGCGAAGAAGAGAGCGTAGCAATTCGACACACCATCGTTGAAGGGGAGTTAGAATGGGTGACCGTTGCCGTCTTTTCGCGGAAGGCGATAGACACTTGGGTTGGTATTAGGACATCTCGGGAGTCGCATTATCCGATTGCTCAGCTCCCTTCGGCAAAGAAGCCCGTAATTATCCGAGTTCTCTTAGAAAAGCTGGGAGGTTCTGACGATGGACAGCTTCCGGTCTCGCAACATCCCCGAATACTCACCAACAATGAGATCGACGTCGCTGCCAGGCTGATGAGCGGGCAAGCAAACTGCCACCTACCAGTGGTGTATGTCAGTTGTAATTTCGCGGGCACCTACACGGTCAACGTACATGCGCTCGCGCATGAACTTGCCGGCATGGCTCACGTAGTAATCGAGCCAAATCGGCCATTTTCACGTCGCCTGCAGATCGAGGTTGCATCTGAGAACGTATATGGGGGCACTGTTGGCATTTACTGGCCGGACGGCGCTGGGCAAAAGTCTTTCTTCTTTGGCAGAGACCTTACCAATAGAAATGCGTTGAAGCACGCGATCGAAGCCGAAGTTAGGACCGCACTTCTTCACCGGCGTCCTTTATTCCGGTGCACATGGCCTGCCGTTCAAGAGGCATTCTCAAAGCAGATTTATGAAGGACTTAAAGCGTCTGGATCGCTCGAAGTTGAAAAATACGTCGAAGCGTTCGACGCCGAGAGCAAGGCAAAGGAAGAGAAACTCGCAGGCGCAGAACGAGAAATTGAACGCCTCCGGCACGAGATCAGGAGGTACGAAACAAAAAGTTCTTCTGGGACCGGCCTCAATCTTCGCATAGGGGCAGAGCAAGATTTATATGATGAAGAGACATACCAGATCGTACTGGACTCCATCGCCGAAGCGGCAGAACGCTCGCAAATCGACGGGCGGCGCCAACATGTTTTAAAATCAATATTAAACGCTAATAATTTAACGGACCGGCCGAGAGGATACCGCGAAAAGTTGAAAGAAATATTACGGAGCTATCGTACAATGGATAGCGGCACTCGGAGAAGTCTAGAAACGATGGGCTTTTCAATTTGCGACGATGGCAAGCACTACAAACTCGTTTTCCGTGGGGATGAGCGATACACTTTCATCTTGGCAAAGAGCGGAAGTGACTATCGAGGAGGCCTTAACGCTGCTAGCGATATAGCTAAGCGACTCTTCTAAGCATTACCGCCACTATCCGCATATCATGCGTGAGAAAACGGGGCGCTGCGAATGCTATTTTTTCTTCGCGGGCGCGCTTTTCAATCTTCCACGCGCCTGCGCTACGATCCGCGGCTCCCCGTCACCGCAGCCGCCCTTCCCTACCTCTCCCCCCCCTCCCCCGTCACACCCCGGTAGCAAAAACCCGCCAAACGTCCCCACGGCCGGAGCGGCGACGGTCGCGACGTCTCCTGATGCGGGAGGCGAACGAACTTTGGGGGCATGCAGTGAAAAGGTTTCTTCAGGCGGCCGGGGCCGCGCTGGTTCTCGGCGTGTTTGCGGCGCCGGCGCAGGCTGTGGTGATCGGCTCGGCCGATTCAAGCAACAGCATTCCGTTCGGCTCGACGCTCGGCGGCTATTACTACCAGCAGATCTACAGCGCCGCGAGCTTCGCCTCCGCGATCAGCATCAGCGAGATCAGCTTCTACAACAGCGTGACGCCGGGCGGCGCGCCGCGCGCCGGCGATTTCCGGGTTTACCTCTCCACCACCTCGGCCGACATCGCGACCTTCGACACGAACACCGCCCTGCCCTGGTACGACGCCTCCTTCACGGAAGTGTTCTCCGGCGCGCTTCCGGCCCTCGCCGGCGGAAGGCTCGATCTCACGCTGTCCGCCAGCTTCAACTATGATCCGTCGATGGGGAGCCTGCTGCTCACGGTGCGCGAGTTCACGCTCGGCGGCGGCCCCGGCCTCTTCCTCGACGTCTACCAGAACGACGGCGTCACCAACAGCCGCTTCTCGGCCTACCCCTACGACTGGAATCAGGGCCTCGTGACCGGCTTCAACGCCACGATCGGCGGCGCGGTGCCGGAGCCCGCCACCTGGGCGATGATGCTGATCGGCTTCGCCGGCCTCGGCTTCGCCGCCCGCCGCAAGGCGCTCGCCGCAGTCTGACGCTGGCTTCCGCGCGACGAGATGACAGGCCGCCTCCGGGCGGCCTTTTCATATGCGGCCGGCAAGGCGGCGCGTCGAAGGGCGACAAGCCGGCCGATCTCCGCTACAGCGCGCTGAACCCAGCCGACGAAGGATAAAACAATGCTCCGGCAGCGCATCGCGGACGGAATCAAGGAAGCCATGAAGGCGGGCGACAAGCCGCGGCTCGCCGCCGTCCGCCTCATCCAGTCCGAACTGAAGAACAAGGATGTCGAGGTTCGCGGCGCCGGCAAGACCGAGGCCAGCGAGGAGGACATTCTCGGCGTGCTGCAGAAGATGACGAAGCAGCGCCAGGAATCGCTCGCCATCTATGAGAAGGCCGGCCGCGAGGATCTCGCCGCCGTCGAGCGGTCCGAGATCGAGACCATCGCCTCCTTCCTGCCCAGGCAGATGAGCGACGACGAGGTGGCGGCGGCGATCAAGGCGGCCATCGCCGAGACGGGCGCGGCCTCCATGAAGGACATGGGCAAGGTGATCGGCGCGCTGCGCGGCCAATATGCCGGCCGCATGGATTTCGGCCGCGCCAGCGGTCTGGTGAAGGCCGCCCTGTCGGGCTGATCAGCCGAGCTCGATCAGAACGATCTCCGGCGGCACGCCGAGCCGGACCGGCGCGAGACCGGCGGATACGGTGCCGAGCCCTCCCGACACGATCAGGTGCCGCCCCGCCTCGACCACATGGCCATAGGCGTAGCGGTTGCCATAGATCGATGGCACCACGGGCGAATAGCCGAACAGCCGCACCTGCCCGCCATGGGTATGGCCGGAGAGGGTCAGCGCGAAGCGGTCGGGGAGATCGGCGAAGACGTCCGGCTCGTGCGCCATCAGGATCGCCGGCGCGTCGTCGGTGATCGCGGCCAGCGTGGCCGCCATGTCGTCGGCGCCGCGATAGCGGCTGCGGCCGATGCGGATCGCGAGCTGGTCGCCGAGACCCGCGAGCCAGAACGGCTTGCCGTCCTTCTCCAGCCGCGTCGCGCCGTTCTCCAGCAGCGGCAGGCCGAGCTCTTCGAAGAGGCGGTGCGCTTCCGTCGGTCCGTGGCCGGCCCGCTGGGCGGCGCGGTCGTCCCACCATTCGTGGTTGCCGAGGATCCCGTAGACGCCGAGCGGCGCGCGCAGCGCCGTCAGCATGGTGATCACCTGCCGGAAGGAGAGATAGGAGCCTTGCGGCTCGACCCGCTGGGCGTAGTCGCCGAGCAGCAGGATCAGATCCGGTTCGAGCTCCTGCGTCGTCGCGATCACCTGCTCGATGCGGCGCGCGCCCATGTTGGGCTCGCGGCCGTGAATGTCGGCCAGCACGGCGATGCGCAATCGCGGCCCGCCGCGCCAGCGCTCGGGGGACAGGGCGTAGCGCGTCACGTCGAGCCGCAGGCGCGGCTCCACGGCGAAGGCGTAGGCTCCGGTTCCGGCGCCGACGAGCGCCGCGCCGGCGACGCCGGCCATCAAGGTGCGACGGGTGAAGGGCCGCATGCCGATCCTGTTCAAAGCGCGTCGGGAGACGCCTCGCCGCTTATCGGCGGGGATGATTGA
>MKVY01000046.1:4094-5021 GCA_001899525.1 Rhizobiales bacterium 65-9
GGCGATTTCACGGTCTCGCAATGGCGGACGCCGACGACGGGCGCCCGGCCGGCTTCAGTCGAAGAACTGCTCCTTGCGCAGGATCGGCGGCAGGTCGCGGCGCTCCTCGCGCGGCTTGGCGGCCTTCGGCTTCACGCAGGTCGCGGCGGCCACGGCGGGCATCCGGATCGCTCCAAAGGTCGGATGCGCGATTTCGGCGTTCTGCTGCCGCTCGGGCGATGTCTGTTTCGGGTCGTGTTTCATGGCGTTTCGCATCTCTGGCGAGGTTTAAAACCTCGTTGAACTCTGTTCGCGCGTCAATCCGGCGCGCCTTCGGCCCTGACATGGAAAAACAGTGGCGTTTCAACAGGACGAAGCCGGCTATCCGATTTCAGCCCGGCGTCGTTAACGCTTGCTGAAAAATGGACCGCGGACTGCTATCGGGGCTGGATTTCGATCACTGTGCGCCCGCGCACCTTGCCGTCGAGGATGTTCGCGCCGGCCTTGATCGCCTGATCGAGTCCGATCGTGGTGGTGATGGCGGCGAGCCTGTCCTGGTCGAGGTCGGTCGCGAGGCGCGCCCACGCCTGCGCGCGCAGCGCCTGCGGCGCATAGACGGAATTGATCCCGAGCAGTGACACGCCGCGCAGGATGAAAGGCGCGACGGAGGACGGCAGGTCCATGCCCTGCGCCAGGCCGCAGGCTGCGACCGCGCCCTCGTTCATGGTCATGGAGAGCGCGTTCGCCAGCGTCGTCGAGCCGACGGAATCGATTCCGGCCGCCCAGCGCTCCTTGCCGAGCGGCTTTGGCGGTCCCGTCAGTTCGGCGCGGTCGATGATCTCGCTGGCGCCGAGGCGCCTGAGATAGACCTCCTCCTGCGCGCGCCCGGTCGAGGCGACGACCCGCCAGCCGAGCTTGGCGAGCAGCGCGACGGCGACGGAGCCGACG
>MKVY01000047.1:0-1399 GCA_001899525.1 Rhizobiales bacterium 65-9
GATGGATGCCGGCGAAGAAATCGCACAGCGCCGGGCCTGCTTTGACCGGCGGTCGGTCGGGAAATCCCGTCGTCGCCATCACGCCGGAGATCGCCTGCACGGTTAGATCCATGGCCAGATACTTCTGGTATGGCCCCGTGCTGCCAAATCCGGAACTGGCCGCGTAAATGAGCCTGGGATTTAGTTTCTGAAGATCGGCGAAACCAAAGCCAAGCCTGTCCATCGTCCCTGGCGAAAAGTTCTCGACTAGTACATCAGCTG
Organism: Rhizobiales bacterium 65-9; assembly: GCA_001899525.1. Lineage (GTDB taxonomy): Bacteria > Pseudomonadota > Alphaproteobacteria > Rhizobiales > Beijerinckiaceae > Terrirubrum. Next base: position 262 of record MKVY01000047.1, read on the forward strand.
TCGCGACCAGATCAAGAAACGCCTTGCGGCCGAGTTCGGATTTAAGGTCGAGACAGATCGACTTCTTGGCTCCGTTCAGCATTGCGAAAGGCAGCGCCGCCCCTCCCACCACGCCCCGGCGGCGCAGCGGCTCGCCCATCGGCGGCTCGATTTTGATGACCTCCGCGCCGCCCAGCGCCATTAGATAGGTCGCGTACGGCCCATTATAGATCTGGCTGAGATCAACGATGCGGATGCCTTCGAACGGATAAGTCGTCAAGTTATGCACCATGGCGTTGAATGCGACTTGCAACATCCCAATGTTGCGCGGTTCCGACAGCTAGCCATGACGCCAATGGTTCATTGGCTCCCCCGCTGCCGGAGCGCGCAGGCAGGCGAGTGATGGCATCGTCAGCGAGCCGAGGAACATCGTTTTCATGTCCGGGCCGCCAAAGGCGATACTGGACAGATTGGACACGCGCGTTCCACGGCTGTTTACGATCATGTCCCGGGTAAGCTTCCCCTCGGAATAGGTCGCCGCCATCTGGGCGAAGAAGTCTGGATCGCAATCTTCGAAGACTATCTTCCATGTGAGGTCCGGCTGCATCCGGATGATGCGGTTTGAAACGGGACAGACAATCCACAGGTCGCCCTCGCCGTCGAAGGCCAAGCCGTCCGGAAACGTACCGGCCGGAAAGTCGATATGCGTCTTCTCGGAAAGGCTGCAATCGGCTCCGAGATTGAACCGTGTCGTCCGACAGGCGAACGTCTCGTTGACGAACAGATACTCACCGTCAGGCGAAATGCGCAGCTCGTTCGTCCAGGTGAGTTTGTCGGCCGCCACACGCGCCGACCCGCCCTCGATAACGACGATCGTTCCCGTCTTCTCGTTTCCAGAAAAGTGCGCATGCCCGCGCGTGGCGGCGCTGACAGTCACCCATACGCGATCCCCATCGATCATCACGAAGTTCGCCGGCGGGATTTTATAGTCGCCGACGTTCAAAAGGAACGGTTCGGCGGGTCCCTGCGGACCGACGCGCCAGACGCCGCCTCGAGCTCCGAGATTGGCGAAGAGAAAGGAGCCGTCCGGCATGAGCGCGATGCCGTTGGGCAGAAAGCCGTCCTCGATCAGAGGCGCCTCGACCGCAGCGCTCACCTT
>MKVY01000047.1:1462-19875 GCA_001899525.1 Rhizobiales bacterium 65-9
CAGTCTCTCGTTGCGACCTCCGCCGACTGGCTGGCGTTCGCGTCGCAATCTCAATAATCGAACCGCCCCCGCAAGTGGGCAACACCTTTGAGACAGCAGCAGGGTAAAGCACCTTTACGAAGAGCGGGGCGAATCTCGACCTCCATGCGTAGATCTCCGCTGGACCATTTGGTGGCGAATACGACGCCGTCCGCGAGCTACCTGCCGCGGTTCTTATGAAAGTTTTCGTCCGCTGCGTGCTTGGCGAACATCTCCTGCGCAGCCGCTTGGCGCTTGGCCTGATAGGACTTCGCGTTCTCCTGTAAGGATGTCCAACTTTTGAGCCGGCTCTCGTTGACGCCGCTCAATTGCGGCATGACGTAACGGGCGTAGAGTTCATATGATTTCTTTGTCTCGTCCCAATCGGCCCAATCGACATGCTGGTGCAGAAAAGCGCCGAACTGGCCTTGCTTGGCCTGGAGGCGTTTAACCATTTCGACCGCGTCGTCCGGTGTTCCGATCACAGCACGCTTGGAATTGATCAGCGCATCCACCGGATCTGATCCGCCAGCGTCGAAGGGTTGCGGCGCGACGCAGGAGTAGTAATTGATCCAGCGCTCTAGACCGTATCGCACGTTCTTGCGCGCCTTCTCCCGCGTTTCGGCGATATGCATCGGCGCGACAAGCCGTAACTTAGAGCGGTCCATCGTATGGCCATGAATTGCGGCCATGTCCTCCGCGATCTTCCAGTTCTCTCCGAGCACATTGAAGCCACCGATGTCTGTGGCGGCGACGCAAAGCATGGAAAAGCCGTACTGTCCCGCGATTCGTCCGCCTGACGGGGTGCCGGAGCTTGCAACCGCAAGCTCCGGATAAGGCTGCGTGAATGGCAGTATCTGTAGGCGCGCGTTCTCGAGAGTGAACCAGTCGGCTCGCTGCGTAACGGTCTCCCCCTTCAGCAGACGCAGGATCACCTCGACGGCCTCTGTCATCATCTGTCGCGTGCGTGACGGGCTAATGCCAAGCATAGACGCGTCCTCGACCAGAAGACCCGGGCCAAGGCCAAACGTCGCCCGCCCTCTGGTCATATGATCGAGCTGCACGATGCGGTTCGCGACCATGAGCGGATTGTGATACGGGAGTGTGATCACGCCGGTTCCGAGCCTGATGCGCCGCGTGACCTCTGCGGTCGCCGCGATCATCAGCTCCGGCGACGAGATGGTTTCAAGTCCGCCTGAGTGGTGCTCTCCGAACCAATACTCGTCATATCCCAGGTCATCGGCGATACGCGCGAGCTCGATATCCTGTCGCAGACCGATCGTGGGATTCTCGACCGGATTGTGGAAAGGCGCCAGAAATATGCCGTGACGGAGTGGAATGGGAGCTTTGTGCATTGAACTTGCCAATTCGGAACGAGAGCCCAAGCTGGTGAGGTTGGGCAGTGCGATATTCACATCGCGCATACTTCGGTGCAAGTTGCAGGAGAACGCCGGTCCGCAACGCTGTATTGCGGCTGAAGATTGCTTGGAGAATTGATGGCGTCCCCGACCCTTGCCTATAGTCTTGGCCTCGTTAAACTGTAGCGGACGGGTTCGTGTCGATATTTGAGCTCGCTGAAAACTCATGGGGAAGTGAACCCAAACTGGATGTCGACGCGCTACGCCGCTGTTTCGGCCAGTATGCAACCGGCGTGACGGTCATGACCGCAAGTGTCGAAGGCGAGCCCGTCGCCATGACCGCCAACTCGTTCTCGTCCGTATCGCTCGATCCACCCCTGGTGTCATGGTCAATCAAGCGAGTCAGCCAGAGTTTCTCGAAGTTCCGTATCGCGGAAGACTTTGCGGTTAATATCCTCGCGGACAGCCAAGTCGATGTGTCGCGCAATTTTGGCAGGTCCGCGGGAGATAAGTTCAAGGGAATCGGATGGAAGCGGGGCCTAAACGGATTGCCTCTTCTGGACGGAGCTGCAGCCCATATCCAATGCCGCGTCGCTAATCAGTTTGACGGCGGCGATCACCTGATCCTGCTCGGCAGGGTGATGGCATTCGAACATTTCGACCGGAAGCTTTTGCTATTCGCTCAAGGTCGCTACGCGGTCGCGCAGGATCATCCCGCGATAGAATCGTCGGTTGACACAACATCCACGCGTGGCCCTTCGGACAGCTTCATCGCCGGCCTCATGTACAGAGCCTACGGCGCGCTCGCGGAGCGCATGGAAGAGGTTCAGAGGAAGCAAGGTTTCACGCCTGCCGAAGCGCGCATTCTTGGAGCGGTCGCCACATTTTCCGGCTACACGACCAGCGAACTGATGCCTGAACTTTACCTGGGAGAGTCCGCGGCGAAGTCCGCGTTCGCCTCCCTCCGCGCCTCTGGCGTCATCTCGATCGATGCGAAAGAAAGAATCGCGTTCACCGAGCTCGGCAACGCGAAACTCGCCCTCCTGCTCGATGCGCTTCGCCGTCAGCAGGACCAGCTTCTGGGCGGACTGCCAGATGAAGATATTGAGGCCGCCCGGAGGGTATTCCGTCAGATGATAGAGATGTCGCGGCGGCAATCGGCGCGCATCTGAGATAGAGCCGGCCAGTTCAGAGGCCCATATAGGCGCCCTGCACCTGAGGGTTGTCCTTCAACTCGGAAGACAGTCCGGTCATCGCGATGCTGCCGTGATCGATGACGTAGCCGCGATCAGATATGTCGAGCGCTTCACCGACATTCTGCTCGACGAGCAACACGGTGAGGTTATCGCGCGTCGCCAGCGATCTAATCGTTTCGAAGACGCGCTCTGTCATCACAGGCGACAGCCCAACGGACGGCTCATCCAGCATTAACAGCGCCGGCCTCGACATCATGGCGCGCGCGATCGCGCACATCTGCCGCTCGCCGCCCGACAAATGACCGGCTAGCTGACCGCGTCGCTCACGTAGAATTGAGAAAATATCGAATATCTCTTCTAGCCTTTGGTTGAAGCCGCTCCGCGCACGCTCGGGGAACGCGCCAAGCTTGAGGTTCTCGAGCACGGTCATGAACGGGAACAGACGGCCTCCCTCCGGCACCATGGCCAGCATCTTCTGTGGACGCTCATGGGCCGGCATGTCGGTGATCCGTTCGCCCTGGAAATAGACCTCTCCGGAACGCGGTTTGATGACGCCTGCAAGAGTGGAGATTAACGTCGTCTTGCCCGCGCCATTGGCGCCGACGATCGATACAACCTCTGCCTTGTCTGCATAGATGGATACGTTCGTCAGGACGTTGGCTTCGCCATAGCCTGCGACGATCGACTGGACGTCGAGGATGCGGCTCATTGCTTCTTTTTCCCGACATAGGCTTCGACGACGACGGGGTCCTGGAGAACGCTGTCCGCGCCTCCGTCAGCAATCATCTTCCCGCGATCGAGAACAAGCACGCGCTTTGAAAAGGTGCGCACGACCTTCAGATTGTGCTCGATGACGATGATCGTCTGGCCGCTCGCATTGAGCGCTACAACGACATCGACGATACGCGCCAACTCGGTCTGGTTGAGGCCGGCCATCACCTCGTCCAGCAGCAGAAGACGCGGCTCTAATCCGAGCGCGCGCGCAACTTCGAGACGGCGGCGTTCGCCAAGCGTGAGATGTCCCGCTTCCTCTTTCGCGCGTGACGCCAGCCCCACTCTTTCCAGGGCGGCATAGGCTTTGTCGGCCGCATCCGCGATACGAGGATGATGCAGGAACGCCCCGATCATCGCATTTTCCAGAACGCTCAGAGAGGTCAGGGTCTGGGAAATCTGGAACGTGCGTCCAAGACCAAGTCTCGCCCGCTGATTCGGACGATAATGAGTGATGTCCGCGCCATCGAAGAAGACCTTGCCCGCAGTCGCAGCCAACTGCCCGGTCAGCAGGTTGAACAACGTCGTTTTGCCGGCGCCGTTCGGTCCGATGAGACTGAGGATGTCTCCTTGGCCGAGCGCGAAAGAAACGTCGTTGACAGCCGTCAATCCGCCAAAGCGTTTGGTGACGCCTTCGACGCCGAGCTGGATCGCGCTCATTGCTGACGGCTCCAGGCGCGATAAACTTGCCGCAACGCGCCGGCCACTCCCTTTTTCATGAACAGCGAACCGAGAACAAGGATCAGGCCGAGAACAATAAGGTTGCCGCCCGGCACCGCGCTGCCCATAAATGCGCGCAGCCAATAGTCCAGCGGCACCAGTATCAACGCCCCCAGCAGCGGGCCGTAGATAGTGCCGATACCCCCGATCAGGGCGATCAACGCGATCTTGACGCCGACGTCGAAGAGGGAGAGCAGCCCGGCGGGCTCCACGATGCGCACATACATCATGAAGAATACGCCGCCGATGCCCGTCAGCGCCGCGCTTATGGCCATGCCCTTGAGCTTCGTCCACATGATCGGGATGCCGGACGCTTCGGCCGCCTTGTCATTGTCGCGAACCGCCTGGAGATAGTAGCCTAGGCGACTGCGCAGGATCACGATCGACGTCAGAAGCGTCACGGCCAGATAGCCGAGGAAGAGTGCGGCATAGGCCCAGCGCTGCTGAAAGATCATATTTTCCAGCCCTGCCCTGTACGGGATCGTCAAGCCGCTCGCGCCGCCTGTAACCGCCTTCCAGTGCATTGCGAAGGCGATAGCAACCTCTGTCAGCGCCATCGTGGCGATGGCGAAGAAAGGGCCGCGCAGACGAAACACCGGCCAGGAAACGATTGCAGCGACGGCGGCGCTCAGCAGCATGGCCGGAAGGATCGCGATCCACGGCGAGACGCCGAAATGCTTGTAGAGGTTTCCGGCGGTGTATGCGCCGATTGCGAAGAACACGCTGTGGGCGATAGAAAACTGCCCGCCGAAACCGCCGATAATGTTCCAGCTTACTGCAAGGCCGCCGAACAGCAGCGCCATCGTCAGCAAATTGAGATAGAAGAACTGGTTCGACAGCAGATAGACCGCCAGCCCGATCGCGGCCACGACCGCGAAGAAGGTCGGCAACTCATTGGCCACCGTCCAGACTTCGGCTGCGCCTCGGCGGCCGGCAAGCCTGCTGTCGCCCAATGCGCCGGATTGGGCAAGATCAAGATTGCTCACGGAGACCCACCTCTTCGGCTCCGGCCTGTCCGAACAGGCCGGATGGCTTGATAAGCAGAACCGCAATGAACACGATGAAGATCACTGCGTGCTTGAGTTCCGGATCGATGTAGTAGCCGGCGAACGCCTCCGTCAGTCCAACGATAAACCCGCCGACCAAGGCGCCAAGCACGCTCCCAAGGCCGCCAAGAACGACGACCGCGAAAGCCGCCATGACGAAGTTGCCGCCGATCTGGGGCGACAGCGTGTAGATCGGCGTCAGCAGGACCCCTGCCAACCCGGCGAGACCGGTGCCGATGCCGAAGCTCCACATGAATGTCCGTTCGACGTTGATGCCCATCAACTGGGCGGCCATCCGATCCTGCGCGACCGCCCGAATCGCCTGGCCAAAATTGGTCTTCGCCAGAAAGAGGCCGAGACCGCCCGCCGCAACCAGCGCAGCAAGCAGAATGATCAGCCGCGTTGCGGAAAACTGCACGCCGGCGATCGTGAGGGTGACCTGAGAGAAAGGAGTATTCATGCTCATGCCGACGCCGCCGGTGATCGCCAGGACCACGTTCTGGATCAGGAGCAGCAGGCCGAAACTGGCGAAGACCTGCATCATCGGTTCGTTCTGCAGCGGCCGCATAACCAGCCAATAGACCACCATGCCGAGCAAAGTAAGGGCCGGCACAACGATGAAGGCTCCGGCATAGGGATCGAGCCCCATCGTGCTATAGCCGAGATAGGCTCCATACATGCCCAGCATCAGAAACTCGCCTTGTGAGAAGTTGACGATTCTGATGACGCCAAAGATCAGGTTGAGGCCAACGCTGACCAGGGCATAGGTCCCGCCGAGCAGCATGCCGAGGGCGACGACATTGAAGAATTGGTCCATGGCCGGTTCCGTTGGAAACTGACCGGCGCCTGGTCAAGGCGCCGATCGGCTTCGCTGGAGGAATACTTCTGCGCAGGCTTACGGACGGGCGAGTTTGATCATAGAGACGCCGTCGAGCGCGGCTTCTTGCGGCCAGACAACCTTGGTGCTGTCGCCCTGCCACTGGTAGGTTACGGCCTGCCCCCTGGTATTCTGCATGTTTTCATCGAACTTCACGCCGTAGCCGGTCGTGAAAGATCCTATCGGCATATCCATCGCTTTGGCTGCCTTCATCAGCGCGCTCACCGACATGTCGCCCTTGGTGGCCTCTATCGCCTTGAACAGGATCTGCATGCCGACATACCCGTTGATGCCCGCGTTGCCGATGGACGGAACCTTGTACTTGTCGACGTAAGCCTTGTTCACCGCGTCGGAACCGGGAGCGTACTTCTGGTTGATCGCCTGGCGCGGGAAGGTCACGATCAGAATGCCCTGGAGATATTCCGGGCCTATCGCCTTGAGCGTATCGGGCGAATCGCCCAGCCCGATCAAAATCGTGGCGGCCGGCTTGAAGTTGCGTTCGCGCATGGTGCGAAGCAGCAGATGCGTATCCACGACGTAGCCGGAGATGATGAAGATGTCCGGATTGGCCTGCTGGGCCCTCAGGATCGAGTCCGTCAGGTCGACGGCGGACGCCTTGTGTCCGGCGATCTGAACTGTCGCGCCTTCCGCCTTCATCAGGCGGTCGACTTCGGTTGCGATCGAGGTGCCGTAGTTGGAGTCCTCGTGCTCGACCCAGATCTTGAGCTTGTTCACAGGCTTCCCGACGACGGAAGCAACCTTGCCTTTACTCACATCGGCCGCCTGCATGGCGTAGTAGGCAGCGCTTGGGCCGGTGCGAAGGAAGTTGGGCAGCCCGCGAGTCGTGAGTTCCACCGCCAAGGCGTTCGTTTCCCAATACATCTTGTTGTAGTTGACCGCCGCCTCGCTGGCGGCCTGGGAGATGAACGATGCGATCGTTCCCGAAATGATGTCGACCTTGTCGACGGTCGCGAGTTTGTCGACCGCAGCGATGGCTTCCTGAGCGTTGGTGGCGTCGCCCCGGATGATCTTGACCTTCTTGCCGAGGACGCCTCCCTTGGCGTTGATCTCGTCGGCGGCCAGTTCATACCAGTTGGCGAGATCGTTGCCGAGGACCGCCATGCCGCCGGTATTCGGGGTGATCGCGCCGATCTTGATCGTGCCCTCCTGCGCAGCGGCGACCGTGATCCAACCGGCGCCGACAAGGACGGCAAGCACGCCCGCTCCATTGAATTTTTTCATTCCGTTCCTCCCCAAATCTCAACCAGCCAAGTCCGCCGCGACGAGCGGCGATCGGCATTCCATCAGACGTTAACACCCGGTTCTGACCACGCTATCGCTCTTCGTGCAAAGGTCCGTTACGAAGGGTTGCGCCGTCATCCGCCCGCCGTCGTCGATCCGGCGAAACCCACCAGACTCAGCAGCGCCATAGCCGGCATCAGCAGCGCGATCGCTGTGATGGCGTCGCTCGCCGCGTTGCCTGCGACGCTTGCAATAAAGCCGAACGCCATCTGGCTGAACCCGAGAAGGGACGCCGCCGCGCCTGCCATATGCGGCAGCCGATCGAGCGACACTGCCGTCATGGTGGGCATAATGAATGCGAGACCGAACGAATATAACCCCACCGGCGTCAGGATCCGCCATGCTCCTGGCTCCCACACGAGCAGCGCCAGCATCCCCACGCAGCCGATCGCGATTGCGCAATAGCCATAGAGTACGGTCTCTTTGACGGACCGTCGCGCCAGCACTGACTTCGCTACAATTGAGCCGGCCATATAGCCTGCCGGATGGGCGAGGATCGCGACGCTGAACTGCAAAGGTGAAAAGCCAATGGTTTCCATGAGGATGGACGGCAGCAGCGTGCCGTTGGCGTAAACAACGCCGACCAGCGAACCGACGCAGAGAGCGGGAGCCGTGAAGTCCCGGCGTGTCAGAACCCCGCGGTAGGAAGCCCACCATTCGCGGGGCATGAGGCGCGCCCAATGCCTTTGGATTGTCTCGCCGACGAAGAACGCGCAAACGGCGATTAAAATAATCCCGTAGACGAACATCAGGATGAATACCGAACGCCATCCAAAAAAAGTGGTGGTCAGACCGCCAACAATCGGCGCTACAGCCGGCGCGACAGAAAGAACCATCGTCATGGTGACGAACACGCGCGCCGCCGCCTTACCGGCGTAGACGTCGCGAACGAGGGCGCGGGAAACAGACATCCCCGCAGCGGCCCCAAAGCCCTGAATGAAACGCGCGACCAACAACGATTCCACGGACTCGCACAGCCATGCAGCGATTGATGCGAGGCAGAAGGCGCCAATGAAAAGGTAGACTGTCGCTCTGCGACCGACGGCGTCGGAAATCGGGCCGACGACCAAGAGGGAGATCGCGAACCCGCCGAAGAACGACGAGAGCGTGAGATTGATCGCGGCCGAAGTCGTCGCCAGGCCTGCTGCGGCCTCGGCCACAGCAGGCGCATACAGGTACAACGACATGGGCCCGACCGCCGACATGAAGGCGCCGACGAAGCTGAGCCTCCGCTCGGACATACACGACGTCCACGTCCGGACCGTCTCTGTCATCGTTCGGCGTCACGCGGCGCAGGCCTCAACCCGGCGCGATGTCTTCCCATTGTCGCGGCGCCGGGCTATCCGAGGCTCAATCGATCAGATTCCCATTTCTTTCGCGATGATGCTACGCTGGATCTCGTTCGCTCCTCCGCCGACCATCCCGTGCTTGGCTTCACGGAAATATCGCTCCATGTCGAATTCGGGCATCTGTCCGTATCCGCCCATCGCTTGCATTCCGTTGAACGCGACCTTGAAGGCCGTATCGACCGCGAAGACCTTCGCCATCGAAACTTCCTTCAGCGCATGCTCGCCGCGTGCGAGCATCGTGGCCGCATTGTAGACCAGCAGCCTGGCGGCCGCCAGTTCGTACTCGTTCTCTGCGATTCGGTGCTTGATGACCTGAAACGATGAGAGAGATTTTCCAAACTGCTTGCGGTCCTTGGTGTAGCGGATGGTGTCGTCGAGCGCCGTACGGGCGTTGCCCACATAGGACGCGGCAAGGCTCATCCGCTCCAACTGCAGGTGCTTTCCGATAACGTTCCAACCATCGCCCACCTTGCCAAGCGTATTGGCGACCGGAACGCGCACATTGTCGTAGAAGCACTGGGTGGTCCCGAGACTCTTGCGAACGATTGTATCGAGCTTCCGGATTTCGAGACCTGGGGTATCGTTCGGCACCAGTATGGTGGTCAGGCCGTCGTAGCGCTCTTGGCTTGTGCGCGCCATGAGGACGATCGTGGTGTTCTTGTGATGGGCGCCGGAGCACCACATCTTCGCGCCATTGATCACCCAGTGGTCGCCGTCGAGCACGGCTTTGGTTGACGCCGCGGCTGCATCTGATCCGGCGTTCGGTTCGCTGATCGAGATGGCGAACCGCTGGTCGCCTTTGAGAAACGAAGGAATGTACTTTTCCTGCTGCTCCTTCGTCCCGTGCGTCGCCAGATTGTTTGCAGTGAAGATCATCTGCATGAAGCAAGCTGCGGTATCAAGGCTGAACTTGGCGATCTTCTCGCAGAAGATCGCATACATGACCGGATCGAGGCCCATGCCGCCTAGATCCTCTGGCAGCAGCATGCCCAGCCAGCCCTCTTCGGCGACCTTGTAATAGATCTCCTCGGGGAACTGGCGGCTCGCGTCGTGCTTGCGCGTATACTCGCGGCCGACTTCCTTCTCCATGAAGCGGTCGAGCGTATCGAGCCACATCTTCTGTTCTTCTGTGTGTCGAAAATCCATGATGTCGATCCCGATTATTTGCCGGCCGCAGCCGGCTGATCCTTCTGGTTGTAGACAGGCATGCGCTTTTCGAGCGCCGCCTCGACGCCCTCGCGGAAGTCCGCTCCGTACTGCAACGTTGACGTCGCCCAGTAGCTGGCGGACATCGACGCCGCGAAATCGACGTCCCATGAGCTGCGCAGGAGATGCTTGGTGGCTTCGAGCGCTTTGCGCGACCAGCCTGCTATCCGCGAAGCAAGAGTGAGCGTCTCAGCTTCGAGCGCTCCGTCTTCGACGACATGATTGACGATCCCTAGCGCATGCGCCCTCTCGGCGGTGAGCAGATCGCCGGTGAACGCCAACTCCGCCGCGACGCCCGAGCCGACAAGTCGCGGCAGTAGATAGGCTCCGCCATTTCCCGGCGCGAGACCGAGCTTGATGTAGGTTTCGCCAAGCTTGGCTGAGCGCGCGGCAATACGCATGTCGCAGGCCAGAGCAAGGTCGAATCCTCCAGCGGTCGCAGCGCCGTTAAGCGCGGCGATCGTCGGTATCCGCAGACTGCGAAGCCGGGGAGATACAGGCCCAAGCAGGCGCGCGTTGAACGGCTCCTCTTCGATCATCATCCGCTCGTCGAGGTATCTCTTCATCGCTCCGAGGTCGGCGCCGGCGCAGAAAGTCTTGCCGGCGCCAGTGAGCACGAGAACGCGCATGCCGAGATCCGCATCGAGACGATCGAAGCAGTCGAGGATGTCGCGGATGAGCTCGGGAACCACTCCATTGCCTTGGTGGGGCCGATTAAGCGTCAGGCGGGCGACGCCGTCCGCGATCCGGTCGAGGTAGAGTGTTTCGTAGTCGGCAATGCGTTCCATCATAGCCTTCACATTCACTGTTCGGCCGCTTTGTCTGGCGCGTACACCAGCGCCAATTAGCCGGCCTTGCCCCCGACGACCTTGCTGCTGTAGCCGGCCCAGTGGACTTCGCGCATTTCGCGGCGCTGAACCTTGCCGTAGCCGCTGACGGGAAGCACATCACGGAACTCAACGGACTTCGGTTTTTTGTAGCTGGCGAGGCTGCCGAGGCAGTGGTCGATGACCTGTTCCTTGGTGAGCGAGCGCCCAGGTTCCGCGACGATGACGGCGTGGACTGCTTCGCCCCAGTAATCGTCGGGAACGCCGAACACGACGGCGGTGCTGATATCGGGGTGCATGACGAGCACCTCTTCGATCTCGCGCGGGTAGATGTTGTTGCCGCCGCTGATGATCACATCCTTGGCGCGGTCGAGCAGATAGAGGTAGCCGTGCTCGTCGACCTTGCCGATGTCGCCGGTGTGCAGCCAGCCGTTCGCCAGCGTTTCCGCCGTCGCTTCGGGATTGTTCCAGTATCCCAGCATGACGACATCGCCGCGCGCGACGACTTCGCCGGTTTCCCCGGTGGGCGCTTCCTTGTCGTCAGGGCCGACGATCCGCATTTCCACGTCGGTGCGGATGGATCCGGCTGATCCGACACGCGGATCACCGCTTTCGATGAACCGAACATGCTCTTCCGGCCGAAGACCGGTGATGGTGATCGGCGCTTCGCCCTGGCCATAGATCTGCGAGAATACGGGACCAAAGACCGTATGCGCCTTGCGCAGGTGCTCGATATAAATTGGCGCTCCGCCGTAGCAGATGGATCGCAGCGAACTCAGATCATACGATCCGGGAACAAACTCTTCTGTCGCCTTCACGATCTGCGTCGGCGCCAGGAACGCGATATGTCCGATCTTGAGCTCCTCGATGGAGCGGAACATTTCCTGCGGGTCGAAGCTCGCTCCGTGCAGGATCACATTCTGCGCTCCCCGCGCGATTGCGGGCATCGCGACGATCCCGCTGCCGTGCGAAAGCGGCGCCGCGTGCAGCACCCCTTCGCCGCGACTGATGTTATGAACGTCAGCCAGATAGTTCATGATCACGGCGCGGATGGTCCGGTGGCTCCACGTCGCGCCCTTCGGCTTTCCGGTCGTGCCCGACGTGTAGAAAAGCCATGCAAGCGCGTCGGAGCCGGCGTCGGCATGTGCGATCAGCGCGTTGGACGCGTCGAGAAGTTCGTCGAACGCGATCGCGCCGCCGCGCGCCTTCAGGCATATGCGGAGCGGCAACTGTGCGAAGAGCGAGCCATGTTCCTCGACGCCTTCTGCGTACTCCGCGCCGTAGATGAGCGCGCGCGCGCCCGAATTATCAGCGATGTACGCGATTTCCTTGGTGTGCAGCCGCGCGTTTATCGGCACGACGACCAACCCCGCGGCGAAGCAACCGAAGATGACTTCCAGAATGCGAGGGCTGTTGGGGAGGACGAAACAGACCCGATCGCCCTCCTTCAATCCGCGGGCGAGCAGGTTGCCGGCGATGGCACGGGCGCGCTGGTCGAACTGGCGGTAGGTATGGCGCTCGTCGCCCCAGCGAATAGCCAGATCCGCGCCACTATACTTCGCGACCTTGGCAAGGAATGCGTATGTGTTCATGGTCAGCAGCGTCCAAACCTTCCCGGAGCGACGATGCGCTCCGGCAGCAAACTGTATGATGTGATCCTGCTGATGGCCGGCCCGTTCCGACGATCTTTACGCCAGTTTGAACCAGGCGACGGCCCGATCATCCCCGGGCCCAGGCGATGGCCTGGCGAACGCGACTGCAGCGTCACACGCGTATTGAGACCAGTCGCCGGATGCGCCGGGCTTCAACCGCGCCATCAGCTGAACGCCCTCTTCGAGCTTCACGATTCCGAGTCCGTAAGGCAACTCGCCCTCGAAGCCCGCAGGCGGGATCGCGCGCACCACCGTGTAGCTGTGAAGCGTTCCCTTGCCCGACGCTTCGACCCATCCAAGATCGTTGGCGTGGCACTTCGTGCAGCGGTGGCGCGGATAGAGCATCTTATTTTTGCAGGCGTTGCATGACTGGATCAGCAGTTTGCCATCCGCCAGCCCGCTCTGGAACGTCTTGACGATATCGCTCATTGCACGTCTCCCTTCTCGATGCGCTCGAGCAGAAGAACCTGAGCGTCCATATAACTGCCGCCGGACCCGCCGATGATGCCGCGCCGCGCCTGCTCGATTTGACGGGGCTTTTCCGCTCGGCCCAGAAGCTGACGAACGCCTTCAATGAGCAAGGCAAGGCCGCCGCCAACGCCCGTGTGACCCGCGGACAGAAGACCGCCGTTCGTGTTCATGGGGAACGCGCCGCCAGGAGACGTGGCCCCGGATCTGAACCAGCGCGCAGCTTCGCCGGGCGGGCAGAGGCCGAGACCTTCCGCGCCAATCGTGGTGACGGCCGCGTAGGAATCATAGATCTGGGCGAAGTCGGCGTCTTTCGCACCCCAGCTCGAATGCTCATATGCTCGGTCGGCGGCGATCTTCCAGCCAAGCTTGCCGGCCTCGATCTCCTGGCCCAGGCTGTAGTGACTGACGCAGCCCCCGGAGCCGGCGATGCGCACCCAACTGTCCGACTTGCGCTTTGCGTTCTCCGCGGCGGTCATGACAAAGGCGGCGGCGCCGTCAGCCAGCATCGGGCATTCTTTGGCTCGAATGGGGTCGCTGACCAGCTTCGAAGCCAAGATCTCTTCGATGGTCAGCGTCTTGTCGCGATACATGGCGTTCGGGTTGAGATTAGCCCATTTGCGGAACGCCACGCACACAGACGCCATGTCCTCCGGCGTCGAGCCGCTCTCGGCCATGTAGCGCTGGGTGATCAGCGCGCCGATCGCGTTGAACGTGATGCCGCTCGGTTGCTCCCATTCCTTCGGGATGCCGTTCATGGTCAGCATCGTGACCATCTCGGTCAGGTCGGCCGAGCCCCACCGTTCGGCCTGCAGGACGAGAACGTTGCGGGCGTGGCCTGACGCGATGAGGCCAGCGGCGATGCGCACCGCGTTGTCGCTCGTTGAACCGCCGGAATGGACCATGAAATTCGATTTGGCCGCCTTCGACAGTCCAAGCTCCTCGACGAGTCGAGAGAAAATCAGGTCGGCCTGGTCGGAGAACGAATGGAGGCAGGGGATCAACAGGATCGTGTCGATCTCGTCGTGATGCAGACCGGAGTCAGCCAATGCGCGGCTGGCGACCTCGACGAGATCGCCGATGAAGGTGCGGTTCGGGTAGCGGCCGGATGGAATTTCGCCAACGCCGATAAAGACCGGATCGTTCGCCGACCGGGCGTCGGTCGAAAGCTTTGGTTGGACACTTGTCATTTTGTCACCTTCAAGCTGTCTTCTTTTTGGCGAGCATTGTCTGGATGAAGGTCATCACAGCTTCGTCGCGCTGATTGAGGACGGTGTAGAGCATCGAGATCGTCCCGTATTTTGGGCTTTTCGATCCGTCAGCCTGCTTGAGCTCGGCCCGAACGTGCAGCGTGTCGCCGGCCATGACTGGCGCCAATGCGCGCATCTCGTCGATGCCTTTCAACGCAACGATCGCATTGCCGAGATAGCCCGAGAGACCGACCAGTCCAACGCCGAACGTGAAGGTGAGCGGACCGTGCCCGATCCTGGCGCCGAACCGCGTCTCCTTCGCGAAGCTCTCATCCACATGCAGCGGATAGAAATCGCCCGTGAGCCCGGCGAACACGTTGAAATCCGCCGTTTCGACTGTCCGTCCACGGGTTATGACGACGTCGCCAATCTCGAAGTCCTCGAAGAACTTGTCCTGCGGATCCCTGAACGTTCGTGCTGGCATTCTATGTTCCGAGCAATTTCAAAAGACGGCAGAAATAGCGACAGTTGCACACATCCATGACCGCATGCGCTGATCATCGAGAACAGCGGTTTAGGCGAATGGCGTTCCCACGCTGCGATTGATTTCAACGTGACTCGAATCTTGCACCTGCGGCGCGATGGTGAAAGCTCTACCTCTGCAACGCTCCATTGCAGGACCGGCGTCGCGCGCCGTCAGGCCGTTGTGGCTGGTCGTCACAGCGCGCTTTCCGCCATCAAGCGGGATCGAACTCTGTCTGCGACGACGGCGCGAACGTCTTGGTCGCCGTGAAGCCCCCGTCGACCGGCAGTATCGCCCCTGTGATGTACGAAGCTTTGTCGGAAAGCAGGAACGCGATCGCTTCGGCGATCTCATCTGGCTGGCCTGCCCGGCCCATGGCGATCGAGTCGCGCAGCGCCTCGCGAAACTGTGGCGCGGCGATGTAGCGGGCGGTCATCGGCGTATCGACCATGCCGGGCGCCACTGCGTTCACCCTGACGCCTCTGCCCGCTAGATCGGCGGCATAAGATCGCGTCAGCCCGATCACGGCATGTTTCGCGGCATTGTAGGCGGCGCGTCCCGGGACGGCGATGACACCGGCGATCGATGCAACATTGACGATCGCGCCGCCTCCGTTCGCGGTCATTGCCGGGATGACAGACTGAATGAAGTTAAAAACGCCGGATTGATTGACCCCGATCAGAGTAAGCCAGTCGCGCGGCTGCATTCTGATTGTGCTCACCTTCTGGATGACGCCAGCGGCGTTGACGAGGGCATCGATCCTTCCGCGCCATGCCAACACGTCGGCGACACACTGTGCGACGGCATCGAATTCCGATACGTCGCAGGCGAAGGATCTCACATCGGCGCCGACGCCAGCCAATTCGCCCTCGGCGCGGTCAAGGGCCGGCCCCGGCAGATCGACGATCGCCACTGAGACGCCCTGCCTTGCGACGACATGGGCGGTCGCCAAGCCTATTCCGCCCGCGCCGCCGGTGATGATCCCCACTCCGCCCGCCATGCTGATCCTCCGCTTTTGAGAGAGCTTTGGCATGCGCCGGCTATGCGGACAGCGGCGCCGGCCGCAAAGCTTCATTGCGCGATCGGCTCATGATTCGGCTGGCCTTGAGGTGATGTCCGGCATCCAATATCGGCCGGCTGCCCCAGCACAATCCGTAGGACGCCGGCGAAAGAGGCTATATGAGTTCGGTCCCGTCATCGAAACCGCACGTGCCCTCCTTTGATGAGGGTTGGCTCGCCAGGAACGCGGAGCAGCCGCTCTCGCCCCGGCTCGCCGTCGTCGACAGCCACTTCCACATGTGGGATTTTTCCAATCCCGCATATTTCGGCGACAGCTACCGGCGTGACGCGCAGGCCGCCGGAATCGTCAAATCGGTGTTTGTCGAATGCACCATGGGATACCGCGCTAGCGGACCCGTGGAGATGCGCCAGGTCGGCGAGGTGGAATTCGCCGCCGAACAGGCTCGAAATTGGTCGCTGCCGCAGATGGCCGTCGCAAGCGCCATTGTCGGCATGGTCGACATGACGCTGGGAGGCCGCATCGAACCGGTGCTTGACGAGATGAACGCCGCAGCGAACGGGCGATTTAGGGGAGTGCGGATCAGGGCCGCCCATGATGACGATGCAACCGTGGGCTATGGCGCGAACGGCGTCCCTCCCGGATTTCTTCTGCAGTCCTCGACACAGTCTGCATTGAAAGCGTTGCAGTCGGCCGGGTATTCGCTCGACGTCTATACTTTCCACACGCAGCTCGCCGACGTGTTGGCGGTCGCCAAGGCGTTTCCGAACCTGCCCATCGTCGTGAATCACATCGGAGCGCCCATCGGAGCCGGCCAATATGCCGGGCGCCGCTCAGAGGTCTTCGAGGAATGGCGCCGGAGCGTCGCAGAGCTGGCGCGCTGCGGCAACGTTCTCGTCAAGATCGGCGGCTTCGGCATCGCCCGCATCAACATCATTTCAGCAGAGGGTCGCGATATGCCGCCCGGCTCCGATGAGATCGCCGAACGCATTCGCCCGTGGATAAACGTCTGTCTGGAAGCGTACGGCGCCAGCCGTTGCATGTTCGGCAGCAACTTTCCGGTCGACAAGTCGGCGATGGGAATGACGACGCTGATCAACGCAATCAGGCGCGCCACCGAGGGCCTGAGTGAAGCCGAAACGTCCGAACTGATGGCCGGCGCGGCCGAGCGCTTCTACCGCATCTAGACATTCGGCGGCAGGTCGGACAGCAGGCGATGATGGAAACGATGAAAGCAGTGCGGTTTTCGCGTTATGGCGGCGCCGAGGTCCTTGATTACTGTACGGTCGAACGGCCGGCGGCCGGTCCCGGCGAAATACTGCTGAAAGTCCTCGCCGCAGGCGTCAATCCTGCCGACTACAAATTCAGGGCCGGCGCGCTCGCCGGACATCGGCCGAAGGTTCTGCCGGTTGTTCCGGGCATGGACGTCGCTGGCGTCGTCGCGGCGTGCGGTCCCGGCGTTGAACGCCTGGCGGTGGGCGACGCGGTGTTCGGGATGCTGCCCCCTTCGCGTCTCGGCGGGTATGCCGAATATGTCGCCGCCTCCTCCGGCTTTTTCGCGCCAATTCCGGACGGGCTCTCTTCCCACGCGGCGGCGGCGCTGGCGACCGCCGCCCTCACCGGCGTCGAACTGGTGGAGGACGATCTTGGCATCCGATCTGGACAGCGCCTGCTCGTCATCGGCGCACTTGGCGCGGTCGGAAGGGCCGCTGTCTTCGCGGGCCGTCGCAGGGGCGCGCATGTCACCGCCGCCGTGCGCCGCGGGCGCTTGGACGAAGTGACATTCGCCGACGAGGTGATCGACGCCGGAACGCCATGCGCCGCCCAGTTTGACGGGATCGCCGACACCGTCGGCGGCGAGACAGCGCTCTCCTTCATTGGCAATCTGCGCGCCGGGGGCGTGCTTAGCAGCGTCTCCACTGTCAGAATTCCCGGTCAGCCGCGCAGCGATGTCGTTGTGCGCAGCTTCGTTTGCTATCCAGATCCGCAGCGTCTTGGCGACTTAGCCCGTGCGGTCATTTCAGGCGAACAGTTGCTCCAGGAGATCCAGTCCCTCAAGTTGGCTGACGTCGCCGAGGCGCATCGCCGCCTTGAGTCGGGCGGATCCATCAAGTTTGTGCTCATCCCATAGGAACCGATCTCACCCGCGGGGGCTGATTTCTTCTTCAAAACGCAACAATGCGTTAGTTACCGTTGCAAATTCCGCAACAATAGGCATACTTCCTCCGGTCCCATTGTCAGACGCGCACAACGCCGCTGCCGGGGCCAGGGAGGAACATATGGACACGCTTAACAGCCTCCGACTGTTCGTCGAGGCTGCCGGAGCCGGGAGTCTCTCCGCCGCAGCGCGGGAATTTGGCATCTCGACGGCGACAGTTTCCAGAAGCATCGACAGCCTGGAAAAGCAGCTCGGTTTTCAGCTTTTCGTCAAGACGAGCCGGCAAATTGGCCTGACGGAGTCTGGCGCCTTCTACCTGGAGAACATCCGGCGCATTTTGCCGGAGCTCGACAACGCCACGCAGTTCGCTCGCGGCTTCCATTCTGAAGCTAAGGGGCATCTGAACGTGCGCGCCCGCATGGCCGTGGGCGGCATCTGCATCGCGCCGCTGATTCCGAAGTTCCTTGATCTCCATCCGGATATTGAGATGAACTTCTGGCTCAGCAATGATACCGATACCGATCTGATCACAAAGAGTATCGACATCGATATCCGCACCGGCGTGCTGGAGGACTCGTCTCTGATCGCGCGCAAGCTGGCGGACTCGAAGCGGATCATCCTCGCAAGCCCCGACTATCTTGCCAAGCACGGGACGCCAAAGACGCCCCATGACCTGGTCAATCACAACTGCATCCGGTTCGCTACGGGCCCCGGATCGGTGCACTGGCGGTTCA
>MKVY01000047.1:20022-34375 GCA_001899525.1 Rhizobiales bacterium 65-9
GACCCAGTCGCTTAAGGTGCGTGCGTTTGTCGACTTTCTGATCGATGAACTCAAGCGCATGGCGGCGGAATGGACCTTCATGGCTGACCATCCGGTGTCTGCTGAGTACGCCATCGCAGCCGAATAGAATCAAGAACAAATCGATAAGCGCGATCGAACTAGCGCGCTTATCGCTACAGCCTGCGCCATGTCCATGCCATCGTGACAATCACGACAGTGCTGAGCAACGCTGTCAGGATCATGGCGAAGGCCGCAAGCGGCGGAAACGAGCCGTTGGTCCAGAGATCCAGGATCACGAATCCGGCCACCGGATTGCGGTTTCCGGCCAGCATCGCGGATGCGGTAATATCGCCCGCTGTCAGGACGAACAGCATGGTCCATCCAGCCGTCAGTCCCGACATCATCAGCGGCAGGGTCACGCGCATAAACGTCGAAGCCGTCGAAGCGCCCGCGATCAAGGACGCCTCCACGAGTTCCTTTCCAACTTGCGCCAGCGCCGCGCTAGCCGTCAGGGAAGCCTGTGGAATGTAGAGGACCAGATAGGCCATCAGCAAGATCGCCAGCGTGCCGTGGAGGTGGAACGGTGCGCCCGCGAAAGCCGAGATGAAGGCGATGCCGATGACGAGGTGCGATACCGCAGCCGGCAGTTTCGTCGCCGCGTCGATCAGCCCGGCGAGCCGAGAGCCGCGGTTGCGAGCGATATAAAAGCTGATGACAGCCGCGATCAGCATGCCAAGCGTTGCGCCGGCGACGCCAAGCAGCACGCTGTTGCGCAGTCCCGTCGAGGCGAACGAATTTGATGAAAACAGCGCCGCGTAGTGCTTGAAGGTCAGATGCTGGAACGAGATGTTGGCCGTCCAGAATGGTTGGACGCTGACAATGGCCAGAGCAGCTAGCGGAAGCACGGAGGAAATCAGCAGGTAGGATGTCATGACGATCCGCGCTGGCCATCGCCATGCCCCAAGCTTGACTTTGGCGCTTCGCATGCCTCGACCGCCGATCGTAGCAAAACGGCCGGCGCGGAGGATCGCCCGCTGAAGCATCCAGGATGATCCTATCAGCACGACGATCGCCATGCCGAGGAGCAGCGCCACGCCTGTTTTCGGCGGATAGCTCGCGATCATCGAATGGACGATCCGCACCGACAGGACTTCGATACCGCCCTGCCCGCCGACGATGACGGGCACCGAAAAGAGCGCAAACCCCGTTATGAGCGCCAGCACGCCGCCCGATACGACCGCAGGCGCCACCGCGGGCAATGTTACGTCGCGCAGGATCGTCAGCGGCCTCGCGCCGCTCATGCGAGCAGCTTCCTCAAGCGAGGGATCGAGGTTGCGTAGTCCGGCTGCAACGCTGAGATAGACGTGCGGCGTGAGATAGATCACGTACACAAAGATCAAACCCGGCCAGCTGAAAATATTGAGCAGCGGTCCGACCTGACCGAAGCCGACCAGAGAGGCGAGGCTCGACAACCAGCTGTTGAGAAACCCAGCCCGCGGAGCGGCCAGCAGAACCCAACCTATCGCCCCGGCGATCGGCGGAATTAGCAGCGGAATGACGGGCAGCATCTTGCCGAGGAACGGCATGCCGACATCCGTGCGCTCGCTCAGCCATGCGAATGTGCTGCCGATGACGAGTGCGACCGCCGATGCTGCGCCGATTGCTATGATCGTGTTGAGAAGCAGCGCGCCAAGGCCGCTTTCCTGCGACAGGGCGACGAACGGAGCGCTGTCGAAGCGCCAGTCGGCAAACAGCACATCAAAGATCACCCACCCTAGAGGGTAGATGATAAGCGCCGCGACGAAGACGGAGATCGCGGCCGAAATCACCAAGAACCCGTCGGGCGCTCTGCGAGCGGACGCTATGGCCCGGCTCACGCGGCCGAATCCGATACAAACGCCGTTAAATCATCTGCCGAAATCTGACACCAGACTTCGGATCCGATCGGCAGCGGATGCGATCCCTGCTGCCATATCTGAAGTTCAGTTTCGCCAAGATCGACCAGATACTGATTGTACGGGCCGAGAAAGGCCGATGCGCGGACCTTGCCCGGCCACGCCGCTGCGGCGTGCGGCCTGTCCATCGAAATTCGCCACCGCTCCGGTCGCGAGATCAGGGACACGCGGCTGCCGACTGCGGAAGGAAGCGCGGCTTCCTTCAGCGCGATCCGGCCGAGCGGCGTCTCGACAGCTGGCCCAGTTCCATCGTTGACGACAGTTCCATCAAGCTGGTTCGCCGAACCGATGAACTTCGCCACCTTCAGGTTTCTGGGTGTTCTGTAAACTTCCTGAGGCGTGCCAATCTGATGAATCACGCCGTCCGCCACCACCGCGATCCGCGTCGCGAGGCTCATCGCCTCCTCCTGGTCATGCGTAACGTAAAGCGCGGCGAACCCCAGCTCCCTCTGCATCGCCAGAAGCTCGAGCCTGAGATGCTCGCGAACCTTCGCATCGACATTCGACAACGGCTCATCGAACAGAATCATGTCGTCGCCGCGCGCCAAGGCCCGCGCCAGCGCGACCCGCTGCTGCTGTCCGCCGCTTATCTGGCCGGGATACTGGTTTGCGAGCTCGGATATCCGCATCATGTCAAGCATGCGCTTGACGCGAGCGTCGGTCTCCGCCCTCCCGGCGCCTGCCATCTTCAGCGGATAACCGATATTGGCCGCCACCGTCATGTGCGGCCATAACGCATAAGACTGGAAAACCATGCCGATGTTGCGTCGCTCAGGTGGAATTTCCAGTCCGAGCGCTGAATCGTAGACTGTCTCGCCGCCAAGCGAGATCCGACCGCTGTCGGGGCTCTCTAGACCGGCGACGCATCGCAGCAATGTGGTTTTGCCGCAACCGCTGGGGCCCAGCAGAACCACGAAGTCCCCCTTCTCCATGCGCAGCGACACATTGTCGACCGCGCGCACATCCCTTCCCTTGTTCCGGTGGAAGCTCTTGGCCAGAACCTCGATATCCAGTTGAGGCTGTGCGGCCGTCATGTGCGATGCTCGCCTTTCACCTGCGGCGTCAATCGCCGCGCTTCCGGATGCTCCCCAACCACTGTTGGCGATGCCGCCTCTATTTCAGGCCTAACGCTTTCACGATCTGGTCTTTGTACTGGGGAAGTTCGAGAATGCGCGGATTGATGTAGGTGGCCGGCATGGGCGCGGTGTCGGGAATGTTCGCGAGCGGCGACACGCTGGTCGGTCCATTGTAGGCTTTCTGCCCTGCTTCGGTGAACAGGAAGTTGTAGAGGCACTTGGCTGCATTAGGGCTGTCGGCTCCCTTCGACAAGACCGTCTCGAACTCGTTACCCGTTGTCGGAGACGGCGCCACGAACTCGATCGGCGCCCCCTCAAGCTTGAGGAGGCGCAGCGTTGTCAGCACGCTTGGCACCACGATCGCGACCTCGCCCGCGGCCAGTTGCTGCGTCGCGGGCACCACGCTCGGCACGAGAACGGGCTTCTGTGCGGCGAGCTTCGTGAAGAACTCCTCGCCCAGTTCCTCCTTGAGTATGCGGAACAACGCCATATAGGACGGCACGGCGCGTGGATCGCCGAGGATGATCTTTCCGGCATATTCGGGCCTTAGCAGATCGTTCCAGGTGGCGGGCGGCTTCGCCCCAACCATCTGGCTGTTATAGCCGTAGCCGAGAACGCTAATGCTCGTGGTCGCCGATCCTTTTTGGAACCACCTGTCGTCAAGCGCGGCCAAGGCGGGCAGGTCCGTCTTGGCGAACTGCACGAACCAATCTTTGCCGAAACCGTCGGCGATGAAATTAGGATCCGCCAAAGAAATGATGTCAGCGTTGATCACGCCGGCTTGTCGTTCCGAAGCATAGCGGATTGCGAGTTGGCCGGTTGCAAGCCGAAACGCCTCGATGGTGATTTTCGGATATGCTTTCCTGAAAGCGGCAAGCGCCGCATCGTTGCGCGACGGGTCTTGCGACGAATACCAGATAAGCTTGGGCTCGCTGGCGCCGGCTGCGCAAATCTCGTCGATCGACGCGAACGCCGCGCCGGACGCGAAGCAGCTGGCGGCAATCGCAAGCATGAGGCGCGATTTCAGTCCCATTGTTTCCTCCCGGGTCGTTCATCCCCGTACTGCGAAATCGCAGCAGGAGACAGCGCCGCGGTATTCCGGGCAGTTCGACATCGCCAAGGCTAGCTCTCGCCCGCCATGCTCGCGACTCCCAGACATGCAAAGCTGCTTTACACCGGAGACGGATTGAAATCGATGCGCGACGCGCGTGACCTCAAGGCGTCCATCAGGCAGAAAGCTCTCATGCAAGGCGTGTATTCTGACATTCGCATTGTCGACGTGACTCGCGTGCTTGCCGGCCCGTATGCGACAATGATCCTCGCGCAGTTGGGTGCGGAGGTCATCAAAGTCGAGGCGCCGGATGGAGAGGATTCGCGCCGACTTCCGCCTTTCTGGGGCGGGGAGAGCACGACATATCTGGCAGTCAACCAGAACAAAAAGAGCGTGGCGCTGGATCTGAAACAGGTCGCGGCATTGGAAAGCCTTCGACGGATTATCGATCGCAGCGACGTTTTCATTGAAAGCTTCAAGCCTGGCACGGCGGAGCGCCTGGGCCTCGGGTACGACGAACTCGTGAAACGCAACCCGAAGCTCATCTATTGCTCCATCAGCGCCTTCGGTCCGGGCCCGTTGGGAAAGGACATGCCGGGCTACGATGCGCTGTTGCAGGCGTTCTCCGGCATTCTCAAGTCGACCGGCCATCCCGGCCAGCCACCGGCGCGTATCGGCCCGTCTGCCATTGATCTCAGCAGCGGCATGTGGGCCACTATACAGATCATGGCTGCGCTGGCGAAGCGCGAGCGCGCGACCGGCCCGCAAAAACTAGAGGTTGCGCTCATCGACGCATCGCTCAACTTGATGTGCCATCAGGTGATGACCGCTCTTGCGACGGGCAGATCGCCGGAACCTCAGGGCTCGGGCGCGCCGAGCGTCGCCCCCTACGAAGTCTTCCAGGTGGGCGACGGCGAGTTGATGGTCGCCGCAGGCAATGACAAACTGTTTCGGCAGCTCTGCCGCGAGGTGGGACTCGCCGATCTCCCCTCCGACCCGCGCTTTTGCGACATGGCCGGCAGGGTCGACAATCGCAACGCGCTGCATGCGATTGTCGAGGAACGACTGAAGACGGACACGGCGGACAATTGGCTCGACAGGCTCGGAAAGGCTGGCGTTCCGGCCGGAAGGATGAACGGGATCGCAGACGCCATTGCCGATCCCCTCGTCGCCGAGAGGGCTCTGATCGTCCCCTGCCCCACCGAGGCCAACCCTGATCTCAAATTGCTCAGGCTTCCGCTCGGCCCCCTATCGGTAGAGCCAACGCCTCCCCCGTCGCTAGGACAGCATACCGAGGAGATTCTTTTGTCGACGGCGAGCGGCGTCCGGCCGGGCTAGCGTTCCTGCCCCTTCATGATTCGCGAGCGGTCCACCTTTAACGGTCGCATATAGGATGGATCCGAACGGTCGCGCAGCGTTTGCGGGCCGGATCGCATTAGCGCCTTCACCGATTCCGGAAGATTCTTCACCGCCGTCATTTTCGATTGATCGAGTTCGCTGGGAACCTCCGCGAGCGGAGCCCAGTCGCGCACGCAGATGCGCTCAGCGATAGCCCAGCGCCCGGCGCGCTTTTCCAGCCTGTCGATATAGCGGCCGCCGGACATGGTAAGCGGCGTCCCCTCTCGATTGAGGCCGACGAACATATAATAGGTTTCGGTATGGGCGACATCGCCGTCCAGTTGGATCGTCGAGTTGAACTGGCAGTGCTGGTGCGAGACGTGGGTTTGCGTGTGCATGTCGATCACCCAGTCGGCGAAGGCGACGGGGCCGCCGACGAAGACGCCATGATCGTCTACGGCGTCGGGATGATAGACGCTCAGCAGAAGCTCGCGGTCGAGCCGATCGACGGCGCGCGAATAGTTCATCAAGCAGTCGTGGATAGCGGCGCGATCCGCCAATTCCGCGACGATCTTCATGTCGATGTCCGTCATCTGCTCTCCCCTTCTAGCTAGTCCGTCGCGGTCGTCTATGAGGTCCGCCTGAACTCCAGCCCGGGCATTCCCTCGTCCAGCCAGTTCAGCACCATGTCGCGGTATTTGCCGAAACCGCCGCCATAGCGCTGCGATAGGAAACCCCTGTATTTGCTGGGGTCTCCCTCATTGTTGTAATAGCTGGGCGTGCACTGCTTGTAGAAATCGAGGTTGTCCAGCGCGACCTCGCGGAAGTGCTTCACATAGGCGGCGACGGCTTCGTCCGTGACCTCGATGACATCTGCCTTTTCGGCTTGTCCACGCGCAAGGATGCGGGCGATGTATTTCGACTGCAGTTCCGATGGATAGGTGTAATTCACGTCGCCCGGCCCCTGCGCCGGCCCCATAAAGAAAAGGTTCGGGAAGCCATTCGTCGTCACGCCGTGCAGCGTTCTGAAATCGTCCGCCCAGTGTTTGGTCAGCGCCTCCCCGCCGCGGCCGTAGATCTCGACCTCCGCGCGCCGAGTAAAGTCGGTGCCCACCTCGAAGCCCGTCGCGAAGATGATGCAATCGACCTTATATTCGCGGCCGTCGACCACGACGCCGTCAGGCGTTATCTGGTCCACGCCATGCCCCTTGGAGTCCACCAGTGTGACGTTCGGACGGTTGAAGATAGGCAGGTATCGATCGCTGAACGTCGGCCGTTTGCAGAAGAAGCGGTACCATGGCGTCAGCGCCTCGGCGGTCTCGGGCGAAGCGACCTCCCGCGAGACTCGGTCGCGAAGGCCGTTCATGCAGAGCGCGTCCGCCAGCTCCATCTGCAGCGCCCGCTCTTCGGGCGATATTTCCTCGTTCTGACTGACTCTGAAGGCGATCGCGCCGAGGATGCGCATGATCTCCGTCCACGTATCGTTGACGAGATCGACCTCCTGCGGCACGCCCGAAACGAGCTTCTGGAAGTTATAGCGCCGGTTCTCCTGCCATCCCGGCCCGAGGGTTTTGGCCCACTCATCCTCGGTCGGCTTGTTGCGGCGTTCGCCGACCGCAGCCGGAGTACGCTGAATGACATAGAGATGCTTCGCGTCGGCGGCGATAAATGGCGCGACCTGGATGCCAGTGGCGCCAGTGCCGATCAGGGCGACGCGCTTGTCGGCGAGCTTGTGCAGCCCTCCGGTCGTGTCGCCGCCTGTGTAGCTATAATCCCAGCGGCTGGTGTGAAACGACTTGCCCTTAAAGGATAGGATTCCTGGGATGCCGGGGAGCTTCGGCCGGTTAAGGCTGCCGCAGGCCATGACCACGCGTTGAGCTGTGAATTTGTCGTTCCGGTTGGTGGTCACCGTCCAGCGACTGTTGTCCTCATCCCAATTCAGCGCCTTGAGATGGGTTTGGAAAAGCGTGCGCTCATACAGTCCGAACTTGCGACCGACCCGCTCCGCATGCTCGCGGATTTCCTTGCCGTGGGCGTACTTCTCGCTTGGGACGTAGCCGGTTTCCTCCAGCAGCGGAATGTAGATGTAGGATTCCAGATCGCACTGCACGCCCGGATAGCGGTTCCAGTACCAGGTGCCGCCGAAATCTCGGCCATTGTCCAGAATCCGGAAATCAGTAACCTCGGCCTGCTGCATCCGCACGGCCGCCACCATGCCGGTCCAGCCCGCGCCGATGATCAGCACGCCAACATGGTCGGACAAGGCATCCCGCGGCGTTGCGTCATCCATATCGGGATCGGTGATATATTTCCGGTAGCCCCCGGACATCTCGATGAACTGACCGATGCCGTCGCCACGCACGCGACGATCGCGTTCTTCTGCGTACTTGTGGCGCAATGCCGGCAGGTCGACATTGTCGATCTTTTTTGCGAATGTGCTTGTTTCCAGGTCGTTTGCCATAAATTCACCCTAGGAACTCGATTCGCGTGATGGACAGTCTCACCATCAGATCACCTGCAAAGCGATTATCCCCAACCAGCCCGGCTCGAAAGGAAAGTCTGCGCAACGTTGCATTACGCAAGTTGTGAAACGGCCCTCGAACTCCCCGGACACGTCTCACCCTTAAAATAAGGGTTGGGAGTAATGTCGTGTCTATGAGTGTTTCTTATCCAAAGGCCCAGGTTCTGACGGAGCCAAAGCGGCGTCGCCTATGGTCGGTTCCGGAGAAGCTTGAAATGGTGGCGCAGACGCGGGAAGCAGGCGTCACGGTCAGCCTAGTTGCACGCCGGAGAGCTGGGTCGGTTGATCTGGACAGTTTTGGCGCTGTCGCCAAGAGGGTTTTCACCTTGGTTATGCCGCCGCCGGGATTGGCGGCAACGGGTTGAAGTAAGTTTGGTCGGGCGTCCGGCGTCCCAAGTCGTGATGAGACCTCCGGGGGGTGAAGAAGTCGAGATATCGGCCGATCGAGGCACGGTCCTCCGACACGCTGGCATAGGCGCGCTGTCAATGATCGCTGAACTGAGACCCCGGATTTTCATCCAATAAGGGGTCTGACTCAGAATTGTTGATGTTTGCGCCTACCTTCGCTGATTCAGGGGGGAAATCAGTACGATGGGCAATCGCTTTCGACGTACAAGCCTGGCGCCAGATGGTTTTACAGTCGATGCGATATGCGTCGACGGCGCTCGAATCAAAATCCAGCTGCGTTCGCGTGCGCCTCACGCAGTTTGCCCGGGTTGCGAACGCCAAAGCAGCCGGATTCAGAGTCGCTATGCTCGTCGGCCGACGGATTCGGCGATAAGTGGGCGCCAAAGTCCAACTGATCGTCCATGCCCGGCGCTTCTGGCGCGACGCCGTCCTGTGTGGCCGCCGCATCTTCTGCGAGCGATTTGGCGATCAGGTGCTGGCTCGCTACAGCCGGAGAACCAGCCGAGTTGAAACGATCGTGCATAATCTCGGCCTGGCGCTGGGCGGCAGGCCTGCTTCAGCCTTCGCCAAACGTCTCATGATGCCGGTGAGCAATGATACCTTGCTGCGCGTTGTGCGCCTGCGGATTGCACAATAGCATAATGAGCTCGTCGTTATCGGCGTTGATGACTTCGCATTTCGGCGAGGCCAGAGATACGGAACGATCGTCTGCGATCTCGAACGCGGCCGCCCGGTGATATTGCCGCCTGATCGCGAACAGACGACTTCCCAACCGTGAACTGCAGAGAAGTACCGATAAAGCAGGTCGTCAAACGCATCGGGTACAGCCGCAAGCTTGTCCGCAGCGTCTTGCGCGGCCAGCGCTCCGATATGTTCCGTATTCGCCAAACCACACTAGAGACTTGGCTGCCTTGGCTCGATAGCTGCTGGGCGCAAGGCGCGCGAAATGCATCTGCGCTCTGGCGCAAAATGCGTGACAAAGGCTTCCGCGGGCAGATTGGCGTTGTCTCGGAATGGGCTCGCAAGAATCCATCTACTCCAAGCAAGATTGATCGGCGCTGCCTCCTGCTGATGAGCAGCAAAGGCGCACCAAAGTCTCGCTTCAATGCTGTTTGTAACTTCAAAGACCGCGCCGCAATCATATAGAGTTTGTATGATTTTCTTGGAAAGCAGTTGGCGTCAGGTATTGCGCTACTCTTCGAGTCGCTCTTCTGAGCCCTTTTGGCCCAGATTGTGACGCTCGTTTATGTAGGAAGCGCACATTGGCCACGGCGGAACATATTCGATTTGAAGGGCTGCCTCGCTTGTTGACCAAAAAGCAAGCCGCGATTTACTGTGGCGTGAGCGTAGCAACCTTTGATCGAATATGTCCTATTCCTCCCTTGTCCTTGGGCCAAAGTCGGCGTCTTGATAGGTTTGATAAGCTCGCGATCGATGCCTGGATCAGTGGGCAAACGTTTCGTCCGAGGGAAGCGGGGGATTGGTTGAGACTCTTGGACGACACGAATGTCTAAGGTGCGCAACAAGGGGCTGAAACGCTATCGATCCAAGGGGCGTTGGTATGCTTACCACCGCGCAACCGGGAAGCGCATCACAGCGGAATTCGGAACTGCAGAGCTTTTTCAAGCGCTCGGCGCACTTGAGGCGAGAGTTCGCTCAAAAGGATCTGTCCCTGGGACTCTTGGCGCGCTTTTTGAGTCTTATCGGCGCTCTGTTGCCTTTACCGATTTAGCGCCTGCGACACGCGAAGGCTATCTCCGCATCATCAATCTGATTGCGCCGCTGCATGAGATGCCCTCGTCGGACTAACTTCTTCGTTTGTCGCCGCATTGCGGGATAAACTCGGAACGAAGCACGGGCGTCGTCAAGCGAGCTATGTGCTCGCCGTGATTTCTGTTGCAGCGGAACATGGCAAGGAGCGCGGCCTGCTATCCGTAAATCCGGTGAAAGGCCTCAAGCGTATCCGTCGTCCCCGAAGCGCTCCCGTGGCCAATAGGCCCTAGACGACTGAAGAGTGTCGCGTCATCCTTGAGCGGGCGCCGGTCCAGTTGAAAGCACCGATTGCGCTGGCGATGTTCACCGGACTCAGAAAGGGAGACGCGCTGACGGTAACCTGGACCGCGATACGTGATGGCAGGCTATGGAAACGAACCGATAAGACTGGCCAGCAGATATCAATCCCGCTCCACCCTGATTTGTCCAAGCTTCTTGAAGCCAGCGGACAAAACGACGCCGTCACAATTGCCACGACGAGCCGCGGGAAACCCTGGACGAATTCCGGCTTCAACGCTTCCTTCATCAATTGAATAGCGAAGCTTGAGCGCGACGGACACGTTGACGACGGCCTCACATTCCATGGCCTGCGACATACGGTCAGAACTCGGCTGATCGAGGGCGGTGCGATCTGGACACCGTGCGCCGATGGCAGAAGACGCTGGCGATGGCGCAGCTCTATTCAGAGAGCGCGGATATGTCCGACAAGATGGAGCCGAAGGTCATTCGCATGAACGTTTTGGCGAAGAAACAGGAACGCAAGCTGTCTACACGAGCGACCGTGTAGACAAAAGGAGGTTTGACATGCTCTCTAACCCATTGAAATTATTGGTGCCCAGGGGCGGAATCGAACCACCGACACTGCGATTTTCAGTCGCATGCTCTACCAACTGAGCTACCTGGGCCCGGCGGCCGGCGCATCAAAGCCGCCCGCGAACGGCCGGCTGTATAGGGGGGAGCGTTCGGCTTGTCGAGGGGCGGCGAATGTTTGGCTCCAGAGTTCCTGACGCGCAGCCCCAGGCGATTCCCCCTTCCGAATTCCATCGTCCCAGGCGCTGCGAGGCAGGCCGGCGCCTCCGCTCACGCCGCGACCGGGCGCTGTCTCAGAGCGAACCATTGCAGTTCCGTCAGCCCGCCAACGAACAGCGCCTGCGCCAGCACGACGGCCACGCCGAGCTGGGCCGGGACGAACCAGCCTGCGTCGAGGATGAGCAGGCTCTCCGCCACCCAGAGAGCCTTCTCCGCGACGACGCACGAAGCCGCCGCCCGCGACGGGACCGGCCGCGGCCGCGTTGCGACCCGCCGATAATCGCGACGCCGATGCAGCTGTGCACCGAGGCAGGCTTCCTCGCTTTCTTCAGCGCCGTCGCCGTGTTCGGAACGCCCGCGGACATCGCGCTTACAGAGATCGCGATTGAGGCGTCCTTCCGCGCCCACCCCGCCACGCCGGAGGCGTTGCGCGCCATGGCGCGGCGCCGATAGGCGCGCTTGCCGGCGATGGCCGCGCCGCCTAGTTTCCCGGCCGCCATGAGCATTGACGAACCGCAGTCGCCGACCGGGCCCGCAGGCGATGAACGCCGGCGCCGTTTCCCGCATGTTCCGTTCCGCATCTTGATCCCGAACATGATCACGCTTCTGGCGATCTGCTCGGGCCTTACGGCGGTGCGCCTGTCGATCGAGGGCAAGCTGGAGCTCGCCGTGGCCGCCGTGCTGGTCGCGGCGATCCTCGACGCGCTCGACGGCCGCGTCGCGCGCATGCTCAAGGGCACGTCCAAATTCGGAGCCGAACTCGACTCGCTGTGCGACTTCGTCAATTTCGGCGTGGTTCCGGCGCTGATGCTGTTCTTCTTCTCGTTCAAGGAATACGGCAATCTCGGCTGGATCGCGGTGCTGCTGTTCGCCATGGCGACGGCGCTCAGGCTCGCGCGCTTCAATGTGATGCTTGATGATCCAGACAAGCCGGCCTTCACCAAGGACTTCTTCACGGGCATTCCGGCGCCCGCCGGCGCGCTCTGCGCGATGCTGCCGATCTATCTCTATCTCATGGGGCTGCCACGCTTCGTCGGCCTGCCGACGCTCGAACTCATCTATGTGCTGGCCATCGGCGCGATGATGGTCAGCCGCGTGCCCACCTATGCGGCGAAGACGTTCGGCCAGCAGGTGCCGCGCGAGATGGTGCTGCCGTCGCTCATCATCATCGTCGTTTTCTTCGTCACGCTCGCGAGCTTCCCGTTCCAGGTGCTGACGATCATGACGCTGGTCTATCTCGCGGCGATTCCCTGGGGCCTGCGGCGCTACCGCCGGCTGGCGGCGGAGCATGAGGCCGCGCTGGCCACCGCGTCGGCGCACGAGGGCGTCTCCGTCTGAACTCCACCGCGGAGCGCTATCGGAAACGAAAACCGCGCCTGTCGCGTCCGGCGCTACCCGCGCGAAAGCCTGCGCGCGTTGCCGCGCACGCGCTTGCGCGCGGGCCGCATCGCGGCGCTGGAAACGGCCGCGAGCCCGTGCGTCAACTTGCGGGCGTCGCCGGGCGAAAGAACGAGGGCGCTCGCCAGCGAGGCGGAGGCCGCCCAGGCGGCCATTGACCCTTCGACCGCCGCTTCCCATTTCTCGGTCACGGCCCGCATCGCCTCCCGCCGCGCCGGCCAAGCGAACGGATCGAAAGCCGCCTGCATCAGGATCGGCCACCGAAGCGCGATGGTCACACCCGCCGCCTGAGCGCTGGCGGAGGCGGACCAGAAGGCCGCCGCCGTCTGTTTGGAGGCTTCATAGGTCGCCAGTCGGATGTTCAGCATGGGGTTCTCCGGTGGGTCCAATGTAGGACGTGACGCGGCAGTTCCCAAATCCGCCGGATTCGGTTAGTGAACCGGCCTTCCCGCAACCAATCCCAAGGAACCGCATGTCCAAAGAGGAACTTCTCGAATTTCCGGGCACCGTGTCCGAACTCCTGCCAAACGCGATGTTCCGCGTAAAGCTGGAGAACGATCATGAAATCACCGCCCACACGGCGGGGAAAATGCGCAAAAACAAGATTCGCGTCCTCGCCGGCGACAAGGTGCTCGTCGAGATGACGCCCTACGACCTGACCAAGGGCCGCATCACCTATCGCTTCAAGTAAGCGCCCGAGCGCCGTCGTGGCTTCTTCCGCGCCCCGGCGCCCCGCGCTCATCCTCGCTTCGGCCTCTCCGCGACGATTCGCGCTGCTGGAGCAGATCGGGCTGAAACCCGACGCCACACAGCCCGCCGACATCGACGAGACGCCGCGCAAGGGCGAAAAGGGCCGCGCCCTCGCCGCGAGGCTGGCGCGCGAGAAAGCCGCCGCCGCAGCCGCCAAAGCGCCGCCCACCAGCTTCGTTCTGGCCGCCGACACCGTCGTCTGGGCCGCCGGCCGCATCCTGCCGAAAGCCGGCGACGCCGCCGAGGCGGCGGAATGCCTGCGGCTGCTCTCGGGCCGGTCGCACCGGGTTTACACCGGCCTGGCCCTCGCGACCCCCGCCGGCAAGCTGCGCGAAAGGCTGGTCGAGACGCGGGTCCGTTTCAAACGGCTGTCGCACGCCGAGATCGCCGCCTATCTCGCCTCCGGGGAATGGAGCGGCAAGGCGGGCGGCTATGCGATCCAGGGGCTCGCCGGCGCGTTCGCGCAAACCGTAGTGGGCTCCTATTCCTCGGTCGTCGGACTGCCGCTCTACGAGACGATGACGCTGCTCGGCGGCGAAGGCTATCCGATTCACGCGCGCTGGGCGGACGCAGCGCCATAAGGAGGCGTCATGAGCCAGACCTCGAAACCGCCTCCGGCCGCCCGCCCCTGCCCGATCTGCGGCAAGCCCGCCGATCCGGCCTACAAGCCGTTCTGCTCGAAAC
Organism: Rhizobiales bacterium 65-9; assembly: GCA_001899525.1. Lineage (GTDB taxonomy): Bacteria > Pseudomonadota > Alphaproteobacteria > Rhizobiales > Beijerinckiaceae > Terrirubrum. Next base: position 34,006 of record MKVY01000047.1, read on the forward strand.
GCTGCGCCGACATCGACCTCAACCGCTGGCTCAAGGGCGCCTATGCGATTCCGGTCGTCGAGGAAGAGGACGAGGACGGAGATATGACGGAGCCGCCGGCGCGATCTTCGTGAGCGGCGGCCGGGGACGAGAATGGCGCCTCAATGCGTCCGGTAGGAGCGGGCCGGATCGTTTCCGCGCGCATCGGCTATGACGGTTTCGCCGGCGATGCAGGTCTGGCCGAGACCGACGAGAGGCTGGACGCCTTCCGGCAGATACACATCGACGCGGGAGCCGAACCGGATGAGGCCGAAGCGCTCGCCGGCCGAGGTCATGTCTCCCTCATGCGCGAATGACACGATGCGGCGCGCGATCAGTCCGGCGATCTGCA
>MKVY01000047.1:34395-54282 GCA_001899525.1 Rhizobiales bacterium 65-9
CCGCTCTCGATGATCAGCGAGGAGCGCTCATTGTCGTCCGACGCCTTGTCGAGATCGGCGTTGAGAAAAAGGCCGGGCCTGTAAACGATCTTCGCGATGCGGCCAGCGACCGGCGAGCGGTTCACATGGCAGTCGAAGACGTTCATGAAGATCGAGACTCGCGTCATCGGGGTCGTGGAAAGGCCAAGCTCCAGCGGCGGAACGGCCGATGCGATCATGGAGACGCGACCGTCCGCCGGAGAGATCACCAGCCCCTCGCGCAGCGGCGTGACGCGGGCGGGATCGCGGAAGAAGTAGCAGCACCAGATCGTGAGGATCAGCCCGATCCAGCCGAGCGGCTGCCAGATGAGGAACAGCACGACGGTGGCCACGACGAAGGCGAGAATGAAGAGATAGCCCTCGCGATGGATCGGAACGATCTGGCGGTTGATGGAGCTGATGATCGACATTGAAGTCCTCTCTTTGGCGACGATGTGGCGGCTCCGCCTCAGGCCGTCAATGACACCCGCACGCTCGGCCCCTCCTCGTCCTTCGCGCGCTTGATGGTCTCCTCGGCCTCCGCCACCTGCCGCTGCCTGTTCCACAGCGCCGCATAGACGCCGTCCTGCGCGAGCAGCCGCTGATGCGGGCCCCGTTCCACGATGACGCCCTTGTCGAGCACGATGATCTCATGGGCGTTGACGACCGTCGACAGGCGATGGGCGATGACGACAGTCGTCCGTCCCTGCGACACCCGATCGAGCGCTGCCTGAATCTCGCGCTCGGTGAAGCTGTCGAGCGCGGATGTCGCCTCATCGAGCACGAGGATCGGCGGGCCTTTCAGGATCGTGCGCGCGATCGCGACGCGCTGCTTCTCGCCGCCGGAGAGCTTCAGCCCGCGCTCGCCGACGGAGGTGTCATACCCTTCCGGCAGCCCGCGGATGAAGCTGTCGATCTGCGCCAGGCGCGCCGCCTCCTCCACCTCCGCGTCTGTCGCGTCCCAGCGCCCGTAACGGATGTTGTAGCGGATCGTGTCGTTGAACAGCACAGTGTCCTGCGGCACCATGCCGATCGCAGAGCGGAGCGACAGTTGCGTGACGTTCGCGATGTCCTGCCCGTCGATCGTGATGCGGCCAGCCTGAGGCTCGTAGAACCGGAACAGCAGCCGCGATACGGTCGACTTGCCCGCGCCGGACGGGCCGACGATAGCCACTGTCCTGCCGGCGGGAACCTCAAACGACACGCCCTTGAGGATCGGCCGCTCCGGCGTGTAGGCGAAGCGCACGTCCTCGAAACGCAGCGCGCCCGCCGCGACGTGCAGATCAGGCGCGCCGGGCTTATCCTCAATCTCGGGATTGCGGTGCAGAAGCTCGAACATCTCCTCGATGTCGACCGCCGCCTGCTTGATCTCGCGATATAGCGTGCCCATGAAATTGAGCGGCTGATAAAGCTGCAGCAGCAGCGCGTTGATGAGAATGAAATCGCCGACGGTGTTGCGGCCGGCGCGGATGGCCTGCACGCAGAGCGCCATCGACAGCATGAGCCCGATCGAGAAAATGATAGCCTGGCCGAAGTTGAGGAAAGCGAGCGACTGGTAAGCCTTTACGCTGTTGCGCTCGTAACGCTCGACAGACTTGTCATAGCGCTCGGTCTCACGCCGCTCGGCGCTGAAATATTTCACCGTCTCGAAATTCAGCAGGGAGTCGATGGCCTTCGTGTTGGCCTCGCTGTCGCTCTCGTTCATCGAGCGCCGGATGGCGATGCGCCACTCCGTCGCCTTCACGGTGAACAGCATGTAGACCGCGACCATCGCGACGAGGATGACCACATAGCGCCACTCGAACTGCCAGAGCAGGATGGCGATCAGCAGCGCCATCTCGACGATGACAGGCACGAGCTGGTTGAGGCCCAGACGCACCATCTCCTCGATGCCATTGCGGCCGCGCTCGAGAACGCGCGTCAGTCCGCCGGTCTTGCGCTCGAGATGAAAACGCAGGGAAAGCCGGTGCAGATGCGCGAAGGTCTCGAGCGCAAGCCGCCGCACCGCGTGCATGAAGACCGGCGCGAAAACCGCATCCCGAAGCTGGATCAGCGCGGCGGACGCGATGCGCGCCAGCCCATAGATCAGCGTCAGCGCCAGCGGCGCGGCGGCGAGCCAGGGCCACAGGGCCGCGAGACCGGCCGAGCCGCCTGCGCTCGCCAGCGCGTCCGTCACCCATTTCAGCGCGTAGGGGATGCCCATCAGCATCACCCGGCCGAGCACCAGCAGCGCGAAGGCCAGCAGCACCCGCGTCTGCAGGTCACGGCGATCGGCCGGCCAGAGATAGGGCCACAGTCCCCGGAAGGTGGACAGGAAGCCCCCCGCCGCGGGGCGGCGCTGGTCGTTCCCGGGCAAGGCGACGGACATGGCGACAATCCTGGCGGAGACGGCCCGCCGCATGAGAAACAGCGTCAGGTCAGGACGCCGGGCGGCTCTCATGCCCGTTTTGAGGCGCTCCAATCAAGGGCGCCTCCTGAATTGAGGAGCCTCCCCGTCCCCATATCTTCGCAAATCCGTTTTAAGCTGGGACATGACTCAGATGATTCGATCGGTTTGCCTCTATTGCGGCTCGGGCGCGGGGCTGGACCCGGCTTATGCGGCGGCGGCGCGTGAATTCGGCGAGACCGTCGCGAAAGCCGGCGTGCGGCTCGTGTATGGCGGCGGCGGAACCGGGCTAATGGGCGAGGCCGCGCGCGCGGCGCTGGCCGCCGGCGGCGAGGTGATCGGCGTCATTCCCCGCTTCCTGCGCGAGCGCGAGGCGCAGCTCAACGAATGCACGGAACTCGTCATCACGCCCGGCATGCATGAGCGCAAGCAGACCATGTTCGACCGCGCCGACGCTTTCGTCACGCTGCCCGGCGGCGTCGGCACGCTCGAGGAGCTCGCCGAGCAGATGACATGGGCGCAGATCGGCCGGCACAAGAAGCCGATCCTGATCCTCGACGTGAAGGGATTCTGGCGGCCGCTGCTGGCCCTGTTCGCGCACATGCGCGAGGCCGGATTCATCCGCGCCGAGAATGAGGTGAAGCCGATCGTCGCTGAAAAAGTCGTCGACATCCTGCCCATGCTGCACGCGGCGGCGGAGCGCGCGCAGCTCGCCGGCTGATCCCGCGCCATCGCCCAACCCTCGCCACGAGTCGCGGGCAATGTTAGCAGAGACGTCGAATCAGAATGCGCGCGGGCGGGAGGGTCTGCGCCTGTGGAGAGGGGACGGACCATGAAGATTTTCGCCACAGCGTCAGCGTCTTTTGCGCTGCTGTTCGCCGCGACGATGGCGGCCGAGGCTCAGGCGCCCGCAGCGCCCGCGCCGGCCGCGCAGGAGCAGCCTCAGGCGAAGCCCAAGCCGCGGCGCGCCGCGGCGGCGAAGAACGCCGCCTCAGTGACGATCACGAACGCGCGCACGGAGCCGCTGCAGGAATTGCAGATCAGCACCGCCGACAATCCGCCCGTCGTCGTGGCGACGCTCGGCAAGCCGCTTGCGCCGGGAAAATCCGCGAAGATTTCGATCAAGGGCAAGAAGGGCTGCGTGTTCGACGTGCGCGGCGCCTTCGCCGACGAATCCGTGGTGGAGAGCGACGGGCATGATCTCTGCAAGGACACGAAGCTGCGCCTGAGCGAGTAATTCGCTTCTCCGAGCGAAGAGTTACCGCGCGCCGCAAGCGCGCGGAACCTGGTCCGCTCACACCTTCGCGCCGGCGCGCATCAGCTTGTAGTTGATCGAATCCACCAGCGCCTGAAACGAGGCGTCGATGATGTTCGGCGAGACGCCGACAGTCGTCCAACGTTCGCCCGTCTCGTCGACGCTCTCGACGAGCACGCGCGTCGCGGCGTCCGATCCGCCCTGAAAAATACGCACCTTGAAATCGGCGAGGCTCATGCCGGCGATCAGGGTCTGGTATTTTCCAAGATCCTTGCGCAGCGCAAGATCAAGCGCGTTCACGGGGCCGCTGCCCTCCGCCGCCGAGATCAGCGTCTCGCCGCCCACCCTCACCTTCACGGTCGCCTCTGAAAAGGTCACCAGCTCGCCGACCGCATTGTAGCGGCGCTCGACATTGACCATGAAACGCTCGACCTCGAAAAAATTCGGACTTTCGCCGAGCGCGCGCCGCGCCAGCAGATAGAAGGACGCATCAGCGCCCTCATAGGCGTAGCCCTGCGCCTCCTTCTCCTTCACTTCGTCGAGCAGGCGCGAAACGCGCGGATCGTCCTTCGCCAGCGTCACGCCGATGCGCTCGAGCTCAGCGAGCACGTTCGATTTCCCCGCCTGGTCCGAGACGAGCACACGGCGCGCATTGCCGGTCGCCTCCGGCGGCGCATGCTCATAGGTCGCCGGGTCCTTCGCCATCGCGGAGGCGTGAATGCCGGTCTTGGTGACGTAGGCGTTGGCGCCGACATAGGGCGCGTAACGGTTCGGAGAGCGATTCAGAATTTCATCGAGCGCGCGCGACACGCGCGTCAACTCCTTCAGCGCGGCGTCGCTGACGCCGATCTCGAACGCGTCATTGAGTTCCTTCTTCAGCTTCAGCGCGCCGATCAGGGTGACAAGATTGGCGTTGCCGCAGCGCTCGCCGAGACCGTTCAGCGTTCCCTGAACCTGGCGGGCGCCGGCGCGGATCGCGGCGAGGGAATTGGCGACGGCGCAGCCCGAATCGTCATGGGCGTGAACGCCGAGACGGTCGCCGGGAACGACGGTCGCGACATCGCGCACGATGCGCTCCACCTCGTCAGGCAACGTGCCGCCATTGGTGTCGCAGAGCACGATCCAGCGGGCGCCCGCGTCATAAGCCGCCTTGGCGCATCTTAGCGCGTAGTCGCGGTTGCGCTTGTAGCCGTCGAAGAAATGCTCGCAATCGACCATCGTCTCGCGGCCCTTCGCAACGGAGGCGGCGACGCTGTCGCGGATCGAGGCGAGGTTTTCATCGAGCGTCGCGCCGAGCGCGACCTCGACATGGTAGTCCCATGCTTTCGCGACGAAGCAGATCGCATCCGCCCGCGCATCCAGCAGCAGGGCGACGCCGGGATCGTTCGCGGCTGAACGACCGGGACGCGCGGTCATGCCGAACGCCGTCCAGCGCGCCTTCACGCCGCGTTGCTCGGCGAACAGGGCCGTATCCATCGGATTGGCGCCGGGATAGCCGCCCTCGATATAATCGAGACCGATCTCATCGAGCAGCGCCGCGACCGCGAGCTTGTCGTCAAGCGAGAAATCGACGCCCGCCGTCTGCGCGCCGTCGCGCAGCGTCGTGTCGAAGAGATAAAGGCGCTCTTTCGTCATTGCGGCCGCCGTTCCGGCGCTTCCGCCGTCAGCGTTTTCTCCATGCTGGTGTTGGCGAGCCACTCGCCGGCGCGATGCACCGAGTTGCGCTGCTTCATGACGAAGCCGCGATGCTCGAAGAACGGAAGGGCGGTGTCGCTCGCATCGACCGTCATTTTCTTGGCGCCGCGGTTGCGCGCCAGCTTCTCCAGGGCGTCGAACAGATGGGTGGCGAGCCCCTGTCCAACGCTCCCGGGATGCACATAGAGGAATTCCACATGCTCGTTGTCCTTCAGCGAGGCGAAGGCGGCCGGCTCGCCGTCGACCGTGGCGATGAGCGTCAGATTCTGCGTCACGCGCTTGACGAAGGCGTCCTCGTCGGCGGCGGCGCTCATCCAGGCCTCGCGCTGCTCCTCGCTGTAATCGTCGGCGGTCAGTTCCTCGACGCTGGAGAGAAAGATGTCGATGAGCGCTTTCGCGTCGGACGGGAGATAGGGGCGAAGAGTGATGGTCATGGGCGGCGACCGCGTTCTGGAATGAGAGAAGCGCGCCTGCGGCGCTGGTTTTTCACGCTGGGCCCCGGCTTCCATTCCACTTCGGCTGCGCCGCGCTGCATGGAGCCGGGGACGGAGGGGCGCGCTATCGTGACGGCGTCACGCGCTGTCTTGCGCCGCGCGCGCCCGCCTTTCTTTTCAGGCGAACAACCAGACATGGATGACCGGAATAAATCCGGCCATGACGACTGGAAAGATGGCGAGGCGAAACGCGTCATCGCTTCACATCCCATGTCGTCGTTCCGTCCTTGTTGTCTCTCAAGGCGATCCCCATCGCGAGGAGTTCGTCGCGGATGCGATCGGATTCGGCCCAGTTTTTCGCGACGCGGGCGGCAAGGCGTGCTTCGACGAAGGCTTCGATAATTTCGGGATCGTAGCTTCCGGTACCGACAGGCTCTTTCAAGGCCTCGCCTAGCTTTGGATCTTGCAAAAGGCCGAGGAGTGCTCCTGATGATTTCAACAGAGACGTAACTGCAAAAGGAGAGGACGAGTTCGCTGAATTTGCTGCCAGTTGGCGAATTCGTGTAAGCGCCGCATGTGTGTTGAGGTCGTCCGATAGCAACCCTAAAAACTCTACATCCGGTTCAGAAGGCATTGGGGGGTGAGCCGCAAGAATGCGATAAAGAGATCGGAGCTCCTTCTCCGCCTCCTCCAGCGCCCTCACCGTCCAATCAATCGGCTGGCGGTAATGCGTCTTCAGCATCGCGAGGCGCAGCACCTCGCCCGGCCATGAGCGACCGCCGAACTTATCGGTCGTCAGCAGCTCGTTGATGGTGACGAAGTTGCCGAGCGACTTCGACATCTTCTCGCCTTCCACCTGCAGGAAGCCGTTGTGCAGCCAGACGCTCGCCATCGCCTCGACGCCGAAAGCGCAGCAGGTCTGCGCGATTTCATTTTCATGATGCGGGAAGATGAGGTCGAGGCCGCCCGCATGAATGTCGAACGTCTCGCCAAGCAGCGCGCCGGACATGGCCGAGCATTCGATATGCCAGCCGGGGCGGCCATAACCCCAGGGCGACTCCCAGCCCGGCTCGGTTTCGGGATTCGACGGCTTCCATAAAACAAAATCCATCGGGTCGCGCTTGTAGGGCGCGACATCGACGCGCGCGCCGGCGATCATGTCGTCATGGTTGCGGCGCGACAGCTTTCCGTAATCCGGCATCGACGGCACGTGAAAAAGCACATGCCCTTCCGCCTCATAGGCGTGGCCGCGCTCGATCAGCCGCGCGATGATGCGGACCATGTCGGTCGGCTCAGCGCCATTGGCGACGAAATCGGTGGCGCGCGGCTCGTGCGTCGGGCGCAGCGCGCCGAGCGCATCGACATCCTTGTGGAACTGCGCCAGCGTGCCGTCGGTCAGCGCGCGTATTTCCTGCGTCAGAGGGCGCTTTCTCGTCCAGCGCTCGAAAGCGCGCGCGTTGATCTTGTCGTCGACGTCCGTGATGTTGCGGACGTAGGTGACGTGGTCGGCGCCATAGAGGTGGCGTAGCAGCCGGAACAGGACGTCGAAGACGATCACCGGCCGGGCGTTGCCGATATGGGCGTAGTCATAGACGGTGGGGCCGCAGACATACATGCGGACATTCGTCGGATCGAGGGGGCGGAACTCCTCCTTCGTCCGGGTCAGCGTGTTGTGAAGCCTGAGCGTGGCCATGAATATCCGTCCCTGCCGCTGGCCGGGCGCCGGTTCATGAGGGTTTCAGGACGAACGACGACAGGCCAGCGATGTGCGCTAGCAGCAAATAATGGAAATGAGGCGAATGAGCCCGGTCGTCATGGCGGCTGCTATGCGCGCGCCATGCGGCGGCGTCAAGCGGAGTTGCGCCGGCGCGCATGGCCGGGCGGTCCGCCAAAGGCTAACCATGCCTTAACCGAATCGAGCAAAACGACGGCGTCAGCCGTCTCGCCGGGCGCGGCCGCAAGTCTTCGTTAACCGACTTGGCGCCTGATAATCCAACCGCTTTTCCTTCCCGTCACCTCTGATGTCCCTCGCCCGCCTGTCCTCCGCCGCCCTCGTCGCCGCCGTCCTCGGAGCTTTCTGGGTCGGCGCCGCCCCCGCCGCCGACAGCGAGCGCACCTTTCTCCTGCCGGAACATGACGGCTACGGTCTCGGCGACTGCCTCGCCGACGGGCCGGGGTCGGCCTGCGGCCGCATGGTGGCCGACGCCTGGTGCGCCTCGAAGGGTTTTGCGAAGGCGCGGACGTTCGGCCGCAGCGACTCGACCGAGATCACCGGCTCTGTCGGCCGTCCGGCGGCGCAGCCGGTGGTCCAGTCCTCGCCGACGGTGACGGTCGACTGCGACGGCTGAACGCTCAGCCGCTCAGCCAGTCGGCGCATTTCGGCGTCTCGCCCGACGTCCCCCAGGGCATGATCGGCACCGAGGAGGTCGAGTTCTTGGGCGATCCGTCGATCAGCCTGTCGCTATAGACCAGATAGACGAGCACGTTGCGCTTCACGTCGCAGCCGCGCACGATCTGCATCTTCTTGAAGATGAGCGAGCGCGACTGGCGCATCATCACCGCGCCCTGCTCGAACTTCTCCTTGAACCTGATCGGCCCGACCTGCCGGCAGGACAGCGAGATGTCGGACACCTCCTCCGCCACGCCGACCATGCCCTTGAAGCCGCCGCGCTCCGGCGTCGTATAGTGGCAGGCGACGCCCTCCACCGCCGGGTCATCGACGCCATAGACCGCGAGTTTGTCGTCCGGCGTCAGGAATTTCCACACCGTCGACTTCTTGAAGATCAGATCAGGCTCCTGCGCGGCGCTGGCGTCGGCGAGGCCGAGCAGCGCCGCGCAGGCTGCGGCGGCGCGCACAAGGTTCAGCATCGTCATCGGTCTCCCGCGCGCGAAGGGCGCGGCCAGCAGATGGGCGCCGCACATGGCGGCTTCAAGGCCGTCCGCGCGCTCACGCCGCCGGCGCGGCCGCTTGCGGCGGCGCCTCCGTCGTCGCGTCCGGCTCGTTGACGACCCGCAGGTCGGGATTCGGCTTGCCGAGGAAAATTCCCGCCGCGAGACCGCAGAACAGCGCGAGCGTGAGATCCCAGGTGGGAAAGAGAGCCGTCGCGTGGAACCAGAAGGCCTGAAGCAGCGCCACGAGGAACAGCCAGAACTTGATCACCGTGCGCCGCGAGGCGGTGAGCGCAAGCTGCTGTTCGAGTTCCCCGCCCGACTTGTGCGCCCTCTCCCAGCCGGCGGCGATGCGTTTCAGCGCGCTTCCCTCCAGCCAGTCGAACACCATGGCGAGCAGGCCGATGACGATCAGCGAGAGCGCGAACCAGCGCTCGCCAAGGCCGCGGCAACCGTCCGAATAGACCCAGGCGCCGGTCACCGTGGCGGCGACGCCATAGATCAGCGCGAAGACGCGATCGAACAGAAGCTGGCGCGAGCGATAGAGCGCCAGCTTCGCGGGACCGGCGGCGAGGTAGACCCTGTCGATGTCGGACCAGGCGTAGCCCTTGTGGCAGTTCTCGATGATGGTCGGCGAGGCGTGGCCGAAGCGCCGCCGGCCCCATACCCGCATGAGAACGAAGACCGCGAGCGCCAGCGCCAGCAGCGCCAGCGACACGCGGCGCAGCGCCTCAAGCTGGAAATCATTCGTCTCAACGCAGGCCAGCATGTCGATCATGGGCGCGCCGCTCCTCGCCACCGCTCAGCGCGCTGATCTAGCCCGGCCGGCGTCACTCCGGCAAATGGCAAACGATGCAGATCTTGTGGCCGTCCGGATCGCGCAGATAAGCGCCATAATAATCGGGATGGTAGTGCGGACGCAGGCCAGGCGCGCCTTCGTCCGTCGCGCCCTGCGCCAGCGCCGTGCGGTGGAAGGCGTCGACCAGCGCGCGATTCGGCGCGTTGATGGCGACCGTGCCGCCATTGCCGACCGACGCCGCGGCGCCATTGATGGGTTTCATGATCCAGAATTGCGGCGTCGCCTGCGGGTCGGCGGCGTAGCCGAACAGACCCTGGCTGCGTTCGTCAGCGATGCAGGACAGGCCGAGGAGCGGCAGAAGCGCGTCGTAAAACGCCTTGGAGCGATCGAGATCGTCGCTGCCGATGACGATGTGGCTGAACATGGCGGCTCCTTTTCCAGCGGGCGATCGCGCCGGCGCCAGAGCGGCGCGTTTCCGCGGGCCTCAGATGGCCGTCAGCGCATTCGCGACATCCTCGACGAGATCATCCACATCCTCAAGCCCGACAGAGAGCCGAACCGTGCCGCCGCCGATTCCCAGCTCGGCGCGCGCCTCCGGCGTGAGGCGGAAATGCGTCGTTGTCGCGGGATGGGTGACGAGCGACTTCGCATCGCCGAGATTGTTGGAGATCTTCACGATCCGCAGCGCATTCATGAAACGGAAGCAGCCGGCCTTGTCGGCGTCGATGTCGAAGGCGACCAGCGTTCCCTTGTTCCTCATCTGGCGCGCGGCCAGTTCGGCCTGGGCGAAATCAGCGCGGCCGGGATAGATGACGCGGGAAATGCGCGGCATTCCGGCGATCGCGTCCGCGAGGCGCGCCGCGCTGCGCGCCTGCTGCTCGACGCGGATCGGAAAGGTTTCAAGCCCTTTCAACAGCACCCATGCGTTGAAAGGCGAAAGCGAGGGCCCTGTGTTGCGGATGAAAGGCAGCAGTTCGTCGATGATGAACTTCTCCCGCCCGAGCACGACGCCGCCGAGACAGCGCCCCTGCCCGTCGATGTGCTTCGTCGCGGAATAGACGACGACGTCGGCGCCAAGCTCCATCGGCCGCTGGCCGAAAGGAGTCGCGAAGACATTGTCCACAACGACGCGCGCATCGATCTCGCGCGCCAGCGATGCGACAGCCGCCACATCCACGAGCTCCAGGGTCGGGTTGGACGGCGTCTCGAAGAACAGAATTTTCGTGTTGGGCTTCAGCGCGGCGCGCCATGCGTCGATATTCTTGCCGTCGACGAGGGTTGACTGAATTCCATAGCGCGGCAGCAGATCCTCGACGATGAAGCGACAGGAGCCGAACATCGCGCGCGCCGCCACGACATGATCGCCGGCGCGGAGCTGGCAAAACAGCGCCGCGAAAACGGCGGCCATTCCGGTCGCCATGGCGCGCGCGGCCGGCGCGCCTTCCAGCAGCGCCATGCGCTCCTCGAACATCGAGACCGTCGGATTGCCGAAGCGGCTGTACTGGAAACCCGGCTCCTCGTTCTTGAAGCGGGCCTCGGCTGTCTCGGCCCGATCATAGACGAACCCCGACGTCAGGATCAGCGCTTCGGACGTCTCTCCCCAGGCAGAGCGGGTCGCACCGCCATGGACCATTTCGGTGGCGAGACGGTATTTTCGGGCCGGGTTTGGCGAGCTCACGGGCAGACCTCATCGAAAGACGAAGCGCTTATAATTCATTCGTTCTGTTTGTCGAACGAATTTCCGTAAAAACGGACAGGCGATTTTCCCCCGACGATGCGCGTTGTGAGGAAAAGCATGTCGTCCCGGGCAAGCGTGGCGACGGCGGATTCTCCGTCTTTGAATATTATCCTAAAGCGACGGAGCGTCTTCCTTGTGAAGGACCTCCTTCAGGCTTCCGGCGCGCGCCAGAACGAGGCAGCGCAGGCGAAAAATCAAAGGACGGCGGCCGCGCACGCCGCGGATCGCGTAAATTTCATCTCACGCGACTCGCGTCGCGCGACCTCACTCGCCACCCAATCTCTCCACCCTGTGCTCGATCGCGCCGAAGATCGAATGCCCCTTCGCGTCCTTCATCTCGATGCGCACGACGTCGCCGAATTTCAGGAACGGCGTGCGCGGCTCGCCGTAACGCAGCATCTCGGCGCTGCGCTGTTCGGAAATGCAGGAAAACCCCAGCCCGCCCTCGCCGACCGGCCGGCCGAAGCCGCCATCCTCGCCACGATTCGAAACCACGCCTGCGCCGATGATGGTTCCCGCGCCAAGCGGCCGCGTTCGCGCCGCATGGGCGACAAGCCGCGGCAGGTCGAACGCCATGTCGCGCCCGGCGTCAGGACGCCCGAAGGCGCGCCCGTTCACCGTCGACAGGACAGGCAGCGAGAGCTTCGCGCCATCCCAGGCCGCGCCCAGTTCATCCGGCGTAACGACGACGGGCGAAAAAGCGCAAGGCGGCTTGGACTGAAAGGCCCCCAGCCCCTTCTCGCGCTCGGCCGGCTGCAGATTGCGAAGCGAAACGTCATTGGCGAGAAGGATGAGCTTGATGCAGTCGCGCGCAGCGACCTGCCCTATGCCCACCGGCACGTCGCCGGTGATGATCGCGATCTCGGCTTCGAAATCGATTCCGTACTTTTCATCGGCGAAGCGCATCGGATCGCGCGGCCCGATGAAAGCGTCCGAGCCGCCCTGGCGCGCCGGCGGCTCGTCGAAAAACGACGCGGGCGTCGGGATGTTGCGCGCCTTGCGTCCGATCTCGAGATGGCTGGGGTAGGCGGAGGAGTCGATCCACTGATAGGCGCGCGGAAGAGGCGATGCGCAATCATGCTCGTGAAACCGAAAGGACGGCACCGAATTGATCTCGAGCTGATGCGCGAGATCGGCACGGCGCGGCGCCGCGTGCGTCCAGTCGTCAAGCGCGGCCTGCAATGTCGGCGCGACGCCTACCGCCTCGACGGCGCGCGTCAGATCGCGCGAGACGACGACCAGGCGACCGTCGCGACCAACTTTCAGAGACGCAAGTTTCATGCAGCGCTACCTCGAACGGGAGCGCCATCGTTAGCCGACCCAACGCTCCGGGTCGAGGCGTCAGACGCGCCAGCGCGCCTTGAGCCGCGCAACGAGGCGGTCAATGTCATCGACTGTATGATAGGCGCCGAAACCGAGACGCAGGCGATCGCCGCGAACGTCGGCGACGATTCCGATGTCATGCAGCCGGCGGCGCCAGGCGCCGGCGTCGGGATGTTCGAAGGTGAGGAAATTTCCGCGCGCCGTTTCGGCGCGCGGCGTCACGAGCTGCTCCTCCTCGAAAGGACCGACCGGACGCGGCGACAGCGCGTCGAGAAAGCGCTCCTGCAGCGCGATGGCGTGCGCGTGGAGCATCGCCGCGGAGACGCCTTCCGCCGCCAGCCAGTCAAGCGCGGCGCGCATGCGATAGAGCCCGGAAGGATCGAAGGTGGCGCCCATGAAACGCCAGCCGTCGGACGCGTATGGCACGCCGCTCTGCGTCTCGCTCAGCGCGCCGAAGCTCGCATACCAGCCGGTGTTGCGCGGACGCGGTCCGAAGCCCGGCGGGGCATGCATGAAACAGGCGCCCTCGCCGGACATCGCGTATTTGTAGCCGCCGGCGATATAGAAAGCGCGATCGGCGATGCGCGACAAATCCGTCGGGCGCGCGAGGAAGCCGTGATAGCCGTCGATCACGATGAAGCGACCCGGCGCGGCGACCGCATCGACGATGGCGTCGAGATCGACCAGCGCGAAGCCGGAGTTGAACAACACCTGGCTGAAGAAAACCATGTCGACATCGGGCTCTGCGCGCACAGCCGCGATGAGGCGATCGGCGAGCGAATGATGCGGCTCCGCCGAAACCAGCGTCAGCGCCAGCGCGCCGTCCTCGACCAGACGCGCGCTCTGTCGCCGGAAAGAATGGAACTCGCCATCGGTCGCGATGACTTTCGCCGGCCGATCAGCCGGAAAGCAGGACAGCAGACGATTGATCAGCTCGTGCGTGTTCGGCGCCGGGACGAGCGTCTCGGGATCGGGAAGAGACAGGATCGCAGCGATGCGGCGCTTCACCGCGCTCCACACGTCCCCGAGCGCATGCTCCCACTTGTCGTCGACGAGCCGCGCCGCATCGTCCCATGCGGCGATCTGCGCCTCGCGCGACACGTCCGGCCACCAGTGATGGCTGTGAGCGGCGACATGGATGCGGTCGCCGGTCATCGCGCGGAACATCGAGAAGCCGTCCGCGATGCGTTGCGGCAGAAGCGGCGGCGTCATTGCATGTCTCTCCGCTGGGCTGTCGCGCATCCGCGCGCCATGCGCTATTTTAGGCTTGGAGAACGGCCCCTGTGAAGCCCGTGGCGAGGATCAGATGACCGAGAACAGCCGCATCGAAGAGGGCATGCATCTCGATCTCAAGGATCGCATGACCTATGGCGATTATCTGCAATTGCCGACGCTGCTCGCGGCGCAGAAGCCGGTGAGCGGCGAGCATGACGAACCGCTCTTCATCATCGTGCATCACGTGCAGGAGCTGTGGCTGAAGCTCACGGCGCACGAACTCAACGCCGCGATCCAGGCGATCCGGCGCGACGACCTGTCTTTCGCCTTCAAGGCGATGGCGCGGGTGACGCGCATCCAGGAGCAGCTCATCCAGGCTTGGGACGTTCTCTCCACGATGACGCCGGCGGACTATCTGAAATTCCGCGGCTCGCTCGGGCAGGCGTCCGGCTTCCAGTCCTACCAGTACCGGCTCGTCGAGTTCCTGCTAGGCGCCAAAGACGCGAAGATGCTCTTGCCTCATCGGCACGACGCCGCGGTGCACGCCATGCTGGACGAGGCGCTGCGCGCGCCCAGCATCTATGACGAGACGCTCCTTCTGCTGGCGCGACGCGGGCTTCCGGTTCCCGCCGAGGCGCTCGATCGCGACTTCTCGGCCGTGCGGCCGTTCGATCCGCGCATCCGCGACATCTGGGCCGACGTCTATCGCGCCTCGGAACACTATTTCGACCTTTACGAACTGGCGGAGGAGCTCGTCGACATCGAGGACTGGTTCCAGCAGTGGCGCTTCCGGCACGCCAAGACCGTGCAGCGCATCATCGGCTTCAAGCCCGGCACCGGCGGATCGTCCGGCGTCGGCTATCTCAAGACGGCGCTCGACCGCTCCTTTTTCCCCGAGCTCTGGGACGTGCGCACCGTTCTCTGACACGGACGCCCCTATCGCGGCGTTCGCAAATATGTTTCAGGAAGACGAAATTTGCGAGGAAACCCCATGAGCCAAAAAACGTCCGGCGTCAGCCGCCGCAAGCTTCTCGCCGCCTCGGGAGCGGCCGCAGCCGCAACCACGGCCGTCGCGGCGCCGGCGATCGCGCAGTCGATGCCGGAGGTCAAATGGCGCATGACCTCCAGCTTCCCGAAACAGCTCGACGTGATCTACGGCGCGGCTCTCGTGCTGGCCAAAGCGGTCGGCGAAGCGACCGACGGCAGGTTCCAGATCCAGAGCTTCGCGGCCGGCGAGATCGCTCCGGGCCTGCAGGCGCTCGACGTGGTTCAGTCCGGCTCCGTGGAATGCGCGCAGACGCCGGTCTACTTCTATACCGGCAAAGACCCGGTTCTCGCTTTCGGCACGGGCACGCCGTTCGGCCTCAATGCGCGCCAGCAGCATGCGTGGTGGCATCATGGCGGCGGCGCGGAAATCATCAACGCCTCGCTCGCGAAGTTCAACGCCATCGGCTTTCCGGCCGGCAATTCCGGCACGCAGATGGGCGGCTTCTTCCGGAAGGAGATCAACAGCGTCGACGACCTGAAGGGGCTGAAATTCCGCATCGGCGGCCTGGGCGGCCAGGTTCTCGCGAAGCTCGGCGTCGTGCCACAGAACATCGCGCCCGGCGATCTCTATCCGGCGCTCGAGCGCGGCACCATCGATGCCGCCGAGTTCACCGTGCCGGCCGACGATGAAAAGCTCGGCCTGCATCGCGTCGCGAAATACTACTATTATCCCGGCTGGTGGGAAGGCGGCGCGATGATGCATGTCGTCGTCGGCCTCGACGCCTGGAACAAGCTGCCGAAGCACTATCAGGCGATTTTCCAGGCCTGCGCGGAGCTGGCCAACAACAACATGATCAGCCGCTTCGACGCGCTCAATCCGGCCGCCCTGCGACGCATGATCGGCCAGGGCGCGGAGTTGCGCGCCTTCTCGATGCCGCTCATGGAGACGTCCCTGAAAGCGGCGAACGAGCTTTACGCCGAGATGGCCGAAAAGAACGAGAATTTCAAAAAGGCGCTCGACAGCTACAACAGCTTCCGCGGCGAGAGCCTGCTGTGGTGGCAGATCGGCGATTTTTCGTTCGATAATTTCATGGTTCGGACGAAGGGCCGCGCCTGATCCAGCCGAGGCGCGGACACTGTCCGCGCCTCCCCTTGACGGAGTCGCGCCCGCCTGAAATGGTTGCGTTTGCAACTATTTGATTCTGAGCGTTCATGGCGACCGCCCGACCCGCACCAGCCGATCCTTCCACTCCGCGCCTGGAGCTTGACCGTTTCCTGCCCTATCGGCTCAACGTGCTGGCGGCGCTGACCAGCGATGGTGTCGCGCGCCTCTATTCGCGGCAGTTCGGCGTCTCCATTCCCGAATGGCGCATCGTCGCGACGCTCGGCGAGCATGTGAAACTCACCGCCCACGCCATCGGCGCCCACAGCCATATGCACAAGACGAAGGTCTCGCGCGCTGTCGGCGATCTGATCAGCCGCGGCGTCGTCCGGCGGGAGATCAACAAGGACGACCTGCGCGAGGCGTTTCTCTCGCTCACGGCGGAAGGCCGCGCAATTTATGAGGGCATCGCGCCGCTGGCGCTGTCCTATGAGGTGCGCCTGGTCGAAGGCCTGAACGACGTCGAGCGAGCCGCCGTGAACGACGCTGTCGCGACCCTGACGCGGCGGTCGCGCGCGCTGCTCGACGAGATCAAGCGCGAACAGGCGAAGGGCGGCAAACAGGACCCGGCCGCGCCGCCGGCCAGGTTAAGGGACTCTTAACGGTCCGGCCGCTTGGATTCGCTCCGCGCCGGCGTTTCCGCCGCGCCGACTGGACTGGATCGCGCCTTGCTCGCTCCTGCGATCACAAGACTCACGCTGCTCATCGCGCTCGCGGCTGGCGCCGGCCAGAACGCGATGGCGCAGTCGAACGCGT
This sequence comes from Rhizobiales bacterium 65-9, assembly GCA_001899525.1. Classification (GTDB taxonomy): domain Bacteria; phylum Pseudomonadota; class Alphaproteobacteria; order Rhizobiales; family Beijerinckiaceae; genus Terrirubrum. The sequence goes on from MKVY01000047.1 coordinate 51,053, forward strand.
GCCAGGCGGCGCGCGCCGAACTCGCCGCGCTCGATCGCGCCGGCGCCGGCGCGGCGACGCAACGGCTCGCGGATCAGATCGACCGGCTGACCTCCTATTATTATGCCGCAGGCTGTTCGGAGACAGACCCTTCCCTCGGCGGCGCGCGCGCCCCGGAATGCGGACGGACGCAGGCCCGCATCGCGAGGCTTGAACAGGCGCTCGTTCGCGCCGGCCGGAGCGACGCCGACGAGAGCCGCCGGCGCGATGAACTGGCTGTGAGAATCGAACAGACGTGCGGCGGAACGCTCTCCGCATCGTCCCGGCCTTTCGACTCGACCGACATGGGCGCGCCCGACGTTGGGCCGTCCAATATGGGATCGGCTGACATAGGATCGGCTGACATAGGATCGGCTGACATGGGATCGTCGCGCGTGATCGTGGACGGCGACGGAACCATGCGCGCGCCCGATTCCGTATCAGCTCCGCTGGGCAAAGCCATGTGCGTGCGCGCCTGCGACGGATTCTATTTCCCGCTGACATCGAGTCCGGGCGGCCGCGAAGGCGCCGACGAGATGTGCCAGGCGCTCTGCCCCGCGAGTCCGACGCGCGCCTTCTTTCTCGATTCAGGATCGATCGCCAAAGCGACCGACAGCGGTGGCGCGCTTTACGGTTCGACGCCGACCGCTTTTCGATTCAGGCGGCAGATCTCGCCGACATGCGGCTGCAAGCCGGCGGGCGAAACATGGTCGACCGCGCTGAAGCGCGCGGAGGATCTCATCGGGCCGCAATCGCGCGGCTCGCCCGACGAGGAGGCGCTCGCCGATCCGGCGCGCCCTGCGCTGCGTCCGGGCGCCAGCGCGACGCTCCGCCGCGAGCAGGCGATCGACCCCACAACACGCGACGATGCGGCGTCCGAGCCCGAATTCATTCCGCCCGACCCGTCCGGCGTCGCGGTCATGAAGCCGGCGCAGCCGCCTCCGGAACCCGTGCGGAAACCAGCCGCCGCCGACAAACCATCAACCGCCCAAACAGAGACGTCGCGCAAGTCCGTGCGTACGGTAGGACCGCCCGTGCGCTATGAAAGCGGCCCGCCGCAACCCCTAGCGCCCCCCGAGCGGCATTGACGACGGCGCTGCGCCCGATGTTTCCGGAAGCCCGGTCCAGCGTGTTCCGCTTTAAAAATCGAATGCGTCGACGCTCGCGGTCGCGCCTCTGGACCTGTAGAGCGCTTCGTCGCTGGGCGCGATCTCGCGGCCTGCGTCACGGAACCTGTTCACGATCGGATAGCGTCTGTCGCGGCCGAAATTTCTGCGCGTCACCTTCACGCCGGGCGCGGCCTGGCGGCGCTTGTATTCGGCGACATAGAGAAGCCGCTCGACCTTTTTAACGGTGTCGAGGTCGTGACCGCGCGCGACGATGTCGGCGACGCGCATCTCCTTCTCGACCAGACAAACGAGAATATCGTCGAGCGCCTCGTAAGGCGGGAGAGAGTCCTGATCCTTCTGGTTCTCGCGCAGTTCAGCGGTCGGCGCCTTGGTGATGATATTCTCAGGAATGACGACGCCGTCGGGGCCGCGGGCGTCAGCGGGCTTCCAGCGATTGCGCAGCGCGCTCAGCCGATAGACCTCCATCTTGTAGAGATCCTTGATGGGATTGAAGCCGCCATTCATGTCGCCATAGAGCGTCGCATATCCGACCGACATCTCCGACTTGTTGCCGGTGGTGACGACCATCGCGCCGAACTTGTTGGAGATCGACATGAGAATGACGCCGCGCGCGCGGCTTTGCACATTCTCCTCGGTGATGTCGCGACTGGTCCCCGCGAAAAGCGGCTTCAGGGCCGCCTCGAATCCCTCCACCGGCTCGGCGATCGGAACGATATCGTAGCGCACGCCGAGACGCTCGGCGCATTCCTTCGCATCCTTCAGCGAATCCTGCGACGTGAAACGATAGGGCATCATCACGCAGTGGACGCGGTCGGCGCCAAGCGCATCCACCGCCATCGCGGCGCAGAGCGCTGAATCAATGCCGCCGGACAGGCCGAGCACCACGCCGGGAAAGCGATTCTTCTCAACGTAGTCCCGCAAGCCGAGCACGCAGGCCGCATAATCCGCCTCATCGCCGGCGGCCAGAGACGCCTTCTCGCCATCGACTGCGCGCCATCCGTCGGCGCCCTTTTCAAGCTTCACCAGCGAGACCGTTTCAGCGAAGGCGGGAAGCTGAACCGCAAAGCGCTTGTCGGGATTGAGCGCGAAGGAGGCGCCGTCAAATACCAACTCGTCCTGTCCGCCCACCTGGTTCAGATAGATCAGCGGCAAACCAACCTCGGCGATGCGGGCGACCGCCGCATTCAGACGCTCGTCCATGACCCCGCGCCGATAGGGCGAGCCGTTCGGCACGAGAAGCAGTTCGCCGCCCGTTTCAGCGATGCATTCGACGGGGTCGGGCCCCCAGATATCCTCACAAATGGGAACGCCGATACGCACGCCTCGAAAAACGATCGGCCCCGGCAAAGGCCCGGCGTCAAACACCCGCTTCTCATCGAAAACGCCGTAGTTGGGAAGATCAACTTTGTGACGCACGGCTTCGATCATTCCGTGATCGAGAAGCGCGAAGGAATTATGGAGCTTCTCGCCCTCGCGCCACGGCAGACCGATGAGCATGCCTGGACCGCCATCGGAGGTGTCGCGGGCCAAAGCCTCCAACGCCTCGCGGCAGGCGTCCTGAAAAGCGGGCTTGAGCACCAGATCTTCCGGCGGATAGGCCGACAGGAAGAGCTCTGAAAAGAGTATGAGGTCCGCGCCTTGCGCGGCGGCCTCCCGACGGGCCTCACGCGCCTTCGCCACGTTTCCCGATACGTCGCCGACAACGGGATTGAGCTGCGCGAGGGCGATCGTCAGCGAAGAACGGGTACTGGTCATAGCCAGCATTTAGCGCGCCGGGCCGCCGCCTCCAAGCGGGGTCCGGCGCGCTCTGTCAGTTGACATCCGTCGTCCGCGCGTCAATCGCAGACGCGAACCCGGCGCACCTGATAGGTCCACGGGTCGATCTGGACCCGCTGCCGCTGCCACCAGCAGCGAACCGGCGCGGCCTCCTGGACATAGGCCGGACCGTACCCTCCCCGCCAGCTATAGGCGGGAATCGTGCCAGCCGGGAGCGGACCAGAATAATAGTAAGACGGAGCCGCATAGGCGGGCGCAGCCGAAGCCGCGAGGGCGCCGAGCGCAAGGCCGCCGACGACGCCGGCC
>MKVY01000047.1:54316-73673 GCA_001899525.1 Rhizobiales bacterium 65-9
ATGCCAGCCGCCGCCCCAGCCGCCGCCATGCCAGCCACCTCGACGCCACTGGGCGTCGGCGGACGATGTCGTGGAAACGAGCGCGCCGCCGGCGATCAGGGCGGCCGACGCTGCGATAGCGAGTGATTTGATGTTGATCATGATGGAACTCCCTGCCGGACAAGCGGCCAAGGCCAAGCCTGATCCGAACTGAATTGATTAACTAACAGCCGCCGGTTGAAGTTCCCCTGAACAAATCGCGGCGAAATGGCGCCAAAACGCGACTTTGGCTCCGCCGCGAAATTTACGACCCGGTAAGGTTAACAAGGCATGATCGCGCGGACGAACCGCTCCGCCGGAGACTTGCATGCGCCTTCCCACCGCCCTCGCCCTGTCGATGATCGCGACGGCGCCTGCGCTCGGCGCCGACTTTCCCGTCATCAGAGGCGGATTCACCCCCGTATCCTCGCCGACGAGCGAGGAAGCCGATCAGACCCAGTGGGACGGCTTCTATGCGGGCGGCCACTATCAATATTCGGCCGGACGCTTTCTGTCCCCGACGACCTCGCCCAACAGTATGATGGGCGGCTTCTACAACAATTCGGGCGTCCCTGCCGGCTTTCGCCTGACGGACGCGTATAATCTGGGCCTCGGCACCACCAACCGCAGCGGATTTGGCGCTTTCGTCGGCTACAATATGGTTTTCGGCGATGCGATGATCGGTCTTGAAGCCGACCTCACGAAAATGGCGATCGGTTACACCTCCACGCAGTCGCTCACGCGGACGAACCTGACCGCGCCGGGCGGCCAGGTCGGCGATGCGACGCTCACCGGCTCGACCAGCGCCCGCCTCGACGGATATGGCACCATCCGTGCTCGCGCGGGTTGGGCGGCGGGAAGCTTCATGCCGTTCATCACCGGCGGCGTGGCCATCGGCAAGGGTTCTTACGGCAGCACATTGAACCTTCAATACGCCGCCGCCGATCCGGCGGTCCCGGCCGTTCTGCCGCCGCTCTCAGGGCAGCAGACGCAGACCACGGGCAAAAACGACGTTTACGTGCTCGGCGGAACGGTCGGCGCCGGCGTCGATATGCTGGTGACGGCCAATGTCATGCTGCGCGCGGAATATCAGTATGTCCGCTTCTTCGGCAGCAGCATCCCGATCGATCTGCACACCGTTCGCGCGGGCGTCGGCGTCAAATTCTAAAGCATGCAATCCGGGGCGAAGGCCAACGCTATCGCGCAACCAGATATTCGATAACGGCCGCGCCCCAGACCAGCGCGCTGAGAGCAAGCGCGCAGAACACCGCCGCAGAACCGAGATCCTTGACATAGCCGATCGCGTCGCTGCGCTCGGGCGCGACGTGGTCGGACAGCTTCTCGATCGCGGTGTTGAGCAGCTCGATCGCAATCACAACCAGCAACGCGCCAACCAGCAATGCCGCGTGCGACAGGGAGCGGGCGAGAAACGGCGTCAGCGCCACGCCGACGACGAGAAGCGCGCATTCCTGCCTGACGGCGCGCTCGCTTCCGATGGCGCGGCGAAACGCCCGCATCGAATTGAAGAAGGCTGAGACAAGCCGCGTCACGCTGTGCAATATCCTCAAGGCGCCGGCTCGCAAACGATCGACGAAGCCTTGCGGCAACCGCCCAGCGCGCGAAGGAGGCCGCTCGAGCCGCTCCTCGCAAGACGCTCTTAGACCGCCGCGCTTTCACGCAGGTAAAAATTCACCACCAGGCGTGGAAATGATGCACCGGGCCATGTCCGGCGCCGATGCGCAGACGCGACGAGGCCCTGATCGCCGCGGTCACATAATCCTTCGCCGCAGCGACCGCCTGATGCAGTTCCAGCCCCTGCGCGAAACCCGCGGCGATGGCGGCTGAAAGCGTGCAGCCCGTGCCGTGCGTGTTGTCCGTCCTTATCCGCTCCTCCGGATAGCGCGAGACCCCATGGGGCGTGACGAGAAGGTCGACGCTGTCGCCGCCGCCGGCGTGGCCGCCCTTCACGAGCACCGCCGGCGCGCCCAGCGCCAGCAATTCATATCCTTGCGCGGCCATTTCTGTTTCATCGCGCGCGAGCGGCTTCTCAAGCAGCGCAGCCGCCTCGGGCAGATTGGGCGTGATCAGCCGCGCGCGCGGAATCAGCGTGCGGCGCAGCGCCTCGATCGCGTCGGCGCGCAGGAGACGATCGCCCGACGCAGCCACCATGACCGGATCGAGAACAACCGGCGCCGGCTTGTGACGCGCGAGCCCGTCCGCGACCGCCTCGATCGCCGCAACATTCGACACCATGCCGATCTTCACGGCGCGAACCGCCAGATCGGAAAAGACCGAGTCGATCTGCCGGGCGATGAATTCCGGCGGAACATCGTGAATGCCCTGCACGCCAAGCGTATTCTGCGCCGTCAGCGCGACGATCACGCTCGCGCCGTAAACGCCGCTGGCGGAGAAGGTTTTCAGGTCCGCCTGAATTCCGGCGCCTCCGCCCGAGTCCGAACCTGCAATCGTGACGGCGATCGGGGTCACATGCGCCTCCGGACAAGCGCCTCGTCAACGGCGCGCAACAACTCTCTCGCAGCAAGGCCGGGATCGGTCTGAGCGGCGATCGCCGAAACCACAGCGACGCCCGCCGCGCCTGCCGCCACGCAATCGCGCGCATTGGCCAGCGTGACGCCGCCGATCGCGACGACGGGCTTTCGCGTCGCGGCGACGCAGGCGCGCAATCCATCCAGCCCGATCGCGGGTTTGGCGTCCGTCTTCACGCCGCCGCCGAAAACCGGGCCGACGCCGAGATGATCGACAACATCGTCAGGCGTATCGGCGATCTGCGACGGGTCCGTGATCGAGAGGCCGATCACGGCGTCCGGCCCCATGATCGCGCGCGCGACCTCCGCCGGCGCGTCGTCCTGGCCGACGTGAACGCCGGCAGCGCCCGCAGCGCGCGCGATGTCGGGGCGGTCGTTGACGATCAGCGGAACGTTGAACGGCGCCAGCGCCGCGACGAGGGCCCGCGCCATCTCAAGCATGTCGCGGCCCTTCGCGTCGGGGTCGCGCAACTGCACGAGCGTGGCGCCGCCCGCGACCGCGCTCAACACCGTTTCGACGAGCCCGAGCCGGGCGCAAAGCCGGCGGTCGGTGACGAAATAAACCCGCAGGTCGATCGGTGGCTTCATCGCCCGGACTCAGGCGAGCTCGATGCTGGCGGCGAAAGCGAGGTCGCCGGCGTCGACGCCGTACAGCGCATCGAGAAAGCGCGCCGCCAGAGTTCCCGGCGCTCCAGCTTTCGCCGCGGCGCGCTCGGCCGCCACCTTGAACAAGGCGCACGCCGCGACAGCGGCGACGAAGCGATCGGGCGCGACGGCCGCCATCGCCGCCGTCGCAGCGGACAACGAGCATCCTGTGCCGGTGATCAAGGTGATCATCTCCGCGCCGCCGCGGATGGTCGCGACGCGCTCGCCATCGGTGACGATATCGGCCTCGCCGCTGGCGACGGCGACGCAACCCGTCGCCCGCGCGAGATGTTGCGCCGCATCGATCGCGTCTGCTGAATTCGCGAGCGAATCGACGCCGCGCGACCGGCCGCCCTGCGCGCCCGCCAGCGTCATGATTTCGGCGGCGTTGCCGCGAATGATCGAGGGCCGATGGCGCATCAGATCGGCGCAGGTCTGCTGCCTGAAGCGCGTCGCGCCGACGCCGACGGGATCGAGCACCCACGGCTTGCCGAGCGCATCCGCCTTCGCGGCGGCAAGGCGCATCGACTGGGCCCATCCCGCATCGAGCGTGCCGATATTGACGACGAGGCTCGCGCTGATCGCGACGAAATCCTCGACCTCGTCGACCGCATGGACCATCGCAGGCGAAGCGCCCATCGCGAGCAGCGCGTTCGCGCTGAAATTCATCACCACGAAATTGGTGATGTTCTGCACAAGAGGCCGCTGCGCGCGAAGCGCATCAAGAACTGGCGCAATATCGACCATCAGGTCCGTCCCTCCGCCGGCATGATCCGGATCAGGTTCAAAGGGTCCGGCGCGACCGCCGTCTCAGCCCCGCATCGTCCGACGCAAGGCTCCCCTCGGATGAAAAAGATATAGGGCAATCCGGCGCGCGTTTCAAATCCGCGGCTACTCCGCAGCCTGCAAGGCGTCCCTGTCGCCCAGATGCGAGCGCCCCCATCGATGCAGAAGCAGAACGGCCTCACGCAGCGACTGGCCCTGCATGGTGAGGCGGTATCCGACCTGCGGCGGCTGGCTGGGATAAACGGTGCGCTCGATCACGCCGTCCGCCTCCAGCTCCCGCAGCGCCTTGGCGAGAATGCGCTGGGTCACGTTCGGCATACGCCGACGCAGCTCCATGAAGCGCAACTCGCCTTCCAGCAGATGATAGACGGTCGCGCCTTTCCATTTCGCGCCGATGATCTCGAGCGTCGCCTCGACCGGACATCCTCTGCCCCGGCTGTAGTCGCCGTGCCGCTTCGCCATCTCGACTCCCGGGCGCGGTATCAAGGCTGATACCACGCTTCGAAATTGTGCCGTCTTGCGGGCCGCGTCGGCGCCCGCGCATACCGCCTTCAACTGGAACGGTCATGGAGACTAGCATGAAAGCCGTGGGATATGTGGAGTCGCTGCCGATCGCGGACGAGCGATCGCTTCTCGATTTCGACGCGCCGGAGCCGGCGCCGCGTCCGCGCGATCTCGTGGTGCGGGTGAAGGCGATCTCGGTCAACCCGGTGGACACAAAAGTCCGCATGCGTGGGCAAGGGACCAAGGAAGCCCCCGCGATTCTCGGCTGGGACGCCGCGGGCGTCGTGGAAAGCGTCGGCGCCGACGCGCGCCTTTTCAAGCCGGGCGACGAGGTTTTCTATGCGGGGAGCCTGACGCGCCCCGGCGCCAATTCAGAACTCCACGCCGTGGACGAGCGGATCGTCGGCCCGAAGCCCGCGACTCTCGGCTTCGCCGAAGCCGCCGCGCTGCCGCTGACATCCATCACCGCATGGGAGGCCCTGTTCGACCGGCTGCGCGCGCCGATCACCAAGGCCGGCGCCGGCGGCGCGCTGCTGATCGTCGGCGCCGCCGGCGGCGTCGGATCGATCGCAACCCAGCTCGCGCGCAAGCTCACCAACCTCACCGTCGTCGGAACCGCGTCGCGCCCCGAGAGCGAGGCCTGGGTCAAGGCGCGCGGCGCGCATCATGTGATCGACCATCGCAAGCCGCTGGCGGAGGAGTTGAAGCGCATCGGGCTCCCGCTCGTCGAGCGGGTGTTCGCCCTGACGCAGACCGACAAGCACTGGACCGACATCGCGGCAGCGATAGCGCCGCAGGGAAGCGTCTGCGTGATCGACGACCCGGTCGGGATCGACGTCAATCTGCTCAAACGGAAGAGCGCCGCTCTCTGCTGGGAATTCATGTTCACACGCTCGATGTTCGAGACGCCTGACATGGCGGCGCAGCATCATCTGCTGACGGAAATCTCCGCGCTGGTCGACGCCGGCGTGATCGCAACCACGCTCGGAGAGCATTTCGGACCGATCAACGCCGCCAATCTCCGCCGGGCGCACGCGGCGATCGAAGGCGGCCGCGCGATCGGCAAAATCGTGCTCGAAGGATTCTGAGTCTGATGCGGCGCGCCGGCGTGGCGCGCCGCATCAAGCGTCTTATTCAGCCGCTTCGACCCGCGGACGCGCCTTGCCCTGACGCTCGCGCTTGACGAGGTCGGCCAGCATGAACGCCACCTCCAGCGCCTGCCCCGCGTTCAGACGCGGATCGCAGAAGGTGTGGTAGCGGTCGGCCAGATCGATATCGGTGATCGCGCGCGCGCCGCCGGTGCATTCGGTGACGTCCTTGCCGGTCATCTCCAGATGCACGCCGCCGGCGTAGGTTCCCTCCGCCTCATGCACGGCGAAGAAGCTCCTCAGCTCCTGCGTGATGAGATCATAGGGCCGGGTCTTGTAGCCGTTCGACGCCTTGATCGTGTTGCCATGCATGGGATCGCATGACCAGACCACCGTCCGGCCTTCCCGCTGCACGGCGCGGATCAGCGCCGGCAGATGGTCGCCGACCTTTTCAGCGCCGAAGCGGCAGATCAGAGTCATGCGGCCCGATTCATTCTCCGGATTGAGAATGTCGAGCAGCCGGATCAGCCCGTCCGCCGTCAGCGACGGACCGCATTTCAGACCGATCGGATTCTTCACCCCGCGGAAATACTCGACATGGGCCTGCTCAGGCTGGCGGGTCCGGTCACCGATCCAGAGCATATGGCCGGAGGTCGCGTACCAGTCGCCCGATGTGGAATCGACGCGCGTCATCGCCTGCTCGTAGCCGAGCAGCAGCGCCTCATGGCTGGTGAACATGTCCGTCGTGCGCATTTCGGGATGCGTCTCGGGGTCGATGCCGATGGCGCGCATGAAGTCGAGGGTCTCGGAAATCCGGTCAGCCAGCTCACGATATCGACCGCTCCCGGGCGAATCCTTCACGAATCCCAGCGTCCAGCGATGGACGTTCTCGAGATTCGCATAGCCGCCGGTGGCGAAGGCGCGCAGCAGGTTGAGGGTCGCCGCCGACTGGCGATAGGCCTCAAGCTGCCGACGGGGATCGGGAATCCGCCCTTCGGCCGTGAAGGCGATGTCGTTGATGATGTCGCCGCGGTAGCTCGGCAGCTCCACGTCTCCGATCGTCTCATTCGGAGCGGAGCGCGGCTTGGCGAACTGGCCGGCGATGCGGCCGACCTTCACCACCGGCGAGCCGCCGGCGAAGGTGAGGACCACCGCCATCTGCAGGAACACGCGGAAGAAATCGCGGATATTGTCGGCCGAATGCTCGGCGAAGCTCTCGGCGCAGTCGCCCCCCTGCAGGAGGAACGCCTCGCCGGCCGCGACCTTGCTCAACGCCCGTTTGAGCTTGCGCGCCTCGCCTGCAAAAACCAGCGGCGGAAACCCGGCAAGCTGTCCTTCGGCGGCCGCCAGCGCGGCTTCGTCCGGATAGACAGGAACCTGCTGGATCGGTTTTGACCTCCAGCTATTCGGGCTCCAACGCTCAGCCATGACACAGCTCCCGCGGCCGGACGGCTCTCGCGCCGCGCGCCGCATTTCGTTCCTTGCGCAAAGACCCACTCAGAAGGCGACGCCCCGGGGCCGACGGCGGGTCTATAGACCTCGCTCCGGCGAAGGGAAAGCAGGGCGCGCGCCGTTGCATTGCCACGCGCCGCCGCGCCAGCCCATAAATAGCGCCAAGAGCAGAACCATATCGACCCAAACGGAGGACCCATGACCGTCATTCGTCCAACCCGCCGCCTGTTCGTCGCCAGCATGGCCGGAGCCGCGCTCCCCATGCCTGCGGTCTGGGCGCAAGGCGCGTTTCCATCACGCCCGCTGACCATCGTCGTTCCCTTCGCCGCGGGCGGCTCGACCGACATCGTCGCCCGCCTCGTCGCGCAGCAGATGGCCAAGCAGCTCGGCCAGCAGGTGATCGTGGAGAACCGCGCCGGCGCCGGCGGAAACGCCGGCTCGCGCGCCGTCGCCAGCGCCAGTCCCGACGGCTACACAATGCTGATGGGAACCATCTCGACCCACGCGCTGAACACGGCCGTGATGAAGAAGATGCCCTACGATCCGGTGACGGATTTCGAACCGATCTCGCTCCTCGCGATCGTGCCCAACGTCATGGTGGTCAATCCGCAGTTCCCCGCCAAAACCGTCAAGGAATGCATCGACCTTCTGAAGGCCAATCCGGACAAGTATTCCTACGCGTCATCCGGAAACGGCACGCCGCTCCACCTCTCGGGCGAGCTTTTCAAGAGCATGGCCGGCGTGAAGATGCAGCATGTCCCTTATCGCGGCGCGGGACCGGCGCTGAACGACGTCGTCGCCAACGTCGTGCCGATCATGTTCGACAATCTGCCGTCATCGTCCGGCTTCATCTCGCAGGGGACGCTGCGGGGCCTCGCGACCCTCGGCAAGGAGCGGGCGCCGAGCTTCCCCGATCTCCCGACGATGTCGGAGGCCGGGCTGCCGGGCTACGAGACCTACACCTGGAACGCGCTGTTCGCCCCTGCGAAGACGCCGAAGGACATCGTCGCGCGGCTCAACGCCGAGGCCAACGCGGCGCTCAAGGACGCGCTGGTGAAGCAGCGTCTGACCGATGTCAGCGCCACCATCGTCGGCAGCACGCCAGACCAGTTGCGCGAGCATGTGAAGGCCGAACTGGCGAAATGGATTCCGATCGCCAAGGCCGCCGGCATCGAGATCGAAGGGGGCTGATTGATTGACACAGTCGCATCGTCCTCAGCGCGCGTTCTGTCGCCGGGGACGATGCCGTCTGGTCAAAACCGGGCAAATCACAGAAGGATAATCCGACGCGGCCCCGGATTCTTCATGCTTGCTGCCCTCGCCCCCGTCTCGGCGCTGCTCGCCTCGGTTTTCGTTCTCATCGCCGGCCACGGGCTGCTCTCGACGCTGGTTCCGCTCGCCGGATCGAGCTTCGGCTTCTCCGGCACCACGATCGGCCTGATCGGCACGGCCTATTATGGCGGCATGCTCGCGGGCTCTTTCGCCGCGCCCTACGTTCTGCGCGCCGCCGGCCATATCCGCGCATTCGCCGCCCTGTCCGCCACCGGGGTCGCGCTCGCCCTTCTGCTGCCCATCCTCGTTTCGCCCGAGGCCTGGATCGCATCCCGGGCCGCGCATGGCTTCTGCATCGCGGCGCTCTACACGACGATCGAATCCTGGCTGAATACGCGGACCGCGAACGACTGGCGGGCGCGGGTGCTGAGCGCCTACAACATCATGCATTTCGCGGGATCGGCCGCAGGCCAGCAGGCGCTCGGCTACATCCCGCCCTCCAATTTCGCCGTCTTCTCGATCGCGGCCATGCTGCTTGCGGTGTCGATCCTGCCGCTCGCCTTCACCCGCGCCGACCCTCCGGCTCCGCCTGAAGCCAAGCGGCTTCGGCTCGGATGGCTGTGGAGCATCGCGCCGACGAGCGCGGTCGCGTCCTTCCTGCTCGGCTGTTCGAGCGGAAGTTTCTGGGCGCTGGGACCGCTATGGGCGGCGCAGATCGGCTACACGCCGGTCGAGGTCGCGCTCTTCATCACCGCCGTCATCGTCGGCTGCGCCGCGGGGCAGTTTCCGGCGGGCTATATCGGGGACAGGGTCGACCGCCGGGTGATGCTCGCCGGCGTCGGCGTCCTCGCCTGCGTTTGCAGCGCCGGACTTGTTTTCATGACCGCGCAGGCGAGCAGCACGGTGATCGGCTTTCTCTACGGCATGGCGATTCCGACGATGTCGGTCATGAGTTCGGCCCACGCCAATGATCGCGCGGGACGCCACCATGCGGTCGAGGTCGCGAGCTCGCTGCTGTTTCTCTACTGCCTTGGCGCGCTGATCGGACCCACCGCGTCCGCGCGGCTGATGGACATCTACGGGCCGCAGCTCCTCTTCGTCGTCAACGCGGCGGTCTACGGCCTGCTCGTCGTCTATGTGCTGCTTCGCATCCGGCGGCGGGAGGAAGCCGAGACCAAGACGCCGGTCGAGACCCAGCCTTTGCGAATCAAATGAATCAGTTGCGCGCTCCCGCTCGCGCTTCGATTCAGCAACTTCAGAGAATCGATCAGCCGAAAACGGCCGGTCAGTCGCGCGCCGGAACGCGCATGGTGACGAACTCCTCGGCGGCAGAGGGATGCAGGGCCATGGTGGCGTCGAAATCCCGCTTCGTCGCGCCCATGCGGACAGCCACCGCGAGCGACTGAATGATCTCGGCCGCGTCGTGGCCGAGCATGTGCGCGCCCAGCACGCGATCGCTGAAGCTGTCGACGACGAGCTTCATGTAAACGCGCTCCTCGCGGCCGGACAGCGTCGCGCGCATCGGCCGGAACGACGTCTCGAAAATCTTGAGCGGATGCCCCAGCGCCCGCGCCTCATGTTCCGACAGGCCGACCGTTCCGACCTCCGGCGTGGTGAACACGGCCGTTGGAATAAGGTCGCGGTCGACGCTCCAGACCCGGCCGCTGAAAAGACTGTCGGCCACGGCATGTCCCTCGCGGATCGCCACCGGCGTGAGATTGATCCGGTTGGTGACGTCGCCGACGGCGTAGATCGACGGAACGCTGCTCTGCGAAAAGGAATCGACCTTGATCGCCCCGGCCTCGTCCAGCGCGACGCCCGCCTCTTCGAGCCCGAGATTCTTGGTGTTCGGCGAACGGCCGGTCGCGACGAGCACCACGTCCGCGTCGATCGTCTGGCCGTCCGACAGATAAGCCCGACGCCGTCCGTCCGGCAGTTTTTCGCCGCGCTCGATCGTCAGCCCGAGCTTCAGCTCGATTCCCGCATGGAGCAGGCCGTCGCGCAGCCGCGTGCGCAGATCCTCGTCGAACCCTCGCAACACATTGTCGCGCCGGTGGACGACCGCGACTTTCGTCCCGAAGCGGGCGAAGACGCTGGCGAACTCCAAGGCGATGTAGCCGCCGCCGACGACGACCATGCGCTCGGGCAGGCGCGGAAGATGAAACACCTCGTCGGACGTGATGGCCATGTCGCCGCCGGGGACCACCGGCTCCAGCGACGGGCGGCCGCCGGTGGCGACAAGAATGTATTTCGCGGACACGGTCTGACCGGACGCCAGCGCGACCTTGTGCGGCCCGGCGATCGTCGCTCTTGTCTCGACGATGTCCGTCTTCGCGAGTTCGAGTCCACGGCGGTAGAGGCCGGACAATCGCGTCACCTCGGCCTCCACCCGGTCGCGGAGCCGGCCCCAGTCGAAGCGCGGCTCGCCCAGGTCCCATCCGAAGCCGCCAGCGTCCTCGAAATCGTCCGCATAACGGCTGCCATAGACGAGCAGCTTTTTCGGCACGCAGCCGCGAATGACGCAGGTGCCGCCGATCCGATCGTCCTCGGCGATCATCACGCGGGCTCCGTGCCCCGCGGCGATCCGCGCGGCGCGAACGCCTCCCGATCCGGCCCCAATCACGAACAGATCGACATCAAACTCGCTCATGATTGTCCCCGCAGCGCCCGCCCGGAGCGTCGGCGTCAGATAAGCGTTCAAGGAGAGAGGCGAAAGTCTGAAAGGCGCCGCCTTGCGACCGTCGCGGCCGCATTCTAGGCTCTCATAAAATCGAAAGCTGTCTGATCGGAGGAAGCAACCCATGAGATTTGTCGCCCGGCGCACGGTTCTTGCGCTCGCCGCCGTCGCTTTCAGCGGATTGTCGGCCGCCGCCCAGTCATCCCTCGAACTGAAGATCATGGCGCCGGCCGCGCCAGGCGGCGGCTGGGACGGCACCGCGCGATCCATGCAACAGGCGCTCATGGCCGCCGGAATCGCCAAGAGCGTTCAGGTGACCAATGTGACCGGCGCCGGCGGCATGGTCGGGCTCGCTCAGCTCGTCAATGCGAACAAGGGCGACGGCAACCAGCTCATGGTCAACGGCTTCGTCATGGTGGGCGCAATCCTACTCAACAAGTCGCCCGTGACGCTGGAGATGACGACGCCGATCGCCCGGCTGACGGCCGAGGCGGAGGTGATCGTGGTGCCGGCCAATTCGCCGATCAAGGACGCCAAGGATCTTGTCGCCGCTCTCAAGGCCGATGTCGCCAAGGTGACCTGGGCCGGCGGCTCCGCCGGCGGCGTCGATCATATCCTGGCCGCTCTTTTCGCCGGCGCCGCGGGCGCGGACCCCAGCAAAATCAACTACGTCCCGTTCTCCGGCGGAGGCGAGGCGCTGGCGGCGCTGCTCGGCGGGCGCGTCACCGCCGGCATCTCCGGCTGGGGCGAGTTCGAGGGCCAGATCAAGGCGGGCAAGCTGCGGGCCATCGCCGTCAGCTCCAGCAAACGCCTGGACGGCAACGACACGCCCACTCTCAAGGAGCAGGGCGTCAATCTCGAAGTGATCAACTGGCGCTCGGTCGTCGCCCCTCCCGGCATCACCGCCGACCAGAAAAAGGCGCTGTCCGAGGTGATCGAGAAGATGGTCAAGTCGCCGCAATGGGCCGAGATCCTCAAGCAGCGCGGCTGGGACAACGCCTACCTCGCCGGCCCTGAGTTCGACGCCTTCCTGAAGAGCGAAATCACCCGCGTCGCGGATGTGATGAAACAGATCGGGCTGGTCAAATAGCATTTTCCGCCCGCAAAAAGACGCCGCCCTCCGGGCGGCGTTTTGGTCCAGGCGATCGCCCGACGACGTCGCTCTGAAAGAGGCGAACCCATGAACGAAGCCGCGAAGAGCCGCGTCCCCGTGATCGTCGGGCTGGCGCTCATCGTCATCGCCGCAGTCATCTACTGGGATGCGTCCTCCATCACGCGCGGCGTGAATTACGGCATGGGGCCGCAAGTGATCCCCGAAGTGATCGCCGGTTTTGTAGCTGTGCTCGGGGCTGCGCATCTCGTTGTGGGATTTCGCGGCGGCTTCGAGGTCGAGACCGACGAACTCGATCCGACGGCCATCGGCTGGATCGTTTTCGGCCTCGTCTTTCTCATCGCCAGCATCCCGCTCGGGGTCGGCTTCATCATCGCCATGACCGTGCTTTTCGCCGCGACCGCCCGCGCGTTCGGCCGGCGCGCGCTCGCGACGGACGTCGCGATCGGCTTCGTGACGGGCGTCGTCATCTATCTCGTTTTCACGAAGCTGCTGACTCTCGGCCTGCCCCAGGGTCCGCTCGAAAGACTGATCGGCTGAGGAGCTGTCATGGACGTGCTGGCGGCCCTCGGTCATGGATTTCTCGTCGCGCTCGAGCCCTCGAAGCTCTTCTTCGCGCTGATCGGCGTCTTCCTCGGCACGGCTGTCGGCGTGCTGCCCGGCATCGGGCCGGCGCTGACCGTCGCGCTGCTGCTGCCGGTGACCTTCAAGCTCGACCCGACGGGATCGATCATCATGTTCGCCGGCATCTATTACGGCGGCATGTATGGCGGATCGACCACGGCGATCCTCATCAACGCGCCGGGCGAGTCGGCGTCGCTCGCGACCGCCCTCGAAGGCAACAAGATGGCCAAGGCCGGGCGCGGCGGGCCGGCCCTCGCGACCGCGGCGATCGGCTCCTTCGTCGCGGGCACCTTCGCCACCATCGGCCTCGCCTTCCTCGCTCCCTGGCTGGTCGAGGTGGCGGTGAAATTCGGCCCCTGGGACTATTTCGCGCTCATGGTGCTCGCCTTCGTCACCGTTTCGGCGACCTTCGGCGATTCGCCCCTCCGGGGACTGACGAGCCTCGCGCTCGGCCTCGTGCTCGGCCTCGTCGGCATCGACAAGCTGACCGGCGCCGCCCGCATGTCGTTCGGCGTGCCTGAACTGCTTGACGGCGTGGAGATCACCACGCTGGCCGTCGGTCTGTTCGCGGTGGGAGAAGCGCTCTTCGTGGTCTCGAAACGGCACAAGGGCGACGACGTCATCCAACCGATCAAGGGCTCGCTCTGGATGACGCGAGAGGACTGGCGCCGCTCCTGGGGGCCGTGGCTGCGCGGCACGCTCTTCGGCTTCCCGATCGGCGCGCTGCCGGCCGGCGGGGCGGAGGTGCCGACCTTTCTGAGCTATTCGACCGAAAAACGACTTTGCAAGCATCCCGAGGAATGGGGCAAGGGCGCGATCGAGGGCGTGGCCGGACCTGAAGCCGCCAACAACGCCTCGGCGGCGGGCACGCTCGTTCCGCTCCTCACGCTCGGCCTTCCGACATCCGCCACCGCGGCGATCATGCTGGCCGGCTTCCAGCAATACGGCCTCAATCCGGGGCCCCTCCTCTTCGCCGAGAAACCGGACCTCGTCTGGGGCCTGATCGCGAGCCTGTTCATCGCCAATGCGATGCTGCTGATCATCAATCTGCCGCTGGTCGGACTGTGGGTGCGCCTGCTCGCGATCCCGCAGCCCTGGCTCTACGCCGGCATCCTGGTGTTCGCCGCGATGGGAACCATGGCGGCCAAGGCGTCCGTGGTGGAGCTGTCGATGCTGTTCGCCTTCGGCTTTCTCGGCTTCCTCATGAGGCGTTACGACTATCCCGTCGCGCCGATGGTCGTCGGCCTCATTCTGGGTCCGATGGCGGAGCAGCAGTTGCGGCGCGCGCTGCAGATCAGCCTGGGCGATCCTGTCGTGCTGATCGAAAATCCGATTTCGGCGACGCTGCTCGCAATCGCCGCTGTAGCGCTGCTCGCGCCCTTCGCGATGCAGGGCCTGAACAAATTCAAGGCGAACGAGGACTGAACGCCTTCATGCGGCGATTCAGGAGGCGCAAAATCTGATTCAAGTTTCCACGGCAACGCCCGGAAAAAGAATCAGATTTCCCTTGTCCTGACGCCTCTCGCCCGTCCGCCCAGCCTGCGGCGAACAGGGCGCGATCGATCAGAGATCGTGCCCCTTCTTCTTCATCTCGGCGCGCACCGTCGTCACGACGAAGTCGTTGAGCCCCGAAATCCACTGCTGCACCTGAGTGGAATATTCCGTGAAAGCCTGCGGCTGAAGCGTCAGATATTTGCCGCCAAGAGGCGTGTTGAAAAATGTTAGCAGCTCGCCGATCTCGGACTGCGAAAAGCGGACCGCCAGATCGCGCGCGCCCGTATTGAGGATCTCCTCGCGCCTTGCCGCGATCTGCGGATTCATCGCGAGGAGCACGCTCTCAAGGTCTTTTTTGATCTCAGGACGGGTCGTCGTGAAGGTGGCGATCACCTGCGCGCGCATTTCGTCAAGAATGATCACGATCGGCTCATCCATGCGCAGGCGCGTGGCAAGCTGACGCGCTGCGGCGAGATGGGCAGGCGATATCTCCGCCGCCGGGGCTGCTGGCGCAGCCGGGGCCGGGGCGGCCGGACGTTGCTGCGCGTGGACGCCCGAGACGCCGCCGGCGACAAAAGCCGCCAGCGCGGCGGCCCGCATCATCGATGCGATCATAAGGAAAACCTCTCTGACGGTCTCACTCAAGCGACCCAAGAATGTCGACGCCCGTGGTGCTAGCCACGATCGCGCCGGCGCACAAGCCGATGAAGAGCCCGTGCTCCACGACGCCCGGCGCGCCGGACAGGGCAGCCGCCAGGGCGGCCGGGTCCGGGATGCGGCGGAAGCGGGCGTCGAGAATGAAGTGCCCCTCGTCGGTGACGTAGGCGTCGCCGTCAGACGCCCGACGCAGGACGAGCTCGCCCGAGCAGCCGACGCCGGCGGCGGCCCCCTCGATCCGGCGACGCGTGGCGGCGACGCCGAAACGGACCACCTCGATCGGCAAGGGGAAGGCGCCAAGGGTTTCGACCCGTTTGCCGGCGTCGGCGATCACAATCATGCGCCGGCTGGCGGCGGCGACAATCTTCTCCCTGAGAAGCGCCCCGCCGGCCCCCTTGATCAGGTTCAACGCGCCATCGACCTCGTCGGCGCCGTCCACGGTCAGATCGAGTTCGACGACATCGTCCAGCGTCGTCACCGGAACGCCAAGCGCTTCCGCCTGGCGTCTGGTCTGCTCTGAGGTGGGGACGCAGGCGAGGCGCATCCCGTCGCGGACAAGGCCGCCGACCAGATCCACGAAATGGCGCGCGGTGGAGCCGGTGCCGAGGCCCAGCCTCATGCCGTCCCGAACCAGGCCGGCGGCGCGCGCGGCGGCGGCGCGCTTCATGCTATCGGGATCTGACATGGACGGCGCCTGCGGGAAGAATTCCCGTGGCCGTTAACGAGCCGCAAACCCTCGCGCAACCCCTATGTGCGCTGCAGCACTTTCAGATTGTAGCGCGGGCGCAACTCTCGGCGCGAACACGGTTTTGTGTTGTCAGAATTGCGGCGGCCGACATTGAAGCGTTAAGGGTTGTATCGCATCGTCATCAGCGATCGGACGCCAAAGCGTCTTTGTTTTACGGCCGCCGCCGTCGTTGCATTGGAGACAGCGTGAACATGCGTTTGAAATCGCTCATTCTGGCCGGCGCCCTTGTCGCCGGCGTTTTTGCTGCGGCGCCGGCCTCGGCGTATGAGATCGACGTTCTGACCGGAAAGCCGCTGGTGGTCTCCGGCGACCCGTCGCGCGCGACCGTCGATCCGATCCCCCGCGAGGAAGTCGCCTATAACGGCAAAATGGGCGGCGGGTCGATCTTCATCAACACGTCCGAGCGGCGCCTCTATTACGTCCTGGGGAACGGCAAGGCGATCCGCTACGGCATCGGCGTCGGCCGCCCCGGCTTCGACTGGGCGGGCACCAATCGCGTCAGCCGCAAGGCAGAGTGGCCGGACTGGACGCCGCCGGCCCAGATGCTCAAGCGCCGTCCCGACCTGCCGCGCCACATGAAGGGCGGCGAGGACAATCCGCTGGGGGCCCGCGCCATGTATCTCGGCTCGACCCTCTTCCGCATCCACGGCTCGAACGAGCCGGAGACGATCGGCCAGGCGGTGTCGTCCGGCTGCATCCGCATGACGAACGAGGATGTCATCGATCTCTATGACCGCGTGAAGGTCGGCGCCATCGTCACCGTCGTCCGCTAACCGATCTTTTCCAGGCATTCCAAGGGCCGGCCCGCGCGCCGGCCCTTTTTCTTTGGACGCCCGGACCGCTATCACAGCGCCGGGATCCGGCAATGACAGGGACGCGGGCGTGACAGTTGCAAGCGGCGTGACGCCGCGCCCAGCGGGCGGACGGCCGATCCAAGACCAGATCGGGTTCTGGCTCCTGCTCCACGTCGCGGCGTGGACGCTCTACGCCACGCTGAGCAACATGCCGGCGGACATCCATCACGACATGGCCGAAGCCTATGCTTGGGGACGCGAGTTCCAGCTCGGCTATTACAAGCATCCGCCGTTCTGGGCGTGGATCACAGGCCTCTGGTTCTCCGTCCTGCCGCGCGCGGGATGGGCGTTCTATCTGCTCAGCATGGTCAACGCCGCCTGCGGACTTTGGGCGGTCTGGCTGATCGCGGGACGTTATCTCGAAGACTCCTCCCGGCGGCTCGCGGCCGTGCTGCTGCTGGAGCTGACGCCCTTCTACCACTTCCTCGGCTTCAAATATAACGCCAACACGATCTTCCTCTCCCTCTGGCCGTGGGCGACCTATTTCTTTTTGAGAGTGGTCGAGGATCGCAGCATGAGGGCCGCCGTCGGGCTCGGGCTGGCGGCCGGGTTCGGCCTGCTGTCGAAATATTATTTCGGGGTGCTGCTGGCCGCTTTCGGGATCGCGACGCTCGCCGACCCCCGCCGTCGGGACATCCTGCGCTCGCCGGCGCCGTGGCTGGCCGTCGCGGTCATGCTGGCGGTCATCGCGCCGCATGTTTTCTGGCTGACGCGGAACAGCTACGGCCCGTTCGCCTACGTGTCCGACACGGCGCAGCATGCGCGCGGCTACATCCTCTGGAAAGCGGCGCAGTTCGGACTGGGCTGCGTGCTTTTCCACGTCGCGGTCGTCGCCTTTCTCGGAGTCTTTTCAGACGGGTCGTGGCGGCGGTTGTTGCGTTTCATGAGCTGGCGCGAATCCTCCGCGCCGCGGCGGCTTCTGCTGGTCGTCGCAATGTCCCCGCCTCTTCTGACCATGCTGATCGCGCTGATCTCCAACATCAAGATCGACACGAATTTCGCGATCGGCGTCTTTCCGATCATTCCCCTTCTTCTGCTGACATGCCCCGGCTTCAGACTGGACCCGTCGGGGCTCGTCTGGCTGCGGAGAAGCGTGCTCGCCCTGATGGGCCTTTCGCTGATCGCCGCGCCGGCGATCGGCTATGCGCGCTTTGCGATGCGCGCCGAGAAGGCGGACGAGCCGCGCAAGGAGGCCGCGCGCAAGGCGGAGACGCTCTACAGGGAGGCGTTCGGCGCTCCGCTTCGCATCGTCGCCGGCTCATGGCCCTACGCCGACGAAACGCCGTTCTATGCGCGCGGCGAGGTCTCCCAGTTCATCGACTTCTCGATGGCGCGATCGCCCTGGATCACCGACGATCGCTTGCGGCGCGAGGGCGCCGCGGCGCTGTGCCTTGCGACGGACGGCCGTTGCCAGGCCGACGCCCGCGCGGCGCTTCCGGAGCCGCTGATCGAGACGTCGTTCACGGCCCGAAAACGCTTCCTCGGACGCGAGGGCCGACCCTACGATTTTATCCTGCTCATGCAGCCGCCGCGCCCATCCTGAGCGGGCGCCCGATCAACGGCTCAATCCTTTCGCGGCGAGTTCTTCAAGATACTCGCCCCAATGCCGATCCCGTCGGGCGCCCAGATCGCGCAACAGATCCCAGGTGTAGAGGCCGGTGTCGTGCATGTCGTCGAACTGCAGTCTGACGGCGTAGTTCCCGACGGGATCGACCGCGAGGATCATGACCGACTTCTTGCCCGCCACGGTTTTCTTCTGATCGGGGGCGTGCCCCTTGACCTCCGCCGACGGACTCATGACGCGCAGATACTCGGCGTCGAGCGAATAGCGCGCTCCGTCGTCGAACGCGACGGCCAGCGTTCGCTTGTCCGCGGACAGCCGCAATTCGGTCGGCCAATAGACCTGCTGCATCGCTTCGCCCTCTTTCCGAACAGGCTTCGATCCTGATTCACTTAGCGGCCCTTATGCTTTGTTGCAAAATCGCTTTTTCAAGCCGATAGCCGCCGCGCCGAGGGCCGCCATTGACCGGCCGGGCGGACGCCCCGATATATGTTGCGGATGGAGGAAGCCCGCCGGGCGGATATGGACAGCGACAGCGCGAACGTCACCTCCCTGCATCGACCGCTGACGGATCCGTTTCAGCGGACGATCTCCTATCTGCGGGTGTCGGTGACCGATCGCTGCGATTTTCGCTGCGTGTATTGCATGGCGGAAGACATGACCTTCCTGCCCAAGCGCGAAGTTCTGACGCTGGAAGAGCTGGACCGGCTGTGCTCGGTCTTCGTCCGGCGGGGCGTCAGGAAGCTGCGGATCACCGGCGGCGAGCCGCTGGTGCGGCGAGACATCATGACGCTGTTCCGGTCCTTGTCGCGGCATCTGGATACAGGCGCGCTGGAAGAACTGACCGTCACGACGAACGGGTCCCAGCTCGGCAAGCACGCGGCCGACCTCGCCGCCTGCGGCGTCAAGCGGGTGAATGTCTCGCTCGATACGCTCGATCCCGACAAATTCCGCAAGATCACCCGCTGGGGCGACCTCGGACAGGTGATCGGGGGGATCGACGCCGCACAGCGCGCGGGGCTCAAGATCAAGATCAACGCCGTCGCCCTGAAAGGCGTCAACGAGGACGAGTTTGAGCGGCTGATCGAGTGGTCGCACGGCCGCGGCATGGATCTCACTTTCATCGAGGTCATGCCGCTGGGCGACATCGGCCCGGCCCGGATCGACCAGTTCCTGCCGCTTTCGGTCGTGCGCGCCCGCCTTCTCGATCGCTACACGCTCGAAGACATCGACTACGCCACCGGCGGACCGGCGCGCTATGTGCGGATCCGCGAGACCGGCGGGCGGCTGGGCTTCATCACGCCGATGACCCATAATTTC
>MKVY01000047.1:73734-74938 GCA_001899525.1 Rhizobiales bacterium 65-9
AGGAGGACGCCGCCGATCTGAGATCGCCGCTGCGCGCCTCGCCGGACGACCGCATTGTCTCCGCAGCGATCGATCGGGCGATCCTCCGCAAGCCGCGGGGGCATGATTTCGTCATCAGCCGCCGGCAGGCGCCCGCCTCGGCCCGGCACATGAGCACGACCGGCGGCTGACGCCTCCTTAGCCTCATCGGGCGGACGAACGCCGCAGAAAGCGCGCGGCCGCTCAAAAACTCGGCCCCGCATAGACTTCGTTGCTGCTTTTTTGCGCGAGCGCGGCTAAGGGCATGCAAGCGCAGCGCGCATCGTTTGCTCTCGCTTCACCATCCATCAGTCCTTCCAGAACTGACGAGCATTCGATGGCGTCCGCCGCCCAGAACCGTCGAGGCATCCTGGCGATGCTGGCGTCGGTCGCCGCTTTCGTGATGAGCGACATGCTTGTCCGCCTGGCCGCGGAAAGCCTGCCGACCGGCGAGATCATGGCCGTCCGCGGAGTCATGGCAACGACCATCGTTCTCGCGGCGGCCGGCGCGACCGGCGCGCTGAGGCAGTTTCACCGCTTTTTCAATAGGCTGGTCGCTCTGCGCGGGGCTCTTGAGGGCAGCGTCGCCATCCTTTTCATCACGGCTCTGCCGAAAATGCCTTTCGCCATGCTCAGCGCCGTCCTTCTCGCCGCGGCCCTGGTCACGACGGCGATCGCCGCGGGGATGGGCATCGAGAAAGTCGGACCGCGACGATGGTGGGCTCTCATCATCGGATTCGCGGGCGTCGTCGTGGTGCTGAGACCCACCCCTTCCGCGGTGACGCCGGCTGCGCTGCTTGCGATCGTCTGCACCTTGCTCGTCGCCATGCGCGATGTGGTGACGCGGAAGATCCGGCCGGAGACGCCGACCGTCGTCGTGGCCCTCGTGAGCACGGCGGCCGTGACGCTGCTCGGCTTTGTCCTCGGCGCCGTCGAAACGGGATGGCGGCTTCCCACCCTCCGCGAAAGCGTCTTTCTGGCGTGCGCGGCAGTCGCCGTCTCCTGCGGAAACGTCATGATCGTCGCGGCCTTCCGAACAGCCGACGTGGCTGTGGTCGCCCCTTTCCGCTATACGTCCATCCTGTTCGCCATGGTCGGCGGCTTTCTGGTTTGGAATGAAACCCCGGATTTCTGGACTTTCGTCGGTTCTTTGATGATCGTCGGCAGCAGCCTTTATACGATGTGG
>MKVY01000047.1:74958-86448 GCA_001899525.1 Rhizobiales bacterium 65-9
GACCGCGCTGCGCGCCGCCGCGCCGCCTCTTTTTCTTCTGGTGACGCTGTCGGCCATCCAGCCGATTGCGCTCAACATCATCGCGCCCTCCACGCCCGCGATGGCGCGCGAGTTTTCAACGGATTACGCGACCGTCCAGCTCACCCTGACGATCTTCCTGTTCGCGGTCGCCCTGTCGCAGCTCGTCACCGGGCCGCTGTCGGACCGCTCCGGCCGCAGGCCGGTGATCCTGTTCTCGCTGGGCGCCTTCGTCGCCGGGTGCCTCGCCGCGGCGGTCGCGCCGACGATCGAAGCGCTGATCGCCGCCCGGGTCGTTCAGGCGATCGGATCGGGAGCCGCGTTCGCCCTCGCCCGCGCCATCATCAGGGACACCTCCGCGCGCGAAGAAGCCGCAAGCCGCATCGGCTACATGATGGTGGCCATGCTCGTCGCGCCGATGCTTTCGCCGGCGCTCGGCAGCCTCATCGACGGGCTGGCGGGCTGGCACGCGATCTTTTTCGTGATGGCGGCGCTTGGCGCGGCGGCTTTCGCAATCGTCTGGCGGCTCCTGCCGGAAACCAACCTGATGCGTGACCCGGACGCGTCCGTCGCCAAGCTCGCGAGCGCTTTTCCGCTTCTTCTGCGCAGCCGGGCCTTTCTCGCCTATACGCTGTCCACATGCGCGACATCAGCTCAGTTCTTCGCGTTTGTCGCAGGCGCGCCGCACGTCGTCGTCGAATCCATGGGGCGTGGACCCCAGGTCTACGCGCTCTGGTTCATGGTGGTTTCGCTCGGCTACGCGGCCGGCAACTTCGCGTCCGGCCGCTATGCCGGCCGGATCGGAACGGAGCGGATGATCCTGATCGGCGGCGTGACCACGCTCGTGGGCAGCGCGATGCAGCTTCTCGGCGCGCTGGCCGATCCCTGGACGCCCGCGCTCCTGTTCATCCCTGCTCTGGTGATGGCGTTCGGCAACGGCGCGACCATCCCGAGCGCCACGGCCTCCGCGCTGTCGGTCCGCCCGGACCTCGCCGGGGCGGCGTCCGGCCTCATCGGCGCCCTTCAGCTCGGGTCATCGGCGATCATCGCTTATCTTACAGGCCATATCGTCCCGTCGTCGCCGCGCGGTCTCGTGGTCATCATGTTCATCGCATCGGTCATCGGGGTTCTGGCCCTGGCTCTTCAGCGGCCGCGACCGACGCCCGTTTAGCTCATCGAAGCGAGCAAGTCAGTTGTAGGGACGCCAGCGCAGGTCGCCCGTTTCGTAAGCGCCGCCGCCGCGAACGACGGCGCGCAAAGGCCCCAGATCCGTCTCCGTGCGGGCGTCCAGTTCAACCGCGACGCCGCTCCGCGTTCCGGTCCCGGAATAGCCGCGCCGGCCGCCGCCGACGCCGTATTCGAACGAGGCCTGCCCGCCGAGCCGGACGCACGCGCTCGATCCGTTCAGCCGAACGAATCCGGCGCCATATTGCGGGCATGGGCGTAATTTTTCAGTCTGAGCCTTGGCGCCGGGCATGCCCGCCTCAGCGCGCTGTCCGGGCAAACGCTGGCCAAGCTGCTGGGCCGAAGCGGCGCTCAGGCAACAAAGGGTCGCAAGAAAGGCTGGAACGAGAAGCCTCATGCGCTCTTGTCTCGCCCGCACGCGACAAAATCAAGGCGGCGCGACCGAGGAACGGGAGAAGACGGCCCGAACGCGCCGCGCCGCCACGGTCTCGCCGAAGCAAGAAAAAGCCCGGCCTTTCGGCCGGGCCTGACCAGACCGTCCCTATGACACGCCTTATCCGCGCGCGCGGGCGCGGATCATGAAGTTGTCGAACGTGTATTCGGCGACCTGCCACCAGAGATAACCGTCCTGGCGCTGCTGGGCCATCGCATCGATGGCCTTCTTGAAATCAGGATTCTTGGCGCTGATTTCGGCGTACAGTTCGCCGGACGCCTTGTAGCAGGCCTCCATCACGTCCTGCGGGAACGGGCGAAGCTGGGCGCCGCCGCCAACCAGCTTGCGAAGCGCGCCGGAGTTCACGATGTCATACTTCGCCTGCATCCAGGTGTTGGCGTAGGTGCTGCCCGCGATCAGAGCGGCCTGATAATGCTTCGGCAGCGCGTTGTACTTCTCGATATTGAAGAAAGCGTGGACCGTCGGTCCGCCCTCCCACCAGCCGGGATAGTAGTAGAACGGAGCGACCTTGTTGAAGCCGAGCTTTTCGTCGTCATAGGGGCCGACCCACTCGGCGGCGTCGATCGTGCCTTTTTCGAGCGCGGGGTAAATATCGCCGCCGCCGATCTGCTGCGGAATGACGCCAAGCTTCTGCAGCACCTGACCGGCGATGCCGCCGATGCGCATCTTCAGCCCCTGAAGGTCGGCGACAGTCTTGATCTCTTTGCGGAACCAGCCGCCCATCTGCGCGCCGGTGTTGCCGCACGGCATACCCAACACATTGAACTTCTTATAGAACTCATTGAAAAGCTCGTTGCCGCCGCCGGTGTAAAGCCACGCATTCTGCAACCGCGCATTCAAGCCGAAGGGAACCGACGCGGGAATGGCGAAGGTCGGATCCTTGCCGACATAGTAATAAGACACCGTGTGGCAGGCCTCGACGGTGTTGTTGCTGACGACATCGAGCGCCGCGAGCGCCGGAGCGATCTCGCCGGCCGCGAACACCTGGATCTGAAATTTTCCGTCGGTCAGATCGGAGACCTGCTTGGCCATCACTTCAGCCGCGGAATAGATCGTATCGAGCGATTTCGGAAAGCTGGAGGCCAGACGCCATTTCACCTCGGGCGAGGCCTGGGCGATCGCCGGCTTCGCGATCGCCGTCGCAGCCGCGCCCGCTGCTGCCACCTTCACCAGATCCCTGCGCTTCACTGCCATGTATTCCTCCCTTTGGCCGGCGGACTTCGCCGCAGATCATTGTTTATGGAAAGGGGCGGAATGGTTGTCCATCCCCGCGGCGGCCAATCGCCGCCCACGGAACTACAACCTTCGCATGAGCTTAAGAGAGGCGTTGCGCCGCCTCGTCAGAGCATTGATTGTCGCGTCGTCACTTTCCGGAGCGCGCGCGTGGCGGTCATCAACTATCTCACAACCATCCGGCTGGATTTCGGCGCGCTGGCGGATCTGGCGGAGGACGCAGCGGCGCTCGGCCTGCGACGGCCGCTCGTCATCGCCGACAAGGGCGTGACCGCCGCCGGCCTCACGGAACGGGTCATCGGCCGACTGGCCGCGGGGACCCCGCATGCGCTGTTCGACGACACCCCGGCCAATCCGACGGAGGAGGCCGTCGACGCGGCGCTCGCCGTCTATCAAGCGCATGAATGCGACGGGCTGATCGCCGTTGGCGGCGGCTCGCCGATGGATCTGGCCAAGGGCGTCGCGATTCTGGCGACGCATCCGGGCCCGCTTCAACAATACGCCGCCGTGCTCGGCGGCGCTCCGAAGATCACCGCCGCCGTGGCGCCGGTGATCGCCATTCCGACCACGGCCGGCACGGGCAGCGAGGTCGGCCGCGGCGCGGTGATCACCTTCCGGGACGGGCGCAAGCTCGGCGTCCTCTCTCCTCATCTTCTTCCCAAGCGCGCGATCTGCGATCCCGATCTCACGCTCGGCCTGCCGCCGCAGATCACCGCGGCGACGGGCATGGACGCCGTGACGCACTGCATCGAATGCTACATCTCGCCGGTCGACAATCCAGTGGCCGGCGCGATCGCGATCGACGGACTCGCCCGCGCGATCGGGCATCTGCCGCGCGCGGTCGCCGACGGACAGGATCGCGAAGCGCGACGGGAAATGATGATCGCGGCGATGATGGGAGCGATGGCGTTTCAGAAGGGCCTCGGCGCCGTGCACGCCCTGTCCCACCCGCTTGGCGGGCTGCGCGAATTCAAGCTGCATCACGGGACGCTGAACGCCGTGCTGCTGCCGCATGCGTTGCGCTTCAACGAAGGCGACGCGGCGGCGCGCGGCAAATATCACGGGCTGCGCCGCGCCATGGGCCTGTCGCCCGAAGACGATGTCGCGGATTTCATCGCGCGCTTCAACAGCCGCATCGGCATGCCGTCGAGGCTCTCCGAGATGGGCCTGCCGTCGCAGGTTCTGCCGGCCATCGCCAAGGCGGCGCTGCTCGATCACACCCATGCGACCAACGCGCGGGCAGCAACCGAGCGGGACTATCTCAACATTCTCGAAGCCGCTTACTGAACAGGCTGCGGCCTCGCAGAAGTCGCTGCGCTGCTTCAGCTATTCGCCTCGGGCGGAGTGAGCGGACGCCGCGTTTTCGAATCACGCCCCTGCCACAGCGCTGTCGTCTCAACCGACAGTTATTCGATCACGATCCTCGGCGGCGGCCGCATCGTGGAGCCGCCTTCGAGGCCAGTCTTCACGGCGCGCGCGATAGCCATGTAAGCGGCGGCGTGCGGTCCGTCCGGATTGGCGGCGACCACGGGAACGCCCGCGTCGGACGTTTCCCGGATGTCGATATGCAGCGGCACCTCGCCAAGAAACGGCGCGCCGATCCGCTCGGCCTCATGACGCGCGCCGCCATGACCAAAAATGTCGGAGCGCGTTCCGCAGTGCGGGCAGATGAATGTGCTCATGTTCTCGATCAGCCCGAGAATGGGCACCTGCGTCTTGCGGAACATGGCGACGCCGCGACGCGCGTCGAGCAAAGCGAGATCCTGAGGGGTCGAGACGATCACGGCGCCCGCGAGCGGCACGGCCTGCGCCATCGTGAGCTGCGCGTCGCCCGTGCCCGGCGGCATGTCGACGACGAGCACGTCGAGTTCGCCCCAGGCCACGTCGCGGAGCATCTGCTGCAGCGCGCCCATCACCATAGGGCCGCGCCAGATCATCGCGGTGTCCTCATCGACCAGAAAGCCGATCGACATCAGCTTCAGCCCGTGCCCCTCAAGCGGCGACAGGGTGCGGGACGAGCCGGGAACGACCTGCGGCTTGCCCCGGACGCCCATCAGGCGCGGGATCGACGGGCCGTAGATGTCGGCGTCGAGCAGTCCCACTCTCCAGCCCAGCCTCGCCAAGGCGAGAGCGAGGTTGCAGGCCGTGGTCGATTTGCCGACGCCGCCCTTGCCGGAGGCGACGGCGATGATGCGCTTCACGTCGCCGACCGATTCACGGGCGGTCCCGGCCTGGGCGCGCGGCCCCGGCTGCGGCTGTGACGGGCGCGCGGAACGCTCCGCGGTCAAGGTGACGGCGACGCTCTCGACGCCGGGAAGCTCCCGAACGGCGGCCTCCGCGCGCTCGCGCAGCTTCTCCATGTCGTGGGCGCGGGACGGGTCGACGCCGATCGAAAAATAGACCTTGCCCCCTTGCACCACGACGTCAGACAGCGCGCCGGACCGCGGCAATGGCGTCGCCCCGTCGGGACCGGGAAGCCGGCTCAGCCGCGCAATAACCTCGTCCTTGCTGACCATTCGCTCCGCCTCGCGCCTCGCTCACTCATATGAGAGGGCGCGCCGCGAGGGTCAATGACGCCGCGACGGCGCGGCGCCAAAACTGCGCGGCGCGGCGCCGAAACTGCATGCCTGTCCCATGTGCTTTCGAAGGATAGACGGTGACGCGGCGGCGCTCTAACCTTTTCGAGCGCTGGCGGGAGACCATGCGAGGGGAGAAGGGGGAGAGCGATGCGAACATTCTTCAGGCTCGCTGTCATCGCGACAGGGGTGGCCGTCGGCGCGATCGGCGCCCATGCGCAACAGAAGGAATGGAAGGAGATCCGGATCGGCACCGAGGGCGCCTATCCGCCCTTCAACAATCTCAACGCCCGCAAAGAACTCGAGGGCTTCGAGATCGATTACATGAACGCGCTGTGCGACAAGATGAAGGTCAAATGCACCTGGGTGGTGCAGGATTGGGACGGGATCATTCCGGCGCTGCTGGCGGGCAAATATGACGTCATCGTCGCCGGCATGAACGCCACCGACGAGCGCAAGAAGCGCGTCGACTTCACCACGGTCTATACGAGAACGCCGATCGCCGTCATCGCCGCGAAGAGCGTCGCGTCGGCCGACTTCAGTCCGGCCGCGCTCAAAGGAAAGGCCATCGGCACGCAGGGATCGACGATCCATGCGAACTATCTCGAAAAATACTACAAGGATTCGACCATCCGGCTTTATCCGACTCAGGAAGAAGCCAATCTCGACCTGGAAAACGGCCGTCTCGACTACGTTGTCGCCGACAAAATGTCGCTGGATGATTTCCTCAACAACAAGGGCAAGGATTGCTGCAAGGAGGTCGGCCTGATCGAGCGCGATCCGGCGATTCACGGGCCAGGCACGGCGATGGCGGTGCGCAAGGAAGACACGGCTCTGCGCGACATGATCAGCAAGGCGATCGAGGAATCGCTCAAGGACGGCTCGTTCGAGAAAGTGCGCGTGAAGTGGTTCAAATTCGCCATCATGTAGGCGGCGAAACCGCGACGATCGCCGCGCTCCTACGCGCATCGCCGCATGGACTATTACCTTTCTCTTATCTCCTTCGGCCCCCATGGCTGGGGCCGGCCTTTTCTTGAAGGCGCTTTCGTCACCCTATCGCTGGCGGTCGCGACCCTGCCTTTCGGGTTGACGCTCGGGCTTGCGATCGCGCTGATGCAGCGCTCCCATCGCAGGTTCGCGCGCGGATTCGCCACGGTCTATACGACCGTTTTCAGAGGCGCCCCCGAGCTGCTCACGCTCTACATCATCTATTTCGGGCTTTCGCTCGGCGTGCAGTCGGCGCTGAAAAGCCTGGGCTTCTCAACGCAGTTCGACATGCCGCCTTTCCTCGCGGGAATGATCGCGCTCGGCCTCGTTCTGGCGGCTTTCTCAAGCGAAGTCTGGGTCGGCGCGCTGAACGCCATCCCGCGCGGACAACGCGAAGCCGCAGCCGCGCTCGGGCTTCACCGCGCGCAGGCGTTCCGCCTCATCGTGTTTCCGCAGATCATGCGCATCGCGTTGCCGGGCCTCGGCAACAACTGGATGGTGCTTCTGAAGGAGACATCGCTCGTCTCGGTGATCACGCTGCCGGACATCATGTTCTACGCCATGCGCGCGAACGTGGTGACGAAGGAGCCGTTCCTGATGTTCGGCGTCGCGAGCCTGATCTATCTCGCCTTCTCGATAATCTCCGCCGTCGGGTTCGGCGTTCTGGAAGCGCGCTCCAATCGCGGCCACGCCATGCACGGGGCGGCGCGATGACCTGGTGCGAGGCGCCTGGCTACTGGCTGGGTCACGAGGTTCTCCAGAACTATGGCTGCCGGATCGCATCCGGGCTGCTGGTGACGATCGAACTCGTCGCCCTCTCGACGACGCTCGGCTGCGCGATCGCGCTGTGCATCGCGCTGATCAGGCTGAAAGGCCCCGCCTGGGCGCGTGGAGCCATGGCCGCTTACACCACCTTTTTCCGGGGCACGCCGCTCCTTTGCCAGCTCTTCCTCATCTATTACGGCCTCGGCTCCTTTCGGCCGTTCTGGCAGTCCGTCGATCTCTGGTGGTTTTTCCGGGAGCCGTTCTACTGCGCGCTTCTCGCTTTCACGATCAACACCGCAGCGTACCAGGCCGAGATTTTTCGCGGCGCGATCGCATCGCTGCCACGCGGACAGATCGAGGCGGCGAAAGCGCTCGGGCTGTCCCGCTTTCAGCTGCTGCGTCTGGTCGTCATGCCCCAAGCGCTGATCGTCGCGCTGCGTCCACTCGGCAACGAATTGATCACAACGATCAAGGTCAGCGCGATCGCATCGCTGGTGACGCTGTTTGACCTGATGGGCGCGACGAAGCTCGCCTTCGCGCGGTCGTTCGATCTGTCGATCTATCTGTATGCGGCCGCCATCTATCTGGCGCTCGTCGAGATCATCCGGCGCGTTCTGGCGCTGATCGAGGCGCATCTGACGCGGCACAGCGCGACCGACAACCCACACGCCCGCGCGCTTTGAATTTCACGCCGGAGGCGCTACAGACCCTCGCGCCGCGCACGCAGGGGCGGGATCAAGAGGAAGACGAGCATGGCCAAGGTTGCGTTTCTCGGACTTGGGGTCATGGGCTATCCGATGGCCCGGCATCTCAAGGTCAAAGGCGGCCACGACGTCACCGTCTACAACCGGACCTTCGCCAAGGCCGAAAAATGGGTCGCGGAGAACGGCGGCAAGACCGCGCGGACTCCTCGGGAAGCCGCCGCGGGGCAGGATTTCGTTTTCTCATGCGTGGGCAACGACGACGATCTGCGCCAGGTGATGATCGGCGAGAACGGCGCCTTCGAAGGGGCGCGGGCCGGAGCGATCTTCGTCGATAACACCACGGCCTCCGCCGACGTGGCGCGGGAGCTGTCCGAGACAGGCAAGGCGAAAGGTTTGGGCTTCGTCGACGCGCCGGTCTCCGGCGGACAGGCTGGCGCGGAAAACGGCGTGCTGACCGTCATGTGCGGCGGCGAGGAAAGCGACTATGCGAAAGCCGAGCCGGTGATCGCCGCCTTCGCCCGCGCCTGTCGTCGGATGGGGCCCGTCGGCGCAGGCCAGCTCACCAAGATGGTCAACCAGATCTGCATCGCCGGACTGGTCGAAGGATTGTCGGAAGGATTGAACTTCGCGAGCAAGGCCGGCCTCGACATCGAGAGCGTGGTCGATGTCATCTCCAAAGGCGCGGCCGGCTCCTGGCAGATGGAAAACCGGCACAAGACGATGGCGGCGGGCAAGTTCGATTTCGGCTTCGCCGTCGACTGGATGCGCAAGGATCTCGGGATCTGCTTCGCGGAGGCGCGGCGCAATGGCGCGAACCTCCCGGTCACGGCGCTGGTCGATCAGTTCTACGCCGAAGTGCAGGCGATGGGCGGCTCGCGGTGGGACACGTCGAGCTTGATCGCGCGGCTCAATCGCTGAAGCGCGAGGCCTACAGACCCGAAATCCGCTTTTTCCGGATCGCGATTCAGGCGCTTGCGGCGAGCATCCTGCTCAGGTCGGCGCGCATCGCCGGAAGCAGCTCCGACTCGAACCAGGGATGGGTTCTGATCCATCCGTTGTTGCGCCAGGACGGGTGCGGCAACGGATAGAGGCGCGGGCGCGTCCCGTCCCGGATCGCCCGCCAGTTGCTCACGGTCTCCGTCAGGGACGCGCCGATCAGGTCGGGGCGTCCGAGCCGCGTCAGATGATAGCGCTGCGCCGGCGCGCCGACAGCGAGGATGAATTCGATCTGCGGCAGGGCGGCGAAGAGAGCCTGATGCCAGGTCGCGGCGCATTCGCGGCGGGGCGGAATGTCCGCGCCCTTGCTGTCATAGCCGGGGAAACAGAACCCCATCGGCGCGATGGCGATGCGGGACACATCGTAGAATATCGCTTCGTCGACCCCCATCCAGGACCGCAGCCGCACGCCGGACTGATCGGTGAACGGCATGCCCGACGCATGAACGCGCGCGCCCGGCGCCTGGCTCGCGACGAGAATGCGCGCCGTGGACGACACCCGGAGCACCGGCCTCGGCTCATGCGGCAGAGGAGCGCCGAAACGCGGCGCGTCCCGGCACAGGCGGCACGCGCGAACGGCATCGACGATGGCTTTCAGATCGACCGTTTTCAGGGGCGCTTCTGCGCGAGGCGGGACTGGTTTGGCGTTTCGCGCCGGGAGATCATGCCGGTGCATTGCCACGGCTTGCCGTTATCGGACCAGTTGTTGGGATTGCCCGGCTGACGCACGCCCAGCGCCAGCCCGCCGGACGCCCGGTGTTCAAGGCGGTATTGATTGGCGTTCGCGAGCCGGTTGAATGTCCAGCACCATGTGCCCTGAGGCAGGGTATCGCCTTCATAGTAATAGCAAACCTCGTCCGCCTTGACCTCCCAGCAGCCGCGATCCACCGGCACGCCGCCATTGTGGCCGAGAATGCGCCCGTCGGGAGAATGATACTCGCTGAAGCGCATCATCGTGCGCAGGTGGAAACCCGCGATCGTGGCGCCGGACACCTCGCGCCGCAGCGCCTCGCCCGACAGCCCCTCGCCGACCGGGCCGTCGCCCAGGGACGGCGCGGCGGGCGTCGACTGAGCCAGCGCGGGAGAAATAACCGCCGCGCATGCGATCACGCCGGCAAGGAACGCTGATTTCATAGCGAGCATCAAATCGGAAACCTGCGCCTCCTGTTCCGGGCGGTCTTCGGCGCGCTTCACGGCAAGATCATGTCGACGCGCCGCGCGCAATCGGGCGCAGCAAAAGAAAGGGCCCGGCGTGGGCCGGGCCAGAGAAGGGTCAATGGGAGGAAACGAGTCTTTCCTAACGCATGCCGCGAGGACCGATGTGCGGCGGCGCACATGGGCGTCAATGATCGCGTCCCGGTCGCGGATGCTTCTCCCGCCAGACGGAGGGCTTCTCGAACGAGAGTCGCCACAGTCCCCTGCGATTCGCCCGCGCCTCGGCCTCCTCAGCGGCGTACTCGCCGTAAGCGACCGCGTGTCCGTCACGAACCAGAGCAGCGTTGATGTCGAGGTCGCCGGCGCGACAATAGGCAAGATCGCGACCGTACCGATCCCGCCCTTTCAGCGAGCAGACGACAGGCGCCCGCGCCAGCAGCCTGGCGAGCGCCTGCCGCGCCTCGCGCCCGCACGGCGTCTCCCCGTCCGGCCCCTGACAGGTCTGGCGATATTCCGGGGCGTCGAGACCTTTCAGCCGGATGCTGCGGCCGTCGAGGCGCAACGAATCGCCGTCCACGGCGGTCGCCGCGCCGACGATTTTCGCCTCCGGCAAACCGGCGACATAAGCTCCGCTGAAACCGAGCGCCGCCAGCAGGAGACAGATCCAAAGGGTCGAAGGCCAGGTCATGGACTGTGGAAAACACGGGATTCGACGGGATCGGTCAAAATCGCGTTAACGATTCTCTGACAACGTTCCAGGCAGGGCTGACCCACCCAGCCGGAGACCTGTCCCGCCGCCCATGGTTGAGCTCACGGCCGAGATGATTCAGCGCGGCCCGGGCGTCGATCCGGAGCTCGCGAGGCGAAAGCGCGCCAATGTGCAGCAATTGCGCTCGCTTCGCGAACGGCTGACCTCATCCAGCGGCCTGAGACGGGCTTTCGACCACGAATTGCTGCGGATGTTCGCGCGCCAGCGTTCGAGCGCGGCGCTGACGATGGTCCTGCTCGCGGCGGTCCTGGCCGTGCTCGCAGGCAACTGGATCGCTCCGGGACCGGCGTTCATCTGGCTCGCGGTCATGTGCGCGACCATGACGGTTTCTCTCATGCTCGGGCGGCGGTTTCTGGAAACGCCCGACCAGAACGTGGACATCCGCCTGTGGCGACGGCGGTTCATCCTCGGCGAGTTGCTGCAAGGCCTCGCCTGGGCGGGCTTCGTCGGCCTGCTGTTCTCGGCGCCCGAGCCGAATGTCAGGCTCTTCCTGTTCTTTACGCTGCTCGTCGTTTCAGCGGCGACGGCGATGGTCTCGACCACGATCGCCAACGCGATCTTTGCCGGCATCGGCCCCATGGCGGTGGCGTTCGTCGCGAAATGCTACCCGTTCCAGGACATCAACAGCCTCGGTCTGGCGGCGTCGGC
>MKVY01000047.1:86460-89558 GCA_001899525.1 Rhizobiales bacterium 65-9
TGGGTCTCGAATTTCAGTCGGAGAAGGACGCCCTGATCGCGGAGCTGGAGCAGGCGAAGGCGAATTCGGACGAAGCGCGCCGACGCGCGGAAGAATCCAACATCGCGAAATCGCAGTTCCTCGCCACCATGAGCCATGAGCTGCGCACGCCGCTGAACGCGATCCTCGGTTTCTCCGAAGTCATCAAGAACGAGTTGTTCGGTCCGCTCCAGGTGCCCGCCTACAAGGAATACATCAACGACATTCACGCCAGCGGGCAGCACCTCCTCAACCTGATCAACGAAATCCTCGACCTGTCCCGCGTCGAGGCCGGCCGCTACGAACTCAAGGAAGAGGCCATCGATCTCGCCGAGCTCGTCGAAGATTGCCGGCACATGCTCAATCTGCGCGCCAAGGCCCGGTCGATCACGGTGCGCATCGCCGCTGAGACGAATCTGCCGCGAGTCTGGGCGGACGAGCGCGCGATGCGCCAGATCACGCTCAATCTTCTGTCCAACGCCATCAAGTTCACGCCGCAGGGCGGCGAGGTGGAGATCAAGGTCGGCTGGACCAGCAGCGGCGGCCAGTATTTCTCGATCAAGGACAACGGACCAGGAATTCCCGAAAACGAAATTCCGATCGTGATGACCTCGTTCGGACGCGGATCGTCGGCGCTGAAAAGCGCGGAGCAGGGCTCCGGCCTCGGCCTGCCGATCGTGAAAGGACTCGTCGATCTGCATGGCGGTCATTTCACGCTGCGCTCGAAACTGCGCGAAGGCACCGAAGTGGTCGTGGCGCTGCCGCCGCAGCGGGTGATGGACGCGCTCGCGCCCGTCATTCATGCGCCGGAGCAGCGGCGCGCGTCGATCCGCGCGGCCTGACGGCCCGCCGCGGCGAAACGCATTCTCAACCGGTCTTGCGCGCGACCTGCGCCTGCTCGAACGTCGCCATGTCGCGATGGCAACTGAGCGCCGCGCGCATCACGCCGGCGGCCATCGCCGCCCCCGAGCCTTCGCCAAGACGCATGCCGAGATCGAGCAGCGGATCAAGCCCGAGCTTCTCCAGCACGACGCCATGCGCCCCTTCGGCGGAGCGGTGACCGGCGATGCAATGGTCCAGCGCCCTCTCATCAAGCGCGTGAAGCACGGCCGCCGCCGCCGTCGCGACATAGCCGTCGAGCACCACCGGGATGCGCTGAAGCCGCGCCGCGAGAATGGCGCCGGCCATCGCCGCGATCTCCCGTCCCCCGACGCGGCGCAGAACCTCGAGCGGATCGGACAGGGCGCCGGCATGAAAGGCCAGAGCCTTCTCCACCGCGTTGCGCTTGCGCGCGAAGCCTTCGTCGTCAACGCCGGCGCCGCGGCCGACCCAGGACTCGACCGGCCCGCCGAACAGCGCGGCGTAGATGGCGGCTGCGATCGTGGTGTTCCCGATGCCCATTTCGCCGACACACAACAGATCGGCGCCGCCGGCGATCGCCTCCATGCCGAACGCCATCGTCGCGGCGCACGCCGCCTCATCAAGCGCCGCGGCCTCGGTGATGTCCGGCGTCGGCATGTCAAGGGCGAGATCGAAGACTTTCAACCCGAGGTTATGCGTCGCGCAGATCTGGTTGACGGCGGCTCCGCCCGCCGAAAAGTTCTCCATCATCGCGCGCGTGACGCTGGCGGGATAAGGAGACACGCCCTGCGCGACCACGCCGTGATTCGCGGCGAAGATGCAGACGAGCGGGCGATTCAATGTCGGCTCGGGCTGGGCCTGCCACGCGGCGAGCCATTCCACGATCGTCTCCAGCCGGCCGAGGCTGCCCGCGGGCTTGGTCAAATCCCTGTCGCGGCGGCGCACGGCTTCCACTGCCGCCAGATCGGGACCAGGCATGAGCGTGAGCAAATGGCGAATGTCGTCAAACGGAAGGCCGCTGGCTGGGGCGCTCATGATCGGTCCGGGCTGGCGAAAGGGACGCCCGGCACGTAGAACGGCGACGCCGATGGATCAACGCCTCGACCCCGCCCGCCCCGCGCAAGCAAGCCTCCTCGCCGCTGTGGCTCAATGCGTGCGCTTCTACTCGCGACTGCCGCTGCCGGCGCTTCCCGGCGAAACGCAGCCTTACGCGCCGCCCGGCATGGCGGCCCTGCCGCTCGCGCTGCCCTTCGCGGCGCTCATCATCGCCCTTCCCTCCTGCGTCGTCATGTCGATCTGCGACGCGCTCGGTTTTCCCGCCGAAATCACCGCGATCGTCACGGTCGCGGCGATGCTGGTCACCACGGGCGCCTTCCATGAGGACGGGCTTGCCGACTGCGCCGACAGCTTCGGTGGATCGACCGCCCCGCGGCGTCTGGAGATCATGAAGGACAGCCGGGTCGGGACCTTCGGAGCCGCGGCGCTCGGCCTTTCGCTTCTGCTTCGCGTCGCGGCGCTTTCCGCGCTGCTCGAAACCCGGCCGCTTTTCTCCGTGGCCGCGCTTCTTCTCGCCATAGCGGCGCTGTCGCGCGCCGCCGGCCTGACGCCCCTCGCCCTTATCCCGCCCGCCCGGCAAGACGGGGCTTCGTTCGACATGGGCCGGCCCTCCCGCAGCGGCCTCGCCGTCTGCTTCCTCCTCTGCGCCGCAATCACCGGCGGCGCGGTGATCGCGATTTCAGACTGGCCGGCCAGCCTCGCGGCGGCGCTCGTGCTCGTCGCAGCCGCAGCGGGGCTCGCCACAAGCTGGGTCGCCGCGCGCAAGATCGGCGGCCAGACGGGAGACGTCGCCGGGGCGGCGCAACAGATCGCGGAAATGGGCTGCCTGCTCCTCCCGCTCGCGGCGACCTTCGCGCAATGAGCGAGAACGATTCCATCGCCACACCCTGCCTGAAAATCTGCGTGCTCGATCCGGCCACGAGGGTCTGCGAGGGCTGCGGGCGAACGCTCGAGGAAATCGCGCGCTGGCGATCGCTGACGCCCGCCGAGCGCGAAGCGGTCATGGCCGATCTGCCGCGACGGCTCGCCCGACGCGCGGCGCCGGACAAAACTGACTATTGACGATGTGGGCCGGGCTGCCTTTCGCCATTCTCATCGCAGCGATGATCCTGCTCATATTTTTCGGCGAGCGGGAGAGCATCGCCGGCCTGACGCCGCCGGAG
>MKVY01000048.1:0-26273 GCA_001899525.1 Rhizobiales bacterium 65-9
GATCCTGCTCATCGTCGGACTGCACAGCTACCGGTTCGAACTGTCGGCTGTCGCGCACCGCGTTCTCGGCTCGCTCATGCCGGGCGCGGCGATCGCCACGCGCGACGGCGAGGCGACGATCACGCGGCAGGACGGCGGATCATTCATCGTCAACGGCCGCATCAACGGCGTCGCGACGCGATTCATCTTCGACACCGGCGCAAGCGCCGTCGTTCTCACGCACGAAGACGCGCGGCGCGCGGGGCTTCGCATCGCCGAGAGCGACTATGTCGTCCAGGTGTGGACGGCCAACGGCCCGACAATGACGGCGCGCGCGCAACTCGACGAAATTACGATCGGACCCATTCGCGAAACCGCCGTGCGCGCGCTGGCGGCGCGGCCGGGCGCGCTGCGCGAAAGCCTTCTCGGCATGACATTCCTGGAGCGTCTGGCGAGCTATCGCGTGGAAGGCGACCGCCTCATCCTGCGCAGCCGGTGATCCAGCGCTTCGCGCGCCGCGGCGGCGATGCTATTGCGCCGCCGCCGCAACCGTTTCGTGTCTCGAAACCATCGCCGCCGCTGCGCGCAACACATCGAGCCCCGCGCCGGGCTTCACCGCCTCCGTCGCCAGATGACGCCGGAACGATCGCGCTCCGGGCCGTCCCTGAAACAGGCCGAGGATATGGCGCGTCATCGCGCTCAATCGCACGCCGCTCGCGAGCTGGGCCGCGACATAAACAGAAAACGCGTCAATCACCTCGTGCTCGTCGCGCAGCGGCGCGGCGTTCCCGAACAGCTCCGGATCGACGCCAAGCAGAAGGCCCGGATTCTGGTACGCCGCGCGTCCGAGCATGATCCCGTCAAGCGCGGCCCCCGCGCGCGGCGCGAGCAGTTCGCGCGCCTGAGACAGAGACGAGATTCCGCCATTGATCGCGATCGGCAGGTCAGGGCGGCTCTTTTTCAGCCGGAAGACAATGTCATAATCCAGCGGCGGCACATCGCGGTTCTCGCGCGGCGACAGGCCTTTCAGCCAGGCCTTGCGCGCATGCACGATGAGCGCGTCGACGCCTGCATTCACGACGCTGTCCGCAAAAGTGAAAAGCGCTTCTTCGGGGTCCTGCTCGTCGACGCCGATGCGACATTTGACAGTGACCGGAACCGCCACAGCCGCCTTCATCGCAGCGACGCAGTCTGCCACCAGCGCCGGCTCG
This sequence comes from Rhizobiales bacterium 65-9, assembly GCA_001899525.1. Taxonomy (GTDB): domain Bacteria; phylum Pseudomonadota; class Alphaproteobacteria; order Rhizobiales; family Beijerinckiaceae; genus Terrirubrum. The sequence goes on from MKVY01000048.1 coordinate 1,191, forward strand.
CGCATGAGACAGGCGCCGAAGCTTCCGTTTTGAACCCTGTCCGACGGGCAGCCGCAATTCAGATTGATTTCGTCATAGCCATAATCGACGCCGATGCGCGCGGCCGCCGCGAGAGCGGAAGGGTCGGAACCACCGAGTTGGAGAGCCACAGGATGCTCCGCGGCGTCGAAGCCGAGCAGCCTCTCGCGATCGCCGTGGATCACGGCGCCAGTCGTCACCATCTCGGTATAGAGGACGGCGCGGCGCGACATGAGGCGATGGAAGAACCGGCAATGCCGGTCGGTCCAGTCCATCATGGGCGCCACCGAAAATCTATGCATTTGATATTTCAATGGTTTTCTGCAATTCTCGCGCGATAGTTCAATGATGCGCTGAACTCTTACACCATCGCTTTGAAGATTTCATGTCGCGACAGGATTTCGGAATCCGGCCGCGGCTTCATCGCGCGGCATCGCCAGACAAAAACAGCCTGACAGATCGTTTATGCGGACCGACATGGCCAAGCGCGCATTCGATATCGTCGCATCCTTTCTGGGGCTCGTCTGCCTCAGTCCGCTGACGCTCGCCGTGGCGATCATCGTTCGGACGACATCGCCCGGCGGCGCGATTTTTTCTCAGGCGCGCGTGGGACGAGACGAGAAAATTTTCAAGTGTCACAAGTTTCGAACGATGGCGATCGGCACCCCTGTCGCCGGAACGCATGAAGTGTCCGCGTCCTGGGTGACGCCGATCGGCCGCCGGCTGCGCGCGCTTAAACTCGATGAATTGCCGCAGCTCTGGAATGTCCTCAAAGGCGAGATGAGTCTGGTGGGCCCCCGCCCCTGCCTGCCGACGCAATCGGCGGTGATCGAGGCGCGCCGACGGCTCAACGTGTTCAGGATAAGCCCGGGCGTCACCGGCCCCGCGCAGATCGCCGGCATCGACATGTCGTCTCCCGCCGAACTCGCGGAAGCCGACGCCGCCTATATGAAGTCCGCGTCGCTTCCCGGCGATCTTCGGCTGATCATTCTGACCGCCGCAGGAAAAGGCGGAGGCGACAGAATACGCGCCTGACCGGCTTCGCCGCGCTTATTCCGAAACAGCGACGCAGCCGTCCGACATCACCGCATCGATCACGCCATTGTGCGCGTAGGCGGCGTCGAACTTCGCTTCCGCCAATGCGCGGCCGTTTCGCCCCATCAATGCGATCAAAGCCGGCTCGGCGATGAAGCGCTCCATGGCGGCGGCGAGCGGCGCGCTTTCGCGCGGCGGAACAAGCAGGCCGTTCTCGCCGTCGACAACCGTTTCACGGCAGCCGGGCGCATCGGTGGTGATCACCGCGCGGCCCGTCGCCAACGCCTCAAGCACGCTGCGCGGCGTTCCCTCGCGATAGGACGGAAGAACGAAAACATGCGCCGCCGCAAGCGCGGGGCGCACATCCTCCTTCGCTCCCTGATAGTCGATCCAGGTCCAGCCCCTCGCCTCCGCCATCGAGATGGCGGTCGGGTTGGTGTCGAGATCGCCGACGAGAACAAATCGCGCCGGCAGACCTTTTTCACTCACGCTTCGGGCCGCCTCCACGAACTCGCGCACGCCCTTGTCGGCGAGCAGCCGCGCGATCATCAGAAAGACGATTCCGCCTTCGGCAGAGGGCAATGGCTGCGCGCTGAATCGGGCGAGATCGACGCCCGACCCGGGCATAAGCCGCCGCGGCGTTGCAGGCGCCAGCCCGCCCATCGCGGCGAGGTCGCGCGGGTCATCCGGGTTCTGGAAGAACACCACCGTCGTCAGGCGCAGCGCCGAGCGATAGAGAAAAGCCGTCACGCCCCGCAGAGCTCTTGCGCGGACGCTTTTCGGTTCGCCGGTAAAAATGCTGCCGAGGCCGCTGATGATCGGCACGATCCGCTTCACGCCGCTCAGACGCGCCGCGAAGGTTCCGAAGATCACCGGCTTGGCCGTGTAGGAAACAACGGCGTCGACGCCATGGCGCCGTATCGCAGCCCGCACCCTGGCGAGATAAGCGAGATTGCCGAAAACGCCGAGGCCGTGACGGTGCACGGGGAGGTCGATCACCACAGCGCCGAGCGCCTCCAGCTCCGTCCTGTGCGACGCCGGCACCTCCGCCAGCGGCGCCGCCGCGACAACGCGCGCGCCCCTGGCGACCAGACCCTCGATCAGGGCGCGACGGAAATTGACGAGCGACGGGCCATGGGACGCCAGCACCATCACGTTACGTCGGGAATCGCTCATCAAACACCGGTCTGGCGCGCTCCAATGGGGCTGGCCGTCTAGCAGCTTCTGTTTCGCGTGTCGCGAGGCGAGAGACATTCTCGCCGCGCGCTTGCGACGCGCGGGAAAAGCGCTTCCCGAACCGCCGATCGGCTCTAAGATGCCGGTCAGAAACCCTCTCCCAGGGAACATCCCGCATGAAACATCTTGATCTGCCCGGCGGCGGCCGGATGCCGGTCCTCGGCTTCGGAACCTGGCAGTTGCGCGGGCCGGATTGCGCGCGGGCGGTGACGCTCGCGATCGCGGCAGGCTATCGCCACATCGACACGGCGGAAATGTACGGCAACGAGGCCGAGGTCGGCGACGCGATCGCGGCGGCAGGCGTCGGCCGCGCCGACCTTTTCGTCACGACGAAAATCTGGCCGGACCATTTTCACGCCAAGGAAGCGCGCCGCGCCGCCGAAGCGTCGCTGGGCAAACTGAAGCTCGACCATGTCGATCTTCTGCTCATGCACTGGCCGAGCGATTCCGTTCCCCTGGCGGAAACGCTGGGAGAAATGTCGCGGCTGCTCGAGGAGGGTAAAACGCGCGCAATCGGCGTTAGCAATTTCGACGCCGACCGTCTCGCGCAAGCCATTCAGGCGTCGCCCGCGCCTATCGCCTGCAATCAGGTCAAATTCCATGTCGGCGCGCCGCAGGATGCGCTGCTCGCCTTCTGCAGACCGAAAGGAATTGCGGTCACCGCCTATTCGCCGCTCGGCAAGGGCGGCCTCGGCAAGGATCCCACGCTCGAAGCCATCGGGAAGAAATACGGCAAGAGCGCCGTCCAGGTCGCGCTGCGATGGCTGATCGAGCAGGATGGCGTCTCCGCGGTCCCGAAAGCGTCGAGCGAACGCAATCTGCGCGCCAATCTCGATATTTTCGACTTCTCGCTGGACGCCGACGATCGCGCGCGCATCGGGCGTCTCTGACGCAAGGCGCGTCAGCGCTGCAGGCGCAGGACAAAGCCGATGACGATGGCGACGGCCTTATACAGTTCCTCGGGAATATTCTCGTCGAGCTCCACGAAGCTCAGCGCCGCCGCGAGCGCGGGATCCGCCTCCACGACAACGCCATGCGCGCGCGCCGTTTCGATGATGCGTTCGGCGATCTCGCCTCGGCCTTTGGCGACCACGCGCGGCGCGTGGTCGGTTTCCCGATCATAGGCGAGCGCGACGGCGATGCGATCGGGCGTGGTCACGACCGGAAATCCATGAACTGTCCCGGCTGCGCGGCGGAGCGCGGCGCGGCGCGCCGGCCGGGCTGACAGTTGATGGCCTCGACGGGCGCGGCCGCGTTCTGCAACTTGAGGGAAAGATCGTCTCGGCCCGCCTCGAGCAGCGCGAGGGTGTCAGGGCGATCAGCCCAGAAGCGCACATCGATGCGGCCGCCCTGAAAAGCCACCGCGACGTCGATCGCTCCCAACGTGGCGGATTCGGTCGTGAAGCGCATGCGCCAGACCGCGTCAGGCCGTTCGCCGCCCTGACGAGGATTCTGCTCCCGCTCGATCATCAAAGGCAGCGCCGCCATCGCGCCGTTCGGCAACGCCAGCGGAAGCTCCACCTGCCATTGACGCCCGGAGGCGCCGTCCCTCGCCAGCTCGGCGAGCGGACGTCCATCCAGCGAAGCGAACTGCAGAAGCCGCAAGCGATCCAGCGCGCCGTCGACGCCGCGGAGCAGCGACGCGGCCCGCTCATGCAGCGAGACGCCTTCGTCAGCCGCGGAGGCCGACCATTGCAACGCCGGCAACTCGCCGCGAATCGGCGGGCGGCTCATATCGACGCCGGATCGGGCGACTTGCGGCGGATTTCCTTCCGATGCGCGAAGAGCCGCAGGATCGCTGGCCGCCAAAAGCCGGCCGAGCGCGTCGCGGACGCCGGGCGTCTGCCGCGCCGCCAGCGCCGCGATCAGGGGCGAAAGCTTGGAGAGCGCATCGCCGGGCAGCGAAGCGATCGAGGCGAGCGCCTCCCGGACCGACGCGGGATCGGACACTGATCGGGCGGCGCCCGATGCAGTCGCCGCGTCCGGCTGCGCCGCCGAAAGAGGAACGAGAAGGGCGCGCAAAGACATCAGGCTGGCCTTCAGGTCAGCGCGCGCCGCCCCCGCGTCGCGCGCGCCGCCGGCTTCGAGGAAGACGCCGGACTTCTCGACGGCCTGCCGGAACGATTTCTCCGAAAGAGGCGCGGATGGATCGAAGGCTGTCGCGAGCACCGCCGCCATCGCCGCGCGCGCCGCCGGCGGAAAGCCTGCGCCCGGCGCATCGAGAGCCGCCTGCAAACGCGCGAAAAACTCCGGCAGCGGCGCCTGGCCGGCCATCGCCTGCCGCGCCATCGGTCGCAACGCCGCCAGCGCCTGCGCTTCCGGGGCCAGCGCCGGCGAAGCGCCCTGCGGAGCGACGCTCGCCATCGTCAGAGGAAGAGACGCGGCGGCCTGGGTCGATCCCCCCGCCGCAAGCTGGCTCCGGGCCGCCGCCAGTTCAGACGGGGAGAGAGAAGACGACGGAACGGAACGCGCGGCTGCGAACAAGTCGGCGTCGGCCGCCTGCCCTGGCGCGAGCCGGACGATGTCGACGCCTCCGCCTTGCGCCTGCCGCAGCGCGACCCTGTCTCCCGCCGAAAGGTCGGCTCCCCTGGACAGGCCGACCGAAACCTGATCGCCATCGACCATAAGCTTCGCCTCGCCAGACGGCGACACAGAGAGCACGCGCGCCTCGACGACGCCGCCTTTGAGCAGCCGGTCCCAGCTCCCGCGCGCGATATGCGCATCGGCGGCGGACACAGGCGCAACAGGGGACGCTGGGATCACGCGGTTTCTTTCCTTTCGCGCAAGGGTAAGCCCCGCATGTTGCCGAAGTCTTGACAGGCGGGCTGTCTTTTCCGCCCTGTCCCGCATGCGCGCCGACCGGGCGTCGCGCCAAACCGAAGGCTGGACGGATGGACCATCACCCGCCGACGCTCGGACTCATTCTGGCCGGCGGTCGCGCCAGCCGCATGAACGGCGTCGACAAGGCTCTGATCGAGGTGGGCGGAAAAACCATTCTCGCTCGCCTGATCGAACGGATGACGCCGCAATTCGAGGGCCTCATTCTCAACGCCAATGGCGATCCTGCGCGCTTCGCAGGCTACGATGTCCCGATCGTCGCCGACAGCGCCGTCGATTTTCCGGGACCGCTGGCCGGGATCCTCGCCGGGATCGAATGGGCGCGGATGAACAGGCCCGACATTCGATGGATCGCGTCAGTCGCGTCGGACGAGCCCTTTGCGCCGCGCGATCTCGTCGCGCGGCTGCACGAGGAGCGGATCGCGCAGGACGCGGAGATCGCCTGCGCGGCGTCGCTCGGTCGGACTCATCCGGTGAATGCGCTGTGGCCGGTCTCGACCGCGCCGGCTGTGCGACGCGCGCTCTACGAGGAAGGCGAACGAAGCATCGGGCGTTTCGCGGCGCGTTACCGCGTCGCTGTCGTGGAATGGCCGGCCAGTCCGGTCGATCCGTTCTTCAACGCCAATACGCCGGAGGATATCGCCGAGGCCCGGCGGCTGGCGGCGGAACAGCCCGATCGGTAAACGCGATCAATGCGGCGCCGGCCGTCCGCCCACCACGCCGATGATCGGCCCGATCGACCTGAAGCCGCCGAGGCGCAAATCGGGCCGGGCGAAAAGACTTGAAACCGAGCCGTCGAGGAAAAGCGCGTCGGGCGTCTTCAGACGGTCGCGAAACAGGCTTGCGAAGGCGTGGAACGTCACCGGCTCGCGCGAGATCGCAAAGATCGCGGTGCTCCCGTCACGCACACCCACGCCGTTGCGGATTTTTTCGGATGTTCCGCTCGCTCTTATTTTCGGATGAATGCGGCCGCCGATCACCAGCATGGGACCAGACTGCGTCGCGTAGCGCGGCCGCAGCTTCGCTGCGACAAAGCGCGAGGTCTCCATCACGCCGGCCCGGCCATCGCCAAAGAAAAACACGCCATTCGGCTTCAAATGGAAATTTCCGGCGCCGTTCCGTAAATTCGCAGACTTCAATTGACGCCCGTTCTCGATATAGAGTCCAACCGGCGACAGATCCGCCTCATACATGCCGGCGTTCATGCCGAAGACCAGCGTTTCGCCATCGGCGCTGAGCTGGCGCGCGAGATTGTCCAGCCCGCCATACGGCTTTCCCTCGCCATCTTTCCAGAACAACCGAAGCGCGTCATTTGCGGGAAACGCGCAGACCTCGTAGCGCCTGCCCTGCTCGACCACCGGCGCGCAGTTCGCGGCGGCCTCGCGCGAGGCGATCAGGGAGAACGCCAGAGCCAGCGCGAGCCACCGCATCAGAATCTCCTTCTCACGTCCCGCATCCGCGAAAACCCGCCCATGAACGGAACCTGACGGAAGCGCAACCGCGATCGGATGACAGGCCGGCCCGGCGCCCTTATCAAGCAGGATCGCCCTCGCCAGCCGCCATGTCGCAGACGATTCTTGACCTGAAAGGGCTGAAATGCCCTCTGCCCGCGCTGCGAACGCGCAAGGCGCTGGCGCCGCTGACGCCAGGCGACGTGATCCTGGTGCAATGCACCGATCCCCTCGCCGCCATCGACATTCCCAATCTCGTGCGGGAAACCAGAGACACCCTGCTCGACAAGAGCGCTGGCGAAGACTGTCTTACCTTCCGCATCAGGCGAGAGGCGCGATCGATATGACGCAAGCACGCAAGACCCTGCTGATCACCGGCGGGAGCCGCGGCATCGGAGCAGCGACCGCCCGCCTCGCCGCGCGGGACGGCTGGAACGTGATGATCAGTTACGCCAGCGCGCGCGAAGCGGCGGACGCGGTCGTGAAGGATTGCCGCGCAGCGGGGGCGGAAGCCTTCGCGACGCAGGCGGACACGGGCCGGACGGAGGATATCGAGCGCCTGTTCAGCGAGGCCAAGCAGCGTTTCGGCGCCCTGGACGGGCTGGTGAACAACGCCGGCGTCACCAGCCGCTCCGGCCGTCTTGAAGACGCAAGCATCGCAACCATCCAGAATATCATCAATGTCAATGTCACGGGCGCCATTCTCGTGGCGCGCGCGGCGATTCCGCTGATGTCGCGAAAACATGGCGCGCGCGGCGGCGCGATCGTCAATCTTTCCTCCGCCGCCGCGACGCTGGGACTGGGCAACGTCTATGTCTGGTATTCGGCCTCAAAAGGCGCCATCGACAGCCTGACGATCGGCCTCGGCCAGGAGCTTGCCGCAGACGGAATTCGCGTCAATGCGGTCGCGCCCGGCCTGATCGCGACGGACATTCACGCCACGACCGGCGATCCAGATCGCGCCAACAAGATCGCGCACACTGTTCCCTTGGGCCGCGTCGGGGCACCGGAGGAAGTCGCCGACGCGATTCTCTATCTCATGTCCGAGAAAGCCTCCTACATCACAGGCCATGTCCTGCGCGTCGGCGGCGGACGTTAAAATCAGCCCATTCGCGCGACGGCCGCCTCGATCTCCGGCGGAATCGCCAACCCTTCGCGCTCGGCCTTGCGCCTGAGCGCCAGCCGCCGCGCGCCGGGCAGACGCGCGCCGGCCTGCGCCTCGATCGCGGCCGCGAGCGCGCCGATCCGTTCGGCGAAACGATCATGGCCGAAGGAGGCGGGATCGATCGCCAGAATGAGTTGTCCGGTGGCGGGCGGCGGACCGTCGCCGTCGATGAAGGACGAGGCCTCGAAAGCGAGATTGGCGCCGACAAGGCAACCCGCCAGCACCTCCACCATGAGCGCAAGCGCCGCGCCCTTGGCGTCGCCGAGCGGAACCATCGTGCCCGCCAGCGCGGCGGCCGGATCGGTGGTCGGCCTGCCGGCGCTGTCGAGCGCCCAGCCCTCTGGGATCGTTTCGCCCTTCTGCCTGGCGGCGACAATCGGCCCGCGCGCCACCTTCGAGACGGCGAGATCGATGACGACCGGATCGCGGTTAGCGAGAGGCGCAGCGAAGGCGATCGGATTCGTCCCGAAAACCGGCCTGTCGCCGCCCCACGGCGCGATCGCGCCGGGCGTGTTGGCGAACAGCAAAGCGACGAGGCCCCGGCGCGCCAGCGCTTCGCAAGGCAAGCCCGCCGCGCCGCAATGATTTGACCTGACAACCGGCGCGGCGACGATTCCCTGCGCGCGCGCAATGTCCGGAAGCTGCGACAGCGCCAGATCAATCGCCGGATAGGCGAAACCGAAGGCCGCATCGACGGCAAGAACGCCGGGCTTCGGCCTGGTCGCGACGGGCCGCGCGCGGCCGTCAACCTTACCGTTGCGCAGCATCGCGAGATAAGTCGGCATGCGCGACAGGCCGTGGCCTTTCAAACCGTCCGCTTCCGCCGCGACGAGCGCGCGAGCGACGGAGCGCGCATTGTCGCCGCTCGCCCCATGCCGCTCGAACGCCGCCGCCGCCCAGGCGCCCGCTTCCTGAAGGGAATACATCACGCGCCTGCCAATCCGCCCGAAACCCGCCGCCCGCGCCCCGCTTACCGGAGCAAATGCAGGCCGCCGACAATCAGCGCCAGAATGAGAATCGTGCAGCCGGCGAAAACCGCGAAATGGCGCCAGCCGAGCTTGAGGATCGCGCCAAACGACGTTCCGAGGCCAAGGGACGCGATGGCGATCAGCAGGCCCCAGTTGGACGCTTCGCCGATCCAATATTTGATCGCGGGATAAGACAGCGCGGCGGCAACGCCCGGCTGCGCGGCCATGACGCTGTTGACGACGCAGAGAGCGAGAAACGCGATCGCGAACATCGGAACCGGCACGCGCGCCGCGCCGGCATGAGCGCCCTGCCGTACGAACCAGGCGCCGATTGCAAGCACGATAGGCAGAAGCAGGAAAACGCGGAACAGCTTGACGATGACGGCGGTGTTGCCGACCGCTTCGGACACTCCGTAACCGGCGCCGACGACCTGCGCCATGTCGTGCACGGTCGCGCCCAGCATGACGCCCGTCTCATGATCGGAGAAGCCGAGCCATACGCAGAGCGGCGGATAAACCACCATCGCGAGAGTCGACACCAGGTTGGCCATCACGACGGCGAATGCGATATCGGCCGCCTTCTCGCGATAATCCGGCACGACCGTCGCCGTCGCCAGCGTCGCCGACGCGCCGCATACCGCGTTCGCCGCCCCGACGAGCGCGCCAAAGCCGACATCGCGATCCATCAGCCGCGCGAGCCATATGCCGCACGACACGGTGCAGCCCATCGCGATCACAACCAGCACCGCGACGCCGGCGCCGAGCCCGATGATATCGCCGATCGCGATGCGAAGCCCCAGAACGCCGATCGCATAGCGGAGCATGACTTTCACGCACCAGACCATGCCCGGCTGAAAGATCGCGCGGCGCGCGAGGCCATGCAGCAGCACGCCCACGATCAAGGCGATAACCGTCGACGGCAGGCTCACGCGCCCGCCGCTCACGGATTTCAACAGCGGATCGATCAGATAGGCCGCGATCGCGACCGCCGTCGACAACGCGACGCCTGGCGCAAGCAACCGGAGAACGCCCGGCTCCCTCTGAGCCGCAAGGGTCGCTTCAGCCATGGATATGCGTCCAACTGCCGATCAAGCGCTGCGATAGAGCTTGGTCATCGAAAATTCGCGATGTCCCAGCGCCTCGGACGCCGTGAGCCGCCCGTTCGCCGTGCGGATGATCGACGCGATCAACGCATCGCCAGCCTGCGGAATCGTCATCTCACGCGATAGCACGCCCGTCACGTCAAGGTCGATATGCTCTGGCATCGTGCGCAGCGTCTTGGGATTTCCGGAAATCTTGATGACGGGCACGATCGGATTGCCGATCACATTGCCCTGCCCGGTCGGAAACGTATGGACGACGAAGCCGCCGGCCGCCATCAGCGTCACGCACTCGGCCGCGGCCGACGAACTATCCATGAAATAGAGTCCCGGCCCGGATTTCGGCTCCTCCGCCGGCTCAAGAATGTCGATGAATTTGCACGCGCGGCCGATCTTCTCCAGATTGCCGAGCGCTTTCTCCTCGATCGTGGTGAGGCCGCCCGCGATGTTGCCTTTCGTCGGCTGCGATTCGGACAGGTCATCGACCTTGTTGGCCTCGATCACCTCGTCCTGATAGGCCTTCCACATCGCGTACCAGCGATCGCCGACCTCTTTGCTGATGGCGCGCTCGCGGCACAGATGCTCCGCGCCGGTGATCTCCGAGGTTTCGCCGAACACGCCGTGAATGCCGCGCGGAATGAGCTTGTCATACATGTTTCCGACGGTTGGGCAGGAGGAAAGCCCCGTCGTCGTGTCGGATTCGCCGCATTTCGTGGACACCCACAGATCTTCAATCGCGCATGTCTCGCGCTGGAGCTCGCTCGCCCACTGGAGGAACTCCTTCGCGACGTAGGACGCGCGCGCGATCGTGGCGATGTCGCCGTGCCCCTCGATGCCGAAACCGACTACGGGTTTCCCGGTCTTCGCGATTCCGTCGACGATGCGCTTGGTCCAGCCTTCCTCGATGCCGATCACGATCACCGCGGCGACGTTGGGATTCGACCCCGTTCCGATCAGCGTCCTGAAATGGAGATCGAGATCGGCGCCGAACTGAAGCCGCCCATAAGCATGGGGAATGGCCAGAACGCCCTTGATGTTGTTGGCGACAGCTTCGCAGGCCGCGTTCGACAAATCGTCGAGCGGCAGCATCAGAACGTGATTGCGCACGCCAACCCGGCCGTTCTCCCGCCGCCACCCCATGAAGGAATCCATGGAAGACGCTTTTTTGGTTCTAACAACAGGCGCCTTGAAGGCCGGCGCCTCGATGCTGCGCCCTTTCACTGACACAAGCTCGTCCTTGACGAGATCAAAATTGGCGACGATCGACATCCCAGTTCCTCCGCCCGCTCACCAGCGCTTCGTCTTGGCGTTGTGGACGTGAAGATGCTCGCCCTTCTTCACATCCTTTGTCGTCTTGCCGACGTCCTGCCCGTATTTCCACACCGTCTCGTCAGCTTTCAAATCCTTCAGCGCGATCTTGTGTCCGATCGGAATATCCTGCGCCGCGCTGATCCTGAATTCGGAATTGTCATGGGTGACGACGGCGAGCATGTCGGTCCCCGCCATCAAACCCTCGACGACGACGACTCCGACATTGTCCTTTCGATCGTGCACAAGCAGATGCGGCTTCGTCACGCTCAGCTCCCGGATCAGATAAAGTCGGCCGCGCAGGCTCGACGGGCGGCGGCGAGTCTTATATAAGACATAAGAGTTTCACAAGCCCTGCGGATCACCGTTGAGCGAGCCAGCCGCGCCCAGCGCAATCGGATTTCACCCCCTCTACCGCCAGGTGAAACACCGGCTCGTCGAGCGGATGGTCAGCCGCGCCTGGCCGCCCGGACACCTTCTGCCGAGCGAGGTCGAACTCGCCGGCGAACTGGGCGTCAGCCAGGGCACCGTGCGCAAGGCGCTCGACGAACTGGCGTCGGAACGCCTCCTCACGCGCCGGCAAGGGCGCGGCACCTTCGTCGCGGAGCATGACGACGCCCGCATCCTGTTCCAGTTTTTCAAGCTCACCGCGGATAACGGAAAGCGGGTGTTTCCCGAAAGCAGGGTTATCAGCGCGGCGCTCGGCGTCGCAAGCGCCTCGGAGCGTCAGGCGTTCGGCATACCGGAAAAGGCCAGGGTCGTGCGGATTCGCCGCGCGCGCCTTCTGTCCGGGCGGGCGCTGATCGTCGAGCGCATCGCCGTTCCGCATGCGGTTTTCCCGGGCATCGAGAAGGACGATCTTCCCAACAACATCTACAGCCTTTACGCCGCGCGCTTCGGCGTCACGATCGCGCGCGCGCAGGAGAAACTGAAGGCGGTCGCGCTCAGCCCGCCCGACGCGAAGCTGCTCGGGGTTTCAGCGGGAACGCCGGCGCTGCTGATCGACAGGCTCGCAATCGCCCTTGACGGCCGGCCGGTGGAGCGGCGGCTCAGCCTATGCCTCACCGACAATTTTCACTATCTTTCCGATCTGACCTGAGCCACCCGCGCGGTTCGGATCAGCGGGAGAGAGCGCCATGCGTGACTGGTGGAAACTCGGACTCGTGCTTCTGGCCTTGATCGGCTTCGCGATCGCGGAAGTCGCCTACTGACCGGGATCGGCCACGGCGCATTTCTCCGGCGGTCCTGACGGGCGCACGGCTCCGCTGACGCAGCTCAAGCAGCGCCTGCGGACCGCTCCGCGAGAAAGGCCTCGACCTCCCGCCGCGTGGGCGCGCCTTCCCGTCCGCCAAAGCGCAGGCATTTGATCGCCGCAGCGGCGGACGCGAATCTCACCGCGTCCGGCTCCCGCATTCCGGCCGCCAATGCGAATGCGAGGGCGCCGTGAAATATGTCGCCGGCGCCGAGCGTATCGACAGCCGCCACCTCAAACGCGGGAATGCGCATCACCTCGCCGCCGCGACGCAGGACCGTTCCACGCCTCCCGTCAGTGATCGCGAGGACGGTTCCGGCCGGCGCTGCGATCGCCGCAATCGCCCGCGCAGGATCGTCGCTGCCGGTGAGTTCGCGCGCGGCCTGACGCGCGAACACCAGATGCGTGGCGGCTGTGAACAAAGCCGGATCAGCGGGGGCGCGATCGCCATCCAGCAAGGCGACTGCGCCAGCCGCGCGGGCGAGACGGAACATCCGCAACGCGCCGGCCTCCCATCGCGTGTCGCCGAGAACGGCGCCAACGCCCGAAAGCCATTCCCGCGGCAGCCACGCCGGATCGTCCGGCGTTCCGGGATCGGCGTAGTTGATCACCATGCGCTCGCCGGCCCGATCGACAAGCACCGCCGATCGCGACGATTTCAAACCGGGAAACCGGCGCGCGAACCGGCAATCGACATTCTCCGCCTCAAGCGTCGCGACGATTTCATCCCCAACGGCGTCGTCGCCGAGGCGCGTGGCGAGCAGCGCGCGGCCGCCCAATCGCGCGATCGCGACCGCAGCGTTCGCCGCGATTCCGCCGCCGACAATCTCGACGGAATGCGCGCGATGCTTTTCAGCGGTCGCCGGAAACGACTCCACGCCGTAAACATGATCCTGCGCCGCGATGCCGACGCACAGCACAGCCGTCATCCGCGCGCCTCACCCCGCACGCCGCGAGGCGTCGTCATGAAATGCGATATTCCGTGACCTGACGATAGGCTTCGCCAGGCCGCAGAACGGTGGAGGGAAACTGCGGCAGGTTGGGCGAATCGGGCGCATGCTGCGGCTCGAGGCAGAGGCCGGCGCACGGACCGTATTGAACGCCGTCAAGACCGGCCACGGGCAGGTTCATCTTGGCCGCGTCATAGAACTGGAGACCAGGCTCCGTGGTCCATACCTCCATGCGAAGCCTGGATTTCTCTGACCAGACGGTCGCCGCATGCGCGACATGCAGGCCGCTCGGCGGAATATCCTCAACGCGATCCCGGCGCAGAATGAAGTTGTTGTCGAACCGCACCCGCTCCCCTCGTTCATTGAGCGTGCGGATCTTTCGAGGCTCGCGAAAATCAAGCGGCGCGCCCGACACGCTCAGCATTTCGCCGGTCGGGATAAGCTCATCATCGGTGGGCGTATAAACGTCCGCATTCACCTGCAGCACATGGTCAAGAATATCCGGCGAGCCGTCGAGATTGAAATAAGAATGATGACAGAGATTGATGATCGTCGGCGCGTTGCACGTCGCCGTGAGGCCGACGCGCAATGTCGCCGGCTCGCGCAAGGTGTAACGGCATGCGACCGTCATCGCGCCTGGATAACCCTGGTCCCCCGCGGGCACATGCAGCGCGAGCACGACATAGTTCTCAGCCGCATCCAGAATCGTCCACGGCCTGCGGCCGAAACCGTATCCGCCGCCATGCGCGGAATGCCGGCCGAGAAAATTGAGCGGCAACTGAAAACGCTCGCCGTCCAGGATGAACGAGCCGCCGCGAATGCGATTGGCGAAGCGGCCGGCGATCGCGCCCATATGGGGCGAATGAAGCACATAGTCCTCGATGTCGTTGAGACCGAGAACGACGCGCTGCGAGCCGCCGGATGCGAGCGGGACGCGCATGTCGCGCACAACCGCGCCCCATTCCATCACCGTCGCCTCCGCGCCGGCTTTGGAACGCAGCGTGACCTCGCGTATCTCGCGACCGTCCGCGAGCGTTCCGAAAATCCGCGGCGCCGCCATCACCAGGAGCCGATGTTCGGCATGGAGGCCCAGGGCTCCGCCTTGGGTTTGGGCTCGCCCTTCTGAAGCAGCTCGATCGATATCCCATCGGGCGAGCGGATGAAGGCCATGACGCCGTCGCGCGGCGGACGGTTGATGACGACGCCCGCCTTCATCAGTTTCTCGCAATAGGCGTAGATGTCGTCCACCCGGTAGGCGAGATGGCCGAAGTTGCGGCCGCCCTGATAGGAATGCTCATCCCAATTATAGGTCAGTTCGAGGAGCGGCGACCGCGTATCTTTCGACTTTTCGACATCGCCGGGCGCAGCCAGAAACACCAGCGTGTATTTGCCGGCCTGGTTGTCCGTCCGGCGCACCTCCACGAGCCCCATCTTGCCGCAGTAGAAATCGAGCGCCTTATCCAGATCGCCGACGCGAACCATGGTATGAAGATATTCCATCGCATTGCTCCTGGCGAACTCCACAGCTATTCGCCTATCCATGACTGACTTGCCGCACAAGCCCAGGTCATGCGCGCCATGACCGCCAAAGAGCGCGTCGCCCTGATCTCCATTCTCGCGACCGTCGCGATCACGATCGCCAAGGGCGTCGGCGGGTGGATCACCGGCTCGCTGGCGCTGCAGTCCGACGCCGCGCAGAGCCTGCTGGACGTCGCGGCGACCACGATCACCTATCTGGTCGTTCGGGCCGCCGATCGGCCGCCGGATGAAGAGCATCCCTACGGCCACGCGAAGTTCGAATCAGTCGCCGCGCTCGGGCAAACCGCACTCCTGTGCGCGCTGTCAGGGATCGTCGCGTTCGAAGGCGTGCGGCGTCTTTTTGCGATTCAATCGCATATCGAGACGTCTGTGCTGGCGTTTGGAGTTCTGATCGTTTCGATCGTCGTCGACGCGTGGCGCTGGCGCCAGCTTACAAAGACGGCGCGGGAGACGAACAGCGAAGCGCTGGCGGCCGATGCGCTGCATTTCTCATCCGATCTGGTGAATTCCATTCTCGTGCTGATCGCCCTCGGCGCCGCCGCCGCCGGCTATCCCGCAGCGGACCCGCTGATCGCTGTCGGAGTCGCCATCTTCATCGGGGTCGCGGGCTGGCGGCTGGGGCGGCGCACCATCGACTCGCTCGTGGACGCCGCTCCGCTCGACCTGTCAAAGCGCATCGCCAACCGCGCGTTGGCGATACCGGGGGTCGTGGCGCTGGATTCCGTGAAAGTCCGGCGCGCCGGCGCGGCCATTCTCGGCGAGGTGATCGTTTCCATCTCCCGCACCCTCGCTTTCGAGCGCGTCGCCGGCATCAAAGAGGAGATCACCCGCGCCATCGCCGAAGAGGCGCCCGACGCGCGCGTGGTCATCACCGCCAATCCCATCGCCCTTGACGACGAAACGCTGCGCGAACGCATCCTGATGATCGCCGCGAGGCTTCACCTTCCGGTGCATCATGTGACGATCCAGCATGTCGGCGAGCGGCTGTCGGCAAGTCTCGATCTCGAAGTCGACGGCGAGCTTCAACTCGTGCGCGCGCATGCGCTGGCGACAGCGCTCGAAGACGCCATCCGGCGTGAACTCGGAGCTGTGATCGAGGTCGACACCCATATCGAGCCGCTGGAAACCAGCGAATGGGCGGGCGAGGACGCGGAGGCGGACACCACAATCCGCATGACGGCGGCGCTGACGGAGCTGGCCAAGAAAACTTCCGCCATCGACGATATTCACAGCGTGCGGGTGCGGCGGACCGAGGGCGGTCTTGTGGTCAACTATCACTGCCGCGTCGATCCCCTCCTGACCGTGGCGGCGGTTCATCACGAGGTCGACGCCATCGAGCGGGAGCTCCGGTCGGCTATCCCCGACATCCAGCGCGTCGTCGGGCATGCCGAGCCTCGAAAGCCGACGCAGAAGACGGGATAAGGACCGCATGCCGGCTCGCGTGCGATTCCACACACGACAAGCAAACTGCATATTGAACATTGTTCAATTTCTGATATGAACAATGTTCATTCGCCGGCTGTGCTAAGGACGGCGACTTCGGAGACGCCGAGATGTTCGCTTCACTGCTTCGGTCCCGCCGCTTCGCGCCGCTGTTCTGGTGCCAGTTCTTTTCCGCCTTCAACGACAATTTCCTCAAGAACGGACTTTCGATCCTCATCCTGTTCGGCATCGGCGCCGCGGACCTCGAACAGTCGAAGCAGCTCGTCGCGCTGGCCGGCGCGCTTTTCATCGCGCCGTTCTTCTTCCTTTCGGGTCTCGGCGGCGAACTGGCCGACAGGTTCGACAAGGCGCTCATCGCCCGGCGGCTGAAATTCGCCGAGATCGGCGCGGCGGCGCTGGCCGGCGCCGGCTTCGCCTTCCAGTCGCTGCCCGTCCTGTTCGCAGCGCTGATCAGCTTCGGCGTCATCTCGGCGCTGTTCGGGCCGATCAAATACGGCATCCTGCCCGACCATCTCCGCAAGGAAGACCTGCCGGCCGGCAATGCGCTCGTGGAAGGCGCGACGTTCGTCGCGATCCTCGCGGGCACGATCGCCGGCAACTCCCTGGCGGAAGATCACGCGCATGCGTTCTTCATCGCGGCCGGCATCGTCGCGGTCGCCGTGGCCTGCTGGCTGTCGGCCCGCATGATCCCGGCGACGGGCGAAGCCGCTCCCACCCTCTCGATCGATCCTAACATTCTGCGCTCGACCTGGCGCACGATCGGCGAGGTGCGCGACGGCGGACGGCTCTGGTGGGGCACGATCGCCGTCTCATGGTTCTGGATGCTCGGCGTCGTGCTGCTGCTGCTGGTGCAATTCATGGTCAAGGAAGTGATCGGCGGCGGCGCGTCGGTCACCACCGTCGTTACGCTCGCCTTCACCGTCGGCATCGCGCTTGGTTCTCTCGCAGCCGCGTGGCTGTCGGGCGGGCGCCAGGTGCTGTTCCTGACGATCATCGGCGGTGTTCTGCTCAGCCTGTTTTCGCTGCTGCTCGCGCTCAAGGCCGGAGCGACGGCGCCGGCCGCGCAGGAGATCGGATGGCGCGCTTTTCTCGCGAACGGCGACCTGCGCGGCTTCGCCTATCTCGTTTCAGCCATCGCGTTCAGCGGCGGCCTTTTCATCGTGCCGGTTTTCGCCGCCGTGCAAAGCTGGGCCGGCGAAGACAGACGCGCGCGCGTGATCGCCGCCGGCAACGCGGTTCAGGCCGCGCTCATGGTTCTCGGCGCCCTCGGGGTGGAATTGCTGCAGCGCGCCGGCTTTTCCATAGCCAGCCTGCTGATCATCGTGAGCGGCGCGACAGCGCTCGCAACAATCGCATTCCTCAAGCTTTTACCGATGAATCCATGGCGCGACGCGGCGGCGCTCGTCCTGCGGCTGTTCTATCGCGTCGAGGTGCGCGGCGCCGAGAACCTGAAAGGCAATGGTCGCCACCGGGTCATCGTCGCCAACCATGTTAGCTTTCTCGACGGCGCCCTTATGGCGACGCTGACCGACGGCGATCCGCTCTTTGCGATCGACCACGCCATGATGCGGCAATGGTGGGTGAAGCCCTTCGCGCGCGTCGCCCGCATGATCGCGATCGACCCGGCGAACCCCTTCGGCGCGCGCCAGCTCATCAACGCGGTGAAAAGCGGCGAGACGCTGGTGATTTTTCCCGAAGGCCGCATCACGGTCACGGGATCGCTGATGAAGATCTATGACGGCGCGGGCCTTGTCGCCGACAAGGGCGAAGCCGAAATCCTTCCGGTCTTCATCGACGGAGCGGAACGCACGCCATTCTCGCGGCTGGGTCGGGATCAGGTGGCGCGGGCCTGGTTCCCCAAGATCGTGATTCACGTTCTGCCGCCGCGGGTTCTGACGGTCGCTCCATCGCTTGTGGGGCGCGCGCGCCGCCGCGCCGCGGGCGCGGCGCTGACCGACGTGATGATGAGCGTCCGCATGGCGGTGGCCGATCTCGACCGCACATTGTTTCAGGCTCTTGTCGCGCGCGCGCGGCATGACGGCTTCTCGAAGCGCATCATCCAGGACCCTCTGACCGGCGCCCTTTCCTACCGCAAGCTTTTGATCGGCTCGCATGCGCTCGGAGCAAAGCTCGCGGCCATGACGCAGCCCGGCGAACGGGTCGGCGTCCTGCTGCCCAACAGCAATGCCGTCGTCGTGACATTCTTTGCTCTGCAGCGCTTCGGGCGCACGCCCGCCATGCTGAACTTCAGCGCCGGCCCGACAAATATCGCTTCGGCCTGCGTCACCGCGAATATCAAGCTCGTGCTCACGTCACGCGCTTTCATCGAGCGGGGGAAGCTCGAATCGGTGATCGCGTCGGCTTCGGACAAGGCTCGAATCGTCTTCCTCGAAGATGTGCGCGAAACCATCGGCGCCACGGACAAAATCAGGGCGTTCATCGCGGCGAAGCGCGAGTCGATCGCTCGCAATCCCGACGACGAGGCGGCGATCCTATTCACATCAGGATCGGAAGGCGCGCCCAAAGGCGTCGTGCTGAGCCACAAAAACATCCTCGCGAATTGCGCTCAGGTGAGGTCGACGATCGATTTCGGCCCCTCTGACCTGCTGTTCAACGTGCTGCCGGTGTTTCACTCCTTCGGCCTTACGGTCGGCATGATGCTGCCGATTCTCGAAGGTGTGCCGCTTTTTCTTTATCCGACGCCGCTTCACTATCGCCTGATCCCCGAACTCATCTATGGGGTCAATGCGACGATTCTCTTCGGCACCGACACGTTCCTGCGCGGCTACGCGCGCATGGCGCACCCTTATGACTTCCGCAGCCTGCGCATCGTCGGCGCGGGCGCGGAGCCCGTGCAGGCGGAGACGCGGCGCACATATCTGGAAAAATTCGGCGCGCGAATTCTCGAAGGCTACGGCGTGACGGAGGCGTCTCCGGTCGTCGCGCTCAACACGCCGATGTTCGCCAAAGCCGGTAGCGTCGGCCGCCTGATGCCGGAGATGGAGGCGCGCCTCGAGCCCATGCCGGGAATTTCCGAGGGCGGAAGGCTCTATCTGCATGGCCCCAATATCATGAAAGGCTACCTCCTGCCCCAGGACCCAGGCGCGCTGCATCCGCCCCCCGGGGGATGGCACGACACCGGCGACATCGTGACGATCGATTCGGAGGGCTTCGTCACCATTCGCGGCCGCGCCAAACGCTTCGCCAAGATCGGCGGAGAGATGATTTCTCTGGCCGCCGTCGAAGCGGCGCTGGCCGACTATGAGCCGCCGCAACTGCATGCGATCATCGCCGCGCCCGACGAGCGGAAAGGCGAGCGGCTGGTGATGGTGACTGCTGCGCCAAAGGCCACGCTGGCGGACGCCGTCGCTCATCTCAAGACGAAGGGACTCACCGCGCTCTCCATGCCATCGGAGATGATGACGATCAACGCCATGCCCGTGCTCGGTTCGGGCAAGATCGATTTCGTCAGCGTGGACAGTCTCGTTCGCGCGCGGAGCGAAACGAGCCAACCAGCGCAGGCTGCGCCGCAACTGGCTCCGGGAGCAGCCTGAATCGGCGCGGCGTCGGCTGGCCGCATTGACGCAGAAGGCTCGCCCGTCATTCATGCGCCCAGACAAAAGGGCATCGACCATGACGAACGCCAGCGACCAGGTAACGCGCTTTTCAGACTATCGCCCGCCTGATTTCCTCATCGACCATGTCGATCTCGACGTCAGCCTCCATCGGACCGATACGCGGGTGACCGCCGCTTTGACGATGCGGCCCAACCCGTCCGGCCAGACAAGCGGCTCGCTTGTTCTCGACGGCGACGAACTGACATTCGTCTCGGCCAGACTCGATGGGCGCCCGCTCGAACCTCAAGAATACGAGGCCACGCCCGCATTCTTTCGCCTTCACGCGGCGCCGGACAGGCCCTTCATCCTGACGATCGTCACCAGCGTCAATCCGGCCGCCAACACCAAGCTGATGGGACTTTATCGTTCGGGAAGCGCGTATTGCACGCAATGCGAAGCCGACGGCTTTCGACGCATCGCCTATTGTCTCGACAGGCCCGACGTTCTCTCAACTTTCATCACGCGCATCGAAGCGGACATGAAGGAAGCGCCGTTGCTGCTGGGAAATGGCGATCCCGGCGAGACAGGAGTCCTGCCGGGCGGCGAGCGGCATTTCGCAGTCTGGAACGACCCCTGGCCAAAGCCCTGCTATTTGTTCGCACTGGTCGCAGGCGACCTCGCCAGCGTGAAGCGCGGCTATACGACGCGCTCGGGCCGCACCGTCGAGCTCGGCATCCATGTCGAGAAGGGAAAGGAGAACCGCTGCGAATGGGCGATGGATTCTCTCATCCGCAGCATGCAATGGGACGAGCGCGTCTTCGGCCGCGAATATGACCTCAGCGTTTTCAACATCGTCGCCGTTCCTGATTTCAACATGGGCGCGATGGAGAACAAGGGCCTCAATATCTTCAACGACAAATATATCCTGGCCGACCCTGACACCGCGACGGATGCGGACTATGCGAACATCGAAGCCATTATCGCTCATGAATATTTCCACAACTGGACCGGCAACAGGATTACCTGCCGCGACTGGTTCCAGCTCTGCCTGAAGGAAGGGTTGACCGTTTTTCGCGATCAGGAATTCTCATCCGACGAGCGCTCGCGTCCGATCAAACGCATCTCGGACGTCATCCGCTTGCGCAGCGCCCAGTTCGTCGAGGATTCAGGCCCTCTCGCCCATCCGGTGCGGCCGACCGAATATCGCGAGATCAACAATTTCTACACCGCCACGGTCTACGAAAAGGGCGCCGAAATCATTCGGATGCTGAAGACGCTGATCGGCGCGGACGCTTTCGATCGCGGAATGGCGCTTTATTTTGAACGGCATGATGGGCAGGCGGCGACAGTGGAACAGTTCATCGCCTGCTTCGCCGAGGCCTCGCAAAAGGACCTTTCGGAATTTTTCCGATGGTACGAGCAGGCTGGCACCCCCATTGTGCGCGCGCGCGAAGCTTACGACATTCGTTCCGGCGCTTATTCCCTGACCTTCGCGCAGCACACCCCGCCCACGCCCGGCCAGGCCGATAAAAAGCCCGTGGTCATTCCCATCGCCCTCGGCCTTCTCGACGGCGACGGCCAGCCGATCATCATCGACACCGATGACGCATGCTGGTCGAACGGCGTTTACCGATTGAGCGAGGCCGAGCAAACGCTCATCGTTCGCGATATTCCTTCGCGTCCCGTCGCGTCGCTGCTGCGCGGTTTCTCCGCGCCGGTGAGACTCGACATCGATCAATCAGACGACGACCTCATTCTGCTCCTGAAATGCGATTCGGATCCGTTCAATCGCTGGCAGGCGTCGCAGCAGCTCGCGATCCGCATCCTCAAACGCTCCGTCGCATCTCTTTCGAATGGAGAAGCCGCCGCCACAGGGACGTCGCTCGCGGAGGCTCTCGCCCAAGTCACGCCAAACGAAGCCACGCGCGACCCCGCCTTCGCTGCGTATCTTCTCGCTCTTCCGCGCGACAATGACATCGCGCGCGAGATCGGCGTTCATATTGATCCGGACATCATTCACGCCGCGCGCGTTCATCTGCGGCGCGATATTGCGAAGACGCTAGCGAGCGTCCTTTCAGACCCGCTCCAAGCGGAGCAAGGCGTCTATTCTCCGGACGCGAAAAGCGCCGGACAGAGAGCGTTTCGCCATGCGGCGCTTTCAGCTTCTGTCGCTGCAAGCGAGGGCGACAGGACCTCGCGCGCCACGGTGGAACAATTCTATCGACGCGCGGACAATCTCACAGATCGTCATGCGGCTCTGCTCGCCATCCATGATCAGCCGGGCGAAACGCGCGACGATCTGTTCTCCGAGTTTGAGTCGCGCTATCGTAATGAGCCTCTTGTCCTCGACAAGTGGCTTGCGCTCCAAGCCACGATTCCCGAGCGTGATACGTTGACGCGCGTTCGCGCGCTCATGAACCATCCGATTTTTTCGCTTGCGACCCCCAATAGAGTGTATGCGCTGCTCATGAGTTTCGCGCAGAACAATCCGCGCGAGTTCCATCGTCCCGACGGGGTCGGCCACGCCTTTGTCGCCGACATGATTCTGGAGCTCGATCAGCGCAATCCGCAAGTCGCGGCGCGGCTGGCGACGAGCTTCAGAACATGGAGAATCCTTGAGCCGGGCCGGCGCGCCAGCGCGCAGGCCGCTTTGGAACGGCTCAAAAGCGCCGCGCGGTCGCGCGACGTCGCAGACATCGTGTCCAGGACCCTCGCCTGAAGGCGTGGGGAACAGCGATTCCAGATTGTGTCGGGGGGCGATCCGCAACCGCCAATTCGCGAAAGGCGAGTCCTTTGAGTCACAGGGTCGGATTTCAATTCGTTAACGACCATTAAGATATGGACAAAAGCGCGAGCCGCGACTCTATTGTCCCTGATTCGGGAAGATGCGGCACGTCGTTCCGAAATCGGCGTTCGTTCAAACGGGATTTCGAGGTCTGACGCATGACGCGTGGCGACGCGGCGTGCGAGCTGGCGTATGCCCGCTCGTTCGCAGCCCTTGCGGCTTGGTTGAAAAGCCCAGTCAGCCGGTCGTCACGGCGGATCGAGTGGTGGTTGCGCGCAAGCGTCGCTCCCCTTCTTATTCTCTATGTCGCCGCCGTCGCATTCGCCGCAACGGGCCTGTTCATTTCGAGTCGCAACGAGACCGCCTCCGCAGCGCTCGCAACGATCGAGGGGCTCGGCGAGAAACTGGCGTTGCGGATCGACGCCGCGCTGACGCGGCGATCAGATCTCGCGAGCGGTCCGGCTATGACAAGATGGCTCGACGATGCGCGCGCACATGCGACCGAACCGTTGGGCCGCAATATCCGTTACGCCGTCCTTCAGCAAAGGCCGGACAGCGCTCCGACCATCCTGGCGCAGGGCGGCGGACCGCCGCTTTCCGCTGATTGGCTGCGCGCATCGCTTCAATCGCTCAGCGGCAAAAGGGCCGGCATGATCGCCATGCCCGATGGATCGCCAGCGCTCGCTTCCGCGTGGCCGGCCGGAGACAGCGGCCTCACGGTGTGGATCAGCCATGATCACGCGCTCGCGCTCGCGCCGTGGCGCGCGCATGTCAACAGCTTCGCCATGCTGCTCATCGGCGCAACGGCGCTGGTGGTCGGATTCGCGCTTTTCGCGAAATGGCAGGCGCGCCGCGGCGACGTGGCGGAAGACACCTGCGAACGCTTTTATGATCGCGTCGAATCGGCGCTGGAAAGCGGCCGCTGTGGTCTCTGGGACTGGGATATCGAGGCCGGAGAGATACACTTGTCGCGCTCGATGTATGACATGCTCGGCCTGCCTCCGCGCTCAAGCCCGCTCAAATTCTCGGAAGTCGAGTCGCATATCCACCCCGAAGACCTTTCTCTCGCCAGTGTCGCGCGCAGCGAACCTATCATCGAAGGGCGGCCAATCGATCACGAATTCCGCGTACGGACAGCCGCCGAAGAATGGATATGGCTGCGCGCGCTTGCGCGCACGATCAAAGACTCCGCCGACGGCTCCTTGCGCGTCACAGGAATCGCCATCGACGTGACCGCGCGACGCAAAATGATGAGCGAGATCGAACGCGCGGACCGCCGGTTGCGCGATGCGGTTGATCAGATCTCGGAGGCCTTCGTGCTCTGGGATTCGGACAATCGACTTGTGCTGTGCAACGCCAAGTTCAGGGAGCTCAACGGCGTTTCGCTCGAGAGCGCCTCCCAGGGGGCCGCCTACAAGGACGTGATGGCGAACGCCAACCCGCCGCTTGTCAGCCTCGAACAGGAGGTCGCGACGGTCGACGGCCGCGGCTCCCGCCGGATCGAGACGGCGCTGGCGGACGGACGATGGCTGCAGATCAGCGAACGCAGGACAGAGGACGGCGGGTTTGTCAGCGTCGGCACGGAGATCACCGCGGTCAAGCGTCAGCAGGATCAGCTGATCGATTCGGAGCGGCGCCTGACGATGATGATCTCGGATCTGAAAAGGTCGCGCCAGGCGCTGGAAGCGCAGGCGCAACAATTCGCCGAGCTGGCCGAGCGCTATCTCGAGCAGAAATCAGAGGCGGAAAGCGCCAACCGCGCGAAACTGAAATTTCTCGCCAATATGAGCCATGAGCTTCGCACGCCGCTGAACGCCATCATCGGTTTCTCAGAGTTGATGATGAGCGGCGTTTTCGGGCAGCTCAATCAGCGGCATCGCGAATACTGCAAGCATATCGGCGACAGCGGGCTGTTTCTTCTGCGCTTCGTCGAAGATGTTCTTGAAATGTCGAGCATCGAGGCGGGCCGTCGCACCCTGAATCGCAAACCGACCAGCGTCGATGAAACGATTCAGGAGGCGCTGATGCGGGCGCAAGGCGACGCCGCGCTCAAGAAAATATCGTTGACCTCCGAGCGGCTGAGCGGCGCCCTGTTCGAGGTCGACGCGCTCGCCGTTCAGCAGGCGCTGTCGCATCTCCTGACAAATGCGATCAAATTCACGCCCGAGGGCGGGCATGTTTCGCTGCGCGCGCGCAAGACGGAACGCGAGGTGCTGCTTTTCGTGGAGGACACCGGCATCGGCATGCCGCGCGAGGCTCTGGCCAATCTCGGCCGTCCATTCGAGCAGATCGAGAGCCAGTTCAGCAAAGCCTATCGCGGTTCAGGCCTTGGGCTCGCCATCGCGCGCTCGCTGGTCGAAATGCATGGCGGAACGCTGCGAATACGATCCGCCGTCAATCATGGGACAATCGTGCGGGTCTGCCTGCCGATCGCGGCG
>MKVY01000048.1:26369-27669 GCA_001899525.1 Rhizobiales bacterium 65-9
CGCGCGTCAGCGAGAGAGGCGTCCAGCGCCGCTTTCGTCGGCAAGCCGACCGACGCCGCAATTCGCTGCTTCACCTGAGCAGGCGCGTCGGCGGAAACGAAACGCCCCTTCACCAACAGTCGTTGCATGTGGAGCACGTCGCGCATCGCGCGATAACCCTGCTCAAGCGTCGCGCACTCGTCCGACGTCAGCCATTCGCGCTTGCGCGCAATCCTGAAGACGCCTGTCGCCGACGCGCCAATGAGCTCCTCGCAGCGAAAGGCGTGGTCCAATATGAGGAATTCGGCCAGAAATTCGCAGTCCGTCAGACCTCCTGCGACATTCTTGAGATCGTCCGGATCGTCCTCGCCCTTCTCCTGCGCGATCAGTCGCCGCATCGCGAATATATCGCTCCTCACCACCGGCTGAACGCGCTTGCGACGCAGAATATCGTTGATGGAGCGCCCGATCTCCACGCCAAACTCCGGATCGCCTGAGACGACGCGGGCCCGGGTGAGCGCCATATGCTCCCACGTTTCGGCCTCGCCTGCGAAATAGTCGAGAAAGGTTCGCCACTGTGTGGCGATCGGGCTTTTCCCTCCGGAGGGCCGCAGACGCAGATCGACGTCATAGAGCGTTCCGCGTCGCGTCGGCGCGGTCAAGGCGCTGACGAGCCGCGCGGTCAGCCGGGAATAATAGGTGGTCGCAGAGAGCGGCCGCGCGCCATCACTCTCCGATTGCGAGGCGTCGAAGTCATACAGGACGACGAGGTCGAGATCCGACGACGCGGTCAGATCCCGCGCGCCAAGACGGCCCATTCCGACAATCGCTAGCCGCGCATTCGGCACGCGGCCATGCTCCTTCTCGAACGCTTGGCGGACCGTCGCCAGCGATCGCGCGATCAGATTGTCGGCGATGCGCGCATAGGCCTGACCCGCCATCTCGGGTGCGATGATTCCAGACAGGAGGCGCGCGCCGGTGAGAAACATCTCCTGACGTCCGATATCGCGCGCGCGATCGAGAAACTCTTCGACATCCCGAACGTCGTCGAGCGCGTGACCGATACGCTCATCGATGCTCGCGACATCAGCGGCGCCATTCACAAACGCCGGATCAATGACCACATCGAGCACATGCGGATTCGTTCCAACGATCTCCGTCAGCCGCGGCGCCGAGCCCAGAACGTCAGCGAACAACGACAGGAGAGACGGATAAGACTTCAGAATCGAGAACAGTTCGACCGCGGCGGGCATCGATGCGAGCGCGCGATCGAAGGCCGTGACCGCGCCGTCGGGATCGGCGGTCTGTCCCAGCGCCTGCA
>MKVY01000048.1:27731-36535 GCA_001899525.1 Rhizobiales bacterium 65-9
CAGCGTTTCGGGGTCGTCGTTCACGCCGGTGAAGACAAGGCTTCCGGCGTCTACCGCCAACGTTTCCGCTTCCTCGAACAGAAGCGCATAATGTTTCTGTACGGTGCGGGCGACGTGGGTCAGACGACTGGCGAAGGACCGCAGCCGCTCGAAGCCGGCGAAGCGCGCGAATAACGCAAGATCATCATCGGCGATCGGCAGGCGCTGCGTCTGCTCATCGTTGCGCATTTGCAGGCGATGCTCGATCTCGCGCAAAAAGCGATAGCATTCGCTCAGCTCGTCGCACGCCTTGGCATCGATCCGGCCTTCATCGACAAGCGCTTTCAGCATGTCGAGCGTGCGCGCGCCGCGCAGCGCGGGCTGGCGGCCGCCAAAAACGAGCTGCTGCGTCTGAACAAAAAACTCGATCTCGCGAATGCCGCCGCGCCCGAGCTTGACGTCATGTCCCGCGATCGCGATCTCATCGCGACCCCGCACGGCCTGAATCTGCCGCTTCATGGCGTGGATGTCGGCGATCGCGGCGAAATCGAAATATTTGCGCCAGATGAAGGGCCGCAGCCGCGCCAGAAACTCCGCGCCGAGCGTCAGGTCGCCAGCGACCGGACGCGCCTTGATGAAGGCCGCCCGCTCCCAGTTCTGGCCGACGGTCTCATAGTAGCTTTGCGCCGCATTGAGCGATATGGCCGTCGCCGTCGAGCCGGGATCGGGGCGCAAGCGGAGATCGACGCGCGCCACATATCCGTCAACCGTCTGCTGCTGCAACAGGCGGACGACGCCTTTCGTCAATCGCACAAAAAAATCCGGCGCCTCGACGCCGGGCGCCAGGCGCGCGCGCTCGGCGTCGTAGAAGACGACAATATCGATGTCGCTTGAGTAATTCAGTTCGCCGGCTCCGTGCTTGCCCAACGCGAGCACGATCAGGCCGGAAGCGACGCCTAGGTCATCCCCGTCGTCCGCGAGCAGGCGTCCGGCGATCCTCGCCCGCTCCAGGAGCCACGCGACGGCCGCCTGCAATGCGGCGTCAGCGAAGCGGGTCAGCGCCCGGGTCACCTCGTCGACCGTCCACACGCCGCCAAGATCGGCGAGCGCGATAAGCAGCGCGGCGCGGCCGCGCGCTTCGCGCAACATCCGCATCGTCTCATCCTCATCGGGCGAGCGCGCCGCGGCGGCGGCTTCGGCGATGATCCGATCGAGCTTATCATCGGGATGCGCGTTCAGCAGCGCGATCAGCCATTCCGGCCGCCGCCTGATCAGACCGCCGAGGAAAGGCGAATGCGCGAGGACCGCCCCGACAAGATCGCGCGCCTGCGGATAAGCGCGCGCGATCGCCTCAAACGATGATCGCAGCGCATCGTCGAGTCCTTCGAGCAGATTTACCTGGCAGACGCGTTCGGCGCTGGCGCGCGGCGGCATGCGCGGCGCGGTTCGCGTCAGTTGCGCCAGCGATGGCCTTGCCGCCATAGCGTTGCTCCCGTCAGCCGCCGGGCGCGTCGGGAACGATGAAACGAACCTTCAAGCCCGGCCGGTTGTCCTCCAACCTCAGTTCACCGTGATGCAGCTTTGCGACAGCCGCCGCAAGGCTCAGACCAAGGCCAAATCCGCTTTTGGTGCGGGCGGCTTCGAGGCGCTCGAAACGCAGCACAACGCGCTCGCGGTCCGCTTCCGGGATTCCGGAGCCATGATCGGCGACGACGAACTCGACGCCGCCCTTCCCACCCGGCGCGGCGGACACCGAGATGCGAGGCGTGTCGGCCGTCGCCGCGGCTTCGGCGTCGCTTGCAGGCTCGGGCTTGCCGTATTTGATCGCATTGTCGATGAGATTCGCGAGCGCCTGCCCGACAAGCTCCCGGCTCGCGCGCAAGGGCAGCGACGGCGGCGCCTCGACGAGGAGTTCGACGCCAGCCTCCTCGGCGATGGGCTCATACAGTTCAACGACATCGCGAATGACATCGGCGGCGTCGAAATCGGTCGCTGCGGCCTGACCTTGTCCGCTCTCGAGACGCGCGATCGTCAGCAGCGCGTTGAAAATCCGAATGAGATTGTCTGATTCCTCGATGCAGCTCTCGATGGCGCGACGATAGTCGTCGGGCGTTGCGGCGGTTCTCAACGCCTCCTCCGCCCGGTTGCGCAGACGCGTCAGCGGCGTCTTGAGGTCATGGGCGATATTGTCCGACACATGCTGCAACCCAGTCATCAGGTCGCCGATCCTGTCGAGCATCGAATTCAGATTGATGGCGAGCCGGTCGAACTCATCGCCGGAGCCGACGACAGGCAGCCTTTCGCCGACATTACCCTCCATGATCCGGTGCGCTGCGTGGTTCATCGAGTCGACGCGCCTCAGAACGCGCCGCGTAATCAGCAGGCCGGCGCCTCCGCCGACGATGGCCACGATGAACAGCGACCATGCGAAAGCGTTGCGGGTGGCGCTGATGAGCCGATCGCGGTCCACAACATCGCGCCCCACCACGACGCGAAATCCGTTGGGCAGAACGATGACGCGCACGAGGGCGCGGCCGCGCGGGCGATCGGCGTCATCGGCCGCCTGATAGAATGTTTCCACCACGCCCGGGCGTTGCAGCGCCCCTGCGGCCAAAGCCGTGATGTTGCCCGCAAGCTTCTGGCCGGCGAAATTCGTGATGAGATAGAGAGACGCCCCAGGCTGGGACGCGCGCCGCTGAACGACATCGATCAGCCGGGGAAGGCCGCCCTGGTTGTATTGTTCGGCGAGCCCGGCGATCTCCGCGTCGATGGTGCTCGCGATCTCGTTGTCGACCGCGCGACGCGCATTCCATGCGACATTGCCGAACGCCAGGAACGCAAACAGGGAAATGACGAAAAGATTGACCAGCGTGACGCGAAACGCGGTCGTCCGCCAGAGCTTAGCGAGAGCCGTCACGTATCATGTATCCGGCGCCGCGCACGGTCTGGAGCAAGGGCCGGTCCGCGCCGCGGTCGATCTTGGCGCGCAATCGCGAGACATGCACGTCGATCACATTGGTCTGCGGATCGAAGTGATAGTCCCACACGCCCTCCAGCAACATGGTGCGCGTCACCACCTGCCCGGCGTGCTGCATCAGGAATTCAAGCAGGCGGAATTCGCGCGGCTGCAGCACGATCTCCTGTCCGCCCCGCGTTACGCGACGCGCGAGCCTGTCGAGCGTGAGATCGCCGACCGTCAGGGTCGTCTCCTCGCCTTTCGCCGCCGTGGTCTTGCGTCGGCCCAGGGCCTCGACCCGCGCCAGCAGTTCAGAAAACGCGTAAGGCTTCGGCAGATAATCGTCTCCGCCGGCGCGCAGCCCCTTCACGCGGTCGTCGACCTGGCCGAGCGCCGAGAGGATTAGCACCGGCGTTTCCGAGCCCTGCTCGCGCAGCGACCGGATCAGCGAGAGGCCGTCCATCTTTGGAAGCATGCGATCGACCACGAGGACGTCGTAGGAGCCGTCCGTCGCCATGCCATAACCGGCGAGCCCGTCCGTCGCGGGATCGGCGGCGTGCCCCGCCTCGCGGAAGGCCTTGACGAGATACTCGACCGCGGCGCGATCGTCTTCGATGACGAGAATCTTCATGCCGGGCAGCATAGCCGATCAATCCTTAAACGAAACGGCAGGCCGGACGGGGACTGGTCCGGCCTGCCGCTGACCTTGCGCCGCCCGGCGACAAAGGGCGACGCGGCCTCTCGACTGGCGCGGCGGGGCAGCCGCGCCGTCGATATGCGTCAACCGCGCTGAGGGGCCTGCTCCGCCGGCCGCTTGCCCAGTTCGAGCGACACGGTCTCTTCCTTGCCGCGATGCAGGATCTGCAGCGTGGCCTTCTCACCGGGCTTCATCTCGCCGATCTTGCGAGCGAGGTCGCGCGGATCGGCGACCTTGTCGCCATTGACCGCGACGATGAGATCGCCCTTCTTCAGGCCGGCTTTCGCGCCCGGGCTGTCCTCGTTCACTGCGGCGACCAGAGCGCCCTTGGTGTCGGGCAGACCCATCGCGTTGGCGACGTCCGAGGAAACCGGCTGCGAACTGACGCCGATGAAGCCGCGCTCAACGGGCTTGCCGCTGCGCAGGGCCGCGACGACTGTCTCGACCGTCCGCGCGGGAATCGCGAAGCCGATGCCGACGCTGCCGCCTGACGGCGAGTAGATCGCCGTGTTCACGCCCGCGACCTTGCCGTCGAGGGTGAAGCTCGGGCCGCCGGAGTTGCCCTTGTTCACCGGCGCGTCGATCTGGAGATAGTCGTCATACGGACCCGAGCCGATGTCGCGGCCGCGGGCGGAAACGATGCCCGCCGTCACCGTGCCGCCAAGCCCGAAGGGATTGCCGACCGCCACGACCCAGTCACCGACCCGAGGGGGCGTGGTCGCGAGCTGAACATATGGATAGACGCCCTTCTCCTTGACCTTCAGCAGCGCCAGATCGGTGCGCGGATCCGTTCCGACAACTTTGGCGGCCAGCGTGCGGCCATCGTCGGTCACGATCTCGACATCGGTGGCGCCCTGCACAACGTGGTTGTTGGTCACGATCTCACCGTCGGACGAAATGAAGAAGCCCGATCCCTGACCCATCCGGACCTGACCCGGGCGCATCTGCCGACCGCGACCCTGCTGTTGCTGCTGATCCCCGAACTGCCGGAAGAAGCGCTCGAGTCCCGGCGGCAGATCACGCATGCCGGGCATGGCGTCTTCATCATCGTTCATCGAGGCCTGGGCGATGGTCACCTTCACCGAGACGACGGCGGGGCGGACCTTCTCGACCATGTCGGCGAAGGACGGCGACGAGACAGCGCGCTGGTCGGTCGTGATCGGCGGCGTAGAAGTTGTCTCAGCCTGCGAATAGGCGGGAAGAAAGGCCAGGGCGCCGGCGACAGCGAGAGCGCCGGCGGCGGTTCCCATCAGCCAGCGGCGAGGCGCCGGACGTTTGGGGATCAGATTGTTGATGGCTTGCGACATGATGCTGAACCTCTGTCTGGGCTGCGTGGCCGCCGCCCTTCGGTTCACAACATGGTCTCGCAGCCTTCTCGGCGCGATTTCGGCGCGATGAAGATTTGTTAAGGGTGGCGCGCCCGAAAGCGCTCTCCACCCTACCGTCCTACAAGCCTGTCGAGACGCTCCCGCTCCTCGGCGCTGAGCGGCGCAGGCGGCCCGGCGACGACGCGGCGTCGCCAACCCGCGAGCATCAACGCGGCGCCAGCAAGAAGCGCGAGGAACGGCGCCGCCCAGAGGAGCGCCGTGCGCGCGTTCAGCGCGGGACGCAGCAGCACGAACTCGCCATAGCGAGCGACCAGATACCGTCTGACATCCTCGTCGCTGTCGCCGGCTGTCAGCCGCTCGCGCACCAGGACGCGCAGATCATGCGCGAGGGGCGCATCGGAATCGTCGATCGACTGGTTCTGACAAACCAGACAGCGCAACTCGCTCGACAACTGGCGCGCGCGCGCCTCCAGCGCAGGATCGCGCAGCATTTCGTTCGGCTGCACGGCGAGAGCGCCGCCCAACGACGCGACAAGAAAAAAGAAGGCGCTGATGATGAGACGCATCAGCGTCATTCCGCCGGGGCCATCGCAGGCGGCGCGCGGGCCGGCCGCGGCGCGCCCACACGACGGCGTCGATCGGACAGTGACAGCGCTCCACCGATCGCCATCACGACGGCGCCGAGCCAGATGAGCAGCACGAGAGGCTTGTCATAGACGCGGACTGCGACCGACCCGTCGGTTTCGATCTCGCCGAGGCTGACATAGACCTGTCCGATTCCGTGCGTCCAAAGCCCGGCCTCCGTCGTCGGCATCTGGCGAATCGGATAGATTCGTTTCGCGCTGACGACCGAACCGACCTCCGCGCTGTCCTTCAGAATCGTGAATCTGGCCGCGTCTTCGCGATAATTCGCCCCCGTGCGCGGCGTTATCGAATCGAGCCGCAGCCGGTACGCGCCGACATCGATCATGTCGCCGGAACGCATCGTCGCGATTCGCTCCACATGCCAGGCCGTCGCCGCCAGGCCGATCACCGTCACGCCGACGCCGGCATGCGCGACCGCTGTCCCGAACGCCGACCGCGGCAAGCCGATGAGACGAGAGGCGAGCGCCGACGGCGCGCCGCGCGACACGCGGGCGCCGATCTCGCTGAACGAACCGACGATGAGCCAAACCCCGCCGCCGATCGCGATCGGCGCCAGCACGGGGCCGCCCCATGTCGCGGCGGCGATGATCGCGGCGGCGGCGACCGCCACAGCGAACGACAATTGAACGCGCTGGGCCGCGCCCAGCAGATCGCCGCGCTTCCAGGCGAGATTCTGGCCGAGCGGCATCGCGATGATCAGCGGCGCCATCAACGGAATGACGGTCATGTTGAAGAAGGGCGGACCAACCGAGATCTTCGCGCCCGTGAGCGCCTCCAGCGCGAGCGGATAGAGCGTGCCGATAAAAACGGCGGCGCAGGCTGCGGCGAGAAAGAGATTGTTGAAAACCAGCGCGCCCTCGCGCGACACCGGCGCGAACAGCCCGCCATGCTTCAGCATCGGCGCGCGCCACGCAAAAAGCGTCAGGCTTCCGCCGATCGTGACCACGAGAATTCCGAGAATGAAGACGCCGCGCGCGGGATCAACGGCGAAGGCGTGAACCGATGTGAGAACGCCGGAGCGGACGAGGAAAGTGCCGATCAGCGACAATGAAAAGGCAACGATCGCCAGAAGCACGGTCCATATCTTCAGCGCCTCGCGCTTCTCCATCACGACGGCGGAATGGAGGAGCGCCGTCGCCGCAAGCCAGGGCATCAGCGAGGCGTTTTCGACCGGATCCCAGAACCAGAAGCCGCCCCATCCGAGTTCGTAATAGGCCCAGTAGGAGCCCATCGCGATGCCGAGCGTGAGAAATATCCAGGCCGCGAGCGTCCAGGGACGCACATGCTTGGCCCAGACCGCGTCGATGCGTCCGTCGATCAACGCGGCGACGGCGAAGGAAAATGCGATCGAACAGCCGACATAGCCGAGATAGAGAAGCGGCGGATGAATCGCGAGGCCGAGATCCTGCAGCAGCGGATTGAGATCGGCGCCCTCGAACGGCGCGGGATCGATCCGCGAGAACGGATTTGACGTGGCGAGAATGAAAGCCAGAAACAGCGCGGCGATCATGCCCTGCACCGCAAGCACGTTCGATCTCAGCACATCGGGAAGGTCGCGACCGCGCAGGGCGACGCTCGCGGCGAACGCCGCGAGCACGAGCACCCACAAAAGCACCGAGCCCTCGTGATTGCCCCAGACGCCGCTGACCTTGTAGATCAGGGGCATCACCGAATTCGAGTTCTCGGCGACGTTGCGCACCGAGAAGTCCGATATCACGTAGGCGCGGGTCAGCGCCGCGAATGCGGCGACGACGAAAGCGCAAACGCCGAGCGCCGCCGAGCGCGTCATGGCGATGAGCGCCGCGTCCCGGCTGCGCCCGGCCCAAAGGCCCACGCAGCTCTGGACGATCGCAAGCGCCAGCGCGAGGAGAAGCGCGAAATGTCCGGCTTCGGCGATCATTGCGTCGACGGCGCGGCGTCCGCGCCGTTGTGCTGCCAGAGGCCCTGCTTCTTCAGCGCGTCAGCCACCTCGCGCGGCATGTATTTCTCATCATGCTTGGCGAGCACGCTGTCGGCGCGGAAGCTGTGATCGGCCTGCAAGACGCCTTCGGCGACGACCCCCTGCCCCTCCCTGAACAGATCAGGGAGAATCCCGGCATAGGAAACCGGCAGATCGGTCTTCGTGTCCGTCACCACGAAGCGCACGCTCCGCCCCTCGCCGCGCACGAGCGATCCTTCTTTCACCAGGCCGCCGACCCGCAGCCGCGAGCCGGGCGCAATGGCCTTTTCAACAATCTCCGTCGGCGGATGAAAGAACACGATGGAATCGCGCAGCGCCGTCAGCACGAGCGCGGCCGCGGCCGCGAGCACCGCGAGCGCCGAGCCGATCAATGCAAGACGGCGTTGTCTGCGCGACATCGCTATAGCCGTAACTCCCGTGACAGCGCGTCGAGCGGCTGCGTTGCGTCAGCTCCCAACGCCTTGCGCGCATCGCCGAGCGCCTGCGCCGCCTTCTCTTTCTCTCCCAGAGCCATATGGGATCTGATCAGGCGCGACCATTCGTCGACGCTGCCGCCATTCGTCGCAAGACGCTCCGCAAGGCGGGCCACCATTCCGCGAATGGCCGCGTCTCGCTCGCTTTCCGGCAAGGCCGCGACAGCTTCGCCGCCGGCCGGCGTCCCGCGCAAGGCGGCGAGTTTTTCGCGCGCGGCGGGCAGCCACGGCGCATCCGCCGGCGACGCCGCGATCAGCTTCTCGAACGCCTGCGCAGCGCCCTCGCGGTCGCCGTCCTGCTCGCGCGCAAGCGCCAGATAGAAGCCGGCGCGCGGGTTGAAGCCCGCCGCGGACGCGCGCGTGAACAGGTCCTGCGCCTCGGCGGTCACGACGCCCTCAGCGCCCGTCACCAGCGCTTCGCCAAGTCCGGCGAGCCGTTCGGGCGTTTCGCCATTCAGCCGCAGCGCTGCGGAATAGGCGCGGGCCGCATCGGCTGCGCGGCCCATCCTGAGATAAACCGGCGCAAGCATATCGTAGCCCGCGCCGTCGTCCGGATTGCGGGCGAGATGAGCTTCAATGCGCGCAACCGCTTCGGCGACGCTGATGGCGGAGGGATCAACCGCCTTGCGCGCCGCGAGCGGCTGATCGGGAAGCTGCGGCGACCCGGCGGCGAGATAGGCCGGCAGCGCAAGCGCCGGAACCACGATCAGCGCGATGACCGCCGCGGTTTTCCGTCGCCGAAGCGAGGAAACACCGGTTACGACCG
>MKVY01000049.1:0-3783 GCA_001899525.1 Rhizobiales bacterium 65-9
AGAAGGGCATGCCGAACGCCGTCATCGCCCATGATCCGGGCGGCAAGTTCGATCTCGACCGGCTGAAGCGCGAGGCGGCGGCGTGGCCCGGCCTCGTCGGCATGGACCTCGTGCCCGAGGTCACGGCGACGCAGCGTTACGAGTGGAGCGAGACCGACTGGGCCTGGCCGCAGGGCTATGGCCGGCGCGACGCCGAAACGCACCATGTCGTCGCCGTCGACTACGGCATGAAGCGCAACATCCTGAGGCTGTTCGCCGGACGCGGCTGCCGGCTGACGGTGGTTCCCTCCACGGCGACGGCGGAGGAGATTTTCGCGCTCAAGCCGGACGGGGTGTTCCTCTCGAACGGGCCCGGCGATCCGGCGGCGACCGGCGCATACGCCGCCCCGGTGATCCGGGCGATCCTCGACCGGCGCATCCCCACCTTCGGCATCTGCCTCGGCCACCAGATGATGGCGCTCGCCATCGGCGCGACCACGCACAAGATGCATCAGGGCCATCACGGCGCGAACCATCCGGTGAAGGAGCACGACACCGGCAAGGTCGAGATCGTGTCGATGAACCACGGCTTCGCCGTCGATCCGAAGACCCTGCCGGCCAATGCGCGGGAAACGCATGTGTCGCTGTTCGACGGATCGAACTGCGGCGTCGCGCTCACCGACCGCCCGGCCTTCTCGGTGCAGCACCATCCGGAGGCGTCGCCCGGCCCGCGCGACAGCCATTATCTGTTTGACCGCTTCGTCGCCATGATGGATGAGGCGAAGAAGGGACGAAAAGCGGCCTGAGGGCGGCGTCCCGCCACGGCGCGACGGACCGCGCCGCTCGACTCGAACGGACGCGGGGACTCATGGCGGGGACGATCAAGACGCCGGTGTCGGCATGGGCGTTCCCGCTTTTGGCGATCGTCCTGTTCGGCCTCTCCTCGGCGGCGGGCTCGGCCACTGATCCGCTCGGATCGCCGCTCTCGCTCGCGCTTGCGGTGGCGCTGATCCCGATCCTGTTCGGCGCCGTCTTCGCGGCCGTCCATCACGCGGAGATCATCGCCCACCGCACGGGCGAGCCGTACGGAACGCTGGTCCTCACCGCCGCGGTGACGGTGATCGAGGTCGCGCTGATCGCCTCGGTGATGATGTCGGACGACGCGAACCCGGCGTTGGCGCGCGACACGGTGTTCGCCGTCGTGATGATCGTGTGCAACGGGCTCGTCGGCCTGTGCGTGCTGGTCGGCGGCGTGCGGCATGGCGAGCAGGACTTCCGCACCAAGGGCGCCGCGTCCTATCTCAGCGTGCTGATCGCGATGGCGGTTCTCGCGCTGGTGCTGCCCAACTACACGCGCACGACGCCGGGGCCGGTCTATTCCAACATGCAGCTCGTGTTCGTGAGCGTCGTCACGCTCGCGCTCTATGCAGCGTTCCTCTACATCCAGACCGTGCGCCATCGCGACTATTTCATCGTCTTCGGCGACGAGGAGACGAGCGAGCATTCGGCGCCGATCTCGAACCGCACGCTCGGCATCAGCTTCGCGCTGCTGCTGGCCTCGCTCGTCGGCGTGATCCTTCTGTCGAAGAAATTCTCGGTGGTGGTGGAGATCGCGGTCGCGAAGGCGGGCGCGCCGTTCGCCGTCGTCGGCGTGATCGTCGCGCTGCTGATCCTGCTGCCGGAAGGCGTCGCGGCGGTGAAGTCGGCGCGGAAGGACGAGCTTCAGAAAAGCGTCAATCTGGCGCTCGGCTCCTCGCTCGCGACCATCGGGCTGACGATGCCGGCGGTCGCCGTGATGAGCATCCTGTTCGACAAGCCGCTGACGCTCGGCCTCGGCGCGTCGGAGACGACGCTGCTCGCCGTGACGATCATGCTCAGCATGCTGACCTTCGGATCGGGCCGCACGAACATCCTCTTCGGCGTCGTGCATCTCGTGGTGTTCGCGACCTTCGTATTCCTGACCTTCGCGCCCTGAATCTGTCCACAGGCTGTCCACAGCTTTTCAACAAGCGCGTCCACAGCGGCGGCGGGCCCGCGCGTTTCAGCGCCGCGTGTGATATATAAACAGACTCATGCGCTTTCCGCCCTCCTTCATCGACGAGATCAAGGCCCGGCTGCCGGTCTCGGCGGTGGTCGGCAAGCGCGTGCGCCTGCAGAAGGCGGGGCGGGAATGGAAGGGGCTGTCGCCGTTCAATTCCGAAAAGACGCCGAGCTTCTTCGTCAACGACCAGAAACAGGCCTGGTTCGATTTCTCCTCGGGCCGGAACGGCAACATCTTCACCTTCGTCATGGAGACGGAGGGCCTGAGCTTTCCCGAGGCGGTGGAGCGGCTGGCCGGCGAGGCGGGCCTGCAGGTTCCGCAGATGACGCGGGAGGCCGAGGAGCGCGAGGAGAAGCGCTCCTCGCTCTACGACGTGGTCGAGATGGCCGCCCGCTTCTTCGAGGAGCAGTTGCGCGCGGCGGCGGGCGCGAAGGCGCGCGCCTATCTCGCGGGCCGCGACCTCGGGCAGGAGACGCAGCGCGCCTTCCGGCTCGGCTATGCGCCGAACGAGAAATTCTCCCTGCGCGACTGGCTCGCCGGCAAGGGCGTCGCCAAGGAGGCGATGATCGAGGCCGGCCTGCTGATCCATGGCGACGACATCGCCGTGCCCTATGACCG
Organism: Rhizobiales bacterium 65-9; assembly: GCA_001899525.1. Classification (GTDB taxonomy): domain Bacteria; phylum Pseudomonadota; class Alphaproteobacteria; order Rhizobiales; family Beijerinckiaceae; genus Terrirubrum. Next base: position 2,639 of record MKVY01000049.1, read on the forward strand.
CTTCCGCGACCGGGTGATGTTCCCGATCTGCGACGCGCGGGGCCGGCCGATCGCCTTCGGCGGCCGGGCGATGGAGAAGGATGTTCCGGCGAAGTATCTCAACTCGCCGGACGGGCCGCTCTTCCACAAGGGACACCTGCTCTACAACCACCATGTCGCCCGCAAGGCGGCGCATGAGCGCGGAACGGTGATCGCGGTCGAGGGCTATGTCGATGTGATCGCCATGAGCCGGGCCGGATTCCCCAATGCGGTCGCGCCGCTGGGGACGGCGCTGACGCCGGACCAGATCGGCCTGCTCTGGCGCATGGGCGAGGAACCGATCCTCTGTTTCGACGGCGACAAGGCCGGCCGCCGCGCCGCCTATCGCGCCATCGACAACGCGCTGCCGCTGCTCCAGCCGGGCAAGTCGCTGCGCTTCGCGCTTCTGCCGGAAGGACAGGATCCAGACGACCTGCTGCGCGGCAGCGGGCCCGAGGCGATCCGGTCCGTGATCGATGCGGCGCGGCCGCTCGCCGAGCTTCTGTGGGCGCGCGAGATCGAGGCGCAGCCGCTCGACACGCCGGAGCGGCGGGCCGCTTTCGAGAAGCGCGTGCGCGAGGCGCTGTCCGCCATCGCCGACGAGAGCGTGCGGCGGCATTATCGCTCTGACATGGACGGGCGGCTCGCCAGCCTGTTCGAGCAGCGGCGGGAGTCCCGTCCGGCCCGGCCCGGCTGGCGCGAGCGCAGCCCGGACCGCGGCTTCGAGCGCGCCGGCGCATTCCGCGGCCCCGGCGGACGGCCGTCAGCCATGCCGAAAGCTTCCCCGGCGCTCGCGCGCCATGCGCTGTTTGCGGCCCATCCCGCCGCCACGCCGCGCGAGGCTTTGATCCTCGCCATTCTCGCCCATCATCCCGACCTGCTGGAGACGCGCGTCGAGGAGCTGGCGGAGCTCCCCCTGATCGGGCGGGATTCGGAGCGCTTTCGGCGGGGCCTGCTCGACGTGGTCGGCTCCGAGGCGCCGCCCGAAGCGATCCCGGCCATGATGCGGCGGATCGGCCTGTCGGCGCAGCTCGCGCATCTGGAGGGCGTCGTGCGGCCGGGCGATCGCTGGACTCTGACGCCGGAGGTGGATTTATCGCGCGTTTCCGACGCTTTGCGGCAGGCGC
>MKVY01000049.1:3806-30755 GCA_001899525.1 Rhizobiales bacterium 65-9
CGGCCTTCGCGCGCATTCAGGAAGTCAAGGCCGAACTGGCCGATCTGGAGGGGACGGAGGCCGATCCGGACACGTTCGGAGGGCTTTCCGCCGCATCCTGACGAGCCGGGCCGTCCTGGCGCGTCGCGGAGGCGCTCGCGGCCCGATCGCGCGGGACTCGCGCGGCCTTGTGTGATTAAGGAGGCCTTCACGGCCTCCGGTCGATGGTGCGAATCAGGCGGGCGCGGCGAGGCTGCGGCCCGCCATAACGTCTTTTGGGCCCGGCGGACATCATTCGTCCACCGGGACGGGTCAGGCCGCGACAGCGGGTGAGTCCCGGCTTGCGGAGCCGGGCGGAGCGGGCCCCTAGGGTAGGGGCCGTTCTTTCGGAGCATGATGATGGCGACTAAACCGATCGAGAAAAAGGACGGCGAGGCGGCTACGGAAAGCGGCGACAGCCCCCTGCTCGATATGAACGACGCCGCTGTGAAGCGGATGATCAAGCTCGCCAAGAAGCGCGGCTACATCACCATCGACCAGATCAACGAGGTGATGCCGGCCACCTCCTTCACCTCGGACCAGATCGAGGACATGAGCGCCATGTTGAACGACATGGGCATCAATGTCGTCGACAATGACGATCAGGAGACCGAGGGCGAGGCCGCCCGCGAGGAGGGCGAGGAGGACGAGCCGGAGGGCGGGGAGGTCACCGAGACCGCGCGCACCGCGGTCGTCAAGGTCGAGAAGACGTCCGAGCCCGTCGACCGCACCGACGATCCGGTGCGCATGTATCTGCGCGAGATGGGGGCGGTGGAACTGCTCTCCCGCGAGGGCGAAATCGCCATCGCCAAGCGCATCGAGGCCGGCCGCGAGGCGATGATCGCGGGGCTGTGCGAAAGCCCGCTGACCTTCCAGGCCATCATCATCTGGCGCGACGAACTGAACGCCGGCAAGGTGCTGCTGCGCGACATCATCGACCTCGAGGCGACCTACGCCGGCCCCGACGCCAAGAACGCGCCGCCGCCCCAGCCGCCGGTCGGCGCGAGCGCCGCGCCTCCGGTCCGCCCCGCCGCGCCCGCCGCCAACGACGAGTTCGCCGACGGCGAGAGCGAGCAGCCGGCCGAGGCCGAGCCGGACGAAGACGACGAGAACAACGTCTCGCTCTCCGCGATGGAGGCGGAGCTGAAGCCGCGCGTGCTCGAAACGTTCGACCGCATCGCCGGCGAATACAAGAAGCTGCGCCGCCTGCAGGACCAGAAGGTCGAGGGCAAGCTGACCGCGAGCGTGGCGCTGACGCCTTCGCAGGAGCGCAAGCACAAGAAGCTGAAGGACGACATCATTGCCGACGTGAAGTCGCTGTCGCTCAACCAGAACCGCATCGACGCGCTGGTGGAGCAGCTCTACGACATCAACAAGAAGCTGATGGGCCACGAGGTGCGCCTGATGCGCCTCGCCGAAAGCTATGGCGTGATGCGCGAGGGCTTCCTCAAGGAGTGGCAGGGCTCCGAGATGGACCCGAAATGGCTCGTGCGCGTCTCCAAGCTCACGGCCAAGGGCTGGCGCGAATTCATCGCGCGCGAGAAGGATCGCGTGCATGAGATCCGCGACCATTTCCACACGCTCGCGCAGGAGACCGGCCTCGAGATCGGCGAATTCCGCAAGATCGTCCTGATGGTGCAGAAGGGCGAGCGCGAGATGCGCCAGGCGAAGAAGGAGATGATCGAGGCGAACCTGCGCCTCGTGATCTCGATCGCCAAGAAATACACCAATCGCGGCCTGCAGTTCCTCGACCTCATCCAGGAAGGCAATATCGGCCTGATGAAGGCGGTCGACAAATTCGAATATCGCCGCGGCTACAAATTCTCGACCTACGCGACCTGGTGGATCAGGCAGGCGATCACGCGCTCGATCGCGGATCAGGCCAGGACCATCCGCATCCCGGTGCACATGATCGAGACGATCAACAAGATCGTCCGCACCTCGCGCCAGATGCTGCATGAGAGCGGCCGCGAGCCGACGCCGGAGGAACTGGCGGAAAAACTCGCCATGCCGTTGGAAAAGGTGCGCAAGGTGCTGAAGATCGCCAAGGAGCCGATCTCGCTCGAAACGCCGATCGGCGACGAAGAGGATTCGCATCTCGGCGATTTCATCGAGGACAAGAACGCGCTCCTGCCGATCGACGCCGCCATCCAGGCGAATCTGCGTGAGACGACGACGCGCGTGCTGGCCTCGCTGACGCCGCGCGAGGAGCGCGTGCTGCGCATGCGCTTCGGCATCGGCATGAACACCGACCACACGCTCGAAGAGGTGGGCCAGCAGTTCTCGGTGACCCGCGAGCGCATCCGCCAGATCGAGGCGAAGGCGCTCAGGAAACTGAAGCATCCGAGCAGGTCGCGGAAGCTGCGTTCGTTCCTCGACAACTGAGGCTTCGTCGCCCGCCAGCCGGCAGCGCTTCGGGCGCAGAGCTTCGGACATAAAAAGGGCGGCCATCAGGGCCGCCTTTTTACTTGCGGCCGCTGTGTCACGAAAACAGCGGCATGCGCCAGGTTATTCCCCTCGCATGAGTTTCCGGAAAGCCGGATTTCGCTTTCCGGGTCGCGCTCTATTTGCGCGGCACGATCTCCACGCGACGATTTCGGCTGCGACCTGCATCGTCGCTGTTTGGCGCGACAGGCGCCACCATGCCGACGCCCACTCCCGTCAATCGCGCGGCCGCGATTCCGTATCCCTTCTGGAGCGCTTCGGAGACGGCGGCGGCGCGCCGTCTCGACAGATCGATATTGTAATCGGGGCCGCCCTGGTTGTCGGTGTGACCAACGACGAAGAACTGCTCGCTGTTCGCCTTGAGGAACGCGGCGATCTGATCGAGCTGCGGCTTCGACTCCGGCTTGATGGTCGCCTTATCCGTGTCGAACTGCACGCCATAGAGAACAGCCCGTCCCTGCGAGGCGATGTCGCCCGCCATTTTCTTTGCGTCGATCAGCTCCATCCGTTGCTCGCGGGCTTTGTCTTCCAGCACCGTGACGATCGCGATGGTGCGGCCGTCGAAATTCTTGCAGTCGCGATCAAGCTTCACCTGCATCGCGAAGACCGCGACATGCGCGCCTTGAGCCTTGATCAGCGCGTAACGCTGGCCGGTGTTGCTCGCGGTCAGAACGCACCAGCCTGCGGAATAGAGCGCCTTCGGCAACTGCTCGCTCGAGAAGACGTGGTGAATCAAGCCCTGCTCTCCGCCGCCTGACCCGACGACGCGCCCGGTGCTGCCGCCGCAAGCCTGCTCCTTGCATTCGAACAGAATCTCGCCGCCGCGCGCCGCCAACTCCTCGGCGTATCCGGCCGTCACTTCAAGCGGACTGCGCCCTTCCGGCAGAAGATAGACGAAGCGTGTTCGCCGTCCGCGCAGCGAAAGAACGCTTTCCGGCGTGTGCAGGAGGTTGTTCCTCGCGTCGCGCCCTTCCTGCGGCTTGAGGCGACCCGCGACGAAATCCACCTCGTCGAATGCGCTTTGCGAGAAATCGAGGATGATCGAGCCCGCATAGCGCTTAAGCCAGGGCAGATCGGCGCCGGCCACATCCTTGGCTGGAACGGCGGTCTCCGCCGCCAGAGCAGCGCCGCTCAACAGCGAAGCGACCGCGAAAACAAAAGAAAGAAATCGCATTAAGACAATCCGAGATAGCCTGAATCAAGTCATTCTATCCACAATGGACGTTGCGTCATCTCGAAATTCTTGTTCGCGGACATTGCAAGCGCGCGCTTTCACGCCGGCGGGATGAAGTCCTGCCGGATCTCCTGAAAAACCGGCAGCGCCTCGGCCTTCTCCGCATGCGCCCTCAGCGCGGGATAATCCTCCATTCCGATCAGGTCGGGATGAACCTCGTTCGCATGGCGAAGCGCGCAGGCGACGGCGATGTCGGCGTGACCGATGCGGTCGCCGAACCACCAGCCTCCCGCGCCCGCGGCGCGATCCTTCTCCAGCACGCCAAGAACCGCGGCGATCTGCGCGCGGCAGCGGGCGAGCCAGAGATCGGACGCCGCCTCATGCAGCCGCAACTCGTAAAACAAGCTCACCGCCTTGTCGGAAAAGCCCGTCGCCAGCGCCGCGATGCGCAACGCTTCGCGCCGCGCCGGCTCGGCGCGCGGAAACATCGCGCGCTCGGCGGGAACGAGGCTGTCGAGATAATCGAGGATCATATGGCTCTCGATCACGACGGAGCCGTCGTCGAGCACGAGGGTCGGCACGCGCGACAACGGATTGTAGGCGCGAATTTTCTCGGCCTCGCCAAAGGTCGACCAGGGGCGATGCTCGAAGGGAATGTCATAGAGTCTCAGCGCGACGCCGACGCGGCGGACGAAGGGCGAGTCATACTGGCCGATGAGGATCATCGCGGCGCTCCGTGAGAGCGTGAAGCGTCGCAAACCGGCCGCGTCGCGTCCAGCGTGCGGCGCGCATGCGCTGGACGCGACTGCGCTGGACGCGACGCCGCTCATGGGGAATGCTTGCGGCATGGCCCGCCAGACAATTCTTTCCATCGCGACGCGCGGCGCCGGCTTCTACGAGTTCACCGATCGCGCGCAGGGCTTTGTGAGCGATGCGGGGGCGGGCGACGGGCTGCTGACGCTGTTCGTGCGCCACACCTCCTGCTCGATCCTGATTCAGGAAAACGCCGATCCGGACGTGCGGCGCGATCTCGACGCCTTCTTCCGCCGGCTCGCGCCGCCGGCGGACGATCCGGACATGGATTATCTCGTCCATCGGCTGGAGGGGCCGGACGACATGCCGGCCCATATCAAGGCGGCGCTGCTGCCGGTCTCGCTGTCGATCCCTGTCAGGGCCAGGCGGCTCGCGCTCGGCCAGTGGCAGGGCGTGTATCTGTGGGAGCATCGCGACGCCCCGAACCGGCGGGAGGTCGCGCTGCATCTCTCGTGGTGAGCCGGCTGAATCAGCAGGCGGCTCTTCCGAGGCGCTATTGGCAGGCGACTCCAACGGGCACGTTGGCGCAGGGGCCTGAACCGCCTCTCGGAATCCCGCCGGGAGGACCGATCGGCCTGCCGCCGGGCTGCAACGGAACGATGCCGCCGCCGCTGGACGGAGGCTGGACGACAGGCGGGCGCGGACCGCCGCCGGGCGGTCTGTTCCAGCCGTCGCCTCCGCCGGGCGGCCTGTTCCAGCCGCCTCCGGGCGGACGCGGGCCGGGTCCTGGACCCACCACCGGGGGCGGCGGAGGCCTGTTCCAGCCGCCGCCCGGGGGCGGCGGAGGCGGGCCGGGCCGATAGCCCGGCCGATCCCATCCCGGCCGGTAGCCCGGTCCGGGCCTGTCCCAGTAGCGTTCGCGATAGCCATAGCCATAGACGGGAGGCGGCCCGTAGACAGGCGGCGGAACATAGATCGGCGGCGCGCGCCTCACCACCGGGCGCTCCACATCGTCCAGATACGCAGCCGAAACCCAGCCCACGGAACCGCGATAGGAGACCTGGCACCAGCTTCCGGCGGCGCATCCCTGGCCGACATAATCGACTCCGGCGCCCTCGGGGAGCGAATCGATGATCGGGTAGGCCGTTCCCGGTCCGGAGCGCATGTTCACGTCGGCGGTCGCGACGGCGTCCTGAGCCATCGCCGCGCCGCTCACCGCGAACGCCAGCGCCGCCCCCGCCGCCAACCTGCCGATCAGACCAAATCCACGCAATCCCGCCTCCACATCCATCCAGCGCCGGACTCTTCGCACTATACCCGCCCTAACTGAACGCCGACTGACGCAATTCGGTCCAATCCGTGGCGCGGCGCTGCGTCGCGGCTGGAATCGCGACCGGCGTCCGCGTGGAGTCTGTTTCCGTGAAACAGGCAAAGACTCCAGGTTCCCGCTTTGTCGCGTTTTCTGGCGCGAACGGTATCCACTTCGCTCGAAAACGCTTTATCCTGCCCTTTTCCACAGCGGGCGGGTCCATGTCCTTTCTCAAATCCCTGTTCTCGAAACTGTCCGGCGGCGACACAGGCGGCGCGGAGGAGGCGCCAAAGGCCGCCAAGGAGATCGAGCATGAGGGCTTCACGATCCGCGCCACGCCCTACAAGGAGGCCGGGCAGTTCCAGCTCTGCGGCGTCATCGCCAAGACGATCGGCGGCGAGGTGAAGGAGCATCGTTTCGTGCGGGCGGAGCGCTTCCCCTCGCTCGACGACGCTGTGGAGATGACCCTCTCCAAGGGGCGGCAGATCGTCGATCAGAACGGCGAGCGCGTGTTCAACTGAACGGAAGCTTTCGCCTTCTGGGCCAAGGCATGACAAGGCAGCATCGAGCGGCGAAAGCGCGCGCGCCATGACAGGCTTCATCGATCCGACGAAAGACGCCTTCGCGGCGTTCAAGACGCAGCCGCAGGATGACGGCCCGATCCACATGCTCAATCTCGTGCGGTTGCGGACGCGCGCCGCCTATCCCGACGGGCGCGTGGCGACGGGCGCCGAGGCCTACGCCGCCTATGGACGCGAGAGCGGGCCGGTGTTTCGCGCGCTCGGCGGCCGCATCGTCTGGCGCGGCGACTTCAGGCTCACGCTGATCGGCCCCGCCGAGGAGCGCTGGGACCATTGCTTCATCGCCGAATATCCCTCCGGCGCGGCGTTCATCGCGATGCTGCGCGATCCCGTCTATCGCGAGGCGGTGAAGCACCGGCAGGCGGCGGTGGCGGATTCGCGCCTCATGCGGCTAAGGCCGGCGGAAGGCGGCGAGGGGTTCGGGTGAAAGGCGGGAATGTTCGCCACGTCATGGCCGGACGCGCTCCGGCCATTTTTGCGCTCGCCAGCGATCCGCACATTTCCGATCGGCGCGCCAGCGCTGGACTCATCACCCTATCGAATCGCTGATCGTCGCGTCGCTGATCGCGCATATGAATTGCAAAACCGCCGGAAGTTCGTTGAATCGCCGCGCGGAACCCCTCTCCCTTCCGGGCATTCTTCCTGGACATCGATACCGTTCATCAGGAGAGCTCCATGCCCGACATCAACGGCAAACGCATCGCCATTCTCGCCACGCACGGCTTCGAGCAGTCGGAGCTCGAGGTTCCGCTGAACGAGCTGAAGAAGGCGGGCGCGACAGTGGACGTCGTCGCGCCGCAAGAGGGCGAGATCAAGGGCTGGAAGAAAAAGGACTGGGGCAACGCGGTTCCTGTCGACAAGACGTTGTCGCAGGCGAAAGCGGACGACTATGACGCGATCGTCATTCCCGGCGGCCAGATGAATCCGGACACGCTGCGCGGCGAGCCGAAGGCGATCGCGCTGGTGAAGGATTTCTACGACAAGGGCAAAGTGGTCGCCGCGATCTGTCACGGCCCCTGGCTGCTGATCGATTCAGGCGTCGCGAAGGGCCGCAAGGTCACGTCCTACAAGACGGTGAAGACCGATCTCGTGAACGCCGGGGCGGAGTGGGAGGATGCGAAGGTCGTCACCGACGAAGGCGTCGTCACCTCGCGCACGCCGGACGATCTCACCGCCTTCGTCGCCAAGATCATCGAAGAGGTGAATGAGGGCCGACACACGGACCGCAAGGCGGCGTGACGCCTCGCCATTCAGACGCCTCGTCATTCATGCGCGGTTCGATAAAGCCTGATAATAGATCGGTCGGCGCGCGTCCTGCGCGCCGACCGGAGATTGCGTGATGATGCGTGAAGTTACAGCGGGCGCTCTACTGGCGATGAGCGTCGCTGCTGCTGCGGCGCAGGCTCCGCAGGGCGCAATCGTGATCGGCGACGATCAAGCGCGCGGCGCGGTCGAGACCATCGCCGGCGAGACGGTCCAGTTCGCGCTGCCGGTCAATGCGGGAACCGGCTATGTCTGGCGCGCCGAGGCCGAGGCCGGGCTTGCCGTTTCAGGACCAGAGGAAAGGCCGGCCGCGCCGGTGAGCCCTGGGACGACAGGCTATCGCATGCTGTCCATCTTTTTGGTGACGCCGGCGCGCGCCGGGGCTTACACTGTGCGCTTCATTCTCGCGCGGCCTTGGGAGAAGACAACGGCGCGGGAAGTCAGCATAACGATGACCGTGAAATAGCGGCAGCTGACCTCAGCTTTCCGTGTGAATCTCTTCGTCATCGTCGGCTTCGAGCCCGGCGATGAGAGGCGGACCAGCGAGTGAAGAGAAGGATGAGTTGTGTCTTTCCTTCAACATAGTCCGCGTTCTTCCATCCATGTTGCAACGCATCATCACGCATTGTGATGGCTGCCATGAACTGTTCGCGGCAGACCGGCGCGCGACGAAGGAATAGGCTCGCCGTTTCTTTTCAGCGACCGAATCGCGTCTGTGTCTTCCTACGCTCCCGAATCCCCCTACGCCTGGCTGCGGCTGGTCATGGCGCTTGTCGTCGTAACCATCGCCTGCGTCGGCAACTGGTCGATCGTGGTGGCGCTGCCCACGGTCCAGCAGGAGTTCGGCGTCGCGCGCGCTGCCGCGTCGCTGCCTTACACGATCGGCATGATCGGCTTTGGCCTCGGCGGCGTGCTGATGGGCCGCATCGCCGACCGCTCCACCATCGCGGTGTCGATCGTCATCGGCGGTATTTGCCTTGGCCTTGGCTATGGGGCCGCCAGCGTCTCGACATCGCTCTGGCAGTTCACCCTCGCGCACGGGCTGATCGGACTCGGCGCGTCGGCGGGTTTCGCGCCGCTGATGGCGGACGTGTCGCACTGGTTCACCAAGCGGCGCGGCCTCGCCGTCGTGGTCGCCGCCAGCGGCTCCTATCTCGCCGGCGCGCTGTGGCCGCCGATCGTGCAGCATGTCATCGACACGCAGGGCTGGCGCTGGGCGCACGCCGCGCTCGGCGTTTTCGCGGCGGCGTCACTCATTCCTCTTTCGCTGTTCTTCCTGCCGCGGCCGGCGGCGCACCTGCTCGATGCGGCGCCGACGGCCGTCGCGAACGCGCGCGGCGACCTCAAGCTGTCGCCGAACGGGCTCCAGGCGCTGCTGGTGATCGCGGGATTCTCGTGCTGCGTCGCCATGTCGATGCCGCAGGTGCATATCGTCGCCTATTGCGGCGATCTCGGCTACGGCGTGGCGCGGGGCGCCGAGATGCTGTCGCTGATGCTCGGCCTCGGCATTGTGAGCCGGCTGGCCTCGGGCCTGCTGTCGGACCGCATCGGCGGCGTGCGCATGCTGCTGATCGGCTCCGTCATGCAGGCTCTGGCGCTGGCGCTCTATCTCTTCTTCAACGGGCTGACGTCGCTCTACGCCATCTCCGCCATCTTCGGCCTGTTCCAGGGCGGCATCGTGCCGATGTACGCCGTCATCATCCGCGAATATCTGCCGCCGCGCGAGGCGGGCGTGCGCATCGGGCTGGTGATGGGCGCGACGATCTTCGGCATGGCGTTCGGCGGCTGGGCGTCGGGGCTGATCTTCGACCTTACCGCCTCCTACCGCATGGCCTTCCTCAACGGGCTCGCCTGGAACGCGATCAATCTCGCCGTGGCGGTCTGGCTGCTCTCCCGGCCCGGCCGCGTCGCGCGCGCGGCCTGACCGGGGCTGGGGCAGGCGTTTACAGCGCCACGGGTCCGTTGCCCGCGCCGCCGAGCCTGCGCGACAGGATCGCCATCACGGCCAGCGCGCCGATCACTGTGAGATGCTCCATCACGAAATAGAATTCGAGCGTCCGGAGCGGCTCCTGCATCTCCCAGAAACGGTGCGCGACCGGAATGGTCAGCGCCGTGAACGTCGCGAGCATGCCGCAGCCGAGCCAAGTCCATCGATTGAGGATGATCAGCAGCGAGCCGACGAGCTGCGTGGCGGCCGTCGCGAGCGCGAACGCGGCCGGCGGATTCAGACCGAACTGAGCCATCTCGCCCTGCGCGGCCTGAAAATCGACGAGCTTCGCGATTCCGCTCGACCAGAAAATGAAGGTCAGCGCGGCGCGCGCGAGATAGCCGAACCAGCTGGAATCCAGCAACCTGACGAGAAACGACGGCATAAAAACTCCGCAGAAAAGAAAAAATGGGAGCGCGCTGCTAGCCGGCGCATCGCGCGCAAGGCGTGCGCCGGCGCACGGCGGGCGGATGGTTAACGTCGCTCGCCGCGCGCAAAGAGTCCATCAACTTCGATTCAAATGCCCGCTGTCCGCCGCGGCGTCGCGCGCGCATGGTCGCCGCCGACGGGGGCAATCATGAATCGGATCAATCGCGCCATCGGCTGGAGAGCGGGACTTGTGATCGCGCTCGCGGCCATGACCGTGGCGATGGCGGCGGCGCGGGCGCATGCGCGGGACTATGTCGCGGCGCCAGAGCTGGCTTCTTATCCCGCCGGCTGGATCGTCGTGCGCACCGCCGAGCGGAGGCTCTACTACGTCGCCGGCCAGGGTCGCGCGATTCGTTATCCGGTCGGAGTCGGCGCGGCCGGACGGCAGTGGCAGGGCGTCAAATATGTCGAGGAGCTGGCTGTCGAGCCGGCCTGGGCGCCGCCCGAATCCATGAAGCGCGTCAGGCCGAACCTGCCCGACATGATCCCGCCGGGCCCGCGCAATCCGATGGGCGCGCGGGTGATCGGTCTCGGTCCCGGCGGCGAATACGCCATCCACGGCACCAATGATCCGTCGAGCGTCGGCAAGTTCGTCTCGTTCGGCTGCATCCGCATGTTCAACGACGACGTGATCGACCTTTACAGCCGCGTCCGCATGGGAACGCCGGTCGTGGTGACGCGATAACGCGTCGGTCGGTCTTCATTTCGCACGGCGAACCGTCGGTCGCGCGCCCGCCCGCTGATTTTGATTGATTTTAATCGGGCCCCCGCGCGATGGTGACGCGCGCGAGGCTGCGGCGCCTGCATGACCGCGGCCGCGCCCGAGGAAAGGTCCGGGGATAGTCATGGCCGAGAAGAAGTCACGCCGCATCAAGCCGGCGCAGTTGCGCTCCAAAGCCTGGTTCGACAATCCCGCCAACGCCGACATGACCGCGATCTATATCGAGCGGACCATGAATTACGGCCTGTCGCGCGAGGAGCTGCAGTCGGGCCGGCCGATCATCGGCATCGCGCAGACGGGCTCCGACATCGCGCCCTGCAACAGGCACCATATTGAACTCGCCAAGCGCACGCGCGACGGCATCCGCGAGGCCGGCGGCGTGCCGTTCGAGTTTCCGATCCATCCGATCCAGGAGACCTGCAAGCGGCCGACGGCCATGCTCGACCGCAACCTGCAATATCTGTCGCTGGTGGAAATCCTCTACGGCTACCCGATCGACGGCGTGGTGCTGACGACCGGCTGCGACAAGACCACACCGGCGCAGATCATGGCGGCGGCGACCGTGAACATTCCGGCGATCGCGCTCTCGGGCGGCCCGATGCTGAACGGCTTCTACAAGGGCCAGCGCACGGGCTCGGGCACCATCCTCTGGTCGGCGCGCGAGATGATGGCGCGCGGCGAGCTCGATTACGGCGGCTTCATTGATCTCGTCGCCTCCTCGGCGCCGTCCGCCGGCCACTGCAACACGATGGGCACCGCCTCGACCATGAACTCGCTCACTGAAGCGCTGGGCATGTCGCTGCCGGGCTGCGCCGCGATCCCCGCGCCCTATCGCGACCGCTATGAGATGGCCTGGCTCACCGGCAGGCGCATCGTCGAGATGGTGTGGGAGGATCTGAAGCCCTCCGACATCCTCACGCGCGACGCGTTCGAGAACGCGATCGCCGTCAATTCCGCCATCGGCGGATCGACCAACGCGCCGATCCATCTCAATGCGATCGCGCGCCATGTCGGCGTCGAACTGAACAACGACGACTGGGAGAAGGTCGGCTACAACCTGCCGCTGCTCGTCAACCTGCAGCCCGCGGGCGAATATCTCGGCGAGGATTACTACCACGCCGGCGGCGTGCCGGCTGTGGTGGGAGAGCTGATCAAGGCCGGCAAGATCAACGATCGCGCCGTGACCGTGAACGGCAGGACGCTGTACGAGAATTGCAAGAATCGCGAATCGGGCGACACGAACGTCATCAAGACGTTCAAGAAGCCGATGAAGGCCAATGCCGGCTTCCTCAATCTCAAGGGCAACCTGTTCGATTCCGCGATCATGAAGACGAGCGTCATCACGGACGAGTTCCGCAAGCGCTATCTCGAAAATCCCAAGGACCCGATGGCGTTCGAGGGCAAGGCGATCGTGTTCGACGGGCCGGAGGATTATCACCACCGGATCGACGACGAATCGCTGAAGATCGACGCCAACACGATGCTGTTCATCCGCGGCGTCGGCCCGATCGGCTATCCCGGCGCGGCGGAGGTGGTGAACATGCGGCCGCCGGCCTACCTCCTGAAAAAGGGCGTGAACGCGCTGCCCTGCATCGGCGACGGCCGACAGTCCGGCACGTCGGGATCGCCCTCGATCCTCAACGCCTCGCCGGAAGCGGCGAACGGCGGCGGTCTCGCTCTGCTCAAATCGGGCGACCGCGTGCGCATCGACCTGAAGAAGCGCACCGCCAACATCCTGATCAGCGACGAGGAGCTGGAGAAGCGGCGGGCCGAGCTGAAAAAGAGCGGCGGCTACAAATATCCCGCCAGTCAGACCCCGTGGCAGGAAATCCAGCGCGGCATGGTCGACGAGCTGTCGAACGGCATGGTGCTCAAGCCGGCGGTCAAATATCAGCGCATCGCGCAAAAGCCCGGCGCCAAAGGCGTGCGGGTCGGCGTGCCGCGCGACAATCACTGACCGGCGCCGCGCTGGGCGTGCGCGCGATCGACCGGAGAGCTGTGAGGAAACATCATCCGCTCCGCACGCCGAATGCGCGGGACGGTCATGGACGCCGTCGCACAGCACCCGATCGCCACGGCTGTTTCGCCACGCCTCGCCGGCTGACGGGAGGCGCGCGCGTTTGCGAAAGACGCGCTATCGTCGCGCTTCTCTGGCCGGAGCGTGTGAAATGACCGATCACGATTCAAAGGTCGCGCGAGTTCGCGCGGCTTTCCGCGACCTGCATCGCGAGGGCTGCTTCGTCATGCCCAACCCATGGGACGTTGGCACGGCCCGCTGGCTCAGGGCGCAGGGATTCAAGGCGCTGGCCACGACGAGCGCCGGCTTCGCCTTCACGCAGGGGCGGGCGGACCAGGATGTCGGCCTCGATCTCATGCTCCGTCATATCGCCGAGATCGCGCGCGCGGCTCCAGACCTTCCGGTCAACGCCGATTTCGAGAACGGCTACGCCGACGCGCCGGAGGGCGTCGCCGCCAATGTGGCCGCCTGCGTCGCGACAGGGGTCGCGGGCCTGTCGATCGAGGACGCGACGGGGAGAAGCGGCGATCCGCTCTACGAGCTGCCGCTCGCGGTCGAGCGCATCCGCGCCGCGCGCGCCGCGATCGACGCGACCGGATCGGGCGTGATGCTGACCGCGCGCGCCGAATGCTTCCTCACGGGCCATGAGGAGCCGCTCAGGGAGGCCGCGCGCCGCATCGCCGCCTATGCCGAGGCCGGCGCCGACGTGCTTTATGCGCCTGGGCCGAAGACGCTCGATGAGATGAAGACGATCGTCTCCGCAGCCGGCGGAAAGCCGGTCAACATCCTCGTTCACGGCGATTTTGGCCTCACCGTCGGGGAGATCGCGGCGACGGGCGCGCGCCGCATCTCGGTCGGAGGCGCGCTGGCGCGCGCCGCGTGGGCCGCCTTCATCAGCGCCGCTGAGACGATCGCGCGGGAAGGTCGCTTCACCGGGTTCGCGGCGAACGGCGCGAGCGCGCCGCTGACCGCCTTCCTCAAGGCCGACCTGACGACACGGAACGACGTATGAGCAGCGACCTTTCCCATTGGACGCCGCGTCCCCGTCCCGAGCGCGTCACGCTCGACGGGCGGTTCGTGCGGCTCGAGCCGCTCGATCCGGCGAAGCATGGCGACGATCTCTTCGCCGCGTCGGCCGCGTCCGGCGCCGATGACCGTTTCCGCTACCTGTTCGAGGAGCCGCCGGCGACGCGCGCGGACTTTCAGGCCTGGCTCGACAAGGCGGCCGCCGGCGCCGATCCGATGTTCTGGGCGGTTGTCGACATGGCGAGCGGCGAGGCGCGCGGGCGGCAGGCCTTCATGCGCATCGAACCGGCGCATGGCGTGATCGAGATCGGCTCCATTCTCTGGGGACCGGGCCTGTCGCGAACGCCCGGCGCCACCGAAGCGCTGTTCCTGTTCGCGCGGCACGCCTTCGAAACGCTTGGCTATCGCCGGTTCGAATGGAAATGCCACAACGACAATGCGCCGTCCAAGCGCGCCGCGTCCCGATTCGGCTTCACCTATGAGGGGCTGTTCCGGCAGCACATGGTCGCGAAAGGCCGGAACCGCGACACGGCCTGGTTCTCGATCATCGACGGGGAATGGCCGGTTCTGAAGGCGGCCTATGAGCAATGGCTGGCGCCGGCAAATTTCGACGCGCAGGGGCGGCAGCGCTTGAGCCTTCCCAACGCCATCGCCGCCGCGCGCATGGCGGGCCTCGCCGCGCTGCGCCGCGCGACGCCGGCCGACCGTCCCGTGCTCGAAGCGCTGCAGCGGGACGCCTTCGCCAGGAACGAGCCCATCCTCGGCGTGACGCCGCTGCCGCTCTGCGCCGACTACGGCGTGATCATGCACGAATGCGAGGTCTGGCTCGCGGAGGATCCGGACGGCGCCACCGGCGCCATCATCCTCAAGCCGCAGGCCGATCATCTGGAGCTGTGGAGCATCGCGGTCGCCTCGCGCGCGCAGGGCAAGGGATTGGGCAAGCGCCTGCTCGCCGCCGCGGAAAAACGCGCGAAAGACCTCGGCTATCGCATCATCCGGTTGATGACCGGCGAAAAGCTTGTACACAACGTCGCCTGGTATCAGCGGTCCGGTTTTTCCATCGACCGGATCGAGCAGATGCCGGACCGCCGCGCGGCGCATATGTCGAAATGGATCGGGTGAGGAGACGATGGCTGGACGTCTGAGGGGCAAGGTCGCGCTGGTGACGGCGGCGGGCGCGGGCATCGGCCGCGCGATCGCGGAGAGCTTCGTCAAGGAGGGCGCGACCGTCTATGCGACGGATCTCGACAAGAAGAAGCTGGAAGGCGTGCCGCGCGCCAAGAAGCACGCGCTCGACGTGCGCTCGGACGAGGCGGTCGCCGCCTTCGCGAAGATCTCTGGCCCGATCGACATTCTCGTGAATTGCGCGGGCTATGTGCATCACAACACGGTGCTAGATTGCACCGACGCGGACTGGGACTTCGCGTTCGACCTCAATGTCCGGTCGATGCACCGCACCATCAAGACCTATCTTCCGGCCATGCTGAAGCAGAAGTCGGGCTCGATCGTGAACATCGCGTCCGGCGCCTCCTCGGTGCGCGGCATTCCCAACCGCTACGTCTATGGAACGACGAAGGCGGCCGTGGTCGGGCTGACGAAATCGGTGGCCGCCGACTTCATCCGGCAGGGCGTCCGCTGCAACGCGATCTGCCCGGGCACCATCCAGTCGCCGTCGCTCGACGACCGCATCGAGTCGCAGGCCAAGACGCTCGGCAAATCGGTGAAGGAAATCCGCCAGGCCTTCATCGACCGCCAGCCGATGGGGCGGCTCGGAACGGCCGAGGAAATCGCGATGCTCGCGCTCTATCTCGCCTCGGACGAAGCCAGCTACACGACGGGCCAGATCCATCTCGCGGACGGCGGCTTCGCGCTGTGAGGCGAATGGCGAGCGGCGAATAAATGGCTATCATCGACGCCTGATCCGACGCCGCGCGCCCCCGCCAATCGCCATTCGCATTTCCCACTCGCCACTCACCCAACAAGCGGACCCCTGCCATGCATATCCTTATTCTCGGCGCCGCCGGCATGGTCGGCCGCAAGCTGCTGGAGAGGCTGGCGCGCGATGGCAAGCTCGGCCGCAAGCCGATCACGAAGGCGACGCTGACCGACATCGTGAAGCCGGCCGCGCCGAAAAACTGCCCCTTCCCCTGCACGGCGCGCGCGGTCGATTTCTCCAAGCCCGGCGCGGCGGCGAAACTTCTGGCCGACAGGCCCGATGTGATCTTCCATCTCGCCGCAATCGTGTCGGGCGAGGCGGAAGCCGATTTCGACAAGGGCTACCGCATCAATCTCGACGGCACCTACCGGCTGTTCGAGGCGATCCGCGCGGTCGGCGAGGACTATCATCCGCGCGTCATCTTCACCTCCTCGATCGCGGTGTTCGGCGCGCCGTTTCCGGACGCCATTCCCGACGATTTCCACGAGACGCCGCTGACCTCATACGGCGCGCAGAAAGCGATCGGCGAACTGCTGCTCGCCGACTATTCGCGCAAGGGAATCTTCGACGGCGTCGGCATCAGGCTGCCGACCATCTGCGTGCGTCCCGGCGCGCCCAACAAGGCGGCGTCCGGCTTCTTCTCCAACATCATCCGCGAGCCGCTCGCCGGCCATGAGGCCGTGCTGCCGGTCTCGGAGGACGTGATGCACTGGCACGCCTCGCCGCGGTCCGCCGTCGGCTTCCTCGTTCACGCGGCGACGATCGACACCAAGAAGATCGGGCCGCGGCGCAACCTCACCATGCCGGGCCTCGCGGTCACGGTCGGCGAACAGATCGAGGCGCTGCGCAAGGTCGCCGGCGACAAGGTGGTCGCCCGCATCAAGCGCCGGCCCGACAAGACGATCCAGAAGATCGTCGGGGGCTGGGCGCGCCGCTTCGACGAGCATCGCGCCACCGCGCTCGGCTTCAAGGCGGAGAAGAGTTTCGAGGAGATCATCCGCGTCCATATTGACGATGAGCTCGGCGGGAAGATCGCTTAGGGCGAGTCGCTGTCTCATCGAGACAGCTTGCTCCGATTTCTTGAGCGGCGCGGCGTCTGCAGAAAACCGGATTCCGCTTTTACGCGTTATTCTCTCGCGCATGCCCGGTTTCGCAATCGGGCCGCGATGATCAACAACGGCGTCATGGCCGCGCCTGTCGCGACCATCCGCATCTTTCAAGAGCAGGCGGGACGCGGGCGCGAGAGAGAACCATGGGCATGCTGCTGGCCTTCGCGCCGTTTATCGCTTTCGCGGCCCTCCACCATTTTGTCGGCGCGACCGAAGGTCTGATCGCCGGCGCCGCGACGTCTATGGCGCTTCTGCTGCGCGATTGGGCGACGCCCGGCCGCAGCCCGAAAATCCTTGAAATCGGAACCGCGATCCTGTTCGTCGCGCTGACGCTGTATTCCATTTTTGGAAATCCCGCGTGGTCGATCGTCGGCGTCCGCCTGTGCGTCGATCTCGGACTGCTGTTGATCGTGCTGGCTTCGATCGCTCTGCGGCAGCCTTTCACCTTGCAGTATGCGCGCGAACAGACGCCCGCCGAGGTCTGGAGCAGCCCGGAATTCGTGCGGACGAACTATGTGATCACCGGCGTCTGGGGACTGGCTTTCGTGGTCTTCGTGATCGCCGATCTTCTTCTGCTCTACGCGCCGTCATTGCCGCCGCGCGTGGGCATTCTCGCAACGGTCGCCGCGTTCGTCGCGGCGATCAAATTCACGGGCTGGTATCCGGAGCGGATGAAAGCGCGGCAAGCCAAGTAGCCGCATTGCGACAGGTCGACAGTAGCGATCTCTCCTCAGGGTTTCGTCATTCGGCTGACCGCTCGCGCGGTTGAGACTGGTTCGCCTTATCGGGCGCGGTGAGATCCTTACGGCGCGGTCCTTCCGAATCACGCTCGGAACGCCGCTATTTTTTCCTCATCCACAACGGCCGCCCCGATTCGGGATCCTTGCGCCAGGCGTCCCCGTCGCGGGTGAATCCGATCGAGGAGCCTCGCTTCGCCAGCAAAAAGATGCGTCCGTTTTCATATTGCCAGCCGACCGGATCGAAAATCCGCAAGCCCTCGTCGCTGCAGGCGGCGTCGAGCGCCGCGGTCCATACGGGCCCGCCCGATTTCGCGCGCGGACCCGGAACGCGCTCGAGCCGCAATTCGCAAGCGCCGCCGTCCCGCGCGCGGCCCGTCGCGTAGGAACCTGCGAGGGCAGCGCGATCGGCGTCCTTCGCAGGAACCGTTCCGTTGAGCGCGTTCAGAGTCGCAGTGACGCTTTCCGAGCGCGGCGTCTCCTGCGCGCTTTTGCCGACGGGTTCGAGAACGAGGTCGGCGCCGCCTTCCGCCTTGAAGCCGCCGGTCGCGTCGCGGCGGAACAGATAGAGCGCGCCGCCGTCCGGCTTGAACAGATGGATCGCGCCATCCTCGCCGAGGCCCCACTGGGCGGCCTGCGTCAGAATCGGAATCGACGCCTTGCAGGCGGCCGGCGCGCCGAGCAGCATGTGGCGGCCGCGGATTTCCTTGGCGTTGAGCTGGACGCGGCATTTGCGCTCGCCGCCGCCGAGCGAGATTTCCCATGCGCCGGACACGGCCGCGACGGGCTGCGAACTCGGCGCGAGCAGTTTCGGACTCTGCGCCGCCGCGCCGCCAGCCGTGAAGGCCAGCGTCGCAAGCGCGAGGAGAGCGGCGCGGCGCATGATCAGCTTTTGGCGCGCGGCCACGGCGTTTCGGGGACGGGCGTGCGCGGGGCCTTGCCGCTGAAATAATCGATCAGGTTGTCCACCACGAGCTGGGCCATCGCGTCGCGGGTGTGGACAGACGCCGAGCCGACATGGGGGAAGAGAACGACATCCTCCATGTCGATCAGCTCCTGCGGCACGCGCGGCTCATCCTCGAAGACGTCCAGGCCGGCGGTGAGGATCGTCTTCTTCCTCAGCGCCTCGATCAGGGCGCGTTCATCGACGACCGAACCGCGTCCGACATTGATGAGGACGCCGTCCTTGCCCAGCGCTTCGAGCACCTCCGCATTCACGAGATGCCTGGTCTCCGCTCCTCCGGGAGCAACGCAAATGAGCAGGTCGACGTTCCGCGCCAGCTCTAGCAGGGTCGGATAGTAGACATAACCGACGCCGGGCTGTTCGTTGCGGCCGTGATAGCAGACCTCCACGCCGAATGCTTCGAGCCGGCGCGCGATGGCCTTGCCGATGCGTCCGAGACCGAGAATGCCGGCCGTCCTGCCGCGCAAGGTGGGGCTGAGCGGGAAATTTCCCTTCAGCCATTTTCCGGCGCGCAGATAGCGCTCGGATTGCGGCAACCGCCGCACGGCGCACAGGATGAGGCCGAGGCAGGTGTCCGCCACCTCCTCGTCGAGCACGCCGGGCGTGTTGGTCACGATCACGCCGCGCTTAGCGGCCGCGCGCGCATCGATATGGTCATAGCCGACGCCCATGCTGGAGACGATCTCGAGCTTCGGAAACTGCGCCAGGAACTTGTCGTCGACGACGGTGTGGCCGCCAACCGCGACGCCGCGTATCGTCGGCGCGATTTCGGCGAGCGCCGCTTCCCTGTCCTTCGCCTCCCAGAGCTTGTGCAGCCGGAACGCCCGGTCGACGCCTTCGACGATCCTGGGCATCGTGGCGTTTGTCATCAGAATGTCGGCGGTCACGGCAAGCCTCCTAGGATCATCGACTCTATAGCGAAGAGCCGGGCCAAGCCGAAGCGCTTCTTTGGCCTGCGCGCCTGCGTCCGGCCCGGCTTGCCATCGCAAACGGGTCTGTTCTACCTTCCGCGCCCCGGCGATCGCCGGGATCAACGAGAACAATGGCGGGCGCGCTCGACACGCGCCTGGAGGAGAAGACGATGGCATCGGTTGAGATCCGCGACGTGCGGAAGTCCTTTGGCGCGACCAACGTTATCCACGGCGTCAATTTCGATATCAAAGACGGCGAGTTCGTTATTCTGGTCGGCCCCTCGGGCTGCGGCAAATCCACCCTGCTGCGCATGATCGCCGGACTTGAAAACATCACATCAGGCGACATCCGCATCGGCAACCGCGTCGTCAACGACGTGCCGCCGAAAGAGCGCGACATCGCGATGGTGTTCCAGAACTATGCCCTCTATCCGCACATGACGGTGAAGGACAACATGGCCTTCTCGCTCAAGCTGCGGAAGGCGCCGAAGTCCGAGATCGATTCGCGCGTCGGCAAGGCGGCGGACATCCTCGGCCTCAAGCCGCTGCTCGAACGCTATCCGCGCCAGCTCTCCGGCGGCCAGCGCCAGCGCGTGGCGATGGGCCGCGCCATCGTGCGCGATCCGCAGGTGTTCCTGTTCGACGAGCCCTTGTCCAACCTCGACGCCAAGCTGCGCGTGGCGATGCGCACCGAGATCAAGGCGCTGCATCAGCGGCTCAAGACCACCACCGTCTATGTCACGCACGACCAGATCGAAGCGATGACGATGGCCGACAAGATCGTCGTCATGCATGACGGCATCGTCGAGCAGATCGGCGCGCCGCTCGAGCTCTATGACAGGCCGGCCAATCTTTTCGTCGCGGGCTTCATCGGCTCGCCGGCGATGAACTTCATGAAGGGCAAGATCCAGGGCGGAAAATTCGTATCCGACACCGGCGTGACCCTGCCGGTCAACGGCCAGGCGGCCTCCGAGGGCAAGCCGGTCACCTACGGCATGCGGCCGGAGCATCTGGCGATCTCGCCGGACGGCGCGCCGGCCGAGATCGTCGTGATCGAGCCCACGGGTTCGGAGACGCAGGTCGTGGCGAAGATGGGCGGTCAGGAGATCGTCTGCCTGCTGCGCGAGCGCATCAACGCCAAGCCCGGCGAGACGATCAGGCTCGCGCCCGATCCCAAGCTGTCGCACCTGTTCGACAGCGAAAGCGGCAAGCGCCTCTGACGCATGACAACCGTCGCATTCATCGGCCTTGGCGCGATGGGCCGCCCGATGGCGGCCAATCTCGCCAGGGCGCAATTCAGCGTGCGCGCGTTCGACGTCGTCGCGGCGGCGCGAGACTCGCTGCTCGCGCTCGCGCCGCAGGCGACCTCCTGCGTCTCCGCCGAGGACGCTGCGCGGGGCGCTGACGCGCTCGTGCTCATGGTCGTCAACGCCGATCAGGCGGAGGCGGCGCTGTTCGGCGCGGGCGCGCTCGACGCCCTCGCGCCGGGAGCGAGCGTTATCCTGATGGCGACATGCGCGCCGAAGCGCGTCGAGGATATCGCCGCGCGCGTCGCGGCTGCGGGCCGACGCTTCATCGACGCGCCGGTGTCTGGCGGCGTCGCCGGCGCGCAGCAGGCGGGGCTGACGATCATGGTCGGCGCCGACGACGCGGCGTTCGCCGCCGCCGAGCCGCTGCTGAAGGCGATGGGCGACAAGGTGTTCCGCGTCGGCGACAGGCCGGGGCAGGGCGCGGCGGTGAAGACCGTGAATCAGCTTCTCTGCGGCGTGCATATCGCCGTCGCCGCCGAGGGGCTGGCGCTGGCGGAGAAGGCCGGCATCGACGGCGAGCTGTTCCTGAAAGTGCTTGGCGGCTCGGCGGCCGGCTCCTGGATGCTCAACAATCGCGGGCCGCGCATGGCGGCCGCCGACCCGCCCGTCGCCTCCGCCGTCGACATCTTCGTCAAGGATCTCGGCATCGTCCTCGACGCCGGCCGGGCGCAGAAGGCGGCGACGCCGCTCGCCGCCGCGGCGCTGCAGATGTTCCTCGCGGCGTCGGCGAACGGGTTCGGCGCGATGGACGACAGCCAGGTCGTGCGCGTCTATCGCGCGCTGAACGGCCAGTCGAAGGACGCGTGATCAGTCACGGAACGGAGCGGAAGCGGCAGGGCTTTCAGTCCGCGTCGCCGGCGCGGGCCCGCTCGCGATAGAGCAGATAAAGGCCGCTCATGATGACGACGCCGGCGCCGATCACCGTGTAGCGGTCGGGCTCGTCGCCGAACACGAGATAGCCCGACAGCGTCATCCATACGATCTGCATGTAGATGAAGGGCGACAGGACCGGCGCCGGCGCGCGCCGGTGCGCGAGAATCAGCAGCCAGTGGCCGAACGCGGCGGTGAGACCCATCAGGCCCGCGACGAGCCATTGCTGCGGCGACATCGCGGTCCATCCGATCGCCGGCAGGAGCGGCGTGATCAGAACGAGGCCCGCCATGTTGGAATAGAACATGGTGGTCTGCGAGGAATCGTAAGCCGCAAGCGTGCGCGTCATGATCTGGTAGAAGGCGTAGCAGATGGTGCCGGCGAAGGACCACCAGGCGGCGACGGGCAGGCCGTTGAGGCCCGGCCGCGTGACGATGAGCACGCCGAGAAAACCCACCGCGATCGCGATCATGCGGCGCGGTCCGACCCATTCCCCCAGCAGCGGCCCGGCGAGCAACGCGACGAGAAGCGGAGTCGCGAACTGGATCGACGTCGTCTGCGCGAGCTGCAGGTCCTTGAGCGCGAAGAAGTTGAAGGCCGTGGAGAGAAACAGCAGCAGCGAGCGGACGGCCTGCAGGAGCGGCTTCTTCGTGCGCAGGATGCCGGGCCGCGTGACCGGATTGATGAAGATCGACACCAGAGCGACAGCGATCGCATAGCGCAGCCAGACCGTCTGAAGCGGATCGATTCCGCGCCCGAGCCATTTTGCGCTGGTGTCGAGGGCGGTGAAGCAGCACAGGGCGCCGCACATCAGCCCGATGGCGATCAATCGCGACCGTCGGTCGCTTGCGGCGAGAGGCGACACGTGAAGGTCCGAGAAGCGCCGCGGCCAGATAGAACGCGCGGCGCGGGAATAAAAGGCGCCGCCGGCATGGCAGGCATGCGGCCCGCCGGAGCGGTCTCGGATCTGAAACGTGACGATCCTCTTACGCGGCCTCGAAGTCGTCGTCCGAATCGTCGTCCGCATCGGCGATCTCCGATACGGCCGGCCGGCCGCTCGCCTTCGCCAGATTCTTGGCGGCCTTGCGCAGGAGCCGGCGCAGCCGCTTGCGATCCTTGTTGTCGAGGCCGCGGGTGAGGTCCTGCTCGATATGGTCCGCAAGGCCGACGAGCGCCGCCGCGCGGTCGCGCCCGGCCTGCGTGAGGCCGACCCGCACGAGCCGCCCGTCATTCTCCCCGACCTTCCGCTCGACAAGACTCTGCTGCGAGAGCCGCGCGATGGTCTTGGACACCGTCGGCGCCTTCACATTGAGCGCCTCGGCGAGTTCGCCCATGGTCGGCGATTCATGCGCCGACAGATATTGCAGCGCCTGCTCCTGACCCGGATACAGATCGAGATCGGAGAGCAGCTCCGCGATCCGCGCGCGATGCAGGCGCGCGGCGAGAGTCAACGCCGTGCCGATCGATTTCTCTTCGTCGCGATGCGCCATTCGTCAGCCTCCAGCGCGTTGTTAGCCGGCAATTGTGACAGGCGGATGAAGGTAATTTATGCGATGTTTATCAGCTGCTTATGATATTTCTCGCGAGAAAGGACCGAATGGGTCGGAATCCGGCGAACGCGTCCTCGCTTCGGCGCAGGAAGCCATCGCTGCGCAGCGCCGTCGCGCCGTCCATGCCGCAGAAACCGGACGCTGGCCCGCTTGCGCTTGCTTCGTCGGCGCCGGCGCGATCGGCCGTTCAGTTTCTCGGCCGAAGCTCGGCGCCGACGCCCTTGTTGACGAAGCGGAGATCGATCGCCTTGCGCCAGTCGAGGCCCGGCTTGAGCACGCCCGCCGCGACCATCTCGTCATAGAAGCGTTTGACCCGCTCCTCGGTCATCGCGCCGATCCCGAGCTTCAACGCATCGCCCGAATCGACGACGCCATATTCCTTCATCATGGCGACGGAGTAGGCGATGCGCTCATCGGTCATCTCCGGATTCTCCTTCCTGATGAGCGCGTTCGCCGCGGCGTTGTCGCCGTAGAGATAATTGGCCCAGCCGATGATCGTCGCGTCGACGAAGCGCTGGACGAGATCAGGCTTCTCGCGCGTCAGCGCGACCCGCGTCTCGATGGTCGTCGAGTAGGGCGCATAGCCTTGGTCGGCGAGAAGGAAGACGAGCGGCTTCTCCTGCGTGGCGCGCTCGATCGAATAGGGCTCGGAGGTGACATAGCCCTGCATCGCGCTTTTCTTGTCGACGATGAAAGGCTGCGCGTTGAAGGTGTAGGGCTTCACCTGCGCGTCCGAGAAGCCGAACCTGGCTTTCATCCATTGGTAAAAGGTCGCCTGTCCGGGCTTCGAGATGAAGAGGGTGGGCAGCGTCTTCAGATCCGCGAAGGTCTCCACGCCCTGGCCGCGATGGGCGATCAGCGCCTGCGGATCCTTCTGAAAGATCGCCGCGATCTGCACCGTGGGAATATTCTGCTCGACCGCAGCGAAGGCCTGAAACGGCCCGCCCATGTAGAAATCGATCTTACCGACCGTCATCAGCAGACGGTTGTTGGCCTGCGGTCCGCCGGGCACGATGGTCACGTCGAGGCCATACTTCGCGTAAGTGCCGTCGGCGAGCGCCTGATAGTAGCCGCCATGCTCGGCCTGCGCGACCCAGTTCGTTCCGAAGCTGACCTTGTCGGCCGCAAGCGCCGCAGCGGACAACGCGGCAAGGCCCGCTGCGAGCGCCAGACGCGCGACGGCTTTCATTCCCGCAAGCATGATTTCTCCTCTGGTCGACGCCGGCGCCCGTCAGTAAGTCTGGCCGGCCCCCGCCTGCAATCCGCCACGCGATGAACGCGCCGCATCGGCGCAGGAGACCGACGCATGAATCGAGCGCTGACCCCCTCCGAGTTGCGCCCGCCTTTCGCGAATTACAGCCATGGCGTCGAGACCCCCGCCGGATCGCGCCTGGTTTTCGTCTCGGGCCAGCTTGGCGTCGACGCCGACGGCCGCGTGTCCGATGATGTCGTCGCACAGGCCGACCAGTGCTTCGCGAACATCTCGGCGATCCTCGCCGCCGCCGGCATGACGCTCGCCGATGTCGTGAAGATCGCAGCCTTCGTGACCGATCGCGCCGACATGGCGGCCTATATGCAGTCGCGCGACCGCCATGTCGGCCGCCCGCCGCCGGCCTCCACGTTGATGATCGTGTCCGGCTTCAACCGTCCCGAGTTCAAGGTCGAGATCGAGGTCGTCGCGGCGCGCCGGGACGGATGAGCGCGGCTCACTCGGAGCGCCAGGGAAACGTCCAGGTTTCGGTGAGCGCGCGCTGGCCGGAGCGCAAAAAGGCGCGCAGATCCACGAGCTGGCCGATCGGCGCCTCGATGTCGATGCCGGCGCGGAAGCCTTCGGTCTGAACGTTGGGCACGAGGAAGGTGCGCAGGACGCGTCCGTTCGAGATGGTCGGCACGATCTCGATCTGGCCGGGATCGCTCTGGTAGTAAGCCAGATCGCCGCCGGCGAAATCGATGATGAAACGGCGCGTTCCCGGCGCGAGCTTCTCGGATGATCCGAGCGCGCGCGCGCTGGTCTGCCAGCTGTTCACGGCCTTGCCGCCGGGATGCAGCCGGTTCGAGTCGAGAAGCGAGGTGATGCGGTAGCCGAGCGAGACGGTCTGGCCGGCGTCCGGCGCGGCCTTGGGCGTCCAGGCGGCGACGATGTTGTCGTTCGTCTCGTCGCTCGTCGGGTTCTCAACGAGGTCGAGGCGACCGTCGCCCCAGTCGCCGCGCGGTTCCACCCAGTAGCTCGGGCGCAGTTCGTAGCCCAGGTCGAGATCCTGATAATGCTCGAAGGTGCGGTCGCGCTGCATCAGGCCGAAACCGCGCGGATTGGCGTCCATGAAACTTGAGACGGCCGATTGCTTCGGATTGCGCAGCGGCCGCCAGAGCCACTCTCCGGCGCCGGTGTGCATGAGAAGGCCGTCGGAGTCGTGCAGCTCGGGGCGATAATCGTCGAAGTAGCGACGGTCGTTCTCGCCGGTGAAGAACATCGAGGTCAGCGGCGAGACGCCGAGGCGCTGAATCGCCTTGCGCGGAAACAGCGTCACGCCGACGTCGATGACGCTGTCGACGCCCGGGAAGATCGCGAACCGATAGGCGCCGCTGGTCGATTCGCTGTCCAGAAGGGCGTGGACGACGATGTTGTCCTGCTCCGGCTGGGGTTGTTCGACCCAGAATTCGCGGAAGAAGGGAAACTCCTCCGGGTCGCCGCCGCCGGCGCCGATCGAGAGGCCGCGCGCGGAGATGCCATATTTCTGGCCGCGCCCGAGAAAGCGGAAGTAGCTCGCGCCGAGAAAGGCGATCAGCTCGTCGTAGACCTTGGGCTGGTTGAGCGGATAGTGGAGGCGGAATCCGGCGAAGCCGAGATTGACCGGGAGGGGACGTTCGAAGCGGTTGCGGCCATAGTCGAACAGCGCGTTGGAATAGGGGATCGGCGCGGCGATGCCGTCGCGCACCAGATTCACCGTCACCGGCCGCTGGTACAGAAAGCCGAGATGGAACATCTGCATCCGGAATTTCGAGCCGCCATTGATGAGCGACCGCTCGGGACGGAACCGGATCTCCCGCCAGGAATCGAAGTCCAGCTTAGCGAGCGCCTCCGGGAGGGGAGGAACGGCGGCGTCGTAGGGACGGCCAGCCAGTTCGCGCGCCTGGCGAATCACGTCGTCATGGGTGAAGCGCGGCTGCTGGGCGGGCGCGGCCGAGGGCTGGGAAGAGGTCTGCGCCTGGACCGCCGGCGGCGATTGGGCCAGCGCGGCGGGAGAGCCGGCCGCGAACAGGCCGAAGGCGTGCGTGAAGGAGCGTCGGGAGAGGCGCATAAAGCCCGGCAAGGTCAGAGGATCGCGACGCATGATACCGACGCCGAGGCAGGACGCCAGCGGCGCGGACGCCGCAGGCGCCGGCGTCTTTCCCTGAATCCGCGGCGGCGGCAAGGCTGTTGAGAACGCTGAAAAAAGCGCTTGCATCGGGGGGCGGCCGTTCCTATATCGCGGTTGCCCAAATCGCACGTGCCTGTGGCCGCGTGCCGGTCGGTGGACATCCGGACAAGTGGCCGGACGGTCGCCCGGAGCGGGAGCAGATCAGAGGGGTGGATTCCCCCGAGACGACGCTCCCGGCGCCTCGCAAGAGACGCCGTCTCCGAACCTCGACTGGCAGCCGGAGGCGAAACCGGCGAACCCCGCTCTCCACGGGGGACGCAGCTTAAAGCAACGACGGAGCGGGCTTTTTTGGTCTCTGCCGGATTCCACATCCGGCGAACTGAAGAGGCTTGTCCATCTTGCCTGGCGTGCGGACGGGATCTTCCCTTCCAATCGGCGGCAGCATCGTCGGGTGACTTAACCCCGCGGTCGCGCGTCCAC
>MKVY01000049.1:30795-34729 GCA_001899525.1 Rhizobiales bacterium 65-9
CGCGAGGACGGGCCTTGCGTCGTCGTCGACCTCGAGGTCGTGCGCGAGAACTATTTCAAGTTCGCGCGCGCGCTGCCGGACACCCGCGTCTTTTACGCGGTGAAGGCCAATCCGGGACCGGAGATCCTCAAGCTGCTTGCGGATCTCGGCTCCTGCTTCGATTGCGCCTCGGTGGCCGAGATCGAGATGGCGTTCGCCGCCGGCGCGACCGCGGACCGCATCTCCTATGGCAACACCATCAAGAAGGAGCGCGACATCGCGCGCGCCTTCGCGATGGGCATCCGTCTCTTCGCTGTCGATTGCGAGGCCGAGGTCGAGAAGATCGCGCGCGTCGCGGGCGGCTCGAAGGTGTTCTGCCGCATCCTGTGCGACGGCGCCGGCGCCGACTGGCCGCTGTCGCGCAAGTTCGGCTGCGAACCGCAGATGGCTGTCGGCGTGCTGGAGCATGCGCACCGCAATGGGCTCGAAGCCTATGGCGTCTCCTTCCATGTCGGCTCCCAGCAGTCGAACACGGAGGCGTGGGACGGCGCGCTCGCTTCGGCGGCCGCGATCTTCCGCGAATGCGCCGAACGCGGCATCGGCCTGTCGATGGTCAATCTCGGCGGCGGCTTCCCGACGCGCTACCTGAAGGACGTGCCGGCGGTGAAGGCGTATGGCGAGGGCATTTTCCGGGCGCTGTCGAAGCATTTCGGCAACCGCCTGCCCGAGACCATCATCGAGCCGGGCCGCGGCATGGTCGGCAATGCGGGCGTGATCGAGGCGGAGGTCGTTCTCGTCTCCAAGAAGAGCGAGACCGACGAGGTCCGATGGGTCTATCTCGACATCGGCAAGTTCGGCGGCCTCGCCGAAACGATGGACGAAGCGATCCGCTACCCGATCCGCACGAAGCACGACGGCGGCAAGACCGTTCCGTGCGTGCTCGCCGGGCCGACCTGCGACTCGGTGGACGTGATGTACGAGAAGACGCCGGTGATGCTTCCGTTTTCCCTGGCGATCGGCGACAAGGTGCTGATCGAGGGAACGGGCGCCTACACCACGACCTACTCGGCCGTCTCGTTCAACGGCTTCCCGCCGCTTCGGCAGTACGTCATCTGATCGTCTCCTGACGATTCAACCGGCCCGGCGCCAACGCCGGGCCCCTCTCTCGAAACCTCCGTTCGAAGGATCGACGCCGGCGCCGCGCGCCGCGTTCGGGAAAGGCCACGCCATGATCAAGGTCGTTCAGGAAACCATCCAGGACTTCGACGCGCGCGAAGCGCTGCTCGACGCGTGCTTCGGCGACGCGCGCTTCGCCAAGACGAGCGAGCGGCTGCGCGAAGGCCGGCTGCCGGCGCGCGGGCTTGCGCTCGTGGCGCGGGACGAGTCGCGCATGGTCGGCACGATCCGCCTGTGGAACGTGACGGCGGGCCCCGGTTGCCCGGCGCTGCTGCTGGGGCCGCTCGCGGTCGATCCGGCGCGGCAGGGAGAAGGTCTTGGCGCGCTCCTCATGCAGGACGCGATCGGCCGCGCGAAAGCGCTGGGGCACAAGGCGATCCTGCTCGTCGGCGACGCGCCCTACTATGCGCGCTTCGGCTTCTCCGCCGCTGCGACGGAAGCGCTGTGGCTGCCCGGGCCGGTGGAGCGTGAGCGCTTTCTGGCGCGCGAGCTTCATGACGGCGCGCTCGCGAAGGCTTCCGGCCTCGTGCAGGCCACAGGCGAACGGACGCCGTCGCCGGATCTCAACGCGCTCATCGCCGCTCAGTCGGGCGGAGAGCGAGGCGGCCTTCGCCTGAAGGCGGCCTGATCTTCGCTCCGTCATTATCGGCTTGTCGAAGGCGCGCGGGCGTCGCCGCCCACGCGTCAATTGAGCGTGTTGAAACTGGTGAAGAGCTGGAAGAGATGATCGGGCAAATCCGGCGGCAACGCCGCGGCGGGCAGGCCGTTCCTGTCGAGAAGACGGCGGCGGTCGCCGCTTGCGCGCGCAGCCCGCGCATACATCATCGACCAGTCGGGAAAGCCGCGTTCGCTCACACGCTCGTTGATCAGCATGACGACGCTGCGATGGCGCGCATCGGCCGCGATTTTCGCGAAGAGATCGAGGACAGCGTCTTCCTCGCCCTCGATCGCCTGCATGAAGTTCACGCCGTTGAACGCCAGCAGGCCCGTGACGGATGACGACGCGTTGAAGCGCTGCGCCGTCGCGACGATGTCTTTCACGTCGCTTTCGCGCAGCCCATCGCGGGCCGCGCTGACATACAGAAGTCGTCTCATCGTGACGCCTGCGCTCATCCCAACCCCGCTGCTCCATACAAGCCGGAAAGCGGCGGATCAAACATAATCCGGCTAACTTATTGATTTTGGCGAGGCTTCCTTGCGTCATGCAAAAAAGGAGTTTCGCCCTGGCGGATTGACGCATGGCGCCAATTCGCCTGTAGAGATCGGGATCGTCCGACAGCGCGCCGCGCGCGGCGCAGATCAACCAGGAGAACAGAATGACCGATTGGCCCGTCTATCACACCATCAGCGGACCCATCGTGATGATCGGCTTCGGCTCGATCGGCAAAGGCACGCTGCCGCTGATCGAACGTCATTTCAAATATGATCCGAAACGCTTCGTCGTCATCGACCCGGACGATTCCGGACGCGCGCTGCTCGATAAGCACGGCGTCGCCTTCGTGCATGAAGGTCTGACGCGCGAGAATTATCGCGCGATCCTGACGCCGCTGCTGACGAAGGGCGGCGGACAGGGCTTCTGCGTCAATCTTTCGGTCGACACCTCGTCGCTCGCGATCATGGAGCTGTGCCGCGAACTCGGCGCGCTCTATGTCGACACGGTGATGGAGCCGTGGCCCGGCTTCTATTTCGACAAATCGGCCGACACGAGCGCGCGCTCGAACTATGCGCTGCGCGAAACGCTTCTCGAAGCGCGCCGGCGCAATCCCGGCGGAACGACCGCCATCAACTGCTGCGGAGCGAATCCGGGCATGGTGTCCTGGTTCGTGAAGCAGGCGCTCGTGAACATCGCGACCGACCTCAAGCTCGACTTCAAGGAGCCGACGACGCGCGAGGGCTGGGCCGCGCTCATGCAGAAAGCCGGCGTGAAGGGTATCCACATCGCCGAGCGCGACACGCAGCGCGCCAGGACGCCGAAGCCGCCCGACGTTTTCGTCAACACTTGGTCGGTCGAGGGTTTCCTGTCGGAAGGCGTGCAGCCCGCCGAACTCGGCTGGGGCACGCATGAGACATGGATGCCGGCGAACGCGCGCACGCATAAAAGCGGCTGCGGCGCAGCGATCTATCTGATGCAGCCCGGCGCCAACACGCGCGTGCGCTCCTGGTGTCCGACGCCCGGCGCGCAGTACGGCTTCCTCGTCACGCACAACGAGGCGATTTCGATCGCCGATTATTTCACCGCGCGCGACGCGAAGGGCGACGTCGTTTACCGGCCGACCTGCCACTACGCCTATCATCCTGCCAACGACGCGGTGCTGTCGCTGCATGAGATGTTCGGCCGCGCGGGAAAGATGCAGGACGTCCATCACATCCTCGACGAGAACGAGATCGTCGACGGAATCGACGAACTCGGCGTGCTGCTCTACGGCCACGGCAAGAACGCCTACTGGTACGGCTCGCAGCTTTCGATCGAGGAGACGCGCAAGCTCGCGCCTTATCAGAACGCGACCGGGCTTCAGGTTTCGTCGGCGGCCCTCGCCGGCATGGTCTGGGCGCTCGAGAATCCCGAACGCGGCATCCTCGAAGCGGACGAGCTCGACTTCCGCCGGTGCCTCGAGGTGCAACGGCCCTATCTCGGGCCGTTGATCGGAACCTACACCGACTGGACGCCGCTGACGGATCGGCCGGGCCTGTTCCCGGAGGATATCGACACGTCCGATCCGTGGCAGTTCCGCAATATCCTGGTCAGGGACTGAAAAGGCTCACCAGATCGGCTCCAGCC
>MKVY01000049.1:34743-38774 GCA_001899525.1 Rhizobiales bacterium 65-9
CGGCCCCGGCGGCGACGGCCCCTTCAACCGTGGTCGGCAGGGCCGGCTCGAAATCGTTGAGGGTCCGGCGCGCGACGGCGCGATCGGACTGGGAGGCGAAAACAGCGAGTCTTTTGACCGGCCCGGCCGAGCGCAGCGCGTCGCGCTCGCCCTCGAGCGTGCGCAGCCTTGCGATATGGCCGGCGATCGAGGCCACCTGCCGCCGCTGCATCTCCTCCGCGCTCGCCGCCATGCGCGTGAGCGCCTGCGAGCGCGTCATCTGGCTGTTCTGAGCGTCGCTGTCGAAGGCGACGATCACGCGCTGCAGTTCGTCGATGGCGCCGCCGAGCCGCTGGCTGTATTGCTGCGCGAATTCGGGAAGCTGCGACGTGACGATCGCCATCATCAGCCCGATGGCCGTGGCGAGCGTGCGCGCAAACATCTGATGGCCTCCAGGGGCGACCGCGGACGTCCATCCTACTGAGAAGTCAGCGCCGCGCGCAATTCCTCCACGCTCATGGCGTTAATGGCGCCGTGCGCCTTGCAGGCGCGGGTCTTCTTGCCCGGCTCCATGATCAGGACGATCGTCTCCAGAACCGGGCAGGCGGGGTCGGCGCAGGCGATCTCGCTGATCGACAGGGCGACGTCCTCGCTGAGCGACAAAGCGGCGCGAACGTCGGCCTTCAGGCGCTCCGTCAGCGCGGGGTCGCGCTCCTCCTTGCGGCCGAACCCGAAGCGCAGCATCCGCTCACACCGGGAGAGTCAGAAGCCCGGCCGCGCCCTCGCGCGAGCCGAAGAGCAGCCGGCGGCCGCCCGAGTCCCAGGCCAGCGCGCTGATGGCGCCGCCCGCCTGATCGGCGGGGCGCACGAGAAGCTCGGAGGCGTCGGTCATGCGGCACAGCAGCACGCAGCCGTCCTCATAGCCGGCGGCGACCACGAGCGCCTTCGGATGAAAGGCGACCGCCGACACTTTCGCCGGACGCACGCCGCATTCGCGCGGCGCCTTGCCCATCGGGCCCTTCTCGCCCTGGAAGGGCCAGACGATCACAGCGTCGGCGCCGCTGGTGGCGAGCCAGAGTCCGTCATGGGACCAGCTCATCGAGCGGGTTTTCGCGGGGTAGCCCGACATGCGCATATGCTGCTTCTCCGGCAGGCCCCAGCCGTGAAGCTGGTTTTCCTGCATGGAGGTGACGACGAAGCGGCCGTTCGGCGACCACATGACGTCGAGGTGCGATCCTTTCCATTCGAGAAGATCAGGCTTCGCGTCGGTGTTGGGAAACCAGAGCGAGGCGCCGTTGTTGTGGGCGACGGCGAGACGGTAGCCTTTCGCCGCAAAGACGAGGCCGCGCACGGAGGAGGGCGGCGTCCACTGCTTCACGCGGCCCTTGCCGTCGCGCGCCTTCACCGATTTTCCGGCCGACCAGGCGACCGCGCCGTCCGGGCCGCAGGCGACAGCGTCGATCCATTTCCCCTTTTCGTCGCCGAGCGTTTCGATTTCGCCGCCCGCCGATGTCGCGACGACGCGCCCGTCATCGCCGCCGGTGACCAGGCGGCGGCCGTCCGCCGCGCAGACCAGCGCGCCCGAATCCGGATGCGCGACAGCCTCGCTGACGGCGCCGTCCTCATCGAGCAGCAAGATTCGGCCGTCGACGAGGGCGAGCGCCGCCGTCCCGCCGAGAAACGCCGCGCCAAGGACATGGGCGCCGGCGTCGATGGGCGCGACATTCTTGCTGAGCGATTCAGGAGGGCGCGTGGGCGTGAAGGTCGACATGCGACGGACTTTATTTTCTCGGGCCGATCGCGCCAAGTCCTCCCTCTTCCCGGAAGCGGGGAGAGAGCGGCCAAACGTTGCAACGAAGGCAGACGGCCGCTGCGCTTCAGCGAGACGACAGGCGCGGGCGCATTGCCGGTCGCTCGCGTCGCGACGCCAAGATGCGCCGTCACGCCGCCGTGGCGAGAAATCCCTTCTCGATCGCGTCGCGGTCGAGATTGCGGCCGATGAAGACGATCTTCGATTCGCGCTTCTCGTCGGGCTTCCAGTCGCGCTGGACGTCGCCGTCGAGAATCATGTGCACGCCCTGAAAGACGAAGCGCTTCGGCTCGTTCTTGAAGGCGAGGATGCCCTTGCAGCGCAGGATGTTCGGACCCTCGCGCTGGGTGAGGTCCTGCACCCAGGGCATGAATTTTTCAGGATCGACGTCGCCGGGAATGCGGAACGACACCGACTGCATCTCCTCGTCATGATGATGGTGATGGCCTTCCTCGAGAAAATCCGGCTCGATGTCGAGGATGCGGTCGAGATCGAAGGCGTTGCGGTCCATCACGTCGGCGATCGACACCGCCGAACGCTGGGTGCGGTGCAGCTTGGCGTAGGGATTGATGGCGCGGATCTGCGCCTCGACCTCTTTCAGTTCGCCCTCGGAGACGAGATCGGTCTTGTTGAGGATGATGACGTCGGCGAAGGCGATCTGGTTCTTCGCCTCGGGCGCATCCTTCAGCCGGTCCTTCAGCCATTTCGCATCGACGACGGTGACCACGGCGTCGAGCCGCGTCGCGTCCTGCACGTCCTGATCGACGAAAAAGGTCTGCGCCACCGGCGCGGGATCGGCGAGGCCGGTCGTCTCGACGATGATCGCGTCGAACTTGCCCTTGCGCTTCATCAGCCCTTCGATGATGCGGATCAGATCGCCGCGCACCGTGCAGCAGATGCAGCCGTTGTTCATCTCGAATACTTCCTCGTCGGCGTCGACCACGAGGTCGTTGTCGATGCCGATCTCGCCGAACTCGTTGACGATGACGGCGAACTTCTTGCCGTGCGGCTCGGTCAGGATGCGGTTGAGGAGCGTCGTCTTGCCGGCGCCGAGATAGCCCGTGAGCACAGTGACGGGGATTTTTTCGGACATCGATCGGTCTCCGGATCGCGGCTGTCATGGCCGGCTTGTTCCGGCCATGACGGTCATTTTCAGGGCTTCACATGGCGTCAGGCGCCGCCGGGCGCAAGCGCCGCGACGAACTGCCTGATATTGTTGCGCATCATATCCACATAGGTCGCGGCCGGGCCGTCGGGCGGCGACAGCGCGTCGGAATAGAGGGCGCCGCCGATCTTGGCGCCGGTTTCGCGCGCGATCTGTTCGGACAGGCGCCGGTCCTCGATGTTCTCCATGAAAACCGCCGGAATCTTCTCCGCCTTCACCTGGCGGATGATGCGGGCGACATCCTTGGCCGACGCCTCGGCCTCGGTCGAGACGCCCTTCGGGGCGATGAAGGAGACGCCATAGGCCTTGGCGAAATAGCCGAAGGCGTCATGGGAGGTGATGATCTTGCGCCGGTCGGCCGGGATTTTCGCGATGGCGGCCTTCACCTCGGATTCGAGCGCGTCGAGCGTCTTCAGATAGGCGGCCGCGTTCGCCTCATACGCCTCCCTGCCGGCGGGATCGGCGGCGGCGAGCGCATCGCGGATGTTGGCGACATAGATCTTCACATTGCCGATGTCCTGAAAGGCGTGCGGATCGGAGCCGCCATGCCCGTGATCATGGTCGTGATCCTCCTTCGCCTGAATGGGCTTCACGCCCTTCGTGGCGATAATCACCGGCGCCCTGGTTCCCGACGACTTGACGAGCCGGTCCATCCAGCCCTCGAAGCCGAGGCCGTTGACGAAGACCAGTCTGGCGGCCGCCAGCGACTTTGCGTCGGCCGGGGTCGGAGAATAGACATGGGCGTCCCCGTTCGGGCCCACGAGGGAGGAGACGGCGACGCGGTCGCCGCCGACCTGTTTCACGAGGTCGGCGAGGATCGAGAAACTGGCCACGGCTTTCACCGGCTCGTCCGAAAACGCGGGAACCGCCGTCATCGCTGCGATGGCAGTCAGAGATGATATAACATAACGCCTTGAACGCACGGGTTGCTCCTTTGCGGGCTGGGATCAGGCTTCGAGATGGCGGCGGGGAAAATGGATCGCCAGGATCCCGCCGGCGGCGCCGAAGGCGAGGGAGACGAGATAGAGCGCGCCGGCCCACAGGATGATGGCGGGGCCGGCCGGCAGGCTGAAGTGA
>MKVY01000049.1:38782-44490 GCA_001899525.1 Rhizobiales bacterium 65-9
ACGTCCGCGCTCCAGAGGCGCGCCGTCGCCGCCGGCAGCATCATGACGCCGACCGCCAGCAGCGTGCCGAGCGCGTGGAAGCCGGCGACGAGGTTGAGCACCACGAGGCCCAGAAAGGCGAGGTGCGCCACGGGACCGGAGCGGCTGACCGTGCGCAGGAAGCCGGGATCGACGCATTCGAGCACAAGCGGCCGATAAAGCAGCGCCAGCGCGACGAGCGTCACCGACGCGATCCCGGCGAGCAGAAGCAGAGCGCTGTCGTCGAGCGCGAGCACGCTGCCGAACAGCACATGCAGAAGGTCGATGCTCGATCCCTTCAGCGAGACGAGCGTGACGCCGAGCGCGAGTGACAGGAGATAGAACGCCGCCATCGTCGCATCCTCGCGCAGCACGGTCGCGCGCGACGCCGCGCCGGCGAGGATAGCGACCGTGAAGCCGGCGGCGAGGCCGCCCAGGGTCATCGCCGTCAGCGACAGGCCGGCGAACAGATAACCCACCGCCGCGCCGGGCAGGATCGCATGCGCCATCGCGTCGCCGGTGAGGCTCATGCGGCGCAGCATGAGAAAGACGCCGATCGGCGCGCCCGACAGCGCCAGCGCGATCGCGCCGACAAGCGCGCGGCGCATGAAGGCGAATTCCGCGAACGGGCCGATCAGCACATCATGGAGCATGGCGCCGGTCATCACGCCGCCGGCCGCTCGCACGCATGCGCGTCGCGATCATAGGCCTCGATCATGCGCCGGGCCTTGAGCAGATTCCCGGCGCACAGCACCTCGCCCGTCGGTCCCCACCCGACCGGCTCGCGCGCGATCAGCAGGGTCTCGGGAAAGACGCGCCGGACGAGATCGAGATCGTGCAGCACCGCGAGAATCGTGCGCTCCTCCGCGTGCCAGCGGCGAACGAGTGCGAGCAGGTCGGCGGCCGTCTTCTCGTCGATCGCGGTGAAGGGCTCATCGAGCAGGATGACGCCGGCGTCCTGCAAAAGAAGGCGCGCGAACAGCGCGCGCTGCATCTGGCCGCCGGACAGGGTTCCGATCGGCCGCGCCTCGAAGCCAGTGAGCCCCACCGCCGCGACCGCCTCGTCGATGCGGGCGCGGTCGGCGCGTCCGACGCCGCCGAACAGGCCGCTGCGCGACCAGAGGCCCATCGCGACCAGATCATAGACAGGCATCGGAAAGGTCCGGTCGACGTCAGCCGCCTGGGGCAGCCATGCGATGCGGCCGCGCGCGTCCCGGTCGATGCGGATCGCGCCTGCGAGCGGCTTCAGAGCGCCGACGACGCCCTTGAGCAGGGTCGACTTGCCGGCGCCGTTCGGACCCACCACGGCGGTGAGAGACCCGCGCAGCACCGCGCCGTTGAGATGATGCACCGCCGGCCGCCGGCCATAGCCGAGCGTGAGATCGTCGAACGCGATCACGGGAGAGGCGGCGGCCATCGTCAGCCCATCGCCCACCAGGCGGCCGCCCACAACGCCGCGAGCGCCACGCCGGCGCCGAGGAGCCGCTGCGCGGCCGACAGGCGCAGCAGCGACAGGGTCGGCTGATCGGCGAAGGCGCGGCGCGGAAGGTCGTCTCTCATCTGTTACACTATAACAATACGGACGCCCCGTCGCCAAGGGCGCAGGCGAGGTCGCGCAGAGGCATAAGCGCGCATGGCGGGAAAGGTCGGACGACGAGGATTTTATTCCCGGCGCGCGTTTCAGGGCCGCCGGGAGGCCCTCAAAACGGATGGTACTGGTAGAGCCAGCTTTCGGTGAGGACCGTGTCGCCGGTCTTGAGGAACAGCCGCATCTCCACCGGCTCTGACCCTTCCACCGTCAGGTCGAACTGGGCTCGCCAATGGCCCGGCACGTCGTCCGGGACGGCTTCGGTGAACACGTAGGAAAAGGCGCCGCGCGAGGCCCACAGAACCGCTTCCGGCCTGACGCCGAACGGAATGGTTTCGAGCGGGCCGCCGAGAAACTCTACCATGAACTTGCGCACGCCCTTCGGCCTCGGCTGGCCGGGCTGGCCGCCATTGCCGAGCCGGGTCGCGACGCAGCGCGCCAGCTTCGTCGGATAAGGCTCGTCGGCGAGCCAGTGCAGCCGGTAGCGGAAGGCAGCGCTCGATCCGGCCTGCGCCGGCTCGTCCGGCCGCCACAGCGCGACGATGTTGTCGTGGATCTCGTCGTCGGTCGGGATCTCGATGAGCTGCACCGCTCCCTTGCCCCAGCCCTCCAGCGGCTCCACCCAGAGGCTCGGCCGCCGCTCATAGGCGACGCCGTCGAGGTAGTGCCCGACCTGCCGGTCGCGTTGCAAAAGCCCGAAGCCGCGCGGATTCTCGTCGGCGAAGGCAGAGGCGACGGTTCGCTGCGGATTGTTGAGCGGACGCCAGATGCGCTCGCCCCCGCCCGTCCAGATCGCAAGGCCGTCGCTGTCATGCACCTCGGGGCGCCAGTCCACCGCCGTCGGCTTCATGGTTTCGGAGTACCAGAACATCGAGGTCAGCGGCGCTATGCCGAAGCGCTGGACCGACCGGCGCAGATGCAGGCGCTTCTCGATCTCCATGACGACGCCCTTGCCGCGCGTCATCGTGAATTTGAAGGCGCCGCAAAGGCTCGGCCCGTCGAGCAGGGCGTAGACGACCATGCTGGCGTCGCCGTCCTTCGGCGTCTCGATGTAAAAATGGGTGAAGTCGGGAAACTCCTCCGAGACGCCGCCGACGGCGGGATCGACGGCGACGCCGCGCGCCGACAGCCCATACTGGAACAGCTCTCCGATCGCGCGGAAATAGGACGCGCCGAGAAAGGCGACCCAGTCGTTCCTTCGCCAGTCCAGCGGCTTGCCCTCGCGCCCGATATGGCCGTCGCGGCTCTCCTGGAAGCGGAAGCCGGCGAAGCCGGCGTTCGGCGGCAGCTTCCGCGCGATGGAGTCCGCCGGCATGTCGAACAGATCGGGCGAATACAGCAGCTCGCGCGCCGACCCGTTCGCGACGACATGCATGCGCACCGGCTTCTGGAAATACTGGCCGAGATGAAAAAAGGTCGCCGGATATTGTCCGGGGCCGTCGGCGAAGAGGGCCTTGTCCGGCCGATAGCGGATTTTTCCGTGGGTCTCGTAGTCGATCTTCTGAAGAATGTCGGGCGCGACGCGGGGCGCGGCCTCGTAGGGCTTCGCGGCCAGCGTCTTCGCCAGCGTCGACAGGCCCTCGAAGTCGAAGGGCTCGGCCGGGCCGAAGGAAAGCCCGGCGGGCGTCTGGGCGCCGGCGCGGGTCGCCGCGGCTGCTGCTGCGGCGCTGATGAGCGTTCGGCGGTCGAGCATGAAGGATCTGGCGGACATGGGGCGCGGAAACTGGTGGCGCTTCCCGTGGCTGTCAATCACGGCGAAATTCGCGTTGCGGCGCCGCCTGTCCGCCGCTCAGCTCCGGATCGGCTCGACGCGGATGGCGCGCTGGGCGAAGGTATAAAGCCCATAGGCGGCGAGCAGGCAGAACACCGCCATCAGCAGGTGGCCGACGGTGTCGCCGAGCTGGAAGATGCCCGCGATGGCCCAGCCGGCGGCCAGCGCCGCGCCGAACAGCTCGATGCCGACGAGCACGAGGATGCTCACAACCGTCAGCAGGTTGCCGCCGTTGATCGATCCGCGCTTCTGAGCCGCCATCTCGCCTTCCGTTCGCGCCGCGTTGTCTTCGCTGCCTCCCGACCTATAACGGGGACCGCGGCCCCGCA
Organism: Rhizobiales bacterium 65-9; assembly: GCA_001899525.1. Taxonomy (GTDB): domain Bacteria; phylum Pseudomonadota; class Alphaproteobacteria; order Rhizobiales; family Beijerinckiaceae; genus Terrirubrum. The sequence goes on from MKVY01000049.1 coordinate 42,489, forward strand.
AGCGGGGCTCTCTCCACGCTTCGAGGACGCCTTGGCAGACACCCCGGTTTTCGCGCGCGCCGCGGTTGCGGCGCCCCACAGCCTCGCCGCCGACGCCGGCCGGGCGATCCTCGCGGAAGGGGGCAATGCGATCGAGGCGATGGTCGCCATGGCTGCGACGATCGCCGTGGTCTATCCGCACATGAACTCCATCGGCGGCGACGGGTTCTGGCTCGTGCGCGAGCCGGGCGGCCGGGTCCGCGCCATCGAGGCCTGCGGCTTCGCCGGCGCGCGCGCGACGATCGAACGCTACCGGGCGCTGGGCTTCGACGCGATCCCGCCGCGCGGGCCGCTGGCGGCGCTGACCGTTCCCGGCGCGATCGGCGGCTGGGCCGCCGCGCTCGGTATGGCGAAGGCGCTCGGCGGCCGCATGACCCTGCCGGCGCTCCTGTCCGATGCGATCCGCCACGCCCGCGAGGGCTGCGCGGTGTCCGCCAGCGAGGGGCGCGACGAGGCCAAGGAGATCGACCTGACGAAGCAGGCGCCCGGCTTCGTCGAGACCTATTATTTCGACGGCAAGCGCCCGGCCGGCGGCGAAACGCGCAAGGCCCCAGCGCTGGCCGACACGCTGGAGCAGCTCGCGCGGGCCGGGCTCGATGATTTCTATCGCGGCGACGTCGGCCGCGAGATCGCGGCGGACTGCGAGCGCATCGGCAGCCCGGTGACGCGCGAGGATCTCGTCAATTTTCGCGCCGCGGCGCGCGAACCGCTCTCGACCGCGATCAAGGGCGCGACGCTCTACAACTGCCCGCCGCCGACGCAGGGCCTCGCCTCGCTCATCATCCTCGGCCTGTTCGACCGGCTGGAGGCGCGGAGCGCGGGATCGTTCGAGCATCTGCACGGGCTGGTCGAGGCGACCAAGCGCGCCTTCCGCATCCGCGATCAGGTCGTCACCGATTTCGACCGGCTCACGCATGATCCGGCGCGCTATCTCACGCCGGCCTGGCTCGATCGCGAGGCGGCGACGATTTCGATGACGCGCGCAGCGCCGTTTCCGATGCCGCCCGACAAGGGCGATACGGTGTGGATGGGAGCGATCGACGGCGACGGGCTCGCCGTCTCCTACATCCAGTCGATCTACTGGGAATATGGCTCGGGCTGCGTCCTGCCGCGCACCGGCGTGCTGATGCAGAATCGCGGCGTGTCGTTCTCGCTGGACCCCGCAGCGAAGAATCCGCTGCAGCCGGGACGGCGGCCGTTCCACACCCTCAATCCGCCGCTGGCTGCGTTCGATGACGGCCGGGTCTGCGTCTATGGCGCGATGGGCGGCGACGGGCAGCCGCAGTTCCAGGCGCAGATCTTCACGCGCTGGGCGCGCTTCGGACAATCGCTCGCGGACGCGGTCGACGCGCCGCGCTTCCTGCTCGGCAAGACATGGGGCTCGGCCAATCTCTCGCTCAAGCTCGAATCGCGGGTCGATGACGGCGTCGCGCGCAGGCTCGAGGAGGTCGGGCAGATCGTCGAGCGCAGGCCGCAGCCCTACGCCGACGAGTTCGGCCATTGCGGCATGGCGGTGAAGCACCCGAAGGGCCATGTCGAGGCGGTGCATGATCCGCGCTCGGACGGCGGCGGCGCGGGCCTCTAGGCCATGCGGCCGTTTCACCGAGACGGCGACATGGACCAGGTCATCGTCGCCGCATGATGTCGGAAAACCGGATTCCACTTTTCCGCATCATGCTCCAGGCCCGGGTCAGCTCGCCGCGCCGCCGGTCCAGAAGCCGAGCGCGAGCGCCGCTCCGGCGATGAAGATCAGCGCGGCGACGACAACCTCGCCGATCGCCACCGCATAGAGGCCGGCGCGGCCGCGGCCCGACGCCAGCTTCAGCGCCGCGTGCTTGAAAAAGACCGACAGCGCCGCGAGCGCCGAGGTGGTGAGCGCCGTGCCGAGCGACATGGCGGCGACGCCGACGATTCCCGATCCGAGCATGCCCTGCGCCAGCGCGAACACGAGCAGGATGATCGC
>MKVY01000049.1:44519-50037 GCA_001899525.1 Rhizobiales bacterium 65-9
ACAGAAGCTCGGCCGGGGGCGCGTGCATATGGCCGCAATCATCGCCGTCCCGCGCGGCGATCGCGCGGGGACCTTCGCCCAGCGCCGCGAGCCGGCGCGATTTCGTCCAGAGCAGCCAGGCGCCGAGCGCGGCCATCGCGGCGAAGCTCGCGATCTCGACGATGTTGGTGGTCTCGTTCATCTGGCGCGCCGTGGCGCCGAGCGCGACGCTCATCACCAGCACGAGGCCGATGGCGACGAGCGCCTGCAGCGCGGCCGCGGCGAAAGAGATCGCGACGCCGCGCGCCAGCGCCCTCTCGCTGGCGAGGATGTAGCCGGCGATCACGGCCTTGCCGTGGCCCGGCCCGGCCGCATGGAAGACGCCATAGAGGAAGCCGATCCAGACGAGTCCGCTCGCGCCGCCGACGCCGTCGCGAACCGCCTTCAGCGCGTCGGTCAGCGCGCGGTAGAATTGCGACTGGACGCCGAGAACCCATGCGGCGAAGGGGCCGCCGACGGGCGCCATCTCCTGCGGCGACACGCCGAACGGCGTGCGCGCCGGCGGTTTCGGCGCCGGAGCGCCGCCGAGCAGCAGGGAGAGCAGCCATATCGCGCCGACCGCCGCCGCCAGCGCGACGGCCGCGATCACGATGGCGCGACCGTTGAGCCGCAGCGACGCCGAGGACGGGCCGGCGATGTCGGTCATGCGTCGCTCATGCTCATGCGGCGTCCATGCTCATGCGGCGCTCACGGGCAGGCTGCGATGGCGCGGCTGGAGAACTGCGCGCCGTAGTCGATGTTCGGCGCCAGCGAATTGAAGAAGGATTCGGTGAGCGTCTTCTTCACGCCGTCGTCGATCGGCTTCGGACGGCGAAAGGAGACGGAGCAGCCTTTCGGCGCATCCTTGAGCGTCACCGCATTGTCGCCCTCGGCGAGAATGAAGGCGATGAAATAGCTCGGATCATAGACGTCGAGCGCGAACACCCGCCCCGACACGGGCGTTTTCAGCGGCAGGACGTAATAGAGCGTGAGCTGCTTGCCGTCGGACTCCATCCAGTAGTCGGTCGGCGCGGCCGCCTCGACGGGTTTGCCGTTGGCTTTCGCGACGGTGAAATAATTCGAATCGACGAGGGATTCGACATTCTCCTTGGCGAGGCCGCTCAGCTCCTCGCGCGAGAGCTTGCCGTCCTTGTTCGTGTCCAGCCCCTGCGAGAGATAGGCCGAGAACTCCTCGTCGAACGTCCAGGCGTGGCGAATGCCGATGATCTTGCCGTCCGGCCCGTAAAGAATCTCGCTGCGGGTGACGATCCAGACATGGGGGTGCGCGAACGCCGTCGAGACGCCGACCAGCAAGGCGCACGCCGCCAGGATGAGGCGTTGCAGCAATCGCGCCGGCACGCCCGTCACCATTCCGCTGATCAATCCAGCCTCATTCCGATTCTGAGAGGGCGCGTCGCCGCCTCGGCTGGTGTCGTCACATTACCCGGCGAAAGCAAGGCGAAGGCGATTTGACGCAGGCGAGTCATTATGTCAGTATTGCTGACCTATTTGATCGGGCCTTGGCTCCCTATGTTACAAGCCAAAGCGATCAGGGCGGCGAACCGGGGGGTCGCCGGGGCGAGGGAGGACGTCGATGGCCAAGGCTTCGCTTCGCGCGGTTCATCTGGACGACAAGTACGACCTGACGAAAGAGCGGGTGTTTCTCACCGGCACCCAGGCCGTCGTGCGGCTGATGCTGATGCAGAAGGAGCGCGACAGGCTGAACGGCCTCGACACCGGCGGCTTCATCTCCGGCTATCGCGGCTCGCCGCTCGGCGGGCTCGACCAGCAGTTCTGGCGGACGAAGAAGCTGCTCGAGCCGCAGAAGATCATCTTCAAGCCCGGACTGAACGAGGAGCTCGCCGCCACGGCGGTGTGGGGATCGCAGCAGGCCGCGATGCGCGGCGAAGGCGCCGTCGATGGCGTGTTCTCGATCTGGTACGGCAAGGGGCCGGGCGTCGACCGCTGCTCGGACGTGTTCCGCCACGCCAATCTCGCGGGCTCTGACAGGCATGGCGGCGTCATCGCGATGATGGGCGACGATCACACCGCGGAATCATCGACGACGGCGCACCAGTCGGAATTTTCGTTCGTCGATGTGATGATCCCGATCCTCAATCCCGCCGGCGTGCAGGAGATTCTGGACTACGGCCTCTACGGCTTCGCCATGAGCCGTTATTGCGGCGCGTGGACCGCGATGAAACTGGTGAAGGACAATGTGGAGTCGACGGCTTCCGTCGACGGATCGATCGATCGCGTCAAGATCATCATCCCCGGCGACGACGACTTCAAAATGCCGCCCGGCGGTCTCAACATCCGTTCGACGGACGTCGTCGCGATGCTGGAGCAGGAGGCGCGCCTGCAGGAATACAAGCGCGACGCGATGCTCGCCTTCATCCGCGCCAACAAGCTCAACCATCTGGTGACGAGCGGCGGGAAAAATCCGCGCATCGGCATCATCACGACCGGCAAGAGCTATCTCGATCTCAGGCAGGCGTGGGAGGATCTCGGCATCGACGAGGTTCGCGCCAATGATCTCGGCTTGCGCCTCTACAAGGTGGGCTGCCCCTGGCCGCTGAGCCGGCGCGAGCTGATGGCGTTCGCACAAGGCCTCGACATGGTGATGGTGGTCGAGGAGAAGCGCTCGCTGATCGAGGTGCAGGTGCGCGAGGAGTTGTACGGCACCGGCGTGCAGCCCGTCGTCATCGGCAAGAAGGACGAGCAGGGCCAGTGGCTCTTCCCGGTGAAGGGCGCGCTCGACCCGAACGACATCGCGGTCGCGCTCGGCGAGCGCATTCTCAAGCACACCCAGTCGAACGAACTGTCGGCGCGCGTGGAGAAGCTGCGCGAGGCGCAGAAACGGCTTCAGGAGACGCAGGACGCCGCGCAGCGCACGCCCTATTTCTGCTCCGGCTGCCCGCACAACACCTCGACCAAGGTGCCGGACGGCGCGCGCGCCTACGCCGGCATCGGCTGCCATTTCATGGTCCAGTGGATGGATCGCGACACGGCGGGCTTCACCGCCATGGGCGGCGAGGGCGCGAACTGGGTCGGCGAACAATGGTTCTCCAAGCGCGGCCATATTTTCCAGAATCTCGGCGACGGCACCTACAATCATTCGGGCTCGCTCGCGATCCGCTTCGCGATCGCGTCCGGCGCGACGATGACCTACAAGATCCTGTTCAACGACGCCGTGGCGATGACCGGCGGCCAGCATCATGAGGGCAATCTGACGCCGCAGGCGATCGCGAACCAGATCGCGGCCGAGGGCGTGCAGCGCATCGCCGTGGTCACCGACGAGCCGTGGAAATACTCGGCTTCGACGGCGCAGTTTCCCGCGGGCGCGACGATCCATCATCGCGACGAGCTGATGGCGGTGCAGAAAGAACTGGCGGAGACGCCGGGCGTCACCGCGATGATCTACGACCAGACCTGCGCCGCCGAGAAACGCCGCCGCCGCAAGCGCGGCGACTTTCCCGATCCGGACAAGCGCGTCATCATCAACGAACTCGTCTGCGAGGGCTGCGGCGATTGCGGCGTGCAGTCGAACTGCGTCTCCGTGCAGCCGCTCGACACCGAGTTCGGGCGCAAGCGGCAGATCGACCAGTCGAACTGCAACAAGGATTTCTCCTGCGTGAAGGGCTTCTGCCCCTCCTTCGTGACCGTGCATGGCGCGCGCGTGAAGAAGGCGGAGATCAAGCGCGCCGACATGACGGGCTTCTCGCTCGTGGACCCGCCCGAGCCCGCGTTGCCCGCGCTCACGCATTCGCCGTTCGGCGTCATCGTCACCGGCGTCGGCGGCACCGGCGTCGTCACGGTGGGCGCGATCCTCGGCATGGCGGCGCATCTTGAAAACAAGGGCTTCGGCATGATCGACATGGCCGGCCTCGCGCAGAAGGGCGGCGCCGTCTACAGCTACATCAAGCTCGCGTCCTCTCCGGAGGACATTCACGCCATCCGCGTCGGCGCGGGGCACGCCGATCTCGTGCTCGGCTGCGATCTCGTGGTTACCGGCACGAAGAAGGTTCTCGCCGGCATGAAGCAGGGCGAGACGGCGGTGTTCCTCAACACGGCCGAGATCATGCCCGGCGATTTCACGCGCAACGCCGATTTCTCACTGCCGGCCGAGCGGGTGAAGCGCGCCGTGACGGCGGCCGCAGGCGACAAGAACGTTCACATGATCGACGCGACCGCCATCGCGACGGGAATCCTCGGCAACGCCATCGCCGCGAACATGTTCCTGCTGGGCTTCGCTTATCAGAAAGGCGGCGTGCCCCTGTCGTCCGAGGCGATCGAGAAAGCGATCGGGCTGAACGGCGAAGCGGTGGCGATGAATATCGAGGCGTTCCGCTGGGGACGCCGCGCCGCGCTCGACCAGCCTGCGATGGAAGCGCTCGTCGCGCCGCTGAAGACGCCGACGAAGGCGCGCCATCTCTCACAGTCTCTGGACGAGACGGTGGCGCGGCGCGTTGAATTTCTCACGTCTTACCAGAACGCGGCCTACGCGGAACGCTATCGCGCGCTCGTCGCGCGCGTCCGCGCCGCCGAGCAGGTGAAGACGCCGGGCAGGTCGGGCCTGGCGGACGCCGTGGCGCGCTATCTGTTCAAGCTGATGGCGGTGAAGGACGAGTATGAGGTCGCGCGGCTCTACACGGACGGCGCGTTCCAGAAGCAGCTTGGCGCAACCTTCGAGGGCGACATGCGACTCGAATTCCACCTTGCGCCGCCGCTTCTGGCGCGCCGCGATCCGGAGACGGGCGAAGCCGTGAAGATGAGCTTCGGCCCGTGGATGATGAAGGCGTTCGGCCTGCTCGCCCGGATGAAGGGGCTGCGCGGGACATGGTTCGACATTTTCGGCTACACGGCCGAGCGTAAGACCGAGCGCCGGCTGATCGCCGGTTACGAGACGCTTCTCGATGAGATTCTGGCGAAGCTGGAGCCGGAAACCCACGCGCTCGCGACGGCGCTCGCCGCGATCCCGGAAAAAATCCGCGGCTTCGGCCATGTGAAGGAGCGGCATCTGAAATCGGCGAAGGCCGAGGAGGCGATGCTGCTGGAGCAGTTCCGCGCCGGGCCGCAGCCGGTGAAACAGGCGGCTGAGTAGGCTTCTCCGCTTGCCTCGCCCGGACCGGCGCGCCATGACTGGCGGGCGGCCGGTTTCAGAGGCGGGGATTGATCTCTCTCGAGCATCTTGACGCGATCGCCGTTTGGGCGGGCGAACTGACGCCGGAGGAGCGCGAGAGGAGCCGGCTCGGCATCGTCGAGCGGAATTACGCCAAGGGCAGCTATATCTGCCATCGCGGCGACAGGCTCGATTACTGGACGTCGGTGGTGACGGGACTCGTGAAGCTCGGCGCGGTCACCGCGCAGGGGAAATCCGTCACGCTCGCCGGACTTGGCCCGACCGACTGGTTCGGCGAAGGCTCGATGATCAAGAACGAGCCGCGCAAATACGACCTCTTCGCGCTGCGCGACACGCGGCTCGCGATGATGGACCGCA
>MKVY01000049.1:50073-98599 GCA_001899525.1 Rhizobiales bacterium 65-9
TCAATCCCGTGGGCCGGGCGAAGCGCAATGGCGTCGTCAGCATCACGCAGGAAGAAATGGGCCTGCTCGCCGGCATCTCGCGCCCCGCCGCGAACAAGGCGCTGCGGGAACTCGAATCGCGCGGCCTGATTCGAACGGAGCCCGAGGGCGTGCGCGTGCTCGACCACGCCGCGCTCGCCGCTTTCGAAGAATAGTCGCGCGGCCGATCAGGGCCTCATACGAAACGACAGGTTGCCGACGCGACGCAAACGCGGCAGCTTATCGTGACTGAAGCCGCCTGTCTGTCAAGCCTTGCTTGCGGCGCGACAGGCTTCCGGCGACAACAATCGCCGCGAACCGGCGCAGCGCCGGACCGCAACGACCGCCGGAGAGCGGGCCAAGGGGAGGATGATGGCGACGTCGCACGCGCGAGACGCGGACACGTTTCCAAAGCTCATCGCGCGCAACGCGGCGACGCGCGGCGCCCGTCCGGCCTTCCGGCTGAAGGATCTCGGCATCTGGCAGGAATCGAGCTGGGCCGACATCCACATGATGAGCCGGCATTTCGCGCTCGGCCTCGATGCGCTCGGCCTGAAGCGCGGCGACAAGATCGCGGTGATCGGCGCGAACCGGCCGAAGCTCTATCTCGCGATGATGGCGGCGCAGTCGCTCGGCGCCGTGCCGGTGCCGGTCTACGCCGACTCCGTCGCCGACGAGATGGCCTATGTGCTCGAGCATGCGGAAGCCGCGATGGCGGCGGTGCAGGACCAGGAGCAGGTCGACAAGGTTCTCTCGGTCTCGGAGCGGCTGCCGGCGCTGACGCAGATGTTCTATGACGAGCCGCGCGGGCTGCGCGACTATGATCATTCCCGGCTGCATGCGATCGACGCCGTGATCGAGAAAGGCCGCGCCGTCGCCGCGCGCGATCCCGCCGCCGTCAAGCGGCTCGACGACAGCATCGCAGCCGGCAAGGGCGGCGATCTCGCCGTCATCCTCTACACCTCGGGCACGACCGGCCGGCCCAAGGGCGTCATGCTCACCTATGACAACCTCATCGCCGGATCGCGGATCGGGATCGATTTCGACGGGCTGAACGAGACCGACGAGGTGATCGCCTATCTGCCGATGGCGTGGGTCGGCGATCATGTCTTCTCCTACGCGCAGGCGATTCTCGCAGGCTACTGCGTCAACTGTCCGGAAAGCGTCGACACGGTCGTCGACGATCGGCGCGAGATCGGCACCACCTACGCCTTCGCGCCGCCGCGCGTGTTCGAGACGATGCTGACGCTGACGATGGTGCGGATGGAGGATGCGGGCCGGCTGAAACGGCGCATGTTCCATTACTTCATCGACGTCGCCAAACAATACGGCGAGAAAATTCTCAACAAGGAGCCCACGCCGCTCGGCGCGCGGCTGCTCTATGGTCTCGGCGATCTCCTCGTCTATGCGCCGCTGCGCAACCGCTTCGGCCTGACCAACATCAAGACGGGCTACACGGCGGGCGAGGCGATCGGGCCGGAAATCTTCCGTTTCTTCCGCTCGATCGGCGTCAACCTGAAGCAGCTCTACGGGCAGACGGAAGCGGCCGTCTACATCACCATGCAGCCGAACGCGGAGATCAAGGCCGACACGGTGGGCGCGCCGGCGCCGGGCGTGGAGATCAGGATCGACGACAAGGGCGAGGTTCTCTACCGCTCGGCCGGCGTGTTCGCAGGCTATTACAAGGACGAGGCGAAAACCGCCGAGACGAAGACCGACGACGGCTTCGTGCGTTCCGGCGACGCCGGCTTCTTCGATCCGCAAGGACATCTCAAGATCATCGACCGCGCGAAAGACGTCGGACGGCTGAAGAACGATGCGCTGTTTCCGCCGAAATATGTCGAGAACAAGCTGAAATTCTATCCCAACATCAAGGAGGTCGTCGCCTTCGGGCAGGATCGCGAGTTCGTCGCCTGTTTCATCAACATCGACCTCGTCGCGGTCGGAAGCTGGGCCGAGCGGAACAATGTCGTCTACGCCTCCTATCAGGAGCTCGCCGGCCATCCGGAGGTCTATGCGATGATCGAGAAGCATGTCGAGGAGGTGAACCGCTCGCTCGCGGCCGAACCCGCCATGGGCGGCGCGCAGATCAAGCGCTTCCTCATCCTGCACAAGGAGCTCGACGCCGACGACGGCGAGCTGACGCGCACGCAGAAGGTGCGGCGCGGATTCATCGCGGAGCGCTACGCGCCGCTCGCCGCCGCCCTCTATGACGGCTCGCAGGAGGCCGACATCGCGACCGAGGTCACATTCGAGGACGGCCGCAAGGGCGTCATCACCGCGCGCGTCAAGGTGAGGGACGTGAAGACATTTCCCGTCTCAGAACAGCGCGAGGCGGCGTGAACGCGCCGGTGAAAATTCCGGTGGGCAGCGCTCCGCTCGAGCGCGAGGAGATCCTTCTCGCCGTCGAGAACGTCTCGCTGTCCTTCGGCGGCGTCAAGGCGATCCAGGATGTGTCGTTCGACGTCCGCAAGGGCGAGATCAGAGCGATCATCGGACCGAACGGCGCCGGCAAGACGTCGATGCTCAACTGCATCAACGGCTTCTATCACCCTCAGCAGGGCCGCATCACCTTCAAGGGCAGGACGCGCCCGCGCATGCGTCCGCATGAGGCGGCGAGCCAGGGCGTCGCGCGCACCTTCCAGAACGTCGCTCTGTTCAAGGGCATGTCGACGCTCGACAACATCATGGTGGGACGCACGCTGAAGATGAAGGAGCCGTTCTTCTGGCAGCTCTGGCGTCACGGTCCGGCGATGCGCGAGGAAATCCGCCATCGAGCCGTGGTGGAGGATATCATCGACTTCCTGCAGATTCAGCACATCCGAAGGACGCCGGTGGGAAAGCTGCCCTATGGCCTGCAGAAGCGCGTGGAGCTTGCGCGCGCGCTGGCGATGGAGCCCGATCTCCTGCTGCTCGACGAGCCGATGGCCGGCATGAACCTGGAGGAGAAGGAGGACATGTGCCGCTTCATCCTCGACGTGAACAACCAGTTCGGCACGACGATCGCGCTGATCGAGCATGACATGGGCGTGGTGATGGATCTGTCCGATCGCGTGGTCGTGCTCGAATATGGCCGCAAGATCGCGGACGGGACGCCGGCCGAAGTGAAGGCGGACAGCCGCGTCATCGACGCCTATCTCGGCGTGGCGCATTGAGGCCGGGATGAGCGACGTCAGCCTCAAATCCGAACTCGCCGCGTTCCGCATGACGCCGGGGCTATGGACGATCGCCGGCGTCGCCGGCTTCGCGCTGCTTCTCGTGATCGGGTCGCTGACCGGGGCGATCGGGAAGGACACGTTCGCCTACAGGGTGTTCATCGATCCGTTCGCGCAGATGGTCGAGATGCCCGACCTGTTCGCCCAGACGCTGTGGGAAGGTCTGGTCGGCGGCGTGCTCTACGCGCTGATCGCGCTCGGATTCGTGCTCATCTTCAAGGCGTCGGGCGTCTTCAACTTCGCGCAGGGCATCATGGTGGTGTTCGCGGCGCTGACGCTCGTCGGCGCCTATGAGAAGCTCGGAACGATCGGGATCAGGGGCGAGGCCGCGGCCTTCATCGCGCTCGGCGTCGCGCTCGCGGTGATGCTCGCGCTCGCTTATGCAGTGGAGCGCGTGGTGCTGCGGCCGCTGGTCAACCAGCCCGACATCATCCTGTTCATGGCGACGTTCGGACTGACCTATCTGCTGATCGGGCTCGGCGAAGCGATCTTCGGCGGCAATCCCAAAGTGATGATCGCCGATCAGCTCTATCTGCCGCGCGGCGCGATCGATCTCAACATCCTCGGCGGCCGCGTCACCATCCAGAAGCTCGACATCGCGGCGGCCGTCATCGCATCCGCAATGATCGCGATACTCGCGCTGTTCTTCCAGTACACCCGGATCGGGCGCGCGCTGCGCGCGGTGGCCGACAGCCACAAAGCCGCGCTGTCGGTCGGCATCTCGCTCAACCAGATCTGGATCATCGTCTGGTTCGCCGCCGGGGTCGTGGAGCTGGTGACGGGGATCATGTGGGGCGCGCGCTCCGACGTCTCGTTCGGGCTGCAGACGATCGCGCTCAAGGCGCTGCCGGTGCTCATCCTCGGCGGCTTCACCTCCATTCCCGGCGCCATCGTCGGCGGCCTCATCATCGGCGTCGGCGAGAAGATCGGAGAATTCTACTGGGGGCCGCTCGTCGGCGGCGCGATCGAATCCTGGCTCGCCTACATCATCGCGCTGATCTTCCTGCTGTTCAGGCCGCAAGGCCTGTTCGGCGACAAGATCATCGAGAGAATATGACGATGGCGGGGCGACGGGCGAAAGGCGGCCGGCGATCGCGGCGGACGGCCGCCATGCGCCGACAGCGTCGTTCCGCCCACTTGTTGAACCGGATTTGACCGCATGCTCTATCGCGAGGCCGGCCAGTACAAGACGAGCTACGCCGCCGACATGGCGATCTTCCCGCTGCGGCAGGACCGCATCGGGCTCGCCGCCATCCTCGCGATCGCCTTTGTCGCGATCCCGATGACGGGGAACCAGTTCTTCCTGTCGTCGGTGATGATTCCGTTTCTCGTCTTCTCGCTCGCCGCGGTGGGGCTGAATATCCTGACCGGCTATACGGGCCTGCTGTCGCTTGGCACCGGCGCGTTCATGGGGGTCGGCGCCTACGCCTGCTATAAACTGGCGACGGCGTTTCCCGATGTGAACATCCTTGTCTGGATTCTGTGCTCGGGATTTTTCGCCGCGGCGATCGGCGTCATTTTCGGCCTGCCGTCGCTGCGCATCAAGGGCTTCTATCTCGCGGTCGCGACGCTGGCCGCGCAGTTCTTCCTGCAATGGAGCTTCGTGCGCATTCCGTGGCTTTACAACTACAATGCGTCCGGCGCGATCGAGGTGCCGACGCGGACGCTGTTCGGCCTGCCGCTGACAGGCGCGACGGCGTCGCCGGAGACGCGCTATTTCGCGCTTCTCGTCATCGTCGTCGCGCTGACCTGGATCGCATCCAACCTCGTGCACGGGCGCGTGGGCCGGATGTGGATGGCGGTGCGCGACATGGACATCGCGGCCGAGCTGATGGGCATCCGTCTGCTGCACACCAAACTGCTCGCCTTCGCGGTGTCGTCCTTCTTCTGCGGCGTAGCGGGCGCCTGCATGATGTTCCTGTGGTATGGCGGCGGCGAGGCGAACGACCTGTTCAACATCAATCTGAGCTTCAACATCCTGTTCATGGTGATCATCGGCGGGCTCGGCAGCTTGATCGGCTCCTTCATGGGGGCCGCCTTCATCTCGATCCTGCCGACGGCGCTGAAGTTCGGCCTGCCGGCGATCGGTATTCCGATTGCCGGCGCGACCGCCGAGCATGTGAACCTGCTGCTCGTCGGCGGGCTGATCATCTTTTTCCTGATCGTCGAGCCGCATGGACTCGCGCGCCTCTGGCAGATTCTCAAGCAGAAGCTGCGGGTCTGGCCGTTCCCCTATTAGAAGACCATGTTTCGGCGCGCGTCGCGTCGGTGAAAAAAGAGAAGTCGATAAATCTGACAAAGAAGCATCGGAGGAGACCATGAGAGTGCAAACATTCGGCAAAGGCGTCGCGCTGGCGGCTTTACTCGCCGCGACGGCGGCGACAGTTCCGGCGTTCGCCCAGGATTCGCTTTACATCGCCAACAACAGCTATCGCACCGGGCCGTTCGCCGGCTCCGGCATTCCGATCGGCGACGGCATGCGCGACTACATGACCATGCTCAACGAGCGCGACGGCGGCATCGGCGGCGTGAAGATCAATTTCGAGGAATGCGAGACCGGCTACGACACCAAGAAGAGCATCGAGTGCTACGAGCAGGGCAAGGCGAAGGGCATGATCCTCTACTCGCCCTGGTCGACAGGCGCCACGCTCGCGGCGATTCCGCGCGCGCATGTGGACAAGATCCCGATTCTCTCGATGGCGTACGGCCTTTCGGCGTCGGCGGACGGCAACACCTTCCCCTGGGTGTTCATCCCGCCGGTGACCTATTGGGACGGCGCGTCCGTCATGGTCAAATACATGGCGTCGCGCGAAGGCGGGCTCGACAAGCTGAAAGGCAAGACGCTCGGCCTCATCCATCTCGACGCGCCGTTCGGCAAGGAGCCGATTCCGGTGCTCGAGAGCCTGGCGAAGAAATACGGGTTCACCGTGAAGCTCTATCCCGTCGGCGCCGCCGACATGCAGAACCAGAGCGCGGTGTGGCTCAACATCCGGCGCGACCGCGTCGACTATCTCTACAATCAGGGATGGGGCGCGATGAATCCCACCGCGGTGAAAGAGGCGGTGCGCAACAATTTCCCGATGGACAAGCTGGTCGGCGTCTGGTGGGCTGGCGGCGATGACGACGCGCGCGCCGGCGGCCCGCAGGCGAAAGGCTATCGCTCGCTCAACCTGCAGATGGCGGGCACGGATTTTCCCGTCATCAAGGACATCCAGAAATATGTCGTCGAGAAGGGCAAGAGCCTCTCGCCGAAAGACAAGGTCGGCGAGAATCTCTACAATCGCGGCGTGCTCAACTCCGTGCTGATCGCTGAAGCGATCGCCAACGCGCAGAAAATCTCCGGCAAGAAGATTCCGACGACGGAAGACGTCCGGAAAGGCATGGAGACCATCAATCTCACGGAGGCGCGTCTCAAGGCGCTCGGCCTCGAAGGCTTCACCATTCCGATGAAGGTGAGCTGCAGCGATCACAGCGGCCACACCAAGGTCTATGTGGCGGAGTGGGACGGCGCGAAGTGGATCAAATCGTCCGACTGGCTTGAGCCGATCCGCGACGAGGTTCGTCCGCTGATCGAGGAGAGCGCCAAGGACTATGCGGAGAAGAACGCCTGGCCGAAGCGCACCGAAGCCTGCGCAAGCAGTTCATAACCTCTGAAGCCGCCGCGCGCTTGGAAGAAGCGCGCGGCGGCTCAGTCATTCGTTCCTGAGCCATGAGCGCCATGTCCGCAGCAGCCCAACCAGGTCAGACATCCGATCCGGCGGACATCATTCTGTCGGTCAACAATATCGAGGTCGTGTACGACCATGTGATCCTCGTGCTGAAAGGCGTGTCGCTCATCGCGCCGCGCGGGGGGATCGTCGCCATTCTCGGGGCCAACGGGGCCGGCAAGACGACGACGCTGAAGGCCATCTCGAACCTTCTGCGGGCCGAGCGCGGCGACGTGACGAAAGGCGGCATCGAGTTCAATGGCGAGCGCGTCGACCGCCTCTCTCCCAGCGATCTGGTGCGGCGCGGATGCATCCAGGTGATGGAGGGCCGGCACTGTTTCGGCCATCTCTCGATCGAGGAGAACCTGCTCACCGGCGCCTTCACCCGCAGGGACGGGCAGGCGGCGATCAGGCGCGACCTGGAAATGATCTACGGCTATTTTCCGCGCCTGCGCGAGCGCCGCCATTCGATGGCCGGCTACACGTCCGGCGGCGAACAGCAGATGTGCGCCATCGGGCGCGCGATGATGAGCCGGCCGAAGATGATCCTGCTCGACGAGCCGTCGATGGGGCTCGCGCCGCAGATCGTGGAGCAGATTTTCGAGATCGTGAAAACGGTGAACGGCAAGGAAGGCGTGTCCTTCCTGCTCGCCGAGCAGAACACCAATATGGCGCTGAAATACGCGACCTATGGCTACATCATGGAGACGGGCCGGATCGTCATGGACGGGCCGGCGCAGGCGCTGCGCGAGAACGAGGACGTCAAGGAGTTCTATCTCGGCGTCGGCGGCGAGGGCCGCAAGAGTTTCCGCGATGTGAAGAGCTATAAGCGCCGCAAAAGGTGGCTGGCGT
This sequence comes from Rhizobiales bacterium 65-9, assembly GCA_001899525.1. Classification (GTDB taxonomy): domain Bacteria; phylum Pseudomonadota; class Alphaproteobacteria; order Rhizobiales; family Beijerinckiaceae; genus Terrirubrum. The sequence goes on from MKVY01000049.1 coordinate 57,866, forward strand.
GATGGAAGCCTGTCGGGACGGCGTCCGCGCGGGCGAGGCTTGGCGATCGCGCCAAACGGGGCCATCTCTGCGCCATGCCCTACGCGCTCCTCGGCCTGCTCTTTCTCGCCCTCGTCTTCCTGCCCCAGCTCTGGGTTCGGCAGGTGATGACCCGGCACGCGCTGGAGCGGCCGGATTTTCCCGGCACCGGCGGCGAGCTGGCGCGGCACCTGCTCGACGAGGCCGGGCTTCATGACGTGCGCGTCGACCTCACGGACGCAGGCGATCATTACGATCCGGAAGCGCGCGCCGTTCGGCTCACGGCGGGCAATCATCAGGGGCGCTCGGTGACGGCGGTCGCGGTCGCCGCGCATGAGGTCAGCCACGCGCTTCAGCATGCGCGGGGCGAGCGGATGTTCGACTGGCGCGGACGGCTGGTGAAACTGCTTGTCGCGATCGACTGGGGCGCGACGGTTGTCGCGCTGCTCATTCCCATTCTCGCCGCGCTCGCGCGGTCGCCCGCCTTAATCTTCGCGCAGATCGGAATCGTCGTCGCGCTCCTGCTGATGCATGTCGTCGTGCATCTGGTGACGCTGCCGGTCGAGACCGACGCGAGCTTCGGCAAGGCGCTGCCGGCGCTGGAGCGGGGCCGTTATCTCGGCGCGGCCGATCTGCCCGCCGCGCGGCAGGTGCTGCGCGCCGCCGCCTTCACCTATGTCGCGGCGGCGCTGGTCAGCGTTCTGAACATCCTGCGCCTCATGCGCTTCGGGCGATGAGGCTGCCGCATGATCCAGGGGACTGACGGCGATGCATCATGACGAGCGTGACATGCGCGATCCGGTCGCGCGCGAGCGCGATCTCTTCACGCGCCTGCCCGAGATCGTGGCGCGCGCGCTGACGACCCAGGGCTGGCGCGAGCATCTCGGCGCCGTCGACGCCGCATCGATCCGCTCGCGCGAGGCGCTGGCGCCGCTGCCGGTGCTGCGCAAGTCGGACCTCTCCGCGCTGCAGAAAAGCCGGCCGCCCTTCGCCGATCTGATGGCGCAGCCGCTCAACCTGTTCGGGCGGCTGTTCACGTCACCCGGCCCGATCTACGAGCCGGAGGGAACGGGCGCCGATCCCTGGCGCGCGGCGCGCGCCCTGTCCGCCGCGGGATTTCGCCGCGGCGACGTCATCGTCAACACGTTCAGCTATCATCTCACGCCGGGCGGCTTCATCATGGATTCGGCGGCGCGCGCGATCGGCTGTCCGGTGATTCCAGCCGGGCCGGGAAACACCGAGCAGACGCTCGACGTGGTGCAGCATCTCAAGCCGGTCGGCTATTGCGGCACGCCTGATTTTCTCAAGATCATGCTCGACAAGGCGCGGGAGACGGGCCGGGACGCCTCCTCCATCACGCGCGCGCTGGTGTCCGGCGCTGCGTTTCCGCCTTCGCTACAGGCCGAGATCAAAGCGCGCGGCGTCGACGCGTATCAGGCCTATGCGACGGCGGATGTCGGGCTCATCGCCTATGAAACCAAGGCGCGCGACGGTCTGGTGGTGAACGAGGACGTGATCCTCGAAATCGTTCGTCCCGGAACCGGCGATCCCGTCGCGCCGGGCGAGGTCGGCGAGATCGTGGTGACGACGCTCGATCCGCATCATCCGGTGATCCGGCTCGCGCTCGGCGATCTCACGCAGGCGCTGGCCGGCGTCAGCGCCTGCGGCCGCACCAACATGCGCATCAGGGGCTGGATGGGACGCGCGGATCAGACGGCGAAGGTGAAGGGCATGTTCGTGCGGCCGGAGCAGGTGGCGGAAATCGGCCGCCGCCATCCCGAGCTTGCAAGGCTGAGGCTCGTCGTCTCGCGCGCCAACGAACAGGATCAGATGCTGCTGCGCGCCGAGACGTCCTCATCCTCCGACGATCTGGCGCGGTCGATCGGCGACAGCGTGATCGCGGTGACGAAACTGAAGGCGGCGATCGATCTCGTCGCTCCGGGATCGCTGCCGAATGACGGGAAGGTGATCGCGGACGAGCGCCCGGTGGGGTGAAGCGGGCGTTACAGGCGCCGATCGAAATCCATGCGTTGATGCAGAATCCGGACGATATGAACGCCTGCGGGAGTCGTGCGATAGAAGATGACATGCGCGCCGGCGAGGAGCTTGCGATAGCCGGCCTTTATCTCATCGCAAGGCCGGCCTCTTCGCGGGTTCGCTGCGGCGCTTTCGATGCTCTGTCGCAGGAGCGCGACATAAGTCTCCGTCTGATCCGCTCCCCATAGATCCATGCTGTGACGCCAGATTGAATCAAGATCGGCCGCCGCCTTTCGAGACAGCGTCCAGCGGTTCACGAAGCGCTCTTGCGCTTTTCTGTGAGGAAGCGATCAAAATCAAACCCTGTCGCGACGCCGCTCGCTTCGCCCTCTTCCAGCGCGGCGCGCAATGCTTTCAGCTTCAGGTTTTCTTGTTCTAGGAGACGCAAGCCCGCGCGCACCACTTCGCTTGCAGACGCGAAACGGCCTTCGCTCACCTGCTCGTCGACAAAGTCCGCGAGGCGCTCGCTGAGAATGATCGATGTGTTCTTTGGCATGGGCCGGCCCCATATACCATTTTCTGGTATCACGGGCAACAAGCCCGACTACCAGTCAATCGCCCGCTCGCCATGCGCTTTCAGAAAGTCGTTCGCGCGCGAGAATGGCTTTGAGCCGAAAAAGCCGCGGCGGGCCGACAAGGGCGAGGGATGCGCGCTGTCGATCACGAGATGGCGGCGCGGGTCGATGAGCGCGCCATAGGCGCGCGCCTTGTCGCCCCAAAGGATGAAGACCGCCGGCGTCGGACGGGCGCTGACCGCTTCGACGACCTGTTTCGTCAGCTCGCTCCAGCCATAGCGCATATGCGCGCCGGCGGCGCCCGCCTCCACCGTGAGCGCCGTGTTGAGAAGCAGCGCTCCCTGCCGCGCCCAGCGGGACAGATCGCCTTTGCGCTGCGGGTCGCCCCCGACGTCGCTCTGAAGCTCCTTGAAAATGTTGCGCAGCGAGGCCGGAAGCGCTCCCTCGCCGATGTAGGAGAAAGCGAGGCCGTTTGCGTGGCCGGGCGTCGGATAGGGGTCCTGGCCGAGGATGACGACGCGAACGCTGTCGAGCGGCGTCAGCCGCAACGCGTTCAGCATGTCGCCGGGCGTCGGCAGAATCCGCGCTCCGGCCTTCTCCCTCTCCGTCACGCGCGCGATGACGCGCTCCGCCGATCCGTTGCGAAAGAACGGCAGATCGCGCCATCCTTTCGAGGCCGGGTCGCGGAGAAACCGATCAAGCGCGGCGGCGTAATCGTCATTCGTCATGGGCGGTCGATCGTTTGTCCCAGCGCTGTGCGGCCCGCCAGCTTTGTCAGTCCAGGCCAGCGCAAGGCAGGCGCGGTCGGCACGCGCAGCGACGCCCCGGCCGGCGATGTCACGCGAGACGCGGCGCGTCCCGGCGCGAGAGCGGGGCGCTATTTGATGGCGATGCGGCCTTCGACCTTGCTCGTCACTTCGCCGAGCTTGCGGACATAGACCATCACTTCGTTCGCCATCAGCTTGCCGTCGGTGAGGCCGATCAGCACTTTGCCTTTCCCGAGCGAAGTGTAGCCGTCGCCGCCCGCGAGGATGAATTCGTTCGCGGCGACCTTGTAGGTTTTCGCCGGATCGAGCGGCTGGCCTGCGACCGTGACCGCCGTCACGCGCTGGCCCACGGGCAGCTTGGGATCGAATTCGTATGTCATGCCGGAGACCTGCGCGAAACGGCCGGCGCGCTGCTCATAGAGCGAGACGCCGTTCTCGAGCGCGGCTTTCAGATCCGCGCCGCTGAGTTCGACCATCACGGTGACATTGCCGAAAGGCAGCTCGGTGAGGATGTCGCGCCGCGACAGCTTCTGACCGGGCGGATATTGTTTGTTGGCGCGAATGCCGCCGCCGTTGACGATCGCCACGTCGGCGCCGGTGGAGGCCTTGATCGCGTCGGCGAAGAGGTTGCCGATCGCCGTCTCCCGGGTGCGGACGCTGATCGTCGTCGAATCCAGCGGCACGGCGGTCGTTCCGATATCGACGTCGAGCTCCTTCGACAGCTCCGCCTCGTATTTCTTCACCGCCGCCAGCGTTTCCGGATCGGGCGTCGCGTTCTTCGAATCATTGATGCGGAAGGACGGCGACCAGCTCACGGTGCGGCGGCCGTCCGAACTGTTGCGCGCGCTGATCGCGAGGTCGATGGCGGTGACGTAATTGCCTTCCTCGTTCGACTCGACCATCACCGCCCTGCCGTCGAACGCGACCGCGAGATCATGATCGTGGCCGGTCAGCAGAATGTCGACGAGGCGCGAGCGGACGATGGCGTTGTCCTCCTCGCGATCGGTATGGGCGCAGCACACGACGATGTCGGCGCCGGCGTCGCGCAGCAGCTTCGCCTGCGCGCGGACCGTGTCCATCGTCGGCAGGAACTTGATGTCGCCGGGGCTCGAGAGCTGCGCGGTATAGGGAAGCGCGACGCCGAAGACGCCGATCTTGAAGCCGCCGCGCTCGAAGATCTCATTGTCCTTGTGGCCGGGGATGGGCGATCCGTCCGCCTGCCGCATGTTCGCGGCGAAGTAGGGAAATTTCGACTGCGCGTGGCGCTTGAAATAAATGTCCTTGCCGAAATCGAATTCGTGGTTGCCCGGAACGAAAACGTCCGGCGCGGCGAAGTTCGTCAGTTCGACGATGTGCTCGCCCTGGTCGAAGCCCGACATCAGCGACGGCGAGAAGCAGTCGCCGGCGTGGAAGTAGAGCATCGGCGTTCCCTTGGCGCGCTCTTCCTTCACGATGCCGGAGAGGCGGGCGAAACCGCCGCGGCCCTTGTCCTCGCTCATCTTGTAGATGTCGTTGACGAGCAGCAGCGTCACTGTGGCGCCCGCGCCCTGCGCCGCGGCCGGACCCGAAGAGGAGGCCACAGCCGCGCCGGTGGCGGCCAGCGCGCCGAAAGCCTTGCGGCGGGAAATCACGGTGGTCTCGGTCATGGCGGACGCCTTCCGACTCTGGACATGTTCCAAACGGTAGTGCGAAAGCCGGCGGCCTGTCATCATGGATTTGATGAAAGCCTTCGCCGGCCGCGCGGATTGGCCGCGCGGCCTTCCGGCGGGCGCGCATGGATTTCAACATCCGCAGCGGACACAGGACTGGTAAGACGCCCCGATGAATTCCCTCACGTCTCCCGCCGCCGTCGCGCCGGCGCATGCGCCGTCCGGCCATCCTCCCGTCCGTTTCGGCCGGATCGGCGTGCTGCTGCTGCAACTCGGCACGCCGGACGGCACGGACTACTGGTCCATGCGGCGCTATCTGAAGCAGTTTCTCTCTGATCGCCGCGTCATCGAGACTCCGCGCCTGATCTGGTGGCCGATCCTCAATCTCATCATCCTCACCAAGCGCCCGGCCGCGAAGGGCAGGGACTACGCCTCGATCTGGAACAAGGAGCGCGACGAGGGGCCGCTCAAGACCATCACCCGCTCCCAGGCGGAGAAGCTGGCGGCGCGGCTCGCCGGGCTGGACGAACGGATCATCGTCGATTTCGCCATGCGCTATGGCAATCCGTCGACGGAGTCGCGCATCAAGGCGCTGATGGAGCAGGGGTGCGACCGCATCCTGCTGCTGCCGCTCTACCCGCAATATTCCGCCGCCACCACCGCGACCGCCTGCGACGACGCCTTTCGCGCGCTGATGGGGATGCGGTGGCAGCCGAGCGTCCGCACCGCGCCGCCCTGGCATGACGATCCGGCCTATATCGACGCGGTCGCCGCCAGCGTGAAGGCGAAACTCGCCGCGATCGATTTCACACCGGACATGATCGTCACATCGTTCCACGGCGTGCCGAAGGACTATCTCCTGAAGGGCGACCCCTATCACTGCCAGTGCGTGAAAACCGGCCGGCTCCTGCGCGAGGCGCTGGCGCTCGAGAAAGACCGCTTCATGGTCTGCTTCCAGTCGCGCTTCGGCAATGCGGAGTGGCTGACGCCCTATCTCATCGACACGATGGGCGAACTTCCGGCGCGGGGCGTGAAGAAGGTTCTGGTCGTCGCTCCGGGCTTCACCAGCGACTGCCTCGAAACGCTGGAGGAGATCGAAGTCGAGAACTGCGATCACTTCCTCCATCATGGCGGCGAGAAATTCGCCTATGTCCCCTGTCTCAATGACAGCGAGGCGGGCGTCGACGTGATCGAGACGGTCGCGCGGCGGGAACTGACGGGATGGACCCGTGGCGCCGGGACGCAGGCGGACCCTTCATAAAAAAAACAGCCCGGAACCAAGTTCCGGGCTGGGTATCGTCACAGTCCTGTCGGCGTCGCTATTCGGCCGGCTGGCCTTCCGTCTGCGGCTCCAGCGGCAGGTCGCCGCCTTCAGCCTTCTGCTCGGCCGTGCGCCTGCGCCGGCGGGCCTTGTAGGGCGCGCGCGCTTCGCCCTCAGCGGCGTCGACCGCAGGCGGCTGAATTGCTTCGAGAGGGGCGGGCGCCGGTTCGACCGGAGCCGGCGCATTCTCGAAAGGAGCGGCTGGAGCGCTCACAGGCGCGCTGGCCTGACGCGGCGCCCCGTTGGTGATGAAGGACGGCAGCGGCGCATCCTGGCTTTCCTGCTCCGGCTCCGGGCGGCGGGGACGGAAATCCTGACGCGGGCCGCGCTGGTTGAACCGCCTGTCGCCACGGTCCTGACGCTCTCCATAATTCTGCCGATCGCCACGGTCCTGACGCTCGCCATAATTCTGCCGATCGCCTCGATCCTGGCGTTCGCCATAGGACGGACGGTCGCCGCGGTCCTGCCGCTCGCCATAGGGCTGGCGCTCGCCTCGCTCCTGCCTCTCGCCATAGGGCTGGCGCTCGCCTCGCTCCTGCCTCTCGCCATAGGGCGGTCGATCGTTGAAACCCTGCCGTTCCTGATAGGGCTGGCGCTCGCGATGACCGTAGCCCTGGCCGTTGTTCTCGGGCTGCGGCGACTCGCCGGGATCGTTGCGCTGCTGCAACGGTTGCTGCTGCTGACGGAAGTCTGGATAGGGCTGCTGAAAGCCGCCCATATCCTCGTCATCGTCGCCTGATTCGTCGGTCTCGATCTCGCCGCGGGCGAAGCCCTGGGCCTGCGCCATCGCCGCCTGGGCGGCCGTGATGATGCGGAAGTAATGCTCAGCGTGCTGCAGATAGGCTTCGGCCAGAACCGGATCGCCCGCCACCTGCGCGTCGCGCGCCAACTGGGAGTATTTCTCGACGATATGCTGGGGATTGCCCCGCACTTTCACGTCCGGCCCGTTCGACTCATAGCTTCGCGCCAGAGGATTCGAGGGTTTGCTGTTGCGGTGCCGCCCGCGCATCCGCTTGTTGTTACCGTGATTAGGCCGCATCGAACCTCTCTGTTCGCGATTGACCAAATTCCATGCTTCGGGCGGTTCGCCCGATCGTCGTTGTCGTCTGTTGGAGCCGCACAGGCGTCGCTCGGGCCGCTGTCGCGGCGTCAACTGAGCCAGTCTGAGTGGGTTGCATCGCGGGGCGGCGCAGCGCCCATGCTTCTCTGTTCCGTCCAGATAAGCCCCGCCTTTTCAGGTTCACCGGGGCGTCGCTCGCGCCGCTCGAATCCTCGGCGGCGTCGTTTCTGACCTCTATCTAGTCGTTCTTGCGGCGCTCGCCAAGCGTTTTTGAACGGGTTTCCCATGGCGAAGGGTCGCAGAGTCAACGCCGGATGACCGCGACCCGGTCATGCCCGGCGAGATCGCGCAGGATTTCCGCGCCGAGATTCAACTCCCGCGCAAGCGCGCTCACCGGTTCGGCCTGATCGTAGCCGATCTCGACGATGGCCGCGCCGTCCGGCGTCAGCAAGCGGTCGAGGCTGGCGAAAATCGCGCGATAGGCAGTGAGCCCGTCCTCGCCGCCGTCGAGCGCCAGCCGGGGATCGTGGCGCGCGACCTCGCGGGCGAGCGCGGGGATGTCCCCGGTCCTTACATAGGGCGGATTCGAGACGACGAGATCGAAGCGGGCCTCGATCGCCGCCGCCCAGTCGCCGACCACGACATGCGCCTGATCCGCGAGGCCGAGCATGCGCGCGTTGGCCTGCGCCGTCCGCGCCGCGCGGATGGAGCGATCGATCCCGACGCCGCGCGCCGCCATCCGCTGCCGCAGGAACGCCAGCAGGATGCAGCCCGAGCCGGTCCCGAGGTCGAGGATGGCGCCGGGACGGTCGTCCTCCGGCCACAGCCGCAACGCTTCCTCGACCACGAGCTCCGTCTCGGGGCGCGGCACGAGCGTGTCCGGCGACAGATGGAAGGGCAGCCCGAAGAACTCCTTCACGCCGAGGATGCGCGCCACCGGCTCGCCGGCGATGCGGCGTGCGACGAGCGTATCGAGCGCCTTCACGGCGGCGACGTCCACCGGCGCCTCCGGCGCGCGCACCAGATCGAGCGCGTCGATGCGCAAGGCATGAACAAGGAGAAGCCTGGCGTCGAGCGATGCGTTGTCGATGCGGGCGACGGTGAGCCGCCGCCGCGCCTCGCGCAACAGATCGGCGCGCGTCATTCGGCGCCCTCGGCGGCGAGCTTGATCGCCTGATCCTCGGTGACGAGAGCGTCGATGATCTCGTCGAGCGCAACGCCTTCGAGGATCTGCGGCAACTTGTAGAGTGTCAGCTCGATGCGGTGATCGGTGACTCGGCCCTGCGGAAAATTGTAGGTGCGGATGCGCTCGGACCGATCGCCGGTGCCGACCTGCGCGCGGCGATCGGCGGCGCGCGCGGAATCGCGCTTCGTGCGTTCAAGATCGAACAGGCGCGCGCGCAGGAGCGCCATCGCCTTCGCCTTGTTGCGATGCTGCGAGCGCTCCTCCTGCATCAGCACGGCGAGGCCCGTCGGGACGTGCGTGATGCGGACCGCGCTCTCGGTCTTGTTGACATGCTGGCCGCCGGCGCCGCCGGAGCGCAGCGTGTCGATGCGCAGGTCGCTCTCATTGATGACGACGTCGAGGTCCTGGGCCTGCGGCAACACCGCCACCGTCGCGGCCGAGGTGTGGATGCGGCCGCTCGCCTCGGTGTCCGGGACGCGCTGCACGCGATGAGCGCCGGATTCGAATTTCAGCCGCGCATAGACGCCCTGTCCCTCGATCTCGGCGACGACCTCCTTGTAGCCGCCGACCGAGCCCTCGCTCTCGGACAGAACCTCGAACGTCCAGCCGTGCAGCGCCGCATGGCGCGCATACATGCGCAGCAGATCGCCCGCGAAAAGCGCCGCCTCGTCGCCGCCCGTGCCGGCGCGGATTTCCAGGATGACGCCGCGCGCGTCGGCGGCGTCCTTCGGCAGCAGCGCGAGGCGGATCGTCTTCTCAAGCTCGTCGCGGCGAGCGAGCAGCGACGGCCGCTCCGATTCCACCAGCGCGCGCAGATCGTCGTCGACCGCGGGATCCGACAGCATCCCGTCGCCGTCCGAAAGCTCTCTCTCGATGGCGCGCAGCGCGCGGATCGCGACGGCCAGCGCCTCGATCTCGGCGACCTCCTTCGACAGCGCGACCACCACGCCGCCGTCCGACGCCTGATTGAGCCTCGCGATCAGGTCGTCGTAGCGGCTGAGAATGGCGTCTAGGCGGGCGGCGGGGAGGGACATGAAACTCGATTCTGAAAAATGCGGACGGAGATGATCCGTCCGCTAGAGCTGAACGCCGGTCTCGCGCGCGAAGGCGCTCAGTTCCTCGCGCAGCGAATCCTTCCGCGCGCGCTCCTTCATCCAGACGGCGAGTCTTGTGCGCAGCGCTTTCACATTGAGCGAGAGAATCATCGCCTTCACCGGACCGATGGAGGCCGGCGACATCGAGAGCTGCCGGTAGCCGAGCGCGATGAGCGCCATCGCCTCAAGCGGCTTGCCGCCGATCTCGCCGCAGATGCTGACGGGCTTTCTCGCCCGCGCGCCGGCTTCGACGATCGTCTGGAGAACGCGCAGGAAGGGCGGGCTCATCGAATCGAAACGCTGCGCCACGCGCGGATTCTCGCGGTCCGCGGCGAAGAGATACTGAAGCAGGTCGTTGGAGCCGACCGAGAGGAAGTCAGCGGAGGCGGCGATCTCGTCGATCTGGTGCAGCAGCGACGGCACCTCGATCATGACGCCGAACTGCACGCGCGCCGGCAGCTCGTGGCCGTGCTTCCTGAGAAACGCGATCTCCTGCTCGACCATGCCGCGCGCGCGCTCGAACTCCGAGATCGCGGCGATCATCGGCGTCATGATGCGCGCCTCGCGGCCGGCGCAGGCGCGCAGCATGGCGCGCAACTGCACCCGCAGCAGCGCGGGACGATCGAGCCCGATGCGGATCGCGCGCCAGCCCAGCGCGGGATTCTCCTCCTCGCCATGCCGGAAATAGGGCAGCACCTTGTCGCCGCCGATGTCGAGCGTGCGGAAGGTGACCGGCCGCGCGCCGGCGGCCTCGACGGTCATGCGGTAAAGCTTCTCCTGCTGGGACAGAGACGGCAGCCGCGGAGACACCATGTATTGCAGTTCGGTGCGCAGGAGGCCGATGCCGTCGGCGCCGGTGTCGTCGAGATGGGGCAGATCGATGCGCAGGCCGGCGTTGAGAAGAAGGGAGACGACCGCGCCGTCCTTCGTCACAGCGGGAACGTCGCGCAGCCTACGATACTGCTCCTGCCGGCGCGCGCGCATGCGCGCGCGCTCGGCGTAGGCGGCCTCCACGTCGGGCTGCGGACGGACGCGCACGTCGCCCGAGACGCCATCGACGATGAGCGCGTCGCCCGGCTCGACGAGCCCGACGATATTGGTGATGCCGCTGACGGCGGGAAGCCCGAGCGCGCGCGCGATGACGGCGACATGGCTCGATGCGCCGCCTTCCTCAAGCACGAGGCCGCGCAGGCGGGCGCGGTCATATTCCAGCAGCGCGGTCGGACCCATCGCGCGCGCGACGAGAATCGCGTTGTCCGGCAACTCTTCCTTCGGCCTGACGAAGCCCTGCCCCACGAGCTGATGCAGCAGCCGGCTGGCGAGATCGTCGAGATCATGCAGGCGATCGCGCAGATAGGGATCGGTGGAGCGCATCATGCGCGCGCGCGTGTCGTTCTGCACGCGCTCGACGGCGGCCTCCGCCGTCAGGCCCGTGGCGATCGCCTCATGCAGGCGACGCAGCCAGCCCTTGTCGTTCGCGACCATGCGCAGGGCTTCAAGAATCTCGACATGCTCGCCCTGTCCGGCCTTGCCGCCGCGCTCGACAAGTTCGTCGATATTCGCCTGCACCGCCTCAAGCGCCTGATCGATCCGCGCGCCCTCGCTCGCGGGATCGTCGGCGACGAAATTCCGGATGACCACGCGCGGCTCGTGCAGCACGGCATGGCCGAGGCCGATCCCTTCCGACAGGATCTCGCCGGCAAGCGAGATCGGACGACGGATGGCGATGGTTTCGCCGGGCTCGACAATGGACTGGAGCTCGCCCGACGCGACGATCTCGGCCAGCACCATCGCCGTCGTCTGAAGCGCCTCGATCTCCTCCTCGGTGTAGACGCGGTGCGCGCGGTTCTGGACCACGAGAACGCCGAGCGTGTTGCCCGCCCGCAAGATCGGCACGCCGAGAAAGGCGTTGTAGATTTCCTCTCCGGTCTCCGGCCGGTAGGAGAAGGCGGGATGCTTGTGCGCGTCCGACAGCGCGAGCGGCTGCGCCTCACGCGCGATGAGGCCGACGAGACCCTCGCCCGCCTTCATCTTGGTGAGGTGGACGGCTTCGCGATTGAGGCCTTCGGTCGCGAACAATTCGAGATCGTCGTCCGCCTGCATCACATAGACCGAGCAGACCTCGGCCACCATGTTGGCGGCGATCAGGACGGCGACCTTGTCGAGCTTCTCCTGCGCCGAGACCGGAGCGGCCATCGTCTCACGCAGGCGGCGCAGCAGAACGCGCGGCCCGCCGAGGCTGGGCCTGGCCGTCTTCTCCGCTTTGTCACGCTCTGGGGCCATCAGACGTTGAGACTCGCGCCGGGCTGCGATCAACGTCGGCTTAGAGCGCCGCCGAAGAAATGGGAAGTGTCGAACGCCGTCGGCGCGGCGGTCAGCGGGGCCGGGGCGCCATGTCCTGCGTCAGGGGCCGGCGCAGGAAGAGCCGACAGCTTCTGCGGAGCTGATTGTTGCGCCTTTTCAGGCACCGGGTCTGGCGGCCCTGACCCGGCGCGACCGAAGGACAGAAGCGGCGCAGATCGGCGGCGCACATTTCGGACAGCCGGGGCCGGCTGGACAAGGCGGACGGACCGGAGGCCGGTCTTCCGCCGCCGGGCGCGGCCGGTTTCGATTGGGCGATCGCGTCGCCCGCCGTCGCTGCGCACAGCAACGCCGCGGACATCCACAAAGCCGACCGCGTCAGCCTTTTCATCTCACGCTCCGCCGTGGCCCCCGCCGCTCCCGGAGGGATTAAGACAGGCGCCCACGAGCCCGTCCAGCGGGATCGCCGGGCGGACGATCAGGCGGACGCTTTCTGTCCGACCGAGACGCCCTTGTCGGCGAGGAGCTGCTGCAGTTCGCCGGACTGGAACATCTCGCGGGCGATGTCGCAGCCGCCGATGAACTCGCCCTTCACATAGAGCTGCGGAATCGTCGGCCAGTTGGAATAATCCTTGATGCCCTGACGGATGTCCCCGTCCTCCAGCACATTGATCCCCTTGTAGGGAACGCCGATGTAATCGAGGATCTGGACGACCTGTCCGGAAAAGCCGCACATCGGGAATTGCGGCGTGCCCTTCATGAAAAGGACGACGTCGCTGCTCTTCACTTCGGCGTCGATGCGATCGTGAGCGTTGGTCATGGGTGTCTCCGTGGCGGGGTCAAGGCCTGCCGTTTGGACCAGATATAAGCAATCCGCGCGCGCTCGTCACGGGCGGCGCGGCTTCGCGCGCGATCAGGTTGGCGGGGCGCTGGTGGTCAGCGCGAGAGCATGCAGCGCGCCGCCCATGTTGCCCTTCAGGGCGGCATAGACAAGCTGATGCTGCTGGACGCGGGACTTGCCGCGAAACGCCTCCGAGACGACCGTCGCGGCGTAATGGTCGCCATCGCCCGCAAGGTCGCGGATCTCGACCGTGGCGTCCGGAAACGCTTCCCGGATCATGCGCTCGATGTCGCCGGCGGCCATGGCCATGCCGTTTCTCCATTCGGTTGGGGTTAAGCCGCCTGACCCATATAGGCCGGCAGCCAGCCTTCGTGCGCTTCGCGCAGGGCCGCGATCGCAATCGGCTCGTCGTCCGGCAGCTTCAGGGCGTCGCCGCCGGTCCGCCCAATGATCCGGGCTGGAACCGAAGCCGCCTCCGCCTCCGCCAGGATCGCGTCGGCCGCGACAGCCGGGCACGAGAGAAGATAGCGGGCCTGATCCTCGCCGAACAGGATCGCATGCGGAGGCCCTTCCGGAAGCGTTTCGATCAAGGCGCCGAAGCCGCCGGCCATCGCCATCTCCGCAAGGGCGACAGCAAGGCCGCCGTCCGAGAGGTCATGACTGGCGTGAATATGGCCGGCGAGAATCATCTTGCGGACGAAGTCGCCGTTGCGGCGTTCGGCGACAAGGTCGACGGGCGGCGGGGCGCCATCTTCGCGCCCGCAGACCACCGACAGCCATGCGGACTGCCCCAGCCATCCGGCGGTCTCGCCGATCAGGATGATCGTTTCGCCGACGGACCGGAACGCGACGCCCGCCGCCTTCGTCACGTCGGCGATGACGCCGACGCCGCCGATGGTCGGCGTTGGCAGGATGCCCTTGCCGTTGGTCTCGTTGTAGAGCGAGACATTGCCCGACACGACCGGAAACTCGAGCGCGCGGCACGCCTCGCCGATGCCGCGGACGCAGCCGACGAACTGACCCATCGCCTCCGGCCGCTCGGGATTGCCGAAATTGAGGTTGTCGGTCAGCGCCAGCGGCGTCGCGCCCGTGGCGGTGATGTTCCGCCAGGCTTCGGCCACGGCCTGCTTGCCGCCCTCGAATGGATCCGCCTCGCAATAACGGGGCGTGACGTCGGAGGTCAGGGCGACGCCTTTCGGCCCGTCCTCGATGCGGACGATGGCGGCGTCGCCGCCGGGGCCGGAAATCGTGTTGCCGAGGATGATATGGTCGTACTGCTCCCAGACCCAGCGCTTGGAGGCGAGATCGGGCGATCCGATCAGCTTGAGCAGCGCTTCACCATTCCGGATCGGAGGCGAAACGGTGTTGGGGTCGAGAAAGGATAGTTTCGGAGCCGGAATCCATGGGCGATCATAGAGCGGCGCCTCGTCGCCCAGCTCCTTGATCGGCATGTCGGCCATCACGTCGCCCTGGTGCTTCACGACAAAGCGCAGCGAGTCGGTGGTCCGGCCGACGACGGCGAAGTCGAGGCCGTATTTGCGGAAGATCGCCTCCGCCTGCGCTTCCTTGCCCGGGCGGATCACCATCAGCATGCGCTCCTGGCTCTCGGAGAGCATCATCTCATAGGCGCTCATGCCTTCCTCGCGGCACGGCACCTGGTCGAGATCAAGCTCGACGCCGAGGTCGCCCTTCGCCCCCATCTCGACGGCGGAGCAGGTCAGCCCGGCCGCGCCCATGTCCTGAATGGCGATGACGCAGTCCTGCGCCATGATCTCGAGGCAGGCCTCCAGCAGCAGCTTCTCGGCGAACGGGTCGCCGACCTGCACTGTCGGCCGCTTCTCCTCCGACCTGTCGTCGAACTCGGCCGAGGCCATCGTCGCGCCATGGATGCCGTCGCGACCGGTCTTGGAGCCGAGATAGACGATGGCGTTCCCGACGCCGGTCGCCTTGGCGTAGAAAATCTCGTCCGCCCTGGCGAGGCCGACGGCCATCGCGTTGACCAGGATGTTGCCGTTGTAGCGGGGATGGAAGCCCATCTGGCCGCCGACGGTGGGCACGCCGAAGGAATTGCCGTAGCCGCCGACGCCCGCGACCACCCCCGCGACGAGACGGCGGGTGCGGGGATGAGCCGGATCGCCGAAGCGCAGCGCGTTCAGGCAGGCGATGGGGCGGGCGCCCATGGTGAAGACGTCGCGCAGGATGCCGCCGACGCCGGTCGTCGCGCCCTGATAGGGCTCGATGAAGGACGGGTGGTTGTGGCTCTCCATCTTGAAGACGATCGCCTGCCCGTCGCCGATGTCGATGACGCCGGCGTTCTCGCCCGGACCCTGGATGACCCACGGCGCCCTGGTGGGCAGCGTCTTCAGATGGAGGCGGGAGGATTTGTAGGAGCAGTGCTCGTTCCACATCGCCGAGACGATGCCGAGCTCCGTGATCGACGGCTCGCGGCCGAGCAGCTTCAGGAGCCGCTCGTATTCGTCCGGCTTCAGGCCGTGCTCCGCGACCAGTTCCGGCGTGATGGCGATGTCGTTGCGGAGCATGGGGGCTGGGCGATTCCGGCGGGCGATCCCCGCTCGATAACCATCCCGGCAAACAGGCGCAACGCGCAAGCCGCCAGGCGCCCGTCTTTGCACTTCGTTCACCATCAGGCGGTCGCTGCTCCAATCCGGAACAGCCAGGTCGCCGACCGGAGAGGGATATGGGGTTTCTGCGTTCCGTTTCGAGATTCCAGCGCGAGGAGCGCGGCGCCGCGGCGCTGCTGTTCGCCGGCGCGTCCGTGCCGCTGATGCTCATTCTGGTCGCGACGACCGATTATGTCCGCGCCTCCAACTATCGGGCCGCGATGCAGACGGCCGTCGATTCGGCCGCCATCACGCTCGCCCGGTCGCCGACAAGCCTGACCGACGCCCAGCTCCAGGCGCGCGGCCGGCAGGTGTTCGACGCCATGGTGAAGCAGGCCGGCGGCTACGCCACGGCGACGTTCACGGCGGCGCGCACGGGCCAGTCCATCTCCGTGAACGCCACGGGCGTCGTGCAGTCCTCATTCGGCTCGTTCCTGAAGCCGGAGATCGGCATCAGCGCGCAGGCGGTTGTCGCCGCCGGCAAGCGGAAGATCGAGCTGTCGCTCGCGCTCGACAACACCGGCTCGATGGGCCAGAGCAACAAGATCGTCGAGCTGAAGAAGGCGGTCGTCAACCTGCTCGACACGATGCAGAAGCTCAACGACGCCGAGCCGGGCTCGGTGAAGGTGGCGCTGGTTCCGTTCACGACGCAGGTGAAGCTCGGCAAGAGCTACGCGAACACCGCCTGGGTCCGGTTCCACGATAATGGCGCGGCGGGCACGGCCGCCGAGAAGGCCGCATGGAACGGCTGCATCATGGACCGCGACCAGCCGCAGAATGTCAGCGACACCGATCCGACGGGCAGCGCCTGGTCGCGCTGGCATCCGATCGCCTATCAGGGCAGGTCGCCCCGCAATGTAGACTGGAACGGGCCCTGCAACAGTCTGCAGCAGGTGACGCCGCTGACAGCCGATCTCAAGAGCACGGGAGCGGGTTCGCTGCGCGCCGCCGTTTCCGCCATGCAGGCCAACGGCAACACCAATGTCTCCATCGGCGTCGCGTGGGGCCTGAAGCCTTTGATGAATCGCGCGCCTTTCTCGGGCGCGGCGGCGCCGGGCGACAACGACGTCATCAAGGCGATGATCGTGCTGACGGACGGCGACAACACCGAGGATCGCTGGAGCGGCTCGCAGAGCGCGATCGACGCGCGCACGCGCTCGACATGCGACATGGCGAAGGACGCGGTGAAGAACGCGGCGCCCAGCGCGGCGGCGGACAGCTATGTCCGCCTCTACACGATCCGCGTCATCCAGGGGAATCGCTCGCTGCTGCAGGACTGCGCCGGCAATGGCGGCGGCTATTCCGAGGTCAGCCAGGCGAGCCAGCTCAACGACGTGTTTCAGGGAATCGTGAATCAGATCCTGCGCGTGCGGCTCACGAGCTGAGATCGCGCCCGCAAGCCGCTTGCGTCATCGCGGCTCCGGCTGCCTGCGTCATCGCGGCTGCGGCCGCGACGCGATCGCGGCGCCGACAACGATCAACAACACCGCGCCGGCGAGACTCCAGCCCGCCGTCGCATAGCCCGCAAGGACGAGGGTGATCGTCGAGATCACCGGCGCCGAATAGGACAGCACACCAAGCAGGGGCACGTCGCCGCGCTTCATGCCGATGTCCCACAGCAGGAACGCCGCGCCCATCGGCCCGAGGCCGAGGCCGATGACGCCGATCCATTCCGCGCCTTTCGGCCACACCCACGATTCAAAGGCGAGATGGAGCGCAAGCGCCAGCAGCGCGGCGACCGCGCATGTGATCGCGACGCTCTCGCTCGCGACCGCGGCGACGCGCCGGCTGAGAACCGAATAGGACGACCAGACTAGCGCGCCGAGCGCGGCGCAGAGATATCCGATAGCCGCCTCGCGCGAAACGCCGGCGCTCAGCCTCCCGCCGATCAGGAGAAGGAGCGCGGCGAGGCCGAGAAGCGCGCCGATAACATGGGCGAGGCGCAGCTTCCCGCCCGGAAGCAGCGCCGCGAGCAGCACGATCAGCAGCGGCCAGAGATAGTGGATGAGATTCGCCTCCGCCGGCGGCGCGAACTTCAGCGCGAAGAAATAGAGCAGCGTGTCGCCGAAAACGCCGTAGAGGCCGAGCGCGAGCGAGGCGGGCGTCGGGCGCAGAGCGGCGACGCGGCCGCGCGCGACGGCGATCGCGGAGAGAAAGAGCGCGCCGACGCCGAAGGTGAAGACGCTGAGCTGCAAAGGCGGCACGCCGCCGGTCATCGCGGTGAGAAGCGCGAGCAAGCCCCACAGGGCGATGGCGCCGAAGCCGATGAAGGTCGCTGAACGCATGCGGTTTCAGAGCATGAGGCGGGAGAGCGGGGCTTGGATTTCCGAAAACATCATGCGGCGAGGTGGAGCAGGCTGCTGCTTCCGTGAAACAGCAGCATGCTTCAGGGGAAAGAAAAAGGCCGGCGAACCGGCCTTTGAACGATGATGTGAAGCGGCCGCCGTCAGGTCAGATACTGGCCGCCATTGATCGTGTAGGTCGCGCCGGTCGTGAAGCCGGCTTCATCGGCGGCGAGAAACACCACCGCGCGCGCGATGTCGTCGACCGAGCCGAAACGTCCGACCGGGATGCCGGCGACGACGCGCTTCTGCGCCTCCTCCGGCATCGCGGCGACCATGTCGGTCGCGATATAGCCGGGACAGATCACATTGACGGTGATCCCCTTGTTGGCGTTCTCCTGCGCGAGCGCTTTCACGAAGCCGATGTCGCCGGCTTTCGCGGCCGAATAGTTCACCTGGCCCATCTGGCCCTTCTGGCCGTTGATCGAAGAGATGACGATGATGCGCCCGAAACTGCGCGCGCGCATGCCCTCGATCACGGGCCGCGTCATGTTGAACAGCGAGTCGAGATTGGTGCGCATCACCGAATCCCACTGGTCCTTCGTCATCTTGTGAAAGAAGCCGTCGCGCGTGATGCCGGCGTTGTTGACGAGAATCTCGATCGGGCCGAGATCCTTCTCAACCTGCGCAAGGCCGGCGGCGCAGGCGTCGAAGTCGCCGACGTCCCATTTGTAAACCGGAATCCCCGTCTCCGCCTTGAACTTCGACGCGGCCTCGTCGTTGCCGGCGTAACTGGCCGCGACCTTGTAGCCCGCGGCCTGCAACGCCTTTGAAATTCCCGCGCCGATTCCGCGCGTTCCGCCCGTAACGATCGCCGTTCTCGCCATAAGGTCTCCTCCCCTTGGTCTTGTCCGGCGAATGGCGGACGTTGTTCGCCATTCGCCTTTTTCTCAGCGCTCCACGGCGAGCGCGATGCCCATGCCGCCGCCGATGCAAAGCGTCGCGAGCCCCTTCTTCGCGTCGCGCCGCGCCATCTCGTACAGCAGCGTGACAAGCACGCGGGCGCCGGAAGCGCCGATCGGATGGCCGATGGCGATCGCGCCGCCATTGACGTTCACGATGTCCGGATTCCAGCCCATATCCTTGTTCACCGCGAGCGCCTGCGCCGCGAAGGCTTCGTTCGCCTCGACGAGATCGAGGTCGCCGACTTTCCAGCCGGCTTTCTCGAGCGCCTTGCGCGAGGCGGGGATCGGGCCCGAGCCCATGATGGCGGGATCGACGCCGGCGGTGGCCCAGGACACAATGCGGGCGAGCGGCTTCAGGCCGCGCTTCGAGGCTTCCTCGCCGGTCATCAGTACGAGCGCGGCGGCGCCGTCATTGATGCCGGACGCGTTGCCGGCGGTCACCGTGCCGTCCTTCGAGAAGGCTGGCTTGAGCTTGGCCATCGCCTCGATCGTGGCGCCGTGGCGCGGATATTCGTCGGCGTCGACGACGATGTCGCCCTTGCGGGTCGAGACCGTGTAGGGCGCGATCTCGTCCTTGAACCGGCCCGCCTTCTGCGCGGCCTCGGCCTTGTTCTGCGAGCTCACGGCGAAGCGGTCCTGCTCCTCGCGGCTGATCTGCCAGCGCGTCGCGACATTCTCGGCGGTGTTGCCCATGTGGTAGCCGTGAAAGGCGTCCCAAAGCCCGTCCTTCAGCATGGTGTCGACCAGCTTGAGCTCGCCCATCTTCACGCCGCTGCGCAGATGCGCGCCATGCTGCGACATCGACATCGATTCCTGGCCGCCGGCGACGATGATCGACGCGTCGCCATTGGCGATCTGCTGCATGCCGATCGCAACCGCGCGAAGGCCGGAGCCGCAGAGCTGGTTGAGGCCCCAGGCGGTCTTCTCCTGCGGAACGCCAGCGTGCATCGCGGCCTGACGGGCGGGATTCTGGCCCTGGCCGGCGGTCAGAATCTGGCCGAGGATCACCTCGTCGACCTCGGCCGCGTCAACGCCGGCGCGCGCGAGCGCCGCCTTGACCGCCGCAGCGCCGAGCTTGTCGGCGGTCTGATCCGCGAACGCGCCATTGAACGAGCCGACGGCGGTGCGCGCCGCGCCGACGATGACGATGTCGCTGGTGGCCATGGGGGAACTCCCTGATTGCTGGCGAATGCTGATCTTACCCGATTGGTAAACCGCCGGCGCGGACGAGCGTCAAGCGCGGCGACGTCCCTTAAGGTTGGCCCATCATCTCATTTGTGCGGCGCAGGAAACCGGGTATGCTGCGCAAAAATCGGCCCAAAGGCTCTCACCCCAGGCGAGGGAATGACGCGCAATGGCGGACGACAAGAAACCGACGATCATCAAAAAATACGCCAACCGCCGACTTTATCACACTGGAACGTCGACCTATGTGACGCTCGACGACCTCGCCAAGATGATCCAGAAGGGCGAGGAGTTTGAGGTGCAGGACGCCAAGACAGGCGAAGACATCACCCGCTCCGTGCTCGCCCAGATCATCTTCGAGCAGGAGGGCAAAGGCACCACGAACCTTCTGCCGATCCCCTTCCTGCGCCAGCTCATCGGCTTCTACGGCGACGCGCTTCAGGGCGTGCTGCCGACCTACCTCGAAGCCTCGATGCAGCATTTCGCCCGCGAGCAGCAGAAGTTCCGCGAGCAGTTCTCCTCGTCGTTCGGCCCGGCGGTCGCGTTCGGCGCGATGGAGGAGCAGGCGCGGCGCAACATGGCGGTCTTCCAGGAGGCGATGCGCATGTTCCTGCCGTTCGGGCAGCGCCGGGCGAACGGCGACGGCGGCCAGCCGAAGCCTGAGACAACCGCCACCGAGAGCGAGCTTGAGAGCCTGCGCCGCCAGATGAGCGACATGCAGCAGAAGCTCGACCGGATCGTGACGAAGGACTGAGCCGCCGCGCCCGTCAGGCCAGTTGCGCGAGGCGCGCGGGCGGACGCCCGATCGCCGCCGGCGCAACGCCGTCGCCCTGCAGATAGGTCGCGCCCCACCCCGTCAGCTTGCGCGCCGCGTCCTCGTCGGCGACCCATTCCGCGACGATCTCGATCTCGAGATGGCGGGCGAGGTCGATCAGCGTGCGGACGAAGAAGCTGTCGTCGGCCGATGCGCCGATGTTCTGCACGAAAGCGCCGTCGATCTTGAGAATGTCGATGTCGAGACCGCGCAGATGCTTGAAGGAGGTGTAGCCGGCGCCGAAATCGTCGAGCGCGGTGCGCAGGCCCATCGCCTTCAGTTTCGAGAAGATCCGGCGCGTTCCCGGGAGATCGAGAATCGCCTGGGATTCCGTCATTTCCACGATCAGCCGGTCGGCGAGGTCGGCCCGGCCCAGAACCGCGCCCGACAGGGCGCCGAGCCAATGGTCGCGCATCAGCGTGGTCGCGGACACATTGACCGACAGAGTCGCGTGCGGCTCGGCGGCAAGCGCCTCGATCGCGAGTTCGAGGACGCGGTGATCGATCAGCTCGATGCGGCCGAGTTTCTCGAAGAGCGGAATCATGGCGGCCGCACCGATGATCTCGCCGGTCTCGCCGCGCATGCGCACGAGCGCCTCCTCGAACCGCACCGCCCGCGTCGCCGCGTCGACGACCGGCTGCCGCGCGATCAGAATGCGCCGGTCGTTCAGCGCCTGCACGACCTGTTCGGCGACGGTCTGCTCCGATCGCCGGCGCGCGTCCTTGCCGCGGTCCGGCGCATGCGGAACGACGGCGGCGGCGCGGACGATGGCCTGCTGCATGGCGTCCTCGGCGCGCCGCAACACCTCGCGAGGACCTGAGGCCGCGTCGAGATCGATCACCGCTCCCCAGGACATGTCCGTCTGGAACCGGCCCGCATCCGATTCGAGCGGAGCGCCGCAGGCTGCGGCCGAGAGGCGCGCGGCGGCGTTCTCCAGTTCGCCGCGAGGACAGCGCCCCATCAGAAGCGCGAAGCTGTTCGAGCCGTAGCGAATGAGGGAATCGGCGTGCCGGATCACGCGCTGGAGGCGACCGAGAGCGGCCGTGACCAGGGCGTTGGCGCTTTCGGAGCCGTGACGGGCCTCGACGGAGGCGTAGTCGCGGAGCGCGCCGGTCAACAGCATGAAGGGGCGGCCGTCGCGGCGGGAAGCCGTCATCGCGAGGTCGATGCGATGGAGGAGGTCGGCGCGCGCCGAGGCGCCGATGTCGTGCGGAACGGACACAACGCCGTGCGACGCGATGCGGATCATGCCGTGCGCGAGCGCGGGCCGGCCGTCGAGACCGGCGAACCAGCGGCCATGATCCTCGACCGCGACGGCGCGATGGGGCAGCGTGATCTCGTAGTGAGCCTGAAAAGGAACGCCGGCGCCGAGATCGGCCTCCGTCGCCGCGGCGACGACGTCCTCGCGCGTGGCGATCGACCGGGCGGAGACGAACTTGCGCCAACCCTGTCCGCTGGCGAGGCGGCCCATGTCAGCGAGGCCCAGCACCGCCGCGGCGTTGTCGCCCCAGCGGATGCGGTCGTTGACGATGTCCCATTCGTAGATCGTGGAGGACAGCGCGGTGAGCACGTCGCCCGGATTCATCGCAGCCCTGGAGGGAGCGACTGGCGCCGTCGCGAGGCCATGCATGCAGGCGGTTCCAGCTTATCCGTCTCGTCGTTTCAGAATGCGCGCGAATTCTTAAGACGCCGGTAATGACGGCCCCGAAGTTGCGACGCGCAGCCCGGCAGACAGGCGCAGAATGCGTTTTGACGCGGCAGGGTGAGAATGGCGGAGCATTTCGATACATTCCTCGACGAGGAGCGTCCGGTTTCGGAATGCCGCGCGCTTGTTCCCTATTCACGCTATCCGCGCGCCTATGACGTCGCGGCGGCGACGCCGGCGGACGCCGTCTTCCTCGCGAGCCTGATCGCGCATGTCGGCCATCACGAGACAGCCCGCAAGCGTCGCGCCGCGCGGCCGGCGGAGGCGATCTCCTGCTATCGCGCCGGCGGCCTGCTCGCCGACGAGCCGGGCTCCAGCTCCGTGCGGATTCTCTGACGCCGCCCGCGGTCCATCCCTGAAACGAAAAAGGCGCCCCGGAGGGCGCCTGCATCGAACCTCGCGCGACAGGCGCGGGTCAGGCGGTGGTCTTCGCCTTGAGCACCTGGCGGCCGCGATACATGCCGCTTTTCAGGTCGACATGATGGGGGCGACGCAGCTCGCCCGAGTCCTTGTCCTCGACATAGGTGGGCTGCTTCAGCGCGTCGGCCGACCGGCGGTTGCCGCGCTTCATGCGCGAGGTTTTTCTTTTCGGAACGGCCATGATCGTCTCCGGATGGCGAAGGCCGTCACGCCCCGGTACGGGACCCCGCGACTGGCCGGGAATTGAAGAAGCGCGCCTATAGCGGCTTTCCCTTTCCGGCGCAACGGATCGCGCCGGTCATTGTTTGAGGCACGCGACGTCCAGATTCTCCGTGGCCATCCGCCTCAGGACCGCGTCCATGACGACCCGGTGCCCGCCGCGCGGCCGCGCCGGATCGCGCGTCAACGGGCTGGGCAGGGCGGCCGCGAGCGCCGCCGCCTCGCGCGTCGTCAAGGTCTTCGAGGATTTGTTGAAATGGGCGCGCGCGGCGGCCTCGATCCCGAAAATCCCGTCGCCCCATTCGGCGATGTTAAGATAGATTTCGAGAATCCGCCGCTTGGGCAGAACGGCGTCGAACGCGACGGCCATCGGAATCTCGATCGCCTTGCGGATGTAGGACCGCCCGCCCCACAGGAAGAGGTTCTTGACGGTCTGCTGGGTGATGGTTGAGGCGCCGCGCGACGGCTCGTCCTCGTCGTCCAGCACCTCGCGCAGGGCGTCCCAGTCGACGCCGTGATGCAGGCAGAAGCGCGCGTCCTCCGCCGTCATCACCGCGACCGGCGCGGACGGCGCCATGTCGCGCAATCTCACCCAGCGGCGGTCGACCTCCTGAAAAGTGAGCCAGCGCGCCAGCATCAGGGTCGAAACCGGCGGAACGACCGCGTAGAGCAGCGTGAGCAGAAAAGGGATCGCCACCGCGAGAAGCGCAAGGCGGACGGCCCAGCGCGTCAGCCGCCGCATCCGCGCCCGCCTGCGTCGCCCGCCCTTGACCGCCCGTCGCGCCCCATGCCACCCGCCTTGGCACAAAATCCGCCCGCCCGCATCCGGTTCCGACGCATGCCGCAGACCGAAACCCCGTTCAGCCTGCGGCTCGCGCGCATCGCCGCCGCGGTGGAGACCATGCTCGACGGGCTGCTGTCCCCCGTCGCGGGGCAAGGCGAAATCGCGCGGCCGGCGCGGCTGCTCGCCGCCATGCGGCACGGCGTTCTCGGCGGCGGGAAAAGACTGCGCGCCTTTCTCGTGGTCGAAACCGCGGCGCTCACGGGCGGGGCCGAGGCCGGAGCGCTGCGCGCGGCGGCGGCGGTGGAATGCCTGCACGCCTATTCGCTCATCCATGACGATCTGCCGGCGATGGACGATGACGATCTCAGGCGCGGCCATCCCACCGTCCATCGCGCCTTCGACGAGGCGACGGCGATCCTCGCCGGCGACGCGCTGTTGACGCTCGCCTTCGACATCCTCTCCGATCCGGCGACCCATGCCGATGGCGCAGTTCGCGCCGACCTTGTCTCGGTTCTCGCCAGACGCGCCGGGCTCGGCGGCATGGTGGGCGGACAGATGCTCGATCTCGCCGCCGAAGGCCGTTTTCCGGAGGACGCGTCGACGCCAGACGCCGAAGCGGTGCGCCGCATCCAGTCCATGAAAACGGGCGCGCTGATCCGCGCGTCCGTCGCCATCGGCGCGCTGCTCGGCGGCGCCGAAGCCGCCGACCGCCAGAGGCTCGACCGCTACGCCGACCGGTTCGGCGCCGCGTTCCAGATCGCCGACGACATCCTCGATCTTGAATCGGACGCGGCCGCGCTCGGCAAGGCGACCGGCAAGGACGACGCGAAAGGAAAAGCGACGCTCGCGAACCGGCTCGGCCTTTCAGCCGCGAAGCAGGAGCTTAAGCGGCTCACCGCAGACGCCGTCGCCGCGCTCGAACCGTTCGGCGCAAAGGCCGATCTCCTGCGCGCCGCCGCGCGCTACGCCGCAAAGCGACGGTCGTAGAGAAGGCTCAAAAACTCCCGCCGGTGCGCCAGCCCCCGCCTCCTCCGCCGCCACCGCTGCTGCTTCCGCCGCCGCCGCCGATCGAACCGCCGAACGAGCCTGAATCGCCGCCGATCCACGGCCCCGGCCATGACGGCGCGCCGCGCCGGCCGCCGAAATCCGGGTTGGCGCGGGGCGGCGGGAAGCGGTAGCCGCCCCGGAAAATATCGTCGAGCGCGCCGCCGCGAACGGCGCCGCTGAGGATGCCGCCGATGATCGAGCCGAGATCGACCTTATCGTTGAAGCCGCCGATCGGGCTGTCATAGCCTTGACGGCGGGCGCGGTCGCGCGCGCCTTCAAGCTCGCTGCGCCGGTTCGCCATCTCGCTGATCTGGGCGCGAATCTTCGCGATCTCGGCGTTCGTCTTCTGCTGCGCGTCGCGCGCCGAGGCGATGGCCGAGACCGCCTGATCGTCCGCCGGCGAGGGCGTGCGCCGCGCTTCCTCGAAAAGCCGGCGAATGTCCTCGCGCGACAAGGCGCCGGTGAGAAGCTCCACCGCCTGATCATAGGCCGCATTCTCGCCGACGCCCGCGGCCTCGGCGCGCCGCCTGTCGATCTCCTGCAGGTCGGAGGTCGCTTTCGTCACGACGGCGTCGGCTTCGGCGGCGGCCGTCTGCGCGTCGTCGGCCGCCTTTTCCAGCGGCTCGACGCCAGCCGCGACCAGGGCCTGGCGCTCCACCGCGACGACGGCCAGCTTGGCTGTTTCGACATCGCCCTGTTTCGCGTTCGCATGTTCGCGCAGGCGGGCCGGAATCTCCCGCAGCATCGCATAGTTCGCGCGCGCGTCGCCGTAGCCGATCAGACGCGCGACCTTGCGATCAAAGAAACGGACGAGGAAGCCGCTGCGATCCTCGGCCTGACCGTGCTTCCTGCGCCAGAGATACATGAACAGCGGATCGTTCTCGTAAGGCTTGCCCTTCTCGGCGAGATCGGCCTCGGCGGTCGCGGCTTTCTGCTCGGCGTTGGCGGCGACCGCCTGCGCGGCGGCGACGGCGTCGCTCGCGGCGCGCCAGGCCGCGTCGTTCTTCACGCGCTCGGACACGGCGTGGCGCAGATCATCGAGCGCGCGCAGCGCGCGCGCCAGCGTCTCGCCGCGATCATGCCTGTCGGCTTCCGCCGTATCGAGCGCCGCCTGCGCCTTGCGCTGCCGCTCGCCGAGCGCGGCGATCGTTTGACGCGAGCCCTCGATCAGCGCGAGCGCGCGACGCTCTGTGGCGTCGAGAGCGCCGACGATCTGGTTCTGCGCCATCGCGTCGAGTTTCGCCCGCGCCAGCGCGCGGAAACCATCGGTCTCGGCCTGAATGTAGCGCGCGACTTCAGCGGTCGCCG
The DNA here is from genome assembly GCA_001899525.1 of Rhizobiales bacterium 65-9. Lineage (GTDB taxonomy): Bacteria > Pseudomonadota > Alphaproteobacteria > Rhizobiales > Beijerinckiaceae > Terrirubrum. The sequence goes on from MKVY01000049.1 coordinate 84,005, forward strand.
ATTGCAACGCCTCGCCGAGGCGGTTTTCATTGGCGCGGGCGCCGCTGATCGCGCGCTCCACGGTGGACAGGGCGTCACGGCCGGTCAGCATGTCGCATCCTCACCAGCGCGTGATCCGGCCCTCGAGAACCGGCATGTTGAAATCCGGATCGAGATAGCCGCGCTTCTTCTCGCCGAGCCGCGCATTCTGCACGACACCGTTGCGCGCCTTGTCGGCGCGCACCGCGTCGAACGTCTGCTGCGGCACGCGCACGGCGAAACGCGACACCGTGTCCGTCTGGTTCGTCTCGTCGTTGCGCACGGCCAGCTTCACAGGCGCGCCCTGCGGATCGAGCGCATCGACCACGAGGAAATAAGCGCGGCCCTGAAAGCTCGGATGCTCGCGGAAGAATCCGGTCTGATCCTCCGGACGGCCGGGGATGCGCAGCACATATTCCTGACGCAGAGCGGCAAGCAGACGGTCGAGCTCGCCGAGCGCGGCGCGCGCGCCGGCCGCGTCGCCGCGCTGGAGCGCCGCGACGCCCTGGGCGACGACGGCCTCGCCGCGTTCGCGCGCCGCCGGCGCCTTCGCCTCCGCCGCGATCGCCTGGCGCGCGGCGGCGATGTCGCGCGGCAGGGTCTGCGTGAGCTCGGTGCGCGCCGCTTCGACAGCCCGCTCGCGCGGCGCGACGACGGAATAATGATAGGCGCCGAACGCCGCGACGATTGCGGCCGCTCCGATCAACGCCCACTTGCTGATCGCGCCGCGCCGGACCCACAACGCCGCGAGGTTGCGGGCGAGTCCGGGCGGGGCGGGCGTGTAGACGAAACGGCTTTCCTTCAGCGCTTTCACGCCTTCGGCGATGATGCTGTCTGGGACCTCGATGCCCTGGCTTTTGTAGAGCGAGCGCAGCCGCTCGATGAGCTGCTGCTCGCGGCTGTCGTCGTCCAGCTCCTTCTCGACGAGCTTCTCGCGATGGCGGAGCGTGTCCACCACGTCCATCGCGAGCATGAGATCGTCGAGCTTGGCCGGCGCGGGCGCAGCGGCTGGAGCGGCGGTCGACATCAGAGCGGCAGGGCTTTTCCGTCAGCGACGAGCTTGGCGATGCGCTTCTTGCCGTCCTCGACGGCGTCGCGGATCTCCGCCGAGTTCTGCGTCGAGAGCTTGCGCATCTCCTCGATGATGCCTTGCGACCGCTCCTGGAAATTCACGACCGAGTCGACGAGCTTCTTCACCGCGTCGGCGCGGATGGTTGGGCCGTAGCCCGCCTTCACCGCCGCCTCCTGCACCTTGTCGCCGACCTCGGAGAGCGTTTCGAGGGATTTCGACACGCCTTCCTTCATCGCCTCCAGCGTCGCGGTGGATTCATGCAGCCCGAACATGCCGGTGAAGGACGCCTTCAGCGCGGTGAGAACGGAATCATTGGTCGAGAAGAAGCTGATCGACTGGGCGTAGATGCGCTCCTTGGCGTTGGTGGTCTGCTGCAGGCGCGCCATGACCACTTCCGAGGTGTTGTATGAAATCGTGAGGTTGTCGGAGAGGTCCTTCGCGATCTGGTAGCGCTTCTCCTCGTCCTGCACGGCGCGGAGCTGTTCGTCGCGCGCGAGCTCCAGCCGCGCGCGGTCGGCCGCTTCGGTCCCGGCGAAGGACGCGACCTTGTCGGAAGCCTCCTTCAGCGCCGCGCGCGCTTCGTCGAGCTTGGCCGTCGCCGTCTTGAGCACCTCGAGCGCGAGAACCTCCGACTGCTTCAGCGCGCCGCGATAATCGCTGTAGGCTTCGAGAATCGTGTGCTCGCGATTGATCTGCTGCTTTGTATCCTTGGTGACGTCGAGATAGACCTCTTTGACCTTGTCGAAGCGGTCGGCGATGTCGCCGCGCGACACCTTCATCCAGACGTTCGTCGTGCGCTCCCATAGATCGATGCGGTTGTCTTCAAGCTGGTCGACCATGCGCTTGGCGTCGTCGCGGATCGAGTTGAACCCTTCCGTGATGGTCTTGTAGCGCTCGCCGATCTCCATGCCGGAAATCTGCTCGCGGACGATCTCGTTGAAGACCGACGCCTGACCGAGGGTGCGGGCGATCACCTGGACCTTGTCGGGCTCCAGATTGCTGATCTTGTCGAGGAGGTCGTTGATCGGCGCGGGTTCGATCTTGTCCGGCATCAGGCCGACGTCGCGCAACGCGCCGACAGCCTTGTCGAGATACTGCATGGGTGTCTTGACCACGACGTCGCTCATCGCCTGTTCCTCGCAATGTCCCTCGGCGCGAATGTATCCAAGCGGACGGGACGCGCCAACCGCCATCTTGGCCGCCGCCCTGCGTCGGGCGTGTGACGCCGCCGCAGGCGGCTCCGCACCGGTCAGACCGTGACCTGCGTGCCCACTTCGACGACGCGGCCGGTCGGTATCTGGAAGAAGTCGGTGGCGTCCGTGGCGTTGCGGGCGAGCGCGATGAAAATCTTGTCGCGCCAGAGCGACATGCCGGACTGCGCCGCCGGCCGGATCGACCGGCGCGACAGGAAGAACGACGTCGACATGATGTCGAATTTGAATCCGAGCTTGCGCAGAACGGCGAGGCCGCGCGGAATATTGGGCGACTCCATGTAGCCGAAGGTGAGCCGCACCTTCCAGAACCCCTCGGCGATGGGCTCGATGGCGACCCGTTCCGAATCCGGCACGCGCGGCGTGTCCGCCGACTTCACCGTGAGGATGACGTTCTTCTCGTGCAGCACCTTGTTGTGCTTGAGATTGTGCAGCAGCGCCGTCGGCGCCGTCTCCGGGTCGCTGGTCAGGAACACGGCCGTTCCTGAGACCTTGTGAGGCGGGCTCTTGGCGAGCATGCCCACGAGCTCGACCAGCGGCACGTCGACCTTGCGCGTCTTGGCGAACAGGATGCCGTTGCCCTTCACCCATGTCGCCATGAGGAAGATCAGGCCGCCGGCGAGGAAAACCGGCACGAAGCCGCCCTGGAAGAACTTCATCAGGTTCGCCGCGAGGAAGGCGAACTCGATCACGAAGAACGGCGCCATCATCGCCGCCGCGAGCCAGGCCTTCCAGCTCCAGACGCGCCACACCACGAAGTAGGTGAGGATCGTGGTCATGATCATCGTGCCGAACACGGAGATGCCGTAGGCGTGCGCGAGCGCGGAGGAGGACTGGAAGCCGAGAACGAGCGCGATGACGATGATGCGCAGAATCGCGTTCACGCGCGGCAGGTAGATCTGTCCATGCTGCGTCTCGGATGTATGGCGAATCTCGAGGCGCGGCATGAGTCCGAGCTGAATCGCCTGCTGCGTCAGGGAGTAGGCGCCGGTGAGCACGGCCTGACAGGCGATGATCGTCGCGGCGGTCGCCAGAATCACGAGGGGCAGGAGAAACCAGCCTGGCGCGAGCTTGTAGAACGGATTCTCCATCGCCGAGGGATCGGCCAGAACAAGCGCGCCCTGTCCGAGATAGTTGAGCGCGAGCGACGGAAACACGACAAAAAACCAGGCGCTCTGGATCGGCTTGCGGCCGAAATGCCCCATATCCGCGTACAGAGCTTCCGCGCCGGTGACGGCGAGGCAGACCGAGCCGAGCACCGCGAGCGAGACGCCCGGATGATCCATCACGAAACGCACGCCGCTCAACGGATTGATGGCGTGAAGGACGCGGGCGTCGTCGGCGATATGAAGCAGGCCGAGAAGGCCGATGACGATGAACCAGACGAGCGTGATCGGACCGAACCATGACGCGACGCGCGCAGTGCCGTGGCTCTGCACGCCGAACAGCAGAAGCAGGATCGCGATGGCGATCCAGAGGATGTAGTTCGGATTCTGTTCGAAGACCGGCGTGACAAGCTTCAGCCCTTCGACGGCGGACAGCACCGAGATCGCGGGCGTCACGACGGCGTCGCCGAAGAACATCGCCGCGCCGGCCATGCCGAGGAAAAGAACGAGGCTCCTGCGTCCCATCGCCCGCTGCGCGAGCGCCACGAGCGTCAGCGTGCCGCCCTCGCCGTTGTTGTCGGCGCGCATGACGATGACGACATATTTGATCGTGACGATGAGCGTCAGCGTCCAGAGAATGAGGGAGAGCACGGCGATGACGATGCCAGGGGCGAAATGCGCCGGCAGAACGGCGCCCTCGGTCGCGCCGTTGGCGGCGATCACGGTTTCGCGCAGCGCATAAAGCGGGCTCGTGCCGATGTCGCCATAGACGACGCCCAGCGCGCCGAGAGCCAGCGCCGCCGCGCCCTGTTTGCGCGCGCCGTCTCCTGGCGCGGCGTCCGCGGCGGCGGGCTGATCTTGTCCAGGCGCATGCGCGCCCTTGCCGGACGCGACGGAACCCGTGCTGTTTTCGCCCATCAAGGCGTCTCCAGAGTCGCGTGCATGCGCGGCGAAAAGGGGGGCGTCCCTAGCATGTCCGCAAGTCAGGGCAAATCCGCCGCGACGCGGGATCGATCAGTCCGGCGCGCCGCCCTTGCCGTAGCGGCGGTCGATATAGGTCGCGACCATCGCCTTGAATTCCGCCGCGATGCCTGCGCCGCGCAGTGTCGCCGCCTTCCTGCCGTCGATGAACACCGGCGCCACGGGGCTCTCGCCGGTTCCCGGAAGGGAGATGCCGATATCGGCGTGCTTGGATTCGCCGGGACCGTTGACGATGCAGCCCATCACCGCGACGGTGAGATTTTCGACGCCCGGATAAACGCCTCTCCAGCCCGGCATCGACGCGTGAATCCAGTTCTGGATGTCGGAGGCGAGTTCCTGAAACACGGTGGAGGTGGTGCGGCCGCAGCCCGGGCACGCGGCGACGAGCGGCACGAAGGTGCGGAAGCCCATCGTCTGCAACAGTTCCTGCGCCACGCGCACCTCGACCGTGCGATCGCCGCCCGGCTCGGGCGTCAATGAGACGCGGATCGTGTCGCCGATGCCGTCCTGAAGCAGGATTCCCATCGCGGCGGAGGAGGCGACGACGCCTTTCGATCCCATGCCGGCCTCGGTCAGACCGAGATGGAGCGCGTAGTCGGAGCGGCGGGCGATCTCGCGATAGATCGCGATCAGATCCTGCACGGCTGACACTTTCGCCGACAGAATGATCCGATCGCGGGGAAGACCGAGTTCCTCTGCGCGCCGCGCCGACAGCAGCGCGGAGCGCACCATGGCCTCGCGGGTCACCGCGCGCGCCGGCACGGGACTCGGCGACACGGCGTTGATGTCCATCAGTTGCGTCAGCAGGTCCTGATCGAGCGAGCCCCAGTTGGCGCCGATGCGGACCGGCTTGTCGTTGCGCGCGGCGATCTCGACGATCTCCGCGAACTGGCGATCCTTCTTGTCGCCGAAACCGACATTGCCGGGGTTGATGCGGTATTTCGCCAGCGCCTCGGCGCAATCCGGATACTCCCGCAAAAGGGTGTGGCCGATGTAATGGAAGTCGCCGATCAGCGGCGCGTGGACGCCGATGCGGGCGAGCCGGTCGCGGATGCGCGGGACCGCGGCGGCGGCCTCCTTGCGGTCGACGGTGATCCGGACAAGCTCCGAGCCGGCGTTGGCCAGCGCGGCGACCTGCTTCACGGTCGCGTCGATGTCGGCGGTGTCGGTGTTGGTCATCGACTGCACGACGACAGGCGCGCCGCCGCCGACCAGCACGTCGCCGATCCTCACGCCTACCGTGCGCTGGCGGTCGGCAGGCCCCGAACGGGTCGGCGCAATCACGGAATCCGGAATGGCGTTCATCGGCGCGCTTGCGTGAAGTCCGGTGGTTGAGTGGCGGAAGCAGCCCGACGGGTCAAGCCGGGAGCGATTCGGCGGCGGCCGCCCGGGCCGGCCGCCGGCAGTGGGCGCAGCGGCCGGACAGCTCCAGAACGCGGGTGTCGACCGCGAAGCCTTCATGGCCGATCAGGCGGTTGAGGCTCCTCGCCAGATCGGGGTTGGCGACCTCATCGACCCCGCCGCACTGGTCGCAGATCAGGAAGACGACCATCTCGTCCGGCGCATGGAAATGCGGGCAGGCGAGAAAGGCGTTCCGGCTGGCGAGCTTGTGGGCGAAGCCCTCGGCGAGCAGAAAATCGAGGGCGCGGTAGACGGTGATGGGCGCCATGCGGCGGCGGCCCTGCTGACCGAGCATCTCGATGAGGTCGTAGGCGCCGACCGGCTTGTGGGTCGCGTACAGCGCCTCCAGCACCGCCCGGCGGATGGGGGTCAGCCGCACGCCGCGCTCCGCGCACAGCCGCTCCGCTTCGAGCAGGGCGTCCGGCGCCCGCCGGGCGTGGTCGCGGGCATGAGCGCACGCCTCTCCCGCCGCATGGCCGTGATGCGCGTGGTCGTGTCGGCCGAGCTGGGGCGTGAGGGAATGAGCCATGATCCTCCTTAGCATCATCGCCGGCGGCGGAGAACATCGCCGGACCGTCAGCCGCGGAAGCGCCAGACGCAGGCGCGCTTGATCTCCGCATCCTCCAGCGCCCGGGTCACCGGCACCTGGTATTCCGCCAGCAGCTCCAGACGCTCGCGGGGAAGATAGGAACGGCCGGGGTCGCCAACCAGCGCCGTCACGCCGTTGCGAACCAGTCCGGCCAGCCAATCGGCCATGCGCGCGGCCATGTCGCGCTCGTAGAACACGTCGCCGGCGCAGACGATGTCCGCGTCGACAGGGCGGCCGATGAGATCGCCCGGCAGGACCTCGGCGCTGACGCCGTTCGCTTCTGCGTTCATGGGAATCGCGGCGAGGGCGAACGCATCGATGTCGTTTGCGAGAACGGCGGCGGCGCCGGCCCGCGCCGCCGCGATGGCGACGAGGCCCGAGCCGGAGGCGACGTCGAGAACGCGCCTGCCCCGCGCGATCGCCGGATTGTCGAGCAGATAGCGCGCCAGCGCCTGGCCGCCGGCCCAGGCGAAGGCCCAGAAGGGCGGCGGCAGGCCGATGGCGCCAAGCTCCTCCTCGGTCTTTTCCCAGAGCGCGGTCGCCTCGTCCGCCAGATGCAGGCGGATGGCGGGCGCATGGGGGACCGGCAGCAGGCGGGTGTTGGCGCGGATGAAGGCCGCGCGGTCGAGGATCGCCGCCGCCGTCATGTCAGAAGCGAATCACCAGCTTGCCCTTCGCCTCGCGCCGCGCGAGCGCGTTGAGCGCATCGACGATCCCGTCCGGCTCGTACACGCCCCCGACATGGGCGCGAAGCTGGCCCGTCGCCGCCCAGGACAGAAGCTGGCCGACGTTGCCGCGATGCTCCGCCGGCTCGCGCTCGGTGAACGCGCCCCAGAACACGCCGCGCACGTCGCAGCCCTTGAGAAGCACCAGATTGAGCGGGATTTTCGGAATTTCGCCGCCGGCGAAGCCGATCACGAGATAGCGTCCGCCCCAGCCCATCGCGCGCAGCGCCGGCTCGGCCAGCCGATCGCCGACCGGATCATAGAGCACGTCGACGCCCTTGCCTTTCGTGAGCTGCTTGAGCCGGGGCCCAAGATCCTCCGCCGCGTAATTCACGGTTTCATCCGCGCCGTGCGCGACGGCCAGATCGAGCTTCTCGTCGGACGAGGCGCAGGCGATGACGCGCGCGCCCATCAGTTTGCCGATCTCAACGGCGGACAGGCCGGTTCCCCCGGCGGCGCCGAGCACGACAAGGGTCTCGCCCGGCTTCAGTTCGCCGCGCTGCCTGAGCGCATGCATGCTCGTCCCGTAGGTCACGAACAGGCCGGCGGCGCGGACATCGTCGAGGCCGTCGGGGATGGCGACGAGGCTCGTCTGCGGCGCGACCAGCCTCTCGCGGCAGGCGCCGTAGCCGGTCATGCCCGCCACGCGGTCGCCGACGGCGAAACCGGACACGCCGTCTCCGACCGCGACGATCTCGCCGGCGAACTCCGCGCCCGGCGAAAAGGGGAAGGGCGGCTTGATCTGGTATTTTCCCTGGATGATGAGCGTGTCGAAAAAATTCAGCGCGACCGCCCGGACCCGCACCGCGACCTCGCCCGGACCTGGAGAGGGATCGGCGACATCCTCGACGACAAGCGTCTCAGGCGGCCCGTAGGCCTTGCAAAGAATAGCGCGGCCCATGGTCGCTCCCGCGCCCCGTCGGGGCTTGTGCTGATCGTCCGCCTATTGTCGGCTTGCGATCCGGCTCGTCAATGAGAGCGCCGTCGGCCCGATGAGAGCGGACCCGCTTCGCGAATCAGCCGACGTGAAGCGGCGGGACGCGCTTTTCGCGGTTCCGCCCAAAGGCGATCCCCACTCCGCGGTCACAGCCGGCCGAGGCGGGACCTCTCATCCACGGAGGCGACGCGCGCCATTTCGAACAGATAGACGAGGAAGGACAGGTCCGCCTCCCGCGCCAGCTCGGCCATGCGGAAGGCGTGCTTCTCGAGAATCTTGCAGGCGTCGATCTGCGAGAGAATGCGCGCCTCCCGCGCGGCGCGGGCGAGCCGCTTCGTCTCCAGATGCGGGCTCGCCTCGGACGCGGCCGCTTCGCGCGACTGTGTCGGATCAACCCCGCTCTTTGGTTCGCCGGTCCGCATCGGCCTCTCCAAACGATTCCAGGAATTATTCGTCATATACGGGATCATAGTCCTATTTGCAACCCTTGAGATGTGTGTCTCATTTTCATCTCTCATAGGATGCAGTCGCCTTCCGTTCGCGCCTGTGTCCCGCGTGCGCTTGACGGTCGCGGTCTGCGACTTACAAAGCGATGATCTTGCGGAGCTTTCCCATGCGTCGAATGATCTGGCTGAGCGTCCTGTCGGCCGCGATCGGATGGTGCGGACTCGCGACAGCCTCGGCGCGCGAGGTCATCCCGGCGGAGCAGCGCAACCCATCCTGGAGCGCGGCGCTGCCGGCCTGCGAAGACCCGTCCGTGATCGGGCAGGTGCAGAGCGGCTTCGCCTCCCGCGAATCGTCTTACTGGCAGAGCAATCTTGCGATCGCGGGCGTCGACCACGTCCGCACCATCGCGTTCAGGCCCTGGGGCGCCGACTATATTCCGCGCCGTTATTGTGTCGCGCGCGCCTATATGTCGGACGGGCGCCTCAGGACGGTGAGCTATAACATCATCGAGCGCGCCGGCCCGATCGGTCTGACATGGGGCGTCGAATGGTGCGTGTCCGGCCTCGACCGGCTCTTCTACTACGCGCCGGACTGCAAGATGGCGCGGCCCTGAGGCATGCGCATCACGGCCAGCGTCGCCCGGATCGTCGCGGCGCTCATGCTTCTCTGCGCGCCGGCGCTGGCGCAGCGGCGCGGCTCGCCCGGCGACTTTGACTTCTACGTCCTCGCGCTCTCCTGGTCGCCGGGATTCTGCGACCTGGAAGGCGACCGCAAGGGCCGCGGCCAGTGCGACAGCGGCTCCGGCGCGGGCTTCGTCCTGCACGGGCTCTGGCCGCAATATGAGCGCGGCTATCCGAGCGATTGCGGCTTCGGCCAGCAGCCCTCGCGCATCGCGATGGAAGCGGCGCGCGGCGTCTATCCCGACCTGGGGCTCGCCCGCTACGAGTGGCGCAAGCACGGGACATGCTCGGGCCTGTCGCCGCAGGGTTATTTCAACGCCGCGCGGGACGCGCTCCGGCAGGTTCAGATTCCGTCCGGCTTCTCCCGGCTCCGGGGCGAGCAGCGCATGACGCCGATGGCGATCGAGCGCGCCTTCGTCGCGGCGAATCCCGGCCTGCGCGCCGACATGATCGGCGTGTCATGCCAGCGCGGCGTGCTGCAGGAAGTCCGTATCTGCCTCGACAGGAATCTGAAGGGTTTTCGCATGTGTCCCGAGGTGGGCAGGCGGGACTGCCGCGCGCCGGAGATCAGCGTTCCGGCGCCGCGCTGAGCGGCTTTGGCCCATGAACTACAGACACGCCTTCCATGCGGGCAATTTCGCCGACGTCCTCAAGCACGTCGTTCTCGCGCGCCTTCTCGCCGCGCTTCAGAAGAAGGAGACGCCGCTGCGCGTGATCGACACGCACGCCGGCGCGGGCCTTTACGACCTCGCCGGCGATGAGGCGACGCGCGGCGGCGAATGGCGCGACGGAATCGGGCGGCTCGACGCCGCGCGCCTGAACGATTCCGCCGAAGCGCTGATCGCGCCCTATCGCTCGGTCGTCGACGCCGTGCGCGAGAGCGCTGGCGCAACGATCTATCCGGGATCGCCGGAGATCGCCCGCCGCATGGCGCGCGCGCAAGACCGCGTCCTGCTGAGCGAGGCGCATCCGGCGACGGCGGCCGCCCTGCGCGCCGCCATGACGCGGGACCGGCGCGTGAAGGTTCTGGCGCAGAACGGATGGACGACGCTCAATGCGGCGATCCCGCCGCCGGAGCGGCGCGGAATCGTTCTCATCGATCCGGCGTTCGAATCGCCGGACGAATTCTCGCTCATCGCGCGGGCGCTGCCGGCGGCATGGCGGAAGTGGCCGACTGGCGTCTATGCGCTGTGGCATCCGATCAAGGACGGCGCCGTCGTCGAGCGCTTCATGACGCGCATCGTCGAAGCGGGCGTCGAGAAAATTCTGCGCGTGGAGCTTCTCGTCTCCGCGCCCGAGGCGCAGGGGCTGCGCGGCTGCGGCATGCTCGTCGTCAATCCGCCCTGGACGCTCAAGGACGAACTCGACGCGCTCCTGCCGGACCTCACGCGTCTGCTTCGGCGCGGTCCGGGCGCACGCTGGCGCAACGAATGGCTTGCGCCGGAGAGAACCGCCGTGCCAACTGGCGGTCCAACCGCCACGTCTCATCCTTCGACGCAAGGAAGGACAACCCGATGATGATTCTCCGTTCTTCCCCCGCCTCGCCGTTCGGACGGAAGGTGCAGATCGCGGTCGCGCTGCTCGGCCTCAAGGACGAGGTCGAATTCGTCGCCGCCGACACCAACGACGCCAGCGACGCGCTGCGCCAGCAGAATCCGCTCGGCAAAATTCCGACGCTCATCCTCGAGAGCGGCAAGGCCATCTTCGATTCGCGCGTGATCGTCGACTATCTCGACAGCCTCGCCGGCGGCGGCCGGGTGGTTCCCGAGGGACCGGCGCGCCTCGACGCGCTGATCCTGCAGGCGCTGGCGGACGGGATCATGGATGCGTGCCTGCTGCAGGTTTACGAGCGCCGCTTTCGCGATCCCGACAAGCTCTCGGAGAGCTGGCTGGGCGTCCAGGCCGGCAAGGTCGAGCGCGCGCTCGCCGCGCTGGAAACAGAGACGCCGACGCTGCCGCCGACGCCGCATGTCGGCGTGATCGCGCTCGCCTGCGCGCTCGGCTATCTCGACCTGCGCTTCGAAGGGCGCTGGCGGGCGGCGCATCCCAATCTCGTCAATTTCCTCGACACGTTCGCCGGCCGCGTGCCTGCGTTCGAGGACACGCGGGTGAAGAGCTGACAGGCGACGAGTCGCGACGCGCGCCGCAGCGCGCGGAGCGGGCCGGAACGATTTTCAGCGCAGCGCGATCGCCGAGATCAGGCGGCCGTAATCCTCTTCCTTGCGATGAACGCTGCGCCGGTAGCTGAAGAAGCGATCGGCGTCGGCGTAGGTGTCGAGCGCGAGATCATGCGCGGCGACGCCGGCCTCGCGCAGGCGCGTCAGGATATAGGACGGCAGGTCGAACAGCGCGTGGCCGGGATTTTCTGACGGCGCGAAAAAGCGGTCGCGCGATTCGTCGTTCTCGGTGAGGCGCGCGACGAATTCGGGCCCGACCTCGTAGCTCTTGGGGCCGATCGTCGGTCCGAGCGAAGCGACGATGTTCTCGCGCCGCGCGCCGAGCTTCTCCATCGCGGAGACGGTGTTCTCCAGCACGCCGGTGAAGGCGCCTTTCCAGCCCGCATGCGCCGCGCCGATGACGCGATGGATGCGGTCCGCGAACAGAACCGGGCCGCAATCGGCGTGGGCGATGGCGAGCGCGAGACCCGGCGTCGCGGTGACGAGCGCGTCCGCCATCGGCCGCTCGCCCGCATGGGGCGCCGTCACCGCGATCACGTCGGCGGAATGAATCTGATGCAGGCTGACGAGCGCGTCGTCCGCGACGCCGAGCGCGCGCGCCATGCGGGCGCGATTCTTGATGACATGCGCCCTATCGTCGTCGGAGCCGAGACCGCCATTCAGCGACGCGTAAATCCCTTTCGACACGCCACCCTGGCGCGTGAAGAAGGCGTGCGCGATATGGGGAACGCCGGCGAAAGCGTCAGAAACGAGAGCGACGGCTTCAGTCATCGGTTCACCTGTCGAAACCCGGCATAGGCGGCAGGCCCGGCGAGCGCAAGGCGATCGCCTTGAAGAGCGCGCCCATCGCGCGGGCGTTCTTCACGTCGGTCAGGCGCGCGAGCGCCGATGCGAGAGCGAGCTTCTGGCGGTCGTCGGCGCGTTTCGCGAGCATCGCGGCGCGCGTCTCTATCCCCATCGCGCGCAGGTAGTCGGCTTGCGAGACGGGGCCCTGCGTCGCCGCGCCGCCGGCGCGGGCGATGGCGAGGAGCGCCCCGAAATTCACATGCGCCGTGATATCGCATTCGCCGGGGCTCGCGAGCGGATCGACGAAAGCGTGCGCGCGCATGGCCTGCAGCGTGTCGCCCTCGCCATCGCCGGCGTGGCCGTAATCGATGATGAGCGCGGCGCCGGGCGCTTTCACCAGACGCGCGGCGATGCTGCGCGTCACGTCCTCGCCGGCGGGGCAGGTCTCGCTGATCGCGCCGCCGTCGTCGGCGAAGATGAGCGCGCCGTCCGCGTCGCAGGCGATGCGCCGCTCGCGCGTTTCGCCGTCGCGCCGGACGCATTGCCGGATCGGCAGCGCGTCGAAAAACTCATTGGCGACGAGGATGAAGGGGCCGTCCGCCGTTTGCTCGACGCCGTCGCGCCAGACGACCGGCGCGGGCGCCGAGGCGAGCGCGGCGCGCTGCTTCTCGCGCAGGACGGGGCTGATCTCGACAAGCTCCACATGCGCCGCCGCGAGGCAGTCGGGCGCGGCGCGCAGCGCGCGCAGCGCGTCGGCCATCAGCGCGCCGCGGCCGGGGCCAAGCTCGACGAGGGAGAATTTCGGCGGAGCGCCCATCGCGCCCCACGCCGTCGCGATCCAGACGCCGATCATCTCGCCGAACATCTGCGAGATTTCCGGCGACGTGGTGAAGTCTCCGCCCGGGCCGAGGGGATCGCGCGTCATGTAATAGCCATGCGCGGGATCGCCGAGGCAGAGCGCCATGTAGGTCTCGACGGAGATCGGGCCGTCGCGCCGGATGATGTCGACGATCCTGCGCTGGAGCGGCGTCACGCGGGCTTTTCGGAATCGGCGCGCGCGAAGGTCCGGCGGCGGGAGAGGGCGAGCAGCCACAATCCGGCGATGAGCACCGGCAGGCTGAGCAGCATGCCCATCGTGAGCCAGCCGTCGAACAGAAATCCAAGCTGCGCGTCGGGCTCGCGGAACAGCTCGCAGAAGGAGCGCGCGAGCGCATAACCGACGCCGAACGTTCCGGCGACCAGGCCCGGCCGCTTCAGGCCGCCGCGCCGAACGAGGATCGCGAGGACGAGGAAGAGGAGCAGGCCCTCGGTCGCCGCCTCATAAAGCTGGCTCGGATGGCGCGGCTCCGGTCCGCCATGGGGAAAGACGATGGCCCAGGAGACGTCGGCCGCGCGGCCCCACAACTCGCCGTTGACGAAGTTCGCCAGCCGCCCGAGCAGAAGCCCGATCGGCGCGACCGCGCCGATGACGTCGAGCGTCGAGAGGGTCGGCCAGCCCTTGCGCCGGCAATAGACGAGGATCGCCAGCGCGCAGCCGATCAGGCCGCCATGGAACGACATGCCGCCGCGCCAGACGGCGACCATCTCGAGCGGGTTCGCGAGATATTCGTCGAAGTTGTAGAACAGCACATAGCCGACGCGGCCGCCCGCCACGACGCCGATGGCGCACCAGACCAGAAGATCGTCGAGCCGGTCGGCCTCGGGGCGCGGCTGGCCCGCGGCCCAGAGCCGCGCGTTCCCGGCGATCCAGCGGGCGTAAAGCCAGCCGCCGATCAGCCCGACGACATAGGCGAGGGCGTACCAGCGGATCGCGAACGGCCCGATCTGCACCAGAACCGGGTCGATGGCGGGAAAGGGCAGGACGAGAAAGGGAGGCATGGGCGGCCGGACATGAGCCCGGGCGATTCATCCGTCAAGGGAAGCCGCGCGGCCTTCAATGCAATTGCCTCCCCGGCCCCCTTCCGCTATAGCGCCGGCATCCCAACATCGCTGGATGATCGGGATGGCCGGCCGAAGAGGCCGGCCTGACCACGAGAGATTTTGCCCGGACGCGGCGGCGCCGCCAGCCGAGAGGATGCGAGCCCATGAACGCTGGCCCCCTGATGCCCAAAGCCACCGCCGTATGGCTGGTGGACAATACGGCGCTCACCTTCGACCAGATCGCCGCGTTCTGCGGCCTGCATGCGCTCGAAGTGAAGGGCATCGCCGACGGCGAGGTCGCCGCGGGAATCAAGGGGCTCGATCCGGTCACCAGCGGCCAGCTCACCCGCGAGGAGCTGGAGCGGGCCGAGAAGGACCCCGGCGTCCGCCTGAAAGTGCTCGCGCCAAAAGTCGCGGTGCCAGCCTCCACCAGCCGCAAGGGTCCCCGCTACACCCCGCTGTCGCGCCGGCAGGACCGCCCGAACGCGATCCTGTGGCTGGTGCGCAACCATCCCGAGCTGAAGGACGCGCAGATCATGCGTCTC
>MKVY01000049.1:98872-115218 GCA_001899525.1 Rhizobiales bacterium 65-9
CGGACGCCGACGCCGACGCCGACGCGGAATGATCCGCCGCGCGCCGCTCTCTTTTCAAAGCTGACCCGCCATGATCCGTTCGCCCGTGATCACCGTGATGACCGACGCCGTGACCAAGGCGGCCCGGTCGCTGAAGCGCGACTTCGGCGAGCTCGAGAATCTTCAGGTGTCGCTCAAGGGACCGGGCGACTACGTCTCGGCCGCCGACAAGAAGGCCGAGAAAATCCTTCACGAGGCGCTCGCCAAGGCGCGACCGGGCTACGGCTTCGTGATGGAGGAATCGGGCGTCATCGAAGGCTCCGACGCGAGCCATCGCTGGCATATCGATCCGCTCGACGGCACGCAGAACTTCCTGCACGCGATTCCCCACGCGGCGATCTCGGTCGCGCTCGAGCGTGAGGGAACGCTGGTTGCGGGCGTCGTTTACGACTTCATCAAGGACGAGCTTTTCATCGCCGAGAAAGGGCAGGGCGCCTATCTCAACAACCGGCGCATCCGCGTGTCGGCCCGGCGCTCGAACGCCGAAGCACTGATCGGCACGGGCATTCCCCACATCGGCAAGGGCGGCCATATTGAATTCCAGCGCGAGCTCGCGCAGGTCATGGCCAGCTTCGTGAATGTCCGCCGGCTCGGCGCGGCGGCGCTCGACCTCGCCTATGTCGCCTGCGGGCGGCTGGACGCCTTCTGGGAGCGCGGCCTGAACTCCTGGGACATCGCCGCCGGCGCCGTGATCGTGCGCGAGGCGGGCGGCTTCATCAGCGACACCGCAGGTCGGGAGTTCACCATCGACACGCGCGACGTGTGCGCCGGCAACGAGGCGATCCATGCGGCGCTCGTCGCCGCGCTGAAGAAGGCGCGCTGACGCTAACCTTTCGCCCCGGAAACGGGCATCCGCCCTTGCGCTTGCCCGCCTAGCGTCCGAACATGGCGCGACTGGGCGAGGGTTGGAGAGGCTGCGTTCCGTGAGTGGGTATGACGATGCTGACGCGCCGCGCCTGACGCCGCCGCGCATCCATCTCGTTCGGATGGCGGTGTTCCTGATTCTCGCGGGCTTCATCGCAGCCATCCTGCAGAAGCCGATCATGGCCGCCTTCCTGTACAATCCAGGCCTGAACGGCCTGATCGGCGGCGTGCTCCTGATCGGCGCGGTTCTCGCCTTCCGCCAGGTGATCCGGCTGTTCCGCGAGGTGCGCTGGGTCAATTCGCTGCGCCGCCGCCAGGACGAGGACGACAGGCCGGCGAAGCCGCCGGTCCTGCTCGCGCCGATGGCGGCCCTGCTGGGCGACGCGGCGGGCCGGGCGCCGATCTCCACCGCGACGCTGCGGGCGGTGCTCGATTCGCTCGGCACGCGCCTCGACGAGGGGCGGGACATCCTGCGCTATCTCACCGGGCTTCTCGTCTTCCTTGGCCTGCTCGGCACCTTCTGGGGCCTCATCGACACCGTCGGCTCTATCGGCCGCGTCATCCAGTCGATGCGGACGGGCGGGGAGGCGGGCGCTCTGTTCGACGAACTGAAAACGGGCCTCGCCTCGCCGCTCGGCGGCATGGGCATCTCGTTCTCGTCGTCGCTGTTCGGCCTCGCCGGCTCGCTGATCCTGGGCTTCCTCGATCTTCAGGCGGGGCAGGCGCAGAACCGCTTCGCCAACGAGCTCGAGGAATGGCTCGCGCGCAGCGCCGTGGACACGACGCACGCCTCCGAGCCGACCGTGATCGCCGGCGTCACCACGCCCGCCTTTGCGCAGCCCGCCTTCGCCTCCGGCGCCGGCGACCTCAAGCCGACGCTGGACCGGCTTCAGGCGACGCTCGCCGATCTTTCCACGAGCCGTTCGGCGACGCAGGCGCTCGCGAATCTCGCGGAAGGAATCCAGGGGCTCGTGCATCATATGCGCAACGAGCAGCAGATGATCCGCGACTGGGTGGACGCGCAGGCGGAGCAGCAGCGCGACGTGAAGGCGCTGCTCGAAAAGCTGACGCGCGAACGCGAGCGGAGCTGAGCCAATGGCGGCATCGACGCGCCGCCGCTCGGGCGGACTCGATTACTGGCCGGGCTTCGTCGACGCGCTGTCGACGCTTCTCCTCGCGATCATTTTCGTGCTGTCGGTGTTCGTGATGGGGCAGTTCCTGCTCAGCCAGGAGATCGCCGGACGCGACACGCAGCTGCAACGGCTCAACCGCCAGGTGGCCGAACTCACCGACCAGCTTGCGAACGAGCGCGCCAGCAAGAAATCGCTCGAGGACACGCTATCTTCGGCGAGCGCAACGCTGAACGCGACGGATGCGGCCCGCCGGCGGCTCGAGGCGCTGCTCTCGACCAACAACGAAGCCGCCGTCGCGACGCAGACCGCGCGCAACGAACTGCTGAACGAGAAGGAGATCAGCGCGCGGGCGCTGGCGCAGATCGAAGCGCTCAACCAGCAGATCACGGCGCTGCGCCGGCAGATCGCGGCGCTGGAAGACGCGCTGGGCGCCAGCGAAAGCAAGGACCGCGAAAGCCAGACGCGAATCGCCGAGCTTGGCCAGCGCCTGAATGTCGCGCTGGCGCAGCGGGTGCAGGAGCTGACGCGCTACCGCTCCGAATTCTTCGGGCGCATGCGCGAGATCATCGGCGCGCGGCCGGACATCCGCGTCGTCGGCGACCGCTTCGTGGTGCCGTCGGAAATCTTCTTCGATCTCGGCCAGGCGCAGCTCAAATCGGCCGGCATGCCGGAGCTCGACAAGCTCGCCGCGACGATCGTCGATCTCTCGCGGGAAATCCCTCCCGACGTGAACTGGATCCTGCGCGTCGACGGCCACACCGACGCGCGTCCGCTCTCGGGGCAGGGGCAATTCAAGACGAACTGGGACCTGTCCACCGCGCGCGCCGTTTCCGTCGTGCAGTATCTGATCAGCAAGGGCATCCCGCCGAACCACATCGCCGCGACCGGCTTCGGCGAATTTCAGCCGCTCGAGCCCGGTGACAGCGACGAGGCGAACCGCCGCAACCGCCGCATCGAGTTCAAGCTGACGGAACGGTGATGTTTCGCCTCCGGCTTCATGGAGCGAGGCGGAGCCGAGCGAAATGGAAGCCGGAAAGCAGCGGAAGAATCGCGAGCGAAGCGAGCGCGAAATAGTCCGTAAAAAAGAAGCGCGCCTGCGGCGTGGTATTTTGCTCCGTCCCCGGATATGGTCCCGCTCGGCATGCGCCTCGCTTCGCCATTCCGGGAACGAAGAGTTATCAGAACGCCAGCCGCCGCGCGCGCTTCACCATCGGAATCGCCTCGATGTTCCGCAACAGTTCGTCGGTGACCACATCATCGACGGAGACGAAGCAGATGGCGTCGCCGCCGGGCGCGGCGCGGCCCATGTTGAAGATCGCGATGTTCACGCCGGCGTCGCCGAGCACAGTGCCGAAGCGGCCGACGAAGCCCGGCTTGTCGTCATTGCGGATATAGATCATGTGCGGCGCGAACTCCGCGTCCATCTGGATGCCGCGGATCTCCGTCACGCGCGGCTTGCCGTCCTGAAACACGGTTCCTGCGGCGTCGCGGTTCATATCCTCGGCGAGCACCTGCACCTTGATCAGGCTCTCGACGTTGCTGGGCGCCGAGCTCTTCACCTCCTCGATGAGGATGCCCTTCTCCTTGGCGACGAGCGGCGCGTTGACCATGTTGATGTCGGGCATGAAGGGCTGGAGCGCGCCCTTCACCGCCGCCGCCGTGAGCGCGCGCGTGTTCAGTTCGCCGACGGCGCCGGAATATTCGATGCGGACGCCCTTCACCGCCGCTTCCGTGAGCTGCCCGAGGAACGAGCCGAGCTTCTCGGCGAGCGACACGAACGGCTTCAGGCGCGGCGCCTCCTCGGCGGTGATCGACGGGAAATTCACCGCGTTGCTGATCGCGCCGCGCAGCAGATAATCCGACATCTGCTCGGCGACCTGCAGCGCGACATTCTCCTGCGCTTCGGTCGTGGCCGCTCCGAGATGCGGCGTGCAGACGACGTTGGGCAGGCCGAACAGCACGCTCGTCTCCGCGGGCTCGACCGTGAACACGTCGATCGCGGCGCCCGCGACATGGCCTGACTTCAGCGCCGCGGCCAGCGCCTCCTCGTCGATCAGGCCGCCGCGCGCGCAATTGATGATGCGCACGCCCTTCTTCGTCTTCGCGATGTTCTCGGCGGAGAGAATGTTCTTCGTCTGCTCGGTGAGCGGCGTGTGCAGCGTGATGAAATCGGCGCGATGCAAAAGATCTTCAAGTTCGACCTTCTCGACGCCGATCTGCACCGCGCGCTCCGGCGACAGGAAGGGATCATAGGCGATGACGCGCATCTTCAGACCGATGGCGCGCTCCGCGACAATGGTTCCGATGTTGCCGCAACCGATAAGGCCGAGAACCTTGTTGGTGATCTCGACGCCCATGAAGCGGTTCTTTTCCCACTTGCCGGCCTGCGTGGAGCGGTCGGCCTCGGGCAATTGCCGCGCGAGCGCGAACATCATGGCGATGGCGTGCTCGGCCGTCGTGATCGAGTTGCCGAACGGCGTGTTCATCACGATCACGCCCTTCGCGGTGGCCGCCGGAATGTCGACATTGTCGACGCCGATGCCGGCGCGGCCGATCACCTTCAGGTTCTTCGCGCTTTCGAGCAGCTTCGCCGTGACCTTCGTCGCGGAGCGGATCGCAAGGCCGTCATAGTCGCCGATGATCGCGGCGAGCTTGTCCTTGTCCTTGCCGAGTGACGGGTCGAAGGTCACGTCGACGCCGCGATCCTTGAAAATCTGCACGGCGGCCGGGGAAAGAGCGTCGGAAATGAGAACGCGGGGCTTGGTCATCACATGATCCTGTCATCGCCGGGCTTGACCCGGCGATCCGGGCCAAACGCATGTGGAGTGATTGGCTGGATGGCCGGGCCAAGCCCGGCCATGATGGCGAAAACGCCTGCGGGAGAGGTCTTACGCCGCTTTCGCGAGCCTGGCCTTCTCGGCGGCGAAGGCCCAGTCGAGCCACCCGGTCAGCGCCTGCACGTCGCTTTCATCGACGGTCGCGCCGCACCAGACGCGCAGGCCGGGAGGCGCGTCGCGATAGGCGCCGATGTCGTAGGCGACATTTTCTTTCTCGAGCGCGGCCGCGATTCCCTTCGCCACCGCCGCGACTGCTTCGGCGCCTTTCGAGACCACATCGGGATCGACGATCTTCAGGCACACCGACGTGTTGGAGCGCGTCTGCTCCTTCGCGGCGAGGAAGTCGGCCCAACCCGTCTTCTTCACCCAGTCGGCGATCGCTTTCGTGTTGGCGTCGGCGCGCGCCATCAGCGCGTTCAGGCCGCCGATCGACTGCGCCCATTCGAGAGCGTCGATATAGTCCTCGACGCACAGCATCGAGGGGGTGTTGATGGTCTCGCCTTCGAAGATTCCGGCGATCAGTTTTCCGTTTGATGTGAGGCGGAAAATCTTCGGCAGCGGCCAGGCGGGCTTGTAGGTTTCAAGCCGCTCAACCGCGCGCGGCGAGAGGATGAGCATGCCGTGCGCGGCCTCGCCGCCGAGCACCTTCTGCCAGGAGAAGGTGACGACATCGAGCTTCGCCCAGTCGAGCTTCTGCGCGAAAGCGGCCGAGGTCGCGTCGCAGATGGTCAGGCCCTCGCGGTCGGCGGGAATCCAGTCGGCGTCGGGAACGCGCACGCCGGAGGTCGTGCCGTTCCAGGTGAAGACGACGTCGCGCGTCTTCGCATCGACCTGGGAAAGATCGGGCAGTTCGCCGTAGCCGGCCTTGATGACGCGCGCGTCGGCGAGCTTCAACTGTTTGACGGCATCGGTGACCCAGCCCTCGCCAAAGGATTCCCAGGCCAGCATGTCGACGGGGCGCTGCCCCAGCAGCGACCAGAGCGCCATCTCGACAGCGCCGGTATCAGAGGCGGGCACGATGCCGACCCTGTAATCCTTTGGCACGCCGAGAATTTCAGCGGTCAAATCGATCGCGCGCTTCAGCCGCGCTTTGCCGATCTTGGCGCGGTGGGAGCGGCCCAGCGCAGTCGTATCGAGATTTGAGAGGGAGTATCCGGGGCGCTTCGCGCAGGGGCCGGAAGAAAAATGCGCGCGCGCGGGGCGCGTTGCGGGGGTCGTCATCGCGATGTCTCCATCCTTGCAGATGGGCGCTCCGCGTTGGGGCGGAGTGTCCCGCCGCCGGCATTACGCTTCGTTGTGCGGCGCGTCAATGTGGTTTTCGCGCAGGCTTCGGAACGAAATGCGGCGGCGCCTCATTACCGTCCTGCAATTTTCACAAACGGGAGACGGGTCGTGAATCGTCGCTTTCTTTTTCTGGGACTTGCCGCAGCGCCTCTTGCGGCCTGCGCGGGCACATCAACGACAGAGCAGAGAATCGGCGGCGCGGCCGTCGGCGCGGGCGCGGGCGCGGTGGTCGCCGGGCCTGTGGGCGCCGTGGTGGGCGGCGCAGCCGGGGCCGTGAGCGGCCGGAGCGTCGTGCGCGAGACGCGCCGCGCCACGCGGCCCCGCCGTCGTCGCCGGTATCGTTCGAATTGACGGGCTGAAAAAGAGAACGGCGAGGCTTTCGCCTCGCCGTTCGGTCGCCTCGAAGCGACGCTTTGCGCGTCACCTGAACATGTAGCGTAACCCAACCCGAATTTCATTGACTTTAACGTTCGCAAGTTTTGCAGAAACGCCAAATGCGTCGGTTTTTGTTTCAGCCGGGCCGAGATTGAGAAAGCGATAGCCGATATCGAGCGCGAGCTGATCGGAGAGCGCGATCGCCGTTCCCGCCATCAGCGCCCATGCGAATCCTGTTTTCGTGGAGTTCGGCAAGGTCAGCGTCGGAGCGCTCGGCGCGCACAGGGCGGTGAAGCAGACGACCTGAGTCGTCCAGTTCCTGATATCCTTCGCGCCGATGCCGACGCCGGCGCCGATATAAGGCGTGAATCCCGACCAGCTTCCGAGATCGATGTAACCGTTCGCCATGAAGGCCCGCGTCGAGAAGCGCGCGTCCTCGGCAGAGAATCCATTCACGTAATTGCTGCCGGAATTGGTGGCGTAGTAGTTCGCGGACTTCCGCCACTCGGCCGTGATGTCCGCGCGCAGCCACGAATTGAATTTATAGCCGACGCCGGCGCCGAGCGTCATCGATTTGCCGAAGCGCTCGTTCTCGAAGCTGCGGATGACTCCGCCTGGCAGCACGCCTTCTCCGGATGAGCGGATAGGCATGGCGTAGCCGATGTCGCCGCGCAGATACCAGCCGCCGGCGGCGGCCTCGACGGCGGGCCCGTAAGACGAGGGGGAGAGATCGGCTGCAAAAGCGGACGCCGTCATTGTCAGGCTCGCTGCTGCGATCGCGGCGGTGCGGCGCATGAAGGCTCCGTTGAATCGCGCGCCGATTCATGCGGCGCAACCACAGATCATCACGCTGCGGTAAAGGTTGGGTTAACCCTAACGGAGCGTTGACGCGCGGCTGTCATCTTCGACCCAGACATAAAAAAAGCGCGGCTTTCGCCGCGCTCTTTATGGGGATGAAACCCTCAGCCCTTTCGGACGACGTAGGGCGGCGGCGCATATTCGGGGCCGCTCAGCAGCCAGCGGATGCCGAGCCTGATGTCGTGGGACTGGATGTCCCGGACGCCGACATAAGAGCCGGGCGGACAGGTGAGCGCGCAGGCGGCGCCGGATTCGGCCTTGCCCATGTTGAGATAGCGATAGCCGAGCTCCATCTTGACGTTCGGCGTCACGTCATAGGCGAGGCCGGCCATCAACGCCCAGGCGACGTTGTTCTTCGACTTGCCCTCGAAACCGCCCACGGCGACGTTGACCGTCGGCGGAACGGTCTGCGGGATCGGCGAGTTCGTGCCGACGTCGTCGAGCGGGCTGACGCGATGATGCGCGAAGCCGACGCCGGCGCCGATGAACGGGGTCAGGCCGTACCAGTTGCCGAGATCGATGTAGGCGTTGGCGAGGAACACCGATGAATTCAGCGTTCCCGAGATGCTGTTCGTTCCGGTCTGGAACGGATTGGCGTAGGTGTCGCGGAAGGCGATCTTGGCGCTGCCGCGCAACTCGCCGGTCAGATCGAAGCGCAGCCAGTTGTTGAACTGATAGCCGACGCCGACGCCCGCGAAGCCGACATTGCCGAACTCGCCATTGTGATAATTGATGGTGGTCGCGGCGAAGGCCGGGCCGAGATTGTGATACGAGCCTTTAACGTCGCCCATCACTCCCATGCCGACATCGCCGCGGATATAGATTCCGCTCGCATCGATCGATCCGCGAAGCGGCGCCGGATAGTTCGGCAGCGGGGGCGGCGGCAGATCGGCGCCGGAGGCGACGGCCGTCGCGCCCATCACCAGCGCGCCAGCGAGCGCGAAGGTTTTGAAAGCGCCCATGAGACACATCCTTCATTCTGGCTGGCGGGCGGGGATTCGCGCGCGAAGCCGCAAGTGCTACGCGGGCACCGTCGCGCAACTTCACTAAGGCGAGGTTAAGGTTAAGCGTTAGGGTTACCGAATTACGCGCCTCGTTCGCCGCCGGGCGTTGGCCGCGCCGCTCGCCGCCTGTGGCGCGCGTCATCCCACCTCAGTGGAGGACCTGAAACGACGGCCGTGGCGCGGGGGCGACCGCCTGTCCAAGCACCGGAGCCGGAGCGCTCAAGGAACCAGCCTTGCGGGTCGCAACGCCATCCGGCTCAAGCGGGCGCTGCTGCTCCGCAGGCCGTTTCGCGAGCCAGTCGGGAGTCGGCTGCTTTTGCTCCTTTTCGCCGGCCGCGCCGGCCGACACGAAAACGAATGTGGGGCGGCCATCCGCCTTCGCGCCAGGCGTTTTCGGCTGCGCCACGTCCTTGGCGGCGACGGCCGGTTTCGGCGCCGGAGCCGGCGCTCTCGGCGCGGAGAAGCCGCGGCCTCCCCTGGCTTGCGCCGCTTGCGGCGCAACGATGGCGACAAGCGCCGCCGCGATCATCCAGGGCTTCATGGGTCGCTCCCGTTTCCGGGAACGCTAGCCGCCTGCGATGAATCCAGCGTTGAGAACCATCGTGAAGGAGGCGCTGAGCCGACCGCTCAAATGCGACCGGATCGCGCGCCGCCGTCGCGTCAGGAGAACGTGAAGATGAACGCCTGCGCGCCGAGCCGGGCCGTGCCGGAACGGTCGCGCGGCGAGAAGCGGAAGGGTCCCGACCGGCCGTCCTTGCAGGTGAAGGTTCCCATCGCCTCGGCGCCGGTCGGATTGCTGAAAGTTCCCCGGCACGTCGTCTGCTGGGAGACGATCTCGACCGAGCCGGCGCTGTCCAGAGAGCCCGTCGCGACGCCGGTGAATTTTTCGCCGGTGGCGCGCACGACGCCCTCGACCGGACGATTCGACACGCAGCCGGCGAGCAGCGCGGCGCCCGCGCATGCGAGCAGCAGAGATATTCTCATAGTCCTATCGCCTTTCAACGCCGCTCAGGCGGCCGTTTTCCGAAGCGCCCCGATGACGTCGTCGACGACCGTCTCAACGAGGTCGCGGTCGTCGCCTTCGCCCATCACGCGGATCACCGGCTCCGTGCCGGAAGGCCGGATGACGAGACGGCCATTGGCGCCGAGGCGCTTGCGCCCGTCCTCGATGGCGGTCACCACATTGTCCGCGGACAGAGGCTGGCCGCCATTGTAGCGGATGTTCTTCAGGATCTGCGGCAGCGGCTCGAAGCAGTGGCAGACCTGGCTGACCGGCTTCTCCAGCCGCCGAACGACCGCGAGCAGCTGCAGCGCCGCGACCAACCCGTCGCCGGTCGAGGAATAGTCGGAGAGAATGATGTGGCCGGACTGTTCGCCGCCGAGATTGTAGCCATGTTCGCGCATATGCTCGAGCACGTAACGGTCGCCGACGGCGGTGCGCGCGAGATTGAGCCCGAGCCCGCCGAGGAAACGTTCGAGTCCGAGATTGGACATGATGGTCGCGACGATGCCAGGCTGCGCCAGCCGCCCGTCTTCGCGCCATGAGCGGGCGATGACGGCCATGAGCTGGTCGCCGTCCACGGTGTGGCCCTTTTCATCGACGATCAGCACGCGGTCGGCGTCGCCGTCGAGGGCGATGCCGATGTCGGCGCGCAGTTCGCGGACCTTTTTCACCAGCGCGTCGGGCGCGGTCGATCCGACATCCTTGTTGATGTTGAAGCCGTCAGGCTCGACGCCGAGGGGGAACACTTCGGCGCCCAGCTCCCACAACGCCGCCGGCGCGACCTTGTGGGCGGCGCCGTTGGCGCAATCGAGGACGATGCGCATGCCGTCGAGATCGATGTTGCGCGGCATGGTGCGCTTGGCGAATTCGACATAGCGGCCCTGCGCGTCGTCGATGCGCTTGGCGCGGCCGAGATCGGCCGATCCGGCGAGCCGCCCGGACAGATCGATGTCGAGAAGCGCCTCGATCTCCTTCTCGATCTCGTCGCCGAGCTTGAAGCCGTCAGGCCCGAACAGCTTGATGCCGTTGTCCTCGTAAGGGTTGTGGGAGGCGGAGATCATCACGCCGAGATCGGCCCGCATGGCGCGCGTCAGCATGGCGATGGCCGGCGTCGGCATCGGGCCGAGCAGCAGCACGTCGATGCCGACGGAGGTGAAGCCCGCCTGCATCGCCGATTCGATCATGTAGCCAGACAGGCGGGTGTCCTTGCCGATGACCACGCGGTTGCGGTGGTCGCCGCGCTGGAACATCAGGCCAGCGGCCTGGCCGACCTTGAGCGCGAGCTGGGGCGTGATCGTCCCGTTGGCGCGGCCGCGGATGCCGTCCGTGCCGAAATATTTGCGGACCATCGAAGTCTCGTCGTTCCTGTCGCATCGCGTTTCGGCCCGCCCCGGCCTCGCGCGCGCCCTTCTAACCCATCTGGACAGGGAAAAGGTTCAAAAAATGTGAGCGGTTGTTGCAGATTGCGGGCGGTCCGGCGTCTTTTGTCACGCCGCGGCGAACGCCCAGGGGCCAAGCGCGATGAATTCGGCGCCGGTCCCGGCCAGGGCTTCGGCGGCTTCCGGCGACGCCGCGTAGGCGACGCAGGGCGTCTCGAACAGATGCGCCCACCAGGCGGCCAGCTCGAACGTCTCCTCCGTCGGCGGCGCGATCTCGCTCCCGCGCCGGTCCAGGAAGGGCTCGCCGAACATGACATAGTCGACGCCGGCTTCGCCGGCCTCCATGGCGTCATGCCGGCTGCGGAGGCCGCCGCATCCGACGATCCGGCCGGGATGAAGGCGTCGCGCCGCGTCCCGAACCTGCTCGATTCCGCCGCCGACATGGACCCCATCCGCGCCGCCGCGCGTCGCCAGCGTCGCGTCCTCCTCGACGAGCACGGCCGCGTCGAGGGCCTGCGCCTCCGGCGCGAGCCGCTTGATCCGGTTGATGATCGTTCGCTCGTCGCCGGCCGCGAAACGCAGGAGCGCGGAAGCGGCACCGGTGCGCCGGATCGCCGCCGACAGGAGCGGCGCGAAGGCGTCGGCGTCCTCGATGAGCGGGGTGACAAGATAGGTCTGGGCTTTTGTGGTCATCGCCGCCAGCGATTGACGACCGGCGCGGCGCGGTCAAGGCCAAGCACCGCCAGCCCGGCGACGAGGCTCCAGAAGGCGGAGCCGATCCCGAAGAGGGAGAGGCTGGAGGCGGCGACGCAGAAGGCGATCACGGCCGCGAACCGGTCCTTGTCCGCCGTCATCGCTGTTCCGAGCGCGCCGGCGAGCGAGCCAACGAGGCCAAGCCCGGCGGCGGCGACAATCAGCGCCTTCGGCATGGCGAGAATGAACGTCACCACGGGCGCGGCGCCAAGCGCGATGCCGAACCAGCACAGAGCGTACCAGACTCCCGCCTTCCAGCGCTCCTTCGGATCGGGATGGGTGTCCGGCCCGGTGCAGATGGCCGCGCTGATCGCCGCCATGTTGACCATGTGCGCGCCGAAGGGCGCGGTCAGCAGCGATGTCAGGCCGGTGACGAAGAGGGCCGGCTGCACCGGCGGCTCGTAGCCGGAGGCGCGCATCACGGCGAAGCCCGGCAGGTTCTGGGCGGCCATCGTCACGAGATAGAGCGGAACGCCGAGGCCGATGATGGTCGCGGCGTCGAAGACGGGAGGCGTCCAGATCAGCGTGGGCGCGAAGGTCAGGGCCGGCCATGTGGCGAGGCCGCTCGCCAGCGCCGCGACGATGCCGACGACGAGGGACGCGATCACCGCGCCGAAGGGGTTGATGAGCCGCACGACGAGAAACACGGCCAGCGCGAGCGCCACCAGCGCCGGGGCTGTCCGCATCTCATCGAAAACGGCGACGACGAACCTGAAGATGACGCCGCCGAGCATCGCGGACGCGATCGACATCGGGATTCGCGCCACCAGCGCGCCGAGCGGCTTCACCAGGGCGGTGAGGATCATGAGAGCGGCGGCGACAAGGAAGGCGCCGACGGCGACCGACAGATTGAGCCCCGACGTGGCGGCGATCAACGCCGCGCCCGGCGTCGACCAGGCCGAGATGATCGGCTGCCGGTAACGCCAGCTCAGAAACACCGACGCCGCCGCCTTGGCGAGCGCGAGGCCCGTGATCCAGGAGATGGTCTGCGCGTCGGTCGCGCCGACGGCCTGCGCCGCCGCGAGCACCACTGCGACCGAAGCGGAGAAGCCGACGAGGGCGCCAACGAAGCCGGAAAAGAGTTGCGACATGCGGGGCGGTTATGCCGGAGTCGCGGTCAATGGGAAAGGTTGGGACGCGCAACGGCCTTGAATGCGGCGCGGGATGGGAGCAATCGTCGCCGCTCGCGAGTCGGGAGTCTGATCGGTGTCGTTCGTTCCGCGCCGTTATGCGCATTTCATTTTCGGCGTCATCCAGTCCGGCCTCACTAGCGGCATCGCTTCGGCCTTCGGCGTGTTCGCTTCGGGCGGCGGCCATTTCCTGATCAGCTGGATCGAGGCGTGGCTCGCCTCCTGGGCGCTGATGCTTCCCGTCGTCATTCTGGCCGCGCCGCTGATCCAGCGGCTCTCGATCGCGCTGACGCGGGAAGCATGAGGCGCGGCGGTCAGTTCGCGCCGCGCGCCTTCACCGCGTCATCGGTGAAATCGCTGAACAGCCCGTCGATGCCGATCGCGAAGAACGCTTTGTATTCGGCCGCCCGATCGCCTCCGTTGTCGCGATCACCAGGGGCGACGGCGGCAAGATCGTTTCATAAGTACGGAACCGCGCAACAAAAAGGCCGGCGTATCCGGCCTTTTTCATCGCAGCCCGCGTGTCGGCGTCCGCCGCTCAGCCGATCACCGGATCGAGTTCGCCCTTGGCGTAGCGCTTCGCCATGTCGGAGAGCGGGATCACCTTCTTGATCTTCGAGGCCTGGCCGGCGGTGTTGAACTCCTGCAGGCGCTGCTTGCACAGCTTCGTCATCGCCTCCATCGCCGGCTTCAGATATTTGCGCGGGTCGAACTCGCCCGGCTCCGTCGCCAGCACCTTCCTGATCTGGCCGGTCATCGCCATGCGGTTGTCGGTGTCGATGTTGATCTTGCGCACGCCGTTCTTGATGCCGCGCTGAATCTCCTCGACCGGAACGCCCCAGGTCGGCTTCATCTTGCCGCCATACTCGTTGATGACGTCCTGCAGGTCCTGCGGCACCGAGGAGGAGCCGTGCATCACGAGATGCATGTTCGGCAGCTTGCGGTGAATCTCCTCGATGACGTTCATCGCGAGCACCTTGCCGTCCGGCTTGCGCGAGAATTTGTAGGCGCCGTGCGACGTGCCCATGGCGATGGCGAGCGCGTCCACTTTTGTTTCGGCGACGAACTTCACCGCTTCGTCGGGATTGGTGAGAAGCTGGTCGTGGCTGAGCTTGCCTTCGGCGCCATGGCCGTCCTCCTTGTCGCCCATGCCGGTTTCGAGCGATCCGAGCACGCCGAGCTCGCCCTCGACGGAAATGCCGCCGAGATGGGCCATCTCGACGACCTTCTTCGTCACGCTGACATTGTAACTCCAGTCGCCCGGCGTCTTGCCGTCGGCCTTCAGCGATCCGTCCATCATCACGGAGGTGAAACCGGCCTGAATCGCGGTCATGCAGGTCGCGGGCTCGTTGCCGTGATCGAGATGCACGCAGACGGGAATGTGCGGATAGATTTCGGTGACCGCGTCCATCATGTGCTTGAGCATGATGTCGTTGGCGTAGGAGCGCGCGCCGCGCGAGGCCTGGATGATGACCGGCGCGTCCACCGCGTCGGCGGCGGCCATGATCGCCAGCGCCTGCTCCATGTTGTTGATGTTGAAGGCCGGCACGCCATAGTCGTTCTCGGCGGCGTGGTCCAACAACTGGCGAAGCGTGATGCGGGCCATGAAAAGTCTCTCTCCCTTGCAATCCCTACGGTCGAGGCGGTCTTAACCCGCTGGGGAAGCAAAACCAAGGCGAGCGGGACTTGCGGCCCGAAGAGTCGTCATTCACGATAAATTCGACGGTTCCGTCTCAGCCTATCGCCGCGTCGAGAGCGGCCCTGCGCTCCTCAATGGACATACGCTTCGCGCCAGAGCCTTTCACCATATCCCCATCGCGTTCGGAACGTTCCAACGGATTTTGAGAACATAGCGTAAACAGTCGTCTTCTTAATATGGGCTTCACTCCGCCTTCAACGCCTCCACCCCCGGCAGCGGCTTGCCCTCCATCCATTCGAGGAAGGCGCCGCCGGCGGTCGAGACATAGGTGAAATCGTCGGCGACCTTGGCCTGGTTGAGCGCGGCGACGGTGTCGCCGCCGCCGGCGACGGAGATCAGCTTCTTCTCCTTCGTCAGCCTGGCGGCGTGGCGCGCGGTTTCGGCCGTGCCCGCGTCGAACGGATAAAGCTCGAAGGCGCCAAGCGGGCCGTTCCAGACGAGGGTGGAGGAATCCTCCAGCGAGCGGCGGATGCGCTCGGTCGAGAGAGGGCCGACATCGAGGATCATGCCGTCCTTCGGAATGGCGTCGACGCCGAAGGTCTGATGCGGCGCGTTCGCCTCGAAATGCCAGGCGACGATCGCGTCGACGGGCAGGATGATGGCGCAGCCGGCCTTCTCGGCCTTCTGCATGATGTCGCGCGCCGTCGCCGCGAGATCCTTCTCGCACAGCGACTTGCCGATGTTCAGGCCCTGCGCGTGCAGGAAGGTGTTGGCCATGCCGCCGCCGATGACGAGGGCGTCGACCTTCTCCACCAGATTGCCGAGGAGATCGAGCTTGGTCGACACCTTCGCGCCGCCGACGATTGCGACCACCGGCTTCTTCGGCTTGTCGAGACCCTTGCCCAGCGCTTCAAGCTCGGCCTGCATCGTGCGGCCGGCGAAGGACGGCAGGAGACGGGCGACCCCTTCCGTCGAAGCGTGCGCGCGATGCGCGGCGGAAAAGGCGTCGTTGACATAGAGGTCGCCGTTCGCGGCGAGGGCCTTGGCGAAGGTGGGATCGTTCTTTTCCTCTTCCGGATGGAAGCGGGTGTTCTCCAGGAGCAGCACATGGCCGGACTGCAGCGCAGCGACGGCGGCCGCCGCTTTCTCGCCGACGCAGTCCTCGGCGAAGGCGACGGGCTTGTGCAGGCGCCGCTCCAGCTCGACTGCGACGGGCTTCAGCGATTCCTTCGGATCGACGCCCTTCGGGCGGCCGAAATGCGCGAGCAGGATCACTTTACCGCCCTTGTCCGCGATCTCGCGGATGGTCGGCAGAACGCGCTCGATGCGGGTCGCGTCGGCCACCTTGCCCTTCTCCATGGGCACGTTGAGATCGACGCGCACGAGCGCGCGCTTGCCGGCGACGTCGGCGGAATCGAGGGTGCGGAAAGAGGTCATCGTGGCTCGCCAGTCCGGATCATCACGCGTCGCGCAGGCGATCGAGTTTCGGCAGCAGAATCGTCAGAATTCCGATCGCCGGCAGCACGCTGCAGACCTTGTACGCGAATTCGATGCTCGTCGCATCCGCCAGCACGCCGAGGACCGCGGCGCCAAGGCCGCCCATGCCGAAGGCGAAGCCGAAGAAAAGCCCGCCGATCGTGCCGACCTTGCCGGGCACAAGCTCCTGCGCGAACACGATGATCGCGGGAAACGCCGAGGCCATCAGGAAGCCGATGACGATGCTGAGGCCGATGGTCGCGTTCAGCCCGACATAGGGCAGCGCCAGCGAGAAGGGCAGCACGCCGAGGATCGACAGCCAGATGACGTTCAACCGTCCGATCCTGTCGCCGATCCAGCCGCCGGCCAGCGTGCCCGCCGCCACCGCAGCGCCGAAGACGAAGAGATAAAGCTGCGAATCCTGCACCGTCACGCTGAAATGATGGATCAGATAGAAGGTGTAGTAGGAGCTGAAAGACGCCATGTAGAAATTCTTGGAGAAGGTCAGCACCAGAAGAATCACGATGGCCCAGGCGATGCGCCGGCGCCCGAAATGAGCGGCGGGCGATAGG
>MKVY01000049.1:115347-122240 GCA_001899525.1 Rhizobiales bacterium 65-9
GGAAGATGGATTGCGCGAGGCCATGCCGGCCGCCCGACGCCAGCCGCGCCACGCGCGACGCCTCCGGATGGAAGATGGAAGAGCCCGAGCCGATGACGCAGCCGGCGATGAGCAGCAGCCAGAACGAATTGGCCCACGCCACCAGCAGGAGGCCGATGAGCGACAACCCCATGCCGACGCTGAGCGAGAAGGGCATCGGCTTGCGGTCGGTGACGATGCCGACGAGCGGCTGGAGCAGGCTGGCGGTGACCTGGAAGGCGAAGGTGATCAGGCCGATCTGGCTGAAATTGAGGTTCAGCGTGTCCTTGATGATCGGATAGATCGCCGGAAGCAGCGACTGGACGAGATCGTTCAGCAGATGGGAGAAGCTGAGCGCAAGGACGATGGCGGTCGCCGGTCCTGCGGCGGCGGAGGCGACTCGCGCGGCGGGGGCGTCAACTGTCGAGCGGGCGTCGATGCTGGTCATGGCATGTCCTGTCGCCGGCCGGGCCGGGACGCAAAGGCGCGCTTCTGGCGAATATTGGCCGAAGACGCTAGCGCAGAAATGTCATGGCCGGGGCGCCCCGGGGGCTGAGCTCTGCGAAAAAGGCAGAGCAATCAGCGGTTTCGCCGGAGAAGGCGGCGCCTCGCCGGCGCCGCCAAAGCGTCTTCAGATCAGCTTCGCCATCGCAACCGCCGTGTCCGACATGCGGTTCGAGAAACCCCACTCATTGTCGTACCAGGACAGGATGCGCACGAAGTCGCCTTCCATCACCTTGGTCTGGTCGAGCGCGAAGGTCGACGAGTGCGGGTCATGGTTGAAGTCGATCGACACGTTGGGCTGATCGGTGACCGCGAGGATGCCCTTGAGCTGCTGTTTCGAGGCGGCGATGATCGCCTCGTTGATCTCCTGCACGCTCGTCTTCTTCTTGGCGTTGAACTTGAAGTCGACGACAGAGACGTTGGGCGTGGGAACGCGGGTCGAGGAGCCGTCGAGCTTGCCCTTCAGCTCCGGCAGCACGAGGCCCACCGCTTTCGCGGCGCCGGTCGAGGTCGGGATCTGCGACAGGGCCGCGGCGCGGGCGCGGTAGAGATCCTTGTGCATCGTGTCGAGCGTCGGCTGGTCGCCGGTGTAGGAATGGATCGTGGTCATGAAGCCCTTCTCGATGCCGACGGCGTCGTTGAGGACCTTCACCACCGGCACGAGGCAGTTCGTCGTGCAGGAGGCGTTCGAGACGACCAGATGCTCCTTCGTCAGCTTGTCATGGTTGACGCCGAAGACGACGGTGAGATCGGCGCCGTCGGCCGGCGCCGAGACCAGCACGCGCTTCGCTCCGGCGGTCAGATGCGCCGACGCCTTGTCCTTCGACGTGAAGATGCCGGTGCATTCCATGGCGATGTCGACGCCCATCTCCTTGTGCGGCAGTTCGGCCGGATTCTTGATCGCGGTGACCCTGATCCTCTGGCCGTTGACGACGATCGCGTCGCCATCGACCTTCACCTCGGCCGGGAACTTCCCATGGACGGAGTCGAAGCGCAGCAGATGGGCGTTGGTCTCGACCGGGCCGAGATCGTTGACGCCGACGACGACGATGTCCTTGCGTCCGGATTCCACGATGGCGCGCAGCACGTTGCGCCCAATGCGTCCGAAGCCGTTGATGAAAACCTTGACCGCCATCGTCCTCGCCTTTCTCTACAATTGAGCTGCTCGTCCGCTCATGACCGCGGACGCCCGAGGCTTCAAGCCTGCTGATTGTGTTTCCTTAACACAGCGTCCGCCACCGCCTCCGGCGTGATCCCGAAATAAGCGTAAAGCTCCTTGTAGGGCGCGCTCGCGCCGAAGCCGCGCATGCCGACGAACAGGCCGTCGGCGCCGATCAGCGCGTCCCATCCCTGCCGGACCGCCGCCTCGACCGCGATGCGGATGGGAGCTGCGCCGATCACCTTCTCGCGAACCTCCTCGGGCTGGCTCATGAACAGCTCCAGCGAGGGAACCGAGACGACGCGCGCGCGCACGCCCTTCTCGGCCAGCAGCTTGCGCGCATTGACCGCGATCTCGACCTCGGAGCCGGTGGCGAAAATCGTCGCCTGCGCCTTGCCGCCCTCGGCGGCGACCAGCTCATAGGCGCCCGCGACGGAGCGGTTGTCGCGCGCGTCCATGCGCAACTGCGGCAGGTTCTGCCGCGTCAGCGCGAGCACGGTCGGACCGTCGACGCGGTTGAGCGCGAGCTCCCAGCATTCGGCCACCTCGATCGCGTCGCAGGGGCGGAACACGCGCATGTTGGGAATGGCCCGCAGCGCCGCGAGATGCTCGACCGGCTGATGGGTCGGCCCATCCTCGCCGAGGCCGATGGAGTCATGCGTCATCACATAGACGACGCCGAGGCGCATCAGCGCCGCGAGACGCATGGCGGGGCGCGCATAGTCGGTGAAGACGAGGAAGGTCGCGCCGTTCGGGGCGAAGCCGCCATGCAGGACGATGCCATTCATCGCGGCGGCCATGCCGTGCTCGCGCACGCCGTAGTGAACGAAGCGGCCCCTTGGCGCCTTGGCGGAGAAATCGATCGCCGATTTCGCCTTGTTGTTGTTCGATCCCGTCAGGTCGGCGGAGCCCGCGAGAAACTCCGGCATCGCCGGAACGATCGCCTCGATCGCCATCTCGGACGATTTGCGCGTCGCGATGTTCTGCGGCTTCTCGATCAGCGCTTTCTTGTGCGCCTTCAGCGCCTTCGCCAGCGCGGCGGGACGCTCATGCCGGAGGCGGCGGTTGAATTCGGCCTGCTTGCGGGGCGACAGCACGCCGAAGATCGACTCCCAGGTCTTGCGCGCCGATGCGCCGCGGGCGCCGGCTTCGCGCCAGAGCTTCAACGCCTCGTCAGGCACGGAGAACGGCTCGAGGGAGACGCCGAGCCGCTCCTTCGCCGCTTTCAGTTCTTCGGCGCCAAGCGCCTCGCCATGAGCCTTGGCGGTGCCGGCTCTCTTCGGCGCGCCATAGCCGATGATGGTCTTGCAGGCGATGAGGCTGGGTTTGGATGACTTGCGCGCGCGGTCGATCGCGGCGGCGATGGCGTCCGGATCATGGCCGTTGACGCGCTCGGCCCGCCAGCCGGCGGACTGGAAGCGCTTCACCTGATCGACGGAGTCGGCGATCGACAGCGGCCCGTCGATCGAGATGCCGTTGTCGTCGTGGAAGACGATCAGCTTGTTGAGCTTCCAGTGGCCGGCGAGCGCGATCGCCTCCTGCGACACGCCCTCCATCAGATCGCCGTCGGAGGCGAGCACGTAGGTGTGGTGGTCCACCGTCTTGCGGCCGAATTCGGCGGCCAGCATCTTCTCGGCGACCGCCATGCCGACGGCGGTGGCGAGGCCCTGTCCCAGCGGGCCGGTGGTGGTCTCGACGCCTTTGGTCTCGAAATTCTCGGGATGCCCCGGCGTGCGGGAGTGAAGCTGGCGGAAGCGCTTCAGCTCGTCGAGCGTCATCTCCGGCGCGCCGGTGAGGTAGAGCAGCGCGTAGAGCAGCATCGAGCCGTGGCCGGCGGAGAGCACGAAGCGGTCGCGGTCCGGCCAATCCGGATTTGCGGCGTCGAACTTCAGGAATTTCGTGAACAGCACCGTGGCGATGTCGGCCGCGCCCATGGGCAGGCCGGGATGGCCGGAGTTCGCCTTCTCGACGGCGTCCATCGCGAGAGAACGGATGGCGTTGGCCATCAGGTTGTGGGTCGTCTTGGGATCGGGCATCGGCACGCTCGGCTGAGACTGAGGGCGATCCCGCCGGAGACGCCGTCGGGGCGGGTCCGGAACCGGCTTCCGGAACGCGCCGGCGTGATAGGCGCCCCCGCCAGCCGTGTCAAAGGCGGCCGCCCCATCCCGCTCATTTCGATCGCGGCCGGAGCGTCGGACGCCGCCTGGATCCTACAGCCGCGCAGGACGCCGCAGATCGCGTCAGAGCGTTGGGAGACGGGGTCTCATGGAGCCGCCCATTCAACCAAGCGAGGCGCTGCGCGCGTCTGAGCTTCACGATTTCAGCGAAATGCTGCAGGCGCTCGCGACGCTTCGCGCCCTGTTTGCGGCGACGGCCGCCCGATTGCTGCGGTTTTCGCCGGTTGCGCGCGTGAAGTCCTTCGAGTCCGTCCGTGAATCGGATTGAGTCGGCAATTGAATCAACTGTTGAGAAAGGCTGACGCAAGGGCTTGCGTTGACGCGCGGAAATGCGGGCGCCAACGTCGCGCGAGTGAGTCTTTCACACGCGCAACCCTCGCCGGACAGCATGACGGAATCCGCTTCACTCGATCGCGCGCTCGCCCGGCTCGCCGCGGCTCTGGACGGGCTTGAGACCGTCGTCGGGCTTCGCATCGCCCATGACGGCGCCCGGCCCGAGGTCGAGGCGGAGCTGTCGATTATGCAGGAGGATCGGGCGCGGCTGGCGCAGGACCTCGACGCGGCGCTGACGCGAAACAACAGGCTCGATGCGGCATTATCCGAGTCGGGCGAGCGGATCGACCGCGCCATGGGCTCTATCCGGGCCGTGCTCGACGCCCAGCCCGCGAACGGGTGACTGTCATGGCGCAGGTTGCGGTCAATGTAGCGGGCAAATCCTATCGCATTGGATGCAATGACGGGGAGGAGGCCCATCTGCTCGCTCTCGCGGAGACGGTGGACGCCAAGATCGCCGAACTGCGGCAGACCTTCGGCGAGATCGGCGACATGCGGCTGCATGTGATGGCCGCGCTGACCTTCGCCGACGAGACCAGCGAGATGCGCAAGCGGCTCGACCGCCTCGAAGCCGAGATCGCGACGCTGCAGCAGGAAGGGCATGCGCGCGAGTCGCAGGCCCGCAGCGAAACCGAGCAGCTCGCGACGGCGCTCGACGCCGCCGCGCAGCGCGTCGAGACATTGACGAAAAAGCTGAAATAGCGGCGCGGTTCGCACCGTCGCGCCGGGGACGCGACCGGAGCGATTCTGCAATTCTCCGAATCGCGGAATTGCTCCCGGTCCCTGTTTTATCGCATTCTCTTCACGCGAACCGTTATCCGCTTCGCTTGAAAATGCTGCAGGTTCGCGAGGCCGCGATGGCGATTCACACGATAAGTTACAAGGCCGACGGCCTCGCCATGGTCGGCAAGCTGCACATCGACGAGACGCGGCAGGGCCGGCGGCCGGGCGTGCTGGTGTTTCCGGAAGCGTTCGGATTCAGCGCGCACGCCGACGATCGGGCGGCGCGGCTCGCGTCCCTCGGCTATGCGGCGCTCGCCTGCGACCTGCATGGCGAAGGCCGCTTCATCGAGGCGATGGACGTCGCGTT
Organism: Rhizobiales bacterium 65-9; assembly: GCA_001899525.1. Lineage (GTDB taxonomy): Bacteria > Pseudomonadota > Alphaproteobacteria > Rhizobiales > Beijerinckiaceae > Terrirubrum. The sequence continues at coordinate 120,629 of MKVY01000049.1, forward strand.
GCCGCTGGTGCGCGCCCTGCGGCAGGAGCCGGCGCGCATCCGCGCGCGGGCGAAGGGCGCGCTCGACGCGCTCGTCGCGCAGCCTTTGGTCGATCCGGGGCGGATCGCGGCGATCGGCTTCTGCTTCGGCGGAAGCATGGCGCTCGAACTCGCGCGCAGCGGCGCCGACATCCGCGGCGCGGTCGGATTCCACAGCGGGCTGAGCACGCTCGATCCGGCCGACGCGAAAAACATCAAGGGCAAGGTGCTGGTCTGCATCGGCGCCGACGATCTCTCCGTTCCGCCGGAGCAGCGCGCCGCCTTCGAGGCGGAGATGCGCGGCGGCGGCGTGGACTGGCGCATGCATCTCTATGGCGGCGTCGTGCACAGCTTCACCGATCCCGACGCCGACGCCCGCAACATGCCGGAGCGGCTGCGCTACGACGCCGGCGCCGACGCCCGCTCCTGGGCCGAGATGCGCGCCTTCTTTAACGAGATCTTCGCCTGACGGCTCGGCGCGGCGGGCGCGGCTGGACCTCGGCCGTCCGCCGCCCTACAACTCCCGCGACATATCCGCCCAGAACAGCCAGCACAGGGAGGCGTCATGCGGACCGGATCGCGCTTCGGACGCATCGCGTCCGGACGGGTGGGACGTTTTCTTCTCGTCTGCGCCGCGGCCGCGGCGCTTGCGGCCTGCAACGAGACCGCAAGCGATTTCGGGCTTGCGGCCAGCCAGCCGAAGGTGATGGCGCCCGGCGTGCCGATCTCGGTCGAAAGCCTCTCCGGCGGCTCGGAGGCGATGCGCACGACATTCGCCGGCGCGCTGTCGCAGGAGGCCTCGCAGCGCCAGATCGAGATCGTGGCCGCCGGCTCCGCGCCGCGCTACCGCATCCGCGGCTATCTCGACGCCGGCCCGAACGACGAGGGCAAGGTGGCGCTCGCCTATATCTGGGACGTGTACGACACCAAGCTGAACCAGGCCCGGCGCGTCGAGGGCGCGGCCGAGATCGGCGGCTCGCCGTCCGATCCCTGGGCCGGCGTGGACGACAAGGCGCTGCAGGCGATCGCCGCCCGCAGCATGAACGAGATCGCCGGCTTCCTCGCCGCCGCCGGCCCCTCGGCGCGCGCCGTCAAGACCGCCGCCGCCCCGAAGCCCGCGACGACGGCCGCGAAGCCGATGGCCTACGCGCCGGTCGAGGACTAGGCCCGCCCATTCGTTGGGCGCCGGTCCAGCCGGCTTTGTGAGGAAGTCGCCGAGCCGGCTTGTGGACTCGCGGGCGCGTTGTTAGACGCGCCTTGCAAGCGCCCCGCGGACAGCCCGGCGCGCCCACAGGTTCATCGGCCTCATGAAGCTCGTTTCCGGCAACGCGAACCGCCCTCTTGCCGAAGCCATCGCCGCCCATCTGTCGATCAAGCTCGCCAACGCCTCGGTGCGGCGCTTCGCCGACATGGAGATCTTCGTCGAGATTCACGAGAATGTGCGGGGCGAGGATGTGTTCATCATCCAGCCCACCTCGTTCCCGACGAACGATCATCTGATGGAACTCCTGATCCTGACCGACGCGCTGCGCCGCTCATCGGCCAGGCGCATCACGGCGGTGATCCCCTATTTCGGCTACGCCCGGCAGGACCG
>MKVY01000049.1:122258-125814 GCA_001899525.1 Rhizobiales bacterium 65-9
CGTGCTGACGCTCGACCTCCACGCCGGCCAGATCCAGGGCTTCTTCGACATCCCGACCGACAACCTGTTCGGCGCGCCCCTGATCGCGCGCGACATCAAGGAGCGGCTCGACGCCCAGAGCGCCATGGTGGTGTCGCCCGACGTCGGCGGCGTCGTGCGCGCCCGCGCCCTCGCCAAGCGAATCGACGCGCCGCTCGCCATCGTCGACAAGCGCCGCGAGCGGCCCGGCGAAAGCGAGGTGATGAACATCATCGGCGACGTGTCGGGACGCTCCTGCATCCTTGTCGACGACATCGTCGATTCAGGCGGCACGCTGGTGAACGCGGCCGACGCGCTGCTCGCCAACGGCGCGAAGGAGGTCTACGCCTACATCACCCATGGCGTGCTCTCGGGCGGGGCGGTGGCGCGCGTCGCCTCCTCACGGCTGAAGGAACTCGTCATCACCGACTCCATCATGCCGACGGAAGCGGTGAAGGTGGCGCAGAACATCCGCGTGCTCTCGATCGCGCCCCTGATGGGCGAAGCGATCGCGCGCACCGCGCATGAAAAGAGCGTGAGCAGCCTGTTCGATTGAGGCTTCGCGCGAGCCAAGCGTCTCGAGCGCTGGTTTTCTTCTCGGCCGTCATCGCGGGATCAAGCCCAGCGATGGCGGGGATAAAAGCAGCCTGAAAAAAAGCGCGCGGTTGTTCACGCCAGCAATTTCATTCCCGCAATTCTCCCAGCCTTCGCGTCGAACGTCGCCGTATGCTCGCATCCCGCCGCGAGATTCGCGCGCGCGATGAGACAGTCCGCGAAATCCGCGCCGGAGGATCGGAAAAGACGCAGCGCGGACCAGACGATGTCGGCGTCCGCGATGCGGAGCCTCTGGATGCGCAGCAGCGTTTCGATCACGCGATCGATCTCCTCGCGTGAGGCGCGATAGCGGCGCTGAAGCACCCAGGCGGTTTCAACAAGAACAATCAGCGCGACGTGGCCCGCGCGCTTCATTGGTGAAAGACTCGATGAGTCGCGTGGCGGCGGGCGACTGCGCGTTGTCGTCCTGCGCGATATAGCGGACAAGGATATTCGTATCAATGCCGATCATCCGCCCCGAGAGCCCATCTCGGCGATCGTTTCATTCATCTCTTCGATCGAGACCGCCTTCTCCGGTTTTGGGATCAGCCCCCCGGAGGGCTGACACGGGAAGCGTGGCCGGACGGATGACAAATCCGTCTTTTCCTTCCGGCACGAACTCCACCCGGTCGCCGGCCTTCAGCCCAAGCGCCTCGCGAACCGAAGCGGGAATGGTGATCTGGCCCTTTGAGGTCACAGTAGCGGCGGCCATCGACGGCTCCTTACTTTATCTCCTTACCTAAGAGCGCGAGGGCGCGAGAGCAAGCGCCGCCGGACCGGTGCAGCCGCCGGCAAGCGCCGCCTCCCGCATGCGGCGCGGTCACCGCGCGCGCAAACCCTTCAACACCTCGCCGAAGCGCTTCACCTCGTCGAGCGTGTTGTAATGCACGAGCGAGGCGCGCACGACGCCCGTCTCCGGCGAGACGCCGAGCCGGCGCATCAGGCGCGGCGTGTACATATGCCCCTCGCGAATGCCGATCCCCGCGTCCGACATCGCGTCGCATATGGCGAGCGGCTTCACGCCCGGCAGATTGAACGCGAAGGTCGGAACGCGCCGATCGACATGGGCCGCGTCGGAGACGCCATAGACGGTCGCGCCGGCGAAATGCAGCGCCTCCAGCATGGCGCGCGACAGGCGCGTCTCGTAGGTCTTGATCGCGGTCATCGCGCGCAGGAGATTCTCGCGGCGCGACGCGGGCTCGTTGCGGCCGCCGATCGTCGCGCCAAGCTCGGCGAGATAGGCGATCGCGGCATCCATGCCGGCGACGTTCTCATAGATGAAGGTGCCCGCCTCGACCTTGTAGGGCGGCTCGTTTGGGATGAAGTCCTCGCGGAAGGTCGGCAGCGCGACGAGCTTTTCGCGCTTGCCGTAGAGAAATCCCATATGCGGCGCGAAGGCCTTGTAGCCGGAGCAGACGAGGAAATCGCAATCCCAGGCCTGCACGTCGATCGGCGCGTGCGGAGAGTAATGCACGCAGTCGAGGAAAATATCGGCGCCGGCGGCGTGCGCGATCCTCGCTGCGGCCGCGACATCGACGAGCGAGCCGAGCGCATGCGAGACCACCGTGCAGGCGACGAGGCGCGTGCGCTGGTTCACCAGCGGCTTCAGATCGTTCACGTCGAGCACGCCGCCGTCGCGCATCTTCCACCAGACGATGTTGACGCCCATGCGTTCGAGCGCGAGCCAGGTCGCGACGTTCGCGTCGTGGTCGAGATCGGTGACGACGATCTCGTTGCGGCGGCTGATTGTCTGCGCGACGCCGAGGCTGACGAGACGGATGAACGAGGTCGCGTTCATGCCGAAGCAGATTTCGGACGGATCCCGCGCGTTGAGGAAATCAGCGACGCTCTCGCGCCCGCGCTGGACCGAGGCGTCCACCGCGCGGCTCCTGTCGTAGGGTCCGCCGCGCTGGACGTTGTGGTTCAGAAGATGATCGTTGACAGCGTCGAATGCGCCTTGCGGAATCTGCGCGCCGGCGGCGTTGTCGAAGAAGATGAAATCGCCGGCGCGGGCGAGGGCGGGGAATTTCGCGCGCTGGGCGGCGACCGGAAATTCGGTCGCGCCGTCGGCCGCGCCCGCAGGAAGACTGTCAGACATGATGCGATCCCACCGCGCCGAGGGGGCGCGCCTTCGGAAGCGAAACCGGACGGCGCCGCGCCGTCAAGCGCGGCTGGCGGCGAGAATCGTCTCGACGATCTCCTGCACGTCGAGCGCCTCCTGAAAGGTGGCGAGCGCATGCGGCTGGCCGCGCGTCATGGCGGCCACGCCGGCGAGTTGCCGCTTGAGAACGAGCGGCCGGGCGCGCTCGTTCGCGATCGCGTCCGGATCGGGGGTCCAGACGCCGTCCGCGTCGCGCCGCTCGGCGATCGACCAGTCGCGCAGGCGGATGGCGCCGGCGTCGCCCTCGAGGGTCCAGAGATTGCTGTCGTCGCTGTCCGTCTCGCCGACCCGCCCCTGAAGCATGACCGTCACGTCGCCGGCCCTGAGCACGCCGTCGATCGCGCGCTCGGACCGGCCGGGAACCGGCCAGACGGCGTCGCCAACCCAGCCGTCGAGCGGCCCCAGCAGGCGGCGCGCCAGAAACAGGAAGTGCGAGACCACCTCGCGGGTGAAGCCGCCCTCAGCGGTCGCGTCGAGCCAGCTTGCGGCGTCGGCCTGCCATGGGCGCGGCCAGACCCGGAACGCGACCTCGATCGACAGGCGCTCCGGCTTCCCGATCGCGCCTTCCTCGATCCATCCCCGCAGGCGTTCGACGGCGAACGAGGAGGCGAAGGGAAAGTTCACCGCGCCGCGTCCGCGCGCTTCGGCGACGAAGGCGCGCGAATCGGCCAAGTCCGCCGACAGCGGCTTCTCGCAGAAGACGCTCCGACCGGCGGCGAGCGCGGCCCGGGCGTGGGCGAGGTGTGAGGCCGGCGGGGAGGCGATATAGACGCAGTCGGAGGC
>MKVY01000049.1:126080-127485 GCA_001899525.1 Rhizobiales bacterium 65-9
GTGACCACCACCCAGCGTCCGCTGCGCTTCTCGATCCGCTCGATGCGGCCGAGCCCCTGTACGACCTGACCGGGCGCGACCTCGATCAGCCCCTGCCGGCGGTTCTCGATCAGAGCGAGGCCGTCATAGATGTCGCGCAGCGCCCAGCCGGCGAGCGGCTTCTTGTCGGCGGCCTGCGCCGGCTTCGCAGCTTCGGCGGGCTTCGCCGTTTCGGCAGGCTTGGCCGCTTCCGCAGCGGGGCGCGGAGGCGGCGTCGGGATCGACGCCGCGGGCGGCTCGAGCGTCACGGGCGATGCGGGAGCGGAGATGCTGCCGGTGGTCTGCGGCGCGCCGCGATCCATCCGGTCGAGCCGATCCGCGATCTGGGCGAGGCGCGCGGAGGCGTCGCGGCCGGACCTTTCCGCGTTGTCCGCAAGCGTCGCGATCTTCGCCGTCTGATCGGCGCGCAGGCGGTTGATGGACTCGCTCAGCTCCGAGACCTTGTCGCGCAGCGGTTTCAGCTCGTCGCCGCCGCGCGGCCTCGCCGCTTTCGACAGGGCGGCGACCGAGTCCCGCAGCGCCTTCACATCGGCGGAGAGCTGATCGAGCCGGGCGGCGGTCTGGATCGATGCGGTCTCGGCCGGGGTCGCGATCAGAGGATCGCCGCCGGGCGCGATGAGCCCTGCGCCGGCCCAGCCCGCGGCAAGGGCGGCGATCGCGGCGGCGCCATAGGCGGCGTTGCGCGCATAACGCGGCGGGAGCGCAAACGCGCGGAGCTTCGTCAGCAGATCAGTCGGCTTCGCAAACCGGAACGCGACTCTCGGCGCTTGCGGGCGATCGGCCGGCTTGGCGACAGTGTCGGCGGCGGTCCGGTCGGTCTCGGTCCGGGCGATGGCGTCGATGACCTCATGGGCCTCCTGCATAGCGGAGGGCTGCACGGTCGCAGAGGGAGGCGCCGTCCCTGGCGAGGGCGTCCCGGTCTCGCTGGATTCGCGCGCGAGCGAATCGCCTGCGGGCGACTCCTCTTGCCGGACGGAGGGACGCGACGCAGGAGCGAGCGCGATCATCGTGACATCGGCGGGCTGGGACGCGGCCGACGATCCGTCGGGCGGGGCGTCCGCGGCCGCCTGCTGGTCATTGCGGTCCATGGGAAACGTCCGTGTTCATCTCATGAAAAGCTATCGGCGGGCGTTTACCAAATGGTTACCAACACCCGGCCCGGCGGCCGCATGGCCCGGCTCACACGGCGGCAGACAGGCGGACCCCGGCGCGCTATAGCGCCGCCCTCCATCACACCCGGATTCTCATGGCGCCGCCGCTCCTCCAGCTTCGCGACATCGCGCTCACCTTCGGCGGCGCGCCGCTGCTCGACGGCGCCGAACTCTCCGTCGCGGCGGGCGAACGTGTGTGCCTCGTCGGCCGCAAC
>MKVY01000049.1:127497-135742 GCA_001899525.1 Rhizobiales bacterium 65-9
GTCGATCCGCTATCTGGCGCAGGAGCCCGATCTCTCGGCCTTCGACACGACGCTGGCCTTCGCGCAGTCCGGCCTCGGCCCAACCGACGACCCGCACCAGGCGCGCTACTTGCTCGAACAACTCGGCCTCACCGGCGAGGAAAGTCCGGCGCATCTCTCGGGCGGCGAGACGCGCCGCGTCGCGCTGGCGCAGGCGCTCGCCTCGTCTCCGGATATCCTGCTGCTCGACGAGCCGACCAACCATCTCGACCTGCCCACCATCGAATGGCTCGAAGGCGAACTGTCGCAGAGCCGCGCCGCGCTCGTGCTCATCAGCCATGACCGGCGCTTCCTTGAAAATCTCTCGCGCAGCACGGTGTGGCTCGATCGCGGCCGCACGCGGCGCGTCGATGTGGGCTTCGGCCAGTTCGAGTCGTGGCGCGACGCGGCGCTGGCGGAGGAGGAGCGCGACCAGCACAAGCTCGACCGCAAGATCGCGGCCGAGGAGCACTGGCTGCGCTACGGCGTCACCGCGCGGCGAAAGCGGAACGAGCGGCGCGTCGCGCAGTTGCAGACGCTGCGCGAAACGCGGCGCGTCTGGCGCGGCGCAGCGGGCAAGGCCGTCATCAACGCGGCCGAGGCGGAGAAGTCAGGCGCGCTGGTGATCGAGGCGAAGACCATCAGCAAGGCGTTCGGCGAACGCCCGGTGGTCAAGGAGTTCTCGACCCGCATCATGCGCGGCGACCGGATCGGAATCATCGGGCCGAACGGCGCAGGAAAGACGACGCTGGTCAGCATGCTGATCGGCGCGCTCGATCCCGACAGCGGGACCGTGCGGCTCGGCGCCAATCTCGACATGGCGGCGCTCGAACAGGCGCGCGACAGCCTCGATCCGAATGCGACGCTGATCGATTCGCTGACCGGCGGTCGCGGCGATCAGGCGCTCGTCGGCGGCAAGCATGCGGCGAGCTACATGAAGGATTTCCTGTTCGCGCCCGAGCAGGCGCGCACGCCGCTGCGCGTGCTCTCCGGCGGCGAGCGGGCCCGGCTGATGCTGGCGCGCGCGCTCGCGGCGCCGTCGAATCTTCTCGTGCTCGACGAACCGACGAACGATCTCGATCTCGAGACGCTCGACGTGCTCGAAGAGATGCTGAGCGACTACGCCGGCACGATCATCCTCATCAGCCATGACCGCGACTTCCTCGACCGGCTCGTCAATGCGGTGATAGCGCCCGAAGGAACGGGCCGCTGGATCGAATACGCCGGCGGCTATTCCGACATGCTGGCGCAGCGCGGCGAGGATCTGCCGGGCCGGCGCAAGCCCGAGCGCAAGGCGGCGCGCGCCGCCGATACGCCGGCGCCGGAGCGCGAGCGCAAACCCGCGAAACGGCGATTGAGCTTCCATGAGAAGCATGCGCTCGAGACGCTGCCGAAGGACATCGAGACTTTGCAGGGCGCGCTGCGCGATTTCCAGGCGAAGCTGGACGATCCCCATCTCTACGCCCGCGACCGCGCGGCTTTCGAGAAGACGTCGCTTGCCTTCGAGGCGACGCGCCGAAGGCTCGAGGAAGCCGAGGAGCGCTGGCTTGCGCTCGAAATCCTGCGCGAGGACATCGAGGCGCAGTAACTGGAGTAATTCCGAGATCTTTCGAGTCGCCGATCCGGCGGTTGTTCCATCGCGCTGTCTTCACGCGAACCGGCCGTCGAATCGTCAAGCGCGTCGTGTCTTCATGCGCGCGCGGTGGCGGAAGTCCCTATGTCGCCGCCGGGTCAGGCGATATTTTCGCCATCGTGATCCAGTCCGCCACGAGAGCGGGACGGGATTGGCCTTCGATGTCGACCGTCACGGCATACCGCGTGACCCAGTCCGTCGCCGTTTTCGCCTCGCATTCGCGCAAGGTAAATCGCGCGCGCAGACGGGCGTTCGACGGAACCGGCGTCAGAAAGCGAATTCTGTCGAAGCCGTAATTCACGCCCATCGTGCGGTTGGCGATCGCCGGCAGCGCGTCATAGGCGAAGGCGCTCAGCATCGAGAGCGAAAGAAAGCCATGCGCGATCGTCGTTCCGAACGGCGTCTGCGCCGCCGCCGCCGGATCGACATGGATGAACTGATGATCCTCGGTGACGTCCGCGAACGCGTCGATGCGGTCCTGGCCGATCTGAAACCATCGCGAGACGCCGACCTCCTGCCCGACGCGGGCGGCAAGCTCCTCGATCGCTATCTCGCCCGTCATCTTTCCTCCACTCCGCCGAACGACGCCGTCCGGACGGACCGCTGAAGCCGCCGTCGATCGGCGCGGTCGCGCCCGTCGCGGACGCCGTCGCGCTTCATGAATGCGAAGCGCAGCGCGCGCAACCCTGCAAGGCGCAGCCGGCTGTTTGACGAGCGTGACGCGGGGCGCGAAAATGACGGATGCTATGTCGTTCTGGTCCTGATCACGCATGAATGTCGGCTTTCTCACCGATCTCCTGCAGACTGTCGCCGAGCGCGGGCGCGATGTCATCGGGCGCGCGTGGCCGCAGGGTTCGAGCGCTTCCGGCGCAGTCCGCGACGTCCGGCAGTTTCGTTCGACATGCGACACGCTGCTGTCGCGACGCGGCGAGGCGTCCGGCGTGGCGCTCGCCGCCTCGATCCTCGCCGGCTATCGGGATTTTGACGTCGACGAGCGCATGAAGGCGCTGGACGCGCTCGAAGACGCCTACTGGCCTGACACCGAAGCGCTGCTCGCCGCCGCCAACGCCTATCAGGCGAATGCGAGCGCCGAAACATTGAGCAGTCTGCAGCGCGCGGCGGAATCGCGGCGGCAGGAACTGATCAGACGCCTGAATCTCGCGCCGGACGGCACAGCGGCGCTGGTGAAGATGCGCGAGGACCTGCTGCGCTTCGACGCCGGCGCCGAACGATGGCCCGGTCTCGATGCGGATTTCAGGCATCTTTTCATGTCATGGTTCAATCGCGGATTTCTCGTGATGCGCCGCATCAGCTGGCGGACGCCTGCGGATATTCTCGACCGGATCATCCGCTATGAGGCGGTGCACGAAATCCACGACTGGAGCGATCTGCGCCGTCGCATCGAACCGGACGACCGGCGCCTGTTCGGATTTTTTCATCCGCAGCTCGTCGACGACCCGCTGATTTTCGTCGAGGTCGCGCTGACGGCGCGCGCGCCTGTTTCAATCGGCGAAGTTCTCGCGGAGGATCGCGACATGATCGCCGCCGCGGACGCGACGACAGCCGTTTTCTACTCCATCTCGAATTGTCAGGAAGGCTTGCGGGGAATTTCCTTCGGCCATTTCCTGATCAAGCAGGTGGCCGAGGATCTGAAGCGCGAACTGCCGAATCTCGACAATTTCGTCACGCTCTCGCCCGCGCCGGGCTTCGCGACATGGCTCGCCGGCGCGGCAGAGGCGGATCAGTCCCTCGCGCAGGCGGCGGCCGAAGGCGCCTGGCGGACCGATTCGGCGGAGGCCGACGCGCTTGCGCCTGCGCTCATCGCCGCAGGGGCGCGCTATCTCGCGCAGGCGAAGCGCGTCGACGGCAGGCCGCTCGATCCCGTGGCGCGTTTCCATCTCGGCAACGGCGCCATTCTCGATCGAATCAACTGGCCGGCCGACCCGTCCGACGGCGCGCTCAGAAGCGCGTTTGGGCTGATGGTCAATTATCGCTACGATCTGTCGGCGATCGAACTGAATCATGAAGCCTATGCGGAGAAGAGCGAAGTGATCATGTCGTCCGCCGTCCGCAAACTGTTGACCAGGAAAGCGACACGGCCGCTCAAGCCGGCGAAGAGCGCCGACGCGGCCGCAGCATCGGAGCAGGCGGCGTGAGCAATCATCTGTTCGGCGCCATCCGCGCGTCCTCCGGAGTCGACGACAAGCCTTTCATCGAGACGCTCGACGGCGGGCGTTTCACTTATGGCGATTTGTGGCGCGCGTCCGGCCGCGCCGCGAACGCGCTCGCGGCGCTTGGCGTCAAGCCCGGCGACAGAGTCGCGGCGCAGGTCGAGAAGCATCCGCTTGCGCTCGTGATCTATCTCGCCTGCGCGCGCGCCGGCGCCATCTTCCTTCCGCTCAACACAGCCTACACGCCGGCCGAGGTGGGCTATTTTCTGGGCGACGCGGAGCCCGGCCTGTTCATCTGCGATCCGGCCCGGCGCGAGCAACTCGCGCAGGCCGCCGCGGCGGCGAAGGTCGCCAGGGTAGAGACGCTCGGAGCCGACGGGCAAGGGTCGATGGCGGACCGCATCGCGGCGGCGCCGGACGCGTTCGCCGACATCGCGCGCGGTCCCGACGATCTCGCGGCGATCCTCTACACGTCGGGCACGACGGGCCGCTCCAAGGGAGCGATGCTCAGCCATGACAACCTGTTGTCGAATTCGCTGACGCTCAGGGATTACTGGCGCTTCACGGATCGGGACGTTCTCATCCATGCGCTGCCGATCTTTCACACGCACGGATTGTTCGTCGCCACCAACGTCCTGCTGCTGGCCGGCGGGTCGCTGATCTTCATGCCGAAGTTCGACGCCGATCTCGTCATGCGCGCCATGCCGCGCGCGACGTCAATGATGGGCGTTCCCACCTTCTACACGCGGCTGCTCGATCATCCCGGACTCTCGCGTGACGCGACCAGCCATATGCGTCTGTTCGTCTCGGGGTCCGCGCCGCTGCTGGCCGAAACGCATCGCGCCTGGCGCGGGCGCACCGGACACGCGATTCTCGAACGCTACGGCATGACCGAGACCAACATGAACACGTCGAACCCCTATGACGGCGAGCGCGTCGCGGGAACGGTCGGTTTTCCGCTGCCGGGCGTCAGCCTGCGCGTCGTCGATCCGGACAGCGGCGGGCCGCTCGCGCGGGACGCGATCGGGATGATCGAGGTGAAAGGCCCGAATGTCTGCAAGGGCTACTGGCGCATGCCGGAGAAGACGGAGGCGGAGTTTCGCAAGGACGGCTTCTTCATCACCGGCGATCTCGGAAAGATCGACGAGGCCGGCTATGTCCATATCGTCGGGCGCGGAAAGGACCTGATCATCACCGGCGGCTTCAACGTCTATCCCAAGGAGATCGAAACGGAGATCGACGCCTTGCCGGGCGTGATGGAATCCGCCGTGATCGGCGCGCCGCATCGCGATTTCGGCGAAGGCGTGATCGCCGTGGTGGTCCGTCAGGCGGGCGCCGCGCTCGACGAACGGTCGATCCTTTCCGCGCTGCAGGACAGGCTGGCGAAGTTCAAGCTGCCGAAGCGCGCGATCATCGTCGACGATCTGCCGCGCAACACGATGGGTAAGGTGCAGAAGAATTTGCTGCGCGATCAGCATCGCGACATCTTCAACACGCCCGCCTCTTAGAGCTTATTCCCAGAAGGCCGGGCGCGATTCCTCGAGATGGGCCCCGATCCGAACGGCGGCGACCCTGACGGCGAGGCCCGTCCGGTCGTCCGTCTCAACCGCGACGCCGCAAAGCGCGCCTTGGCCTGACGCCGGCTCCATGCGGTCGCCCGGCGTCTTCTGCAGGAAACGTCGCAGCGGCTCGTGGCGGTCCATGCCGAGGATCGATTCATAGTCGCCGCACATGCCGGCGTCGCCCATGAAGGCGCAGCCGCCCGGAAGAATGCGGTGGTCGGCGGTCGGGACATGGGTGTGGGTGCCGACGACGAGGCTCGCGCGCCCGTCGACGAGCCAGCCGAGCGCCTGCTTCTCGCTGGAGGCTTCGGCGTGGGCGTCGATGATCACGGCGTCGCAGCCCGCGCCGAGCGGGCAGGCGGCCAGCTCGCGCTCAACGGCCGCGAAAGGATCATCGAGCGGGTCCATATAGATGCGGCCCATCACATTGACGACGAGCACGCGGCCGCCGTTCCTCGCCTCGACCACGGCCGCGCCGCGTCCCGGCGTGCCGGGCGGGAAGTTCGCCGGACGGATCAGGCGGGGCTGGCGCTCGATGAACACCAGCGCCTCACGCTGGTCCCAGGCGTGGTTGCCAAGAGTGAGAACGTCAGCGCCGGCGTTGAGAACGTCGTCGCAGATCGCCTCCGTCACGCCGAAGCCGCCGGCCGCGTTCTCCACATTGACGACGACGCAGTCGAGCGACCACCGCTCGCGCAGGCCGGGGAGCTGCTGGACGACAATATTCCGGCCGGGGCGACCAACGATGTCGCCGAGAAAAAGCAGACGCATGGGCAGTTTCGGTCAGTGATACGCTGGAGTCGCTTAGCCCACAGTCGGGTCGGACGCCATGGTCTCCTTTTCCGTCACCACCATGTCGAGGCGGCGGTCCCACGGGTCCAGGGGAATCTCGGCGGTTTCCTGCGCGCTGTAGGCGATGCCGATCGCCGTCAGGCCGCCAGCTGCTCCCAGACGCAGCAGGGCGCGATCGTAATAGCCCTTGCCATAGCCGATGCGGGCGCAGCGACGGTCAAAGGCCGCCAGCGGCACGAAAGCGAGCGCCGGATCCACGATTTCGGCGTCCGGGGGAGGGACGAGGGTTCCAAATCCGCCAGGGATGACGGGATCCCACGGCTTCCATTTGCGGAAGGCGAGTTCGTCCTCCACCACGGCGGGCAGACAGATCGTCAGTCCGCGGTTCGCCATCTCGGCGAGCGCCGGGCGGATGTCCACCTCGCTACGCATCTGCCAGTAGCCGGCCACCGGACCTTTCGTCGCCTGCACCTGCGGCAGGGCGAGAAGACGCTCGATGATCTGCTCGTCCCAGATCAGCCTGTCGTCGATGAGCAGCGAGTCCCGCGCTCCAAGCGCGGCGCGGCGCAGACGCGCCTTGATTTCGGATGGTTTCGCCATGATTCCGCTAAGCGTGTCTGGGACGGCGCACGAACACCCACTGGCCTTGCGCGTCCTTATAATACCAGCGGTCGACGGCGCGATTCCGTTTCGGGTCCCAGCTCCGCAGATGGTTCAGCGGCACGTCCGGCGGCGCTTCGGGAAGATCGACGTCGCCCTCGACGGCGGCGGACGCGGGGCGCGCGGGGGCGGCGGAGCCCGCCGCCGGCGGCCTCACCCATTGCGCCAGACGCGCGAATTGCAGCAGGCCGAAGGCGATCAGAAGGAAGGCGAGCAGCATCAGCGCCAGAAGAGACGCCACGAACACAAGAACGAATGTGAAAAACCAGCGTATCAGGCGCATGGAGCTCACGGTTTCAGGTGCGAGGCCGCCTCGACCGATGGAGAATCGATCCCGGGACACCTACAACGTAGGTGGGCGCCGTAGTGACCGAGCCCAGAGGCAAGGCCAGGGACAGCTCCCGTTTGGATCGATAAGGGCCCGGGGATGCAGTCTCCTGTCGGGTCGCGCAGCCTCGCCGTCCCTATTTAAGGAGTTCCGCCGCCGCGCGCCAGCGCCGCAGCCATTTCCGGAAACAGCGATCCACATTACATCCCGCTCATGACCCCGAAGCGACATATCGCGCCCGAGCCGCCCGGCGATCCTTCCCTCGACGCCGCGGAGATCGTCGGCGAGGAGGATTTCGCGCTCGACGTCGATGGCGCCGCGCCGGTTGACGACGCGGCGCCGGAGCGTCTCGGGGCCGGCATGGCCGTGATCGGCCGCTTCGCGCGTACGCTGCCGAACGCGCCCGGCGTCTATCGCATGTTCGATGGCAAGGGCGACGTCCTCTATGTCGGCAAAGCGCGCTCGCTGAGGAAGCGCGTGCAGCAATATGCGCTGGGGCGGGCCCACACCAATCGCGTCGCCCGCATGATCGCGGAAACCGCCAGCATGGAGTTCCTCACCACGCAGACGGAGACGGAAGCGCTGCTGCTCGAGGCGAACCTCATCAAGCAGCTTCGTCCGCGCTACAATGTGCTGCTGAGGGACGACAAATCCTTCCCCTATATCCTCCTGACCCGCGACCACAGCGCCCCGCAGATCCTCAAGCATCGCGGCGCGCGGAGCCGCAAAGGCGATTATTTCGGACCGTTCGCCAGCGCCGGCGCGGTCGGCCGCACCATCGACGCGCTCCAACGCGCCTTTCTGCTGCGCTCCTGCTCCGATTCCGTGTTCGAGAACCGGACGCGGCCCTGTCTCCTGTTTCAGATCAAGCGCTGCGCCGGCCCGTGCGTGAACGAGATCGCGCCTCAGGATTATGATGCGCTCGTCAACGAGGCGCGGGATTTTCTCGCCGGCCGCTCGATGGCCGTGCGCAAGCGGCTCAGCGAGGAGATGCAGGCCGCCGCCGAGGCGCTGGAGTTCGAGCGCGCGGCGCGGGCGCGCGACAGGCTCGCGGCGATGTCCGCGATCCAGTCCAATCAGG
>MKVY01000049.1:135757-143885 GCA_001899525.1 Rhizobiales bacterium 65-9
CGGACATTTCTGTGTGGAGGTTTTCTTCTTCCGCAACGCGCAGAACTGGGGCAATCGCGCCTTCTCGCCGAAGGCGGACAAGAGTCTGCCGCTCAGCGAGGTGCTCGGCTCGTTCGTGACGCAATTCTACGACGACAAGCCGGCGCCGAAACTGATCCTGCTCTCGCACGAGATCGAGGATCGCGACCTCGTCGCGGAGGCGTTCTCGCAGAGGACGGGCCGCAAGGTGGAGATTCTGACGCCGAAGCGCGGCGAAAAGCGCGATCTCGTGGCGCATGCCGAAAAGAACGCGCGGGAGGCGTTGAGCCGCAAGCTCGCCGACGCCGCTTCGCAGGAGAAGCTGCTGGCGACGCTCGGCGCCGCCTTTGGGCTTTCCAGAACGCCGCGCCGCGTGGAGGTTTATGACAATTCGCACATCATGGGGACCAATGCGGTCGGCGCGATGATCGTCGCCGGCGCGCAAGGCTTCGCGAAGACGCATTACCGCACCTTCAACGTGAAATCGACGGAGCTCACGCCGGGCGACGACTTCGGCATGATGCGCGAGATGCTGCAGCGGCGCTTCTCCCGGCTGGCGAAGGAGCATCCGTCTTCAGCGAATGACGCCGAAGCCGCCGCGCCGGACGAGTCCGCCAAGGAGCCCTTAGACACAGACGAAACGGCGTTTCCGGCATGGCCTGACCTCGTCATCATCGACGGCGGCAAGGGGCAGCTCGAAGCGGCGCGCGAGGCGCTCGCCGCCATCGGGGCCGCGCATGTGCCTCTCGTCGCGATCGCCAAGGGGCCGGACCGCAATGCGGGACAGGAGACGTTTTTTCAGCCGGAGCGCGCGCCCTTCAAGCTGCCGCCGCGCGATCCCGCGCTCTACTTCATCCAGCGGCTTCGCGACGAAGCGCATCGCTTCGCGATCGGGACGCATCGCGCGAAGCGTTCGCGCGAGATCGCCAAGAGTCCCCTCGATGAAATCCAGGGCGTCGGCCCGCGTCGCAAACGCGCGCTGCTGCTGCATTTCGGCACGGTGAAGGCGATCCGCAGCGCTTCGCTCGACGATCTCGCGCATGCGCCGGGCGTGAATGAGGCGACCGCGAAGGCCGTCTATCAGTTTTTCCACGACAATGGCTGACGCGGCGCCTTACGTCCGTCCGCCGAATGCGTAGTCGCGCCCGGGCGCGGCCGCGAAAAGCTTTTTCGTGTAGTCATGCTGCGGCGCGCGGAACAGGGCGGCGGTCGGTCCCTGTTCGACGATCTCGCCCTTCAGCATCACGACGATGCGATCGCAGACCTGCGCGGCGACGCGAAGATCATGGGTGATGAAAAGAACCGCCAGATCGAACCGTTTCCTCACATCGTCAAGAAGCTCGAGAACCTGCGCCTGCACCGACACGTCGAGCGCCGACACCGCCTCGTCAGCGACCAGAATGTCGGGCTCCATCGCGAGCGCCCGGGCGATGCAGATGCGCTGGCGCTGGCCGCCGGAAAACTGGTGCGGATAGCGGTCGAGCGAATCCGGGGACAGTCCGACGAGCGCCATCAATTCGCGCGCGCGAGTCGTCGCCTGCTCGCGGGAGGCGCCGAAATTCACCGGCCCCTCGATGATCGCTTCGCCGATCGTTCGCCTCGGATTGAGCGAGCGATAAGGATCCTGAAACACGATCTGCGCGCGCTTGCGATGGGCGCGGAGCTGCGACGACGACATATGGGCGATGTTTTCGCCATGAACGAGAATGTCGCCGCCCGTCGGCTCGATCAGGCGCATCACGCAGCGCGCCACGGTCGATTTCCCGGAGCCCGATTCGCCGACGACGCCAAGGGTCTCGCCGCGGCGCACCGTCAGCGACACATCCTTCGCGGCGTTGACAACGCGGCCTTTGCCGAGAGACAGAAAGCCGCCGCCGACGCTGTAGATCTTCGAGAGCGAGCGGGTTTCCAGCGCGACGGCGGACTGGTCCATCGCGGCGCGCGCGGGCGGCGCCAGGCCAGGCACCGCGTCGATGAGCATGCGGGTGTAGGCCTCGCGCGGCCGGCGCAGAACCTCTTCCTTGGCGCCGATCTCGACAACGCGGCCCTTCTCCATCACCACGACGCGATGAGCGATATCGGCGACGACGCCGAAATCATGGGTGATGAAGAGCACGCCGGTGTTGCGCCGGACCTGAAGCTCGCGGATCAGCCTGAGAATCTGCGCCTGCGTCGTGACGTCGAGCGCGGTCGTCGGCTCATCGGCGATCAGCAGCGCGGGATCGAGAATGATAGCCGAGGCGATCATCACGCGCTGACGCTGCCCGCCCGACAACTGATGGGGATAGGCGTCGATCAGGGCCTCGACATCGGGGAGCTGAACGGCGCGCATGATGTCGAGCACGCGCGCGCGCTTGTCCGCGCCTGACAAGGATGTGTGTATCTCCAGCGCCTCGCCGATCTGGTCGCCGATCCGGATCACCGGATTGAGCGCCGTCATCGGCTCCTGGAACACCATCGCCATGCGCGAGCCGCGCAGGGCGCGCAGCTCGGCGGCGGACTTGGTGGCGAGCTCATCGCCTAGCAGGCGGATCGATCCGCCCGTCAGGGAAAGCTGTCCCTTGGGCAGAAGGCCCATGACGGCCTGCGCCGTCACCGATTTTCCCGAACCCGATTCGCCGACGACACAGACGATCTCGCCCGGCCCGACCGTGAAAGACAGGTTCTCGACGGCGCGCGCGCGGTCGCCATGCGCGGGAAGGCTCACCGTGAGGTCGTCGAGCGCGAGAACCGGATCGGCCATCAGACCCGCTTCGCCATTTTCGGATCGAGCGCGTCGCGCAAGCCGTCGCCCAGCATGTTGATCGCGAGCACGGTGAGCGCAAGGAAAACGCCGGGAAAGAAGATATTGTGCGGGAAGATGCGGAAGAACTGGCGGCCCTCGGCCATGATGTTCCCCCATGTCGGGGTCGAGGTCGGTATGCCGATGCCGAGAAAGGACAGGATCGCCTCGACGAGAATGGCCGAGGCGCAGATGAAAGTGCCCTGCACGATCAGCGGGGCGATCGTGTTCGGCAGGACATGCCGCCAGAGCAGGAGCGGAACGGAGGTGCCGGCGGTGACCGCAGCCTCGACATAAGGCTCCTCGCGCACCGACAGAACGATCGAGCGAACGAGGCGCACGACGCGCGGAATCTCGGGAATGGTGATCGCGACGATCACGGCGAGCAGGCCGGCGCGGGACAGCGAGACGAGCGCTATGGCCAGCAGGATGGCGGGGATGGCCATCAGGCCGTCCATGATCCGCATCACGACGGCGTCCGCCCAGCGGAAATATCCGGCGATCATGCCGATCGCGAGGCCGCCGGCGACGGACAGGAGCGCAACGCTCGCGCCGATGACGAGCGAGATTCGCGCGCCATACAGGACGCGGGAATAAACGTCCCGGCCGAGCGAATCCGAGCCCATGATGAAGGTGGAGCTGCGCGTCGTTCCGTCGTCGAGACGGATCGTCCGCTCGGCGCCCGGCAGCTTGTTGCGCAGCGCCGGATTGATCTCGGTCGGATCGACGGTTCCAAGAAAAGGCGCGAGGATCGCGATGGCGATCATCGCGAGCACGATGAGGCCGCCGATGACGACGCCGGAATTCCGCGTCGCGAGTCTGAGGGCGCCGCGGCCCGCGGCGGCGCTCGCGACAAAGGATGACGGCGCCTGCGCGCTCAATAGCGGATCCTCGGATCAAAGAGCGTGTAGGAGAGATCGATCAACAGATTGATGAGGACGTAGACGAAAGAGAACAACAGGATCACGGCCTGTATGACTGGGTAGTCGCGGGCCAGGACGGCGTCGACGGTCAGGCGGCCGAGACCAGGGATCGTATAAACGCTTTCCGTGACCACGACGCCGCCGATCAGCAAGGCGACGCCCAGCCCGACCACCGTGACGATCGGCACCGCCGCGTTCTTGAGCGCGTGGCGGAACAGCACCTTCAGCTCGATCTGACCCTTGGCGCGCGCCGTGCGGATGTAATCCTCGGACAACACCTCCAGCAGGCTCGTGCGCGTCATGCGGGCGACCAGCGCCACATAAATGACCGACAGCGTCAGCGCAGGCAGGATCAGCCGCTCAAGCCAGCCGCCGACGCCCTGCGCGATGCGCTGATAGCCCTGCACGGGCAGCCAGCCGAGCTTGATGGCGAAGAGATAGATCAACAGGTAGCCGATGACGAAAACCGGCACCGAGAAACCCAGCACCGAAAACCCCATGACGATGCGATCGACCCAGCTCCCCTGCCTGTAGGCGGCGAGCACGCCGAGCGGGATCGCGATGGCGACGGCGAGGACGATCGTGACGAAAGCGAGCGAGAGGGTGGGTTCGATCCGCTCTCCGATCAGCTCCACGATGCTTTTCTTAAAGAAGAAACTCTCGCCGAGATCGCCGCGCGCGAGTTTTCCGAACCAGATGACGAATTGCGACAGGATGGGCTGGTCCAGACCCAGACGCGAGCGGATTTCCGCGACCTGCTCGGTGGTGGCGCTGTCGCCGGCGATGATGGCCGCGGGGTCGGCCGGCGAGAGCCGCAGCATCAGGAAGACGAAAACCGCCACGACAAGCATGACGGGAATCGTGGCGAGGACTCGGCGCAACACATAGGCGATCATGGATCGGATCGTTTCGCAGCCGGTGGCGATATCGGGGCGCGCGGCCGCCCCGGTTCATTTCAGCGAGATGTTCCAGAACACCGGCGCCGGCGCCTTCAGCCAGCCCGATACATTCGGACGATGCGCGCCGGGCTGATACCACTGGCCAAGATTGATATGCGTCGTGATCTCGGCCGCGCGCTGCTGCACCTCCGCCGCGATCTCCTTCTGCTTCGCCGGATCGGTGGCCCGCGCATAGTCGTCGCGCAGTTTCTCCATTTTCTCATCGCAGGGCCAGCCGAAGGGCGCCTTGTCGCAGGAGGCGTTGAAAAACGCGGCGGCGACAGGATTCAGAATGTCGGCCGACACCCAGGAGGTCAGCATGGCGTGCCATCCGCCGGCGTTCGCCGGATCTTTCTTCACGCGCCGCGCGACCACGGTCTGCCAGTCCATCGACTGCATGTCGACCTTGAAGCCGGCTTTCTCCATCAGCGATTTCGCCACCGGCGCCAGATTCGTCAGCACCGCGAGATCGGTCGAATGCAGCAGAACGATCGGCGTCCCGTCATAGCCGCCCTCCTTGAGAAGTTCGCGCGCCTTGGCGAAATTCGAGGTCAGCTTGTCCTCGAGTCCCCTGTTGGTTTCGAGAGGCGTCCCGCAGATGAACATCGCCTTGCATTCTTTGTAATAGTCCGGATTTCCGATCGTCGCGTCCAGGAAATCCTTCTGGTTGAAGGCGTACCATAGCGCTTCCCGGACCTTTGGATTGTCGAAGGGCTTTTGCGTCGCGTTCGGCCGCAGCGTGTACTGGTTGCCGAGCGGATTCCAGTCGTAGAGCGTGACGTTTTTGTCCGCTTTCAACAGCGGCAGCAGGTCATGCGTGGGCGCTTCGATGATGTCGATCTCCCCCGCCAGCAGCGCATTGACGGCCTGCTGCTGGTCGGAAATGGCGCGCCATTCGACCCGATCGACATTGACGACCTTGCCGCCGGCGAGACTCGATGGGGGTTCCGCGCGCGGCTTGTATTTGTCGAACTTCACATAAACCGTCTTGTCGCCCGGCTTCCACTCGTCGCGCTTGAACATGAACGGTCCGGAACCAGTGAAATCCGAGATCTGCGTGTTGGGGTCGGTCTCGGCGACGCGCTTGGGCATCATGAACGGAACGTTGGACGACGGCTTGCCGAGTCCCGCGAGCACGAGCCCCGTCGGCGATTTCAGCTTGATGACAATCGTCTTCGCATCCGGGGATGCGATGGAGTCGACGAAGGTCATCATCTTCTGACCCATCGCGTCCTTCGCGGCCCAGCGCTTGATCGAGGCCACGCAGTCCTCGGCCGTCACAGGCGCGCCGTCATGCCAGAGAAGACCGTCGCGGAGGGTCATGGTGTGGGTGAGCTGGTCGGCCGACACGTCATACTTGTCGACCATCTGCGGCTTGATCTGTCCGTCCGCATCGGTCGCGAACAGCGTGTCGTACACCATGTAGCCGTGGTTGCGGACGATGTAGGCGGTCGTCCAGATCGGATCGAGGATTTTCAGATCGGAATGCATCACGATCCGCAACGTCTTGCCCTGGGCCAGCGCGCCCGTCGCGGCAATGGACAAGGCGGCGGCAGCCGCCAGCGACTTCCAGTTCATCCCCATCACAGATTCTCCCCTGCGACGCGGCTTTCGCGCCGTCGTTTGCGCCTGCGATTAGAGAAGGGAGGCGGAACCGTGTCAAACAAAAGGGCCGGCGGCGCGCCGCGCGCGCTTCACCGTCTCATCGGGCGGACGGTCGCCGGCCGCGGATCGAGCGCGCTTTTCCCGTGAACCGCGTCAGCCGGCTCAGCGCGTCAGGACGCCTCGCGGGCGCTGCGCGCTGTCTGCACCAGCGCGATGCGACGGCTCGCATCGCGTTGCGACATCATGTGAAACCTGTTGCGCATCATCTCGCGCATGGCGGGGCGATCGAGCCCCGTGGCGCGCGCGGCGAGGGTTTCCTCGGCGGCCTGCCAGCTCAGGTCGGCGGCGCGCAAGACGGTCGTCATCAGCTCAAAATCGTCGTGGGCGAACACAGAGAGAACGAAATCGTAGTCCAGGCGGGCCCGCTCGGCGATGACCTTGAGCGCGGCCCGCAACTCGCGCCGGCGCATGAGATCGAGAAAATCCCTTTCATGGGAAAGATCCGGCTGTCGCTGCCCCTCGAACGGCGGAGCGTCGCGCAAGCGTCCCGCGCTCGCGGCGATGCTGGCGTTGACGGCGCCGTCGATCGCCGCGGTCGACGCTGTCGCGGCGCTGGCGGAAAGATGGGCGCGGAGGATCGCTGCGGCGTCCTCCACCAGCCGCTGACGGAGGGCGCCCGGGAGCCGGAACCTGTCGGCGAGCGCGTCGGCCAGGCGGCTGTCGGCATTGGCGCGCGTCAGCAGCGCTTCCGAGCCCTTCGGCGTGAGCGGAGCGGTCTCGTTGGCGGCCAGCGTCTGAAGCACCGGCGGCGACCCGACGGTGATGAGCCGGTCCGTGATGGTTTCGGTCAGATCGGACCTCTTCGCCACCAGCAGGATATGCTCCTGTCCCTTGGCGCCGATCACCGCGATGAGGTCGCCCGATTCGAGCCGGGTCGAACGGGTCAGCACCGGGCCCGCGACCGCGATGTCGTCGTGAAACGCGAGAATGCGAATGGTCCCTTGCGGGGCGTTCGGAATGTCGGCGAGCTGCTCGGACAGTTCCGCAAGCGCGTCGCTCTGAAGGTCCGCGACCAGCCAGCGAAGGGCGACGTCGTACAGTTCGACCGCGTCTTCGGTCAGCAGGGACGCCTGCCGTTTGAACTCCTCCGTCAATTTGGCGATAGCGCTGCCCCGGCGATCAAGGATGTCGCCTTTGGTTATCAGCGTAAGTTCGCCTGCAAGGGCTTCTGCGTGGCGCATGACCGTCCGTCCGGTCCGCATGATTGGCCGCAACCGTTGACATGAGGTGAACTTGGCGCGGCGCCTTTCGTTCGCCGCGCAACTCGGGGCGCGCTCCACGGCGCGCGCCATCAATCTGACGGACTTGGATTTTCGCGCGGAAAGCGGGCTCGCTCCGGATCGGAGTTGACGAAGAACCTTCAGACTTTGTTCAGCACGGCGCGAGGCGGCCTATTCGGCCGCCTGCATCGCCGCACCCGCCGGCGTGTAATTCAGGATCGGCGCCAGCCAGCGCTCCATCTCGGAGAGGCTCATGCCCTTGCGGGCGGCGTAGTCGGCGACCTGGTCGCGCTCCACCTTCGCGACGCCGAAATAGTGCGACTCGGGATGAGAGAAATAGACGCCCGAGACGGAGGCGCCGGGCCACATCGCGAAGCTCTCCGTCAGCGACACCCCGACGCGCTTCTCGGCGTTCAGCAGGCGGAAGAGCGTCTCTTTCTCGGTGTGGTCCGGCTGGGCGGGGTATCCGGGCGCCGGGCGAATGCCGCGATACTTCTCCGTGATGAGATCGTCAGCGGTCAGATTTTCGTCGGCCGCATAGCCCCAGAACTCGCGGCGCACCCGCTCGTGCATGCGTTCGGC
>MKVY01000049.1:143913-165037 GCA_001899525.1 Rhizobiales bacterium 65-9
GCTTTGACCATGATCGAGCGATAATCGTCGTTCGCTTTCTCGAAGCGCTTCGCGACGCGCTCCTCCGACATGCCCGAGGTCACGACGAAAGCGCCGACATAATCGGCCTTGCCGCTTTCCGCCGGCGCGACGAAATCCGAGATGCAGGTGTTCGGCCGCCCGTCGCGCTTGATGAGCTGCTGGCGCAGGCCATGCAGGGTGGCCAGCGTCTCGCTCCTGCTTTCGCCCGTGTAGAGCCTAACGTCGTCGCCCACCGAATTGGCGGGCCAGAAGCCGATGACGGCCTTCGGCGTAAACCAGCGCTCGGCGACGGCGCGGTCGAGCATCTCCCGCGCGTCTTCGTACAGGCTGCGCGCTTCGGCTCCGTAGAGCTTGTCTTCGAGAATGGCGGGAAAGCGGCCTTTCAGCTCCCATGTCCAGAAGAAGGGCGTCCAGTCGATATACGGAATGAGCTCCGCCACATCGTAGGAGGAAAAGACGCGCGTGCCGGTGAAGGAGGGCTGGGGCGGCGCGTAGCTCGCCCAGTCCAGTTTCAGCGCATTGGCGCGCGCCTTGTCGATCGGCATGCGCTGCTTGTCGAGCTCGGCGCGCGCGTGCGCGTCGGCCGTCTTCAGATAGTCCGAGCGGATGGTTTCGATGTAGCCGGTTTTATTGTCGTTCGAGAGCAGGGAGGACACCACGCCGACGGCGCGGCTCGCGTCATTCACATACACGGCCTGCCCGCGCTGGTAGGCCGGGTGGATTTTCACGGCGGTGTGAACGCGGCTCGTCGTCGCGCCGCCGATCAGCAGCGGAATGTCGAAACCCTCCCGCTCCATCTCGCTGGCGACATTCACCATCTCGTCGAGCGACGGCGTTATGAGCCCGGAAAGACCGATGATGTCGGCCTTCTCGCGCTTGGCCGTTTCAAGAATCTTCGCGGCGGGCACCATGACGCCGAGGTCGATCACCTCGTAGTTGTTGCACTGAAGCACGACGCCGACGATGTTCTTGCCGATGTCATGGACGTCGCCTTTCACCGTCGCCATGATGATCTTTCCGGCGGCGGGCCTGTCCGAGGCTCCGGTCTCCGCGCGCTCCTTCTCCATGAAGGGTTCGAGGTAAGCCACCGCCTGCTTCATCACGCGCGCGGATTTGACGACCTGCGGCAGAAACATCTTTCCCGCGCCGAAGAGATCGCCGACGACATTCATTCCGGCCATCAAAGGGCCTTCGATCACATGGAGCGGCCGCTCGGCCTTGCTGCGGGCCTCCTCCGTATCCTGCGCGATGAATTCGGTGATGCCGGACACGAGCGCATGTTCGATGCGCTTTTCAACGGGCCATTCGCGCCAGGCGAGATCCGCGCCCTTCACGGCGCCCGCGCCGTCGCCCTTGAAGCGGGGCGCGGCCTCCAGAAGCCTTTCCGTCGAATCCTCGCGACGGTTCAGCACGACGTCCTCGCACAGCTCGCGCAATTCGGGGTCGATCTCGTCATAGACCGCGAGCTGGCCGGCGTTGACGATGCCCATGTCCATGCCGACCTGGATCGTTTGGTACAGGAACACGGAGTGCATCGCTTCGCGCACGGGCTCGTTGCCGCGGAACGAGAAGGAGAGATTCGAGACGCCGCCGGAAATATGCGCCAGCGGCATGCGCCGCCTGATCTCGCGCGTCGCGTCGATGAAGGCGACGCCATATCCGTTGTGCTCCTCGATGCCGGTGGCGATCGCGAAGATGTTCGGATCGAAGATGATGTCCTCGGGCGGATAGCCGGCCTTGTCGACCAGCAGGTCATAGGCGCGCGAACAGATCTCGACCTTCCGCTCATAGGTGTCGGCCTGGCCCTGCTCGTCGAAGGCCATCACCACGATAGCGGCGCCGTGGCGCCGGCAGATCGTCGCCTGCTGAATGAACGCTTCCTCGCCTTCCTTCATCGAGATCGAATTCACGACGGGCTTGCCCTGCACGCATTTCAGGCCCGCCTCGATCACCTGAAACTTCGAGGAGTCGATCATCACCGGCACGCGGGCGATGTCGGGCTCCGACGCGACGAGATTGAGGAACTCCACCATCGCCTTCTGCGAATCGAGCAGTCCCTCGTCCATGTTGATGTCGATGATCTGCGCGCCGTTGGCGACCTGATCGCGCGCGACGTCAAGCGCCGCCGCATAGTCGCCATTGGTGATCAGCTTGCGGAATTTCGCCGATCCCGTGACGTTGGTGCGCTCGCCGATATTCACGAAGCGGATGTCGGGCGTGAGCGTGAAGGGCTCCAGTCCCGACAGCTTGAGTTGCGGAACATTCTCCGGCAGCGCGCGGGGCTTCTTGCCTTTCACCGCTTCGGCGATGGCGCGGATATGAGCGGGCGTGGTGCCGCAGCAGCCGCCGACGACATTGACGAGCCCGGCGTCAGCGAATTCGGCCAGCATGGCCGCGGTCGCTTCCGGCCGTTCGTCATAGAGCCCGAACTCATTGGGCAGACCGGCGTTGGGATAGGCGCAGACGAGCGTGTCGGCGATGCGCGCGATCTCGGCGATATGGGCGCGCATCTCCCTGGCGCCGAGCGCGCAGTTGAGTCCGAACGAGAACGGCCTGGCGTGGCGCAGCGAGTGCCAGAACGCCGTCGGCGTCTGGCCGGAGAGCGTGCGGCCGGACAGGTCGGTGATCGTGCCGGAGATCATCAGCGGCAGCCGGAGATTCTTCTCCTCGAATACTTCCTCGATCGCGTAGATCGCGGCCTTGGCGTTCAACGTGTCGAAGATCGTCTCGACAAGCAGAAGATCGACGCCGCCGTCGATGAGGCCGCGCGTTTGCTCGGCGTAGGCGATGCGCAGATCGTCAAAGGTCACCGCCCGGAAGCCGGGGTTGTTGACGTCGGGCGAGATGGAGGCGGTGCGGTTCGTCGGGCCCAGCGCGCCGGCGACGAAGCGGGTGCGGCCATCTTCCTTCTCGGCGATCTCGGCCGCCTCGCGCGCGATGCGCGCGGATTCGAAATTCAGCTCGTAAGCCAGCTCCTGCATGCCATAGTCGGCCTGCGCGATGGAGGTCGAGGAAAAGGTGTTGGTTTCGACGATGTCGGCGCCGGCGCGGAAATAGGCGAGGTGGATGTCGCGCAGCTTGTCGACCTGCGTGAGCGCCAGCAGGTCGTTGTTGCCTTTCAGATCGTGAGTCCAGTCCTTGAACCGATCGCCGCGGAAATCCGCTTCCGAGAGCTTCAGATCCTGAATCTGGGTGCCCATCGCGCCATCAAGCACGAGGATGCGTTCGCGCGCGGCGGCCTGGAGAACGGAGAGGGCGTTGCGATCAGACATTGCGTTGCTCTTTTCGGGTCGCTTGTCATCGTCCGGCCGGGAGCCGGAGGACGGCGAAATCTATTCCGCCGCGACGCGCGCGGCGCTTTCTTCAGGCGCGGGGCGCATGCCGATGAGGTGACAGATCGCGTAGACGAGATCCGCCTTGTTCATCGTGTAGAAGTGCAGGTCGCTCACGCCGCGGCTGATCAACTCGTTCACCTGTTCGGCGCAGACGGCCGCGGCCACGAGACGGCGCGTCTCCGGATCGTTGTCGAGCCCCTCGAAGCGGCGGCTCAGCTCGGCGGAGATATAGGCGCCGGTTTTCGCTGCGAAGCTCGCGGTCTGCTTGAAATTCTGCACAGGCACGATGCCCGGCGCGATCGGCACGTTGATTCCGGCGGCGAGCGCCCGGTCGAGAAATCGCCAGTAAAGATCGTTGTAGAAAAAGAACTGGGTGATGGCGCGGGTCGCGCCGGCGTCGACCTTGCGCTTCAGCAGATCAACGTCCGCCTCCAGCGACGCCGATTCCGGATGCTTTTCGGGATAGGCGGACACGCTCACCTCGAAATCGCCGATCTTCCTGATGCCGGCGATGAGGTCCGGCGTCGACTGATAGCCGCCCGGATGCGGGACGTAGGCCGATCCCAGGCCGCCGGCGGGATCGCCGCGCAGGGCGACGATATGGCGGACGCCCGCGTCCCAATAGCCCTGAACGACCTCGTCCACCTCTTCGCGCGTCGCGCCGACGCAGGTGAGATGGGCGGCGGGCTTCAGCGTCGTTTCCTCGACGATGCGCTTGACCGTGTTGTGCGTGCGCTCGCGCGTCGTTCCGCCGGCCCCGTAGGTCACGGAGACGAAGGCGGGATTGAGAGCCTCCAGCCGGCGGATCGCGGACCAGAGAGACGCCTCCATCTCCGCATTCTTGGGCGGAAAGAATTCGAACGACACGCGGGGCGTGGCGACCGGCGCGCGGCCAGCGCCGCGCAGGAAATTGAGAGCCATTACGCGACCTCCCGGCCAGGCTGATGCAGCGGATAATCCGTGACGACGCGCCTGTCGCGGCCGACCCAGAGCGAGACGGTCAGCTTCGAGGCGTCGCCGTCCGGCGGCGGCAGATTCCGGTGAGCTGTGGCGTCGAGGCCGGCGTCCTGCATCAGCGTCGCGATCTCGTCGGCCGCGAAGCCCAGACGCCGATGGGACTGCTTCTCGCGCAGCTCCTCGATCGAATGCGGCGCGAAGTCCACGATCACGATGCGGCCGCCGGGGGCGAGCGCCGCCGCCGCTTCGCGAATGGCGCGCGCGGGATCGTCCAGGAAATGGAGCACCTGATGAATGACCACGAGGTCGAAGGCGTTGCGCTCGACCGGCAGCGCATAGATGTCGCTTTGCCGCAGCTCGACGCCGCGCACGCCGGCTTTGGCGAGATTGGCGCGCGCGACCTGCAGCATGGCGGGACTTGCGTCGACGCCGACCATGCGCTGCGCCCGTCCGCTGAACAGTTGCAGCATGCGCCCGGTGCCGGCGCCGAGATCGAGAAGCGCGCGGATCGGCTTGTCGCCGACAGCGGCGAGGATCGCCTGCTCGACATCGCTTTCAGCGACATGGAGCGAGCGGATGCGGTCCCATTCGATGGCGTGGCGTCCGAAATACTCTTCCGCCGCTTTCGCCCGGGCCGAACGAACGGCGGCCAGGCGGGCGCGATCGCCGGCGAGGGTGGGATCGTCGCGATCCAGCGAGGCGGCCAGCGCGCGCGCCATCCCGGCGCCCGGCCCCCGCGTTTCGAGACGAAAGAACGCCCAGGCGCCCTCGCGATTGCGGGCGGCAAGGCCGGCGTCGGACAGGAGCTTGAGATGCCTTGAGATTCTGGGCTGAGACTGGCCGAGGATGTCGGTCAGATCGGAGACGGTGAGTTCGCCGTCCGCGAGCAATGCGACGATGCGCAGCCGCGTTTCCTCGCCAGCCGCCTTCAGCGTCGAGAGAGCGGCGTCGAAGGAAAGGGGCGCTGTCACGGCTGCGAGCCTTCTTCTCTTGGAATAGACATAAGCATATCTTTATATAATTATCGGACGCTCCGCAAGATGGTCAAGCCGGGAGGACGGCTTCGGGGGCTCCCTCGCTCACGACAAGGCTAACGGCGTCTGCGCCCGCGAACCGCCGGAGAAGGGCGGTGAGATCCTCGACCGCCGCAGCAAGATCGCCCCAGCCATTGGCCTGGACGGTGATCACGGCGGTCCGGGTGTCGGGACCGATGCCGGATCGGGCGTCCTGACGCCAGTTCCAGCGCCGGCACAAAACCTTGTCGTCATCGGCGTAGACGACCTCGCCCGCCTTGGGCGGATCGTTCGGATCGTCGCCGTCAGCGGCGCCCATGTCGATAAAACTGTCTCCCGGGCGGGCGTACCGGAACACAAGGTCGCCCGAGGTCCGGTCCAGATCATCCGCGCCGCAGCAGAACACATGCGTGAGCGAGACCGCATTATAGATGTCAACGAGCGTGTTGACCGCCGGCAGTCGTTCGCCCGCCAGCACGCGCTTGACCAGCCTTTCGACCGACGAGCGATAGCTGGTCTTCCTGATGCCGAAGCCCTTGTAGGCTTCGCGCCAGGCGGCGATTCCCGGTATCTGCGAGAGCTCGGCATCGGCCCAGCGGGCGCGGCAGTCGCGCTCCCGCTCAGCGATCAGCATGTCGAGTTCGGGCGGGCGCGCCTGTGTAATCGCAAGATTGCGCGCGATGACGAAGGCTATCCGCGCCTTGGCGAAACGGGATGCGATTTCGGATATGCCGCAGCGTCTTTGCATGCGCTTCATTACTCGATAACCGGCGTCGTCGCCGCTTCAGAACATGCGCGAGGGCATTTCATGGAACCTGATCCTCGTGAACCCCGGCCGGGAGAAATCAGGATCGATCTTCCGGCGCCGACCGATGCGGCCATCCGCTTCATCGGCCGAATCCGCACGCCCTGGCGGGAGAGGTCACACTGTCCGAAGAACAGCCGCGAGGCGATCGCTCGCGGCGATCAGGCGCTGGCGAGCGTGGAAATCGATCCGCGCTTCGCGGACGGGCTCAGGGGCGTCGAAGGCTTTTCGCATCTCTGGATTCTTTACTGGATGGATCGCGGCGCGCGCGATCTCATCATGCAGGCGCCTGCGCATCTTGCGGAGCCGCGCGGGGTATTCGCGTTGCGGTCGCCGGCGCGGCCCAATCCGATCGCGATGGCGGCGGCGCGACTGATCGAGGTGAAGGCGACATCGCTGCTGGTGCTGGGCGTGGACTGTCTCGACGGAACGCCTCTTGTCGATGTGAAGCCCTATTTCGCCTCGACCGACGCGATCGCCGACGCGGTCCGTCCCTGAGCGGCTGTCCGTTAAGAGCGCGGCGAAGCCGACGCGACAGCGAGGTCGAGGGGCCATATGGAGACTTCCGCAAAGGCGGACCATGGCGCCGTCCTCCTGCGGCGTCCGCAAGGCCAATGGACAGCCCGGTGATAAGCGCGGAGGTCCGCCACAAGCAAAATCGCGAACTTGAGCATCGCCGTCCTCCCCATTACGAACATCGTTCAATCTCCGGCCGAGCCGATGGAATTTGAACGATGTTCAAGGTCTTTTCTAGCAGTGACTTGAACATTGTTCAAGAGCTCTTGCGGCGACCTTCGATGAAGACGGATCGCGGTCTGACAAACCATCTCGCGTCAGCCGGCGCCCTCCTGTCATGAAACGCCCGTCCGCCGATCGCCGGGACAGGCAGCGGGCCGACCTCACGCGGCTCGCGACCGGCATCATCGAAGAGGATGGTCTGGCCGGGCTTCAGGCGCGCCGCCTCGCGGAACGAGCGGGATGCGCCGTTGGAACGGTCTACAACCTGTTCGCCGATCTCGACGGCGTGATTTTCGCCGCGAACGAGGAAAGCCTTCGGGAGATCGATGCCGCGTGCCGGGACGCTCTCGCCGCCGTTGGCGGCGAGAGCGGCGCGACCGGACGATTGCTCGCGCTCGCGCATGCGTATGCGCGTTACGCCATCGCTCACCCGAAGCGCTTCGACGCCCTGTTCACCCATCGCGCGCCGGCCGAGCGGGCGCTTCCGGAGTCGTTCGCCGAATTGACCAGGTCCCTGTTCGGATTGCTGGGGAGCGTGTTCTCCGACGCCGTCGCCGGCATGCCGGACAACGAACGCGGGCTCGCCGCGCGCGCGCTGTGGGCCTCGGCGCATGGCGTGGTCATGCTCGGCCTGCAGGATCGCGGCGGGCTGCTGGCGCGCGAGGAAGCGCGCCGGCGGACTGAGCGCGCTGCTGATCGTCAGAGCCGCAGGAAACGGGTGGATCGGGCCGATCCGCGATCGTACAGTGCAGCGTCATGACGCAGCGCTTCTTCACGCAGTTCGACACCGCCATCGGCGTCTGCGCGATCGCGTGGGACGCCGCCGGCCGCATCGTCGGCGCGCAATTGCCGTTGCCCGATGCGATCGATCTCGGCGGCCGCATGCGCCGCCGTTTCGCTGACATCGCGGAAGCAGCGCCAACGCCCGCGATACAGCCGATCGTCGAATCGATCGTGAGCCTGATGCAGGGACAGCGCCGCGATTTTCCCGACGCCGAACTCGCCATGGACGAGGTTCCCGATTTCCACCGTCGCGTCTATGCGCTGACGCGCGCGATCCCGCCCGGCCGGACCCGCAGCTATGGCGCTCTGGCCCTGGATCTCGGCGACCTCGCGCTCTCGCGCGTAGTCGGTCAGGCGCTCGGCGACAATCCGTTCCCGATCATCGTGCCGTGTCATCGCGTGCTTGGCTCCAACGGAAAGGCTGGCGGCTTTTCCGCCAATGGCGGCGTCGAAACCAAAATGCGGATGCTGTCGATCGAGAAAGCGCGCGTCGGCGACGCGCCGTCGCTGTTCGACGACCTGCCGCTTGCCGCGCCGCCGCGTCGTCAGTCCTGATGACGGATCATTTTCGGAGCTTGAGCGTTAAAAAGCCTCTTAGAGGCCAAGCGTGACGACCAGAAAACGCGATCTGCGCACAGGGCAGCCTGTCTGGCTCGCGCATCCCGTCCGCCTCCCGCCCTTTCGTAAACTCACGCGCGACCTGCAATGCGACGCGCTGGTGGTCGGCACCGGGATTTCCGGCGCCTTCATCGCCGAGGAGCTGACCGCGGCCGGGCTTGACGTGGTCATCGTCGATCGCAGGCGCGCGCCGCTTCTCGGCTCAACCGCCGCGTCGACGTCGTTGCTGCAATCTGAGATCGATCTGCCCATGGTCCGACTCTCGCGTCTCATCGGCGCGAGCGACGCTCAGCGGGTCTGGCGGCGGAGCAGGCTCGCGGTGGAGGGACTCGCGGCGCGAACCCGCGCGCTCGCGGTCGCATGCGACATGGAGCGCAGGGATTCGCTTTATCTCGCAGGAGACACGCTGAATTCAGACGGCCTCCAGCGCGAGGAGCGCGCCCGCCGTCTGGCGGGGCTGGAGACCGCCTATCTCACGCGCGGCGATCTGAAACAAAGATTCGGCCTGCGCAGAAACGGCGCGTTGCTGAGCTACGACAATCTCGCCGCCGATCCGCGCAAGCTGGCGGCGGGCTATCTTCGCGCCGCCGTCGCCCGCGGCGCGCGCCTGTTCGCGCCGTGCGAGATCAGCGAGGCGCGCTCCATGCGCGCGGGAGTCGTCGCGACCGCCGCTGACGGCCGCGTCATCCGCTGCCGCAAGCTCGTTTTCGCGACGGGCTATGAAGCGCCCAAACAGGCGCCGCTGCGCGGCCATCAGATCGTCTCGACCTTCGCGCTCGCGACCCGGCCGCAGAAGCGCCGGCTGTGGCCGACGCAATGCTTCATCTGGGAGGCGTCCGACCCCTATCTGTATCTGCGGACCACCGCGGACGGCCGCGTCATTTGCGGCGGCGAAGACGAGACCTTCGCCGACGCGGAACGGCGCGACGCCGTCGCGCCGCGAAAAATCGCAGTCATCCGCCGCAAGCTCGCGCGGCTGCTGCCCGATCTCGACACCGAGCCCGCCTTCGCCTGGTGCGGCTCCTTCGGCGCGAGCGACGACGGCCTGCCGACCATCGGGGAGATACCGGGGCTGCGCCACTGCTGGGCGGCGATGGGCTATGGCGGCAACGGCATCACCTACAGCCGGATCGCGGCCGACATCATCGGAGCGGCCTTCAAAGGCGAAGAGGACGCGGATGCGTCCCTGTTCGGATTTCGCCGTCAGCGGGCGCGGGCGAGCTGATCCAGCGTGCGCGCGCCGCGATGCTGGGCGTGGGTGAGCGCCACCGCGAGCGCGTCGGCGGCGTCGTCGCTGCGCGGATCGGCTTTCGGCAACAGCACGCGCACCATCATGTGGATCTGCGATTTGTCGGCATGGCCTGCGCCGACGATCGTTTTCTTGATCTGATTGGGCGCATATTCGGCGACGGCGACGCCGTGAAGCGCGCCGGCCAGCATGGCGACGCCGCGCGCATGGCCGAGCTTCAGAGTCGCCTGGGCGTCCTTGCTCACGAACGTTTCCTCGATCGCAGCTTCGTCCGGCGCTTCGCGCCGCATCACCTCCGCCAGCCCTTCGTGCAGCTCTCGCAGCCGGTCCGCCAGGGGGCGACGGTCATCGGGATTGACCGACCCGCAGCCGATGAAGGCGAGGCGGGCTCCCTCCACGGAGATGACCCCCCAGCCGGTCCGCCGCAGTCCGGGATCGATGCCGATGATGCGAATCGCATGATTTGTCATGATCTGGATCATAGCGCCTTTGCGTGGGACGCGACGCGGAAGGCGACAAAAGCATCGACGCTGGCGGCCGTCTCCTCTAGAAGAAAACGCCGCGCGCTTCCGGCCGCTGGTGTGCGCCGGCCCTCGTCCCCCATTTCCGGACGTCATTTGCATGCTTTATACGCCCAAAGGCCGGACCGCGCGTCGGTCGGCCGACCCTTCTTTTGTCGAATTCGTGACGCTGGTCGCGCTCATCATGGCGATCGGCGCGTTCTCGATCGACAACATCATGCCCGCCTTCGGACCGATCCACGCCGAGCTGAAAGTCGAGAGCAACAATCAGGTCCAGCTTCTCATGAGCGTCTACATGATCGCCTTCGCGGTCATGCAGCTCGTGTACGGGCCCGTGTCCGACATGATCGGCCGGCGGCCGACCCTCATCATCGGCATGTCGATCTACATCGTCGGCAGCGTCTGCGCGGTCTTCGCCCCGACGTTCGATCTGCTCCTCGTCGCGCGGGCGCTGCAGGGGCTCGGAGCCGCATGCACGCGCGTGGTGTCGGTGGCGCTCGTTCGCGACCGCTACGAGGGGCGCGAAATGGCGCGGGTGATGTCGCTCACCATGGTGATCTTCATCCTGGTGCCGATGCTCGCGCCGGCGATCGGAAGCCTGATCCTCCATCTGGTCGGATGGCGCGCGATCTTCGCCGCGATGCTGGCGCTCGCAATCGTGCTGATGGTCTGGTTCAGCCTGCGCATGCCGGAAACGCTGAAGCCGCAGTTCCGGCAGCCGGCGTCGTTGAGCGCGCTCGGCAAGGCCGTCCGCCGCACGGTCACGACGCGCGCGACTTTCGGATACTCGACCTGCATGGCGGTGATGTTCGGCTGCATCATGAGCTACATCAACTCGGCGCAGCAGATTTTCGAGACCGAGGTCTATAATCTCGCGCAGTGGTTTCCGCTTATGTTCGCGGCCATCGCCGGGGTGATGGGCGTGGCTGCGTTCGTGAACTCCCGCCTCGTGATGCGCCTCGGCATGCGCAGGCTCGCGCATGGCGCGACGATCGGCTTCACGCTCGCGGCGGGGACGCTCGCCATCGTCGCGCTCTGGTACGGAGGACGGCCGCCGCTGCTGGCCTTCAGCATCCTGCTGGCGCTCTGTCACTTCCTGTTTTCGATCATCATGCCGAATTCAAACGCGATGGCGATGGAGCCGCTCGGCGACATCGCCGGCACGGCCTCGTCAGTGATCGGCTTCTATACGACGCTCGTGGGCGCGGTGCTCGGCCTCGTCGTCGGTCAGGCTTTCGACGGCACGGTGATTCCGATCGCGGTCGGCTATTTCCTGTTTGGGTTCGCCTCGATCCTTCTCATGCTCTGGACGGAGGAAGGACGGCTTTTCCGTCCTCACCACGCCGCGCCGCCATCGACGCATTGATCCCGTCGTGGCGATCCCCGGCGTCGCAAGCGGCCTTGATTCGCTCGTCCTGCTGCTCGCGGCCCTGGCGGGCGGCGTCGTGCGCGGCTTCACCGGCTTCGGCTTCGCCATGGTGTTCGTGCCGACAGCCAGCATGACGGTCGGCCCCGCGATGGCGGTGTCGCTGATCTGGCTGATCGACGCTCCGTT
This sequence comes from Rhizobiales bacterium 65-9, assembly GCA_001899525.1. Taxonomy (GTDB): domain Bacteria; phylum Pseudomonadota; class Alphaproteobacteria; order Rhizobiales; family Beijerinckiaceae; genus Terrirubrum. Next base: position 155,509 of record MKVY01000049.1, read on the forward strand.
CGCGTTCCCGCTGGCGTTCAAGTCGTTTCCGCGCGCAAACTGGCGGGAGGTCGCGCCGCTGCTGATCGGTTCGGCCGCCGCCCTGCCGGTCGGGGCGCTGCTTCTCACCACGCTTGATCGGGACGTCGCGCGCTGGATGATCGCCATCTCGATCGCGGCGGCGCTGTCGGCGCTCGTCGCGGGCTGGCGTTACCGCTCGACGCCCGGCGCGCCGCTGTCGATTTCCGTCGGCGCGCTGTCGGGCCTGTATAGCGGGCTCGCGCAGCTCGGCGGCATGCCGCTCGCCATTTTCTGGCTTGGATCGCAGACGGGCGACGCGCGCAGCACGCGCGACAACATGCAGGTGTTTTTCGCGCTGACGACGGTCCTGTCCGGCGTCGTCTTCGCTTTTTCAGGCGTGCTGCGCGCCGAGCATGTGTGGACGGCGCTGCCGCTCATCGCGGCCTACGGAGTTGGCGTGCTGATAGGGGTCAAGAGCTTCGGCTTTGCGACGGAGCGATCGTTCCGCCGCATCGCCTACGCCATCATCGCGATCAGCGTCGTGATCGCGCTGCCGGCGCTTGACCCCTGGTTGCGCTGATCAGCGGCCGCCCTGCGCGAACAGGCGCACGTCGCGGTCAGCCGGCCATTTCATGCGATAGGCCACACGGACTTCTTTCTTCTCATTCGGCTGCATGTCCCACGACCAGGCCATCACGCCGCGCTTGTCGCCGACCTGTTTTTCCGTCGGCGTCGTCGTTTCGCGCAACTGCTCGACCACGATCGCGGTGTTTTCAGAGACCGGGATGCGATCGACGATCGTCACCCGGATGGGTTGCGCGTGCAGGTTCACGACGGTCGTGCGGTAGTCGCTCATCTGATAGCGCGAGGAATTGTACCAGACCGGATCGTTCTCGCGCTTGCGCACCGGGTTGCGCTCGATCTTGACGCGGTCGTCAGCGCCGAAACCGAGATCGACCTGATCGCCGGACGCCGTCAGGCCGATGCGCGCCTTGCCGACGAAAACACCGTCGCGATGCAGCTGCACCTCTCCCGGCAACAAAGGCGCGTCATCCGCATTGACGAATTTCGCCGTGAGATACGCCGTCGTGTCGAGCGCGGGCGCGGCTTTCACCTGCAATTCCGGCTCAACGTTGCGCGACGCCAGGCGAACGGTTTTCGCCGCTCCGTCGCGCGCTACAGTCGCGCGGCTTGGCGCCCGGTATTCGGCGGAGAAAGTCGACGCGTCCGCGACGGCCTCCTGCTCCTCCGCGCGCCGCGCCATGTCGGCGGAGACCTTTGGCCGGGCCGCCTGTTCCATCGCCTGCGCGGCGGGCGACGGCGGCGGGGCCGCGCTCATCGGCGCGCCGGCCGCGCGTCCATAAGCGATGGGCGGCTCGTAGAAGTTGGCGACCAGCGCGCCCATCTCGGGCGCCGCGACGCCTCCCGCAACGCGAGTCGTCGAAAGCGTCAGGCTGGCGTCGGTCCATTCCTCGCCTGTCGTTTGCGACACGCTGGCGCGGCGCACGAATTCGATGGCGGGCTTCGTCCCGGCGCCGCCCGTCGTCAGCCGCGCATCGTAGATCGGAGTCCATCGCGCGTTGCGGACCCGATAGCTGATCTTGAGCGCCGCTTTCGCATTCGCTTCCGCGTCGACCGCGATGGTCACATCAAGCTGCGGCGCGAGATTGGGCCGAGCGCGCTGCGTCGCGGCTTCCAGCGCCTTGATCTCGGCGTCGAGCGCGGCGGCCTTCAAGCGCAACGCAGACAGCTGGGCGTTCACTTCCGCGACGCCTTCGCCGACAGCGGTCCAGACCGCCTTCCATTGCGACACATCGACGGGCTTGCCTTCCTTGGCCGACGCTTCCGGCGTCGCGATCGAGAAGCGCTCGATGGTGCGCTTCTGCATCTCCGCCGCGTCGATGCGGCCGTTCACGCCGTCAAGCTCGGCGCGCAGATCGCGCAGCTTCGCCAGAGCGGCGGAGTCGGGCCTGGAATCCACCGGCGTCCGCCGCAGCTCCGCCGATCCGATGGTCAGTTTTTGGTCGGCCGAGCCTTCCACGCGGATCGACGCCGGATCGACGCCCTGCGGAAGATTCCGGACGAGGACCTGATGCGATCCGGCGGGGATCGCGATGTCGGCGAGACGGGTGACCAACGCGCCGTCCGGGAAAACCGTCACGGCGTCGATGCGCGACGCGGCGGACAGTTCATCCGCGCGCGCGGCCGAAAGGAATGCGAGGAGAGAAACGCTGGCGAGCGCGGCGGCGAAGACGGATTTCATGAAGTTCCCCGGGAAGAACGAGCAATGACTTCTAAGACCTGTGGATTGGGGACATTTCAGGACGCTCGCGCGGCGGAATGCGCGCGCCGCACGGCCGCGGCCGCGAGCGCCCCGACGCCGGAGAAATCAGGCGCGGCCGCGCGCCGAGGCGATCGGCTTGACGCGATGCGCGATGAAGTTGCGAAGCTCGGCGGTCCGCAGATCAGCGTTCAGGGTCTGCTCATCGAGGCCGTAGCGCCAGGCCAGATCCTGCCGCGTCGGGTCGTCGTGCAGCACGTCCAGATCGTCGCAGAAGCCGAGCAGTTCGTCCTCCCTGGAGGCGAAGCCTTCGGTGGTCAGCCCCCGGCTGCGGCGACGCATGATCGAGGCCAGTTCGCGCATCGAGAATTCAGGATGATACTGGACGCCCCAGAAGACCGAGCCTTCATGAGTGAATTCGGCCGCCTGCACCTCCGAAACCGCGTTGAAGGCGAGCGGCGTCGCGTCCGGCGGCAGGCGGCTCACCTCGTCGAGATGGATCGCGGGCGCGTCCCACACCGCCGGGCGCCCCTCCAGCAGGGGATGGTTGACGCCGGCCGCCGTGCGGGTGAGCCGGCGGGCGAAGCCGACCTCTCTGCCCTTCGGGTTGCGGTGGACCACGCCTCCCGCCGCGACCGCCCCGAGCTGGATTCCCCAGCAGGATCCGAAGACCGGCGATTTCGATTGATAGACCGCGCGCATCAGGTCAATCTGCCGCGTCACCGCGGGCTGAAGATCATAGATGTTGAGCGAGGAGCCCGTGACGAACACGCCGTCATACGCTTCAAGGCCCGCCGGATCAGGCAGGTTCGCGCCCTCGTCGGCGGGCAGGGCGATGTCGGCCACCAGCTCGCTGTCGATCGCGTGAACCACTGAAGCGTAGGATTCGGCGGAGGTCTCGCCATAGACCTTCTTGTGCGCCGCGCGCGCCGGCTGCGTGTTGCCTTCGACGATGAGAATGCGGAGCGGGCGGGACATCGGGAGCGGAGAAAAGGCGCTGCGCCCATGACTGCGGCATGGAGCCATGCGGCGCGCGCCATGGACAGGGGAGGAGCCGCCAGTAGCATGCCCGCCCCTTCCGGGACAACGGCCGCTTGCCTGCTTTTCTCAACCGATTCTGGTCCAATCCCTATCTCCTGCTGACGCTCGCCACCATGTTCTGGGGCGGCAACGCGGTCGCCAGCCGGCTCGCCGTCGGCGAAGCGTCGCCGCTGCTCATGACCTGCCTGCGATGGCTCGGGGTCTGCTTCCTCATCGCGCCGTTCTACCGGCGCGAGATCGCAGCCGGCTGGCCTCTGATCGCGCGCCGGCCCTGGCGCATCATCCTGGCGGCCATCCTGGGCCAGACCGGCTTCAATGTGCTGATGTATGTCGGCGCCCATTACACCAGCGCGCTGAACATCGGATTGCTGCAGGGCGCGACGCCGGCGCTCGTCTTCCTCGGCGTCTGGCTCGCCTATGGCACGCCAATCAGCGGTCTGCAGGCGGTTGGCGTCGCCGTCACCATGGTCGGCGTCGCGGTCATCTCCAGCGGCGGCAGCCTCGCGGCGCTGCTCGCGCTTGAACTGAACAAGGGCGACGCCATGATGCTCGTCGCCGTCCTGCTCTACGCCGGCTACACGGTGGCCATGCGCGACCGGCCGGCCATGCCCGCCATCGCCTTCTTCCTGACCATGGCCCTGTTCGCGGCCGCCGCGAGCCTGCCGCTGGTCCCGATCGAATATGCGCTGGGAAACCTCCAGTGGCCGACCCTCAAGGGCTGGGCGATCGTCGCCTATGTCACGATCTTTCCGTCGTTTTTCTCCCAGATCTTCTATATCCGCGGCATCGAGCTGATCGGGCCCGGCCGGGCCGGGGTGTTTTACAACATGCTGCCGGTCTTCGCCGTCCTGTTCGCGGTCGCAGGGCTTGGCGAAGCGTTCGGCTGGCCGCAGGCTTTGGCCATGGCGCTGATCCTCGGCGGAATCGCGCTGGCCGAGCGGAAGCCGCCGAACAGGAGAGGTTAGGCCGCCGGCTTTATTTCGCCCTCCCGACTGACTATAAGCCCGGCGATTTCCGGCGTCCGAGCGCCGCACAGCTTGACTTTCCGAGGGGCCGCATGGCGGGTCATTCCCAGTTCAAGAACATCATGCACAAGAAGGGCAAGCAGGACGCGATCCGCTCCAAGCTCTTCGGCAAGCTCGCGCGCGAGATCACGGTCGCCGCCAAGCTCGGGGTTCCCGATCCGGCGATGAATCCGCGCCTGCGCGCCGCCGTGCTCGCCGCCCGCGCGGAAAACATGCCCAAGGACAATATCGAGCGCGCCATCAAGAAGGCGGCCGGCGGCGACGGCGAGAATTACGACGAGATCCGTTACGAAGGCTACGGGCCGGGCGGAACCGCCCTGATCGTCGAGGTGATGACCGACAACCGCAACCGCACCGCAGCCGACGTTCGCTCCTACTTCACCAAGGCGGGCGGCAACATGGCGGAAACCGGCGCTGTGTCCTTCATGTTCGACCGGCTGGGGCTGATCACCTATGACGCCAAGGCGGCGTCGGAATACGACATGCTCGAAGCAGCGATCGAAGCCGGCGCAGACGACGTCCAGTCGAGCGAAGAGACGCACGAGATCTATTGCAGCCAGAACGTGCTGGCCGAAGTGGCGAAGGGACTCGAAACCCGCTTCGGCGAGCCGCGTTCGGCGAAAATGATCTGGCGTCCGCAGAACGCCGTCGCCGTGAACGACGAGCAGGGCGAGAAGATCATCAGGCTCATCGAGACCCTCGAGGATCACGACGACGTCCAGAACGTCTATTCGAATGTCGAGGTGTCGGACGCGCTGATGGCGAAGCTCGCGGGCTGAGCCGCATTGCGCGCCTTACGGCCGTCAATGTTCTGTCGGAGGATCGTTTCACCGCCTGCGTGATGCGCGGCCGTCGTGAGTTTCCCCATGCTGATCGACCGACGCTCCGCCGCAGCGCTTCTGGCTTCGCCGTTTCTTGCGCGGCGCGCGCTGGCGGATGACAGCGTCACGGATTCGGCGGGGCGGCGCATCGTGCCGCCCACTCCGGCGCAGCGGGTTTTTCCGGCAGGGCCGCCGGCCGCGATCTTTCTCTATACGCTCGCGCCTGATCTGCTGCTCGGCTGGCCGCGCGCTCCAAGCGCGTATGACAAGGAGTTTTTGCTGCCGGAGGCGGCGGCAAAGCCGGAGCTTGGCCGTCTCACCGGACGCGGCGACACCGTCAATCTCGCGACCCTGCTCGCCCAGAAACCCGACCTCATCATCGATGTCGGCTCGACGAACCGGACCAGTGTCGATCTCGCCGAACGGGTGCAAACGCAGACGCTCATTCCCTATGCGCTGCTGGACGGGCGTTTTTCCGGAACCGTCGAAACCTATCGCCTGCTGGGACGGATGCTCGGCCGCGAAGAGCGCGCTTCCACGCTGGCGGCGTGGTGCGAACAAGGCATGAAGACGATTGCGTCGCGCATCGACGCCATTCCAGAGGATCAGCGGCCGCGCGTCTATTACGCGCGCGGCCCGCGCGGTCTCGAAACCGGCCCAGGCGGTTCGAGCAATGTCGAGACGATCGAGTATCTCGGCGCGAGAAATGTCGCCGGCGACACGCGCGGCGGACTCGCCAGCGTATCGGTCGAGCAGGCGGTCGGCTGGAATCCCGATGTGATCGTGGCGATTGATCCGGCGTTCGCCGCAGACGTGCGCAGCGATCCGGCCTGGGCGGGCGTCAAGGCCGTGAGCGCGGGACGGGTGCATCTGTCGCCGCGGGCGCCGTTCGGCTGGATGGATTTCCCGCAGTCGGTCAATCGCATGGTCGGGCTGTGGTGGCTCGCGAAGATTTTCTATCCCGACAAGTTTCCCGAAGACATGCGGCTGATCACGCGCGATTTCTATTCGCTGTTCTATCAGGTCACGCCGAGCGACGAGCAGATCACGCGCGTGCTCGAGGGCGCGGGCTGATCGCTCGACGGCCGCTCCCTCGCCGCGCTCTACGACACGCCGGTCGATGTGCTCACGGACGCGGGCGGAGCGCGGCGGGCGTTCCTGCCCGAATAGCCGACAGGCGCTCGACAGATCGATTCGCGCGCGATGTCCCAGCGTTGCGCCGACGCGCCCGCGCCCATACGATGGTCACGACGCGCGGGCGACCTGCCCGCGCTTGAAGGCTCAGCGTTTCGGGAAGCAGCATGTCGGCGAAGCAGTACAAGATTCTCATCATGGGCGCGTCTTACGGGTCGCTCCTCGCCACCAAGATCCTGTTCGGCGGACATCATGTCACGATGGTCTGCCTGCCGGCCGAGGCGGAACTCTTCAATGCGGAAGGCGCGTGCATCCGCCTGCCCGTGAAAGGACGCAGCGGACTTGTGGAGATCGACACGCGCAAGCTGCCGGGCGCGCTCAAGGCGGGGGGGCCCGCCGATTTCAATCCGTCCGATTTCGATCTCGTCGCGCTCGCGATGCAGGAGCCGCAATACCGCTCGCCCGGCGTGCGCGATCTTCTGGAGGCGGTCGCCTTGTCCAAGGTCCCGTGCATGTCGATCATGAACATGCCGCCGCTGCCTTACCTGAAACGCATCCCCGGCCTCGACACCTACGTGCTGCGCAACGCCTACGCCGACGCCAGCGTGTGGGACGCCTTCGATCCCGCTTCCATGACCCTGTGCAGTCCCGATCCGCAGGCGTTCCGCCCGCCGGAAGAGAAGGTGAACGTGCTGCAGGTGACGCTGCCCACCAATTTCAAGGCGGCGCGCTTCGAATCCGACAAGGCCACGACCATCCTGCGCGACCTGCAGAAGGACATCGAGGCCATCCGCTATGACGCCGGCGACGGACAGCCGGTCGAGCTGCCGGTGAAACTCAAGGTGCATGACAGCATCTTCACGCCCCTGGCGAAGTGGGCGATGCTGCTCGCCGGCAATTACCGTTGCGTGACGAAGGACGGGCCGCGCTCCATCAAGGAGGCGGTTCATTCAAACCTCGCGGAATCGCGCGACGTCTATGACTGGGTGCGCGATCTGTGCGTCGCGCTCGGCGCCGATGCGGACGATCTCGTCCCGTTCGAGAAATACGCCAACGCCGCGCAGGGGCTCGAGCGCCCGTCCTCCGCGGCGCGCGCGCTGTTCGCCGGCGCGCCCAACATCGAGCGCGTCGACAGGCTCGTGCAGGGAATCGCGCGGCAGAAGGGGCTGAACAATCCCGTGATCGACGCCACGGTCGAACTGGTCGACGCGCGGCTCGAGCTCAACCGGAAGAAGGTGTGACCGGCGACGGTCACATCGCTGTAACAGGGTTCCAGAGCTGTTCGTCCTTGCGCGGCGCTGGCGGGCTCGCCAGCTAAGCCGCATCGCAGCGGAGACTCGTGATGGAACTCGGCGTCTATACCTTTGCCGACGTGAAGCCCGGCGGCGCAATCACGCCGCGGCAGAGGCTGCGCGACCTGATCGAGGAGATCGCGCTCGCCGATCAGGTCGGCCTCGACGTCTTCGGTCTCGGCGAGCATCATCGCGCCGACTATGCGGCGTCCGCGCCTGCGGTCGCGCTCGCGGCCGGCGCCGAACGCACCAAACAAATCAGGCTGACCAGCGCGGTGACGGTGCTCAGCTCCGACGATCCGGTGCGCGTCTATCAGCAGTTTTCAACGCTCGACCTTCTGTCGGGCGGGCGGGCGGAAATCATGGCGGGCCGCGGCTCGTTCATCGAGTCCTTCCCGCTGTTCGGCTATAACCTCGACGATTACGACGCGCTGTTCGCCGAGAAACTCGACCTGCTGCTGCGCATCCGCGACAGCGAGCGCGTGACCTGGTCCGGCGCCCAGCGCGCGCCGATCGACGATCGCGGCGTCTATCCGCGCAGCGAGGGCGAGATTCCGATCTGGGTCGCGGTCGGCGGAACGCCTGAGTCGGTCGCGCGCGCCGGCGCGCTCGGCCTGCCGCTCGCGCTCGCCATCATCGGCGGGGAGCCGGCGCGGTTCGCGCCGCTGGTCAAACTTTACCGCGAGGTGGCGCGCCGCGCCGCGCAGCCGCCGGAGAAACTCGCGGTCGGCATCAATTCGCACGGCTTCATCGCGGACTCCTCGCAGGAGGCGGCGGACGCCTTCTGGCCAGGCTATAGCGAGGTGATGGCGGGCATCGGCCGCGAACGCGGCTGGAGTCCGATGGCGCGCGAACAGTTCGACGCGGCGCGCGCGCTCAAGGGGCATCTCCTTGTCGGCAGTCCGCAGCAGGTGATCGACAAGATCATGTTCCAGCGCGAAGCGCTCGGTCATGACCGCTTCCTGATGCAGATGAGTCTCGGCGCGACTCCGCATGCGAAAACCATGCGCTCGATCGAGCTGTTCGGAACCAAGGTCGCGCCCGTCGTCAGGGCGCAGACGGCGCGGCCCGCCGTCGCCGCGGCCCAATAGCAGATGACCGGCGCCGATCTGATTCACGGCGGCGCGCTTTCCGCCGTCAGACAGGCGTTTCCGCACGCCCCGGCGCCGTGGCTTGATCTCTCGACGGGCATCAATCCATGGCCCTATCCGCATGGAAACATGCCGGCGGATGCGTTCACGCGCCTGCCTGACGCCGATCTGGAAGAGCATGCGCGCGCGGCGATGGCGGCTGCGTGGGGATGCGAGCCGCGCGACGTCGCGCTCACGCCCGGATCGCAGGCGGCCATCCAGCTCCTGCCGCATCTGCTGGGCTTCTCTCGCGTCGCGATCGTCGGTCCGACCTATGGCGAGCATGCGCAGGTCTGGCGCCAGTCGGGCGCCGAGGTTTTCGAGATCGCCGCCGACGCGATCGAGGATGTCGAGGCGGACTGCGTCGTCATCTGCAATCCGAACAATCCGGACGGACGGATCATCGCGCGGACGAGGCTTGCGGCCATCGCGCAACGTCTCGCATCGCGCGGAGGGCGCCTTGTCGCCGATGAGGCGTTCGCCGATGGCGCGCCGGAGAATTCGCTCGTCGCAGAGGCGCGCGCGCTGAAGGCGATCGTGCTGCGCTCCTTCGGCAAATTCTTCGGACTCGCCGGCGCGCGTCTCGGCGCCATCGTCGCCGACGAAGCGATCGTGGGCCGTGCGCGCATGCGGTTCGGCCCCTGGGCCGTGTCTGGTCCGGCGCTGGCGATAGCGCAGCGCGCCTATCGTGACGACAGTTGGCGCGCGGCCACGATCGCGCGGCTCAAGCGCGCGGGGGCCGAATTGGACGACGCGCTTCGCGTCGCCGGCGTCACGCCGGCGGGCGGAACGCTGCTGTTCCGGT
>MKVY01000049.1:165074-173547 GCA_001899525.1 Rhizobiales bacterium 65-9
GATGAGTCGGAGCGCGGGAGGCTGGTCGCGGCTCTGCGCGCCGCGGCCTGATCGCGCGCCCTTTACCTCTTCCGCTTAATCGACTAACCGCTTCCCGGAAGAGCCCCGGCCTTCCCGCCGGGGCTTTTTGCTTGCAGGAGCGACGCATGACCAACGTGGTGGTGGTCGGGGCCCAATGGGGCGATGAAGGCAAGGGCAAGCTCGTCGATTGGCTGTCCGAGCAGGCCGACGTCGTCGTCCGCTTTCAGGGCGGCCACAACGCCGGCCATACGCTTGTCATCGACGGCGAAACCTACAAGCTGTCGCTGTTGCCATCGGGCATCGTGAGGCCGGGCAAGCTCTCGGTCATCGGCAACGGCGTCGTGCTCGACCCGCACGCTCTGGTGGCCGAGATCGGCAGACTGACAGCGCAGGGCGTTTCGGTGACGCGCGACAATCTGCGGATCGCGGACAACTGCGCGCTCATTCTCTCGCTGCATCGCGATCTCGACGCGCTGCGCGAGGATTCCAATTCCGGCACGAAGATCGGCACGACGCGCCGCGGCATCGGGCCGGCCTATGAGGACAAGGTCGGGCGCCGCGCCATCCGGCTGATGGATCTTGCCGATCCGGCCGATCTGCCGCGCAAGATCGACCGCCTCCTCGCGCATCACAACGCGCTCCGGCGCGGCCTGGGTCAGGACGAGATTTCCGGGAGGGTGCTGCTCGAAGAGCTGACCACCATCGCGCCGCAGGTGCTGCCTTTCATGGACGCCGTCTGGCGGATGCTCGACGGCGAGCGGCGCGCCGGCAAGCGCATCCTGTTCGAGGGCGCGCAGGGCGCGCTGCTCGACGTGGATCACGGCACCTATCCCTATGTCACGTCGTCGCACACGGTCGCCGGACAGGCGGCTGCCGGCTCGGGGCTGGGACCGGGGGCCGTCGGCTATGTGCTGGGAATCGCCAAGGCGTACACGACAAGGGTCGGCGGCGGGCCGTTCCCGACCGAGCTCGACGACGAGATCGGCCAGCGCATCGGCGATCGCGGCCGCGAGTTCGGCACGGTCACCGGCCGGCGGCGGCGCTGCGGATGGCTTGACGCCGTCCTGCTCCGACAGACCGTCTCGACCTCCGGAATTCACGGCATCGCGCTGACGAAGCTCGATGTGCTCGACGGGTTCGAGGAGATCAAGGTCTGCGTCGGATACCGTCTCGACGGACGCCCGATCGACTATATGCCGGCGAGCGAGGCGGCCCAGACAAGGCTCGAGCCGGTCTATGAGACCATGGCCGGCTGGACGGAGTCGACGGCGAAGGCCCGATCATGGGCGCAGCTTCCGGGCGAGGCGGTGAAATACGTCCGGCGGGTCGAGGAGCTGATTGGTTGTCCGATCGCCTTAGTTTCGACGAGTCCGGAGCGTCAGGACACCATTCTTGTGCGCAACCCCTTCGAAGATTGACGCGACTCGCGCTAATCTTGTTCTGGAATGGCTGACTATTATCCCCTGATCGCCCGCGCCGTGGCGGCATTCAAGGACGCGCCCGCCGAAACGCGGGCGCAGGTTTATGAACGCGCGCGCGCTGCGCTGATGAAGCATCTTCGCAGCGCGGCCCCGCCGCTGACGCCCGACGCGATAGAACGCGAGGATTCTGCGCTGGACGACGCCATCGCGCGCGTCGAGGCCGAAATCCTCGCAAGCGGCGCGCCCGACGCGCCGCCGGACAAGACGCGGCCGGACGACGACGCGCCAGCCGCCTTCGATCGCGACGAGCCGCCGCCCGAGCAGGCGGACATATCGCCAAAACGGCCTCTGGCTCCCGTCGCGCGCGCCGAAAATCCCGAGGTCGCGCAGACCAGGCGTCGGCGCTGGCGCCTGATGCTCACTGGCGGGATCACGGCAGCCGTGGCCGTCTGTGTCGCCCTTCTGGCGCTGACGCAACGGGAGGATCCCGCGCGCTATTCGCCGGCGGCCGCGGTTTCCACCGCCACGCCGCCGGCGGACAACGGCCCGAAGATCGGCGCGCGCGTCGGCGGCGAGGCGAGCGCGCCCTCCTCCCAACCCGAGCCCCCCGCTTCGACGCAGGCCGCAGCGCCGCCGTCTTCACCACCCTCGGCTCCCGCGCCCCAGTCGCCACAGCCGGCGGTGGCGGTCGCTCAGCGCGCCATCCTCTACGAACAGCGCGCCGATTCGCCGAACCAGCCGACCGTCGTCAGCGGGCGCGTCGTCTGGCGTCTCGAGGACGGGCAGACCGATCAGGGACAGCCCGATCCGGTGGTCAAGGCCGAGCTGGAATTTCCGGAACGCTCGATGTCGGTCGAGATGTCGATCCGGCGCAACACCGATGCGGCCTTGCCGGCCTCGCATCTGGTCGAGATCAAATTCAAGTTTCGCGCGGGCGGCGGTCCCGTCAAGGAGCTGGCGTCCCCGCCAACGATGAAGCAGGAGGAAAATCAGCGCGGCGCGCCGCTGATGGGGCTGCAGGTGCCTGTGATGGAGAACTATTTCCTGATTGGACTGTCCAACACTCCCGCCGACGTCGAGCGCAACCTGTCGCAGCTTCTGGCCGCGAACTGGATCGACCTTCCATTCCGTTTCGCCGACGACCGCATCGGGGTGATCGCGATCGAGAAGGGGGTGCAGGGCGCCGACGTCATCCAGAAAGCGATCGCGCGCTGGCGAAGCTGACAAGCGGCAATTGAGCAGCCCGCGGAGGCTTTGCTTAACCGAAGGACGACAAGCTTCGGCCGGCCGCCTCGTCATTAACCGTTTCTGGACGGCGCGACATCAGATTGGGCGGTGAACGGCGAGCCCGGCGGTCCGGCCGGCGCCGGAGGGCCTCGTGTCTCTGCACGCTCCAACCTTGTCGCTGATGCTGGTGGTCGTAGCGCTTACGACCAGCATTCTGCTGCTCATCTCGTGGCTGCAGAATCGCGCCATCGCAGCGCTGCGCTGGTGGAGTCTCGCCAACTTTCTGAGCGCTGTCGCGACGTTGCTGTTCAGCTTGCGCGGCCATGCGCCGCTCTTCGTCACTATCGACATCGCCAACACCCTCCTGACGCTGGGCTTCGCGATGATGTGGGCCGGCTTCCGCCAGTTCGTCGGGCGCGACAAACCGAAGCTCGCGCTCTTCGGCCCCGCCGTGGTCTGGATCGCGCTGTGCCGCTGGGAGCCATTCTACGACTCCACCGAAGCGCGGGTCGTCGTAAGCTCGCTCCTCATCGCAGGCTACGCCGTCGCTGCGGCGCGGGAGCTCGGTCGACTCAACGGAGAGCGGCTCGTCTCGCGCTATCCCGCCATCCTGTGGCTGCTGGTGCACGCCATCTGCTTCGGCGTCCGCATTCCGCTGGCGATCCTGACGCCGGTTCCGGAAACCGACGCCATCGTCTCCAGCCAATGGTTTTCACTGCTCATCTTTGAAGGGCTGTTGAACGCCGTCGCGATGTCCTTCTTCCAGATCGCTTTGATCCGCGAGCGGGCGGAGAATCAGCAGCGACACGCCGCGATGACCGACCTGCTGACCGGAGCGCCGAATCGCCGCGCCCTGTTCGACGAAGGCGCGCGCCTGCTTGCGCGCGCGGTGAACGCGCGCGAGCCTCTGAGCTGCCTTGCGATCGACATTGATCATTTCAAGCGGGTCAACGACCGCTTCGGCCATAGCGGCGGCGACGTCGTGATCGCCGGGGTCGCCAGCACGATGCGCGCTCATCTCCGCGATCAGGATTTCCTCGCGCGGCTCGGCGGCGAGGAGTTCGTGTGTCTTCTTCCGGCCACGCCGCTGCCGGCCGCGCTCGCGGTCGCAGAAGGATTGCGCGCGCGCATCGCCAACATGATTTTCACGAGCGACGAGCAGGAATTCCGCGTCTCGATCAGCATCGGCGTGGCGCTGGCCTCGACCGCTTCCATGGATGATCTGCTGCGCGAGGCCGATCGCAATCTCTATGAGGCGAAGGCCGGCGGCCGCAATCGCATCGCCGCGGCCACGACAACGTCCTCGCCGCAGCAATTGCGCGTCGCCTGACGGCGACGCGATTGTCCGCCGCTCCGATCGCGTGCGGCAGAGCCGCCGTCAGCGCATGTTCGGATGAAAGACCCGGATGCGATGGCCGTCCGGATCAGCGGCGACGAACGTGCGGCCGAAATCCATCTCCGTGGGCGTCTGGACAATCGGAACGCCTTTCCTGCGCCAAGCGTCATACGTCGTCTCGACGGCCGCGTTGCTCGCAAGCGCAACGGCGATTTCAGCCGATCCGGACGACCCCGTGGGCGCCGGCTCCGCGTGGCGGCGCGACCAGAGCCCGAGCTTCAGGCCTGACGGAAAAACGAACAATGCGAATGTCGGCGAGGATTCGACTGGATTCGCGTCAAGCAGCGCCTCGTAGAAGGCGGCGCTGGCGCCAGGGTTGTCGACGAAGAGAAGAATATAACTGATGTCCAGCATGACAGGCGCTCCATTGGGAGAGCCTGCCTATCCGATCCGGGCGCCTGATCTTGTCAGCAGCGTCTGGACGGTCGTGCGTCGGGGTCAAAGCGAGGGCGCGAAACGACGCGACGGCGCATGACGCGCCGATATAAGTAGGTCCTGGCTCCTGGCGACGGCGAAGGGACGCGGATAAGCGGATTAAGCGTGGGTCGCGGCCGTTTCGGCCGCGACGAGCTGTTTCGGAGTTTCGATGCGCGTGATGGCCTCGCGCACGGCCTTCTGCACCTTCTCGAAGGCGCGGACCTCGATCTGCCGCACGCGCTCGCGCGACACGCCGAACTCGGTGGCGAGATCCTCCAGGGTCATCGGATCGTCCTGAAGGCGGCGAGCCTCGAAAATGCGCCGCTCGCGATCGTTGAGAACGCCAAGCGCCTGCTTCAGCGCGCGCGTGCGGTTGCTGCTTTCCTCATGCTCCGCGAGCGTGCTTTCCTGGTTCGTGCCCTCGTCGACCAGCCAATCCTGCCATTCGCCGTCGCCTTCCTCCCGGAGCGGGGCGTTCAGAGACGCGTCGCCGGAGAGACGGCGATTCATCTCGACCACTTCGTGCTCGTGGACGCCCAGCCTTTCAGCGATGGTCTTGACCTGATCCGGCTTGAGATCGCCGTCGTCGAGCGCCTGAATGTGACCCTTCGCCTTGCGCAGATTGAAGAACAGCTTCTTCTGGTTGGCGGTGGTGCCCATCTTCACCAGCGACCATGAGCGCAGGATGTACTCTTGAATCGAGGCGCGAATCCACCACATGGCGTAGGTCGCGAGACGGAAGCCCTTTTCGGGCTCGAACCGCTTCACGGCCTGCATCAGACCGACATTGCCCTCGGAAATGACCTCGCCGATCGGCAGCCCATAGCCGCGGTAGCCCATCGCGATCTTGGCGACGAGGCGCAGATGGGACGTGACAAGCTGATGGGCCGCGTCGCGGTCACCATGCTCGCGCCAGCTTTTGGCGAGCATGTATTCCTGCTGCGGCTCCAGCATGGGAAATTTGCGGATTTCGTCGAGATATCTCGACAGGCCGCCTTCAGAGACGGCGATGGGCAAAGCGGCAGACGCCATATGGACCTCCAGTGACCCCCATGAGCGGCGGGTCCTTCAACCGGCGGCGAAACGCCCGCCGGCGAACATCCTCATATTGTGTCGCCAACCTTGTTCGGAAAGAGGCGGCGGCGGGCCGGGTCACAAAAAGTTGACCGGGGTAGTCAACTTTCTACGCGCCCGGGCGCCGGGCGGGGTTCTCCGCGCAGACTAGCCTTTGGCGGCCTCGCCGCCAACCGACGCCGCGTGAGCCGCGACCGCGCATTCCCAGGGCGCGGCTTGGAAACGGCGCCGCGGGGAGCGGAACCGGTCTCAGGCGTCGTCGCGCAGCGCTTCGATCAGGTCGCGCATGTCGGATGGCGGCGGACGTTCGAAGACGAGCGCCTCGCTTGTCGCCGGATGCTCGAATCCCAGCAGGCCGGCATGGAGCGCCTGTCGGCCCAGCGCGTCCAGCGCTTCGCGCGCGCGGCCGCCGAGCTTCGCCGCCTTCGTGCGGTACCCTGTTCCGTAGACAGGGTCTCCCAGGAGCGGATGGCCGATATGGGCCATGTGGACCCTGATCTGGTGCGTCCGGCCGGTTTCAAGCGTGCAATGGACGAGGCTCGCTATGGCTTCGTCTTTCGGATTCGCGCGCGGCCCGCGAAACGTCTCGACCGTTTCCATATGGGTGATCGCATGACGCCCCCGATCGCCGCGCACGACGGACATCCGTTCGCGATCGTGGGGGTGGCGGTCGATCGCCGCGTCGATGGTTTGTCGCGCCGGCTTCGGCGCGCCCCATGCGACCGCGAGATATCGTCGCTGGAGCGGCCCTTCGCGGCCGTGATCGGCGAATTGCGCCGCGAGGCCGCGATGGGTCCTGTCGTTCTTGGCGACGACGATCAGTCCCGAGGTTTCCTTGTCGAGCCGGTGCACGATTCCGGGGCGCATCACGCCGCCGACGCCCGAGAGCGAGCCGGCGCAGTGGCTCAGCAAGGCGTTGACGAGCGTGCCTGTTTGGTGGCCCGCCGAGGGGTGGACGACGAGGCCGGCCGGCTTGTCGATGACGATCAGGTCCGCGTCCTCATGGACGATATCGAGCGGAATGGGCTCCGGCGCAGGTTCCGCGGGCGCGGGCTCGGGAATCGTGACGGTCACGGCGAAGGGCCCCGGCGGCAGCCGCATCGCCGGATCGGTCAGAGCGCCTTGCTCTCTCTTCACAGAACCGGCGCGGATGAGCGCCTGCGCTCTGGTGCGGGAGAAGTCCTCCAGCGCCGCGCCGAGGGCGGCGTCGAGCCGCGCCCCGGCGGGGCCGTTGAGGATGATGTCGCGGACCTCCGCCATGCGCGCTCCTGAGCCGGCGCGGCGCTTGCCGCCCGGGATTTGCGCCGGTATAGGGTCCGCGCCAGAGCATACAAGCTCCCTTCGTCTAGCGGTCTAGGACGTCGCCCTCTCACGGCGAAAACAGGGGTTCGAGTCCCCTAGGGAGCGCCAACAAAAACAAAGACTTATCGCGTTGTCCGCTCGTTTTGGCGAATATCAGTCAAATATGTAGCCTTGAACATTTGTGGCTAGCAGCGGATTTCTGAGCGGATGCAATTAGGGGTGGTTGCGGTTGTCCCAAGCCAAATGTTGCCATCAAGACTTCGCTCAAGATTGCGAATCCTGACCGATAAGCGTGTGAGCCGAGAATTTGTTGGGCGTCGGCTAGCTCTCGTCGAACGGCGCTAGCGTGTTTGTGGTCTAGTGGAGGCTTTGCGCATCATTCCGATTGCGGGCTGAAGTTCGGTGACGGCCTTGCAAACAGCACTCCGAACCTGGACAAATTAGAGCCGCCAAATGTTTGTTGTGAAGCGGTTATACTTGATGCAGCTCTCGTTGCCTTATTATGATCACCCCTCGAGGCGAGGCGCTCTTTCGAATGAATGATAGCTCGCTTCTCAAGCTTTTTCGCGTTCTTCAGAAGATAAGCGAGCCGCACGGAGATGCGGGGCGGAAACTCCTTATGTATTGCCTTGCGTCCGTAGCTGAGAACGAGCATGCCAAGTGATTCTTTGCTTCCTATTTGGAGAGCTTTCTCGCTTGTCGGAAACGATCGAGTTGTATTTCAGGCGATTCGCGATGGTAGCTTTGCACTGTTTGTCGAGAATATTTCACCTGAGTTGGATCTCATCCAGCTTGATCAAGCACTTTGGCCAGCGGCAACGTATCCAATTGAGGCCTTGACTCGCGAAGATTTTTTTTCGCGGAACCCGAGCTCGTTGAGCGAGCGTTACAAGACATCTACGACCGATGCCGTCCTTTACGTGGCGGTGAAGAGCGCGAATTTGGACTGCGCATAAAAGAAGTGCTTCCAAGATTACAACTGTTACTTGGATCGGAACATAAACCAGAAGGCAATCGATTTCACGATGCCTTTTTTTCTGTATTGCGAAGGTTGCGAGATTTGAGAGTTTCGGAGACTGAAGAAGGTGCACATGATTTCGAGGTAGTTGTGCACCTTTCGGCCATTGATCGGTTGAAAGGTGCAGGATCGGCGAAACAGCGGCCCGGCCCAAAGGTCGTGGAGTTTCCGGAGGCTTTCTGGATCCGCTTTGCTTCGCTACTCATCGCATCCGGCGGAAAAATCAAACGAGACGCGTTGCAGGCTCAACTTGTAAGCGAATTTGTCGATAAAGAACTGCCTTCTAACGGTCTTGGAAACAGCAGAAGAACGATGAAGGCTGGAACGATCGCAGATCGCATCGCAAGAGCTTATTCTGCGGCGCTCGAAGAGCGGAAAAGAAATATTGCCCCGTATAGCAAGCCCTGAGGCATCAATATAGCTGCATGTCCTAAATTCGAGTTTGCATGGCCTTGCCGCACTGATCCGAGACCTTAAAACTGGATCGTTATTGGGTAGAGTTTTCCGCGTCGATTCCCGGGCTGGGAGGAGCGGAAGACGATGAAGGCATCGAAGTTCTCGGACGCGCAGAAGTCGTTCATTCTCAAGCAGGCGACG
>MKVY01000050.1:0-26458 GCA_001899525.1 Rhizobiales bacterium 65-9
GCCGTCGAGCCGCGTCACGTCGGCGAGCGCGCGCAGGCCGGCGCGCTCGCGCCGCGCCATGACGGCGAGTCCCTGGCGCACGAAGGCGCGGTTGAGGCCGATCAGCGGCACGACATCGGCGACGGTCGCCAGGGCGACGAGATCGAGCGCTGCGATCAGATCGAAGGGGCGCGCCGGCGAGCCGCGCAGCGCGCGGTTGAGCGCGACCAGCGTCATGAAGACTACGCCGGCGGCGCAGAGATGGCCGAGGCCGGAGAGATCGTCCTGCCGGTTGGGATTTACGATCGCGACCGCGTCCGGCAGCGCGACCGGGGCCTGATGATGATCGATCGCGATGACGTCCAGATCGATGGCGCGCGCCTCGGCGAACGCCTCATGGCTCGCCGTTCCGCAATCGACGGTGACGAGCAGGGACGCGCCGGCCTCGCGCATGGCGCGGATCGCCTCGTTAGTCGGGCCGTAGCCCTCGGTGATCCGGTCGGGAATGTGCAGGCGATAGGCGACGCCGCAGGATGCGAGAAAGGACGCCATGAGCGCAGCCGAGCAGGCGCCGTCGACATCATAGTCGCCGAAGATTCCGACCGTCTCGCGGGAGCGAATCGCCCGCGCGATGCGATCGACCGCGGCGTCCATGTCGGTCAGCGTCGACGGATCGGGCATCAGATCGCGCAGCTTCGGCTCGAGAAAGGCCGCCGCCTCGGCGACGCCGACGCCGCGGGCCGCCAGCACGCGCGCGACGATGTCGGGGATCGCATGCTGCTGCGCGATCGCCGTGGCGCGCTCGCGCGCCGCGTCATCGAGACGGTCGCGCCAGAGGCGGCCTGTCGCGGATGAGGCGACGTTGAGAAAGGGGCGGGGCGAGTCGGGCATATCGCAGGCTAGAACATGCCGCTGCTTTGCGAAAACCGCGGCGCGTTCCATGCGGGCCTGTCGGCGTCGCGCGCGGTCGCGCGCCGATCAGAAGATCTTGCGGTACTGAACAAAGCCGCTGCGGTCGGCGATGCGATCATAGAGCTGCATCGCCGTCTTGTTCGTTTCGTGCGTCAGCCAATGCACGCGGCCGGCGCCGCGGCCTTTCGCTTCCGCATAGACCCGCTCGATCAGCGCGCGGCCGACGCCTTTCCCGCGCGCGTCGTCGGCGGCGAAGAGATCCTGCAGATAGCAATAATCGCTCTCGGTCCAGCAGGAGCGGTGCAGGATCATGTGCACGATGCCGACCATGCGGTCGCCGTCGAACGCGCCGAACGCCCACATCGGTTCGCCCGGATCATGGAAGCGGGACCATGTGAGGTCCGTGACCGTGTCGGGAATGCTGACCTTGTAGAACGACTGGTAGCCCTTCCACAAAGGCTCCCACTGCGCGCGATCGGCGGGGATGAGGAGGCGGGTGGCGATGGTCATCCTGCGAATCCCGAGTTCTTTTGTCGCCCCACGCCCCGCATCGTCTTGCTGGCGCGCGCCGATGCTATCCCTCTCCCCGCGAGCGGGGAGAAGACGGGCGGCGCGTCAGCGTCGACCGGGTGAGGGGCGACATCAACCTTGTATGTCTCGCGGGCTGCGAACCGGCCTGCGCTGCAGGATTGCGGCGGACGGCTTCGCTCCGCAACATTCTCAATCCAGATGGAACTTGCTGAGCTCGCGATGCTCGGCCTGGATACGGCGCACGGTTCCGGTGACGGAGCGATAGACGATCGTGTCGGTCTCGATCACGTCGCCGCGAAAGACCACGCCCTTGAGCAGCGCGCCGTCGGTCACGCCCGTGGCCGCGACGATCACGTCGCCGCCGGCCATTTCCGTGAGGTCGTATTTCCGCCTCGGGTCCTTGATGCCCATTTTCGCCGCCCGCTCGATCTTCGCCGGGGTGTCGAGGATGAGGCGCGACTGCATCTGGCCGCCGACGCAGCGCAGCGCGCCCGCCGCAAGCACGCCTTCCGGCGCGCCGCCGATGCCGAGATAGATGTCGATGCCGGTCTGGGGCTGCGTCGTATGGATGACGCCCGCCACGTCGCCGTCCGTGATCAGACGAATCGAGCAGCCGACTTTCCGGACGCGCTCGATCAGGTCGACGTGGCGCGGGCGGTCCATGATCAGCGCGGTGATCTCGGCCGGCTTCACGCCCTTGGCCTTCGCCAGAGCATTGATGTTGTCTTCCGGCGCGGCGTCGAGATCGACGACGCCCTTGGGATAGCCGGGGCCGATCGCGATCTTGTCCATGTAGACGTCGGGCGCGTAGAGCAGGGAGCCCGACGGCGCCATCGCCATGACTGCGATCGAGCCGGGCATGTCCTTGGCGCACAGCGTCGTGCCTTCGAGCGGATCGACGGCGATGTCGACCTTGGTGCCAACGCCGGAGCCGACCTTCTCGCCGATGAACAGCATCGGCGCCTCGTCGCGCTCGCCCTCGCCGATGACGATCGTGCCGTCGATGGCGAGCTTGTTCAGCTCGCGGCGCATGGCGTCCACGGCGGCCTGATCGGCGCGCTTTTCGTCGCCATGTCCGCGCAGGCGGGCCGAGGCCACGGCGGCGCGTTCGGTCACGCGCACCAGCTCGAGCGTCAGAATGCGCTCGATGACTTTGTCCTGCTGGACGACGATGCCCGACATGGCTTCCTCCGGTTCCGGTTAGCGTTCGATACGAATGACCTGCGGCGGCTCCGTGACGACGCCGTCGCCCTGCGCCTCGTCGAGGGCGGCGCGGATCGCCGCCTCCGAGGTCGCGTGCGTGATCAGGATGACGGGCACCGTCGCTCCGTCGCCGCCGCGCGGGCCCTTGCCCTTCTGCAGGATGCTTTCGAGCGAGATCTGGTGATCGCCCATGCGGGTCGCGATCTTGGCCATCGAGCCGGGACGATCGACCACCGTCAGCCGCACGTAATAGCCGCCTTCATGCCGCTGCATCGGCGCGCGGGCGGGATCGTCGAGCAGGTCGACCGGCTTGCCGAAGGGCGCGCCATGGAGGCCGCGGGCCACATCGGCGATGTCCGACAGCACCGCTGAGGCCGTTGGGTCGCCGCCGGCGCCGGGGCCGATCAGCGTGACCGACCGCACCGCGTCCGCGTCGATCGTCACGGCGTTCAGCACGCCCATCACCTGGGCGATGGACGAAGATTTCGCCGCCATCGTCGGATGGACGCGCTGCTCGACCCCCGCCGCCGTGCGCTCGGCGACGCCGAGCAGCTTGATGCGGTACCCGAGCTCGTCAGCCATCTTGAGGTCGAGCGGGGTGATGGAGGAAATGCCTTCTACATGAATTGCATCGGCGTCGATCTTCACACCGAAGGCGAGACTGGTCAGCACCGCGAGCTTATGCGCCGTGTCGAAACCGCCGACGTCGAAGGTTGGGTCCGCTTCCGCGAAGCCGAGGCGCTGCGCGTCCTTCAGGCATTCGTCGAAGGTCAGCCCCTCGAGCTCCATGCGCGACAGGATGTAGTTGCAGGTGCCGTTGAGGATGCCGGACACGCGGGTGACGACGTTGCCCGCGAGCGCCTCGCGCAGGGTCTTCACGACCGGGACCCCACCGGCCGCGGAGGCCTCGAAGGCGAGCGCGACGTTCCGGTCCTCGGCCATGCGCGCGAGCGCGACGCCATGCTTCGCCAGCAGCGCCTTGTTGGCCGTCACGACATGCTTGCCGGAGCTCAGCGCCGTCTCGACGGTCTGGCGGGCGGGGCCTTCGTCGCCGCCGATCAGTTCGACCACGCAGTCGATGTCATTGGCGGCGGCAAGCGCCGCAGGATCGTCGAACCACTGATAACCGGACAGGTCGACGCCGCGGTCGCGCCTACGGTCGCGGGCGGAGACGGCCGTGACCCGCACCGCCCGGCCGGCGGTCGCGGCCAGGTCGTTGGCGCGCCGCTGGACAAGCTTGAGAACGGAGGCGCCCACTGTGCCGAGGCCGGCCACGCCGATGCGAAGGGGATGTGTCATGTCGGTCAACAGGTTGGATCGTGCGGGTTACATGCGCGCACCAGCCTGTCAACGCGGCGGGTCGCCGTCCACAAAGGAGCCGCTTCAGATGATGAATGTCGCGGATTCGTTGCGTATCGCGCGGACGATGGAGAGGGCCGTCACGGCGCTGGTGCGCGGATTGCCGGCCATCGCGACGCCGCCGATCCGCACCGACAGGCGCCCGTAAGCGCCTTCCGCGTCGATCGCGCCGCTGTTTCCCGTCGCGGCCGGATCGGCCACGAGCCGCACCGTCGTGCGCTCGAAGCCGGCGCCCGCCAGCGCGATGGTCGCCGCGAGATTGGCGTTCTTGGGATAGCGGAGGGCGGCCTCATCCGCCGGCCCTTCATAGAAGGTCGCAGGTTCGCGGAGCGCGCCGAGGTCGATCAGGGCTTCGGCGGGCGTGCCGCGCCAGGCGTGCGGCGGTTTTGTCGAGGTGTAGATCACGCGGGTCAGGCCGCCCACGGCCAGCGCGCCGAGGCCGTCGAGTCCGGCGGTCGCGCCGGCCGGGATGAGAATGCGGGCGCCGCTCGCCTGCGCCGTTTCGATCAGGCGGCGCCGAAAATCGTGATCGGCGAGCGCGCCGGTGGAGATCGGCATGAAATCGACGCCGGCGGCGAGAATCGCCGGCGCATGGGCGCGCACCGCGTCCTGTCCGGCGCATTCCACGATCATGTCGGGGCGAGCCGCCAGGAGGGCGTCGATCTCCTCGCAGGGAAAGGCGTGCCGGGGGAGGCGAGGACGGATCTCGTTCGCGCGGTCTTTCCTGACCAGCACCGGACCGATCCTCGCCGCGCCCAGCCCCGACGCATGGCTTGCGACGAGTTCTCCGATCGCGCCAAACCCGATCAATCCCACGACCTTCATAGGGCGTCCCCTGCTTTCTATGACGTATATCGCGGCGCCCGCAGCATAGCGGCCCCGCCGGAACGGCGTTGCGCGCCCGTAGAACGAAGCCTAGGTTCCCGACCCTTCTTGTGAAAGTTTTTTCCGGAAACCATCGTCATGACCCTGTCCATGCACTCCGCCAGCGTCGCCGTTCTCGACAATGGCGTTCGCGCGCTGATCAACATCATTGGAAAAGCGAAAGCGCATTGCGAGGCGAAGAAGATCGATCCCGACGCGCTCACCCAGTCGCGGCTGTATCCGGACATGTTTCCTTTCTGGCGTCAGGTCTGCCTCGTCAGCGATCATGCGAAAGGCGCTCCCTCGCGCCTTGCCGGCGTCGATGTTCCGTCATGGCCGGACACCGAGCGCAGCTTCGACGAATTGCTGGCCCGCCTTGAAAAGACGCGCGCCTATCTGAAGGAGTTTCCGGCCGAGCGGCTCGCCGGCTCGGATACGCGCACGATCACGATGAAGCTCGGCGGGCAGGACGTGTCGATGCCGGGCGACCAGTATCTGTTCACCTCGGCGCTGCCGAACTTCTTCTTCCACCTGACGACCGCCTACAACATCCTCCGCGAAGGCGGCGTCGATGTCGGCAAGCGCGACTTCCTCGGGCGGACCTGACGCGGACCGACTGTTGAAACGGCGGCGCCGGCAGGCGCCGACGTTTCCTGTAAAGACACCGCTCGCGCCGGCGGCTTACGCCGACGCCAGCGCGATGCTCACCCCTTGCCCGACGCCGACGCACATCGTCGCCAGCGCGTATCGTCCGCTGATGTCGGCCAACTGATGCGCCGCCGTCATGGTGATGCGCGCGCCGGTCATGCCGAGGGGATGGCCGAGCGCGATGGCGCCGCCGTT
The DNA here is from genome assembly GCA_001899525.1 of Rhizobiales bacterium 65-9. Classification (GTDB taxonomy): domain Bacteria; phylum Pseudomonadota; class Alphaproteobacteria; order Rhizobiales; family Beijerinckiaceae; genus Terrirubrum. Next base: position 5,692 of record MKVY01000050.1, read on the forward strand.
CGGATTGACGCGCGGATCGTCGTCGGCGACGCCAAGCTTGCGCAGCACCGCCAGACCCTGCGACGCAAACGCCTCGTTGAGTTCGATCACGTCGAAGTCGGACATTTTCAGCTTGAGGCGCGCGATCAGTTTCTCGGTGGAGGGAACAGGGCCGATCCCCATGACGCGCGGCGGCACGCCGGCGCTGGCGAGGCCGAGGACGCGCGCGCGCGGCGTCAGCCCATACTCCTTCACGGCCTCCGCGGAGGCGAGAATCATCGCGGCGGCGCCGTCATTGACGCCTGAGGCGTTGCCGGCCGTCACCGTGCCAAGCGTCCGCACGAAAGGCTTCAGCCTGGCGAGTCCATCAAGCGTCGTGTCGCCGCGGGGATGTTCGTCCCTGTCGACGAGGACCGTCTCCTTGCGTCCGGGAATCTCGACGGCCACGATCTCCGCGGCGTGATAGCCGGATGTCTGCGCCTTCGCGGCGTTCTGCTGCGAGCGGAGCGCCATCCGGTCCTGATCCTCGCGGCTGACCTGATAGTCGTCGGCGACGTTCTCGCCGGTCTCCGGCATGGAATCGACGCCATATTGCTGTTTCATCAGCGGATTGACGAAGCGCCAGCCGATCGTCGTATCATGCACCTCGTTGGCGCGCGCGAAAGCTTCCGCCGCCTTGGGCATGACGAAAGGCGCGCGGCTCATGCTTTCCACGCCGCCGGCGATCGCGAGCTCGATCTCGCCGGCGCGTATCGCGCGCGCGGCGGCGCCGACCGCGTCCATGCCGGAAGCGCAGAGGCGGTTGACCGTCACGCCGGGAACCGTGTGCGGCAGGCCGGCGAGCAGCAGCGCCATGCGGGCGACGTTGCGGTTGTCCTCTCCGGCCTGATTGGCGCAGCCGAGCAGAACCTCATCGACGCGCGCCGGATCGAGCCCCGGATTGCGCTTCATCAGGGCGCGGATCGGGATGGCGGCCAGATCGTCGGTCCTCACCTTCGAGAGGGCGCCGGCGTAGCGGCCGATCGGGGTTCGGATGGCGTCGCACAGGAAAACATCGCGCACTTGTCAAACTCCTTAAATCCATGCGGCGCGCACATTCAGGTTGCGCGATTGTTCCTCGCGGAGCGCATGACGGCCGCCATGCGGGCGCGGTCCATTAGCGTCCCGCCGCCTTCGCCGCCGCCTTCGCCGCCGCTTTCGCGCCGTCGCGCAAAATCCTGTCGAGCGACGTGGTGACGGCGCGCCGGAATTCCGCATTCGCCGGAAGATCGTCGCCGAAGATCGCGTCGATCTCCAGGAGCGCGCCGACGATCCGGCCGGCGTCGCGGCCCGCCGCGTCCGTCGCGGAACGCAGCCGCGAGGCGAGAGGATCGCGCACGTCGATGGGATCGCCTTTTTCATCGACGCCCATGACATAGCGCATCCAGGCGGCGACGCCCGTGGCAAGATGATCGATCGGCGCGCCGCTTCTTAGCCGATCGCGGATCGTTCCAAGCAGCCGCTGCGGCAGTTTCTGCGATCCGTCCATCGCGATCTGCCAGGTGCGATGGCGAATGGCGGGATTGCGGAAGCGCTCCAGCAGCGCGCGCGCATAGGCCGCAAGATCGACCCCGGGCGGCGGCGGCACCGTCGGGATCACCTCGCGCCACAGGCCTTCGAGAAAAGCCGCAAGAACCGGATCGCCGCTTGCGTCAGCGACCGTTTCATACCCGGCGAGATAGCCCAGATACGCAAGCGAGGAATGGGCGCCGTTGAGCATGCGCAGCTTCATGAATTCGTAGGGCGCGACATCGGTCGTGATCTCGGCGCCGGCCGTCTCCCATGCCGGACGGCCCTGCGCGAACACGTCTTCGATCACCCATTGGCGGAAGGGTTCGGCGACGACGGCGGCGCGGTCCTCGAGGCCAAGCGCCGATGCGACCGTTTCGAGATCGGCCGGCGTCGTGGCGGGCGCGATGCGGTCGATCATCGTCGATGGAAACGCGCCTTCCCGCTCGATCCAGCGCGCGAGCGATTCATCCAGCAGCGACGCGAAGGCGAGCGTCAATCCGCGCGCGACCTTGCCGTTCGAGGGGAGGTTGTCGAGCGGCATCACCGTGAAGGGGCCGAGGCCCGCGGCGCGCCGCGCCGCAAGCGCCGCGACGACAGCGCCGATGGCCGAGCGCGGCTCGGCGCGATGGGAGAGATCGTGCGCGATGTCGGGATGGCTTGCATTGAGCAGCCCTGTCGCCGGATCGTGACAATAGCCCTTTTCCGTGACCGTGAGCGAGACGATGCGCGTGTCAGGCGAGGCCATGCGCGCGACCAGTCCGCGCGGATCGGCGGGAAGGACGGCGAGATCCGACAGCGCTCCGACGACGCGGAACTGCGGCGTCGCGCCGGCGCGGGTGATGATCGTGTAGAGGCCGTCCTGCGGCGCCAGCGCTTCAATCACGTCAGGCTTGCGCATGCTGACGCCGCAGATTCCCCAGGCGTCGAAATCGCGGGCCAAAACATCGTCGGTGTAATCGGCGAGATGCGCGCGCGCGAAGGCGCCGATGCCGAGATGGACGATGCCCGTCCTGAGCGCGCGGCGGTCATAGCCGAACCGCTTCACGGCGGGCGGGAGTCGGTCGAGGGTTGCGAGCGAGAGGCGGGTCATGGGAGCGTCGGATTGCGATGATCGAACGATGGGTCTCGGCGGCCGGCTTCGCCGGTCACGCCGTCGGCGTTTCGGCTATGGCGACGGCTCGGATCGGACGGCCCTCGCTGAATTCGATGAGAACCTCGTCGCCGATCGTCACCGGATGGATGCCGGTCGTCATGCCGGTCGAGACGAGGTCGCCGGCGCGCAGCCGTCGCCCTCGCTCGGCCAGCGCCGTCACGAGAAAGCCGAGGGCCGCGAGCGGCCCGCCCGCGACGCGGCTCGCATCGCCTTCGCCGACGACCGCGCCGTTGACCGACGTGCGGCTCTTGAGGCTCTCCAGCGGCCGCTCGCGCCAGTTCGCGATCGCGTCGCCGAGGATCAGGCCGCCATTGTTGCCGAAGTCCGACACGACCGACAGCGGGCCGAGCCGGTTGATGTCGGCGAAAGGACTGCCGGCGATTTCAGCTCCGCCATGCAAGGCCGACACTTTCTCGGCGAGCCGATCCTCGTCGGCCGCGTCCGCCGCGTCGATGTCCGCGCCGACGCGCAGGATGAACTCCGCTTCGACGGCTGCGAACCCCCCAGGAAAAATCGAGAACCGCACGGCGCTCCCGTCCGCCTGGTAGAGCCGCGGCGCGAAGGCGGGGCCGGCCAGCCGCGGCGCCCCGAACCGCTCCCGAAATTCGGGCGCGACTCCCGCGACCTTCCACCCCACGAGCCGCGCCGGCCAGGAGGCGATCGCCGCGTCCTGCGCCGCATAGGCGTCCGCGCGCGTCGCCGGGAGATCGCCCGGAAAGGAAGGGAGGGGCTGCGCTGTGCGGCGAGCCTGCGTGAAGGCGGCGGCGATTGCGGCCGCTCGTCCATCGGCGGTGGACATGGGCTCCTCCTGCTCCGATCCGCCGGATCGACTACAGGCTTGGCAGCCGCGTCGCAACCAACGTACCATACGGCGCGGCGAGGGGGCGCGCAGCAGCATGAACAAGGTCGCGGCGTCGGCGCGCAGAAGGAATGACGCGCCGGAATCCGCCGCCCACCAGATTGAGCTGGCGCTGCGGCGCGCGATCGTGACGCTCGAACTGTCGCCGGGCATGCGGCTTTCCGAGAGCGAGGTCGCCCTGCGCTACAACGTGTCGCGGCAGCCGGCGCGCGAAGCGCTCATCGCCCTCGCCAAGATCGGCCTCGTGCGGGTGCTGCCGCAGCGCGGCACCGTCGTCGTCAAACTATCCGCGCGGCAGATGACGCAGGTGCGCTTCACGCGCGAAGCGCTCGAGACGGCGATCGTGCGCCGCGCCTGCGAGCGCTTCGATCCGCTGATCCGCCTCGCCATCGATCCGATCATGGCGGCGCAGAGAGAGGCGGCGCGGGCGGCGGACCACATCGCCTTCCAGCAGCATGACGAGCGGCTGCATGCCGCTTTCGCCGCCGGCGCGGACGCCGATCTCGCCTGGCAGGCGGTGATCGACGTGAAATGCCATATGGACCGCGTCTGTCACCTCACGCTGACCGACGCGCAGGCGATGGAAGGGCTGATCGCGCAGCATGAGGCGATCATCGCCGCCATCGACGCCCGCGACGCGGACGCGGCCGAGGCGGCGATGCGTCATCACCTGACCGAGATCCAGCGCGCGCTGCCGCGGGCGCTGGCCGAGCATGCTGATCTGTTCGAGTAGCGTCTGCTTCGGCAGGGTCAGCGCTTCACAGCTTGTACGCCTCTTTCGCCAGCCGGTAGGCGAGATCGCGCGCGACCTCGTGCGCCTCGTCCTCATCCAGCCTGTGCTCCGCGACGAGACGCGCGAGAAAGGCGCAGTCGCAGCGGCGAGCCATGTCATGGCGCGCGGGGATGGAAAGATAGGCGCGCGTGTCGTCATTGAAGCCGACCGTGTTGTAGAAGCCGGCCGTCTCCGTGGTCAGCTCGCGATAGCGGCGCATGCCCTCCGGCGCGTCGAAGAACCACCAGGCCGGACCGAGTCGCAAGCAGGGATAATGGCCCGCGAGCGGCGCAAGCTCGCGGCTGTAGCTGGTTTCGTCGAGCGTGAAGACGATGACCGTCAGCTTCCGCTCGTTGCCGACGACGTCGAGCAGCGGCTTCAGCGCCCGCACATAGTCCGTCCGCATCGGAATATCGGCGCCCATGTCGCGACCGAAGGCGTCGAAGAGATGGCGGTTGTGATTGCGGTAGGAGCCGGGATGAATCTGCATCACGAGGCCGTCGTCGACGCTCATCCTGGCCATTTCCGTGAGCATCTGGCCGCGGAACCTGTCAGCCTCCTCGGCGCTAGCGCCGCCCTCGACGACGCGCGCGAAAAGGCCCTCGGCCTCGGCGCGCGTGAGGTTCTCCGTGCGCGCGCTCGGATGGCCGTGATCGGTGGAGGTCGCGCCGCGCGCTATGAAATAGGCGCGCCGCTTGCGGTGCGCCGCGAGATAGCCGCTCCAGCGTGCCGTATCCTCGTTCGTGAGCTCGCCGAGCGTGGCGAGATTTGCGCGGAAGTCCGGCGTCTCGGGATCGATCACGGCGTCGGGCCGATAGGCGGGCAGCACGCGGCCGCCCCAGCCCGAGGCGCGGATCATGTCGTGATATTGCAAATCGTCGAGCGGGCTGTCGGTCGTCGAGATGACCTCGAGGTTGAACCGTTCGAACAGCGCGCGCGGCCTCAGCGCCGGCGTCGCGAGCCTGTCGGCGATCAGGTCATAGAGGCGGTCCGCATTCTGCGGCGTCAGCCTTTCCTCGATCCCGAAAATATCCTCCAGCGACTGCTCGAACCACAACCGGGTGGGCGTGCCCCGGAACAGGAACCAGTGCTTGGCGAAAAGCCGCCAGACGGCGCGGCTGTCGGTCTCCACCGCGGCGCCGTCGCGACGCGCGATCCCGAGCGCTTCGAGCGGCGCGCCCTGGGAATAGAGCATGCGGAAGACGTAGTGGTCGGGCTTGATGAGGAGCGTCGCCGGGTCGGGGAAGGCGGCGTCGAGCGCATACCAGCGCGGATCGGTGTGGCCATGCGGACTGACCAGCGGCAGCGCTTTCACCGCGTCGTAAAGCCGACGCGCGATCGCGCGCGTCGTCCCGTCGGCGGGGAAAAGCCGGTCCGGATGAAGAAGACCCATCGTTTGCTCCCTGCGCCCGCTCTTGCTGGCGCGGCGCGCGCCGCATAATTCACCGTCACCTCTTTATTGGACCGGCGCGCCCATGGGCCAGCATTTTCCGATCATCGTCGACTGGGGCACCTCGAATTTCCGCGCCTATCGTTTCGACGCGCGCGGGCTCAGCGAAGAGAGGCGCGCGGAAACCGGCATCCTGAAGGTCGCGGGCGGCGATTTCGAGGGCGCGCTGCGCGCCGCCGTCGGAGACTGGCTCAGCGAAGAATCCGAGGTGTTTCTCTCCGGCATGATCACGAGCCGGAACGGCTGGGTCGAAACGCCTTACGCCTTCGCGCCGGCGACGCTCGCCGACCTCAAGGCCCAGGTGGTCGAGAAGAGGCTCGACGACGGCGTGACGCTGCGCTTCCTTCCGGGCGTCGCGCGCCGCGCGCCACGTCCCGACGTGATGCGCGGCGAGGAGATTCAGGCTTTCGGCGCCGTTGCGGACGATGCGAGCGCCATCGTGGTTCTGCCCGGCACGCACAGCAAATGGGTCATGGTTGAGCACGGGCGCATCGCGGATTTCTGCTCGATGATGACCGGCGAGATGTTCGCGGTTCTGAAAGACCATTCCATTCTCGGCCGGCTCATCGACCCCGCGGCGCATGAGGCCCGTCCCGCCGCTTTCGCGCGCGGCGTCGAGCTTGCGCTTTCATCGGCGCCCGGCGGCTTCCTCAACCATATCTTCACGGCGCGGAGCGGCGTTCTTCTCGGGGCGCTCGAAGCCGCCGATATTCCGGACTACCTGTCCGGCGTCGTGATCGGCCACGAGGTGCGCGAGGGCCTGCGCATCGCGCCCGGACGCGGCGTGACGCTGATCGGCGACGAGAAGCTGGCGGCGCGTTACAAGACCGCGCTGGCGCTCGCCGGGATCGAGGCGGCGATCGGCGATCAGCGCGCGACAGTCGCGGGATTTGAGAAACTCGCGGCGCATGGCTGAACGGTCAGGCGAGCAACTGCCCGCCATCGACCGCGATCGTCTGCCCGGTGATCCAGCGCGCATGCCGCGAGGCGAGAAACAGCGCCACTTCCGCGATCTCTTCCGGCGTCCCCATGCGGCCGAACGGAATGGATTTCAGCGTGCGCTCGTAAAGCTCGGGCGCGTCTGCGCGACGCTTGTCCCACACGCCGCCGGGAAATTCGACCGCGCCCGGCGCGATGCAGTTGACCCGGATCTTCTTGCCCGCGAGCGCGGCGGCCTGAGACGTCGTGTAGTGGATCGACGCGGCCTTGACCGCCGCGTAGGAGGGCGTGCGCACGGAGGGGCGCAGTCCGGAAATCGACGAAATATTGATCACGGACGCGAAGTCGGCGCGCTCCAGAAAAGGCAGCGCCGCGCGCGTGGCGCGCACGATGGCGAGAACGTCGATGCGCGCGCCGGACAACCAGCTTTCGTCGTCATCGGTCAAGGCGAACGCGCTGCCGTTGTTGACGAGCACGTCAATGCCGCCGAGCGCGGCGGCGGCGGCGTTGACATAGGCCGCGATCGACTCCGCGTCGGCGAGGTCGCAGGACGCGGCGTGATGAACGCCGCCATGGGCGGCGATGTCCTTTTCCGTCGCGCGCAGCGTGTCCTCGCCGCGCGCGCAGATCGACACCGCGGCGCCCGCCGAGGCGAATTCCAGCGCGATGGCGCGGCCGATGCCGCGGCTGCCGCCGCATACGACGACGCGCCTGCCCTTGAAATCGAATGTCACGATCAGGTCTCCAACCGAAAGGGATTATCGCGCTTCGGCGCCCTGCCTCGCGGCGACCCATCTGTCGACCGCCAGCCGCTGGTCGGCCGTCATATGCAGGCCGAGCTTCGAGCGGCGCCACAGCATGTCGTCGGCGGTCCGCGCCCACTCCGTCTCCATCATGAACAGCGCTTCCTTCTCCGTGAAAGTCGCGCCGAAATCCTGACCAAGATCGGCGGCGGCGGCCGCGCCCTTGAGAAAATCATGCGCGCGCAGGCCATAGCTGCGCGCGTAACGCGCCGCCTGCTGCGGCGAGAGGAACGGATAGTCGCGCTTCAGCGAGGCGGCGAGCGCGTCGCGGCCGGTCATCTCGAAAGCGCCGCCGGGGAGATGCTCCTTCGCTGTCCATCCGGCTTTCTTCGGCCAGTCGCCCGGAATGAACGGCGCGAGCTTTTCAAGCGCCTCCTCGGCGAGGCGGCGATACGTGGTGATCTTGCCGCCGAAGATCGACAGCAGCGGCGCGCCGGCGTGATGATCGAGTTCGAACACATAGTCCCGCGTCGCGGCCTTCGCCTCGCTCGCGCCGTCGTCGTAAAGCGGCCGCACGCCGGAATAGGTCCAGACGATGCTGTCGCGCTCGACGGGTTTTGCGAAATATTCGCTCGCGGCGGCGCAGAGATAGGCGATCTCGTCCTCGGTGGCGCGCGCGGCGGCGGGATTGCCGTGATAGTCGCGATCCGTCGTTCCGATCAGCGTGAAGTCGTTCTCGTAGGGAATGGCGAAGATGATGCGGCCGTCGGCGTTCTGGAAAATATAGGCGCGGTCGTGATCGTAGAGCTTCGGCGTGACGATGTGCGAGCCCTGCACCAGCCTGATCTTCGCCTGCGACGCCACGCGGGCCGCGCCCGTCAGCACATCGACGACCCACGGACCGGCGGCGTTGACGAGCGCGCGGCCGCGCACGACCGAGCGCTCGCCCTCGCTGGTTTCGATCGTGAGGGCCCAGTGATCCTTTTCCCGCTCTGCTGTCATCGCTTTGGCGCGCGTCAGGATCGTCGCGCCGCGATCGGCGGCGTCGCGCGCGTTGAGCGCGACGAGGCGCGCGTCGTCCACGCGGCAGTCGGAATATTCGAAGCCGCGCGCATAGGCGCCGCGCTTCAGCGGCGCGCCGGCGACGTCGCGCGTCAGATCGAGGGTGCGCGTCGGCGGGAGCATCTTCCGGCCGCCGAGATGGTCGTAGAGGAAAAGGCCCAGCCGCAGCAGCCAGGCCGGCCGCAGCCCCCGATGATGCGGCAGCACGAAGCGCATCGGCTCGACGATGTGGGGCGCGATGCGCCAGATCGCCTCGCGCTCGACCAGCGCCTCGCGGACCAGCTTGAATTCATAATATTCGAGATAGCGCAGGCCGCCGTGAATGAGCTTCGTCGACCAGGAGGAGGTGCCGCTGGCGAGGTCGTTCATCTCGCACAGATGCACGGAGAGGCCGCGTCCGGCGGCGTCTCTGGCGATGCCGCAGCCATTCACGCCGCCGCCGATGATCAGCAGGTCATAGGTTGGCGGCATTGAACGATCTCCGCGCTCCTCCGCGCGGCTGTACGATCATGCGCGGCCGGGTGACAAGCCGCCCGGCCGCTTTCTCATCGAAGCCGGAAGCCCGGAATGGCGCGGCGCTCCACCAGATGGATCGGCCGGGACTGCCCGGAAAGCGCGACGATCCCGCGCTGCTGACGCGCGTGGGCCGCCGGAGGCGAGGGGTCGACCTCCCGCACGATGGAGGTCTGGTTCGGTTGCGGCTGCGTTTGCGGCCTGACAATCACAACCTCGGCGACAGCCGTTCCACGGTCGCTGCGCGCCACCTTGTATGGCTTGAGGAGGTTCGCGGCGTAGGTGACGCCGACAAGCGAGTCGATTTTCTTGCGATCCGCGTTGGTGAGGCGCTTCGAGGCCGCGAAATCCGTGAAATCGCTCGGCTTGCGGGGCCAGCTTCCGCTGCCGTCGAATACTTTCGCGCCGTCTTCGGTGACGACCGCGTCGCCGGGGCGCAAGGTCGGGTCGATGAAGATCGAAAGGCGGGCCGGCGTGACGCCGCTCTTGCAGGAGCAGGAGGACGACCGGGCGGCGCGATAGGCGAAGGCGGCGGGCAGGGCGGCGTAGCTCACCCTGTCGCGCGAGACGGCGCTTTCCACGGTCTGGCCGGGTCGGACGGTGAACAGCTGGACCTGCGCATCAGGACAGGCCGCGCGGCACATGGCCTCATGGGTTGAGAGATCAGACAGCGACGCGAGACGACCGATCGGAAAGTGATAGCCGTCGCAGAGGCGCACGCATTCGGTGCGCGTGGACTGCTGCGCGACGGCTGACGGCGCCGGCGAGCGGGCGTCGCGGAAGAGTTCTGTCCTGGGCTTCGGGAGCGCGGCTTCGCGCGTTCGGGGCGCGCCGGTCTGATCCATGATCCGGAAGTTCTCGCCGCCGCGCGGCGCATAGCTGTAGGCGATCGCAGGCGCCGCCTTCGGCCGACCCCGCCGATAGGCGCTCGGCGAGAAGCTCCGCACGATCGGCTCCATATAATAGCGGATCGGATCGACCGCCGCTCCGTCCTTCCGCCAGCGCAGGGGTTCGGCGCGCAGAACCGCGCCGCCGCGTCCGTCAGACGCGATTCTGACGCGCGTTCCGTTCTCCTCGCGCGCGGAGACGGACATCGGAGCCGCCATCATCACGCCAATCACGCCCAGCGCCGCGCCGAGAGCGATTGCGGCGCCGGTCTGGAACGGTGATTTTCTGATAGCCGGTTCTGACGCGTCGAACGAACGACGGAACTGTGAGCCGGACCTTCGCATCCTGCACCTGCCGAAACTGTCCGCTCCGGCAGGGGTAGTTTACGGTTTGTTAACTGTCAAACTTGGGAAATCGTTAACCTTATCGCCGCCCCAAGTCGGCGACGGCGACGGCGACGGCGGCGCGGTCGCCGGTCATTCCGCCGGATGGGGCGGCATATGGGGGAGGGAGGGCTCCAGGGCGCCTTCGCGCTCGGATTCGCGGAAGCGGCTGTCGATCTTGTCGAGATAGAAATAGACCACCGGCGTGATGTAGAGCGTCAGCAGCTGGGAGAGGATGAGGCCGCCCACGACCGCGATGCCCAGCGGCTGCCGCAACTCGGCGCCCGCTCCGTGACCCAGCGCGATCGGCAGCACGCCGAAGACGGCCGCGAACGACGTCATCATGATGGGACGGAAGCGGACGAGCGCCGCCTCGCGGATGGCGGTGAGCGCATCGTCCCCGTGGCGGCGGCGCTCGATGGCGAAATCGACCATCATGATCGCGTTCTTTTTCACGATGCCGATCAGCATGAGGATGCCGATCATCGCGACCACGGACAGGTCGAGGTGGAACAGCTTCAACGACAGAAGCGCGCCGATGCCGGCCGAGGGGAGGCCGGACAGGATGGTGATCGGATGAATGAAGCTCTCATAGAGCACGCCGAGGACGATGTAGATGACGAACACTGCGGCGACCGCCAGCAGCAGCTGGCCGGCGACGGCCTGCTCGAAAATCTGCGCGGTGCCCGAGAAGGTGCCGACGATCTGCGCCGGCATGCCGATCTCGGTCTCCGCCTTGCGGATCGCGTCCGTGGCGATGCCCAGCGCGGTTCCATCCTTGAGGTTGAACGAGATCGTGACCGCCGGCTGCTGCGCGACGCGGGTCACCGACAGCGGCCCGACCGTGCGCCTAATCGAGGCCACGGCGTCGAGCGGCACGTTCTGGCCGGTGTTCGACCGCACATAGATCTGCGACAGCACGGCCGAATCCGACTGGAAGTCGCGGGACGCCTCCATGATCACCGAATAGTCGGTCGCCGGCGTGTAGATCGTTGAAATCTCGCGCGAGCCGAAGGTGTTGTAGAGGGTCTGCTTGATCGCATCCTGCGTCACGCCGAGGGTGGCGGCGCGCTCGCGATCGATGTCGACCACGGCCTGCGGATTGGTGAGCTGCAGGTCGAGCGACACGTCGCGCAGCTCGTCGAGCGTGCGCAGCTTCGTCAGCATGTTGGGCGCAAAGTCGTAGAGCGCCTTCAGGTCCGGGCTGGTGAGCGTGTACTGATAGCTGCCTCGCGACGAGCGGCCGGCGTTGAGGTTGATGTTCTGCACGGCGCGCGGAATGAAGGAGATTCCCGGCACGGACGCGGTCTCGCGGCGCAGCCGGCTCAGGATGACCTCCATGCGGTCCCGCTCATCCTTCGGCTTGAGCGAGATGAACAGGAAGCCGGTGTTCACCCGACCGCCAAAACCGATGTTGGAGCTGTAGTAATCCACGGCCGGATCGCGTCCGACGATGTCGGCGACCGCCTTCTGACGCTCGGCCATCGCCTCGAAGGAGGTGTCGGGGGCGGCCTCCGTGGAGGCGGCGATCAGGCCCGTATCCTCCTGAGGGAAGAAGCCGCGCGGCATCGTCTGATAGAGATGGACGCTCAGGGCCGCGGTCCCGAAGGTCACGAGGAGAAAGAAAAAGCGGAATCGGAGAACGAAATCGAGCGACACGCGATAGAGCCACAGCATGCCCTGCAGCCACGCCTCGAGCGCGCGCTCCACCAGGCCGGGCCTGCGATTGTGATCCTCCTCCTTGAGAAGCCGGGCGCACATCATCGGCGTCAGCGTCAGCGAGACAAAGCCGGACACCAGAATGGTGACGGAAATCGTCGCCGCGAACTCCCGGAAGATGCGGCCGACCACGCCGCCCATGAAGAATACGGGAATAAAAACCGCGATGAGCGACAGCGTGATCGAAATAATCGTGAAGCCGATCTCGCGCGAGCCGACGAGAGCCGCCTGGAACGGCTTCATCCCGTTCTCGATATGGCGGACGATGTTCTCCAGCATCACGATCGCGTCGTCGACGACGAAGCCGACGGCGAGGGTCAGCGCGAGCAGCGAGATGTTGTCGAGCGAGTATCCCAGAAGCTGCATGAAGCCGAAGGTGCCCACGATCGACACGGGCAGCGCCAGCGTGGGAATGATGGTCGCCGAGACGCGCTTCAGAAACATGAAGATCGTCATGATCACGAGGGCGACGGAGAGAAGCAGGGTGAACTGCACGTCCTCGACCGACTCGCGGATCGGGATCGACCTGTCGTTGTTGACGATCAGCGAGATGGAGGGCGGGAGCTGCGCCTGGAAGGCCGGCAGGGTCGCCTTGATGCGATCGACCGTCTCGACCGTGTTGGCGTCCGACTGACGATAGATCGCGAGAATGACGGAGCGGTCGCTTCCCATCCAGCCGGCGGTCCGGTCGTTATAGACGGAGTCGGTGGGCTTCGCGACGTCCTCCAGCTTGATCGGGACGCCGTTTTTCGTCGCGATGATGAGGTTGTTGTACTGGTCGGCGGTGCGAAGCTGTCCGGTCGCCTCGATCGTGGTGCTTTGCCGATCACCCCTGATGGTGCCGACCGGCGCGTTGGAGTTGGCGGCGTTGACGGCGTTGCGCACGTCGTTCAGCGTCATGCCGCGCGCGGCGACCGCCTTCGGGTCGACATAGACCCTCACCGCGTATTTCTGCTGGCCGAAGATGTTGACCTGCGCGACGCCGGGGAGCTGCGTGATCTGCTGCTGCAGAATGTCCTCCGCCCACGCGTTGACCTCGCTGAGAGGGAGCGTGTCGGACTTCAGCGCAAGAAACAGAATCGGCGAGTCGCCGGGATTCACCTTGCGAAAACTCGGCGGCGCGGGAAGCTCCGCCGGGAGGCGTCGAAGGGTCGCCGAAATCTGGGACTGGACGTCGAGCGATGCGCCGTCGATGTCGCGATCCAGGTTGAACTGCATCGTGATCTGCGTGTTGCCCTGCGTGGACACCGAGGTCAGCGAGTCGAGACCGGAGATGGTCGCGAACGCGCGCTCCAGCGGCGCGGCGACCGAGGCGGCCATCGTCTCCGGACTGGCGCCGGGCAACTGGGCCGAGACGTTGATCGTCGGGTAGTCGACGCGGGGCAGGGCGGCGACCGGCAGCTTTCGATAGGCGAACAGCCCGAAGATCACGAACGACAGCATCAGCAGCGTCGTCATCACCGGGCGTCGGATGCAAAGCTCGGAAAGCGACATCGGCTATGGCTTCCTTGGTTCCGGCGAGGCGATGAGGCTCCGGGCTCGTCAGCCCTGCGAGCCGCGCGACGACGTCGCGCCGGCGGCGGGCGGGCGCTGCCGGGACGGCATCGTGACCTTGGAGCCTTCCGCCAGTTGCGACTGGCCGTCGGTCACCACGGTCTCTCCGCCGACGAGACCCGACGAGATGATCGTCATCCCGTCGACAGTCTGTCCCGGAGTGACGGACTTGAACTTCGCCACCTGGTTTTCCACCACATAGACGTAGTTTCCGCGCTGTCCGCTCATGACGGCTTCGCGCGGCACGACCACCGAGTTCGGCAGTTCGCGCAGATCAATGCGGACATTCGCCAGGCTTCCGGGCCACAGCAGTTCGTCGGCGTTCTCGAACATGGCGCGAACGACAATGGTGCCGGTCGCGGTGTCGACGGCGTTGTCGAGCAGCGCGATCTTGCCTACCGCATCCTTCGCGATGCCCTGCGGCGTCGCCACCACCCTGGCGCCGCCCGCGACGATGGCCTCACGCAGCTCCGGAAGCATGCGCTGCGGAATGGAGAACGCCACATAGATCGGGGTGATCTGGTTGATGGTCGCGAGCACCTGTCCCGCCTCGCCGGATTTCGTCAGGCTGCCCGCCTTCAGCATCGCGACGCCGACCCGGCCGCTGATCGGGGCCGCGACGTCGTAGAAGCTGCGCTGAACCTTGAGGTTTTCGAGCGCGGCCTCGTCGGATTTGATCTGGGCCCGCGCTGTGGCGACGTTGGCGCGAGCGGCGTCCAGCAGGGCCTGCGAGGTGGCCTCGTTGCGGGCAAGCTGCTCCTTGCGCCGCACGTCCTGCTCGTTCAGTTCGAGGGTCGCTTTCGAGCGCTGAAGATTTCCTTCCGCCTGCTTGATCTGCGCATCGATCTGCCGCGGATCGAGCTTGAACAGCACGTCGCCGGCCTTGACCGACGCGCCGTCATTGAACTCCACCGACATGATCTGGCTGTCGACGCGGGCGCGCACGATGACATTGGCGAGGGTCTGCACAGTCCCGATCGCTTCAAGGCGGACGGGCATCGTCCTGACCTCCGCCTGCGCGGTTCGAATGGCCACAGGGGGGCGTGGGGGCGGCGCGGCCGGCGCCGAAGCGGCCGCTTCGCCCGGCGCGACCTTCGAGGGGCCGGGCGCCAGGCCCAGCCGGCCCGCCACGGTCTCGGACGCCTCTTTCAGGCGCACATCGATCCCATAGGGCAAAGCGGGCAGACGCCCCTGCATCGATGCGTATCCGGCGCCCGCGATCACCGCGCACGCCGCCACAAGCATCCCAACTCCACGCGCCGCCGACATCCGGTACCCCTGAAGTTCCCCTCGCGCCAAGTCATTCACGCATACGGTTAAATCCCGGCGGAATGTTGCATCGACGCAGTCCGCGTTGGCGCGGGCCCGTCCAGAGTCCGTAAAGCAAGCCATGAGCCAACGCAAAGGAGAACCGATCACGTTCAGCGGAGGAGGCCGGATTATCAGCGCTTCCCCGGTCGCCAAGAAAGATGCGGCGCGCCCCTCCACAACTCCCGCTCCAGCGGATAGTGTGCCGGCTCAGGACCGGCGCGTCACGGCTCCGTCATGGAGCCGGCGCACACAGGCGACTGGGCAACAGGTCCGTGACAAGGGAGCGATAAATGAATCTGAGGGCTTTGCTGTTCGGCGTCGCCGCGTCGGCGCTATGGGCGGGGACCGCCGCGGCGCAGACGGAAATCCAGTGGTGGCACGCCATGACCGGCGCGAACAACGACGTGGTCGTGAAGCTGGCGGACGACTTCAACAAGTCCCAGAAGGACTACAAGATCGTCGTCAGCTACAAGGGCAATTATCCGGACACCATGAACGCCGGCATCGCCGCGTTCCGAGCCGGCAACGCGCCGCACATCCTGCAGGTCTTCGAGGTCGGCACGGCGACCATGATGGCCGCGAAAGGCGCGGTGAAGCCGGTCTTCGAGCTGATGAAGGACGCCGGCGAGCCTTTTGATCCGAGCTCGTATCTTCCCGCGGTGACAGGCTACTATTCGACCGTGAAGGGCGAGATGCTGTCCTTTCCGTTCAACTCGTCCTCGACGGTGATGTGGTACAACAAGGACGCCTTCAAGAAGGCGGGCCTCAATCCCGAGGTTCCGCCGAAGACGTGGCCGGAGACATTCGAGGCCGCCAAGAAGCTGCACGCCTCGGGCTATTCCACCTGCGGTTTCGCCACCGCCTGGATCACATGGGTAAACATCGAGCAGTTCTCCGTGTGGCACAATGTGCCGATCGGCACCAAGGCGAACGGCATCGACGGCTTCGACACGGAGCTGAAGATCAATTCGCCCCTGCATGTGCGCCATCTGCAGAATCTCGTGGACCTGCAGAAGGACAAGACCTTCGACTATGTCGGCCGCACGAGCACGGGCGAGGGGCGCTTCACTTCCGGCGAATGCCCGATCATGCTCACCTCGTCGGGATTCTACGGCAACGTGAAGGCGAACGCGAAGTTCGCCTGGGCCAACGCCCCGATGCCGTATTATCCGGATGTGGCCGGCGCGCCGCAGAACTCGACGCTCGGCGGAGCGTCTCTGTGGGTGATGGGCGGCAAGAGCGCGGCCGAATACAAGGGCGTCGCGAAGTTCTTCACCTTCCTGTCGGACGTCGACCGCCAGGCGAAGCTGCACACGGATTCGGGCTATCTGCCGATCACCAAGGCGGCCTACGAGAAGGTCAAGGCGTCCGGCTTCTACAAGGAGAATCCCTATCTCGAGACGCCGCTGCTCGAACTGACCAACAAGCCGCCGACAGAGAACTCGAAGGGCCTGCGGTTCGGCAACATGGTGCAGATGCGCGACGTCTGGGCCGAGGAGATCGAGGCGGCGCTGAGCGGACAGAAAACCGCGCAGCAGGCCCTTGATGCTGCGGTGCAGCGCGGCAATGCGATGCTGCGCCAGTTCGAACGGACGGTCACGCGGTAAAGCGCTTATCTCGTCCCGAACGCCGGCGCCGTCGCGCCGGCGTTCGCTTGTCGCCCGAAGGGCTCCCAGGCGATGCGCCTCCATGCCAGAGGCTTGTGCGCTCGCGGAATCAGCAACATCATCGCCGCGCGTCTTTGACGAGCGCGACGGCACGGGGAAACGATGGAAAAGCGCGCGATCTTCAGCGGCCAGACGCTTCCCTATCTCCTTCTGCTGCCGCAGCTCGCGATCACGATCCTGTTCTTCTACTGGCCCGCGTCGCAGGCGGTCTGGCAATCCTTTCTGATCGAGGACGCCTTCGGGACCTCGACCCAGTTCGTCTGGTTCGAGAATTACCAGTCGCTGCTCGGCAATCCCGAATATTACAAGGCCATGAGCGTGACGGCGCTGTTCTCGACGCTGGTCACGGTTTTCTCCCTTTCGATCGCGCTTCTTCTGGCCGCGATGGCGGACAGGCAGATCAGGGGCGCGCTCGCATTCCGCACGCTTCTCATCTGGCCCTATGCGGTGGCGCCGGCGATCGCGGGCGTGCTCTGGCTTTTCATGTTCCAGCCGTCGCTCGGCATGGTGGCGCAACTGCTGCGCCGCTACGGCGTCGACTGGAATCCGCTGCTCAACGGCAATCACGCCATGACGCTTGTCGTGATGGCGGCGGTGTGGAAGCAGGTGAGCTACAATTTCCTGTTCTTCCTTGCGGGGCTGGCGGCCATTCCGCGCAGCGTTATCGAGGCGGCCGCCATCGACGGAGCGCGGCCGTGGCGGCGGTTCTGGACAATCGTTTTTCCGCTGCTGTCGCCGACGACGTTCTTTCTACTCGTCGTCAACATCACCTACGTGTTCTTCGAGACGTTCGGCATCATCGACGCCGTGACCCAGGGCGGGCCGTCGAAGGAGACGACGACGCTCGTCTACAAGGTGTTCTCCGACGGTCGCCTCGGCGGCGATCTCGGCGGCTCGGCGGCGCAATCGGTGATCCTGCTCGCGATGGTCGTGGCGCTGACCGCGGTGCAGTTCCGTTACATCGAGCGGAAGGTGACCTACTGATGGTCGAGAACCGACGCTTCGGCGACATCCTGTCCTATGTGATCCTGACGCTGGGCGTGCTCGTGCTCGCCTTCCCGGTCTATCTCGCGTTCGTCGCATCCACCTGGGACGCAGCGACGATCGCGAACGGGCAACTGCCGATCTATCCCGGCGGCCGCATGGCGGAGAATTATTACCGCGTGCTGTTCCAGGGAACGGGCAGCTCCACGCGCCAGCCCGTCGGCGTGATGATGTTCAACTCGCTGGTGATGGCGCTGTCGATCGCCATCGGGAAAATCCTGATCTCGATCCTGTCGGCCTACGCCATCGTCTATTATCGCTTTCCCTTCCGCATGGCGGCGTTCTGGATCATTTTCGTCACGCTGATGCTGCCCGTCGAAGTGCGCATCTATCCGACCTACAAGGTCGTCGCCGATCTCGGCCTGCTCGACAGCTACGCCGGCCTGTCGCTGCCCCTGATCGCGTCGGCGACGGGAACGTTGCTGTTCCGGCAATTCTTCATGACGATCCCGGACGAGCTGCTCGAAGCCTCGAAGATCGACGGCGCCGGCCCGTACAAGTTCTTCGTCGATACGGTTCTGCCCCTGTCGATGACCACGATCGCGGCGCTGTTCGTGATCCAGTTCATCTATGGCTGGAACCAGTATCTGTGGCCGCTGCTGATCACCACCAAGGACAACATGCAGACCATCGTGATCGGCATCAAGAAGATGATCACGACCTCCGACGCCCTGACCGAATGGCAACTCGCCATGACCACCGCCGTGCTGGCGCTTCTGCCGCCGGTGGCCGTGGTGATCGTGATGCAGAGGCTGTTCGTCAGAGGCCTTGTGGAAACCGAGAAGTAGCGTTCGCGGCGATCATGATTGCGAAACATGAGGAGAGGGCTGCGACATGGCCAGCGTGACGCTCGACACTGTGCGCAAGGTTTATCTTGGCGGCGTCGAGGCGGTGAAGGGCGCGTCCCTCTCCATACCGGACGGCTCATTCACGGTCCTGCTCGGCCCGTCCGGCTGCGGCAAGTCGACCCTGCTGCGCATGATCGCCGGACTCGAGACGGTCACCTCCGGGACGATCCGCATCGGCGACCGCGTGGTCAACGACATCGAGCCGTCCGAGCGCGACATCGCGATGGTGTTCCAGAATTACGCGCTCTATCCGCACATGAGCGTTTACGACAACATGGCCTACGGCCTGCGCAACCGCGGCATGGCCAAGGACGAGATCGAGCGGCGCGTGGCGGAAGCGTCTCGCATGCTCGCGATCGAGGAGTTCCTCACCCGCAAGCCGCGCGCCTTGTCCGGCGGCCAGCGGCAGCGCGTCGCGATGGGCCGCGCCGTCGTGCGCGACCCGCAGGTTTTTCTCTTCGACGAGCCGCTGTCCAATCTCGACGCCAAGCTGCGCGTGCAGATGCGGCTTGAAATCCGCCGGCTGCACCAGCGCCTCAAGGCCACGTCGGTGTTCGTGACGCATGATCAGGTCGAGGCGATGACACTCGCTGATACGGTGGTCGTGATGAGCAAGGGCGAGATCCAGCAGGTCGGCTCGCCGACGGACGTCTATCGCAAGCCGACGACCACGTTCGTCGCCAGCTTCATCGGTTCGCCGGCGATGAACCTGATGCCCGGCCGCGTCGTCGGCCGCGGCATGGTCGAGATCGCGAACGCCGGGACGCTGGCGTTCGACGCCGGACAGTTCATGGTCGGGGAGGGCGATCAGGTTGAGGTCGGCGTCCGTCCGGAGGACTGGGCGCTGTTCACCTCCGGCGAGGGCGGGCTCGCATTCCGCCGCGAGTTCGTCGAGGAGCTTGGGGCGACCCGCCTCGTCCATGGCTCGGCGGGCGCCGCGCCGATCGTCGTCGCGATTCCGTCGGGCGCGAACGATCCCGAGACGCGCGATGCGAGGCTCGTCGCCAAGGCGCAGGCGGTGCATCTGTTCAGCAGCGCGACCGGCCGCACATTGCGGCCGGCCTGACGCCGTCGCGCCGTCGATATTCACCATAAATCCATCGCCGTCGCCTCCGGCTTTGACATCGATCAGGAACATAATTAGAACAAATCGGGATCAATCGAGGAAAGCACCATGTTGCGTACGGCTCTTCGAAACATCGCGGAACTTGCTTCGCTGATCATTTTCATCGCGATGATCGGGCTCTGGTCGGCGGCGGCGGGCGCGGTCGTCCCGGTCTGATGTAGACGCCGGCGGGCGCGGCGCGATTAGCGCTCGACCCGGCCGCGCGCGGGGCCGACAATCGCTGATCCGATTCTGTCAGATCATGGCGTCATGGCCCGCATTCTCGCGGAGGTCGGCTTCGTCCACCTCCATGTGCACTCCGCCTTCTCCCTTCTCGAAGGCGCGCTGAAAATCGACAAGCTGGCGGGCCTCGCCGTCAAGGACGGCATGCCCGCGCTCGCGCTGACCGACACGAACAACCTGTTCGGCGCGCTGGAGTTCTCGGAAAAGCTCGCCAAGGAGGGGGTGCAGCCGATCATCGGCGTGCAGCTGGGAGTCGCCGTCCCTGGCCGTGAGAACGGTCAGGGCCTGCAGCGAGCCTTTCCTTCGATCGTGCTGCTGGCGGCGACCCTTGAGGGGTATCGCAACCTGATGCGGCTCGGCAGCCGCGCGTTCCTCGATCCGGCGCCGGGCGAGCCGCCGCATGCGCCCTGGTCGATGCTGGCGGATCACCGGGACGGGCTCATCTGCCTCACGGGCGGGCCGGACGGACCGATCGACCGCGCGCTCGCCGAAGGAAACGCTGCGGCGGCGCGCAGCCGGCTTGATGACCTCGCCGCCATCTTCGGCGACAAGCTCTATGTCGAATTGCAGCGGCACGGCCGGCCGGCCGAGCGCGCGGTCGAGCCGGCGCTGCTCGATCTGGCCTATCGCGCCGGCCTTCCGCTCGTTGCGACCAACGACGTCTATTTCGCCAGCCGCGACGATTACGAGGCGCATGACGCGCTGATCGCGATCGCCGAGGGGCGCGTTCTCGCCTCTGACGATCGGCGCCGCCTGACGCCGTCGCACGATTTCAAGACGCGCGCCGACATGCAGGCGCTGTTCGCCGACCTGCCGGAGGCGACGGCCAATACGGTCGAGATCGCGATGCGGTGCGCCTACCGGCCGACCAGCCTGAAAACGCCGATGCTGCCGCGCTTCACGCCGGGCGCGGCCGACGCGAAGGAAGCCGAGGAGCGCGAGGCGGCCGAGATGCGACGCGCCGCCGAAGAGGGGCTCGCCGCG
>MKVY01000050.1:26472-26969 GCA_001899525.1 Rhizobiales bacterium 65-9
GCCTTCGAGATCGGCGTCATCACCAAGATGAAATATCAGGGCTACTTCCTGATCGTCGCTGACTTCATCACATGGGCCAAGCGGCAGGGCATTCCGGTCGGCCCCGGCCGCGGCTCGGGCGCCGGCTCGCTCGTCGCCTACTGCCTCACCATCACCGATCTCGATCCGCTCAGGTTCGGCCTGCTGTTCGAGCGCTTCCTCAATCCCGACCGCGTCTCGATGCCGGACTTCGACATCGACTTCTGCCAGGACCGGCGCGACGAGGTGATTGGCTATGTGCAGCAGCGCTACGGCCAGGACCGCGTGGCGCAGATCATCACCTTCGGCTCGCTGCTCGCGCGCGGGGTCATGCGCGACGTCGGCCGGGTGCTGGAGATGCCTTACGGCCAGGTCGACAAGCTGACGAAGCTCGTGCCGCAGAACCCGGCCAATCCGGTGACGCGCGCGCAGGCGATCAAGGACGAGGCGAGGCTGCCCGATGCGATCGACGAGGATCC
>MKVY01000050.1:27010-35416 GCA_001899525.1 Rhizobiales bacterium 65-9
AGATCGTGCCGCTGTATCGCGATCCGAAATCCGACATGCCCGTGACCCAGTTCAACATGAAATGGGTCGAGCCGGCGGGGCTGGTGAAGTTCGACTTCCTCGGTCTGAAGACGCTGACGACGCTGACGACGGCGGTGGCGCTGCTGAAGCAGCGCGACATCGAGGTGGACCTGTCGTCGCTGCCGCTCGACGATTCGAAAACTTACGAGATGCTCGGGCGCGGCGAGGTGGTTGGCGTGTTCCAGGTGGAAAGCGCGGGCATGCGGCGCGCGCTCGTCGACATGAAAGCGAGCCGCTTCGAGGATCTGATCGCGCTGGTGGCGCTCTACCGGCCGGGGCCGATGGCCAACATCCCGGTCTATTGCGCGCGCAAGCTCGGCCATGAGCAGCCCGACTATCCGCACCCGATGCTGAAGCAGGTGCTGGAAGAGACCTTCGGCATCATCGTCTATCAGGAACAGGTGATGCAGGCGGCGCAGATCATGTCGGGCTATTCGCTCGGCGAGGCCGATCTCCTGCGCCGCGCCATGGGCAAGAAGATCAAGGCCGAGATGGACGCGCAGCGCGAGCGCTTCGTTTCGGGCGCGGTCGAGAACGGGATCGCGCGGGCGAAAGCCGACGAGGTGTTCGACCTTCTGGCGAAATTCGCGGATTACGGCTTCAACAAGAGCCACGCCGCCGCCTATGCGCTGATCGCGTTTCAGACGGCGTGGGTGAAGGCGAACCATCCGGTCGAGTTCATGGCTGCGTCGATGACGCTGGACATCGGCAACACCGACAAACTCGCGGAGTTCCGGCTCGAGGCGAAGCGGCTCGGCATCCGCGTGGAGCCGCCGTCGGTCAACCAGTCCGGCGTCGTGTTCGACGTGCGGGAGGGCGCGATCTTCTATGCGCTCGGCGCGATCAAGGGTGTCGGGCGGCAGGCCGCGGAGCATATCGTCGAGGCGCGCGGCGACCGGCCGTTCCGCTCGCTCAGCGATTTCGCGAGCCGCATCTCGGCGCGCATCGTCAACAAGCGCACGCTCGAAGCGCTGGCCGCGGCCGGCGCGTTCGACGCGCTGGAGCCGAACCGCGCCCGCGCCTTCGCTGCTGCCGATCTCATCGTCGGCCTCGCCAACCGGGAAACGGCCGCGCAGGAGAGCGGCCAGGGCGACATGCTGGGCGGCGGCGGAGACGTCGCGCTGCCCATTCCCAGGACCGCGATCTGGACGCCGCAGGAGCGGCTGCAGCGCGAGCATCAGGCCGTCGGCTTCTATCTGTCGGGCCATCCGCTCGACGACTATGGGCCGCTTCTGAAGCGGGCGAACATCCAGACTTACGCCCAGTTCGCGGCCGCCGTGCGCAACGGGCTGACCGGCGGACGTCTGGCGGCGAGCGTGCTCGGCAAGACCGAGCGCCGGACGCGCACCGGCGGCAAGCTCGGCATCATCCTGCTGTCTGACGCGTCCGGCCAGTATGAAGCGACGCTGTTCGCCGAGCGGCTGGCGCAATATCGCGATCTCCTGGAAACCGGGCGCACAGTGCTGCTCACGGTTTCGGCCTCCATCGACGGCGACGATATGCGCGTTCGCATCCAGAGCGCGGAGCCGCTGGAGGAGGCGGCGAAAAGCCAAGCAGCCCTCATGCGGGTCTTCGTGCGGGACGCCGCGCCGCTGCCCGACGTCCGGCAGCAGCTCACCCAGAAGGGCGACGGCGAGGTGCTGATCGTGGCCCTGATGGACGGCGGGCGGGAGGTCGAGGTGCGGCTGCCGGGCCGCTACCGGGCCGCGCCCCAGATCGCCGGCGCGCTGCGCACGATTCCCGGCGTGGTGGCGGTCGAGCTGGCGTAGCGGTCTTGCAAAACCGGCGCGCGGCGGTCATACACGCGCCGCGCCGCGTGGGCGCGCACGGAGACGTGGCCGAGAGGCTGAAGGCACTCGTTTGCTAAATGAGCATACCCCAAAAGGGTATCGAGGGTTCGAATCCCTCCGTCTCCGCCAGCTCCTAGGCTAATCATTTGAAATAGCCCGTATAATTGTTTTCTTGAAAATTTTGCCCTCGCGCTTGCCCTATCAGCCGCTTGCGATGCGCCGAGCGGCGGGCAAACAGCCCGCCGCGTCCGTTGGCTAGGAAGTGTGGACTCTTGGGATTCCCAGAGTTGAGCAAATCAGCTTCAAGACTGTCTTTTGGAGGCGGTCATGGGAGTTTTGGACCGTCTGATCCTCGGGGCGATCAGTGGGAGCTAACGTCGCAACATATTATTGGCGACGATCGCACACGCGGTTCGCTTGCTCCAATCTCCTGCACGTTTTCGCTCAGCGCGTTATCGCGGCGGAGGAAACGCTGACCTCTGACTATACCCCTTCTCACGGTTAGGCTGGGCTATCGCACGCGATTGTCGAATTTCATCAAAGAGGCGGCCGGAACGCCTGAATGCTTGGCGGCGCGTCGTTGTAGCGCCTGACTTCAACCAGCAGACACATGGGGCTTGACCCCTGTGCGAGGCGCGACGTTCCTCGATCTCCCGTGAGCACGTTTGGGTTGCCGTGCGCCTCGATCGACCCTGCCGATGTCTCGGCCATATCGAGCCAGGCGCCCGTCGCAAATTGTACGACTCCGTCAACGAGATCGTCCGTGACGATCAACCCGGCAAGGCAACGTCCGCGATCATTAAAGACTTCGACGATGTCTCCTTGAGACAGGCCGCGCTGGAAGCATTGATCGGGGGCAGGTCCCGGGCAGGCCAGCCCTCAATGAACAACCATTGCCGCCGGACCATTCGGTGGAAGCCGATCACCGGCTCAGCGCGGCCGCATCGACATCAGTAAGCCGCTTATTTGTCCCGCATACGACATTATGGTTGACATATATGGGACAGTGGGAGATCCTGAGTGTTGGTCCGGTGGGATTGGGACGGGTATGGCTTTGACGTTTGAACCCGCGTTGCAAAGCTCGGCAATCGCGCTCCGCCAATGACCGCAGCTGGCATGCTTTTGCTGCTGGGTATGCCCACCGCCGGGCGCCGCATTCACTTGTATGAAGTCGGGAGTTGCCGAACCTCGAATTGACCGTTCAAGCTTTTCTGACGGCCATCAGATGCGGGGGAAGCGATGGGGCGCCACGCTCATCAATTTGAAGATGCAGGAGCACATCAAGGAGCAATGTCGTCCCGGCAAGCTTTGCTGCCTCGCCCCACGCTGAGATCAGAAAACTGAATCAAGCGCGCTGCAGGAATTGAGGTCAACTACAGCCAACTCCTCCGATCGCCATGGTGGCGTGAATTGATTTCGGGCGCCAATTTTTTGGAGCAGTAAATGGACTACGCTGGATCGATGACAATAGATTCGTTCGCCAGGCGGATGGAGCAAAAATCCGGGTTTATTACTTATTATTTTGATCGCGACTCTGCGGCATTATATTTAGAGCTTCCGAATTGTCGAATGGACATGCTTTATGTCGAACGAATAGCTCACGGCCTTGGCGAATATCCGCTCCAACGCGGCCAACTGCGCCGCCCGTCGGTCGTCCATACGCGCCGCATCGGGCGCAATGTCATGCTTGTTGCTTCGAATTGCGCCTTTCGCACCAGCTCGCCGGATCCGGCGCAACAGGAGGCGGTGAGAACGGCGTTTCCGGAGTCGATCCTGTGGGCGTTTCCAATCGTCGCGGAGAGCGATGGAAAAATTCTCGTCGACGCGACGGCGTTTTTCTTGCGTGACAGCCAAAGTATTTCGGAGCAACTGAGATGCTCCGGATATGGATCGTATAACCTGGATGTTTCACGCAGCTCCATGCGGATTGAGGGGTGCAGAAATTTTCCCGCCAATACGCAGATCGAATCCCTCGTCACATTTACCAATGCGGCCGCCCCTTCGCTTCCCTTCTGGAACGGAAACGGCAGAACGTCCGGCGTCGAGGCCTTCTCGCCGGACGCCAGGGCGATCACCCTTGGTCTGCAGTATTCCTTGATACGGCTTCCTGATGACGGATATACGCCGCGCCATTTCGACCCGCGCTCCAGTTTTTTCAACAGCGTGATTTTTCATGATTTTGCGAAGCCCAGCCGGGAGCCGGGAGATATTCACTTGCTGCTGCGGCATCGCCTGAAGAGGAAAGATCCAACCGCGACTTGTGGAGAGGTGGAAAAGCAGATCGTCTACTATGTCGACCGTGGCGCGCCAGACGAAATACGAGAGGCGATACGCGAAGGCGCCTCTTGGTGGACTGAAGCTTTCGAGGCGGCGGGCTTTCGCAACGCTTTTCGCGTGGAAATCATGCCCCCGGATGTCGATCCGCTCGACATTCGATTTAATACGATTACCTGGGCCGCCAAGCCGCGAAACGCCTTCTCGTGGGGCGGAATGATATGGGATCCGCGCACCGGCGAGATTATCAAGGGTGAAGTCACACTCACCGCGACGCGTGAAAGAAACGTTCGCGCGATGCTTGAAGCTCTGACGGCTCCCTTTGACGATCGGGAAAATGACACAGACGCGAAGATCGACAGCATTGTTATCAATCGCATACGCCATCTCGCCGCCCACGAAGTTGGCCATACGTTGGGCCTTGAACATAATCACGCGCCCATCGAGGGCGGATCGGTCATGGACTACCGATTTCCGTTCGTGACTTTAGATGCGAACAGAAACATCGACATCTCCGAACCCTATCACATGGGGCTGTCGAAATGGGATCATCTCTCCATTCGATATGGATATAGCCAGTTCCCGTCGGGCGAGACGGAAAGCGACATTCTGGAATCGATGTTGAAGGAAGCGCACGAGTCCGGTCTTTATTATCTGGGAGTTCGCGACGCCAGCCCGGCAGGATCGGTTCACCCCACCGCCAATTACTGGACAACGGGCGCGGATCCTGTCGCGCAGCTGAACAATATGCTCGCTGTGCGCAGGGTTGCGCTCGACCGCTTCGACGAACGGGTCATCCGGCCCGGCAGGCCAATGGCATTGCTGGAAGATCTTTTTGTCCAAATCTATATTTATCATCGGTTTCAGGTGACGACCACGGCGAAATTCATCGGGGGTTGCGACTATCGGTATGCGCTGCGCGGCGATGGGCAGATGATTACCCAGCGCGTATCGCGCGAGCGACAGATGGCGGCGTTGGATTCCATCCTGGAATGTCTGGATGTGGATACGCTGTTCATTCCAGACCGGATTTTGAGCTTAATTCCACCCCGACCTCTGGAATACGCCAGAGGCCCGGGCAATTTTTTTGGGCGATCCGGGCAGCTCTTTGATCCGTTTGCCGCAGTCGAAGCGGCCGCTCAAATGGTTCTCCAGGATCTGCTCAACCCGCTTCGGCTGAACCGAGTTATCGTCCAAAGCTCTTACGACGAGAAATTGCCCAATCTTCGCGAGGTGTTGAATGCGCTTCTGGGAAGAACATGGATGAGCGCAGTTGCAGAAAGCCGCAAAGCCGCGACGAAATTTACGATCGACAGGTGTGTTCTGGAAGCGCTGATAAATCTTTCCGCCGACGATAAGGCTTCTAGCCTGACTCGCGCTGAGGCGCACTGCGCGATCGAAGAGATACAACGTCAGATTCATCGCGCGAGTGAGCGCGCGTTGTTTCCAGGTGAGGATGCTCACCTTCAAAGCTCCCTGTCGTCGATAGACAGGCATCGGCGTTCGGACAGCCGACCGTCCAAGCTCGAATGGATGCCAAATCTTTCGCCGTTTTAATCAATGAGAGGTTGTTCTGACCGCAGCCGATAGGGAGGGGCGGTTCCGTCCGGTCTCGGCGACAAGCTCCTGGACAAGGGCGCACTGGGAAGGTGGTTCGCGGGCTGGTCGACGGCGCGAAGCCTACCTGGCGCGTCCTTCTCCAGAGGGCCGGAGGTCGGCCGGCGGGTCGCTAAAGCGCTATGGCGATGTTACGCCTTTCCAGCGATGGAATGTTCGTTCATTTGTTCTTCGCGTTGATAAAGGATGCCCCCTCCAGCAACTCGCGGGCGATCGTCTCTCGCATTGGCGCGTCGGCCGCGTTTTCCGGAAATCCGATCGCGACCGCGACGCGCTCCTCCAGGCAATGATGCCGCGCCAGGGCGGATATCGTGATGATGCCGGGTGTCAGGACGCTTTCGGCGACAATGACGCCATCCTGCTTCAGAGCTTCCAGCTTCCCCGCGACGCCCTCCCATGACAGCCCGTCACGGGGGGCTAGGTCGAACCGGCGCTTGCACTCGTCCAGAGGCAGGTCCGAAAGCAGCGTAAGCCCCATTGCGGTCTTGAAGGCCGGCAGTTTTGTGCCGACGTCGCGAACATGCCGCAACGGGTAGCTCCCTTGCCGCACCCGCAGCAGGACGATGACGTCTTCGGACAGGCAGGACACGTAACCGGTGAAGCCGAATTGCGCGATCAGCCGCGTGACGATGCGGTCCGCGTCGTCCACCGCGGAGAACCGGTTGCGATAGAGAGTGCCCAGCGTGAGGGACAGCGGGCCGGCTAGGTAACCTTGCCCGGCCTCCTCCCGCTCCAGCAGCCCCGACGCGCACATCGTTTGAAGGAGGCGGGAGACCGAGCTTTTTGGGATATCCAGATCGCGCGCAACCTCGCTGACGCGCAGGACTTCTCTTTTCGGGTTCAGAAGCCCCAGGATCTCGAGCGCGTTTTCAAGAGAACTCATCTTTTTCCCACATGGAGCACATCGGTTGACATATATGGCACATTACTGAATATTGAAACTCTCTTCGATTTTCACTCCGATAGGTTGGGAAGCGTTTATGTCGCAATTTGAAGTGAAACGGCGGGATTTCATCGCATCGGCGGCCGCCATGCTGGCGGTCCCGGCGGGCGCGTCGTTGGCGCATGCGCAAGCGAAGAAATATGAGGGCCGGAAGCTCATCGCCTCCATTTTCGGAGGAAAGAGCCAGGACGTCATCCAGGGCGACGTCTTCAACTGGCTGAACAGCGAAACCGGCATGTCGGTGACCGGCGTCCCCCTTCTTTCGGCAGCCGCTTACGCGCGCCTGAAGGCCGAAGCCGCCAGCCCGCAGATCGATCTCTTCAACTTCTCGGGCGGCCAGCAGGTGCAGGCCAAGGCCGAAGGCCTGACCCAGCCCCTGAATTTTACGCCGCGCATGAAGAATCTGCCGGAGAAGTTTCGCGACGCCGACAATCACTGGCTGTCGTGGGGTGTGATCGCTGAAGGCATCCTCTATCGCACTGACAAGATCACGACGCCGCCCACAAGCTATCTCGACTTCCTGAAGCCCGAATATCGCGGCCATATCGCATTCCCGAACATCACCAACGGCTATGGCGTCGACTTTCTCGTGATGATGGCGCGCGCCCATGGCGGCGGCGAGAACAATATCGACCCCGGTTTCAAGGCGCTGAAGCAGATCGCCGCCGATGCGTCGATTTTCCGTGCCGCGACAGACGTCCAGACGCAGTTCGCGCAGAATGACGTCTGGATCATGCCCTACGACTCGGCAAGCGCGCTGGTGTCGGCCTCCATGGGCCTGCCCGTCGCGTTCGCGCCGGCCAAGGAAGGCGTTCCGTCCGTCTACCTGACCGGGTGCGTGGCCAAGAATTCGAAGAACGCCGACCTTGCCGTGGAGATGCTCGACCGTCTGCTGTCGCCCGAGATCCAGGTCAAGATCGCGCGCACCGTCGGCTGGGGGCCCACCAATCCGGAAGCCGTCCTTCCGGCCGACATCGCGCGCGCCTTCCCCTCGCCGGACCAGCTCATCAATCTCGACCGCGCCGCGATCGGGGCCCAGCACGCCGAGTGGACGAAGCGGTTCTCGCAGGAGATCGCGCGCTAGCGTCCCGCGCGGTCAGGCGGGATCGCCTGACATCGCGCGCATATCGCGCGTCGATGGAAGCTGGCGCGGCGGAGGTCGCGTTCGTCGGAACGCCTGCAGCTGCCAGACATCGCGACTGAGCGCGCCAAACAGCGACACGACAGAGCGGAGACCCGGAGCCGACCGGGCCTTCGCCTTTCCCGCAACGGATCGGACAAGAGCTTCGATGAAGAAGGCCGGACCAATAATCCTGATGGTTGCGCCGGTGGCCATCATATTGATCGGCCTTTTCCTGATGCCTCAGTTCTATCTGTTCCGGCAAAGCATCTCGCTGCCGCCGCCCGTCGGCATCGATACCTATCTGCAATTCTTCTCCGAGAGGTTCTATCTCGACATGCTCGGCCGCACCTTCCTGGTGGCTGGGCTTGTCACGCTGATCTGCATTCTGTGCGGCTTTCCGCTGGCGTTGTGGCTGGCGCGGATCGAGACCCGTTTCGTGCCGCTGCTGCTGCTGATCACCACCTTTCCGCTGCTCGTCAGCGCCGTCGTGCGCTCCTTCGCCTGGATGGTGCTGTTCTTCAGGAACGGCCTCCTGTCCCAGACGATGGCCGCGACCGGCCTCGTCTCGCCCGGCTTCCAGTTCATGGGCGCCACGGCGG
>MKVY01000050.1:35460-51227 GCA_001899525.1 Rhizobiales bacterium 65-9
ATCACGCTCTACAGCGTGCTGCGCACCATCGACCGCGACCTGGAGAACGCCGCGATGAACCTCGGGGCGTCGCCCTGGAGCACGACATGGCTGGTGATCGTCCCGCAGATGAAGGGCGGCATCCTCGCCGGCTCGCTTCTCGTCTTTTCGCTGTCCGTGGGAGCGTTCGCGACGCCGAGCCTGATCGGCGGCTCGCGCGTCAACATGATGGCGATCGGCATCCAGGAACAGGCGCTGGAGTTGTTCGACTGGCCGTTCGCCGCCGCCATGGCGATGATCCTGCTCGCCGCCGCCCTCATCATCGCGGTGGTTTATGGGCGCATCATCTCGGAGCAGTCTCATGAGCCTCGTTAGCTGGCGGAGCCCGTTCGGGTTCGCGCTCTCGCTCGTGGCCGTGCTGGTGATCGCGTATATCATCGGGCCGCTGATCGTCATCGTCGGATCCTCGGTTGGCGGCGCCGGATACCTGTCCTTTCCCCCGGAGGGATTTTCGCTCCAGTGGTATTCGAAGCTGATACGCGAGCCGCTCTATCTGAACGGTTTCCTGACCAGTCTGCGGATCGCCTCCACTGTCACCCTCCTGTCGCTGCTGATCGGCATTCCCGCCGCCTACGCGCTGGCCTATCGCGGCTTCCGCGGCGCCTCGACGCTCGTCAGCATATTCCTGTCGCCGCTCATGCTGCCGAGCCTGGTGCTGGCCGTCGCGCTGACCATCTTCTTCTCGCACTGGCCGCTGACGACGGGCAACAACCGGCTGGTGCTGGCGCATCTGATCATCTGCATCCCCTGCGTGCTGCGGGTGACGATCCCGGCGTTCCAGCGGCTCGATCCGGCGCTGGAGGAGGCCGCTCTCAATCTCGGCGCGACGCCGCTCAAAGCCTTTCTGCTGGTCACGCTCCCCGTCGTGAAGTCGGGCTTCGCGGCGGCCGGCGCGCTCGCTTTCATCATGTCGTTCGACGAGTTCGACATGGCGCTGTTCCTCTCCGACCCCGCGCAGATGCCGCTGACGGTCGTTCTCTACACGAAAGCCCAGCTCGCCTTTGATCCGACGCTGGCCGCCGCCGCCTCAAGCCTCATCCTGATGATGCTTGTGCTGATGATCCTGGTTCAAATCGTGAGAATGCTTCGCGGATGATCACCACAGCCGACACCACGACCGCCAGGCCGAAAATCTCATTCGAGGGGATCGTGAAGGATTATCGCGGCTTTCGCGCCGTCGACCGAGTTTCGGTGGCGGTGCAGGCCGGAGAACTCGTCGCCCTGCTCGGACCATCGGGATGCGGCAAGACCACGACGCTGCGGATGGCCGCCGGCTTCATCGAGCCGACGGAAGGAAAGATCATGATCGACGGTCGTGATGTCACCCGCCTGCCGCCCTACAAGCGTGATACCGGCATGGTGTTCCAGTCCTACGCGCTCTTTCCGCATTTGACCGTGGGCGGCAACATGCTCTTCGGCCTGAAGCGGCGAGGCGTGGCGCGGGAGGAAGCCGAGCGACGGGTGCGTGAGCTCGCCGCGATGCTGAAGCTCGATCATCTTCTCGACCGCCTGCCCAAGCAGCTCTCGGGCGGCCAGCAGCAGCGCGTGGCGGTGGGCCGGGCGCTCGTCATCAATCCGGCGGTCCTGCTTCTCGACGAGCCGTTCAGCAATCTGGACGCGCAGCTGCGCGAAAGCACGCGCGTGGAGCTGCGGCGCATCCAGCAGGAACTGGGCATCACCGCGCTTTTCGTGACCCACGACCAGAGCGAGGCCATGGCGATCGCGGACCGCGTCGCAGTTATGGATGCCGGACGCCTGGCGCAGATCGACACGCCGGAGCGTCTCTACGCGCGACCGGCGACGCGCTTCGTCGCCAACTTCATCGGCCGAGCCAATCTGATCGATGCAAAGGCCGCAGGCGCGACCGGCCGTGATGGACTGACCGTCATGCGCGGGCCGGGGGAACTCAAATTCGCGCTTGCCTCCGACACGCCGGCCGAAGGCGCCGTTGTGCTGCGGCCGGAGGCCATCCGCATCGATCGCGAACCAACAGGCGCGGAATTCAATACTGCCGAGGCGACGGTGAAATCCGTCAGCTTCCTGGGTTCGGCGGCGCATCTCGCGCTCGAATTCGCCGGCGACGTCACCATCACGGCCGAAATACGGGGCTCGGAAGCCGCGAGCTACCCGCAGGGCGCGAAGGTTTGGGCGAGCTGGGACGCGTCGGCTCTTTCCTGTGTGATCAACTGAACTGAACAGAACAGAACTGAAAGGTGCGCATCTCCATGCAGATTGGATCGGTTAAATCAGAGCCTGGAAAGATATCGACGGGATTTGTGCAGCTCGCCGAATACGCTGACGGTCCAATCTCGGCGCCCGTGATGGTCGCCCAAGGAGCCAAGCCGGGTCCCCGCCTTTACATCCAGTGCCTCGTGCACGGGCCGGAGATCGTGGGGCCGATCTCAGCCGCTCGCTTCCTGCGCGCGCTGGACCTGTCGCAATTGAGCGGCGCGATCACGGTGCTGCTCACCGCCAACCCCTTCGGCTCGCGCGCCCGCAACCGCCTGACGCCCGAGGACGGCGCCAACCTCAACCGCGTGTTTCCCGGCTCCCCGGACGGCGCGGTGAGCGAGCAGCTCGCGCATCGCCTGCTGGAGCTTGCCGACCAGAACGGCGACGTGCTGCTCGATCTGCATTCGGGCGGCGATCTCACCATCACCGCCTTCTACGCTATCCACGACAAGAGCGATTCGCCGGCGAGCATCGAGAGCGCCCGGCTCGTGGCGGCGACCGGCTCACGCTATCAATGGGCCTCCACCGAGTCCTGGATGAAGGGCTCGGCCATCACCAACTACACGCGCCGCTACAACAAGCCCGCCCTCATCGTGGAATCGGGCGGCGGCGCGCGCGTGACTGACGCCGATTTCGCCAATTTCCAGCGCGCGCTCAACGGCGTGACGCGCGCGATGGGCATGCTGCCGGGGCCAGTCGAGGAAGCCACGGATATCCGCCGCGGCGGCAACGCCGTGCATGTCAAATGCACCCGCGGCGGCTACTGGCATCCTGCAGTGCAGCCCGGCGAAGACATCGTGAACGGTCAGCTCATGGGAACCATCGTCAACGCCTTTGGCGAGACCGTCGAGGAGGTGCGCTGCAGCGTCGACAAAGCCTGGGTGGGCTCCATCCGCCGGCCGTTCATGCCGCTTCACAATGGCGACCAGGTGATGGAAGTCGTGGCGAGCCTGCCGTTATGACGCACAAGCCCGCTTCCGCCGCCGGCTCGTCCATGCCGTCGGCCGACGAGATGGACGCCCTGCGACGACGGGCGAAAGCGCTCGGCCTTTCGCTGGCCGAAGACGATCTTTTGATACTTGCGCAGGGGTGGAGCGGCTTGCAGCCGTTCCTCGTCCGACTGAGGCGCGGACTGGAAGTAGGGCAGCGTCCGCCTGTGTCTGCGACTTCGCAATGAGCGACGATATCGCATGGCTCGGCATCGCCGATGGCGGCCGGCGGCTGGCGGACGGAACGCTGACGTCCACCGACTGGACCGAGGCGCTGCTGGCGCGCATCGAGCGACTCGACAAGGTGTTCTGCTCCACGCTGACGCTTCTGTCGGATCATGCCCTGCGAGCCGCCGAAGCCGCCGACCGTGAGCGCGCGGCCGGCAAGGCGCGCGGCCCTCTTCATGGCGTGCCGATCGGCATCAAGGACGTCATCGAGCTTGCAGGCGCGCCCGTCAGCGCAAATTCGGCGGTTCTGACTGGCCGCATCTCGACCCACAGCGCCGAGTTGGTCACGCGGCTCGAGAAGGCCGGCGCGGTCATCCTGGCCAAGCATGGCCAATATGAGTTCTCCTATGGCGGTCCCTCGTTCGACCTGCCCTGGCCGCCCGCCCGCAATCCCTGGAATCCCGAGCGCACGACTGGGGGCTCCAGCAGCGGCAGCGGGGCGGCTGTCGCCGCAGGCTTGTGCGCGGCCGCGGTCGGCACGGACGCCGGCGGATCGATCCGCCAGCCCTCCGCCTATTGCGGCCTCAGCGGCCTGAAGCCCTCCGCCGGGCTGGTTCCTCGCGAGGGCATCGTCCCGCTCTCCTTCTCGCTGGGCGAAGCGGGGCCGATGGCGCGAAGCGCCGAGGACTGCGCCTATCTCCTCGATGCGATGACCGGTCTGTCGACCGTTCAGCAACTCGGCGGGAACATCGAGGGCCTGAGGATCGGCGTTCTGCAGGACGTTTTCAACGGGCATGTCTTTGCTGATCCCGCGGTCGTCTCGGCTCTCCGGCAGGCCGTGCAGGCGCTCACCGAAGCGGGCGCCAGGGTGGTGGAGGTCAAGCCTCCCGACGTCTACGATCTCGACGCCTGCGGCCGCGTCATCCTGCTGGCGGAAGCTTACGCCAACCATGAGCCGCAACTGAAGGCCGACCCCATGAAATACGGGCGGATCGGCCGGCACCGGTTCCTGCTGGGCGCATTTCTGTCGGCCGCCGACTATGTGCAGGCGCAGCGCCAGATGGCGATATGGGGCGCCGAGATGAACCGCGTGTTCGACGATGTCGATGTGCTGGTCACGGCCGGCGAGGTGACGGGCGCGCCGACCTTCGGGAAGGCCTCCGCCAGCTTCGGCTTCACCGGCCAGCCGTCGCTTCGCATGCCGTTCACCGTGGCGGGGTGCCCTGCGCTCGTCGCGCCTTGCGGTTTCGATAGTGACGGAATGCCCCTGTCCATGCAGATCGCCGCGCGCAGGGGAAATGACGCAACGGTGCTCAACGTGGGAGCTCGCTTCCAAAAAGACACGAATTGGCATCGTTGCAAGCCGCCGATAGGCGGCCTCTGAACGCAATGGCTAGGTGTTTTGGCGCCGGCGTTGATAGATTGATCGATAATGCTTCGATCGGAGTTGGCAGTCCATCGTTTGTAGATGAACTCGCGGGAAGTGAGCATTTTAAGGCGGCTGTCGAAGTTGTAGTCTTGGACGCCATTCAAAAGAAATAAAAGCCTGAAAACGTTTCTCGAAAGTTCATTTTTTTCTCGGCAATGAGATTCCTCGATAAGGCAATCGAGCGCGCAGGATCGATCCGCTTTGCGCTTCCGTGATATAAAGGCAGTGCAGATCACTTGGATCAAATGCGAGATTGGTTACGATAGCGCCAGTCGTGCTGATTACTCGCGTCACGAGTTCGCCTCGTGCGGAAAAAACGAGCACCTCGCCAAGCGAGGCATGGGCGACAAAAAGATTGTTGTCGGCGTCCATCGCCAATCCGTCCGGGCCGACCGCGCCGAACATGCTGCAAAAGCGCCCCACTTTAGTGACGCCGCCATCGGGGGTCAGCGGGGCGCGCCAGACCGAATTGTCACGCGTCGCCGCAATATAGAGCGCAGATTCTTGACTATCGAGAACGACGCCGTTTGGGCTTGGAACGTTCGATAAAAGCAAATCGAGCTTCCCATCAGGAGCAAGTCGATAGACGCGCCCCGTTGGGTCGTGCAAACCCGTCTGCCCTTGGTCGGTGAAATAAACATCGCCGGCAGAGGAAATAGCCAAATCATTGAGCCCTTTGAACGACTCGCTGTTCCTCCGCGCGAGGATCGGCTTTACCGAGCCTTCCGTTGGCGAAAACTCAAGAAGGCCTCGGCGATAGTCTGTAACGATCCATCGTCCGTCAGGATGGCGTTTAACAGCGTTCGGTTCGCCGTCATATTCGAGGGCGACCTCCCAGTTGCCCTGCCTGTCGACGTGCAGGATGCGGCCATACGGCACGTCCACCAGATACAGCCCCCCTTCTCCATCGAAGGAGGGAGACTCCAGCAAGGAGTGAAGCGTCGACTTCAGTCGGTTCGCTTTCACCCAGTCATTATCCTCAGCGCGATGCCGTAGCCGATCCGGCAAAACAGCCCAAACTTCCGCCTCGATGACTTGCGGGCGATCGCCAAAATACATCATCGATCACGTGCCCTCCACATGCAAACGGCATCGCCGACTGATCTGCGGCGGCGCGCTTCAGCGCGCCGCCGCGAAAAACCTATGTGTGGATGTCTTTTTTGTTTGTTTCGCCCACAATGAACAGAAGAACGACCGCGCCGATAGCGGCAATGATGATTGGATACCACAGACTTCCGAACACACTGCCGGTTGTCACGATGATCGCGGTTCCGACGAACGGAAAGAATCCGCCGATGACGCCGCTGCCCATGCTGTAAGGAATTGAAATCGACGTGTAACGGAGCCGCGCCGGAAACATCTCGGCAAGAAACGTCGCAATCGGCGCGCACGCCATCGCGGCGAAAACTGCAAGCATCAACAACAGGCAGAAAGCCTGGAGGTAATTTGCGTCTTTGGGATCGGCGCTCGCTGGATACCCCGCTTCCTTCAACGCGGCCCGAAACGCATCGAGATTGAAGCCGCTCATCGTTTTATCACCGACCTTGAGCGTCATGCCGGCGGTCGATGGAGAGGTTTCCGATAGATACGAAACGCCAGCCTTATAGAGGAAGTCTTTTGCTTTGTCGCAGTCGCTGACTGGGGCGGAGAAAAGACGCAGATTGCAGCCGGACGCGATCAACACGACGGGATTTTTCTCAGTTGCGGCCGCTAAAGCCGGGTTCAGCGACTTCATAAGTCCCTGATATGTAGGCATCAGAGTGAAAACCGACAGCAAAAGCCCTGTAATCAACACCGGGCGGCGACCGACCTTGTCGGAGATCGCGCCGAAGAGAGGATAAAGAGGGATAGAGATCAGCACGCTTAGACCAATCAGCATGTAAGCCGTGCTGAGCGCTACTTTGACTTCCTGGGTTAAGAAAAAGAGAACATAGAAATGAGCCACATTCCACACGACAGCCTGCGCCGCAGCGACGACAGTCGCAACGATGATGAGTTTCAAGTTTTCCCACCGCAACAAGCTTTCTGCGACCGGGCTGCTAGAGAGATCGCCCGATGTTTTGGCGCGAGCGAATACGGGCGACTCTGACAGCCTGGTTCGAATATATGCCGACAGAAGAAGCAATATGATTGAAAACAGGAACGGCAATCGCCATCCCCATGCAGTGAAGTCGGCGCTCGAAAGGATTGAGCTGCAAAAAATGATTGCGGCTAGCGAGAGCAGAAATCCGATTGATGGTCCAGACTGGATCCAGCTTGTGGCCAGCCCGCGATTCCTGTTTCCAAAATATTCGGACACGTACGCGCTCGCGCCTCCATATTCCCCGCTGATCGCCAGGCCTTGAACTAATCGCAGAAGAACGAGGATAATTGGAGCTGCAAGCCCTATGGCTGCGTATGTTGGAACCATCCCAATGAGAGTGGTCGCGAGACCCATCATAATTATCGTTGCGAGAAGCGTCGACTTTCGGCCGAATCTGTCGCCAATCTGACCAAAAAGTACGGCGCCGAAAGGCCTGACTGCAAATCCCACGCCAAAGGTGGCCAAGCTCGCCAGAAACGCGCCTGTCTCGTTGCCGGCAGGGAAAAAGTGCGCGCTGAACACCGCGGCGAGACTTCCATAAACAAAGAAATCATACCACTCGAACATCGTACCCAGGGACGCAGCGACGACAACCTTACCGCCTTCAGCGTTTCTTGCTTTTCCCGGATCGATCTTCATCTGCGCCATATTCATCTTCGTCTCCCCAACCCACATCTGCATTGTTGAATTTTTTAATTGCGACGCCACATTTCCGCGTTTTCTTTAGCCCAATTTCGGGGAGCGGCGCGTCATCGGCTCGGCTCAATCTGATCAGATGGCCGAGACGGTCGATGCCCTGTTTGAGCCGCGCCAATCGCAAGACCGTCGCTTTTGTTGCCATCGCCGTTCACTTCGGGCGCGTCCTGATAGGCCAGTGACGGCATCTCTCGGTTTCAAAAAAGCAACCTTCAAAGAGCATTGGCCAACCAAGCTATTGCGGGACTCACGAGCATGACTCCCTGAGTTATCCGTCGGTTTCCGACAATCGCAAAGGGAATTATTTCGTATGCTATCGATCGCTTTATTTCATCCCTTATAGGGACTGTCCCATGTCGCAGCTCCTAAGTCGCCGGTCTTCTGTCGTGAAGAGTTTCCAGGCGTCGGGAGGTGTACGAAAGTTCCCGAGGAAGGAACCCGCGCGCCACGGGCGCTACGGAGATTTTGGATTTCGGCTGGCGCCGTCGATGGCGCGGCCGCCATGGGGAAGCGTCCCGTCGCCTCGTTGACGGTGCTCGCGCCCTAGAGGCGGTCGCGATACCAGACCGGCCGGGCTGCCCGTAGTTTGCGAATGTCATCGTCGCGGAGAGTTGGTCAGGGTCGACCTGCCGCTCGCCAAGGTCGTCTACGAATGCGTAGGTGGAATCGACGTGCTGAAGCACGGGTGGCGATCTGCTCGACGGATCGCGCTGGGCGGCGCGACAACGTCGCTCATCCGCGCCATCGTTGTCGTGAATCCGCTGGAGTGCAGCCTGCGATAGGCCTGCATCGCCAGAGCCGTCCGGTTAACGGAGATTGAACGCGTTCACATCCGGCTCTTTCAGCATTGCCGCATAGTCCTGAGTCAGCCACGGCGAGTGCATGACCGATCGACCAAAGGCGCGAACGTGATATCCGCCGGCCCCTTCCGACGCCCAGATCAACCGGCGCATCTGCGCGTCAAGCCGGCTGTTATAGCTGTCATACGCGTCGCGCGCGCACTCAATCGACGACGCGCCCGCTTCAATCGTGCGGATGATCAGTTGCGCCGTGTATTTCGCCCACATTTCCGCCCATGCGTGAAAGCCGCCGGTTCGCGGCTGGCTGTTGGGGCCATAGAGCGTAAACAGGTTCGGGAAGCGCGGCATGGCGACGCCGAGATAGGAGCGCGGCCCGTCCTTGGACCACAGATCGTTCAGCTGCGCGCCGTCGCGGCCAACATAGTCGACAGGCGAGAAATATCGTTCGACTGCGAAACCAGCGCCGAGCACAATGAAATCGACATCGCGGCGGTCGCCGCCGCGCGTCGCGATGGCTGTGGGCGTCACGCGATCGATTCCGTCCGTGATCAATTCGACGTTTTCGCGCATCAGCGCTTCATACCAGCCATTGTCCACAACCATGCGCCGGGCGAAGGGCGCGTAAGACGGTATTGATTTGCTGATCAGGTCCGGGCGGCCAGCGAGGTTCTCACGGATGTAGTTCGTCAGAAATTCACGCAAGTCGTCGTTGGCCTTGCTGATCCTGCCGCCGTTCTCTTGCCATTCCGGATCGTGCTCCTCGAAACTCTGGTACTGCTGGAGAAAGGAATATTGCGCATAGCAATACCAATTCCAGTAGTAAGGGACATTGTCGAAGAGCCATTGCACTTCATTCGCTATCGGCGCGCCATAATTTCGCGCTGGAATCAGCCATTGCGGCGTCCGCTGAAAGACGAAGAGCTTGTCTGTCGCGCGGGCGAGCCAGTTCATCAACTGGACGCCGGTTGATCCATTGCCGATCAGCGCCGCGCGCTTCCCTTCTGTTTGCAGATCGGCAGGCCATGCGGTCGTATGGAAAATCCGCCCCTGGAACGAATCAAGACCGGGAATATCCGGAATGTTCGGAGTGCTGAACAAACCGCTTGCGCTGATAACGAAGTGAGGCGCGATTCGGCTGACGGCGCCGTCCGCCGATCGAACGTCGACATTCCAACGAGCAGCCTTGTCATCCCACGCCGCGGCGATCACCTCGCATCCGAGCTTTATCTTTTCGACGATTCCGTACTTCAAGGCGATATGGCGCAGATACTCTTTGTTGACAGCCTGTCGCGCGAAATATTCCGGCCAAGGATAATTTTTTTCGAACTTGAACTGATAGACGTGACTGCACAGGTCGACCCGCGCTTCAGGATAGCGATTGGTCTCCCAAACGCCGCCGAGATCCTTCTGTCTCTCGAAGATGTCATAAGGAACGCCAAGGCGCGCCAATTGAACAGCGGCGGCAAGCCCGCTGACTCCCGCTCCGATAATCGCGACGCGATAGCGTGAGACCGCATCTTTCGGCGGTTTACGAGTCCAGTTCGCGGCGCGCGGGAATTCATCGAAGCCGAGTTCATCGACTGCGAGCAGCAATTCGTTATGAGATGGGGTTTCCCCTTCGAACAGCGCGATCAGCTCGGCGATCTCGATCGAAGCGCCTGCGCGCAGAGGAGGCGCGCCGCCGGTCAGATGCCTTTTCGCTCGCTCGACGACCAAATCCCTGTCTCCGCGCGCCAGCGTCTTGGCGAGAAACGGCGATGCGCCAAGCCGACGAGACGTCACCCGCATTCGCGCCAGACTCTCGTCTCCAGTCGCCTGATAGACCGCAAGGCGCAGCACGTTCGGATCGGCGGCGGCCAACGCCTTTTCAATGGCGGCAATGTCAGAATGCATGGGATCTCTAGTGGCTCCGCCCACCGGCGAAGCCATATGATCCCAGCGCTGAAATGTAAACAAAATTCGCTAATGCGAAATAAAATCGGCAATATGATTTTGTGCCGCTATGCGGATGGTCCCGCGCCTCGTGCGGTCCGGCGACGGCGAGAGATCATACGCCGGTCAGGTCAAAATTTCCTATAGCGGTATAAATTCGCTATTGAAAATAATGTTGACCGCTGGGGAGGTGGCGGCTAAAGAAGCGATGGACCGGTCGCATGCCGGGGGATTTGGACGTCGTATGCGAACCGCATCAAGGCGGCGAAAGCGTCCGGCGCGAAAAGGGAAGCAGGTTTGCCTTGTCTGGGAGAGGGCGTCCGATCACCGCCGCCGATCCGTTGCTCCTGCTTACGGATTATCTCGCGTTTCACGCGCTGACCCGTCCTGACAAGACAGCGCTGCAAGATGGCGAGCGCATTCTCACCTATAGTCAGCTTTATGAGCAATCCTGTCGCTTCGCGGCGCTTCTCGAAGAGAAAGAATTGCGAGGCGCGCGCATCGCGTATGTTGGAAAGAACAGCGATATCTTCTTCCCGGTTCTGTTCGGCGCTTTCATGGCCGGCGTCGTGCTGACGCCAATCAACTGGCGCTTCACCGCTGGCGAGATCAGCCATATCCTTCACGATAGCGGGGCGACCCTCGCAATATGCGATGCGGAATTCGTTCCGACAGTGAAGGCTGCGGGAGCGGCGCTTTCCGGGCTGGAAATCCTGACCGCCCGGTCGCGGGTGGGCGGGCTCAATTGTCTTTCTGATCTCCTGGAGAACAGGCCTGGCGGAGCCGCGCCGCGCATCGCATGCGATCGCGACGCGATCGCTTTGCAGCTCTATACGAGCGGGACGACGGGAAAGCCGAAAGGCGTGATGATGAGTCACTACGCTCTCGGCGTAGCGCGAACGTCGGAGTTTCTGTCCGGCGACTGGGATGATTTGTCGGACGAGGAGGTCTTTCTGTCAGCCATGCCGAATTTTCATATCGGCGGCCTGACATGGGTTTTGATGTCGCTCGTGCGGGGCTGCGCCTGCCATCTGACCAATGATGTGACGCCTTCCAACCTGCTCGCTATGTGCGAAGAGCGCGCTATCACGCGCGTTTTCATGGTGCCCGTTGTCATTCGCGCCTTCGTCGATGAGCTCAAGGCGTCTTCGAAGAAGCTCAGCGCGTTGCGCGGCATCTATTACGGCGCAGCGCCGATTGGTCGGACGCTCCTCGACGATGCGCTGCGCGTGCTTGACGGCTGCCGCTTCGGCCAGTTCTTCGGCATGACCGAGACATGCAGCACCGTGGTTTTTCTGTCCCCCGCCGACCATGGAAATCCCGTCGGCGACAGGCTCAATTCCGTAGGAAGGCCGATGCCTGGCGTCGACATCGAGATTCGCGACCCGGCCGGGAGAACGCTGACATCCGGTGAGCCCGGAGAGATTTACATCAAGACAGCAACCGCCATGTCAGGGTACTGGAAAATGCCCGAGGCGACCAAGGAGGCGCTGTCTGATGGATGGTATCGCACCGGAGATGGCGGGTATCTCGACGCGGACGGGTTTCTCCATCTCACCGACCGCATAAAGGACATGATCATTTCGGGCGGCGAGAACATCTATCCCGCGGAGGTCGAGGACGCGCTGCGTCGACATCCGGCTGTTCAGGATGCGGCCGTCGTGGGCGTGAGGGATGAAACGTGGGGAGAGCGGGTGGCGGCTTGCGTGCAACTTCGCTCCGGCGCGACCGCCGAGGCCGATGAACTCATTGCAACGGTTCGCGCGCACATCGCGCGCTATAAGGCGCCGAAGCAGATCGTCTTCGTGAACGCGCTTCCTCGCACAGCCTCCGGGAAGATCCAGCGAGCAGTCGTCCGTTCGCAGATGGCGTCCAAACTGGCCCCGCAGGTCTGAGGCGCTTCTAAATTCTGGCGCGTCTGCGTCAGGGGGCGTTGGGCGCGCTCCGTCCTTCGTCGTGAGGCGCGTTCGCATGCCTTGTTCAGCGCGCCCGCGAACGCTCGACAATTAAATCCGGCGCCGCCTGAAGCAAAGAATTTTTTTCAGCATATCGACAATGATACGGTATTGTGGAAATTAATCGACGCCCGACCTGTCAATCGGAAGGGCCGAAGGAACAAGGAGGAAACATGGTCAGGCTTGCGAGGAGGCACATTCTGATGGGCGGCGCTGCGGCGGCGGGAGCCCATGCGCTCGGCGCGCCTTACGTCCGCGCCCAGGCCGCTCCGATCAAGATCGGGCTTATGTTTCCGCTCTCTGGAGCTCAGGCATCGGTTGGCGTGCCCTGGTCCCTCGGCGCTGAGATCGCGATCAAGCAGATGAACAGGAATGGCGGGCTGCTCGGCCGTCCTGTCGAGGGCGTGATGCGCGACGACAAGGGAACGGCGGTCGGCGCGGTCGCCGCGGCGCGCGAACTCCACAGCATGGGAGTCAATCTGATGGTCGGCGGCAACCAGTCGCCGATGGCGCTCGGGCTTGCGCCGCTGATGCCCGAATTCAACGCGGTGCTGGCTGGCAACGCCACCGCGATGTCGCTCACG
Organism: Rhizobiales bacterium 65-9; assembly: GCA_001899525.1. Taxonomy (GTDB): domain Bacteria; phylum Pseudomonadota; class Alphaproteobacteria; order Rhizobiales; family Beijerinckiaceae; genus Terrirubrum. The sequence goes on from MKVY01000050.1 coordinate 48,368, forward strand.
CATGAGACCTTCACCAAGCATTTCTTCCGCATTAATCCCAATGCGCACATGTTCTACGGCGGCCTCGGCCAGGTCGTCGGAGCCAAGCATCCGGATGTGGCGAAATGGGCGTTCATCGTCTTTGACAGCGCCGCGGGCCGCGACGCCGTGGCGGCGTTCTCATCGGGGTTGAGGAAATCGTCGAAAGCGAAACTGGAGCTTCTCGAGCCGATCTTCGCCTCCCCCACGGCGGCCGATTTCAAGGTCGAGATCGGCAACATCATGGCTTCTGGCGCGACCGGCCTTTATCTCGGGCTTATCGGCGGGCCGGCGATCAGCTTCCTTCAGCAGGCGAGGTCGGTCGGCCTTCTGCAGAAGCTTGCGGCGATTGGCGAGGGCGGCACGGATCTTTCGCTCGGCAAAGCGTTGCAGAAGAACATGCCGGGACAGATATGGGGCCGCGGCTACTGGTATCCGAACGATCCCTCGTTCAACAATCCGATCAGCGCGGAACTTTACAAGGACTATGTCGCGCAGACCGGGGAGAAATATCCGCTCGGCATCGCTCAGCTCGGGCACAAGACGGCGATGGCTCTTTACCACGGAGCGGCCAAGGCGAAAAGCATCGAGACTGCAGCGGTTATTGCTGCCATGGAGGGTCTCGAATTCGACAGCGCGGAAGGCAGGCAGGTGATCCGCAAGGAAGATCATCAGGCCATCGGCCAGGGGCACTACGCCAACTATTCGCCGTCGAACGACGAGCCCTTCTATGGCGTGAAAGAGGTGGTCCGTCTGAGCGATGCGGAAGTCGTGGAGCCCCCGTCGCCGGGAGTCGTTTTCAAGGAAGGCTGAGAGCAGGCGAACCGCCCTCTCTCGAACGAAGATCGGCAGGCGCGCGCGCCTGCCCATTCATATCCCGCACAGAGAATCGAGCTGATGTCCCAAGCCCTCTCGCTCGTCACAAATTCGCTTTCCCTCGGGATGGCGATCTTTCTTTCGGCAGCCGGGCTGACGCTTCTGTTCGGCATTCTCAAGCTTCTGAATTTCGCCCACGGCTCCTTCATCATGATTGGAGCATATATCGCGTTTTCCATCATCGGCGCATCCGATCTGTCTTTAGCGGGCTTCATCGGAGTGTCGCTGGTCGCCGCGGTCGCCGTCGCTTTGCTCGGCTATCTGGTCGATCTGCTCATGCTCAAACGGCTGCGCGAGGTTGATTATCACTATGTGCTGATCGCGACCTTCGGGCTGATGCTGGCCTGCAATGGCGTCGTGAAGCTGATCTGGGGGCTGGACTACCGGACGGTGACGCCGCCATCTGTGCTCGATCAACCGATGCAGATCGGTTCGATCTTCATATCTCGCTATTCCGTGTTTCTGATCGTGGCCGGCATCGTGGTCTTCGCTGCGCTCGAACTGGCCATCACGCGTCTCTGGTACGGGAAGCTGATGCAGGCGCTGCGCTCGGACGCCTGGATGTCCGGTCTTCTCGGGCTCAACGTGCCGATGGGGCTCAGGCTCAGCGTGATGGCCGGTTTCTTTCTGGCTGGTCTCGCCGGCGGCCTCCTGTTGCCGAACCAGAGCCTGTCCAGCCATATGGGCGACTCTTATCTGCTCTTCGCGTTTTTCGCGGTGATCATCGGCGGGCTGGGCAACATCAAAGGCGCGTTTCTGGCGTCGATCCTGTTGGGCCTGGCGAACAGCGTCAACTCGCTCTATTTCCCGTCGTACCCCGGCATGGCGTTGTATGTCGTGCTGACCGCGTTTTTGCTGCTTCGCCCGAACGGAATTTATCCTTCTCTCGTCAAGGACAACGAAGGCGCGGCCCATGACAGCCATGGGCTTGCGCGCTCTGCGATTCCGCGTCCGGTCTGGCAGGCCGTGGGCGTCGTGACGATGGTTATCCTCTACACGTTGCCGACATGGGCGAACGGCGCCGTGCTTTTCCTCGCTGGAACCGCGATCATTCAGGGGCTTTTCGCGCTGTCCTGGAATCTGCTGTTCGGCTATGCGGGTCTCGCGGCGTTCGGCCACGCGGCTTTCTTCGGCGTCGGCGCCTATCTGACGGGCGGGTTGTCGAAATTCTATCCGGAAGTTCCATTCCTGGCGCTGATCGTCGCTTCGGGACTGGTGGGCGCTTTCATCGCATGGTGCGTCGGCGTGCTGGCGCTGCGCCGCCTCAGCGGCATTTTCCTTGCAATCCTGACCATCGCGCTGGGCGAGATGGTCCGGCTGATCATTTCCTACAATCCGTACCTTGGGCGGGAGGATGGCCTCGTCAGCATCCCGCGCCCCAAACTCACCTTTCCTTTCTCGATTGATCTCACATCCTCGTCCAGCTTCTACTGGTTCATGCTCACGATCGTCATCGGGATCGTCGCGTTCCTTTGGTGGCTCGTGCATGGCCGTTTCGGGCGCGTGCTGCTCGCTATCCGACAGGACGCCGAACGTGCGGCCTTCATCGGCATTCCGGTTCAACGCTTCCGTGTCATCGCGTTTATGCTGTCGGGCGGCTTTGCGGCGGTGGCGGGCGCTCTCTTCGCTCCATGGGCCCGCATCGTCACGCTTGAGGAGCTTGGTTGGCTCTCCTCGGTTCAGCCCGTGCTCAACTCGATGCTCGGCGGCATCAATTCCTTCTGGGGGCCGCTGCTGGGCTCGGCCGTTTTCACCATGATCGGTTATTTCACGCGGACGCTCGCCGGTCTTTCCGAACTGATCGTCGGATTACTGCTGGTCGTCATTATCCTCGGCGCGCCCAATGGTCTGGTCGGCTTCATCAGAACCCTCGAGACGAAGCTGCTTCGCCGGCGCGGCGATCGCGCGTCGGCTCGACCTTCCTGGGGCGGCGGCGCTTCGTCCTCTTCGTCGATGGAGCAGGCGT
>MKVY01000051.1:0-490 GCA_001899525.1 Rhizobiales bacterium 65-9
TATCTCGCCGTGCGCGCCCTGCGCGGACTGCCGATCAGCTTCCCGATGACGACCGGCGTGAAGGCGGCGATGACCGGAGGACGGCTGGCGAAAGCGGCGTGAAGCCGGTCGCGTCGGGCCCGTTTCAACCGCGCCGCAATCAGGCGACTTGTTCGGTTTCGCTCTTCGCCGGCGAAACGTCCTTCATGAACGAAGCGACGATCGCCTCGCCCATGCGGATGAAGCGGGCGCACGATCCTTCGGCGCCGACGCTCTGGCGATTGACCCGCGCGCCCTCCAGCAGAAGCGTGAGCGTATCGGCGAGCAGGTCGGGCTCCCTCGCGCCTGCGTCGCGGCAGAGTTGCGCCAGCCGGTCGCGCTGACGGGTCTTGAAACTTTCGATCACGGCGCGGGCGGGATGGTTGTGTTCCGCGAGTTCGACGGCGGCGTTGACCATGTCGCAACCCCGCCCGTCATCGCCGGCGCAAAGGGCGCCCGCCCTCAGCCAGCC
>MKVY01000051.1:563-3928 GCA_001899525.1 Rhizobiales bacterium 65-9
ATGCCGATAAAGAGTCATCTTGTTGCTGCCGGCCGCGTCCGCGATGGCGTCGACGCCGACGCCGCGGATGCCGTGCCTGCGGAACAGATCGCGGGCCGTGCCGACAATACGGTCGCGCGGCCGGGGTCGAACTGCGCCTCCGTCATCCATGGCTATGCCTCGCGACTCCAACTTGGAAAAGAACGCTTGACGCGATGTTACCGGTCTGTAACAAGAAATTGTTACTTACCTGTAACACCCTGTCGGCGAGCGGGTCAAGTTTCACGTCAATCGCATCTCTGACTGTCGGTCGCGCCCCGGATCGATCGTCGAGGGATGGACGCCGCGCCCATGCGCGGCCGCAAACGAGCAGGAGAGCGGCATGACGGACTATAATGATCTCACCATCAGCGAAGCGCTCTCCGATCCGATCATCGGGTTGATGATGAAGGCTGACCGGGTGCAGCCGCGCACGCTCGAAAAGGAGTTGCGCGCCGTGGCGCTGGGCCTGACCGGCGAGCAGGACGATGCGGGCGAGCAGGAAGACGAGGACGGTCCGAAACGTCGCTCCTTGCGCGCGTGGTCAGACTGCCGCCCGCTTCCGGCGCCGCCTCTTGTCCGATTCCCGCCCCTCGCGGCGATCGGCGGCCGCAATGCCTGCGGAGCCGCTTGCGCGTGGTGACATGCGCCGGAAGGCGACGTGGAAAAGGCTGGCGGGGCGTCGTTTCATGCGCACGCGACGATGGTCGAAGCGCTAGAACAAGCGCGCGTCGAGCGTGAAGGACTCGGCCGTGAGGATCGTGATCCGCGCCGCGGCGGGATGGCGGTGATTGATCAATACATTCATGTCCGGCGAGTCGCTGAGCGAGACGATCGCTGACGGCGCGCGCAGCAGCGGCGCCGCAAGCGCGGAATGCCATGCGTCGCCGCGCTGCTGCGTCCAGCTTTCCTGGCGCCGCCAGTCGTCAGGGAGATCGCCCAGCGCGATCGTGGCGGCGTCGAGGTCGTCGGGAACCGCGTAGCGGACCATCACGAGTTCCGGCAGCAAGTCGGGATCCTGCACGTGCACGAGCTTTTCGAGCACGCATAGCGAGGGCGACGTGGCGCAGTAGGTTACGGCGTGGCCGGCCGTGTTCCAGCGTCCGTCGTATAGCAGGCCATAGCCGCCATCGAACGCCCGGGCGTGCTGCGCGCCGGACAGGCGCCAGAGGATCATCAGGCGGCGGCGCCCCAACTGATCTTGGCGAGAATAGTTTCGATGACGCGGGCGCCGGCCTCGGTCATCGCGACGTCGAGAGGGGTCTCTCCGCTCAATTCGGCGAGAGGGCGCCGCAGCCAGAGATTGGCCTTCTCCCGGCTGCCAAACGCTTCTTCCGCGACGGTCTGGATGCGCACCAGGCGCACGGCGCGGTCAGACTCCTCGACGGTCAGCGGCTGGCGCTTGTCGGCGCGGTGACGGCGGGTGCGCTGCGGAATGACGAAGCGCTCGATTCCATGTTCGGAGAGCCCCGCCTGCGCGAGCCCCTTGAGAGCGCCAAGGGGAAGGCGCCGGCGCACGGCGAGCGCGAGGTCCGCCTGGGAGCGCACGGCATGGCCAAGAATCGACGCTCCGCCCAGCTTGCGCGCGACCTCCTCGACAACGACAGACATCCAGGCCTCCAGAGCTATCCGGCAATCTGCCGTCTAAAATAGCGGCAGATTGCCGGGACGCAAGGGTCGCCGCTCGAATCAGGCGAGCCGCGTCACCGACCCTCGCAGTTCGAGCGTTGCGGAGAATTCGAGATGCCGCGTCTTGCGTCGTCCGAGTTCGCCTGCCCGCGCCTCCTCGATCCGTTCCGTCAGCAGGCCCCATGCGGCCTCCGCGATCACGCGGGTGGGATGGCGGATAATGGACAGCGGCGGCGTCAGCACGTCGGCCCAGACCGGTTCGTCGAACGACACGATGGAGAGATCGTCGGGACACGAAACGCCGGCCGCCTGCAGCGCCTTCAACGCCCAGAGGGTGATGATGCTGTTGCTCGCGATCAGCGCGGTCGGCGGCAAGGGACGGCGCAGCCTTTCGATCAGCCGCGCTCCGAACGTCTCTTCATCGTCGCCTGTCAGAAGAAATTCGACGCGGGCGTCGCCGCCAGCCGCCTTGAAGGCCTCGATGCGTTGCTGCGTCGTGATCAGATTGGGAAATCGCGCGGTGAAGAGAAGAGCGCGATGGCCGAGGCCGATCAGCGCATCGACCACGCCGGTCATCGCCTCGCGATTGTTCATGGTCACATAGTCGAAGCGATCGTCGGGCCACAGACGGTCCACCATCACGACCGGCGCGCGCGACCGATGCAGCAGATCGAAGGTTCTGTGCGGGTCGTAGCTTGGAACCATGATCAGCCCGGCGACCCGGTGCGCGAGCAGGGTTTCGATCCTGCGCAACTCCCGCTCCGGATCCTGCCGGCTGAGAATCTGCAGGATCTCGAAACCCTCCGATTCGGCGATGTCCTCCAGCGCCTCCATCAGGCCGTGAAAATAGGCGCTGGCGGCGTAGGGCAGCGACACGCCGATGACCCGCGAGGTCTCGCTCTTCAGGCTCTGGGCGAGGCCGTTGCGGAAATAGCCGAGTTCCGCGATCGCCTGCTCGATCCGCCCGCGCCGCTCCGCCCCCACCGCCCGCGATCCATTGATCACATAGGAGACGGTCGCGATCGAGACGCCGGCCTTCCGGGCGACGTCATGAATGGTCGGCTTGCGGCTCACAACGGTCTTCGCGCCGCGGCCCTGGCGCCGCAGTTATTCCACAACACCGCCGGGCGGCGCTGTAAAGGCTTGACCAGCGCAAATCTAAACGTTTAACCTGTCAACAGGCAGGAAGCGAACCGTGAAGATCACCGGCGTCGAGACGTTCAAATTCTGGGTCGACTGGTGCAACTGGCTGTTCGTCAGGATCGACACCGACGAGGGCCTGTCCGGGTGGGGCGAAGCGTCGCTGCACGGTCCGATCGAATCGGTCGAGACGGCGATCCGCGAACTGACGCCCCATCTCATCGGGCTCGATCCCGCCGGACCGGAGCAGCATTGGCACAGGCTCTATAACGCCTGGCGCTGGCGCGGCGGCGCGACCTTGACCAGCGCGCTCAGCGGCCTCGACATCGCGCTCTGGGATCTGGAGGGCAAGCGGCTCGGCGTGCCGGTGCACCGCCTGCTTGGCGGCGCGCATCGGACGCGGCTCAGGGTGTACGCCAGTCACTGGCTGTCGCGCGTTCGCACGCCGGAAGCTGCGTATGAAGGCGCGCGCGAAGCGGTGCGGCGGTGGTTCACCGCGTTCAAATGCAGCCTCATCAGCTATGACGGTTTGCGGGAGAACGAGGCGAGGGAAATACGGCTCGCCGCCGAACTGATGG
>MKVY01000051.1:3943-4607 GCA_001899525.1 Rhizobiales bacterium 65-9
CGCCCCGCACCGCCGTCATGCTCGACGAGGCGCTGGCGCCCTATCGGCCGGGATGGTTCGAGGAGCCGATACCGTTCGAGAACGCCGCGGTGATGACGCAGCTTCAGCAGCGGCTGCGCGCCCCCATCGCCACCGGCGAACGGCTTCTGTCGCGCTACGAATTTCGCGAGATCATCGTCAATGGCGGCTGCAAGATCGTTCAGCCCGACATCATGCATGGCGGCGGCTTCACCGAGCTGCGCCGCATCGCCGCCTTCGCCGACATGTATTACATCCCGGTCGCGCCGCATAATCCGGGCGGCCCGATCTGCACCGTCGCGAGCATGCATCTTGCGGCCGCCATCCCGAACTTCTTCATTCTCGAACAGATGGAGCCGCAGCGCGCAATCCGCGACGCGGTGAGCCGCCCCGCCATCAGGTTCGAGGACGGCTTCTTCATCATGCCCGACGGACCCGGCCTCGGATTGGAGCCCGACATCGAGGCGCTGCGGGACTACGCCTTTCAGCCGCAGCCGCGCGTGGAGCGGCCAGGTTCGCTGTTCAGATGATGTTTCGACAAAAGAGGGAGGATGGCATGGGAATGATCCGAAAAGCGCTGCTGAGCGCGATCGCCGCCGGCGCGATCGCGTTCGCCGGCGGCGCTTCCGCGCAGACGGCCGACAAG
>MKVY01000051.1:4647-6222 GCA_001899525.1 Rhizobiales bacterium 65-9
AGCAGTTCGAGCCGATCTGGAAAGAGATGATCGCGGCTTTCGAGGCGGCGAATCCGGGAATCAAGATCGAGCCCGTGCTGGTCGCGCGCAAGGATCACTGGACGAAGTTCGTCACCGCCTCGCAGGCGCGTCGCGCGCCCTGCATCGTCTCGGTCGATCTCTCGACCGCCGCGCACAACGGCTACCTCTTGCCGATGGACAAATATCTGGCGGCGGAGCCCGAAGCGTGGCGCAAGGCCTGGAGCGACGAGGTGATGAAGGCGGCGCGCTATGACGGCAAGCTCTACGGCCTGCCGATCTGGGGCGGCATCTACGCCGAAATCTACAACCGCGACCTTGTGACCGCCGCAGGCCTCGATCCGGCGAAGCCGCCCGTCACCTGGGCCGACTACATGACCTGGGCGAAGGCGCTGACGAAGGACGGCCAGTGGGCGACCGCGATTCTCGGCGGCAAGACCGACACCACGACGCGCGTGCTGCTGACCTGGGTCTATTCGAACGGCGGCGACATCTTCAACGCCGACATGACGGAAGCGACCTTCGCGAAAAATCCGAAGACGCTGGAGGCGATCAAGACCTATCTGGGGCTTGCACGCCAGGGCTACGCCGCGCCGGCGCCGACCACGACGAACTATCTCGAACAGACGGTGATGTTCGCCCAGAACAAGATCGCTACGATGCGCAACGCCAACTGGGCGATCGCGAAAGCCGAGGAGGACAATCCGGCGCTGAAGGGCAAGCTCATCGTCGCCCGCTCCCCCAGCAATATCCCAAACGCGCCGACCCTCGCCACCGTGACGTCGAGCAGCATCAGCTCAAGCTGCGAGCATCCGGACGCCGCGTGGAAGTTCATCAGGTTCGAGGCCGATGCGAAATGGTCCATCAAGCGCGCGAAGATCGCGAACTGGATGCCGATCCGCAGCGACCTCGCCAATGAGCCGGAGATCAAGAGCGACGCCATGCTCTCGACCTTCCTGAAAATCGGCCAGAATGCGAAGCCCTACCCGATCCCGCTGCCGATCTGGGCCGACATCGCCGCCGGCGACATCGTCGACGCGGTGCAGAAAGCCCTGCTCGCGCCGGACAGCGTGGACGCGGTGTTCAAGGAGCTTGACGCGAAGATCACCCGCAAGCTCAAAGATCAATGACGACTGCGGCGGGCAATCTGCAAGTCTCGGGCGCGCGGGCTTCCGGTCCCGCGCGTTCGGCATGGGCGGGCCTTCAGGGCGAGCGATGGCACGGCTATCTGTTCATCGCGCCCGCCTTCCTGTTCATGGCCGCCGTGATTGTCCTGCCCCTCGTGAAGGCGTTCTGGACCAGCCTGCAGCGCGTGCGCGGGCTCAACGTCTCGTTCGTCGGCTTCGACAATTACGCCCGCGTGCTCGGCGATGAAAGCTTCTGGAACTCGCTCAGCGTCTCGCTCCGCTTCACCATCCTGTGCGTCGCCATGCATATGGCGATCGGACTGGCGATCGCGCTCTTGCTCAACCAGGTGACGCGCGCGCAGGCCATTCTGCGCATCGCCTTCCTGACGCCCTGGATGGTGGCGCCGGCGATCTGCGCGACGATCTGGCT
>MKVY01000051.1:6260-12356 GCA_001899525.1 Rhizobiales bacterium 65-9
GCGTGGCTCGGCGAGCCGGCGCTCGCATTCGGCTCCATTGTCGCTGTCGATGTGTGGCGCGGAATTCCGTTCGTCATGCTGCTGCTGCTGGCCGGGCTCCAGACGATTCCGGTCGAGCAATACGAGGCCGCGAGCATCGACGGCGCGACGCCGCTGCAGAAGTTTCGCCATATCACGCTGCCGAACCTCCGCTATTTCATCGTCGTCGCCTCCACGCTCGACATCATCAACACGATCCGGATGTTCGACATCATCGCGGTGATGACGGGAGGCGGCCCCGTCGGCGCGACGGAGGTTCTGCCCGCGCTGCTCTACAACACCGCCTTCCGCGCCAACCAGTTCGGCCAGGCGGCGGCGATTGGCGTGCTCCTTCTCGCGCTCGTGTTGTTCTTCTCGGTCTTCTACATCCGTCTGACGAAGACCCAGGCGCAGGACGCCTCGCAGTGAAAGAGATTTCCCTGAAGCCCGCGGATCTCGCGCGCGGCGTTCTGATCGCGGTCGCGCTCGCGGCGACGCTGTTTCCGTTCTACTGGATGGTGAACACGTCGCTGAAGCCGGGAACAGAAGTGTTTCTGTCGCCGCCGACCTTCTTTTCACGCAACTGGTCGTTCGACGCCTACCGCATCGTGTTCGAGACGCGGCCGATGGGGCGCTATCTCCTCAACAGTCTGATCGTCTCCCTCGGCGCGACCGCCCTGTCGGTTTTTCTATCGGCGCTGGCGGCATACGGCTTCACCCGTTTCTTCATCAGAGGCGCGACGGTCTTCGTGCTGTTTCTCCTGTTCACGAAGATGCTGCCGGAGACATTGCTGATCATTCCCTATTTCCAGATCATGGCCTCGCTTGGCCTGGTGGACAGCTATCTCGCGCTTATCCTCGCTTATTCGTCCTTCGCCCTGCCCTTCTCGGTCTGGATGCTGATCGGATTCTTCCGCACGATTCCGCGCGAGATCGACGAAGCCGCGATCATCGACGGCGCATCGCGGTTTCAGGCGTTCAGCCGCGTGATCCTGCCGCTGGCCCGGCCGGGGCTCGTCGCGGTCGCGCTGTTCACCTTCATCATCGCGTGGAACTCCTATGTCTGGGCGCTGGTGCTGACCACCAACGCCGACATGTTCGTGACCTCCGTCGGCGTCGCCAATCTCGTCGGCGAATACCGTGTGCAGTGGAATGAGCTGATGGCGGCGACGGTGATCGCGGCCGCCCCGGTGATGGCGCTCTACGCTTTCCTCAACCGCCATCTCGTCAGCGCGATCACGTCGGGCGCGGTGAAGGCCTGAGCCGGCCGCATTCGACCTTGCGCCAAAGGGCGACGCCCGGATGCAGAAAGCTCTGAAAGCGATCTCGCCGCATCGCCGCGCGGGCGGCCTTCACGCGCGTCGACGTCATCGGGATCGACGACGCCTTGCAGGCGATCTCGGCGACCCAATCCCCCCTCACCGCCTCGCTGCATCCATTCCGGCGTCGTCCTCGTTGCGGAAGTAGCCGAGCAGACGCAGCGCGTTCAACGTGACGAGCACGGTGGCGCCGGTGTCGGCCAGCACGGCGATCCACAGCCCGGTGAAGCCCGTGACGGTCGTCACGAGGAACAGCGCCTTCAGCCCGAGCGCGACGATGATGTTCTGCCGGATGTTGGCCATGGTCGCGCGCGCCAGCCGGATCATGCGGCCGGCGTCGGCGACGCGGTTGTTGAGGAGCGCGGCATCGGCCGCCTCGAGCGCCACATCCGTGCCCGATCCCATCGCGACGCCGACGCTCGCCGCAGTCAGGGCCGGCGCGTCGTTGACGCCGTCGCCGATCATCACGACGGTTTCCTTCTGGGCGAGCGCGCGCACGGAGCGAACCTTGTCCTCCGGCATCATCTCGGCTTCGACCGCGACGCCGAGCGCGCGTCCGACGGCCTCGCCCGCCCGCCGGTTGTCGCCGGTCAGCATGATCGTCTTGACGCCGAGCGCATGAAGCTCGGCGATCGCGGCGCGCGCGTCGTCGCGCGGCTCGTCGCGCAGCGCGACGAGGCCGGCCACGCTCCCGCTCTCGATGACGACGATCACCGTCTTGCCGTCCGCCTCGAGCGCGTCGATGCGGGCGCGCGCCTCGTCGGAAAGATCGGCGCGCGCCTCCGCATGGCGCGGCGCGCCGATGAAAATCTGTTCGCCTTCGACAACGCCCTCGACGCCCTTGCCGGCGATGGCGCGGACCGCCGTCGCGACGGTCTCCGGCGCGCCCTCCTCCTTGGCGCGGGTCACGATGGCGCGCGCCAAAGGATGGCTCGACGCGCTTTCGATCGCGGCGGCGCAGGCGAGCAGCCGGCGCCCGTCCATCCCGAGGGGAACGACATCGGTCACGACCGGCCGCCCCTCGGTCAGCGTGCCGGTCTTGTCGAACGCGACGAGCGTCGCGCGCGCCAGCAATTCGATCACCGACCCGCCCTTGATCAGCAGGCCGCGGCGCGCGGCCATCGACAGGCTCGACGCGATCGCCGCTGGAACCGAGATCACCAGCGCGCATGGACAGCCGATCAGCAGCAGCGTCAGGCCGCGATAGATCCATGTCGACCAGTCGGCCCCGACGAACAGCGGCGGGACGATCGCGACCAGCAGCGCGAGGCCGACGATGGCGGGCATGTAGACCCGCGAGAAGCGGTCGATGAAACGCTCCGTCGGCGCCTTGGCGTCCTGCGCCTCCTCGACGAGTTTCACGATGCGCGCGATCGTGTTGTCTTCCGCCGCGCGTTCGACGCGGATTCGGAGAGCCGCCTCCAGATTGATCGAACCGGCGAAGATGGGTGCGCCCGGCTCTTTCGCCTTCGGCGCGGATTCGCCGGTGATGGGCGATTCGTCCACGCTCGACGCGCCGTCGACGACCGCGCCGTCCGCGGGAACGCGATCGCCCGGCCGAACGAGCGCGATCTGCCCGACGCGCAGCGCCGCCGCGGCGACCTCGCGCACGCCGCCGCCCTCGTCGAGCCAGGCGGTTTTCGGGATGAGCGCGGCGAGCGCGCGGATGCTGGCGCGCGCCTTGTTCGCGGCGACGCTCTCCAGCACCTCGCCGACAGAGAACAGGAACACGACGACCGACGCCTCCTCAGCGGCGCCGATGAACAGGGCGCCGATCGCGGCGATCGTCATCAGCATCTCGATGGTGAAGGGCGCGCCCGCCAGGGCTGCCGTCACGGCGCGACGCGCGATCGGCGCGGCGGCGACCAGCGTCGCCAGAATGAAGGCGTAGAAGGACAGCGAGGGCGCAAGGAGGCTGGTCGCATAGGCCGCCGCGAGCAGAACGCCCGCTGTGACGGCGATCCTGCCCTTCGTCGTGGCCCACCAACGGCGCGCGCCGGTCTCCTCCGGGTCGGCGGGCGTCATGTCCGCATCGTTCGCCTTCGCCTTCGCAGCCGAACCCGTAAGCGTCGGCTGATAGCCGAGCTTCGCAACCTGCGCGGTGATCGCCTCCGGTGCGGTCATCCCTTCAGCCAGACGCAGCGACAGGGTCTCGTTCGCAACCGAGATTTTCAGGTCGCTGACCCCGGGCATCTTTTCCAGCGCGGTGCGGATGGTGAGCGCGCAGCTCGCGCAATCCATCCCCTCGACGCGCCAGCGCAGCGCGTCGTCGTTCGCGGCCGGCGCGTCGTCGCCATGGTCATGCGCGCCGTGGTCGTGACCCGAATGATCGTGATGAGCGTGGCTGGCGGATGCGGGCATCGCAGACTCCTTGAGCGATGCGATCCTGTTACAACCTCCAGCCGCTAGAGGATCAAGCGGTTTACGCTCGATGCTCGACGTGGCCGAGCGAGGCGTCGGCGCCTCGGCTGCCCGGCGCCGTGACAACCGCCCTTCCCTCTCAGACGATTCCCCAGGCGCGATAGCGCCGCCGGCCCGTCAGCTCGCGCGGCATGGCGGCGTCGAGATCTTTGAGCATGGCCTCGATCGATTGGGTCGACACCTCGAGTTTCCGCGCCGCGAAGGCCGTCGTCACCAGCGGAAGCGACATGAAAAGGTCGATCAGGTCGGGCAGCCGCGAATTCCTCTGCTTGGCGGCGCAGCGTCGGAGCATGCCGGCCCGGGCGGCCGCGAGCCGGTCGAGGTCGGCCATGCACGCTTCGGCCGCTCCGCCGATGGCTTCGACGAGCCCTTCCAGCCGCACGCCGGCCGGATCGTGCCGCCGCCAGCGAAACCGGCCGCGCCGCAAACCCAGCGCGAGCGGCGGCAGATGGGCGCGCGCGTGGCCGCGCTGGCGCAGCATCGAGCCGGCGATGAGAAAGCCGCCTTCGGCGCGAAGCTCCGGAGGCTCGAACAGAAGCGCCGCATCAAGCGCGATCGCGGCCGTCAGAATCGCGGGTTCGTCCCCGGCGTTTTCAACCGCCGCGCGCCAGCGCTCCAGACTCGGACTGAGGTTGGGCGGAGTTGAGACGGGCGAGGCCGAGCCAGCCAGCGCGCGGTTCGATCGCTCCAGCAGGCGATCGATCGCGAGAAGAGCCGGGTCCGGAGCGCCCTCCCCTTCCCCGTCCTGCAACGGCGCGTCGTCATCGAGCGGATCGGCGTCGTCCTCGCCTTCATCCTCCGAGAGACTGAACGCCGGCCTGGATGGCGCCGCGCGTTTGGCGGACGCCGGCTCCAGCCCGAATTGCGTCAGCGTGGCGTCTGGCCTGCGGCGCCCAACGGCGCGCCGCCAATCGAGATAGGACTGCGCGCGTAGAATGTCGGGGCCCGGCGCCTGGCGATCCATCGCGGCGTCATGCAGGACGAGATCCTCCATCGCGAGGAGGCGTCCTTCGAGATGAAGCATCGCCTGGGCGTCGGCGAAGTCCGCGCGCGTCCTTACGCCGTCGGCCAAAGGAGAGTCGGCTCGCGCCAGCCTCTCATCCAGCCGCACGAGCGTATCAGATGCCTGATCAAGGCATCGGAACGGCGGTCGGGCGAAAACGTAAGACGCCAATCTGACAGCATTCTCGGTGCGACAGCCAATCTTTAAGCGTGACTGACTGGTTCACGCAAGCGCCGCGCTCGGATAACTTCAGCAGCGCTCTCAGACAAGCCTATAGCCGGCGAAATAAAGCGCGCCTGCTCTTGTTAGAGCGAGTCGCCTCCTGCGCCTAGCCTGTCAGTTGGCCGTGGCCAACTCGTCCACAGAAGAAAGGGGGCTCTGGCGCGTTAAGCCGCGTTAACTTAAAATCCATTGGCGCCTGACGAGAATCGTGACTAATTCGGTACGGAAATAATCCGCTTTCGACGTTTAAACCGTATCGGGACGACAAAATCGTGGCCACGGCGCTTACGCGTTCCAACGAACCAACGTCGGACAGGCGGATTTCCGCGCACGCCCAATTGCTGTCGGGCCAGCTCCAGTCGCTCACGGAAAAGCTGTTTCCTCCCAACAACCGCAAGTCGTTGCGCCTCTTCAGCTCCGGCGAGGCGGCGAAGCTTCTCGGCGTCTCCGACGGCTATTTAAGGCAGCTCTCGATCGACGGTCTTGGTCCCGTTCCGCAGATGAGTTCGTCCGGGCGGCGCTCCTACTCGCTTCCTCAGATCAACGAGTTGCGCCGCCATATCGCCGTCGCCAAGCCGCGCGACGCCCAGTCGGTGCTGCCGCACAGGCGGCCGGGCGAGAAGCTTCAGACCATCGCCTGCGCCAATTTCAAAGGCGGCTCGGCCAAGACGACGACCTGTCTCTATCTTGCGCAGTATCTCGCTCTGCTGGGCTATCGCGTGCTGGCGGTCGATCTCGATCCGCAGGCCTCCCTCACCTCCATGCTGGGTCTCCAGCCGGAATTCGACGTGCGCGAGGGCGACACGCTCTATGGCGCGATCCGCTATGACGATCAGCGCCGGCCGGTGCGCGACTGCATTCGCAAGACCTATTTCGACGGCCTCGATCTCATTCCCGGCAATCTCGAACTGATGGAGTTCGAACATCAGACGCCGCGCGCGCTGATGCAGGCGCAGCGGCCGCAGGGGGGCGTATTCTTTCAGCGCGTCGGGGTGGCGCTGGCGGAGGTCGAGGGCGACTACGACGTCGTAGTGATCGACTGCCCGCCGCAGCTTGGCTACCTCACGCTTGGCGCGGTTTGCGCCGCGACGGCGCTTCTCATCACCATTCATC
>MKVY01000051.1:12569-34428 GCA_001899525.1 Rhizobiales bacterium 65-9
AGTCGCTTTACGAACTGGAGCGAGGCTCTTTCGGGCGCGCCACCTATGATCGGGCGCTCGAATCGCTGGAGGCTTTGAACGGCGAAATTCTCGGTCTCGTGCATCGCGTGTGGGGGAGGGCGGCATGACCCGCCGCAGCGTGATCAAGTCGCTGATCGAAGAGCAGTTGGCCGCGGCCAACTCGGTGCCGCGCGCCGAGCCGGCGGCCGAGCGCATGCCGGCCGGGCCGGTTCGCTCCATGAGTCTCACGCTCGACAAGATGGAGGAGGAGGCGCGCGCGCTCCAGAAGGCGCTCGCCGCCGGCGCTTCCGTCGTCGAGCTTGATCCTGCGCTCATCGACCGATCGTTCGTGGCCGATCGCTTCGACGCCGCGGACGACGCCGCGTTCGAGGCGCTGAAGGAATCGATCCGCGAGCATGGGCAGGAAGTGCCCGTGCTGGTCAGGCCTCATCCGACGCAGGAAGGGCGGTTTCAGGCGGCGTATGGCCACCGCCGGGTGAAAGCGGCGCGCGCCCTCGGCCTTCCGGCGCGGGCCGTGGTCCGGCCTCTCACGGACGCCGAATTGGTCGTCGCGCAGGGCGTCGAGAATTCCGCGCGCAAGGACCTGTCCTTCATCGAGCGCGCCACCTTCGCGAGGGACCTGGAAACGCGAGGATTCGCCCGCGTCACCATCATGGCGGCGCTCGCGATCGACAAGACCGAACTGTCGAAAATGATTTCAGTCGCGAGCGCGCTGCCCGATACTCTGGCGCGCGCTATCGGTCCGGCGCCGAAGGCCGGCCGTCGACGGTGGATGGAACTCGCCGATCTCCTGAAAGGGAAGGGCGCTCTGCGCCGCGCCGAGCTGGCGCTCGCGGAGCCGGGACTGAGCGCGGATTCGGACGTGCGCTTCCTGCGCGTTCTTTCGGCCGTGAGCGAAAAGGGGCGGGAGACCGCGCGCCCGGTCGTCGTCCGGACGCCCGAAGGTGCCGCTCTGGCGCGCGTCAGCCGCGACGCGACGGCTGCGACCGTGCGCTTCGATCTCGCGACTGAGCCCGATTTCGCCGACTTCGTCGTCGGCAGGCTCGGCGACCTGTTGCAGGAATTTCGCTTGCGGCGTTCGTAAGCGGTTGTTGCGTAAAGCGTTTCACCCAAACAGAGGATGATGTCCGCAAAAGAAAAGGCCCCCAAACGTCTCCGTCCGGAAGCCCTCTCTCGTTAGCATCCTGAGAATCCCACTTCCGCGAATCGCAGTCAAGAGTCTCGTGCGAGACTGAGCGCCTTTTTGGCGGGTGATTTTCTTTTGCCTCAGAGAAGGCGAGGCAATGAGAGAACATATCGCAACGACGCCTTTCGGGCGGCGAACGCTGTCGCTTGGCCAGATTGCGGCCAGCGTCGCGGCGCGGCAGGCGATCGACGAGGCGTCCGCGCGCGCCGGCGAACCGGGATCCAATCAGCCGGCGGCGGTTCACAAATGGCGGCTGTTCCGATCGATTACGGAGGCGAAGGAGGAAATCGGCGTTTCAGACCGGGCGCTCGGCGTACTCAACGCCCTTCTGAGCTTCCATCCCGAGACCGCCCTGTCGCTGCCGGCGGCTTCGGAGGGTGACGACACCGGCGAGGCGGCGCCGGCGAACGCCTTGATCGTCTTCCCGTCGAACCGGGAGCTGTCGATCCGCGCCAACGGAATCGGCGAGCGCTCGCTGGCGCGGCATCTCGCCAGCCTGGTGGCGGCCGGACTGATCCTGCGGCGCGACAGCCCGAACGGCAAACGCTATGCGCGGAAGGCGCGGGGAGGGGAGGGCGGCTTCTCGGAGGTTTTCGGCTTCGACCTGTCGCCGCTGGTTCTGCGCGCCGGCGAGATCGAGGAGCGCGCGGAGCGGTTGCGGCGCGAGCGGCAGCGGCTGCAGGTGCTGCGCGAGCGCATCTCGCTGCATCGCCGCGACGCGACGAAGATGATCGCGTCCGCCATCGACGATGGCGCGCCCGGCGACTGGGACGGCTTCGCCCAGAGGCTGCTCGCCTTTTCCGCGCCATTGCGGCGGATGCGCGCAGCGGCTGCGCTTGAACAGCTTGAGGCGGAGCTCGGCCATCTGCGCGTCGAGATCATCCGCGCGCTGATGGCGCAGGAAGCGGCGGCGGGATCGGGCGACGCGAGCGGGACGGAAGATCAGAAAACCGCGGCCTCGGCGAACGGAACGTCTCAAGAGTCAGGCAATGACAGTCATGATGACAGTCATCATCATATATCAAATACCCAATCCCAGACATTTGAACCCGCTTCCAAAGAAGCAAGCCGTCCCGTCCCGAAGCCCGAGATTCCCCTGGGGATGGTTCTTGAAGCCTGTCCGGACATTCAGGAATGGGCGCCCAGCGGCGGCATTGCCTCATGGACCGATCTCGTCGCAGCGGCGCGGCTGCTGCGGTCCGCGCTTGGTATTTCACCCAGCGCTTGGACCGCTGCGATCGAGGCGCTCGGCGAAACCGATGCGGCCATCGCCGTCGCGGCGATCCTGCAGCGGCACGAAAGCTCATCGAGCGCGGCGCTCGTCACTTCGCCGGACGGTGGACCGCCCCAGCTCGCCGTGCATGGCGCGCCGGCCATTCGGTCGGCCGGCGGTTATCTGCGGACGCTGACGGAGCAGGCCAAGCGGAACAGCCTGTCCCTGCACGCCCTGATCATCCCGCTCCGCAAGGCGCAGCGCAAAGCCGGCGCGGAGCGTCATGCCCGCCTTTGACCGGCTTCGGGCTGTTGCAGGCGGGAACAAGATATGAAACATGAGTTCGCTCAGTGATACGGAAGGGGCGGTATCAACGATGTGCTGTGTTGCGCCGTTTCGCGCTCTTGACCTGCCCGCCCTCCCATTCCGAATGACGCTTTCCGACTGGCGTTTTCCTTGCCCGCTCTGCAAGCCGATCGCGCTGACGATAGAGGATTGACGATGCTTCGCCTCCAGGACTCTCCCTCCGACGGCGCGCGCCCAGCCCATCAGCGCTGCGATCCGGTCACGCTCGAAATCATCCGCGGCGCGATCCGCGCGGCGCAGGCGGAGATGGAGGCGCTGATCGAGCGGACGGCCATCTCGGCCTTCATTCGCGAAAAGAAGGATTTCTACACCGGCCTGTTCGACGCGCAGGGCGTGATGGCGGTGGGATCGATGGTGCCGGTGTTCGGCGACATGGTCGGGCCCGTCATCAAGCATTTCCCGCTGGAGACGATGAAGCCCGGCGATCTCTACTGGTACAATGACTGCTACGGCTCGCGCGGAGCGGTCTCCCATTCCAACGACCAGGTGTTGATCGCGCCCGTCTTTCAGGACGGAGAGCGGCGCGCCTTCGTCATGGGATGGGCGCATTTCGCCGACATCGGCGGCATGCGTCCCGGCTCCATCAGCCCTGACACGACCGACATCTTTCAGGAAGGCGTGATCATTCCGCCGACGAAGCTGATCGATCAGGGCGTGACGAACGAGGCGACGCTTTCCATCTTCCATCGCAACTCGCGTTTTCCGGCGCAGAGCCTCGGCGACATGCGCGCGCTGATGGCGAGCGTCGAGCTTGGCGCGACGCGAGTCCAGGAAATTCTCACCCGCTTTGGCGGCGACATCGTGCAGGATGCGCTCGACCAGCTTCTGACGCGCACGCGCAATCTGGTGCGCAGAAAGCTGTCCGAAACCTTCAGCTACGGAACGCACCGTTTCACCGACGCGATCGATTCCGACGGGCATGGGCACGGGCCGTTCCGCATGCGCTTCGCGCTGACGCGCGAGAAGGGCGCGGATGGCGAGGACAAGTTCGTTTTCGATGCGACCGAGACGGACGATCAGGCGTTCGGCCCCGTCAATTTCCTGATGAATCCCGGCGTGCCGGGCATGGCGCTCGGCCTCTATTATCTTGGCGGCGATCCGGCGCAGGTCTGCAACGCGGGCGGGCCGCAGGCGCTGGATGAGGTTCGGCTGCGCGAAGGCTCGCTGCTCTGGCCGAAGTTCCCCGCGCCCCTCGGCATGCGCGGACTGACGATGATGCGCGTGCTCGCCGCGCTCAACGGTCTTGTGAATGTCGCGGGCGGCGGCGCGCCGGCGGCGCACGCCGCCTATGTGATCACGCTGATGCGCGGAACCTATCGCAGCGAAGCGGGCAAGCTCGAGCCTTTCCTGCTCGCGGACGGCATCGGCGTCGGTTACGGCGCGCGTCCTTTCGCGGACGGCATCGACGCGGTCTATTTCGTCGCGCAGGAAAACTATCCCGTCGAGTTTCTCGAACTCGGCTATCCGGTTCGTCTGCGCGCCTATGGCGTCGTGCGCGATTCCGGCGGCGCGGGCCGCTATCGCGGCGGCTGCGGCATTCTCCGCGAATATGAGATCCTCGCCGAGGAGGCGATGTTCGGCGTGCGCGTCGACGGCGTGAAGAATCCGCCCTGGGGAATCGCCGGCGGCATGTCCGGCGGCGCGGGGCGTGTGACGCTCAATCCGGGTTCTCCCGAGGAATACGCCATCCCGCCGCTGTCCGATGGAACGAAGCTGAAGCGCGGCGATATCCTGCGCATCGAAACCGGCGGCGGCGGCGGTCACGGCCATCCGTTCGACCGGCCCGCGGAAACCGTCCTGGAGGATGTGCTCGGCGGCTTCGTCAGCGTCGCGGCCGCGAAGAACTTCTATGGCGTTGTCGTCGCCGACGGCGCCGTCGATGCGGCGGCGACGCAAGCGCTGCGCGCGAATCGTCCCGAGACGCGCGCTTTCCATCGCAACGAGTATGTCGATGCCCTCGTCTGAATCCGGTCTCGCCGTCGCCGTCGATATCGGCGGCACCTTCACCGACATCGCCCTGCATGATCGCGGCAGCGGCGACGTCTGGCGGGCGAAGACGCCGAGCGTGCCGTCCGATCCGTCGCAGGCGTTCCTGACCGGCGTTCGGCTGGCGCTCGAGAAAGCGGGCCGTCCCGCGGTCGATCTGCAGCGCGTGCTGCACGGCACGACGGTCGCCACCAACATGATCCTCGAGAACAAGGGCGCGCGCGCCGCGCTGGTGACGACGGCCGGCTTCCGGCATGTGCTCGGCATCGGCCGGCAGGATATTCCGCGACGCGCCAATCTCTACGCCTGGGTCAAGCCGGAGCGTCCGGTTCCCGCCTCGCGCATCGTCGAGGTGGTGGAGCGCGTCGGCGCGGGCGGCGCCGTTTTGCAGGCGCTCGACGAGGCGAGCGTCCGCGACGCCGCGGAGGCGCTGCGCGGCATGAAGGTGCAGGCGGTGGGAATCTGCCTGCTGCACGCCTTCGCCAATCCCGCGCACGAGCAGCGCGTCGCCGAAATTCTGGCGAAAGAACTGCCCGGCGTCGCGATCACGACCTCGACCGAGGTGATGCCGGTGGTGCGCGAGTTCGAGCGCTCGCTGGCGACGGTGCTGAACGCGGTCGTGATGCCCGGCGTCTCGACCTATGTGTCGCGGCTGGAGACGCGGCTGACTGACGAAAAGGTCGACGCGCCCCTGCTGCTGATGCAGTCGAACGGCGGCGTCGCCGGCGCGCCGACCATCCGTCGCGCGCCCGTCTTGACGGCGGTGGCGGGCCCGGCCGCCGGCGTCGTCGGCGCGCGCGAGGTCGCGGCCGCGTGCGGCATCGGCAATCTCATCACGGTCGATATCGGCGGCACCAGCGCGGACATTTGCCTGATCAAGGACGGCCATATCGGCCTCACCCAGTCCGGTCAGGTCGGAGAGTGGCCGCTGCCATTGCCGATGGTCGACATGGTGACGATCGGCGCCGGCGGCGGCTCGATCGCGCGCGTGAAGGACGGCGCGCTGATGGTCGGGCCGCAGAGCGCGGGCGCCGATCCGGGTCCCGCCGCTTATGGCCGCGGCGGCCGCGAGGCGACGGTCACGGACGCGCATGTCGCGCTCGGCCATCTTCCCGACAGTCTGCTCGATGGCCGCATGAAGCTCGATGTCGAGGCGGCGCGCGCCGTGATCCGCGAGCGCGTGGCGGAGCCCTTGAATCTGTCCGTCGAGGCGGCGGCGCGAGGCGTGCTCGCCATCATCGACAACAACATGGTCGGCGCGCTGCGCGTCGTCTCCGTCGAGCGCGGCCATGACCCGCGCGACTTCACGCTCGTGCCGTTCGGCGGCGCGGGGCCGCTGCATGGCTGCTCGCTCGCCTCGCTGCTCGGCGTGCGGCGTGTGATGATCCCGCCGGCGCCGGGCGTTCTCTGCGCGGACGGCTTGCTCGCAGCCGACATCAAGGCCGAATTCACGCGCACCCTGCCGCGCGCCGGCGCCGTCGATGTCGGCGCAGCCGAGGCGATTTTCGCGGATCTGCAGCGTCAGGCGGACGAATGGCTCACGCAGGAGCGCGTCCACGAGCCGCAGCGCGCGTTCAAGCGCGTCGCGCTCATGCGTTATCACGGTCAGGGCGGAGAGCTCGCCGTTCCGTGGACGCCGAAACGCGAGGACGCCGAGGCGGCGTTCGAGACGATGCATGAACAGCTCTACGGCTTCACCCTGAACGCCGCGATCGAATGCGTCACGCTGCGCATCGAGGCGGCCGGCAAGATGCCGGCGCCGCCGCGCGTCGGTCTCGGCAAGGGCGCTGGCGTCAAAGCCGCGAGCCGCCGCCCGGTGCATTTTGAAGGCGGCCCGGTCGATGTCCCGATCTATGATCGCGCGGCGTTCGGCGTCGGCGACAGTTTCGTCGGACCCGCCATCATCACTCAGCTCGACGCGACGACGCTTGTGCGTCCGGGCTGGACAGCGACCACGCATGAATTCGGCGCGCTGCTGCTCACCGCGCCCGACGCCTGATCCAATCCGGGGCTTCTTCGATGACCGACGCGAAAACCGCAGCGAAAGATTTCATTGACGCCGATCTGGCGAAAGTCTTCGCCCACATCGACGGCAATCGCGACTCCTTTGTGAAGCGGGTGATGGATTATGTCCGTCATCCCAGCATCAGCGCGCAGAACATCGGCATCGCTGAGGTCGGCGCGATCCTGCTGGAGACGCTGCGCAAGCTCGGACTGGAGGCGGAATCGATTCCGACGAAGCGCCATCCGATGATTCTCGGCCGGTGGGACAAGAAGCCCGGCGCGCCGACGGTGCTTCTCTATGGCCATTACGACGTGCAGCCGCCGGAGCCGCTGGAGGCGTGGGTCAGCCCGCCTTTCGAGCCGACGATCCGCGACGGGCGGATTTTCGCGCGCGGCATCGGCGACAACAAGGGACAGCATTTCGCGCAGTTGCTGGCGATCGAATCGCATCTCGCCGTCACGGGAGAATTGCCCTGCAACGTCGTCGTTCTGCTCGAGGGCGAGGAGGAGATCGGCAGTCCGCACATCGCCGATTTCGTGCGCGAGAATAAGGACAAGCTGAAAGCCGACTTCGTCGTCACCGCGGACGGGCCGCTGCATGAATCCGGGCTGCCGACCATCACCTTCGGCGTTCGCGGCGTGGCGCATTTCGAGCTGCGGGCGAAGGACGCCAAGCGCGACATGCATTCGGGCAATTTCGGCGGCGTGGCGCCGAACGCGATCTGGACGCTCGTGCATCTGCTCGGCACGATGAAGAACGCCAAGGGCGAGATCACCATCGACGGCCTGCGCGACAAGATCATTCCGGTGACGGAGATGGAGCGCGCGGCCGCGGCGAAGCTGCCGCTCGATCTCGAGAAGACGAAGAAGGATATGGAGTTCAGGCGGCTCGACGAGCCGCAGGACCGCCCCTTCTATGATCGGCTGATGTTCCATCCGACGCTGACGATCAACGGCTTCCATGGCGGCTATGGCGGACCCGGCAGCAAGACGGTGCTGCCGGCCGAAGCTTTCGCGAAATGCGACATCCGGCTCGTGGAGGCGATGACTGTCGAGGATGTGATGGACAAGGTCGCCGCGCATGTGAAGAAGCACGCGCCCGACGTCGAGCTCATTCGCGGCGGCGGCATGCTGCCGTCGAAGACGCCGATGGATTCGCCTTACGCCAGGCCCATCCGCGAGGCGATCGTCGCTGCTCAGAATGTCGAGCCGCTGCTGTATCCCAGCGCCGGCGGCAGCCTGCCGGATTACGTCTTCACGAAGATTCTGGGCGTGCCTGCTTTCGTCGTTCCCTATGCGAACGCCGATGAAGCCAATCACGGGCCGAATGAGAATCTGAAGCTCGAATGCTTCCACAATGGCGTCCGGACCGGCGCCGCGCTTCTCAGCCGGCTCGGCGCGATGGCTTCGAAGCGCTGAAGGCCGGCAAGACGATGGACGCTGCGCGCGTCGACAGGAGAGGACGATGAGCGACGCTGCACGAGAGACTCGTTTCGAAACGACCGAGATGCTCGACGGCATCCGGCGATGGGTCGAGATCGAGAGTCCGACGACTTCGCCGGACGGCGTCAACCGGATGATGGATGCGGTCGAGAAAGCCTATGACGGCACGGGCGCGCGGATGGAGCGCATTCCCGGCCGTGACGGCTTCGGCGACCACCTCATCGCGCGTTCGCCATGGGGGCAGAGCGAGCGCGGCATTCTTGTTCTCAGCCATCTCGATACGGTCCATCCGATCGGCTTCATCAACCGCCTCCCGTTCAAGGTGGACGGCGACATCGCCTATGGCCCCGGCATCTATGACATGAAGGGCGGCGCCTACATCGCGTTCCACGCCTTTCGCGAGCTGACGCGGACCGGCCGGCGCGCGCCGCTGCCGATCACCCATCTGTATGTGTCGGATGAGGAGGTCGGCAGCCCGACCTCGCGCGAGATCATCGAGGAAGAAGCGCGCAAGGCGAAATTCGTGCTCGTCACCGAACCGGCGCGCGAAGGCGGCAAGATCGTGACGGCGCGCAAGGGGATCGCGCGCTTCACCATGACGATCACCGGCCGGCCCGCGCATTCCGGCGCGCGTCATGAGGATGGACGCAGCGCGGTGAAGGAGCTGGCGCGCCAGATTCTCACGCTTGAAGGCTTCACCGATTATCAGCGCGGCGTCACCGTCAATGTCGGCGTGGTGTCGGGCGGCAGCCGCGCCAATGTGGTGCCGGAGGAAGCTTACGCTGAAATCGACATGCGCGTGCCGACGCAGGCCGCAGCGGAGGAAATGGTCGCGAAGGTGCTCGGCCTCAAGGCGCATGAGGAAGGCGTGAACGTTTTCGTCACAGGCGGGTTGAATCGCCCCTCCTACGAAAAGGATGAGCGCGTCGCATCCTTGTTCGAGCATGCTAAGGCGCTGGCGGCGCAAATCGGGTTCGAGCTGAAGGACCTGAAGACCGGCGGCGGCTCGGACGGAAACTTCACCGCGCCGATCGCGCCGACCCTCGACGGTCTCGGCGTCGACGGCAAGGGCGGCCACACCGACTACGAGCAACTCTACGTGTCGTCGATCGCGCCCCGCTCGCGTCTGCTCTATGAGTTGTTCGTCACGCTGGAATAGGCTGGATGCGCGGCCGAAAGCTGAGCGCCGCCGTTTCGTTTCCCCGCCGCCGGATTTGCGTCCGGCGGCGTCGTTGTAAAAAAAGCGGCTGCGCGCCTACTTCGCCGCTTCGACGAGACGCTTCGCCTGCCGCAGCGCCGCGATCAGACGGTTCATGCCGCGCTTGAGCTGCACCAGCCCGGCGTTTCGTTCTGATTCGGGCAGGTGCGGCAGCTCCGACGCGATCGAGATCGTCGGCAAGGGCGGCAGCGTATAGGCGGGATCGTGCCGGAACCGGACCTCGCGGGTGAAGTTGATCGGCACGAGGATGCGCGCGAGCCGCATGATCGCTTCGTTCGCGCCCGCCTGCGAGATTTTGCCGGCGCCGGTCGCGGCGTAGAAGTCCGAAAGGCTCCTGGAGAGGCTGTCGACCTCCTTCTTCGCGTCGCTCAGGTCGGCGAGGCCCTTCGACGCCGATTGATAGCGGTCGATCGTCGCGGCGAATTCCCTGGCGGTTTCGCGCCAGTCGGCCGGGAGAATCTCTGCGTTGACGTGCCGCAGGGCCGACAGCGCATAGATGCGCATGTCGGTCAGAAGCTGCGCCTTGTCGGCGATCTCGAGCTGATCGTTCTCGGTGTGCCAGGCGATGTTTCCGCCGCAGCCAGACACGTCGTAATAATGTTTTTCCGCGCGCAGCTTCTCGGGCATCGTCGAAGAGAGCATGTAGTAGCTCGACAGTCCGATATTGTTGAACGAGTAGTCGCCCGCCTGATGCGGGCGCTCTGCGGCGAAGGTGGAGCCGCCCTCGATCGCGGTGATGGCGTCGCGCACATGCGTCGCCGTGTCGGTCATGGTGGTGGTGTGGTGGAAGCTGGTCGCCCAGCGGCAGCCGGGCGAATCGCAGTTGATCTGGGCCACGCAGCTCTCGTCGAGCTCGATGGCGAAATGGTCGGCGAACCAGGTCGATCCCGCATAGCGCCCCGTCGAATGGCCCGGCCACCACGCGATGCGCACCGAGCGCTTCAGCAGTGAGCGGTTCGCCCAGAAAACGCGCGCGAGTTCGAGCAGCGTCGCGTCGCCGGTGGCGTTGTCGCCGACGCCGACGTCCCACGAATCATAGTGGCCGTGCACCAGCACGAACTTGTCCGGCTCCGTCGCGCCGGGAATCGTCACGACCGGCACCTTCTGCTTGAACCAGCCCTCTTCGAGATGGGTGCGGATCGTGGCCTTGCCTGACTTTTCCGCGGCCGCCTTGAGCGCTTTTCCGGTTTCCTGATTGACCGCGACCACGGGAATTTTCGGCTTGCGAGGCAGATCGTCGAGATCGGGCGAGCCCCAGATCGTCGTGCAGGTGCCCCAATGGATGTCGACGCCGGGATTGATGGCGATGAGGCCAGCCGCGCCCCATTCCTCGGCGATGCGCGTCAGCGCGGGATTGCCGAAGCCTTCTGTCAGCAGAATGCGCCCCTTCACCCGCGTGGCGATGTCGTCGAGCTCGCTCTCGGGGCGGCCGAACAGCTCCGCGATCGATTTCGTGTAGGAGCGCAACGCCTTGGGATTGGCGGACAGATACACCAGCTCTGCTGTGAAGCCGTCCGGCATGGACGGGGAGGAGGAGGGAGGCTTGGCGCGGTAGCGCACGCCGTCGATTTCCACGCTTGCATCGTAAGGGATGGACAGGAACACTGTCGGCTGATGGACATCGACCGGCGCGCCGAGGGCTTTCAGCCGCTCGGCGATCATATCGGCGCTCTTGTTGACGTCTTCCGGCTTCCAGCGCGGCGTTCTTGCGAAGGTTTCGACCAATTCCCAGGGGGCGTCGAGCGACACAGAGTCCAAAATGCGCCGTTCGGTTTCGTTCAGCGATTCAGGATGGGCGATGCGGGGGAGGGCGGCTTCGGGCATGGCGGGGCCTTGAATGTGCTTGTCGCGAGCGGTCATAACGGACCGCGAAACAAGCTTATTGGTCGAATTGTGTTTTAGCCACCGAAAAAGCTGTTTACCAGGCGGCACAATTTCGACAGATTAGGCGCAGCGCCCCCGTCGTCTCAGAAGGCGGATGGGCTGATGAGGGGAGATGAAAGATGTCGGAGACAAAGACTTCGGCGCCCGCCGGCCTTCTGCTTGATCGCCGTCGCGCCCTGATGGGCGGGGCCGCGGCTCTTGCTGTTTCGGCCGTCGGCGTCAGCTCGGCTGTCGCGCAGCAGGCCGGCGACCGTATTCGCAAGATCATCATCAACAGCGCCGCGCAGGCCGCCGATCCGCAGGAGTTTCAGGCCGCGCAACTCGTCGCGCAGGAATGGCGCAAGCTTGGCCTCGAAGTCGAAGTGCGCGGCATGCCGCGCCCGCAGCTCTCCGATCTGGTCTGGTTTAATCGCGAGAAGTGGGACACCACCATGTGGCGCATGGTCGGCCGGCCAGAGCGATCCGACCCGGACGAGGTCGTCTACAATCTTTTCCACTCGTCCAACCGGGACAAGGGCTTCAACTTCGTCGGCTACAACAACCCGGCCTATGATTCGATTGCGGAGAAGCAGCGTCGCGAACTCGACCTGTCCAAGCGCAAGGCGCTCATCAATGAAGCGCAAGACATCATCATGCATGACCAGCCGTACTTCTTCCTGGTCTATCCGAAGAATGTCGCGGCCTATCTCGCCAATGTCTGGAAGAAGGAATCGATCGTCGATCAGTCCGGCATCGGCATCCGCAACTTCTGGACCTTCACCGGCGCGCAGCCGGTGGGCGCCCAAAAGGACATGATCTGCAACGCGACGGAATCGATGATCGCGCTCAATCCGCTCTACATCTCCGGCGCGATCGACAGCTGGGTGACGGATCTCGTGTGGGATCGCCTCATGCGCGTCGGGCCGGACGGCCTGCCGAAGCCATGGGCGGCCGAGAGCGCGACCTGGGTCAACGACACGACGCTCGACGTGAAGGTGCGCAAGGGCATGAAGTGGCATGACGGCAAACCCGTCACGCTCGACGACGTGATCTTCTCGTTCGAGGCGCCGGCCGGCGACAAGTCGCCGATGTACAAACCTTTCGTCTCCAACATCGCCAAGATGGAGAAGCAGGGCGACGACACGGTGCGCTTCACGCTGAAGGAGCCAAACGCCTCCTTCTTCACGGCCACGCTCTCGAAGATCAACCTGATCCCGAAGCATGTCTGGGAGCCGACCCTGCAGAAGATCGCGGGCACGCCTCAGACGGCCGAGCAGCAGCAGGAAGCGCAGCCGATCGGATCGGGGCCCTTCAAGGTCAACCGCTTCAAGCTCCAGGAAGAGATCGTCCTCGACAAATTCGCCGATCACTGGGCGGCGCCGAAGGCCGATCGCTGGATCATGCGCATCGTGACCAACACCGAGGCGGCGCTCGGCATGCTGCGGCGCGGCGAGGTCAATTTCCTCTCCGACTATCGCGGCGATCCGAAGCTGCTTGAAGACATCGCAAAGCAGAACAAGGATGTCGTCGTCGCGTCGACGGTCGATATGGGCTTCCGGTTCGTCGCCCCCAACCTGCGGCGTCCGCCCTTCAACGATGTCAACTTCCGCGAGGCGCTGGAACTCGTCATCAACCGCAATCTCATGGCGCAGGCCGCCTGGAACGGCTTCGCCGTGCCGGCGAACTCGCATGTCTCGGCGGCGCTGACGGCCTGGCACAAGCCCGAGAAGTTCACCCCGAGCCTGGACGCGGCGAAGAAAAAGCTGCAGGACGCGGGTTATCGCGTCGTCAGCGGCAAGCTGCACTATCCGGCGGGCGTGAAAGAAACGATGACGCCGAACTGAGCGCGTTTGGGACGTTTGACGTGACTGGAAGGGATCGTTCTCCCGGGCGGGGCGAGGCGGCATGAAGTCAGTGCTGTCGCGCTTCGCGCAGATGTTGTTCGTGCTCTGGGTCGTCGCAACGATTCTCTTCCTGATGTTCCGTCTGATGCCCGGCGACCCGACGGCCGCCTACATCGACACGACATTCACGGAGGAGCAGCAGCAGCAACTCAGGGCGGCGTTCGGTCTCGATCAGCCGCTCTGGAAGCAGTATTTCATCTTCATCGCCAACGCCGCTCAGGGCGAATTCGGCGAATCCTTCCATCATCGCAAGCCGGTCATCGACCTGCTGATGGAGGTGCTGCCGAACACGCTGGTGCTGACGTTGTCGTCGATCATCGTCGCCTATATCTTCGGCGTCCTCGTCGGCTCATGGCTGGCGTGGAATCGCGGCACGCGCGCGGAAGCGATTGTCGTGCCGACGGTGCTGACCTTGCGCGCGGCGCCGGAGTTCTGGCTCGGCATGGTGCTGCTCGCGACGTTCGGCTTCGGGCTCGGCTGGTTTCCCTCGGGCGGCGCGAATTCCGCCGGCGCCGCGTATGGCAGCGAGTGGTCGCGGATTTTCTCCAGCGACTTCCTGCATCATCTGTTTCTGCCGGCGCTGACGCTGGCGCTCTATCTGCAAGGACTGCCTCTGCTGCTCATGCGCTCGAACATGCTCGACGTCATGCAAGAGGATTTCGTCATGATGGCGCGCATGAAGGGATTGCCCGAATGGGTGATCGTGCTGAAGCACGCCGCCCGCAACGCGCTGCTGCCGGTGATGACCGCGTTCGCCATCGGCATCGGCCAGTCGATCGGTGCGAATGTCGTCGTCGAGACGGTGTTCTCATGGCCAGGCCTCGGGCGACTGCTCGTCGCATCCGTCGCGGCGAGCGACTACCCCGTGGCCCAGGGCGCGTTTCTGCTCATCGCCGCCGTGCTGGTGCTGATGAACTTCATCGCCGATCTTCTCTATTCGGTTCTCGACCCGCGGGTGAGCCATGGCGCACGTCGCTGAAGCCTCAGCTCCGGAAGACGCGGCGGCGGAGCCGCGCGTCGGCGCGCTCGGCCGCATCATGCGGGCGCTGCGGCTGCCGCGCGGCGATTTCTTCGCCACGACCGGGCTCATCATCTATGCGGTGTTTCTCATCACGGCCCTGCTCGCGGATGTCATCCGCCCGCATGATCCGCTGGAGATTCTTTTTTCGGACGACGGGCAGCTGCTCGCGAACGCTCCGCCGAGCCTGACCTATCCGCTGGGCACCACCAATCTCGGACGGGACATCTTCTCGCAGCTCGTCGTCGGCACGCGCGCGGCCCTCATCGTCGGCGTGACCGCGGCGATCGTCGTCGCGGCCATCGGCACGCTGATCGGACTCATCTCCGGCTTTTTCGGCGGCTGGATCGACAACGGGCTGATGCGCCTCGCCGACGTCGCGCTCGGCATTCCCTTTCTCCCGTTCACCATCGTGTTGTCGAGCTTCATCGGGGCGTCGACCTGGACCATCGTCATGGCCATCGCGCTGCTGTTATGGCCTAACACCGCGCGCGTCATTCGCAGCCAGGTGCTGACGGTTCGCGAACGCGCCTTCGTGGAGGCGGCGCGCGTGTCAGGCTCCTCGCCCTGGCGCATTCTCTTCGTGCATGTCGCGCCGAACATCCTGCCGCTGACGTTTCTGTACGGCTCGATCGCGATCGGCTGGGCGATCCTCACGGAAGCGTCGATCAGCTTCCTCGGCTTCGGCCCGTCCGACGTGGTGTCATGGGGCTACATGCTGCAGGACGCCTATGGCTCGCAGGCCCTGTCGCGCGGCAGCTTCAACTGGTTCGTCCCGCCCGGCGTCTGCATCGTGCTCGTGGTCGTCGCCGGTTTCTTCGTGAGCCGCGGCTACGAAGAACTGCTGTTCCCCAAACTGAAGGACTGACGCCCTGTCGCTGCTGACGGTCACAGACCTGAAGGTCGATTACCAGACGCCCGCCGGTCCCGTTCGCGCGGTCGAGCGCGGCGCGTTCGAAGCGCCCGCCGGCGAGATCGTCGGGCTTGTCGGCGAGTCCGGCTGCGGCAAGACCACGCTCGCCCGCGCGATCACCGGCGTCATGTCGCGCAGCGCGCGCGTCGCCGGCGGCTCGATCAGGTTCGAGGGCAAGGAGATCGCCGGCGCTCCGCCGTCGGTGATGCAGGAGATTCTCTGGCGCCGCATGGCGTTCGTGCCGCAGAGCGCGATGAACGCGCTCGATCCCGTTTATCGCGTCGGCAAGCAGATCGAGGAGGTGCTTGTCCATCGCGGCAATTATCGAAGAGAGGACGTTCCGAAGCGGATCGCCGAGCTCTTCGAGATGGTCGGGCTCAATCCCAAGCGCCAGAACGACTATCCGCATCAATTCTCCGGCGGCATGCGCCAGCGCGTCGGCATCGCGCTCGCGCTCGCGCTCAATCCCGCGCTGATGATCGCCGACGAGCCCGTCACCGCGCTCGACGTGATCGTGCAGCGCCAGGTGCTCGACACGCTGAAGGACCTGCAACGGCGGCTCAACCTTTCGGTCATCATCGTCACGCACGACATCAGCGTCGTCGCCTATGTCTGCGACCGCGTCGTCGTGATGTATGCGGGCGAGGTGGTTGAATCGGGCAAGGTGAAGGACGTGCTCGAACAGCCGGTGCATCCCTATACGATGGGGCTGACCAACGCCTTCCCTGATCTCGGCCGCGCGGCCGGAACGCTCGTGCCGATCGCCGGATCGCCGCCCGATCTGCGCGATCCGCCGCCGGGATGCCGCTTCGCGCCGCGCTGCCCGTTCGCGGAGCCGCGCTGCGCGCAAACGTCGCCGCCGCTCGTCACCGACGAGAAAGGCCATGCCGCCGCCTGCCTGCGGGCCAACGAAGCGCCGATGTTGCGCGAGCAAGCGAGAGACCCCGCGCGATGGGCCGCCTGATCACCGTCGACGACCTTAAAAAGCATTATCCGGTCTCCCGCTCGCTGAAGGAGATGGTGAATGGCGAGCGCCCGGCCGTGCGCGCGCTGGACGGCGTGTCGTTCGAGCTGGAGGAGCGGGAAAGCATCGGCCTGCTCGGCGAATCCGGTTGCGGCAAGACGACGACCGGCCGCCTGATCCTGAAGCTCGAGGAGCCGACGTCCGGTTCGGTCACGGTCGACGGCCAGCCGATCGCGCGGCTGAAAGGCAAGGCGCTGAAGGAGTTCCGCAAGCAGGCGCAGCTCGTCTTCCAGAATCCGTTCGACGCGCTCAATCCGCGCCTGACGATGGAGCAGTCGCTGTCGGAGCCGCTGATCAACGCCGGCGCGCCGAAGGCGGAATTTTCCGACCGCATCGCGGCGGTGATGAAGCAGGCGCGCTTGCCGCGCATCAAGGAAGTGCTGCCGAAATATCCGCATCAATTGTCCGGCGGACAGTTGCAGCGCATCGTGCTCGCGCGCGCGCTCATTCTCGGGCCGCGCTTCATCGTCGCCGACGAGCCGGTTTCGATGCTCGACGTGTCGGTCAGGGCCGACATCCTCAATCTGATGCGGGACATCCAGCGGGAATCCTCGCTGAGCGCCATCTACATCTCGCATGATCTAGCGCTCGTCCGTTATGTCGCGAAGCGGACGCTCGTGATGTATCTCGGCCGGATCGTCGAGGACGGCCCGACGGAAGAAATCGTCCTGCGGCCGCAGCATCCCTACACGAAGGCGTTGATCGCCGCCGTGCCGGTGCCGCGCGTGGATCAGGATCGCGGACCGCTGCCAATCAAGGGAAACGTGCCCGATGCGCGCCGCCCTCCCTCCGGCTGCCGGTTCCACGATCGCTGCCCGATCGCGATCGCGCGCTGTTCGGTCGAGGATCCGGCCCTGCTGCCGTCGGCGCCGGGCCACAGAGTGGCCTGCCATCTCGTCGCGAAGGCGTAGCGCACCTTATTCCGAATCCGGTCGAAGCTGAGGAGATCACCATGCGCACTCTGTATCGCGGCGGGCGCGTGTTCGACGGCGCGGGCAAGTCGCTCGACGGCCACGGCGTTCTGGTGGAAGACAAGCACATTCGCCGCGTTGCGCCGCTCGCCGAGTTCGAGGGATTTTCCGACAAGACGGTGGATACGTCCGGCGGCACGCTGATGCCCGGCGTCATCGACACGCATCTTCATCTCCTGCTGACCGGCGGCCCCGACCAACTCGGACCGCTGGCCACGCTCTCTCCGATCGCGCTCGGCCTGGGCGCCCTCAAGCATGCGCAGGATGCGCTGATGGGCGGCGTCACCTCCGTGCGCGACGTCGGCGGCAAGGATTTCATCGAGATGCAGGTGCGCGACGCGATCAACCGCGGCGATTTCATCGGCCCGACGATCCAGTGTTCCGGCCACATCATCTGCATCACCGGCGGCCACGCCTATCGCATCGGCCGGCAGGCGGACGGGCCGGAGGAGATCCGCAAGGCGGTGCGCGAACAGCTTCGCGGCGGCGCCGATCTCATCAAGGTCATGGCGACGGGCGGCATGTCCTCGGCCGGCTCCGATCCCGGAGCGAGTCAGTTCCTGCCCGAGGAGATCAACGCCGCGGTCGCCGAGGCGCAGCGCTGGGGCAAGGCCACCGCCGCGCACGCGCATGGCCGCGACGGCGTGATGAACGCGGTGAACGCCGGCATCACCTCCATCGAGCACGGCGCCTTCATCGATGAGCAATGCATCGAGGCGATGCTGAAGAAAGGCGTGTTCCTCGTGCCGACGCTGTCGGTCAGCCACTGGACCGAGCAGAACATGAAGCGCGGCACGATTCCGCAGTTCATCATCGACAACACGATGAAGACTCGCGAGCTGCGCACGAAGAATTTTAGGGCGTTCTATGAGGCCGGCGGCAAGATCGCGATGGGGACCGACGGCGGCACCCAGTACAACTATCACTGCCTCAGCGCCTATGAGCTGGCCCTCATGGTCGACTATGGCATGAAGCCGGTCGACGCGCTGGTCGCCGGCAATGCGGCGGCGGCCGAGCTGATGCGCATGCCCGATCGCGGCAAGATCGCCGAGGGCTGCTTCGCGGACCTGCTGGTGGTGGACGGCGATCCGACCGTCGACATCCTCAGCGCGGCGCTCGCCGAGCGCCACCGTCTGGTCGTCAAGAACGGCGTTGAGGCGAAGCGTCGGGCGTGATGCGCCAACGCGCCGCCCTCACACGGCGGCGCGCAGCTTTGGGCGGTAGCCAAGCGCGGCCGAAATGCGCTGCGCCGTGTCGCGCACGAAGCGGCGATAGCTGTTTGATTTTTCGTCCGTCAGCGTGGCGTTGAGGCCGGCGATGGACACCGTCGCGACCACCTCGCCGGCCGCGTCGCGGATCGCGGCGGCGAATGAGTAGGCTTCCGGATCGAGGTCGCCATGGCTCTCGTTCGCTCCGACGGCGCGAATCTCCTCCAGCTTCCGCCGCAGCGCCGCCGGGTCGACGATCGTCGCGTCGGTGAAACGCTCGAGCGGGCTCGCGAGCAGCTCCTCTAGGAGTTCGGCCGGCGCGAAGGCGAGCAGAATTTTCGGGCCGCCGCCGACATGCAGCGGGCCGCGCCGGCCGACCTTCGCATAGAGATCGGCGGGGGCGGGGGTCTCGCGCACGGCGATGCAGACGCTGTTCAGCCCGTCCCGCACCAGCAGATTCACGTTCCCGTCGCACCGCGTCGCCAGGACGTCGAGGAACGGCTCGGCGGCGCGCAAAACCGCGAACTGGTCATGCGCGTTGGCGGCGAGATAGAGCGGCCGATAGCCGAGCGTATAGGTTCGCGTCGACGGGTCCTTGATCACGTAGCCGCGCCGTTCGAGCGTATAGATCAGCCGGAAGACCAGGCTCTTGGTGTTGCCCGTCAGGTGAGCGATCTCGGTGACGCCGATGCCCGGTTTCTCCGCCAGAGTCTCCAGAAGAGCGAGGGCGCGATCGACTGCGGTGATCGTATAGGACATGCCGCGGTTCCATTCTCCCATAGACTTAGCGAGCGCGTTTCAACCTGTCATCCGCCGCCGGTCAGCCATGCGCCTGAAAATAGCGAATGTCCTTTGGCGATATCGTGAAACTGTGCTTCATTGACTGAAACAATGACGCTTGAGCAGCGAGGTTTCATGAAACACGAATCGTTCCTGAGCGCCATCGACGGAAATTTCGCGTGGGAGCTGGTGGAGGCCTACGAGCATCAGCAGCGCGAGGCGCCGGCAGACGCCAACCGCGGCGCGGAGATGATCGCCGAGCGGCTGCGCGCGCAGGGGCTTCCGGTCGTGATGCACAAGCCGCGGCTGTTTCTCAGCCTGCCGAAGAGCGCGTCCGTCGAGGTCGATGGAAAGACGATGTTCGCCAAGACCCCGGCTTTCTCCAGACCCGCGCCTCAGGGCGTGACCGGGCCGATGGTGTTCGTGCCCGCCTCCAAGCGGGAGTTCGTGCGCTATGCCGCGCCTGTGACGGCCGACTACGCCGGCAAGATCATCGTCACGGAAGGCATCAGCCTGCCGATGGTGCTGTCCGAGATGGAGGCGATGGGCGCGCTGGCGGTGATCGCGGTCAATCCCGGCGAGCGCATTCATTGGGGCACGGCCTCCACCATCTGGGGCACGCCCGAGATGGAGGATGTGGCGCGTCTGCCGAAAATACCGTCGGCCGCCGTGAACCGCACCGACGGCGTGGCGCTGATCGCGGCCGCGAAGGCGGGCAAGACAGTGACCGTGCGCACTGAACTCGAGGTCGGCTGGTTCGAGCAAAATCTCCCTGTGGTGGAGATTCCCGGCGCGGTCGAACCCGATCGTTTCGTGTTCCTGCACGGTCATTATGACAGCTGGCGCGAGGGCGTCGGCGACAACGGCACCGGCAACGCCTGCATGCTCGAAATCGCCCGCGCGCTCTGGCAAAAGCGCGGCGAGCTTCGCCGCTCCGTGCGGCTCGCCTGGTGGCCCGCGCACTCCACCGGCCGGTACGGCGGCAGCTCCTGGTACCTCGACGCGCACGCCTTCGATCTCGTGGACCGCTGCGTGATCCAGATGAACTGCGACAGCCCGGGCTGCAAGGACGCGACGAGCTACGAAAACATCGCCATGATGCCGGAGGTGGTGAAGGCGGTGACCGGGATCGTCGAGCGCGTCACCGGCCAGACGCCGAAAGCGAAGCGTCCCAACCGCTCCAGCGACTACTCCTTCTACAATCTCGGCCTCACGGGCGCCTTCATGGCGTCGTCGATGATGCCGAAGGCGCTGGTCGAGTCGCGCGGCTGGCATCATGTCGGCGGCTGCGGCGGCAACATCGCCTGGCACACCGAGGACGACCGCATCGACATCTGCGACAAGGGCGTGCTCGAAAAGGACATCGCGCTTTATCTCGAAGCCGTCGTCACCTTCGCCAACGCTGAGGTTCTGCCGATCGACTGGCGCGACGGCGTCAAGGAGATCAACGACGCCGTCGCGCGTTACGCGGCGGTGAAGGATGCGGGCGTCGATCTTTCCGACGTCGTGACGGCCTCGCGCGGCCTCGCGGAGAAGATCGCTGCGCTGCATGGGAAAATCGAGTCGGGCGCGGTGGGGGCGCGCAAGGCGAACGACGCGCTGATGGCGTTGTCTCGGGCGCTCGTGCCGCTCAACTATGCGCGCGGCGGCCGCTTCCGCCAGGATCCCGCCGTGACGCTTCCGCCGGCGCCGGCCCTGTCCATCGCCGAGGACATCGCCGGTCTTCCCGACGATCTCAAGGGCTTCGCGCGAACGAATCTGCTGCGGGGACGCAACGAGGCGCTCGCCGCCATCCGTCAGGCCTCCGGCGTCGTCGACGCGGCGCTGGCCTGACAATAAAAAGCGGGAGGATGAGGATCCTCCCGCTCTCCGCTTCGTAAAGCCCGGCGCGACGACGTACACGCGTCGCGTCGTTCGCGTCAGGGATAGACGACGGGCTTGCCCGGGTTCGGCGGCAGGGCCGCGTCGCTGTTCGACTGGGCGAAGAATTCTCCGACCTTCCAGCCCTTGGGATCGTTGTCGTCAGCGACGATCTGATAGGCGCTGAAATCGCCGAGCGCCTGATGGTCTTCCTTGCGGAAGACGCGCTTGCCGCCGGCCGTATCGAACATGTTCGATTCCAGCGCGGCGATCACGGCGTCCGTGTCGGTCTTTCCGGCTTTGGCGATCGCCTGCGCGTAGGTCATCACCGCCATCTGGGTCACGCCCATGAAGCCGCTCGGGCGCGGGTCCTTCGTCTTCTCGACATAGGCTTCGTAGAGGGCCTTTCCCGCGGGGAGGTTCTGATAGGCGGCGAACATCCAGTGCGACGTCGTCCAGAATCCCGGCGGCGTGCGACGGCCCAGCGCGTTCGCCATCTGGATGTCGTTGCCCATGTCCATAAAGGCCTTGATCTTGCGCTCCCAGCCGAAGGCGCGCGCCTGCTGCGTCATGGTGACCGGGTCGGGATGCGCGATCAGCAGCCCCTCCGCCGGCGACGCCATGATCTTGGCGACCTCGTTCTTGAAATCGCTCGCGCCATATTTCACGCGCAGCGGCTCCAAGACCTCGGCCTTCTTGTTGGCGAGCTTGGGATAGAATTCATTCACCCCCGAAGCGAAGGCGCGGTATTGCGACACGCCTGCTTCGTTGTCGCCGATGATGGCGGCCCAGCTCGTGATCTCGGGATAACGCTGCGCGGCGAACTTTCCGAGTCCGCGTCCGCGCAGCGCGGCGCTTTCGCTGAGGCGGAAGCCGTGGC
>MKVY01000051.1:34459-37412 GCA_001899525.1 Rhizobiales bacterium 65-9
ATCCGTTCACGCTCGGCAGCACGCCGAACGCGGCGAGCACCGTCGGCGTCAACGGGCCGCCGACGAAATGGCTGACGCCCCTGCCGGAGAGTTCGCGCACGGCCGCGACCGCTTCGTTGGCGTCGCCGCGATCGTCGCGCGCGATCACCTCGACCTTGCGGCCGAGAACGCCGCCATTCCTGTTGATCATGTCTTCGGCGATCTGTCCGCCGATCGCCATGTCGCGGCCAAGCGCCGCCGCGAATCCGCTGAGGGGCGCGAGCACCGCGATCCGCACCGGATCGCCGGTTTGCGCCGTCGCGCGTCGTCCCGCCATGAGCGAGACGGCGCCTGCGCCGAGCATCTGGGCGGCCGCGCGCCGTGAAATGGTGGTCATGAGCGTCTCCTCTTACGTTTTCTGTTGTCTGCGTTCGCTGGAGCGCGCTGCTGTTTCACGGAAACAGCGGCGCGCTCTGATTTATTCCTGCCGCATGATGTTTCCGGAAAACCGGATTCCGCTTTTCCGCATCATGCTCTAATCTTGGCGTCGGGCGTCCCGCGCCGCCATGATCTGCACAGGCAGCACGAGCACGAGCAGGCCCGCCACCAGCAGCATCGCCATCGCCGCGGCGCCGGCGAGATCGGGAAAATCCCACATCATCCAGATCGCGGTGGAGAGGACGACGTTCGAACTCGTCATCAGAACGAGCGCGACGGTGAGATCGCGCGACGTGTGCGCCGCGACGAACAGCCAGCCATTGAGAAGCTGCGGCCGGACCAGCGGCAGGATGATTTTCTGAAGCGTGGTCCACCAGCTCGCGCCGCAGACGAGAGCGGCGTCCGCCAGCTCCTTGTGAAGCTGGATCAGCGCGCTCGTCATGGTGCGCGTGGCGAACGCCAGATGCACCGTCACGCTCGCGACGATCAGGATCCAGATCGTGCCGTAGAGCGGCGTGCGCATATAGACCAGCAGGATCGAGATCACCATGATGATCGGCGGAATCGCCGTCGGCGCGAAGGACAGCATGTCGAGAAGGCGGCCGGTCTTTCCGCCGTCGCGAACCGAGAACCAGGCGATCAGCGAAGCGAGCAGCATGACGCCGGTGGCGCTCGCGACGACGAGCAGGATGGTGTTGACGACCGCCTGCCGCACGAAGGGCGTGCCGAGCGCGCGGGCGTAATTCGCAAACGACATGTCGCCGAGCGCGGACAGGCTCGGCAGCCGGTAGGAGGGAAACAGGCTCGTCCAGACCAGCATCGCCACCGGCAGCGCCATGATCACGAACAGGAAGAACATCAGTCCCGCGACGGGAAGCCGCCACGCGCCGAGCCGGATGCGCTTTGGCCGGAAGCCGCGTCCGGTGACCACGCGAAAGCGGTCGCCGGCGCCGACCATGCGGAAATAAAGCAGCATCAGCAGACCGGCGAGCAGCAGCAGAAACACGCCGAAGGCCGATGACAGGCCATAGTTCGGCAAGCCGGTGATCGGCGCCGCCAGAAGATAGACGCGGGTGCTGAGAACCCGGATCTGCGCCGAGAGCCCGACGATGAAAGGCAGTTCGAACGCCTGGATGACGATCATCGTCATGAAGATGCCGACCGACACGATGCCGGGCGTCAGGAGCGGCAATGTGATCTTGCGCGCGACTGTAAATCCGTCGCCGCCCAGCACCCGGCCGGCGTTTTCAAGCTGCGGATCGAGATTCCGGAACAGGCCGCCGAACATGACGTAGGCGGTCGGGATCACGCTGAACGCGGTGATGATGACGAGCGACCAGAACGAATAAATCGTCAGGGGAGGGCGATCGAGCCCGAACAGGTTGCGCAGCAGCACATTCAGGGCGCCGTTGCCCGGATTGATCAGCAGGATCCAGCCGAATCCGATGACAAAAGGCGGAATCGCCATCCATGAGAACATGAAGACGCGGATGAACGCGACGCCCGGCATATCGGTGCGCTCCGTCATCCAGGCGATCGCGATGGCGAGACCGACGCCGAGAACCACGCTGGCGGCCGCGTAAAGCAGCGTGGTCCAGAGAAGCTGCAGCGTATCCGGGCTGGCGAAGATCTGCCTGAAATTGTCGAGCGTGATCGTCGAGGTTTCAAACGGCAGCATGCCGGCCGGCGCGAGGCTGGCCCGCACCAGAACGATGACCGGCCCGAGCACCAGGCCGGCGACGAGCAGCAGCAACAGGATCCTTGCGAAGCGCGGGTCGGCGAAGAACAATTTCGCGCTGACGCGCGGCCTCGGCGTCGAAGCGGATAGCGCCGCGTCCGTCACGGCGCGGTCTCCGGCGCGCGCCCGGCCGGCTGCGCGACAGCGACGCCGTCCTTCTTCACCGCGAGACAGCGCTCGGGCGGCAATTCGAGGCTGATCTCGTCGCCCTCGGCGATCGCATGATAGGTGTTCAGCGAGACTTGCAGCGTCGTCTCGCCGGCGCGCGTCAGCGCTTCGATCCGGTCGCCGAGGAAGACGCAGGAGGCCACCTTGCCGGCGATCACATTGGCCGCCTGCGGCGCGTCCTTCCCGCGCAGGATCGCCGCATGCGGACGGATCACGAGGATCGCCTCCTCTCCTACGCGGACGTCGCCGGTGTTCGTCGCAAGAATGTCTCCGAACGGCGTCGCGAGGAGCACGGACGCGCCGCGCTGCTCGATCGCCTTGCTCGGGATCAGATTGCCGCTACCCATGAAATCGGCGACGAAGGCGGAGATTGGCCGTAGATAGATGTCCTTCGGCGAACCCATCTGGATGATCTGGCCCTCGCGCATCAGGGCGACCTCGTCCGCCATTCCCATCGCCTCGACCTGGTCGTGGGTGACGAACACGGCCGTCATGCCAAGCGATGTGATGAGTTGCCTAAGCTCCACCCGCATCTCGTCGCGCAATTTCGCATCGAGATTGCTCAGCGGCTCGTCGAGGAGTAGCAGGCGCGGCTCGTGAACCAGCGCGCGCGCCAGCGCGACGCGTTGC
>MKVY01000051.1:37446-38102 GCA_001899525.1 Rhizobiales bacterium 65-9
CGATCTCGCCGCCCGACAGCCTCGGGCGCTGGCGCTGAAGCGGAAACGCCACGTTCTCCGCGACGCTCATGTGCGGCCAGATGGCGTAGGACTGAAACACCATGCCAAGCCCGCGACGGTTGGCGGGCTCCATGATTCTCTCAGGTCCGGAAAAAACCGGCGATCCGCCGATCGCGATGCGGCCGTCGTCCGGCGTCTCCAGGCCGGCGATGCATTGCAGCATGGTGGTCTTGCCGCAGCCGCTGGGTCCGAGCAGGGCGAAGAAATCGCCTTTTTTCACACGCAGCGAAACGCCCTTGAGCGCGCGAACAGCTTCGCTGCCCGCGCGCCCGGCGTAGGTTTTCTTCAACCCCTCGATCGTCAGCACTCTTTTTGTCCGTTTGCGTGTTCTCGTCCGTCTCTTGCGATCGGGATGGTGGATTAGTTGGCGATCTGGCCCGAGATGAGCTTCGTGATCGTTTGCCGGACGATGTCGGACGCCTTGATCTGCGCGAGCGAACTCGGCGCCGCGATCTTCGCGCCCGTGCGCGCTTGCTGTTCGCTGATCATCTTGCCGATCGGGGAATCCGCTGCGCTGGCGACAGGCACCGCTTCATATTTGTTGGCGAGCGGAATGCCCTCGGTCACCAGCCAGGCGAGGAAAAGCCGGGCGAGGT
>MKVY01000052.1:0-21387 GCA_001899525.1 Rhizobiales bacterium 65-9
CTGCGTCCGGGCGAGAAAATGAAGATCCAGAAGGGAATGATCCTCAACATCGAACCCACGACATCTGACGGAGAAGGCTCCAAGTATCACACGGAAGATCTCGTCGAGGTGACGGAAACCGGCTATCGCCTTATGACGCTCGGCTTCGCGCCGGAGGAAATTCCGGTGATCGGCCAGCCGATCGCGCAAAAAGCCTAACAAAGGAGAGGGGTTTCATGAGAAAATTTGTTCCGCCGCTAGCTGCGGCGCTTCTGACGGCGTTTCTCGCCTCGACATCGCTCGCCGCCGAGAAAACGCTCGTCGTCGGTGCGTCGGTGTTTCCCCAATCGCTTCAGACCGGGCAAAGCTCGTTCGCCGCGCTCAGCCTCACCGAGCAGACGAACGAGTCTCTGGTCGGCCGCGATAATCTCGGCAAGCTGCATCCGGGGCTCGCCGAGCGCTGGGAGGCCGTGAATGATACGACCTGGCGTTTTCATCTGCGCAAGGGCGTGAAGTGGCATGACGGAA
This sequence comes from Rhizobiales bacterium 65-9, assembly GCA_001899525.1. Taxonomy (GTDB): domain Bacteria; phylum Pseudomonadota; class Alphaproteobacteria; order Rhizobiales; family Beijerinckiaceae; genus Terrirubrum. The sequence continues at coordinate 508 of MKVY01000052.1, forward strand.
AGCCGTTCACGGCGGCCGACGTCGTGTTCACGATCAACCGCATCGTCGATCCGAAGGTCGGCTATGGCCTGCTCGCGCGCATCGGCCAGGTGTCCGGCGCGACGGCCGTCGATGACTACACGGTCGATGTGAAGACCAAGACGGTGTTCCCGACGCTCGTGCGCGGCATGTCCGACATCGTGATCGAGCCGAAGCATTATTACGAGCAGGTCGGCGATCAGGGCGTCATCAAGAAGCCGCTCGGCACAGGCCCCTTCATTTTCGAATCTTACACACCGGGCGACAGGTATGTGCTCAAAGCCAATCCCGACTACTGGGGCGGCGCGCCAAAGGTCGACAAGCTGATCATCCGGGAGATTCCAGAAGCCGCGACGCGCGTCGCGTCGCTGATCGCCGGCGAGACGCAGGTGATCGAAGAGGTGCCGATCGACCTGATCGACCAGATCAACAGCTCGGGTCGCGCCAAGGTCGATGAAGTTCCGACGTCCGCCGGCCTGATCCTCACCTTCGACGTGCGCAAGCCGCCGTTCGACAATCCGAAGGTGCGTGAAGCGTTCGACTACGCGATCGACAAGCCGCTGATCCTCAAGGAAATCCTGAAGGGGCATGGCGAATTGCTGCAGGGGCAGCTCCTGACGAAGTCGGCGCTCGGCTTCGATCCTTCGATCAAGGCGCGTCCGTTCGATCCCGCCAAGGCGAAGAAGATGCTGCAGGAGGCCGGCTACGACTTCAACACGCCGGTTCCGATCACGACGCAGTCGGGCAAGTATGTGTCCGACGTGGACATGTGCAACGTCATCGCCGGCATGCTGAACGAAATCGGCGTCAAGGCGACGGTGAACGTGGTCGAGGGCGGCGTGTATTCGAAGATCTCGGTCGCGCAGGAGCTCGGCCCGCTCTCGATGATCGCATGGTACAATCTCGGCGACGCGGATTTCGCGTCGGTCTGGTTCACCAAGGGCGGCAAGCGCACCGTCTGGGTGAACGACGACTACGAGAAGTTCTTCGCGATGGGCCGCGCCACCAATGACGAAGCCGCGCGCATCAAGGCCTATCATCAGATGAGTCAGGTGATGTTCAAAGAGAATCCGGCGGTCTTCCTGTTCGGCCTGCCGAGCGTCTATGCGGTGAGCAACAAGATCACCGGCTTCGGCGCCGCTTCCGACAAGATCCTCCGACTCAGCAAAGTCGAGTTGAAATAAGATGTTCATGCTCGTCGCCCGCAGGCTGGCGCTCGCGCCGCTGACGCTTCTTCTCGTCAGTTTCGTCTGCTTCGTCGTCCTGCGGGTGACGGGCAATCCGGTCGACATCTATCTCGACATCAACCGCACGCCCGAGCAGGTGGCGGCGCTCACCGAGCGCCTCCATCTCGACAAGCCGCTCATCGTGCAATACCTCATTTATCTGCGCGACGTCGCGCAGGGCAATTTCGGCGACTCGCTGCAATATGGCGGTCCGGCGATCGACGCCGTGGCGACGGCGATTGTGCCGACGATCAAGCTTCTTCTGGTCGCACTGTCGCTTGCGGTCGTGCTCGGCGTGGTCGGCGGTTTCGTCGCGGCGGTTTATCGCGACAGGCTGCCTGACTTCGCCCTCTCGTCGCTGGCGGTCACGGGGCAATCCATGCCGAGCTTCTGGCTCGGCATCCTGCTCATCCAGTTCTTCGCATTGAAACTGCAATGGCTGCCGACGTCCGGAAGCGGCGACTGGCGCCACATCATCCTGCCGGCGATTACGCTCGCGACCATCCTTCTGCCGAACTTCCTGCTTGTGACGCGCTCCGCGATGATTGATGTCATGAACGAACAGTTCATCGTCACCGCGCGCGCGAAAGGGCTCTCCAACTTGCGCATTCTGGTCAGACATCTGTTTCCGAACGCGCTCAATCCGATCCTGAGCTTTCTGGGGATTCAGGTCGGAACGCTGATCGCGGGCTCCGTCATCACGGAAAGCATCTTCGCATGGCCCGGCCTCGGCCGGCTGATCGTGAGCGCGGTCTTCCATCGCGACGCGCCCGTGGTGCTGGCGGCGATCTTCTTCACGAGCCTGACCATCGTTTTCGCGAGTCTGATCGTCGACATCCTGCAAGGGATCGTCGATCCGCGCATCAGGCGCTGATTCATGATCAAGCTTTTCCGAGACAATCCCAAGCTGTGCATCGGCGGCGGCTTCGTCGCGCTGATCGTCATCGTCGCGATCTTCGCCGATTTCATCGCGCCTTACGATCCCTATAAGCAGAATCTGATCCGCCGGCTCAAGCCGCCCGCATGGATGTCCGGCGGCTCCAGCGCCAATCTGCTCGGCACCGACAATTACGGCCGCGATCTCCTGTCCCGCCTGATCTACGGATCGCGCATCTCGCTGATGGTCGGCTTCGCGTCGATGTGCCTGTCCTGCATGATCGGCCTGCTTGCGGGCGTGTTCGCAGGCTATCGCGGCGGTCGCACAGAGCAGGTCATCATGCGTCTGGCGGACGCCCACATGGCGCTGCCTGACGTGCTTCTGGCGATTCTCTTCGTGGCGGCGTTCGGCGGCGGGGTGTTCAACCTCGTGCTCGTGCTCGGCGTGTCGCGCTGGATGATCTATGCGCGCGTGATCTTCGGGCTCACCCGTTCGGTGAAGCAACGTCCCTTTGTGGAGGCGGCTTCCGCCTATGGCGCGGGAGACCTCTACATCATCCTGCGCCACATCATCCCGCAGCTCATTCCGGTGCTGACCGTGCTCGCCACATTGCAAGTCGCGCAGATGATTCTGCAGGAGACGGCGCTTTCCTTCCTCGGTCTTGGCGTTCCGCCGCCGGCGGCGACGTGGGGCAATATTCTCGCCGAAGGCCGCGACAGGCTGTTCGTCGCGCCCTGGATCGCGAATTCCGCGGGTGTTGCGATCATCCTGCTCGTGCTCGCCATCAACCTCTTCGGCAACGGTCTGCGCGAATATTTCGATCCGCGCTCAACGCGCCTTCCCCCCGACCTGAGCGCGAAAACGGGTCGATTGAAGCTCGCTGTGAAACAGCTTCAGAAACTTGTCGGCGGCGACGGAAAGGCGCCGGCCAGACAGGCCGAATAGCGCGATCTTGCCCTGGTTGAGGGAGGGTTCGCGAAGCTGGACGTGCCGGAGCCTGCCCGCCCGCACCAGATCCGCGGCTGAGATGTAGGCCAGTATCGCGACGAGCCCGCAATCGAGCGCCATCTGCAGGCGCATCTGGACGGAGCTGGTCTCCACCGCGCCGCGGAGCTTGATCGAGGATTCGCGCGCGGTTCGATAGATCAGCGCGCCGGTGGCGGAGTTGGGCAGCGGCAATGCGAGAGGCGTGTCGTTGAGATCGGCGAGCGACATGCGCGCGCGCCCGGCCAGCGGATGATCCGGCGCCATGATCGCCATGATGCGCTCGCCGATCTCGTGAAAGATTTTCATTTCAGGATCGAGGTCGGGATTGAACGCGATGGCGAAATCCACGCGCCCCTCGCGCACATCCTCCACGATCGCGTTGGTCGAGCCCAGACGGACCACGATATTCACGCCCGGATAGCGGGCGCGGAACCGCCTGATGCACTCCGGCAGCGCGATGTGCATGAAGGCTTCCGGCGCGGCGATGCGAATGACGCCGCGATAGAGGCCCTGCAGGGCGCTGATCTCGGTGCGTAGCCGCTCGAATTCCCCGACGCCCTGACGGGCGTAGGTCAGAAAGAGTTCGCCGGCCGAGGTGAGGCGGATGCCCCTCGGCAGGCGTTCGAGAAGCGGCGCGCCAAGGTCATGCTCGAGCTTGAGGATCTGCCGGCTGAGGGCCGACTGGGACAGATGAAGCTTGTCGCCAGCGGCGCGAAACGAGCCGTGCTCTGCGACGGCGAGAAAATAGCGGAGGCTGTTGGGGTTCATATCTCGACAGGCGCGCCGCGGCCCCAGTTCGTCCGCTCCGGCGCGTGAATAGCATGAACTTTCGCTGCGCCGCGTGAATTTCGCCCTCAGGCGGTGTTGGCGATCTGGATGGCCTGCGCGTGCGCGGCCGCCGCCGCGCCGCTCGCGGCCGCGGCGACGGCGTCTCTCTCGCCGCCGATGGTCTGGACCGCGACGGTCGGGCTCGCGAATTCGATGCCGTTGGCCACGAACGCCTCCATGATCTTCCTCACCGCCACGCGCTGGATCATGCTGGGATTTTGCGGCTTCACCGTGAACTTCACCCGCACCACCAGCGCGTTGTCCTGAATGTCCGCGATGCCCTGCAGCTTCACCGGCGCGAGGAACTCGTCTTTCGTTTCGGGATCCTCCAGCATCGCAATGCCCACCTTCTTCACCGCCTTGCGCACTTTCTCCAGATCGGCGCCGCGCGCGATGCGAAGATTGAACTTCACGGTCGCCCAGTCGCGGCTGAAGTTCGTGATCTGTCCAAGCTGGCCGAAGGGAATGGTGTGCACCTGGCCATTCTGGTGCCTGAGCTTGATCGAGCGCAGCGTGAAGCCCTCGACCGTGCCCTTGGCTTTGCCGCAGTCGATATATTCGCCCACGCGGAATGCGTCGTCGGCGAGATAGAACATGCCGGAGACGATGTCCTTCACAAGCGTCTGGCTGCCGAAGGACACCGCGAGGCCGAAGACGGAGGCGCCGGCGATGATCGGCGTCACGTTAACGCCAAGCTCGGTCAGCACCACGAGGCTGGCGACGATGGTGATGACGATCGCGGCGGCGACGCGGATGAGCGGAGCCAGGGTGGCGAGCCGCGACGCGGCAGGCTTGATCGCGTCGTCGTCGGCGAGGGCCGCGCCGGGCGGCGCCGCATGGACGATATAGCGCTCTGTGACGAAGGCGATGATCTCCCAGAGCACGAATCCCGCAAGCGCCGCTCCGCCGGCGGTGATCGAGGCGCGCGTCGCCGCTCGCCAGCCGCTCGCGTCGATAATCTGGAATACGTCGACCACCCAAAGCTGGACGATCATCGCGGCCACGATGATCAGAGCCGCGACGCGCAGGCTGCGCATGACGACCGAGGACATCGTGCGCCGGCGCGCCGGCGCGCCGGCGTCAACATCCGGAGAAGCGATCGCCTGACGCCGGATGAGGAAGGCGCCGAGGGTTTCGAGAAAGAGGAGCGCCAGCGCGAGATTCAATGTCTTGAGCATGGCCGAGGCGATCATGGGCTGGTTCATCGCCGCGCCGTAAATCTCCGCCAGATAGAGGATCGCGAAGAAGGGGACCGCGATCGCGAGCCAGCGCGGACCGAGAAAGCCGGCGATCGACGCGCGCGCGCCAGGGCGCCCAAGGCGGGCGAACCAGTCGGCGATCGGCTGCCGGAACTGGAACATGGCCTGGAACATCAGCGCGAAAATGATCGTTCGCGCGAACATGATCCCGCCCGCCATCGCCGGCGGCGAGGCGCCGATGGCGCCGACGGCGACCACGACGGTGCGCAGCGCCACGCCCGCCAGAATGATGACGGAGATCGAGCGGTAGATGGCCCGCGCGTCGCCGTCGCCCAATGGCGCGATGCGCGCGCTCACGCGCTCCGGCCGGAGCGTCGCGCGGAAGGCGACCATGTAAAGCCGCCAGGCGAAAATGCCGGTCAGCGCGAGACGCGCGAATTGCGCCTGCGCGTCAGATCCCTGAAACCATAACCCGACCGCGCCGTAGCTGACGAGGAACACGGCGAGAAGCCCGATCGCGTCAAGCGCCAGCAAGCCCAGAAACGATCGCAGGCCATGCAGAGGGGCGGGGGCCTGCATGCCAGCCGCCAACCGCGCCCGAACGCCGGCCATCGTCCGGCGCAACAATGATTCGACCGTCAACGCCGCGGCGATGGAGAACGCGAGCAGCAGCAGGAAGGCGGAGAGCGACCGGCCCGGGCCCTGGGTCATCAGGATATGAGGGATGCGCGCGGCCTCGGTCAGAAATTCGGGGGTCGCCGAGAGGCTGTCGCCAAGCCGATCAACGAGCATGCCGGCGCCCTTCTCCATCATCCCATCGTCCATCATCATGGGCGACGCCGCGGGGGCCTCGGCAGGAGCGGCCGCTGCGGGGACGCCGGACGGCGCCGTAGACGCTGCGGGCGCCGGGGCGGCGGGCTGGGCGAGCTTCGCCCGCGCGGCTTCGCTCGCGGCGGACACGATCGCGTTAAACTGCTCCTGGGACAGACCGGCCGGCGGCTGCGGGGGGGAGGGCGGCGATCCCTGCGCATAGGCCGTCGCGACCGCCAGGACGCCCAGCACCACGGCCAGGACGCCAACCCGAACTTTTCCAATCGCCATGTCAGCCGCGCCCCCGCGCGTCCCAGAATATTGCGGTCCAGCCTTGTTCAGAATCGCCGAACGACGCCCTCGCCGCTCCAGCTTACAGAGACAGCGTCGATAATTCCAACAGCAGCGACGTGCGCCCGGAACATGCCGCGGCTATCCCCCGCGACCGCGAACGGACGGTTGAGGCTCTGTGATCCGAACCCGGCCTGTTCCCGTCGAACTAGGAAATGTCGGCCGCCCGCACCTCGACCATTCCGTCATCGGACAGATCGCCGCGATCGAATTTCGCGCGGGCGATGGCCTCAATTTCCGGCCGGCGCGCCTGGAAGACCTCCTCCTCGGACGTTTCGAGCGCGTCGGCATGATATTTGGTGCGCATGTCCTGCAGCGCCTCCATCGTCACGAGGCAGGCCTGTCGGGTCGAACCTTCGCGCATGGCGAACGCGACGCCGCGTTCGGTCCGGATGAAGGCGCTGTCTGGGTCAGTGAGCAAAGGCATTCCAGTCTCCTGCAGGCGAGGCGTCGTCGCGTCAACGCACAGGCGCCTGGCGGCGATTGTTGGGCAGGCTTGTCGCGAATTGCCGCGCCTAGATCCACGCCGGGCGCCGCAGGTTTTGAAGCATCCGGCCGCGGCGGCGGATATTCGCTTTATGTTCGTTATATGTTTTCAATATATTTGTTGAATGCCGCAACGGAAAATTAGAACGCTCTTCCGCTTTCGCTTTCGCTTGCGCTCACGCCGGCGCGACTCTGATGTCAGAGCGATTCCGCAATTCTCTGAATCGCGGAATTGCTCCCGGTCATTGTTTGTCGCATTTTCTTCTCGCGACCCGGCGTCCGCTTCGCTCGAAAATGCTCTAGGCTCCGGAGCATGACCAAACTCGCCGTCCTCTGCATCGCGCTTGCGCTGTGCGGCTGCACCGCATCCGTGACGACATTCTCCGCCGATTTCTCCTCGCCGCCGCGCGAAGGCGACGCGCGCGCGGCCTGCGCAGCCGAACTGCGCGGCCGCTCGGCGACAAGCCAAATCACGATAGGGCCAGGCGGAGGGGCGAGCGCGCCGCGGGAACAGATGAGCCTTTGCCTGCGGCGCCGCGGCTACTGAGGATTCGCGCGGCTTCGAGCAGGCTGGGAGCGTCGCCCGCTCCGGTCGTCGCCAGACGCGACGCAAAGCGTCGAGAGAGCCGGCCGCCGCCAATCCCTCAGCCGTCGGGGTCCATCACGATCTGAACCTCGCCGGGATATTCAAACGCGGCGCCTGACAATTCATTGACTGCGTTGGTCATGATCGCGCCCAGCCCATCCTTGGACATGCGCGTCTGCTCCGGCTTCACGGTCGTCGTCGAGGTGTGGTATCCCGGCGCTCGGCACCGGATGTTGATTTCGCGGGAGGTCTTGGCGACGCGCACGACTGCTCCGCCGGCCTGCAGCGTGGCGATCGTCTCCACCGGATCGTTGAGATCGATCGTCGCGCGCACGGCGAGACATGTCGCGGACGCAGGCTCAATCCTGAATGCGATATCCTGGCTGGCGCTCTCGACCATCGAGGCGCAGCCGGCGAGCGCCGCCGCCAAAGGAAAATATGCGATCGCCTTCCTTCTCATCCGTCCAGCGCCGATAGTTATGGCGCCCACGAGGCGACGCCAAGGCCTTTCGACCCGCTGAGCGCGAACGACCTATGGGATCGCTTCCGGCTTCGCGACGTCAGGCCGCCGCAGGCAGCGGCTCCGACGCCGCGCGGACAAAGCATGCCGCGCTCGTTCCGGATTTCGTCGGCGACAATGACGGCCGCGCCGCGCCGCAGAGGTCGACGCGGATGGGGCAACGGCTGACGAAAGGACATCCCTTCGGCGGCGACAGCGGCGAGGGGAGATCGCCGGTCAGAATGATCTTCTCGCGGCGGCGCTGTTCGACCGGATCGGGCAGCGGGATCGCGGACAGCAGCGCCTGCGTGTAGGGATGACGCGGCGCGCCGAACAGCGCATCGATCGCTCCCCGCTCGGCGATGGTTCCGAGATAGAGCACCACCGCCTCGTCGGCGATGTGGCGCACGACGGAGAGGTCGTGGGAGATGAACAGATAGGCGAGGTCGAGATCGCGCTGCAGCTCCATCAGCAGATTGAGTATCTGCGAGCGGATCGACACGTCGAGGGCTGAGACGGGCTCATCGAGGATCAGCAGGCGCGGCGACAGGGCGAGCGCGCGGGCGATGACGATGCGCTGGCGCTGCCCGCCGGAGACCGCGTTGGGAAGCCGGTCCGCGAAAGCCGCCGGAAGGCCGACGCGATCGAGCAATTCGGCGACGCGCCTGCGCCGGTCGGCTCTTTTCCATCCGGCGATGGCGAGCGGCTCGGCGATGCTGTCGGCGATGCTCATCTTCGGATTGAGGGCGGCGCTCGGGTCCTGAAAGACGATCTGGATGTCGCTGGCGAGCGCGGCCCGCTCGCGCCCGGCGAGGGCCGTGATGTCGCGCCCGTCGAACAGGATTTGTCCGCCGGTCGCTCGCTCCAGTCCGATCACGGCGTAGGCCGTCGTCGATTTTCCGCAGCCGGATTCCCCCACCAGCGCCACCGTGCGTCCGGCGGGAACGTCGAATGACACGCCGTCGACGGCCTTCACCACGCCCTCGCCGGAAGCGACCCCGCGTCGAAGCGGAAAATGCACTTTCAGATCGCGCACGCTGAGCAATGCTGCGCCGGGAGCGGCCGTCATGCGAGCGCCTCGACGCGGTCGGATCGCCAGCAGGCGGCGAAGTGTTCCGGCGCCACCGGATCGAGCGGCGGGACGGCGGCGCACACATCGTCGGCGAGCGGGCAGCGCGTTCTGAAACGGCAGCCGCTGGGCCAGGCGTCAGCGGTCGGAACCATGCCCTCGATGGTTCTCAGCGTCGTCTTGCGCGCGCCTTCCAGCGTCGGAATCGTCGCCAGCAGCAGCTTCGTATAGGGATGGCGCGGCTTGGAGAACAAGGCGTCCACCGGCGCGCGCTCCACGATGCGTCCGCCATACATCACGCAGACGTCGTCGGCGATGTCGGCGACGACGCCCATGTCGTGGGTGATGAGAATGATCGCGGCGCCAACCTCGTCGCGCAACCGTCGCATGAGATCGAGAATCTGGGCCTGAATGGTCACGTCGAGCGCCGTCGTCGGCTCGTCGGCGATGAGGAGCGCGGGCCGACAAATGAGCGCCGCAGCGATCATGATGCGCTGGCACATGCCGCCGGAGAGCTCGAACGGATATTGCCGCGCGCGGCGCTCCGGATCGGGAATGCCGACGCGCGCCATCATGGCGACGGCCTCGGCGCGCGCCTCGCGCCGTGACATTCCGCGATGCAGCTTCAGCGCCTCCTCGACCTGCTCGCCGACCCGCATCAGCGGATTGAGCGAGGCGATCGGCTCCTGAAAGATGATGGTCGCGTCATTGCCGCGCACCTGCGCGAGCGCGTCTTCGTCCAGATGCGTGAGATCGCGGCCGCGCAGCCTGACCGCTCCGCGCGCGACGCGCGCCGCGGCCGGCAACAGGCCGAGAACCGAGAGCGCGGTGAGGCTCTTGCCGCTGCCGCTTTCGCCCACGATCGCGAGAATGCGGCTGGCGTCAACCGACAGCGACACGCGGTCGACGATGGCGTCGCCGCCGATCTCGATCACAAGGTCCTCGATCGCGAGAACAGGCTCATCCGCCTTCGTCATAAGCGATCGCCTTCTCCGGCGGCCGCGACGGCCGCCCACGGGCTCGTCGGATGCGCCATGCCGACATATCCGCCGTCGACGTCCCGCATCACCGCGGAGGGAACGGAGAAGTTCACGGGATAAAGCGTATCCTCCACGATCTCGATCGGAAAGACTTGTCCCACCGTCGCGGCGACGTCGGGCTCCGCGCGCGCGTCGATCCTGATGCGCGGAGTCGATGCGTCGATGCGCGGGCGGTGAAACGCCTCCTCCAGCGAAAGGCCGAAATCGGCGAGACAGGAGACGAGCTGCAGCATCGTCGGGAAAATCGTGCGTCCGCCGGCGGCGCCGATGGCGATCGTCGGCCGTCCGTCGCGGCTGAGGATCAGCGGGCACATATTGGCCAGCGGCTTCGCGTCAGGCGCGATGCTGTTCGGCTGGCCGGGCCGCGGATCGAACCACATCATGCCGTTGTTCAAGAGGAAGCCGCCGCTCGGCGGCGCGACCCGCGCGCCGAACCGCGACAGCAGCGTGTTGGTGAGCGACACCATCACGCCGTCCTTGTCGACGACGCTGACGTGAGACGTGCAGCCCGCGTCCGGCCGCGCGGCGTGGCCGAGCGTCGTGAGACGCAGCGCGTAGGCGTCGCGGATCGCGGTGGCGTAGCACAGGGCGGCTTGCGCCGGCGCGCTGTCCGCCGACAAAGCGCTTTTGGACAGTCGTTCAGCCGCGTCGAAAAAGCTCGGCCCGCCGGTGAGGCCGGGCGCGGCGGCGATGTCATAGTCGCGGTAGCGGCCGGCGAGGGGCGGCGCCCATGTCGCTTCATAGCGCGCGAGATCGGACAGCCGCAGCGCCGAACCGCCCGCTTCGAGATCGGCCGCGAGATCGCGCGCGACCTCGCCTTCATAGAAATCGCGCGCGCCGGCCTTCGCGAGCCGTTCAAGCATGCGCGCTTTCGCCGGCATGGGCCGGCTGCGCGGAGATTGGTTCTCGGACGCGCGCGGCGGCCGGCCGTCATCGAGGAAGATGTCGGACGCAGTCCTGTCCTCCGCAAGGCTTGCGGATTCGATCGCGATGCACAGCGCCGCGTACCAGTCGATCTGGAGTCCGCGCCGCGCCTGCTCGATCGCCGGCTCTAAAGCGTCGCTCCACGACAGCGAGCCGTAGCGCTCGAGCGCCGCCGCGAAGCCTGCGATCGCGCCAGGGACGCAGACGGACGCGTAGCCGGACACGTTGCGGTCGCCGATCACCGACGGCCAGTTGAACCAGTTGCCTGCCTGCGCATCCGCCAGCGGATAGTCCGCAGGGTCGAGGCCGGCGGCGGAGCGCACGTTGAAGTCGAGCGTGTCGATCGCGCCGGTCGCGCCATCCGCGCGGATGAGAAAGCCGCCGCCGCCCACGCCCGACAGCCAGGGCTCGACGACGCTGAGCACGAGCGCCGTGACGATGGCCGCATCGATCGCATTGCCCCCGCGCGTCAGGATCGCAGCGCCGGCTTCCGCCGCGATGCGGTTCTGCGCGGCGACCAGGCCGCGGCTTGATCGAACGGCCGGTTTGCGAAGCGTGAAGGTCTGCATGAGCGAGGCGTCCTCATCCGCTCAGAGCGGATGCTTTTTGTCCTGATGAACCGCGAGGGAGCCGATCGAGTTGCCGCCGTCGATCGTGAGCGTCGCGCCTGTCACATAGGCCGATGCGTCGCTGGCGAGATAGAGAAGCCCGTTACCAACATCGGCTCTCGACGTTCCACGGCCGAGGGGAATCTGCGCGATGGTGCTGGCGATATGCGCGTCGGTCAGATCGCTGACCTTGCTGCCGGCCGCGAAGCCCGGCTCCAGCGCGTTGACGCGAATGCCGAACTCCGCAAGCTCGACGCCGAATCCTTTCGTGAGCCGGTCGAGCGCCGTTTTCGAGGTGCAGTAGGGCACGACCGTGCGCCGCATCTTGCGCGAGGCGCCGGACGAAATGTTGATGATGGAGCCCTTCACTTTCTTTCGCACCATCTGCGTCGCGATCTCGCGCGTGAGGATGAAGGGCGCCCGCAGATTGATCGAGAAGATGCGATCGAACTCCTCGGTCGAAAGGTCGAGCAGAAAGCCGCTGGGATAAATGCCCGCATTGTTCACGAGAATATCGGCCGAGCCCCATCGACGGCCGACCTCGTCGGCGAACGCCTTGATGGAGGTTTCGTCCGTCAGATCGGCGGTTTTGACGAAACTGTCGCCGCCGAGCTTCAGTTCGGACGCGAGCGCGTCGAGATCGGCGCCGCGCGCGTCGGTGAGCGCAAGCGCCGCGCCGGCCTCGTGCAGCGTCTCGACGATCCAGCGGCCGATGACGCCGGCTGCGCCCGTGACGATGGCGCGTTTTCCCTTGATGTCGTCGAACATGGTCTTGCCCTCAGCGGAAGCGGGGATCGAGGCGATCGCGGACGGCGTCGCCGGTCAGGTTGACGGCGAGCACGAGCGCAAACAGGCACAGCCCCGGGAGGGTTGCGACCCACCAGGCGGTGGCGACATAGTTTCGCCCGGTGCTCAGCATGGCGCCCCAGCTCGCGGTCGGCGGCTGCACGCCGAGCCCGAGGAATGACAGGCCGGCCTCGAACAGGACCATCAGCCCGAACTCCAGCGTCGCCACGACGCTGACCGAGCCGATGATGTTGGGCAGCACATGGCGAAACAGGACGCGCACCGCGCCGGCGCCCATCAGCGTCGATAGCCTGACATAGGGCATAGTGACGATCGACAGCGTCTGGCTGTAGGCGACTCGCGCATAACGCGGCCAGCGCGTGAGCGCGAGCACCATGATGACGTTGAAGAGGCTCGGACCCAGCACGGCCACAGTGATGATCGCAAGAAGCACGGCGGGAATGGAGAGAAACACGTCGACGACGCGCATCACGATGATTTCGGTGACGCCCCGCCGGTAGCCGGCGAGCATGCCGAGCAGCGTGCCGACGACGCCGGAGATGATGACGGACGCGAAGGCGACGATGAGCGAGACGCGCGCTCCGTAAATAATGCGGCTCAGCAGATCGCGTCCGAGCTCGTCGCTGCCGAGCAGATAGTGGTAGCTGCGCGACACGGTTCCGGGCGGCCGCAGACGGCCGATGAGATTCTGGTAGTTTGGATCATAGGGCGCGAGGAGCGGCGCGAACGTCGCCGCCAGCACGAACAGCGCGATGATGGCGACCGGCCACCATCTCCCGACGCCGCGCCAGATCAGAGTCGCGCGCGCAGGCCTGCTCATCGCGCCCGCTCCAGAACGATGCGCGGATCGACCACGCTGTAGAGGATGTCCGACAGCAGGTTCAGCAGCACGGTGACGAAGGCGCCGAGCAACACGACGCCCTGCACGATCAGGAAATCGCGCGCCAGGATCGCCTGCACCGTGACCTGGCCGATGCCGGGCCAGGCGAACACGGTTTCGACGATGACGGCGCCGGCCAGGAGATTCGAGATTTCGAGCGCGGCGACGGTGATCACGGGAATCGCGGCGTTGCGCGCGACATGGCGCACAAGAAGGCGCGGCGTGCGCACGCCCCGGGAGCGGGCGGTGCGCACATAATCCTTCGACAGTTCGTCGAGCAGCGAGGCGCGGGTGATGCGCGCGAACGTCGCCATGCTGAGAAGCCCGAGCGCGATCGACGGCATGATGAGATGCGAGAAGCCGCCGGTCGACGACGGCGGCAGCCAGCCGAGCGTGACGGCGAAGATCATGATCATCAGAATGCCGCTCCAGAAGGTCGGCATGCTCTGCGCGGCGAGAACGAATCCGGCCGCCAGTTTTGCGATCGGTCCGTCGCGAAAGAGCGCGAGCACGACGCCGACCGGCACGCCGATTCCGATCGCGACGACGAGCGCGCCGGCGGCAAGCATCAGCGTATAGGGCAGCCGCGAGGCGATGATCGTCGACACCGGCACGCGCTGGACGACCGACTGCCCGAGGTCGAAGCGCGCGAGATCGGCGAGGAAACCGCCGAACTGCTCGATCAGCGGCCGGTCGAAACCAAGCGCATGGCGGAGCGCGTCGATGTCCGCCTGCGTCGCCGTTTCAGGAACGAGAAGATAGGTGGGATCTCCGGTCAGACGCTGGACGAAGAAGATCAGCGTCGCCACGCCGAGAATGGTGATGAGCGCCTGTCCGAGCCGCCTGACCAGAAATCCCTGCATTGCGCCGGACGCTCAGTCCTTCCAGCCCATCCGGTTGAGGAAGATGCTCTCGTTGGGCGTCGGCGTCCATTCGAGATTCTTCGCCGCGCCGTAGATCACCGCCGCCTGATAGAGCGGAATGATATAATTCTCGCTCGCGATGCGCTCATGCACGGTCTTGTAGAAGGCCAGCCGCTTGCTCTTGTCGAGCGTCTGCCGCGCGCCGTCGAGCGCGTCGTCGATGGTCTTGTCCTTCGCGTTGGCCCAGCCGCTCGATGAATGAAGGATCGGGAACAGCACGCCGTCCGCATCCTGGCAGCCGCACGACCAGCGGCTGAAAGCCATCTGCGGAATGGAGTCGGGTCCGCTCTGCATGCGCCGCAGCCACTGGGCCATATCCGTCATATCGATCTTCACCTTGAGGCCGGCTTCATTGAGCATCTGCTGCAAAGCCTGCACGACGCGCTGATCATAGACCGGCGCGGTGACCAGGCTGATTTCCTGCCTGGCCTTGGGGCCGGCTTCGGCGAGCAGCGCCTTCGCCTTGGCGAGGTCGAACGGATGATCCTTGATCCCGTCGACCCAGCCCTCATGCGCCGGCGTCAGCATTTCCAGCGCCGGCTTCTCATAACCGCCGAGCACGCCATCGGTGATCGCCTGCTTGTCGATCGCATAGGCGATCGCCTGTCGCACCTTCGGGTCGTTCAGCGGCTCCTTCTGCACATTCATCGCAAGATAGGCGACGCGTTCTGTGAGAACCGGAACAGGCTTGGCGCGCGGCGAATTCTTCAATTGCTGCGCGAGATCGCCGTCGAGATTGGCGGCGAGGTCGCTGGCGCCCGCCTGGAGATTAGCGGTGCGCGTCGCCGCGTCGGGGATAGCCCGGAACACGGCGGTTGGGAAAGCGCCTTTGCGCCCCCAATAGGCGTCGTTGCGCGCCAGCGTGACGGAAACGCCGCGCTGCCAGGCTTCGAACTTGTAAGGCCCGCTGCCGACCGGCTTCAGATTGAACGCATCCTTGCCGACCGCTTCGACCACATGCTTCGGCACGATCGACAGTTTCACGAGCTGCGCGAGCAGCGCGGGATAGGCGCCGTTCGTGGTCAGCGTCACCGTCTTCGCATCGTTTGCGACAGCATCGGTGATCTTGTCGAACTGGCCGAGCTGCGGGCTCGCGAATTTCGGATCGGTGATGCGCTTGACGCTGTAAACGACGTCGTCGGCTGTCAGCTTCTTGCCGTCGTGAAAGGTGACGTCGTCGCGGAGCTGAAACTGAATCTGCGTGTCCGACAGATATTTCCACGATGTCGCGATCTGAGGAACGATGTCGCCCTTGTCGTCGCGCGTCAGAAGATTGTCGAAGATGTTGCGGTAGATGTAATAGCTGTCCGGATTCCATTGCACGTGCGGGTCAAGCGAGGACGGCTCGCCGGACAGATCGATCGTGACGCGGTCTTTCGCGGCGAGGGCGGAGCCCGCCGGAATCGCCAGGCAGAGCGCCATGAAAGCTTTCGCAAGAAGTCGACGGTTTTTCATCTTTTCTCCCCTGTGTCGCGCCAACCATGAGGCCAACGCTGCGTCAACGAACGTCCGGCGATACAACGAGCCTCAATCTTTCCAGCTCATGCGGTTCAAGAACATGCTTTCGTTCGGGGTCGGCCGCCATTGCAGGTTCTTGGTCGCGCCATACAGGGCGGCCGCCTGGTACAGCGGAATGACGGGCGCCTCGGCCGCGACGATTTCATGCACCTGCCGGTAGTCGTCGAGCCGCTTTTTCGCATCGAGAGTCTGGCGCGCGTCCTCAAGAAGCGCATCCACCTTCGGATTGCGATAGGCGGACCATCCGCTGCTCTTGTGAAGCAGTGGGAACAGCACGCCGTCGGCGTCCTGGCAGGCGCAGGACCAGCGGCCGAAGCTGAGCATGGACGTCGCTTCGGGGCCTGCCTGCGCGCGCTTCAGATAGGTCGCCATGTCGGACATGCCGATCTTCACGTTGAAGCCCGCTTCGTTGAGCTGCTGCTGGATCGCCTGCACGATGCGCTGATCGAAGGTGGGCGATGTCGCGAGCTCGATCTCGGTTTTCGCCGCCGGGCCGACTTCGGCGACGAGCGCTTTGGCTTTCGCCAGATCGTAGCCGGGCGCCTTGATTCCATCGATCCAGCCGAAGATGGCCGGGGTCAGCAGCTCCGGCACAGGCTTGTCGTAGCCGCCGAGAATGCCCTGAACCAGGCCTTCCTTGTCGATCGCATGAGCGGCGGCGAGGCGCAGCTTGATATTGTTGAGCGGCGGTTTCGTCGTGTTGAGGCGAATATAGGCGACGCGCTCGGTTAGGCCGATGAGCGGCTGCGCCTTCGCCGACGCCTTGAGCTGTGCGGCCTGATCGGAGTCCATGGTCACGGCGAGATCCGTCGATCCCGCCTGCAGATTGGCGACGCGCGTGGCGCCGTCAGGCACCGCGCGGAAAACCACTGTGGGGAAGGGGCCTTTCACGCCCCAGTAATTGTCGTTGCGCGTCAGGGTGACAGCGACGCCGCGCTGCCAGGACTCGAATTTATACGGCCCGCTGCCCACGGGCTTCAGGTTGAATGCGTCCTTGCCGACGTCCTCGACGATCTTTTTGGGAATGATCGACAGCTTCACGAGCTGCGCCAGCAGCGCGGGATAGGCGCCGTTCGTCGTCAGCTTCACTTTGGTCGGCGACAGCGCGACGGCGTCGGCGATCTTGTCGAACTGGCCGAGCTGCGGGCTCGCGAATTTCGGGTCGGTGATGCGCTTGACGCTGTAAACCACGTCGTCGGCGGTCAGCTTCGATCCGTCATGGAAGGTGATGTCGGAGCGCAGGTCGAATTCGATCTCCGTATCCGACAGATATTTCCAGCTCGTCGCCACCTGCGGAACGATCTCGCCCTTGTCGTCGCGCGTGATCAGATTGTCGAAGATGTTGCGATAGACATAATAGCTGTCGGGATTCCACTGGATCTGCGGATCAAGCGAGGAGGGCTCGCTGACCAGATCGACCATGAAGCGATCCTTGGAGGCGAAGGCGGGCGCGGCTCCCATCGTCAGCGCCGACGCGAGCGCAATCGCGGCGTGATATTTCGCGTGTCGAATCATCGCTGCTTCTCCTGAAGGTGAGAGGATCCTGAAGCGGAGGCGGTCATCGCCCCGCCCTTCTTGCCGCGCCGCCGTCGCGCCGAGCGCATGAGCGGTTTCGATCGCCTGGCCTCGGTCGCCATCAGACCGCGGGCGACAGCGACCGCGAAGCGCTCGATTTCGCCCCGGATCGCAGACGCCGCGGCGGAGCGATCGCGGGCGACGAGCGCCTCGATCGCCGGCGCCCAAGCCGCGCCCGCGATGGAATGGCCGGCGAGATCGAGGGAGCGGGTGATGCGGTCGGCGTGATCCCAGACGTCGTCGAGCCAGCGCGCCGCGATCGGACCCGCATGCGCCGCGAGGCGGTTGCGAATCTGCCGGTCGGCCGCGCGCGCCACGGCGAGCGCGGCGTGCTCGGGCCGCCCTTCGGCCGAAGCGGCCATCTCGCACAGCTGTCGCAGCGCCGCGCCATCCGCAGCCGACAGCCGCGCCTCGGCCAGAGACGGTTCAAGCCTGCGCCGGGCGTCGAGAACGGCTTCGGCCAGCGCGCCGCCCACCGGCGCTATCCGCCAGCCCTGCCGCGCGTGGCGCGCGATGAAACCCGCCGCGGCAAGGGCTGTGAGCGCCACCCGGACGCCGGCGCGGCCGAGGCCGAAGCGCTCGGACAACGAGGCTTCGTTCACGAAGTCTCCCGGCGCCAGTTCGCACGACACGATGGCCTGCCGAAGCCGGCGCGCGGCGAGGTCGATGAGCGACGCCGGTCCCGGAGGCGCCTGGAACGAAGCGAAAGGAGACGAGGCGTCGAGCATTGCGGCAGTCTGGCGAGGTTTGTCAGATTTCACAAGCGGCAAGTGAAATGTCGGCGCGTCGGTCGCGCTGATGGCCGCGCAGGCGCGGGACGCCGCTGTCCGTCAGCGAAGGCGGGATCGACTGGATGCGCCACGCCGTCAGGCGCGACGGGCAGGCCGGCGCGCGCGGGCAGCGAGGTCGCAATCCGTTTGCAGGAATATGTGGGGACTCATGATTCGCTGCCGAGAGACGGCGAGCGACGTTTGCCGTCGTTCAGCGGCGCTCGTCCGGGGCGCGAACCTTCCGCGCGCGAGAACGCCTCAGCGGTCGTTTTCGTGGCGCTGCCGGAAGCGGTCGCGGATCGACTTGCCGGCGTCGGTCATGCCTTTGTCGAGGCCGCCGCGAATCTCGTCGCGCATCTTGCCCGTCATGCCTGTCACCGTCCCCGCGACCGGCGTCCGCTCCGGCTTGAGCAGCTTGAAATCCTGGCCTTCGAGACGGCCGATGATCCAGAACTCCTCCGGGCGCGAACCGCCTTCGGCGGCGGACATCGGCATCGTGCAATAGCCGCGGTCGCCCCAGTTCGTTCCCCAGCTATTGCGCAGGAGATAGGTCTTGCGGTCGAGATCATAGCCGACGATCAGCATCGCGTGGCCGCCGCCCATGAAGGCAGCCTCATCGATTTCCGCTGGCGTGGGCTCCGGCATGACGCCGGTGTTGGCGGCCTCGTCGTAGCAGCGGCGCGGCAACTGGATGCCGAACACCACGGGATAGCCGCGCGCGAGCGCGCCGATCACGCCGTCGCCGCGTTCGACCCGCGCATATTCCGCCGGCTGGTTTTTCAGCGCCTCGCTGTACACGTTCTGATCGGGCTGATCCCTGAAGCGGCCGATATCATAGGGCCAATGGTCCTCGCGCGGCGCGCCGTAAGCCAAGAGCGACGCCATCGCCTCGGCGATCTCGGCGCCGGAATCGTCATTCACGCGACCGCCGAGGCGTCGCGCGTTGAAATAGACGAACAGGCGGCTCAGATCGGCGGGCGCCTCGCCGCGCTTGCGCTGATAATATTCGAGCGCGCCGATCGTGGCGTTGGCGGTGCAGCTTCCGAGCTGGCCCTGATCCTCGACGGGCGAGCAGTTGGCGCGCAGATCCACCTTGCGCGGCGGCGAGCCAAGCTGCGGCACGGCGCGGAAATCCCTGGGCGAGGGCTTGCCGAACAGACATCCGTCGATGCGCACCGGCTTGGCGCCGGACTGCGGCGAAGGCTCGCGAAGGGTGGTGTAGGAGAAACGCATGGTCTGCTCCGTCGGCGTTTACAAACGCCCGTTGACGCAAGGCGGATTGGGGGTGTGGTTGAGGTGGAAGCAGCCGCGATTCACGAGGTTGCCGTTCAGCGCGTAGAGCGAATAGCTGAGGTGGCTCGGATCGAGCACATAGCCGTCGCCGCGGAAGATCGGCTGGCCCGTCGTCGCGTTGACGACCTGAAACCGCATGCCGTCGCTCGCCAGCGTTCCTTCGAGGCGAACGGGCGTTCCCTGCACGATTCCGACCGCGCCGATCTGCGGTCCGTTCTGTGTCGCCTGGAACGGAACGCCGGCGTCGTCATACCAGACGCCGGCGGCGTTGATCGTCGGCGGCGTCGGCGTCACGGGAAACGACTGGCGCTGAACCGGCGGCTGTGGTTGCGGCTCCGGCTTGACGGGCTGTGGTTGCGGCGCGGGTTGTTCGCTGGTGTCGATCATGTTGCCGATCGCGCCGAGCCCAAGCACGACCACCGCGACCGCCGCGAGGATCATGCCGCGCTTCTTCTTTTTCGCAGCCGCGTCAGCCGCGGATTTTTCGTCGACGGCCGGCTTGTCTCCGATCAGCTTCTGCGCTTCGGGCGCCAGCTGCCGGACGGAGTTGAGCACGCCGCGAACCATCTCGGCGGCCGCGTCGGCATGCTTGTTCGCGCCGTCGGCGGCGGGTCCGGCCGCCTTCTGCGGCGAGGAAGGCGCGCCGAGCGCTTCGTCCAACGCTGCAAGATATTCGGCGACCGACTGGTAGCGCGTGCGTGCGCGCATCGCGAGCCCGCGCTCGATCACCTTGTCGAGCGCTTTCGGCACGTCGGCGCGATGTTCGCTGGGCAACTCCCACCGTCCCTGCGGCGCCGCTTCCATCAGAAGCTCATAGAGGATCGCCGTCACCGAATAGAGATCGGCGGACGGGCCGACCGTGTCGGGCGCCGTGCGCTGCTCCGGCGCCATGTAAAGCGGCGTGCCGATCCCTCCGGTCGAGCCGCCGCTGTTCGTGCGCGTCGGGCCGACCGCCTTGGCGATGCCGAAATCGAGAATCTTCAGCGAGAAATCGCCCTGCGCCGGATCGCCGCCAAGCAGGATGTTCTCGGGCTTCAGATCGCGATGCACGAAGCCCATGCGGTGCGCCTCGCCGACGCCGGCGAGAACGGCGCGCACGATCCCGATCGCCGTGTTCAGGCCGGTTTCCTGACCGCTGCTGATGGCGTTGACGAGCCAGGTGCGCAGCGTGCCGCCTTTCACATATTCCATCGTGAGGAAGGGCTGTCCGTCGACCTGGCCGACGTCATACACCGCGACGATGTTCGGATGACGGATCTGTCGGGCCGTGACGCCTTCCGCGACGAGCCGCTTCATCGCCTCCTCGCCTGAGACGAGGGTGGGGTGAATGAGCTTGAGAACGACCTCCTCGCTCGTGTTGTTGTCTTTCGCCGTATAGACGACGCCCATGCCGCCTTCGCCGATCTTGCGATCGATCACATAGCGGCCGGCGAAAACCTTTCCGGTCTCAAGCGTGGGCGTCGCATGGGCGATGCCGCTCTGGCCATGAACGACGGTCTCCAGCCCGCTGAAGGTGCGCGTGGCGGAGGGGGCGCGCTGCGCGGCCGGCGGCGGAGCGTCCTGCTTCGGCGCGGGCGCGCCGCAGTTCGGGCAGAAGGCGGCGTCC
>MKVY01000052.1:21452-22900 GCA_001899525.1 Rhizobiales bacterium 65-9
TTGTCGCCATGGCCGGGGAGGGGAGCGATGCGGTCGCCGTTGCGCACGACCTCGACGTCGCCGGAAGCGAGGCGCCTGCCGTTCAGCTCCAGGCCGCCATTGCTGCGCGTCTGCACATGCAGCCTGTCGTTGAGCACGAGAAAATCGAAATGATGGCGCGACAGCGCGCGCGTCGCGTCCTCGTCGACGGCGCCGGTGCGCGGATCGCGCGCACGCAGGCAGAGATCGTTCGGGAACGGATTTTTCTCGGCGTCGAACATGCGGCCGTTGCGGCCGCAGCTCAGCGCGCCGCTGACGCCGACCTGCCGGCCGTCCGGCGGCGCCTCGCCCTCCGCGAAGCCGGTGAAGGAAAAGCTGACATCGCGCGGCGCGCGGGCGTTCATGTCGGCGTAGCCGCGCACGCCGCGCTCCAGCTCGTAGCGCTCCGCGCGCTCGAAGTGAATCGCCTGCCGATCGCGCGTGGCGATCGGCGCGGTAGAAGCGGCGCGGCCGCTCACTGGCGCATGCACCATGCCGCCGGTGGCGAACTGGGCGCCGGACAGGTTGATGTTCTGGACGACCTGCTGCTCCGGCGCTTCAACCACGACCGGCACGACGCCGGCGAAGGCGTAGCGCTCCTCGCGGCCCTTGTGACGCGAGGCGATCGTCGCGATCACGCCGATGGATTGCGCGCCGGCCTGGGCGAATGGCGCCGTCGTCAGCGTGAAGCCGCGCTCGCCCTTCGCGTCGAGCCGCTCCCAGGTCAGCTCGATCGGCTCATGGGCGCCGCTCTCGGCCTTTACGATCCCCGTCACCCAGATCGGCCGCTCGACAGTCGAGACGTTGCGCAGCACGAGCGGAATCGACAGCCGCTCGCCCACGCGCGACTGCAGCATGGCGCCCTTCTCGATCGCCAGCTCCGGCGCGATGCAGACCGGGCAATGCTGCATCGGCGCGACGAGGCTGAAGCATTCCGAAAAAGCCATGCAGCGGATCAGCGTGCGGCCGCATTCCGGGCAGAACGCCGAATCGGTCGACAGCGCCTCGCGATGACAGCAGGAGGCGTAGGGGCGCCACGCCATCGGATCACGCCCTCATCTGGCGTCCGCAATAGCGGCAATGGCGGTCCGTGACCGGGATGACGCGATGGCAGGCCGGGCATTCCGTCGTCGCGCCCGTCACGCCGCCGGCGGCCGGCGCATCGCCGCGCGCGGCGGCCGCGCCGGCGCCGACCCCTGCCGCGACGCCCGCAGCGCCCTGCATCGCATGTTCGAAGAAGTGCCTCGCCTGCGCGGCGCTGTCGACGCGCGCGTCCTTGGCCGCATCCACCATCTCGCGCATCAGGGCCATCTTCTCGGCGTTGTCGCCGCCGCGGGCGCGGGCCTGCTCGACCAGCACATTCGCCACGGCCGGCGACAGGCCGGCGTTGATCGCCATGATCTGCTCCGGCGACATGTCCTTCATCATCT
>MKVY01000052.1:22906-35689 GCA_001899525.1 Rhizobiales bacterium 65-9
TCGCCAGATCGGTCTGCTGGTTCTGCTTGGTCGATTCCATCTGCCGGCGATGGTCGGAATCGCGGCCCTTGAGGTCGATGTCCTGACGCCGCGCGACGCCGTCGAGATCGGAGTCCTGAAGATCGCGGATCTTGCGTAGGTTGAGATCATGCGCCTTGCCGGCGATTTCGAGATTCTGCAGCTCTTCGAGCCGATGGAGCGCCAGCGCCTGCTTGCGGTCGAGCTCCTCGGTCGAGCGCTCGACCTGGCGGATGTCGGCGTGAATGCGGGCGACGACAATCTGATGGCGGCGATCCGCCTCCTCGATCCCGCGCTCGACCTCGCGCCGCTCGGACTGGATGCGGGCGAGATCGACGTCGTGGCGCCGGTCCCCGGTCTCGATGTCGCGCTCGACGCCCCGCCGCTCGCCGCGCGAGCGCGCCAGCGCGACCTCGTTGTCCGCCGCCTCCAGCGCCACCTGCAGCCGGTCGAGCCGCTCGGTCTTGTTGAGGGCGATCTCGTGCTGGAGCACCTTCATCTCCTCGACGCGCACCGCCGTCTCGCGCGCGTCGACGAAATCCACCTCCTGATCCAGCACCATGCGCCGCAGTTCGGCTTCCGAGGCGCCCTTTACCTTCTCGATGTCGAGATCGGTGCGCAGCTGAAGCACCGTCGACTGGCCCTCGCGCTCGATGGCGCGGGTGAGAATCTGGAAATCCTGCTCAAGCGCCTCCTGCTCGCGCTCCTTCGAGCGCTTCTGGATCGCGGCGATCTCCTCCTCATTGAAGCCCCAGCGCAGCGACACCGCGCGGACCATCAGGCCGAGATCGCCGACGATGCGCTCGACCTCCGCCATCACGTCGGCCTGCAATTTGTCCTGCAGCGCGACATTGCCGCGCAGATCGAGGGCGGCGACCCGGCCGACAAGCGATTGCAGCGCGCGGTCGCCCAGATGCGGGACGAGGCGCGTCAGCACATCCGCCTTGGCGACGGCCGTGCGCTCCTTCATGAAGCCGAGGATATTGGCGGGCTTTTCGGGATTGGCCTGAAAGTCGATCGTCAGCTCGCCGGCGACCTGGACATGGTCCTGCGTCACGGCGTCGGCGCTCGCGGTGAGCTGGAACGGCTTGGCGTCGGCGATCAGAAGCCGCATCGCATGCTGGCCGCCGAGCGCGTTCTTGACGCTCTGCCACAGGCCGCCGACCGAAATATGCGCGCCATGCGAGGCCTGCACGATCTGGCCGTCGCGGATGAGGATCGCGATCAGGTCCGGACCGATGCCGAGACGCTGCTCCAGCACGCCCTTGAACGAATCAAGACGCACATATTCGGCGAGCAGTTCGTCAGAGCTTAAGGTGAGAATGGCCGACGCCATGAGAAACTCCGTGTTGGGCTGTCCGCGCGGCGGAATGGTTACGCGTGCTTCGGACGAAACGACTGGATCAGCTGGACGAGGCTGACGAGGATGATGGCGGCAGCCACGGCGAAGCCCGCCTTGTAGTTGGCGATGATCGCCATCATGCGGTCCCAGGAGCCGAGATTGTTGTAGGCGCTCTGCATCATCTCGACCTTGAGAAGCGCCCCCGCCGCCGCCGAAACGAAGCTCAGCACCGCCGCCACGACCGCGGCCGTCTGCGTCAGCCGGCATGCCGAGGCCACCGGCGATTTGGCGGCCGCCGCGGCGGCGCGCTGCTCCTCGAAGACCCGTCCGCGCGCGGCGGCGTCGGCGCGGGCGGCATGGTCGACCGTCAGGAAGTCGGGCTTCACGGGAGCGCCGGCGGTCTCCGCCTTCGTCAGGTTATAAGCCTTGCGGTGCATCCGCTGGACGACCGACAGCACGATCCAGAGCAGCGCGAGCGCCGTCAGGACAATCAGCAGGGGGCCGAGGATCGAAACGATCTGGGCCGGAAGCTCAATATTCGCGGTCATCTGTCGGCGCCTGACTATCGGTGATTAAACAAAGGGATGCGCGGGATGTCTGTCCCGGTGATTCAATGGGGATGCATGGCTGGCCGGAGCATGCGGACGCCGGCGCGTCGCAGGGAAAATATCATGAGCGCGAACCGTTCTCCGCCATGGGGCGCGCCAACAAGCCCTCGCGCGTCGCCCATCATGGAGGACCGAGCGTGATGCGCCCGTGACGCAGCGGCGATCCTTCGGCGCCGACTTTCCGCTATCGGCAAGCGGCCGCAGGGCGGCGACGTCTTCCGCATCATGTCTAAAAGCGCCGCCGCCGGCGCATCCCCAACCGCCGCTCCCAGTTAACGATTGGTTAGCGAGCGGCGTCAAGGGCGGCCGCTCGTCGCCGGCGCGGCGCGGGGGAGAACAGCTCAAGCCGTCGCGCGAGCATGCGCAGCCACCCGACGGGCTGCGCTAACCTTACGTTTACCATAAGTCCGCCAAACTGGCCGCGGGCGCGAGCTTCAACGCGCGGCGACCGGGCTTCATGTCGTTCCTGTC
The DNA here is from genome assembly GCA_001899525.1 of Rhizobiales bacterium 65-9. Classification (GTDB taxonomy): domain Bacteria; phylum Pseudomonadota; class Alphaproteobacteria; order Rhizobiales; family Beijerinckiaceae; genus Terrirubrum. The sequence goes on from MKVY01000052.1 coordinate 25,346, forward strand.
CCTTTTCTCCACAACGGCCGGCGCGGAGCCGCAGCGCGCGAGCGGCGGGGTCGCCGCAGCCGTGCGGCAGGGCGCCGACCGCTCCGGCGCCAGCTTCGACTTCCTGCTCAAGACGGCGACGCGGGAATCCTCGCTCGACCCCAACGCCGCCGCCGGAACGTCGAGCGCGACGGGCCTCTTTCAATTCATCGAACAGACATGGCTCGCATCGGTTAAGGCGGACGGCGCGAAACACGGGCTGCAGCGTTACGCCGACGCGATCGAGGTCGGCTCCGGCGGCCGCATGACGGTCTCGGACCCGGCGCTTCGGCGCCAGATCCTCGATCTGCGCAAGGACCCGCAGATCAGCGCGGCGCTCGCCGGCGAACTGACGAAACGCAACGGGGCTTTGTTGGGCGACGCGCTCGGCCGCGTCCCCAGCGACGGCGAACTCTATATCGCGCATGTCATGGGCGCGCGGGGCGCGACCGCCCTGATCCGCCAGGCTGCGGCGACGCCCGACGCGGCCGCGTCGCGCTACTTTCCCGCCGAAGCGGCCGCCAACCGGCGATTGTTCTACAGCAGGAGCGGTCAGCCCCTCAGCCTCGCCAATCTCCGCGAAAAACTGGCGTCGGGCTTCGGCGGCGCCGCGTCCGAGGTGAAGACGGCGGCGGCCGATCAACCCTCGGGGGGCGGCGCGTGGCTCGCCTTTTTCCCCTCGCAGGCCAGCGCCGACCAGACGCCGTTCCGCGGCTTGTTCCGGACCGACGGCAGCGGCCCCATTTCCGCGACCGTCGCGCAGCTCTGGACCCCGTCCGATGCGATGTCCCGCGACGCATTCGGCGTCGGGGGAGACGCGATGTCGGCCGCCAGCCTGGCGCGCGCCGTCGCCCGCCCCGCGGGAACTGCGCGGTCGCCCGGAGCGCCGCTTAATCTCATTTCCATGATGAAGCCTTTAAGCACATGATTGTCCGACGTTTTCTCGAATGGTCGCAAACCGCGCAGGCCGGCGGCCGGGCTGAAGCGGCCAGCGCGCTCGCCCGCGCTTATCTCTATTCGGACATCGAGCCGGATCAGCGCCGGGAGGCGATTGCGGCGCTGACCGTGATGCTGGACGATCCGGCGCCGATCGTGCGGCGGTCGCTCGCGGAAGCGTTCGCCAGCGCCGCGGACGCGCCGCCCCACATCGTCGTGGCGCTGACGCTCGACCAGAGCGAGATCGCCGCGCTCGTGCTCGCGCGCTCGCCGGTCCTGTGCGACGCCGACCTGATCGACGCCGTCGCGGTCGGCGACGCCGCCGCCCACATCGCCATCGCGGGCCGCGCCGGGCTTTCGGCCGGAGTGTGCGGCGCGCTCGCAGAGATCGCGGGACCGGCCGCTCATCTCGCGGTGCTGCGCAACCGCAGCGTTCAGCCGCCGGCCTTCGCGTATCGGCGCATGATCGAACGCAACGGGGACCATGCGGAACTGCGGGAAGCGATGCTGGCGCGCGAGGACCTTCCGGCGAGCGTGCGCCACATGCTCGTCGTCGCGGTGTCGAAGGCTCTGTCGGACTTCGTGAGCGACTGCGCCTGGATCAGGCCGGAACGGGGCGAGCGGATGGTCGCGGAGGCCCGCGACAACGCCGTGGTCACGATCGCCGGCGAAGAAGCCGATTGCGCCGCGTTCGTCAGTCATCTCTGCCGGTCGCGGCAGCTCAACGCCGGCCTGCTCCTTCGCGCGCTGCTGTGCGGACAGATCGGATTGCTCGAGGCGGCGCTGGCGGAACTCGCCGACGTGCCGCGGCCTCGGGTCTCGGCCATTCTGGCGGAACGGAGAAGCGCCGGATTCGCGGCGCTCTACCGGCGGGCGGGGCTGCCGGACGGGCTGTTTCGGGCGTTCGACGCGGGCCTTTCGGCATGGCGGACGAGCGCGCGGCGGATCGCTCAGGACGATCGGCCCGCGGCCCTGTCGCGTCCCATCATCGCGGGCGCCCTCGCGGCGATCGACGACAGCAGGCCGGAGAACGCCAAGCTGATCGCGCTGCTGCGCCGGTTCGAGGCGGAGGCGGCCCGCGAAGAGGCGCGCGCGCTTGTCGCCGGCTTCATGGTCCAGCCGGTCGATGAACTTGAACTGGAAATCAGGCGACTGATCGACGACCAGTCGGCGCTGGCGGCCTAGCTTCGCCGATCTGTCGCAGCAGGATCAGGCGGCCGCGCCGGTCGTCTGATCGCTGTCGGGCGGCGCCGGCATATATTTCGCCGAAACCTCCAGCAGCGCCATGGTCAGCGCGCGGGCGTTCCGGTTGTCGGCGCCCCGCGCGTCCTCGCGCACGATCGCGCGGATCGCGTCGACATGCTGGTCGATGAGCATGCGCGGCGCCTCGGTCCGCTTGCCGCCGTCCAGCAGCTTGGCGAGCGAATCCGCGACGCGGCCGGCCAGCGGATAGCCAAAGACGCCGGCATTGCCTCGCACGGTGTGCGCCGCCTGGAACAGCTCGCGCAACGCCTGGGGATTGTCGCCCTCGGCGTGATATTGGGCGCGCGCATCCGCGAGCTTGGTCGCTTCGATGATCATCCAGCCCTGAAATTCAGCGGATGTCTCCTTCAGATCCTTCTCGGCCTGGGCGATGACCATATCGGGCGTCGGATCGCCGCGCCGCGCCTGCACATAGCCGCGCTCCTTCACGGCCTCTGGCGGGCGGATCACCAGATGATCGCCGTGCGCGACCGTTTCCAGGCCAGCCGGCGCGGTCAGAGCGCTTCCGACGCTCGCTGCGCTCACGGAGCCTTCTCCTGCTGGGGCGTTTCAGGCGCTGGGGGACGGGCGGACGGCGGCGATGACGGCCTGTCTCCGCGCCGCTCGCGGCGATCCGGCCCGCGATATTCGCCGCCGGTGCGGCCGCGGCGGCGGTCCGGCCCAACGAAGGCGCCGGAGTCGACAAAGGGGCGCGGATTGGAGACCACCGTTTCGAGCCGCTCCTGAAGGCTCTTGGCGGAGATCGGCTTGGCGAGAAATTCGGTCACGCCGAGATCGCGCGCGACGAGGATCGACTGTCGCGTGGCGTCGGCCGTGCAGACGATGATCGGCACATGACGGCTCGGGCTGTCGGGGCGCGTCCTGATCATCTTCACCAGTTCGAGGCCGCTGAGCATCGGCAGCGTGAGTTCGGTGATCACCGCATCCGGCCGGTAGGCGCGATACTGCTCATAGGCGACCGCGCCGTCGTCAGCGGTGATCACGTCTCCGACGCCCATGCCGAGCAGCAGCGTCCTGTAGATGCTGCGCATGTTGCTGTTGGCGTCGGCGCAGAGAACGCGCAGCCGATTCAGGTTTGCGTTGACGGGTGTGTTGATCATGCGACTTCTCGCGTTTCAGAAGAAAAGGAGCCCTCAGTATTGGCCGCGTCCCGCTGCGCCGCTTCGCGCGCCGCGAGAATGTCCTTGCGCCGTTCCTGACCGGAATAGTCGGGAAGCGTGGCGCGCCGGCGATCGGGGCCGAAATAATTCGCCGTCCGGACAAAGGTGCGCGGATTGACGACCGCGTTGACGATCCGCTGATAAAGACTTTTGGCTGAAATGGGCTTGGCCAGAAACTCCGTGATGCCGGCGTCCCGCGCCTGCACGACCCGCACCATCTCGGAATGCGCGGTGCACATGATGATGGGCACGAAGGCATTGCGGCTGCTGTTGGCGTCGCGCAGCATGCGGACCACCTCGATGCCGTCGAGAATCGGCATCTCCCAGTCAACGATCACGATGTCAGGGTTGAAAAGATTGAAGGATTCGAGACCGGCGGGGCCATCCTCGGCCTCCAGCACCTCACGGGCGCCGAACCCGTGCAGCAGGACCCGGATGATGCGACGCACATAGGTGTTGTCGTCGATGATCAGGAACCGCAAGCGGCTGATGTCCACCCGCATCATCAACGCGACGCATCCCACCCATGAAAGCCGGCGAAGGGCTCGCCGCCGCGCAGATCAGCACGGGTGAGTTAAGGCGCGGTTTCAGGACGAGGCTAAAAATACGTTTGTTCGCCTACCAGTTGAACTGTTCGTTGATGATGCGTTCGTCGAGACTGTGGCCGGGATCGTGCAGAAGCACCAGATCGACGGCGTGGTCCATGCTGACCTCGACCGCCAGCACTTCGTTAACCTCGATGTGATCGGCGACCGCGTTCACGGGCCGCTTCTCCGCCTCCATCACCGCGACGGTGACCCGCGCCCGGTCCGGCAGCAGCGCGCCGCGCCAGCGCCGCGGCCTGAAAGGAGAGATCGGCGTCACCGCGAGGAGCGGCGCATTGAGCGGAAGAATCGGCCCGTTGGCGGAGAGGTTGTAGGCGGTCGAACCGGCGGGCGTGGATATGATCAGCCCGTCGCAGATCAGTTCGTCGAGGCGCATCTTGCCGTCGACCGAAATGCGCAGCTTGGCGGCCTGATAGGATTTGCGCAGCATCGACACCTCGTTGATCGCGCGGCTCGTCGTCTGGCGGCCCTGCGCGCCGGTGGCGCGCATCACGATCGGATGGATCACGCTGCGATGGGCGGCCGAAATCCGCTCCATCAGATTGTCCTCGCGATACTCGTTCATGAGGAAGCCCACCGATCCGCGATTCATGCCGTAGATCGGTTTGCCGGTTCCCATCTGGGCGTGCAGCGTCTGCAGCATCAGCCCGTCGCCGCCGAGCGCCACGATGACGTCGGCGTCCTCCGGCGGCGCGTCGCCATAGCGGGCGGCGAGCGCGATGCGCGCGGCCTGCGCCTCCGGCGTGGAACTGTCGACAAAGGCGAGGGTCGGCATCGGCGCGGCAGGCGGGTGGCTCGGACCCCAGCCTTACAGGCCGCGGGCCGGGGTCGTCCACCTGCGCCCGCGAGGCCGGCGTCGTGATGCGGAGGGCCGGGCCCTCCGTCTGTCGTCTTTCGGTCAGGCGCGCCCGACGTTCAGGCGGCCGAACTCCACAGGGCCGGCGCGAAATCATAGCCCGAGCCGTCGCGCACGATATGGCCGGTCGCGGGAAAGGGGGCATGATAGAACGCCACCTGCGCCTTTTCGGACGCCGCCATGTCGAGCATCTTGCGGCGCGAACGCTCAGCGATCTCGCCGTTCATGTCGAACACCGCATGCCAGCCGGGGTGACGCACGAACAGGGACGGCATGTTGGTCACGTCGCCCAGAGCGATGAACTGCGCGCCGCCCGACGAGATCATGAAAGAAGTGTGGCCGGGCGTATGGCCGTCGGTCTGGATCGCGGTAATCCCCGGCGCGACCTCCTTGCCCCATTGAAAGCGCGAGACGTTCGGCATGTCCTTGAACACGCGCCGCGCGCCCTGAAATCCGCCCTTCAGCGCGTCGCTCGCCGCATTCATCCGCGCGTCGTCCATCCAGAACGCCCATTCCGGCTCCGGAACCTTGATCTCGACATTCGGGAACTGCGCGGCGCCATCCTTGAGACGAAGGCCGTTGATGTGATCGCCGTGGAAATGGGAGATCAGGATCGTGTCGATCTGGTCGGGCGAAAAGCCGGCGGCTTTGAAATTCTCCATCCATCGGCCGGAGGTGGGGGCGCCGGAGTTTCCGTTGCCCGTATCGATGACGATCAGCTTCGCGCCAGTGTTGATCACGAGCGACGTGAATGTGAGCGGCAGCCTTTCCGTGGACAGGCCGGCGGCGCCCATCGCCTTCTGAACGTCCTCCAGCTTGGCGTTGCGGATGAAGCCCTCGAGGGGCCGGCCCGCAAAGCCGTCATGGATGGCCGTGATCTGAAAGTCGCCGACCTTGTAGCGATAGAATCCGGGAGCCTGGGTGGTCGCCATCGGCGCCGCCGCGCTGGCGGATGTCAGGCCTGCAGGGCCGGCGAGCGCGAGACCGGCGACAGCCGCTCCACCCGCCAGAACAGCGCGTCGATCAACAGACATCCGTCTTCCTCTCCCTTTCGATGAACTGACAAAAGCGTTCGCAGCCTTATCGCCGCCGCGGCGCCCTCGACAGGAGATGGCCGCCGCGGCGCGAAGTCCAGCCGGCGCGGATAACGATCGCGCGAGTCCGTCACAGGCTGGCGGCCGCGCGCGCGGCCTGATCATACTGGCCGGACAGGGCGCGCATCTGCGCGGCGACATGGGACACCGCTGCGGGATCGACGCCGGCGGCGAGGACGGATTTGACCAGCAGCGCCTCGCGCGCCTCGCGATAGCGCGTGCAGGCCGTCTCGCCAGCCGTCGTGATGGCGACCACCTTCTCCTTGCCCTTGCGGGCGCTCGCGACGAGCTTGAGCTTTTCGAGTTTCTTCAGCGCATAGGCGACGACATGCGTGTCCTCGATGTTGAGCACGAGGCAGATGTCCGCCAGCCGCTTCGGCCGGCTGCGGTGATTGACGTTGTGCAGAACGAGGATGTCGATCGGAGACAGATCCGGCAGTCCCGCCGCGGCCATGCCGCGCACCATCCAGCGGTGAAAGGCGTGCGCCACCATCGACAGGGCGAACTCGAACTCCGACAGGGCGGGAAGGGCGCCTGCGGCCAGATGGCCGGACGACACGATCGGGCCGAACGGGGAGGGGCCTGCGTCGGCGGTTTTTCGCGCGGTCATGGCTATGTCCTGCGTAACGCCTCCTGTGTAAGCAACGAACACATCATGTCAATAAATTCTCGACAAAACGTCGATGTTGATCTAGGAGCGGCTGTTTCCGGACGATGGAGGGCGGGATGAGCGCTGGCCGGTGGGATTTCTGGATCGACCGCGGCGGCACCTTCACGGACGTGATCGCCCGCAAGCCGGACGGAACGCTGGCCGCGCGAAAGGTCCTGTCCGAAAATCCCGGCGCCTATCGCGACGCCGCCGTCCAGGGCGTGCGCGAGCATCTCGGCCTGAAGACGGGAGAGCCGATTCCCTCCGGCGTGATCGGCGAGGTGCGCATGGGAACGACCGTCGCCACCAATGCGCTGCTGGAGCGCAAGGGCGACCGGACGCTGCTCGCCATCACAAAGGGATTCCGCGACGCGCTGCGCATCGGCTATCAGGCGCGGCCGAAAATCTTCGCGAAGGAAATCATCAAGCCGGAGCTTCTTTATGAGCGCGTCGTCGAGATCGACGAGCGCGTGCTGGTCGACGGCGCGGTCGAGCGCGCGCCCGATCTCGCGGCGATCCGTCCGTTGCTGCAGCAGGCGTTCGACAGCGGAATCCGCGCGATCGCCGTCGCGTTCATGCACGCCTATCGTTATCCGGCGCATGAGAAGGCCGTCGCCGCGCTGGCGCGCGAGATCGGTTTCACACAGGTTTCCTCAAGCCATGAGGCGTCGCCGCTGGTGAAGCTGGTCGGACGCGGCGATACGGCGGTGGTGGACGCCTATCTGTCGCCGATCCTGCGGCGCTATGTGCAGCAGGTGTCGGAGGAACTCGACGTCGCCCGCACCGGCGCGCGCCTGATGTTCATGATGTCGTCCGGCGGACTGACCGCCGCCGAGCTTTTTCAGGGACGGGACGCAATTCTCTCCGGCCCCGCCGGGGGCGTGGTCGGCATGGCGGAGACCGGCAAGGCCGCCGGCTTTGAGCATGTCATCGGCTTCGACATGGGCGGCACCTCGACCGACGTCGCGCATTATGACGGCGAATACGAGCGCGCGTTCGAGACGGAGGTCGCGGGCGTGCGCATGCGCGCGCCGATGATGCTCATCCATACCGTCGCGGCGGGCGGCGGATCGATCCTGCACTATGACGGGTCGCGATTCCGCGTCGGCCCGGATTCAGCCGGCGCCGATCCGGGGCCGGCGGCCTATCGCCGCGGCGGACCGCTCGCCGTCACGGATGCGAATGTGATGGTCGGCAAGCTCATTCCGGATTTCTTTCCGCCGATCTTCGGCGCCGGGCAGAACGAACCGCTCGATCGCGCCGCCGTCGAGCAGAAATTCCGCGCGCTCGCGGCTGAGGTTGGCGACGGGCGCTCGCCGGAAGAGGTCGCGGACGGCTTCATCCAGATCGCCGTCGCCAACATGGCCGAGGCGATCAAGAAGATTTCGGTGCAGCGCGGCTACGACATCACGCGCTATGCGCTGAACTGTTTCGGCGGCGCCGGCGGCCAGCACGCCTGCCTCGTCGCCGACGCGCTGGGCATGACGACGGTGCTGATCCATCCGCTGTCCGGTCTTCTCTCCGCCTATGGCATGGGTCTCGCCAATGTGCGCGCGACGCGGCAACGGGCGCTCGATATTCCGCTCGACGCGCGCGCGCCGGGCGCCATCGCCGCGGCGGCGCAACCGCTGCTCGACCATGCGGTCGCGGAAATCGCAGGGCAGGGCGTCCGGCGCGACGCGATCGAGACCTTCGTGCGCGCCCATATCCGCTACGCGGGCACCGACACCGCGCTGATCGTCGCGGCCGGCTCAGCGTCCGAAATGAAGAGGGCCTTCGAAACCGCGCATCGCGCGCGCTTCGGCTTCATCGACGAGACCAAAGCCATCGTCGTCGAGGCGATCGAGATCGAGGGCGTGGGCGGCGGCGCGCCGTTCAGCGAAACGTCGCTCGATAACGCGGCCTCACAGACGAAGCCCGCGCGCGAGGCGCGGTTCTTCAGCCACGGCGCGTGGCGCGAGGCGCGCGTCTATCTGCGCGGCGCGATAACGCCCGGAAGCCGCATCGCCGGGCCTGCGATCATCGTCGAGCCGAACCAGACGGTGATCGTCGAGGAGGGGTGGGAGGCGCAGCTCACCCCGCGCGACCACCTCGTTCTTTCTCGCGTGAAGGCGCGCGAGCAGCGCTCGGCCGTCGGCACGCACGCCGATCCGGTGATGCTGGAGATCTTCAACAACCTCTTCATGTCGATCGCCGAGCAGATGGGCGTGACGCTGCAGAACACCGCCTATTCGGTCAACATCAAGGAGCGGCTGGATTTCTCGTGCGCGGTGTTCGACGCGGAAGGCAGCCTCGTCGCGAACGCGCCGCACATGCCGGTGCATCTCGGCTCGATGGACAAATCGGTCGAGACGGTGATCCGCAACAACACCGACATCAAGCCCGGCGACGTCTATGTCCTCAACGCGCCCTACAATGGCGGCACTCATCTGCCGGACATCACCGTCTGCACGCCTGTTTTCGATGATGCGCAGAAGGAGATCTTGTTCTGGGTGGCGAGCCGCGGCCATCACGCCGACGTCGGCGGGCTCGCGCCCGGCTCCATGTCGCCGCTCGCGACGCATATCGAGGAAGAGGGCGTCTATATCGACAATTTCAAGATGGTCGACCAGGGCCGTTTCCGCGAGGCGGAGCTGGTCGCGCTGCTCACCGGCGCGCGCTACCCCGTGCGCAATGTCCGTCAGAATGTCGCTGATCTGAAAGCGCAGGCGGCGGCGAACGAGAAGGGCGTCGCGGAGCTCCGAAAGATGATCGGCCATTTCGGGCTCGACGTGGTGCGGGCCTATATGGGTCATGTGCAGGACAACGCGGCCGAGAGCGTGCGCCGCGTGATCGACGCGCTCGAGGATTCGCATTTCGACTATCCGATGGATCAGGGCTGTGCGATCCGCGTCAAGATCACCGTCGACAAGGCGAAGCGCGAGGCGACGGTCGATTTCACCGGCACGTCGGAACAGCGCGGCGACAATTTCAACGCGCCGGCGCCCGTCACCCGCGCGGCGGTGCTTTATGTCTTCCGCGTCATGGTGGATGACGACATCCCAATGAATGCGGGATGCCTGCGCCCGATCAACATCGTCGTGCCCGACGGCTCGATGCTGTCGCCGCGTTATCCCGCCGCCGTGGTGGCCGGCAATGTCGAGGTCAGCCAGGCGGTCACCAACTGCCTTTTCGGCGCGCTCAAGGCGATGGCGGCGGCGCAGGGGACGATGAACAATCTCACCTTCGGCAACGACGACTATCAATATTACGAGACGATCTGCTCGGGCTCGCCCGCCGGCCCGGGCTGGAACGGAACGTCCGGCGTCCACACGCACATGACGAATTCGCGGCTGTCCGATCCCGAGATTTTCGAGCTTCGCTTTCCCGTGGTTCTAGAGGATTTCCACATCCGGCCCGGCAGCGGCGGCAAGGGACGGTGGAGCGCCGGCGACGGGACGTCGCGCACGATCCGCTTTCTTCAGACGATGGATTGCGCCATCCTCTCCTCGCACCGCAAGGTGCGGCCGTTCGGCATGATGGGAGGAGAGCCCGGCCACGTCGGCAAGACGCTTGTGCGCCGCAAGGACGGCCGGGTCGATCAGCTCGGCGGCTGCGACCAGACCGTGATCGAGGCCGGCGAGGCCGTGACCGTGGTCACGCCGACCGGCGGCGGCTGGGGAGCGGCCTGACGCCTTCGTTTCGCGTCAAGAAATTCCGGTCCGCTTGCCGGCGTCGCCGCTGCGACTGAACGCACGATAGCTGTTGCAAGGCGCTTTCGTTC
>MKVY01000052.1:35702-38336 GCA_001899525.1 Rhizobiales bacterium 65-9
GCTCAACGGCGCGATTTCCTGAAATTCGGCGCAGTGGCGGCGGGCGCCGCGGCGCTGGCGATGAGCGCGCGCGAGGCGGCGGCGCAGTCGGCGCCGAACAGCACGCTGCGCACCGTGCTCAACCGCGGCAAACTGATCGTCGGCACCGGCTCGACCAACGCGCCCTGGCATTTCGAGGATGAGAAGGGCCAGCTCACGGGCATGGACATCACGATCGCGCAGATTCTGGCGCGCGGACTTTTCGACGACGTGACCAAGGTCGAATTCGTGAAGCAGGAGCCGGCGGCCCGCATTCCCAACCTGACCACCGGCAAGGTCGATTGCGTCATTCAGTTCATGACCGTCTCGCCGGCGCGCGCGCAGCTCGTCAATTTCTCCAGACCCTATTACATCGAGGGCGTCGCGCTGCTCACCTCGGCGAAGGGCAAATACAAGACGCACAAGGAGCTTCTCGACGCCGGATCGCAGGCGAAGGCGTCGGTGCTCCAGAATGTCGACGCCGACAATCTCGTCCACAAGGCGCTGCCGCAGGCGCAGGTCATGCAGCTCGACACGCAGGCGAACGCAATTCAGGCGCTGGATTCAGGGCGCGCCGACGCGGCCGTGATCGACCTCTCCACCGTCGGCTGGCTGGTGAAGCGCAATCCCGGCAAATATCTCGACTCAGGCTTCCATTACGAGACGCAGATCTATTCCGTCGCTCTGCGGCAGAGCGATCTCGACTGGCTTGCCTTCGTCGACACGACGCTGATGGTGAACATGCACGGCCATCAGACCGATCTCTACGACAAGGCGTTCCGCGACTTCTTCAACACGGAGCCGCCGCGCCGCGTGCCCGGATTCCCCAACATCTGACGTGACGCATCGCGCCCGCCGCTCGCAGGCGGGCGCTTCACGCCGTGGAATATTATCTCAACTTCAGCCTGGTGTGGCGGCATTCGGCGAGGCTCTGGCAGGGCCTGGCGCTGTCGATCGAACTCGCCTTCATCTCCATCCTGATCGGCTGCGTGATCGGATTCGCGCTCGCGGTCGCCTATACGGGCGGCTCGCGGCCGGTCCGGTGGGCGGTGTCCTCCTATGTGGAGTTCATCCGCAACGTCCCGCTGCTGCTGCTCATCTATCTTGTCTTCTACGGCATCCCCTCGGCGGGCGGCTTCAGCTTCGACGCCACCGAAAGCTTCGTGATGACGCTGTCGCTTTATTCCGGCGCATATCTCGTCGAGGTGTTCCGCGCCGGCCTCGACGCGATTCCGAAAGGCGCGATCGACGCCGGCAAGGCGATCGGCCTCACGCCCTGGCAAAGGCTGATCCATGTCCGCTTCCCGATCATGTTGCGCATCGTCCTGCCGTCGCTCTCGAACGCCTTCATCTCGCTGTTCAAGGACACGTCGCTCGCCTCCGTCATCGCCGTTCCGGAGCTGACCTACGGAGCGAACTGGATCAAGACGAACACGTTCCGCGCCGTCGAGGTGTGGATCATCGTCGCGCCGATGTATGTCGTCACCGGCTATGTCATCCTCGCCGTGCTGCGTTTTCTCGAACGCTCGCTGTTGCGCGGTGCGCGGCGATGAACGGCTGGTGGAGCTTCGTCGTTTCCACGATGCCCTTCCTCTGGCAGGGGCTTCTCATGACGCTCTTCATCGCGGCGGTGGTCGTCGCGATCTCGCTGGTCGCGGGCGTGCTCGTCGGAATCTGTTTCGCCTACGGTCCGTGGTGGGCGCGCCTGCCGCTGCGGATCTGCTCCGACATCCTGCGGGGAACGCCGCTGCTCGTCGTCATCTTCACCAGCTATTATCTGCTGCCCTTCATCGGGCTGAACCTGCAGCCGCTGCCGGCGTTTCTCGCGGCGATGTCCGCTTTCATGACGGCGCATGTCGGCGAGATCACGCGCGGCGCGATCCAATCCATCGCGGCCGGGCAGACCGACGCCGGCAAGGCCATCGGGCTCACCTTCGGCCAGCGGCTCGTCTATGTGATCCTGCCGCAGGCGGTGCGCCGCTTCCTGCCGCCCTGGATCAATTCGGTCACCGACGCGGTGAAAGGCTCGTCGCTGGTGTCGCTGGTCGGCATCGTCGATCTGATGCTCGCGGCGCAGCAGGTCATCGGGCGCACCTATGAGCCGCTGCCGATCTATGTGCTCGCGGCGATGATCTATTTCGTCATCAACTACAGCCTGAGCAGCCTCAGCCGCTCGCTCGAGGCGCGCTACGCCTATGTCCGGGACTGATGATGAGCGACGCACTCGTCCGCATTCGCGATCTGAAAAAGAGCTTCGGCCCTACCCGGGTTCTCGACGGCGTCGATCTCGATGTGTCGCGCGGGGAGGCGGTGGTGATCATCGGCGCGTCGGGCAGCGGCAAGACGACGATGCTCCGCTGCATCAACGTGCTCGAAACCTATGACGCGGGCTCGATCAAGGTCGACGGCGTCGAGGTCGGATACAGGGATTCCGGATCGACGCGCCGGGCGCGGGGCGAGCGCGAGCTGGCGAAAATCCGCGCCGATCTCGGCATGGTGTTCCAGCTCTTCAACCTGTTCCCGCATCTGAGCGCGCGCGAGAACGTGATGCTCGGGCTTGTGAAGGTGCGCGGCCTGCCGAAGGCGGAGGCGCGCGACAAGGCCGAGCACTGGCTG
>MKVY01000052.1:38358-48559 GCA_001899525.1 Rhizobiales bacterium 65-9
CAGCGCGTCGGCATCGCGCGCGCGGTCGCGATGGAGCCGAAGGTGCTGCTGCTCGACGAGATCACGTCGGCGCTGGACCCCGAGCTGGTCGGCGAGGTGCTCGCGGTGGTGCGGCAGCTCGCGGGCGAGGGGATGACGATGATCGTCGTCACCCATGAGATGATCTTCGCGCGCGACGTCGGCTCGCGGCTCGTCTTCATGGACGGCGGCAAAAAGGTGGAGGAAGGTCCTCCCCGCGAGCTGCTGCTCAATCCCAGGCATGAGCGGCTGAAGTCGTTCCTGGCCCGTCTTGAAATGCACTGATCCGAAAGAAAACGATGAGCGAGAAGAAAAAAACGGACATCCGCGCCCGGCTGGGCCTGCGTCCTGTCATCAACGTGTCGGGCACCATGACGGCGCTGGGCGCCTCGATCGCCGTGCCAGAGGCGATCGAGGCGGCGATGGCGATCCTGCCGCAATGGGTCGAGATCAACGATCTCCACCGCAAGGCCAGCGCCGTGATCGCGAAGGCGACGGGCGGCGAGGCGGGCTTCGTCACCGCGTCGGCGTCGGCCGCCATCACGCTCGCCATCGCTGGCGCGATGACCGGCGCCGACCTCGCGAAGGTTGAGCAGCTCCCCGACGCCACGGGGATGAAGGATGAGGTCGTGATCCTGATGGGGCACATGACCGGCTATGGCGCCGCGATCGAACAGGCGGTCAGGCTCGCCGGCGCCAAGGTCATTCCCATAGGCAACGTCACCGACGCGCGCGAATACCAGCTTGCGGGAAAGATCAACGAGCGCACGGCGGCAGCGCTTTATGTCGTGTCGCATCATGTCGTGCATTACGGCCAGCTTCCGCTCGCCGAGTTCGCGCGCGTCTGCCACGAGAAGGGCGTGCCGGTGATCGCCGACCTCGCGTCGGAGTGCGACCTGAAGGGATTCATCGCAGAAGGCGCGGACATCGCCATCTACAGCGCGCACAAGTTTCTTGGCGGGCTGACGGCCGGCATCGTCGCGGGGCGCAAAGACCTCGTGCGGGCGACGTTCCTGCAGAACAGCGGCATCGGCCGCGGCATGAAAGTCGGCAAGGAGGCCATCGCCTCCACGATGGCGGCGCTGCAGGCCTGGGAGCGGCGCGATCACGACGCTGTGCGCCGCAAGGAACGCGGCTATCTCGATCTGTGGGTGGAGCGCTTCTCGGGCATGCCGGGCGTCCGCGCCGACATCATCCCCGATCCGACCGGCAACCCGATCGACCGGCTGAAGCTCTCCGTCGATCCCGAGCGGGCCGGGACCACCGCATGGGACCTCGCCGACGCGCTCGCGGCGGGCGATCCGCCGGTGATCATCCGCGACCACGAGCTGGAATTGGGATTCTTCGAGATGGACCCCTGCAATCTCCATCCGGGCGAGGAGGCGATCGTCGCCGACCGCGTCGCGGCCGAGCTGGAGGCGGCCCGCGCGCGCAACGACAAGGAAACGCGCTCGCCGGCTGACCGGCGCCGGGGGCGCTTCGACCGGCTGCTGCAATGGCCTGACTGAGCAGACGACCGTCGCGCGCATGGGCGCCATGGCGCTCATGCGGGGCAGAACGTAGCGCGCGCGGCGCGAGGGGGCTAACAGGCAGGGATAGGCCGACGTCTTTGCTGAATCGGCGGAGCTCAAGGGCCGATCGGAGGGACAGTTGGCGTCTCGCTTCTTGGCGTCGACGGGTAGGTTGCGCCATGAATCATCACGGCATGGATAAGCCTGGAGCCGTCGCAGGCGCTCACGCCAGCCGGGTGGTGCCGCTGGTGGTCGCCGCCGCGCTGCTCATGGAGAATCTCGATTCGACCGTCCTGACGACGGCGATCCCGACGATCGCGGTCGACCTGACGACGGATCCGGTCCATCTCAAGCTGGCGCTGACCTCCTATCTGATGAGCCTTGCGGTGTTCGTGCCGGCGAGCGGCTGGATGGCGGACCGCTTCGCGCCCCGGCGCGTCTTCATGGCCGCCATCATCGTTTTCACCTGCGCGTCGATTCTCTGCGCGATGTCGCAGACGCTCGGCCAACTCGTCGCGGCGCGGGTGCTGCAGGGCATGGGCGGGGCGATGATGTCGCCGGTGGGGCGGCTCCTTGTCGTGCGGTCGACGGCGAAGCACGATCTGGTCTCGGCGCTCGCCTGGGTGACGATTCCGGCGCTGATCGGCCCGATCCTCGGCCCGCCGGTGGGAGGACTCATCGTCAGCTACATGAACTGGCGCTGGATCTTCCTGATCAATGTGCCGATCGGCTTTCTCGGCGTCTTCCTCGCCTGGCGGCTCCTTCCCGACATTGCGCTGCCGGCGCCGCGCGCGTTCGACCTCAAGGGATTTCTGCTGTCGGGCTGCGGCCTGTCGCTGCTCGTCGCTTCGGCCGCGTTTCTCGGCGTCGGGCGCGGCGACGCGCTTCTGGCGATCGTCTCGGCGCTGCTCGGCGCGCTGTTGCTGTGGATATACGCCCGTCACGCCGCCTCGATGGACCGGCCGCTGCTCGATCTGAGCCTGCTGCGGATCCCCACGGTGCGGGCGAGCCTGCTCGGCGGTTCGACCTTCCGCATCGGGGTCGGCGCCTCGCCGTTTCTTCTGCCACTGCTGCTGCAGGTCGGTTTCGGCTTCGATCCGCTGTCGTCGGGCCTCATCACCTTCGCGGGCGGCGCGGGCGCGCTGCTGATGAAATTCTCCGCCAAGCCGATCCTGAGCTTCTTCGGCTTCCGCAACACGCTGATGTGGAACGGATTGATCGCGTCGATCCTCCTGATGGCGCCGGCCCTGTTCTCGCGCGAGAGCCCCGCCGCCGTCATGATCGCGGTGCTGTTCTGCAGCGGCTTCCTGCGTTCGCTTCAGTTCACCGCGGTGAACGCGCTCGCCTTCGCCGACGTGCCCGAGGAGCGGATGAGCGCGGCGACGACGATGTCGGCGGTGGCTCAGCAGGTGGCGGCGAGTCTGGGCGTGTCGGTCGGGGCCATCGTGGTGCAGCTCTCGCGCGGCGCGCACGGGCGCACCGAACTGGAGGCCGTCGATTTCATGACGGCGTTCATGGTGGTGTCGGCCATCGCATGCCTGTCGGTCATCAGCTTCTACCGGATGCGTCCCGATGCGGCGCATCAACTGATCGCCCGCGCGCCGGGACGAAGAGCCGGCGGCGACCCCGAATAGCGCATCATGGCGGCGGGCGGCTGTCTTTCGCCGCCGCCTTCCAATATGACCGGCGCGTCCCTACGTTGCGCCAGCGCGCAATCGATGGCGAGCGCGGCGGACGGCTTGCTGGCGGCATGGGCCGCCGCCTGCTTTCACGCCGGCGTCGCGTGGTCTTTGGAGGCGCCGCATGGATGTGGTTAAGTCCTTGTATGGGCGAGCGGCATCACCCGCCGCGGAGCGATCGAACGACAATCGTCCGACGCGGGAGGAGGCCGAGGCCGCCGTCCGCACGCTGATCCGCTGGGCCTGCGACGATCCTTCCCGCGAGGGGCTGATCGACACGCCGAAGCGGGTGGTCGACGCCTATGAGGAGCTTTTCGCCGGCTACCGGCAGAGGCCGGAGGATCATCTGTCGCGGACTTTCGCCGAGACCGCGGGCTATGACGACATGGTGTTGGTGAAGGACATCGACTTCCACTCCCACTGCGAGCACCACATGGTTCCGTTTCGCGGCCGCGCCCATGTCGCCTATCTGCCCGACAGGAACGTGGTCGGACTTTCCAAGCTTGCGCGCGTGGTCGATGTTTTCGCGAAGCGGCTTCAGACCCAGGAGACGATGACGGCGCAGATCGGAGACGCCATCCAGCATCATCTCGCGCCGCGCGGCGTCGCCGTGATGGTCGAGGCGGAGCATCTGTGCATGTGCATGCGCGGCGTGGGCAAGCAGGGCGCCGTCACCGTCACCACGCGCTTTACGGGCTCGTTCCGCGACGACGCGGCCGAGCGGTCGCGCTTTCTTGCGATGGTCGGCGGCCGCTGAGCGCGACGGCGCTTCTCAGCCCGCGGACCGGGCCTTTTTCCGGGCCGCGTCCGACCGCGCCAGGCAGGCGGGACATTTGCACCCGACCGGCTTGATCCATTCGTTGAAATAATCCTTGCCGTAGTTGTACGAGATTTCCTCGCCCGGCTGGATGCGGCGCTTGGCCTTGATGCGGATGCGGCCGCGGATCTCGTGCGGCTCCGAATTCGGCTTGCACGAATGATTGATGTAGCGCGCGGTGTTCCAGCGCGGCGAGCCGTCGATCGTCCAGCGGTTGTTCACCTCGAAGAGGTAACGGCCGCCCCGCATGCGCTCCACTTCCACATTGGTGAGGCGAGGGCCGTCATATTCGATAATGAATTCGCCCTTCTTGAAGGAATCGGTGGCGAAGAGACCGAGGCCGGCGCTGGAGCGCCCAACGCGAAACCGTTTCTCTTTGGTCTTGTCTTTCATCATGCTGGTCTCGCTTGGCCGGCGGGAAGGGAATCGCCGATGGCGAAACGCTAGCAATAAGCGATCCACGGCAAATTGCCACGGCGGTTTTCCACAAGCTTTCGCATCGTCCTGCGCGGGAATGGCGACGAGCGCTTGGGAGTCCGGTTTAACCCGTCGTCGGGAGAAAGCGGCGGCAGGCTCGATCGTCTCCCGGTCGCGCGCGTCATGCGTGAGAAAACGGGGCGCTGCGAATGCTATTTTTTCTTCGCGGGCGCTGCGCTGACGAGAGCCTCGCTCACCCAGCCTTCAGTGTCGGAGTTCGCGACGCGCACGCGCACCCATTCGCCGCTGCGCGACATCTCCATCAGCTTCTGCCCGTCGGACATACGGTCCAGGATCTTGCTTTTCGCATCCGGCGACGACCGCAGGGCGACGCGCGAGCCGTTGACATAGATCTGCTGCGCGCCGCCGACCGACCCTGTCGTTTCGGGACTGGCGGCGGGGATCGGCGCAACGGCGACCTGCGGTGCAGCTTGCGCTGGTTCGGCAGGTTTCGGAGCGGCCGGCGCGGGTTCGACCGGCTTTATCGGCCGGGTCGCGAGAACAACGATGGGGGGACGCGCTGCGGCGCTCTCGGTCCGCCCCTGGCCGAACGCATCCATGCGGATGAGAACGGCCGTGGCCGCTGCAGCCACGGCGACCGCGCCTGCACAAACAACGCCAAAGCGCATATCGCCTCCAATACGCTTGCACAGCCCGTCCTGGAGCTTGGGACGAGGTCGCTAAAACTGAACACAAACTGGTAAATGAAGAGTTTCGCGGGCAAATGGTTTGACGTGCGTCATTGTGATATTGCGGCGGAGCTTTGTTCGGCGCATCAGGCGTGCGCGCGGTCGCGACTCAAAGAAGAATAATGCGATCCCGGCGCGATATGGTTTCAAATTAATATGAAAAGGCGGAAATGCTCGTGTTTTCTGTTGTCGGGGGGCATAACGCTGCGCTGAGGAAGGAGGCCGCCGGGATGCCTCGCGAGCGCGCGGAGCGCAATATCGCTTGGACAAGAGGCGCCGAGGTTCCCGCGCTTGATCCTGGCGACTGGCGCGTCGATCATCTCTGCCGATTGATGCGATACGCCGACTACAACAACAGGAATGCGGAATTCGGATGGACCATCGCCGAAGTCGCGGTTGCGGATTTGGATGAGCCGGGGGAGGGAACCGAGCGCGTTTTGCGCCCGGTTTCGTTTGCGACGCTCGGTCAGACCGGATGCACATGAGATTTTCAAGAACGCCGACGTCCAGGCGCCGGCGCGCGCGGCGCCAGCGTTGATCGCGCGATAGAGACATGACGCCGCGCGTGGATCGACGATTCGCAATCCTCCTGCCGCTTGCGCTGATCGCCGGCTGCGCGTCGCCGAGACGTCGCTCGTTCTCGGGAACGCCGGTCCTGCGCCCCGTCGATGCGAAGGCCGCAGCGGCTGCGATCTCATCCTATCGGCGGCGGAGCGGCTTGGGCGCGGTTCGGCCCGATCAGATTCTGACGACTGCAGCCGAACAGCAGGCGCGCGCTGTCGCCGCCGCCGGCGACCTGTCGCACGGCGATTTCGCGGGCCGCATGGAGAGGCTCGGGCAAGACGCGGCCTGGGAGAATCTGGCGCTCGGGCCGACGACGATCGCCGGCGTCATCCAACTCTGGCGCGAGTCGCCGGGGCATGACAGAAATCTCCTGATGCGAGACGCAACGCGGATCGGCATCGCTCGCGTCGATGCGGAAGCGCCTTACTGGGCGCTCGTGCTGGCGCGATGACGGAGCCGAAACTCGACGGAATCCTGGAGACGGTTCTCTATGTCGAGGATCTTGCGCGCGCTTGCGCCTTCTATGAAACGATCCTGCGATTGCGCGTGATCCACGCCGATCAACGCATGCGCGCTTTCGACGTGAATGGTCGTGGAACGTTGCTGCTGTTCGTGCGGGGCGCCTCGCTCCAGCCGGTGCAGACGCCAGCAGGGACCATTCCGCCGCATGACGGCGAGGGGCCGGTCCATATCGCTTTTTCGATCGCGGAGGCTGAACTCGGCGCGTGGCGGCTGCGGCTCAGCCAGCACGGCGTCGCCATCGAGGGCGAGGCGTCATGGCCGCGCGGCGGCCGGAGTCTTTATTTTCGCGACCCTGACGCGCACCTGCTGGAACTCGCGACGCCGGGATTGTGGCCCGGCTACTAGAGCGATTTCGTAATTCTCCGAATCGCGGAATCGCTCCAGCTGTTTGCTTTGTCGTATTTTCTTCTCGCGAACCGGCGTCCAGTTCGCTCGACGACGCTCCAACGGCGATCAGGCCGCGCGCGGCGTGGCGCCCGCATGCGAAGCCGAATGGTCCGGCGCGCGATACGCGAAGGCCATCAGCGCCGCGGCGAGCAGGAGGGCTCCGCTCAGCAGGTAGAGGCTGGCCGAGAAGCCGCCGGTGGACGCGCGAACGAAGCCGACGAGAGGCGGCGCCGCGGCGCCGGCGGTGATGCCGATGGTGTTGATCAGCGCGAGCCCGCCCGCCGCGGCCTTCCGGGACAGGAGAGCATTCGGGACAGACCAGAAAACGGGCATCGCGGCGGCGAGGCCGGCGGTCGCGGCCGACAGGCAGATGAGAGCCGCGACGACCGAGCCGCCGGCATGGACCGTCAGCGACAATCCGACGGCGGCGACAACGGCCGGGATGGCGAAATGCAGGCGGCGTTCGCCCAGCCGGTCCGAGCGGCGGCTGATCAGGATCGCGGCTGCGACGCCGATCGCGGCCGGGATCATCGAGACGAATCCGATGGCCCAGATGCTGAGGCCAAGATCTTTCAGCATCCGGGGCTGCCAGAAGGTCAGCGCATAGACGCCGAGCAGGATCAGGAAATTGATGACGCCGAGGAGCCAGAGACGCGGGTCGCGCGCAGCCTGGCGCAGCGAGCCGATGACTTCGCCCTGGCTATCGTCCTCGCGCAGAGCCTTTTCCAGGGCTTGCTTGTCCTCCGCCGACAGCCAGGCCGCCCGCGCCGGGGAATCGTCGAGCCAGCGCCAGGCGGCGAATCCGAGAGCGATCGCCGGAATCCCTTCGATGATGAAAAGCCACTGCCAGCCGCGCAGGCCCTGCGCGCCGTCCAGCAGCGTCATGATCATGCCGGCCAGCGGGCCGGCGATGATCGGCGACGCGGCGAAAGCGGCGAAGAACAGAGCCATCGCATGCGCGACCCGGCGATGCGGGACCCAAAGGCCGAGATAAAACAGAACGCCCGGCGCGAAACCCGCCTCCGCGACGCCGAGAAAGAAGCGGGCCGCGTAGAACTGCGCCGGGGTCGAGACGAACGCGGTCAGCAGGGTCATCAGGCCCCACAGCGTCATGATGCGCAGGAAGGTCTTGCGGGCTCCCCACCGCGTCATCAGCAGGTTGCTCGGAACCTCGAACAGAGCGTAGCCGACGAAGAAAACGCCAGCGCCCAATCCAAAGGCTGCGTCGCTGAAGCTCAGCGCGTCCGCCATCTGAAGTTGTGCGAAACTGATATTGGTCCGGTCGATGTAGTTGACGACATAGGCCGCGCACAGCAAAGGCATGATGCGCCAGAGCACCTTGCGGTGCAGCTTGTCGTCGGCGGCGGCAGGTCCCATCCCGAATCACATCCCTCGGGCGCTGGCGGAATGCCTCGTGACGCCCATTGCGCCCATTGTGCCAGCCCGGTTGCGACAAACCGTGAGCATGGCGGCGAGAAATTGAGCGATTCCGGTTACAATTTTCTTGCCTTTTGGCCATAGGCGACCGAAACCCCGCCGGGCTTTGCGTCTTGTGCGCCGCAACGCTACAATAACCTTTCCGCTTGCCCGCCCGATTGGCGGGCGCTGTCGGTCGCCAGAGCGGACGCTTGTCGCGGCTCTCCATTGAGGTTGGCATGCAAACCGTCAGGAAAGGTTTCCTCCTCGGCTGCGCGGCGATGGCCGCGCTTCTGGCCGCGGGATGCAACCAGCAGAAACAGGCCGGCGCGGGCGCCGGCGCGCCGCGTCCTCCGCAGCAGGTCGGCGTCGTCGCCCTGCAGCCGCAGTCGGTCGCCATCACCGCCGAGGTGCCGGGCCGCATCACGCCCTATCTGGTGGCGGAGGTGCGCCCGCAGGTGGCCGGCATCATCCGCGAGCGAAAGTTCAAGGAAGGCGGCGAGGTCAAGAAGGGCGACGTTCTCTACGAGATCGACCCGGCGACCTATCAGGCGGCCTATGAAAACGCCGTCGCTTCGCTGACGCGGGCGGAGGCGGCCGTCCCGAACGCCCAGGCGCAGCTCGAGCGCTACCAGATCCTGTCCCGAACGAACGCCATCACCGAACAGCAACTCGATCAGGCCACGGCGACCCTCGCGCAGGCGAAGGCCGATGTGGCGATCGGCCAGGCGAACCTGACCGCGGCGCGGATCAATCTGAACTACACCAAGATCACCGCGCCGATTTCCGGGCTCATCGGCAAATCCTCCGTCGATGTCGGGGCGCTGGTCACCGCGAACCAGACGACCGCGCTCGCGACCGTGCGGCAGATCGATCCGATCTATATCGACCTCACGGCTTCCAGCGCGAGCTTTCTTCGTTTCCGGAAGGCTATCGATTCCGGCAAGCTGCGCGGCGACATCAACAATGTTCCGGTCAAGCTGATCCTTGAGGACGGGACGGCCTACGGCCAGGAGGGCAAGCTGGAGTTCGCCGACATCTCCATCGACGAATCGACCAGCACCTTCACCATGCGCGCCGTGTTCCCGAACAAGGAGCGTCTGCTGCTGCCGGGCATGTATGCGCGGGCGGTTCTGCAGGAAGGCGTCGCGGAAGGCAGTTTCCTGCTGCCGCAGCAGGGCGTCACCCGCAACAGCAAGGGCGAGGCGGTGGCGATGTTCGTGGCCGCCGACGACAAGGTCGAGCAGCGCGTCGTCGGCGTGCGGCGCGCGATCGGCGTCAACTGGCTGGTCGACAGCGGCGTGAAGACCGGCGACCGGCTGATCGTCGAGGGCACGCTGAAAGTTCGGCCGGGCCAGCCCGTCGCCGCGGTCAATGTGACGATCGATCCGACGACCGGGGAAATGAAAGACGCGGCCGCGGCGGGCAAGACCCGCGTCGCCGACGAAAGAAAGTAACGCGCGATGGCCCGTTTTTTCATCGACAGGCCGATTTTCGCCTGGGTCATCGCCATCGTCATCATGCTCGGCGGCGGGCTGGCCATCACCACCCTGTCGATCGCGCAATATCCCGACATCGCGCCGACGACGATCCAGATCCAGGCGCGCTATCCGGGCGCAAGCGCGGAGACTATCGAGAACTCGGTGACGAAAGTCATCGAGCAGAATCTGACGGGCATCGACCATCTGCAATATATCAGCTCGTCGAGCACATCGAGCGGCTCGGCCACGATCACGATCACCTTCACCAATGACGCCGACGCCGACACCGCGCAGGTTCAGGTCCAGAACAAGCTGAGCCTGGTGACGTCGCAGCTGCCGCAAATCGTGCAGAGCCTCGGCGTGACGGTGTCGAAAGCGTCCGAGAGCTTCCTCATGGTGGTCGCGCTGACGTCGGAGGACGGCACCTTGTCGTCCAACGATCTCGCGGACTACATCATCAGCACGCTCAATGACCGCATCAAGCGCATCGAGGGCGTTGGCAGCGCCCAGGTGTTCGGGGGCGGCTATGCGATGCGCATCTGGCTCGACCCCAACAAGCTCGCACAGTTCCAGCTCATGCCGAGCGACGTGTCGGCGGCCATCGCGACGCAGAACGTCCAGGTGTCGGCGGGCCAGCTCG
>MKVY01000052.1:48590-64571 GCA_001899525.1 Rhizobiales bacterium 65-9
TTCCGCGACATCATCCTGAAAAGCGACATGCGCGGCTCGATCGTGCGCGTCGGCGACGTGGCGCGGGTCGAGCTTGGCGCCGACAGCTACACCAGCCTCGGGCGCTACAACGGCAAGCCGGCCGCCGGCCTTGCGCTGAACCTCGCCGCCGGCGCCAACGCGATCCGCACGGCGACTGCGGTCGAGACGCTCCTCAAGGAGCTCGAGCCGACGCTGCCGAACAATGTGCTCATCAACTATCCCTATGACACGACGCCGTTCGTGCGGCTGTCGATCGAGGAGGTGGTGAAGACGCTGCTCGAGGCGATCGTGCTCGTCTTCCTGGTGATGTATCTGTTCCTCCAGAACTTCCGCGCGACGCTGATCCCGACGATCGCGGTGCCGGTCGTCCTGCTCGGCACGTTCGGCGTGCTGTCGATCTTCGGCTATTCCATCAACACGCTGACCATGTTCGCGATGGTGCTGGCGATCGGCCTGCTCGTCGACGACGCCATCGTCGTCGTCGAAAATGTCGAGCGCGTCATGGCCGAGGAAGGCCTGCCGCCGCGCGAGGCGACCATCAAGTCGATGGGGGAAATCACCGGCGCGCTCGTCGGCATCGCCACCGTGTTGTCCGCCGTCTTCGTCCCGATGGCGTTCTTCGGCGGATCGGTGGGCGTGATCTACAGGCAGTTCTCGGTCACCATCGTATCGGCGATGATCCTGTCGGTGCTGGTCGCGCTCGTGCTGACGCCGGCGCTCTGCGCGACGATGCTGAAGCATGATCCCAATCACGGGGCGCCGAGGCGCGGCTTCTTCGGCTGGTTCAACCGCATGTTCGGGAAAGCGACGAACGGTTATATCGGCGGCGTGCGCCGCATCGTGCGGCTGCCGGCGATCTTTCTCGTGCTGTTCGCGCTGATCGTCGGCGGCGCGGGCTGGCTGTTCAACAAGCTGCCGGGCTCCTTCATTCCCGAGGAGGATCAGGGCGTGCTGTTCGTCATCGCGCAGCTGCCCACAGGCGCCACCCAGGACCGCACCTCGCGCGTGCTCGAGACGATCCGCCGCCATTTCAGCGAAGGGGAGAAGGATTCCGTCGAAGGCGTCTTCGATGTCGCAGGGTTCAGCTTCGCCGGCCAGGGCCAGAATGTCGGCATGGCGTTCGTCAAGCTGAAGGACTTCTCGCTTCGCAAGGATCCGCGCATGCGCGCGAGCGCGATCGCGCTGCGCGCCAACATGGCGTTCTTTGGGATCCGCGACGCGATGGCGTTCGCGCTCGCCCCGCCGGCGCTGCCCGGCATCGGCACGTCGAGCGGCTTCGAGATGTATCTTCAGGACGCCGCCGGCGCCGGCCATGAGAAGCTGATGCAGGCCCGCAACATGTTCCTGGGGCTCGCGGCGCAGAATCCGCGGCTCGCCAACACCCGTCCCAACGGACAGGAAGATCAGCCTCAGTTCGCGGTCGAAATCGACAACGACAAGGCTCGGGCCTATGCGCTCAATCTGGCGGATGTGAACGCGACGCTGTCGATCGCCTGGGCCGGCTCCTATGTGAACGACTTCATCGATCGCGGTCGCGTGAAATCGGTTTATCTGCAGAGCGATGCGCCCTTCCGCATGCTGCCGGAAAATCTCAACGACTGGTATGTGCGAAACGCCGCCGGCGGGATGGTGCCGTTTTCCGCGATATCGAGCGGCAAATGGACATACGGCTCGCCCAATCTCCAGCGCTTCAACGGCGTGTCGGCGGTGCAGATCCAGGGTCAAGCGGCGCCGGGCGTGAGCTCGGGCGAGGCGATGGACGTCGCCCAGCAGCTCGTGAGTCAGCTCCCGCAAGGGTTCACCAATTCGTGGAGCGGGCTGTCGTTCCAGGAGCGGCTCTCGGGCAATCAGGCGACGGCGCTCTATGCGATCTCGGTGCTCGTCGTGTTCCTGTGTCTCGCGGCGCTTTATGAAAGCTGGTCGATCCCGTTCTCGGTGATGATGGCGGTGCCGCTCGGCGTGTTCGGCGCGCTCCTTTCCGCAATCCTCGCGCACCAGTCGAACGACGTGTATTTCAAGGTCGGCCTTCTGACGACGATCGGACTTGCCGCGAAGAACGCGATTCTGATCGTCGAGTTCGCTATCGAGCAGCAGGCGCGCGGCAAGGGGCTGGTGGAGGCGACGCTGGAGGCGTGCCGGCAGCGTCTGCGGCCGATCCTGATGACGTCGTTCGCCTTCATTCTCGGCGTGTTGCCGCTGACGCTCGCGAACGGCGCCGGCTCGGGGGCGCAGAACTCCATCGGCTTCGGCGTGATGGGCGGCATGATCGCCGCCACCGCGCTCGGCATCTTCTTCGTGCCGCTGCTGTTCTACACGGTGCGGCGCATCTTCAAGGGCGGGCGGACGGTCGCGTCCGCCACGCCGCCGCCGACGAGAGACGAGCCGGCGCCCGCCGCCTGACGACTCGCGCAAACATCAGCGATCAAGCAAGGCGGCTTCAGGCCGCCTTTCTTTTTGCGTCGTGAAGAAGCCGCCACACCTTCGCGGGCGTCGCAGGCATGTCGATGTGAGTCACGCCGACCTGCGACAGCGCATCCACCACCGCGTTCATGACGCTGGTGATCGAGCCGGCGCAACCGGCCTCGCCGACGCCCTTGACGCCGAGCGGGTTGGATGAGGTCGGCTGCGGGCGATGCTCCACCTCAAAGAATGGCGTGTCGTCGGCGCGCGGCATGCAGTAGTCGGTGAAGGAGCCGGTGAGCAGCTGGCCGTCCTCGTCATAGACGACGCGCTCCATCAGCGCCTGTCCGATGCCCTGCACGACGCCCCCGTGAAGCTGGCCGGCGAGCAGCAGCGGATTGATCACCGTGCCGACGTCGTTGACCATCGTGTATTTCACGACCTGCGTCGCGCCGGTGGCCTCATCGATCTCCACCTCGCAGAGATGGCAGCCGTTCGGGAAGGTCATGGCCGGACCTTCATTGATCAGCTTCACATCGAGCGTTTTCGGCGCGTCGTCGGG
The DNA here is from genome assembly GCA_001899525.1 of Rhizobiales bacterium 65-9. Classification (GTDB taxonomy): domain Bacteria; phylum Pseudomonadota; class Alphaproteobacteria; order Rhizobiales; family Beijerinckiaceae; genus Terrirubrum. The sequence goes on from MKVY01000052.1 coordinate 51,574, forward strand.
CAGCGATTTCGCCTCGCGCACGCGCTTCGCCAGTTCGATCACGCCGACCGACCTGTCGGTGCCGACGATCGAGAAAGCCCCGTTCCTGAACTGGATGTCGTTCTCCGACACTTCGAGCGCCCAGCCCGCGAGCTTCTTTCCATTCTCGATGACCTTGTCGCTCGCGGCGACGACCGCCGATCCGGACGCGATCATCGAGCGCGAGCCGCCGGTGCCGCCGCCTGCGATTAGCTGGTCGCTGTCGCCCTGCAGCAGTCCGATGGCCTCGAACGGAACGCCGAGCCGCTGGCTGAGGATCTGCGCGAGGCTCGTCGCATGGCCCTGGCCGTAGTCGAGCGTGCCGGTGATGATGGTGACGCGGCCATCCTCTTCGAAACGGACGCCGCCCATCTCCGTCGTCGCGCCGGCCGTCGCCTCGAGAAAACAGCCGACGCCGAAGCCGCGCAGAAATCCGCGCGCGCCGGATTCCGCGCGCCGCTGCGCGAATCCCTGATGGTCGGCGGCTTCGAGCGCCTGCTCCATCAGCGCGGTGAAGTCGCCGGTGTCGTAGACGATGCCGGATTGGGCTTTGTAGGGCAGCTCCTGCGGCCTGATCTGGTTGATGCGGCGCAGCTCGATGCTGTCGACGCCCGCGATGCGCGCGGCCTCCTCGATCAGCCGCTCCATGATGTAGTTGCCTTCCGGGCGGCCGGCGCCGCGATAGGCGCCGACGGGCGTCTTGTTGGTGAGCACGCAGCGCATCGAGACCTCGAGCTGCGGCAGCCGGTACATGCTGCAGACATTGACGACGATGTTGCGCGTGGAGGGCATCATGCCGACTGTCGTGAGATAGGCGCCCATGTCGCCGAAGCCGGTCACGCGCAGCGCGAGGAAACGGCCGGCCTCATCGAGCGCGAGCTCCGCGTCATAGCGCTGGGCGCGGCCATGCGTGTCGGAGACGAAGCTCGGCGTGCGCTCCTCGGTCCATTTCACCGGCAGGCCGAGCAGGCGCGCGGCGTGCAGCGCGCAGACATGCTCGGGAAACACCGAGCCGCGCATGCCGAAAGACCCGCCGACATGGCCAGTCAGGATCGTGACCTTCTCGGGCGGAACCTTGAGAATGTCGCCGGCAAGCTGCGCGCGATAGCCGAACACGCCCTGCGTCGGCACATGCAGCGTCCAGTGGTCCCGGCCGGCGTCATATTGCGCAAGGCAGGCGCGCAGCTCCATCGGATTGATGACGACGCGGGAATCCTCAAGCGTCAGCCGCGCCACATGGCGGGCTTTCGCGAAGGCGGCCGCCGTCGCCTCCGCGTCGCCGTGATGATAGTCCAGCGTCACATTGTCGGGGATGTCGTCATACAGGCGCGCGGCGCCGGGCGCGACCGCGTCAGCCATCTCCAGCGCCGGCGGCAGGGATTCGATGTCCAGCGCCACGGCCTCGGCGGCCTCCTTCGCGACATTGGCGGAGACCGCGGCGACGAACGCCACCGGGTCGCCGACATAGCGCACCCGGTCATGGGCGAGGGGATAGCGCTCGGGCTGACGGTAGGGCGACCCGTCGCGATTCGGGAACGTGATCTTGCTGACGAAGCGGCCATAGCCGGCGTCCTTCAGGTCGGCGCCGGTCCAGGCCCCGAGCACGCCCTCGATCGCCAGCGCCGCCTCCAGATCGATCGAACGGATACGTCCGTGCGCGATCGGGCTGCGGACCATGGCGATATAGATCTGCGCCTCCGCGTGAAGATCGTCCGTGTAGCGGCCTTCGCCCCGCACGAGGACCGGGTCCTCCTTGCGGGGGATGGGCTGGCCGACGCCGAACTTCTCGGCGTCGAACTGATAGGGGTCGGGGCGTGCGGACATGGGCAGCCAATCGGTCGAATGTGGGGGCGGAGAGGAACCGTAGGTTCACGAAACCTGCGGAAGGTAGATCGCCTGAGGCATGGGAGCCATACCGGCGCGTTGCGGCGCGGACGGCCTTGCAATATGGGCGCCGGGGGGATGCGGGACGGTCGCGGTTGACCGCAGGCGCGCCCCTGCCACATTGCGGCGAAAGATGGCGGGATTCGACTCACATGGCTCTTCTTGCACGGGTGCCATTCTTCAGGGATTGCGGGCTCGATCTCGACGCTCTGGAGAAGCGCTGCATCGTCAAGCGCTTCGATGACGGCGAGGTCGTGCTCGACTTCGACGATCACACCAGCGACGTCTATTTTCTGGCGTCGGGAGACGTGCGCATCCTGTTCCGCACCCAGGCCGGGAAGGAGGTCATCTTCGGCGACATGCGGCCCGGCCAGTTCTTCGGCGAACTCGCGGCGATCGACAACATCCCGCGGTCGGCGAATGTGACGGCGCTCACCCGCGCCGAAATGGTCATCATGTCGGCCAACATCTTTCGCGAGATCGTGTTCGGAACGCCGGCTCTGGCCGAGCGCATGATGAAGGTGCTGACGGGGCGGAACCGCGAATTGAACGCGCGGCTGATGGAGCAGGCGGTGCTCGATCTGCGCCACCGGCTCTATTCCGAGCTGCTGCGCCTGTCGTTGCCGCGTCCCGGCCATGACGGGGAGCGCGTGATCACGCCGCCGCCCTATCATCATGTGCTCGCCGCGCGGATCGGCTGCCGACGCGAGCAGGTCACGCGCGAGTTCACGACGATGTCCGAACAGAATCTGGTGGAGAAGACGCGCGGGGCCATTATCCTGAAAAAGCCCCATGTGCTCGAGCAGCGCATCGCGGAGGCGTTGCGCGAGGGGGAATAGCCCTTCGCTGCGAACGGGACGGGAGGCTTCACACGAATTGAACGACGCCGCAGTTTCGCGCGGCGAGTCCCCGAGCGGGATCGTCATGCGCATCGCCGCCGTGAGCAAGCGGTTCGGTCCGGTCGCCGCCGTCGAGCGGGTCGACCTCGATATTCGCGACGGCGAGTTCTTGTGCCTTCTGGGACCTTCAGGCTGCGGCAAGACGACGTTGCTGCGCATGCTGGCCGGGTTCGAGCGGCCGAGCGGCGGCCGCATCTTCCTCGATGGACGCGACATCACCGACGAGCCGCCGCACCGGCGCCCGCTCAACATGATGTTCCAGTCCTACGCGCTGTTTCCGCATATGAGCGTCGCTGGCAACATCGCCTTCGGCCTGAAGCGCGAAGGCATGCCGCGCGCGGCGATCGCAAAGCGCGTCGCGGAGATGCTGGCGCTGGTCCGCCTCGACGCCATGGCGGAGCGCCGGCCGCATCAACTCTCCGGCGGCCAGCGCCAGCGCGTGGCCCTGGCGCGCGCGCTGGCGAAACATCCGCGCCTCCTGCTCCTCGACGAGCCGATGGCGGCGCTCGACCGCAAGCTGCGCGAGGAGACGCAGATCGAGCTGAAGGCGCTGCAGGCGCGGCTCGGCCTCACCTTCATCACCGTCACGCATGATCAGACCGAAGCGATGAGCATGGCCGACCGCATCGCGGTGATGCATGGCGGCCGGCTCGCGCAGCTCGGCGCGCCGCATGAGGTCTATGAGCGGCCGGCGACGCTCGCGGTCGCGCGCTTCATCGGCGACGCCACGGTGTTCGAGGGCGCGGCGCGCGCCGGCGCCGGACGCGACGATGTTTCCTTCGCCGTCGACGGCGCGCCGCTCGTTCTCGACATCCGCGCGACAGACAGGGATGCGGCGCTCGCGCGCCGGCGCGCCGTGGCGCGGCCCGAAAACATCGCGCTGTTTTCCCGACGGCCGGAGGGGCAGCCCAACCTCATGCAGGGGAGGGTGGCGCAGATCCTCTATCGCGGCGAGGCGCGGCTGCTGATCGTCGATGTCCACGGCGTCCAGGTTCGCGTGACGCAGCCGAACAGAGCCGGCGCGAAAGAAGACGTTCAGACCGGATCGACCGTGTGGCTGTCGATCGCGCCTGACGCGCTCCTGCTGCTGCCGGACTGACGATGAGCCGTCGGGATTCCTACGGTCGCGCGACGCGCTGGGCGGTTCTTGCCCCGCCTGTCGTTTTTCTCGTCGCGCTCTTCGTCATTCCCTTCCTGCTGATCGCGCGCATCAGCCTGTCCCATTCCGTGCGCGCCCAGCCGCCCTATGCGCCGCAATATGAGGGCGGCGGCGTCGCGGGCGCGTGGCGGCTGATCGGCGAACTCGATCTCGAAAATTACGCGACGATCCTGTCGGACGACCTCTATCTGTCGGCGTTTCTCACATCGCTCAGGATCGCGGGGATCGCGACGCTGCTTCTGCTGCTCATCGGTTATCCGATGGCCTACGGCATGGCGCGCGCGCGAGCGTCGCTGCGGCCGATCCTGCTCGCGCTGATGATCGTGCCGTTCTGGACGAGCTTCCTCATCCGCATTTATGCGTGGATCGGCATCCTGAAAGCGGATGGACTCATCAACCAGGCGCTGCTCGCGCTCGGGCTGATCGGGGCGCCGCTCGAAATCCTCAACACGGAGGCGGCGATCTTCATCGGCGTCGTCTACGCCTATCTGCCCTTCATGGTCCTGCCGATCTATGCGGTGCTCGCGGCGCAGGACCGGGCGCTGCTCGAAGCCGCCGCCGATCTCGGCGCGCCGCCCTGGCTGAGCTTCTGGCTTGTGACGGTTCCCTTGTCGTTTCCCGGCGTCGCGGCGGGATGCCTGCTCGTGTTCATCCCTTGCGTCGGCGAATTCGTCATTCCCGATCTGCTCGGCGGATCGGAGACGCTGATGATCGGCCGCCAGCTCTGGAGCGAGTTCTTCGGCAACCGCGACTGGCCGACCGCGTCGGCTATCGCGGTGCTGATGGTGATCGTGCTCATCATTCCGTTCCTGCTGCTGCGCCGGCTTGAATCGCGCGGCGAGGAGGCGCTGCGATGAAACATGGAATCGGCGCAGTCGCCGGCTCGGCGCTGATCCTCGGCTTCGTTTTCATCTATGCGCCGATCGCGCTGCTCATCCTGTTCTCGTTCAACGATTCCCGTCTCGTGACTGTGTGGGGCGGCTTCACAACACGCTGGTATGCGGGCCTTCTGGAGAACGAGGCGCTGATGGGCGCGGCGTGGAACAGCCTGCGCGTCGGCGTCGCGAGCGCCACGGTCGCGACCGTCATGGGAACGCTGATCGCGCTGGCGCTCGCGCGCTTCGGCCGCTTTCGCGGCCGCGGGCTGCTCGCGGCGATGGCCTTCGCGCCGATCGTGATGCCGGAAGTGATCACCGCGCTGTCGCTGCTGCTGCTGTTCGTCGCGGTCGATCTCGATCGCGGCGCGCTGACGATCACGCTGGCGCATGCGGCTTTCACGACAGGTTTCGCCGCCGCGATCATCGGCGCGCGCCTCGCGGGTTTCGATCGCTCGCTCGAAGAGGCGGCGATGGATCTCGGGGCGCCGCCGCTCCTGGCTTTCGCGCAGGTGACGCTGCCGCTCATCGCGCCGGCGATCGCGGCGGCCTGGGCGCTCGCTTTCACGCTGTCGCTCGATGATCTGGTGATTGCGAGCTTCACGTCAGGACCGGGGTCTACCACGCTGCCGATGCGCATCTACAGCCAGATGCGGCTCGGCGTGTCGCCCGACATCAACGCGGTGGGCACGCTGATCGTGCTCGTCGTGACCGCCGCCGTGCTGGCGGCGACGGTCGCGCTCAAGCACGGCGAGCGGGCAGGGGCGGGCTGACGAATGAAATCACAATAACTATACCGACACGCGCAAAATTCTCGTCATAGAAACAAGGCCCAGCCGATGACGACGAAGCGGCAGATCAGAAAACTGCTGAGCCCTTTCGCCGACCGGCACGCGGATCTCGTCTTCGTCCATGATCGGCTGTTCCTCAAGCCGATCGATCACGTCCTCGTCGCGATCTGGGTCGACCGTTCATCGAGCGCGGACTCGCCGCGCCCTCAATGGAGCGTCACCCACTCCTGCAACATCATCTGGCATTTCCCGGTGATGTGGACGATGTCGATCCCTTCCCGAAGAGATGGATGGCGCTGGAGCGAGCCTTGGCTGGAGGAGCATTTTACGGAGGTCGTCGAGCAGGAGGTTCTTCCGCTTCTGAAGAAGCTTCGGCGGCTTGAGTTTTTCGCCTCCTCGCTGTCCTCGATTTTCGAGCATGACCGTCTTCAGGCCGCCATGCTCGACGATGCGGCGGTGAAGGCGGCCCTCGGTCTTTTCGATGCGGCAAGGGAGGTCTGCGAGACGCTGCTCTCGCGGCCCACGCGCTTCGCGCATCCGTTTTTCGCGGGCTCTTTCGAACGCGTCACGCAAGAGCTTTATCCGCTTCTTCTGGAAGACGACCGGAGCGGCGTCGCGGCGCTTCTGCATCGCTGGGAAGCGGCCACCATCGGGAATTTCGGACTCGAAGCGGTCTGGACGCCGTCGCCTTTCCCGCTGGAGCGCGCCGGGTCCGTCAACTCCGGTTGAACAGCGCCGAGAGATTCCAGCGCAATTCGGGCCGTTGAACCGGCCCCCGGAGGGTGAAGGGCAATCCGTCGATCGGCAGGCCCTTCGCGCGGGCGCGACCGTCGATGAGCAGCGACTGGTCGGCGAGCATCGCGCGGCCGCCGGCGATGACCTCAAGACTGTCCGATTTGAGCGACAAGGAACCGTCCGGAATGACGGCGACGCCCTGCGCCAGCGCGGCGCTCATATCCAGCAGGGAGAAGCCGGTGCTTCCGCGCCCCAACTCCACGATTCCGCCGGCGATGCGGTCGGGCCGGCGCGCCGCATCGAGCAGGCCGACGCCGCTGATCTCGCCGTCCTTCACCTGGGCCGCAATCTTTCCCGCGGTCTGGCGCGCAATCTCGTCGGGAGACGCCCCGCTCGCCTCGATCTGCGCCTGGCCCTGGCCGCGCCCGGACAGCAGGCGGCGACCCAGCAATTCCTGCGACGCGGCGGCCATGTCGAGATTCTCGAATACGCCCTGCAGGCGCGCGTCGACGCGCGCGCCATCGAGCGCCTGCAGCGTGGCGCGCCCGCGCAAGGCGCCGTCATAAGCCTGGGCGCGACCAAGCACGAATTCAAGCTTGCCGGCCTTGAGCATGATGGAGATGGCGGCGTCTTCGAGCTTCGCCCCGAGCAGACGCACGCGGGCGGCAGAGAGGCGAATGTCGGCGTCGTTGCGACGCAGCGGCGACGGATCGAAACCATCCGCGCTCCAGGCGCCGGAGGCTTCGCGCAGCGAGTCCATGGCCGGCGTCAGAGAATCGAAATCGAGCGACTGCGAGGCGAGCGTGCCGCTGATCTGCGGCCGCTCCGCATCGAGGCGCAGCGCGAGCGTGCCCTCAAGCCGCCCGCCGCGCGCGTCGATCGTGATGGCCGATGAGGAAAAGCCGCGCGGAGAGGCGGCGACGCGCCCTTCGACCGTGTAGCGGTTGATGACGCCGGCGAGCGGAAGAGTTGCGTCGAGCCATCGGCCGAGCCCGTCAGCCGACGTCACAGCAAGCCTGACGTCGCCATCGAAGCGCGGCGTGGCGCCGCCCGCCGCCACGCCCTGCGCATCGACCGAGCCGAAAGGCGTCCACGCCGTCAGCCGCGCCGGGCTCTCCCCCTGACCTTTCAGGATCTTGCCGAGCGCGATGTCGGCGATCTGCACTTCCGCCTCTTCCCCCCGCCAGCGGCCGCGCGCCCACACGGAGAACGGCTCCTCGGGCCCCTCCCAGGCGATGTTCGCCGCGACATCGGTGGCGTGTCCTTCGGCTGACAGAACGCGCCCGCCGACGATGGCGATCGTGACGGGCGGCGGCGAAGCGGACGGATCGGCGTTGTCGAGCAATTGCGCGCCGGCCTTGCGCCAGGCCGCGCGCGCCTCGCCGGAGGCCGCGTCGAACACCGGCTCGCGCAGGGAGAAGCCGCTGAAGCCGAACCGCCCGCCAACGAGGTCGAGCGGCCGCAGATAAGCGTCCGCCGCGGCGATTCGGGCGAGCGCCCGCCCGTCCGGCGCGGCCAGAACCAAACGGGAAACGGTCACTCTTGGAAACGGGAGGAGCGTCAGGCGCACATCCTCCGCAGCCGCGGCGGCGGTCAGGCCGGTGCGCTCAAACACTTGCGCATTCAGTGATTTAACCGCGAGGCGCCCGCCGATCGGCAGGGGCGCGAAGCCGAGGGCGACGACGGCTCCCGCAAGCAGCGCGGCGCCGGCTGGCCAGCGCGCACGCGCAGAGGGTCGGGTCGGTCCCATAGAGGCTGTCTATACCCGCGCGGCCGGCCGGCCAAATCGGCGGGAGCGCTGAAACGCCTCTCCCCCTTCTTCCGTCGATGGTCTAAGCGAGCGTCGGATTGGGAGATCGTTTGCGATGTCAGATGCGCCGCTGTGGACGCCCGATGCGAGCAAGGCCGCCGAGACCAATGTCATGCGCTTCGCGGCGCAGGCGAGCGCAAAGGCCGGCCGGAGCTTCGCGTCCTACCGCGATGTGCATGGCTGGTCGGTCGAGGACCGGCCGGCTTTCTGGTCCGCGCTTTGGGATTTCTGCGGGGTGATCGGCGAGAAGGGCGAGCGGACGCTCAGCGACGATGCGATGCCGGGAGCGAAATTCTTTCCGGACGCGCGGCTGAATTTCGCGGAAAACCTCCTGCGCCGGCGCGACGGATCGACCGCGCTGATCTTCCGCGGCGAGGACAAGGCCGAGCGGCGGATGAGCTGGGCGGAGCTCGCGGCGCTGGTGTCGCGACTCCAGCAGGCGATGCGCGCCGCGGGCGTCGGACAGGGAGACCGCGTGGCGGCGATGCTTCCCAACCTGCCGGAAAGCATCGCCATCATGCTGGCCGCCGCCTCGATCGGCGCGATCTTCTCGTCATGCTCTCCCGATTTCGGCGAGCGCGGCGTGCTCGATCGGTTCGGGCAGATCGAGCCGAAGCTTTTCTTCGCCTGCGACGGCTACTGGTACGCCGGCAAGCGGTTGCCGATCGTCGACAAGCTCAAGACGATCACGGCGGGACTGCCGAGCGCGAGCCGCGTCGTGATCGTCGACTATCTCGGCGAGGCGGCCGCGACCGCCGACGCGCTCCCGAAGGGCGTCTCGCTGTCGTCCTTCATCGAGGGATACGCCGCGCGCGAACCGGACTTCGCGCGGCTGCCTTTCGCGCATCCCGTCTATATTCTTTATTCCTCCGGCACGACCGGCGCGCCGAAATGCATCGTGCACAGCGCCGGCGGAACGCTCATCAAGCATCTCTCGGAACATCGCATGAATTGCGACATCCGGCCGGACGATCGCGTGTTCTACTTCACGACGATGGGATGGATGATGTGGAACTGGCTCGTCTCCGCGCTGGCGAGCGAAGCGACGCTGATCCTTTATGACGGATCGCCGTTCCACCCCGCGCCCACGGTTCTCTTCGATTACGCGCAGGCCGAGCGCGTGACGCTGTTCGGGACCTCGGCGAAATATATCGACGCCTGCAAGAAGGCGGAGCTCGCGCCAGCGCGCACGCATGACCTGTCGAGCGTGCGGCTGATCTGCTCGACCGGCTCGCCGCTCGCGCCGGAAAGCTTCGATTATGTCTATTCGCATGTGACGAAGCAGGCGCAGCTCGCTTCCGTTTCGGGCGGAACCGACATCGTCGCCTGCTTCGTCGCCGGCGATCCGACCGCGCCGGTGTGGAAGGGCGAAATCCAGGCGCCGACGCTCGGTTGCGCGGTCGATGTCTGGGGCGACGACGGCAAGCATCTCGCGCAGGGCAAGGGCGAGCTTGTCTGCACCAAGGCGTTTCCCTCGATGCCGGTGATGTTCTGGAACGATCCGGAAGGAAAGAAATTCCACGCGGCCTATTTCGAGCGCTTCGACGGGGTATGGTGCCAGGGCGATTTCGCGGAATGGACCGCGCATGGCGGCCTCATCATCCATGGCCGCTCGGACGCCACGCTCAACCCCGGCGGCGTGCGCATCGGGACGGCGGAAATCTATGCGCAGGTAGAGCAGATTCCCGATGTGATCGAAGGCATCTGCATCGGGCAGGACTGGGATCATGACGTGCGCGTGGTGCTGTTCGTCCGCCTCAAGGAAGGCGTCGCGCTCGACGCCGCTCTCGAACAGACGATCAGGCAGAAAATCCGCGCCGGCGCGTCGCCGCGCCATGTGCCGGCGAAGATCGTGCAGGTCGCCGATATTCCGCGCACGAAGTCGGGCAAGATCACCGAGCTCGCCGTGCGCGACGTGGTGCATGGCCGCGAGGTGAAGAACAAGGAAGCGCTCGCCAATCCGGAAGCGCTGGAGCTCTATCGCGACATGCCGGCGTTGAGGAGCTGAGAGCTCAGTCGCGCGTGATTTCCTGACCCTATCCGACGGCCGGCGTGCGTCCCGACAGGATTTCCGCCGTCATCGCGCGATCGATGTTGCCGCCGCTGAGGATGACGCCGACCTTTCCGCCGGCGAGTTTCGGCGCGTCGGCGGCGAAAGCGGCGAGGGAGGCGGCGCCCGCGCCCTCGGCGAGATTGTGCGTATCCTCATGCAGGACGCGGATCGCCTCGGCGATGTGAGCGTCGCTGACGCGGACGATCCCGGCCGCGCCGCGGCGGATCACCCTGAGAGCTTCCGCCGAAGGCCCGCGCACAGCCATGCCGTCGGCAAAGGTCGCGGCGGAATTCGTCTCGATCACGCGGCCGGCTTCGTAGGACAGCGCGTAGGCCGCGGCGTTTTCCGAAACCACGCCGATGATCTCGGTTTTCAATCCAAGCAGATCCCTGGCGTGAATGAGGCCGCAGGCGCCGGATCCGAGACCAATCGGCGCGTAGAGTCGATCGATATCGGGATGATCGCGAAAGAGCTCGAGCGCATAGACGCTGACGCCCTTCACCAGATCATTGTGAAAAGACGGGACGAACTCATAGCCGCGTTCCTCGGCGATGCGCGCCGCCTCGACGCGCGCCTCGTCGAAGTCGCGGCCATGCTCGATGAGTTCGGCGCCCAGCGCCTTCATGGACGCGTTCTTCTCGACCGAATTGCCGAACGGAACGACGATCGCGACAGGGAGTCCGAACGCCCGCCCGGCGAAGGCGAGGCTCTGGCCATGATTGCCGCGCGTCGCGCTGACGACGCCTTTCACATGCGGCCGCTCGCGTTTCAGGCGCTCGCAATAGACGACGCCGCCGCGAACCTTGAACGCGCCGACCGGCGTGTGGTTCTCATGCTTGACGACGACCGTCGCGCCGTATCGCTGCGCAAGCAGCGGCCAGGCGTAAGCCGGAGTCGGCGGAATGAAACGGCGCACGAGGCGCTCCGCCTCTTCCAGATCGGCAAGGCTGTAGGGCGTCGTTGAGTCTGCGTCAGTCACGAGCGGCTCATCAGGAGAGGGCCGCCCTTGCCTGACGGGGATCGGCCGCGCCGTCAATCCGACGCTCTCAAGCGACCTCGAACAGGCCGGCCGCGCCCATGCCGCCGCCGACGCACATTGTCACGACGACGAATTTCGCGCCGCGACGCCGTCCTTCGATGAGCGCATGGCCGACGAGGCGCGATCCGGTGACGCCGTAGGGATGGCCGACCGCGATCGCCCCGCCGTTGACGTTGAGGCGCTCGTCAGGAATTCCCAGCCGGTCGCGGCAATAGATCACCTGCACCGCGAACGCCTCGTTCAACTCCCACAGATCGATCTGATCCATGCGGACGCCTGTCCGCTCGAGCAGGCGGGGAACGGCGAACACCGGGCCGACGCCCATTTCGTCCGGCTCGCATCCGGCGACGGCGAAGCCGCGGAAAATCCCGAGCGGCTGCAATCCCCGCTTCTCGGCAAGCCTTGCATCCATCACCACGCAGGCCGACGCCCCGTCGGAGAACTGGCTTGCATTGCCGGCCGCGATCACGCCGCCCTCGATGGCTGGCCTAATCTGCGAGATCCCCTCATAGGTCGTGTCGACGCGAATGCCCTCGTCGGCCTTGGCTGTCACTTCCCTGTTGCTGGTTTCCCCGGTCGCCTTGTCCGTGACGGCCATGCACACCTTGATCGGCGCGATCTCGTCGGTAAATTTCCCGGCGGCGGCGGCGGCCGCTGCGCGCTGCTGGCTGCGCACGCCATATTCGTCCTGCCGCCGGCGCGATACGCCGTAGCGCGCAGCGACGATCTCGGCCGTCTGCAACATCGACATATAGATGTCCGGCTTCTTTTTCTTGAGCGCGCGATCCTCAAGCATGTGCTTGTTCATCTGGTTCTGCACCAGCGAGATGGACTCCACGCCGCCCGCGACGACGATGGGAGCCTTGTCGACGATGACGCGCTGCGCCGCCATCGCAATCGCCTGCAGGCCCGACGAGCAGAAGCGGTTGATCGTCACGCCCGACGTGGTGACGGGCAGGCCCGCCATCAATGCGATCTGGCGCGCGATGTTCGAGCCTGTCGCGCCTTCGGGATAGGCGCAGCCCATCAGCACGTCCTCGACCTCCGCGGGCTCGATCCTCGCCCGTTCGACGGCATGCTTCACCACATGCCCCCCCAGCGTCGCGCCATGCGTGAGATTGAAGGCTCCGCGCCAGGATTTCGTGAGCGCGGTGCGCGCGGTCGATACGATGACGGCGTCGGTCATACTCTTCTCCACCCAGGCGCCAAACGAGACGGCGTCGCCGCAGACGCGGGGACGACCGGCAAGGGTCTTCTCCGGAAGAAGTTTGATAACCCTCCGCCGCGATCTCAAGTGACACGGGCCGCGCTCCGTGAGAGGCGGAGTTGCGCCCAAGGCAGGGATGCGACAGCACATCGCCGCGCGCGGCGTTTCAGGAGCGGACTGGGGACATGCGGCTCAAGGCAGGGACGATCGCGTTGGCGTGCATCATGTCCGGCGGCGCGGGCGCGCAGACTATCGCGCCGAAGAACACGCCGCCGCGCCATGAGCGACAGGTATTGTCCGAGGCCAGGCAGGCCGAGCCAGATAAGCTGGCCGATTCCGCCGCTCTCGAAAAGCCGGCGCCGCCCGCCCAGAGGAAGGTGCGCGTGATCCTGTCGTCGCCCTACGCTTCGAGCGCGGAATAACCAATCAATTGAAAAGCGGCGCGCAGAACGCGCCGCCTGTCCGGTCGCGGTCCGGGACCGCGATCAATTCTCGACTTCGCCGACGATGCGGCCCGACGCGTCGACG
>MKVY01000053.1:0-10607 GCA_001899525.1 Rhizobiales bacterium 65-9
GTCGAGCGCGAGCTTCAGCGTCGCCGGCGTCTGCGCGAACGACCCAGGGCTTGCCAGCGATTGGCAAGCCGCCAGGCACGCCCACGACAGAAATCGTCGGCGCGTCGCGCGCGAGAGGGATTTCCTGCAATCGGCTCGTTTCACTGTCGACGCTACGTCTGCGACCTGACCGTCGCGCCGGCCGGCGCTTCGCGCATGCTGAGAATGACGCCCACGTCTTTCCCGCCCAGCCCTGCGTCGAGCCCCTCCTGACAAACCGCGAGCGTCGCCTTGCCCACGGGGCCGGCCACGCCAAGCGCCTCGATCATGCGGGCCGCGAGCCGGCAATCCTTATGCGCAAGCCGCAGCATGAAGCCAGGCTCGAAATCGCCTTTGAACGGACGGGCCGGCATGGCGATGGCGAGCTGGTTGTTCCACGCCATCGTCGTCTTCATCACCGAGGTCATGACATCGAGCGTCAGCCCCGCCTTCACGCCGGCGACAAGACATTCCGAATTGACTGCTATCAGCGCTGTCGCAAGCAGGTTGTTCACGAGCTTCATCGCATGGCCGGCGCCGGGACCGCCGCAGTAGAAGAAATCAGTCCCCATGAGATCGAGGATCGGCCGCACGCGCGCGACCACATCGGGCTCGCCGCCGACCATCAGCGTGAGCGTGCCCTTGACGGCGTGCTCCGCCGTCTTGCCGACGGGACTGTCGACCATCGCGACGCCAATCTTTGCGAGCTCCGCGCCGACGCCGCGGCCAGTTTGCGGATCGATCGTGCTCATGTCGAGATAGATCGATCCCGCCTTGAAGCCGTCGCGCAGGCCGTTCGGACCCAGCGCGACGCGCTCCACGTCGGGCGCGTCCGGCAGCATGGTGATCACGACATCGCTTGCGCGCGCGACGGCCGCCGGCGACGCGGCCGCTTTGGCGCCCGCCGCGACGAGCCTGTCGACCGCATCGGCGTTCGTGTCGAAGACGGTGAGCGAGCGCCCGCCGCGCAGGACGTTAAGCGCCATAGGCCCGCCCATGATTCCGAGTCCGATGAAGCCGACATTGGTCATGATCTTATCTCTCGTGATTGCCTGATGATGGGTCGCGGATCAGCTCCGCTCCGTCCATTTGTCGCTTTGCCAGGCCGGCAGGCCGCGCAGATCGGCGGCGTCTTTGGCCGTGAACGCGGCCGCCGACGGCGTCGCGCCGCTTTTCTCGTACGCTTCCTTGAGCAGAGGCGCGGTCGCGCCATAGGCGGCCTTCACCTTGCTCCATTCCAGGGGCTTCTCGATAATCTTGCCGGCGACCATGTATTTCGAGATTTCCAGAATCGCGGCCGCATCGCCCTCCGTGGGCCAAATCCAGCCGCGCTTGAACAGCACCTCGTCGTCAACGACCTTCGCGCCGAGTTCGGGCGGCAGCTCCCAGTATTTCTTCACGAGAGCGGAAACAGCGCCCTTCTCCATGCCGGCCAGCGCGGCGAGCGCTTGTTGCTGCGCGATGAGAAATGCGACGACGAGATCGCGCGCGTCCCGCACGACGCGCTGATGCGTGATCCAGAACGAGCGATGAAGATAATATCCATCGGGATAAAACGGGGCTTTCTTCACCGATTCAAGCAGCTTGCCCGCGCCCTTTCCTGCCGGACCGTCATAATGCTCCTCGGTGTAACCGAATGAATTGACGATGGCCGTTGCGCCGATCGCCGCGTTGGCCTGAAGGTAAGCCGGATAAATCACGACAGCGGCGTCCATCCCGCTCGGAATGGTCGCCGCCTGCGCCTGGGTCGGCGTGTTGATCATGGTGATGTTGTGGGCGCGCGGATCGCCGTTGCCGAGTTCGAACTGCAACATCTGCGAGAAAGCATTATAGGGGTCGCCGCCCAGCAGCGCGCCGACCGTCTTGCCCTTGAGGTCGGCGAGATTGCGGATCGGCGAATCCTTGCGCACGCTGATCACGAAGCGCAGGTGACCTTCGCCGACGCTCAACAGCTGGATCGGCTGATTCTGCGCGATGAGCCGCACGATCGGCGTGTTCCCCCACATCCCGAAATCGAGGTTGCCGGACACGAACGCTTCAACCATCGGAATGGCGGAGGGATAGTCGCGCCAATCGGCCGTGAGGTCGTAACCGACGCCGGCGGCGACCTTCTCGAACAGCTTCTCGTTGATCATATATTGCGTAAGCGGCGAATTGCCCGCCGCCCAGGGCTGTCGGCCGATCGATATTTTCACGGCCTTGCGCGCCTGCGCGCGCGCCACGAACGGCGCTGCGATCGCAGCGGCGACGCCAGCGGCGGCCGCGCGACGGTCAATAACGAGTTTCGTCATGGCTTTCTCCTCCTGTGCTTGGCTTCCGCGGTCAGCTTGTCGCCGCGCGGTAGGCTTCATTCTTGATCAGGCTCCAGATGTGCTGCGCGATGCGCTGGAAATCGGGGTCGGCGCGCGTCGCATCGTTGCGTGGCCGCGGCAGGTCGACCGGCACGATCTCGCGCACGCGGCCGGGATGGCTGCTCATCACCACCACGCGGTCCGCGAGGAATACCGCCTCGTCGATCGCGTGAGTGATGAAGAGCACGGTGCGGCGCGACGCGGCCGGGCCGTCCTGTCCCCAGATGCGCAGCAGTTCATCCTGCAGAATGGTGCGCGTCTGCGCATCGAGCGCCGCAAGCGGCTCGTCCATCAGGAGCACTTTCGGCTCATAGGACAGAAGCCGAGCAAGCGCGACGCGCTGGCGCATCCCTCCGGAGAGCTGGTGCGGATATTTATCGCGCGCGGCGGCGAGTCCCACGAGCGTCAGCGTCGCATCGACCCTGTCGCCGATCGCGGCGCCCGAAAGGCCCGCTCCGGCGGGACCGAAGCGCAGCGGAAACGCGACATTTTCCGCGACCGTCCGCCAAGGAAACAGCGCATAGTCCTGAAACATGACGCCGCGATCGACTCCGGGGCCGGTCACCGGCCGGCCGTCGGCGAGGATGGCGCCGGCGGTTGGCCGCTCGAGGCCGGCGATCATGTTGAGCACCGTCGTCTTGCCGCAGCCGGAAGGTCCGACGATGACGACGAACTCGCCCTCGCCGAGTGTAAGCGACACATCCTCCACGGCCGGCGTGCGCGCGCCGTCGCGGGCGACGAACTCCTTGCGCACTGATTGCAGGTCGATGGTCATGTCTCGATCCAGGGCATGGCGCGCGCCAGCGCGAACCGCATCAGCCGATCAAGCGCAAGCGAGACGAGTCCGACCGCGATCATGCAGACGATGATGCGGTTCAGCTCGATGGAATAGGCGTAGTAGGCGAACATCATCTGACCGACGCCGCCGGATGCTCCGCCGCCCGCCTTGGCGCCGACCGCGAGCTCGGCGGCGACGATCGCGGTCCAGGCGACGGCGAGGCCGATGCGCAGTCCCACGGCGATCTGCGGCATGGCCGCCGGCATGATGACGGAGCGCGCCAGCGTCGCGCCGCTGACGCCCATGGTCGCGGCGGCGCGCGCGAGGTTCGCGTCAACGCCCTTGGCGCCGGCGACGGCGTGAATAAGGATCGGAAAGAACGCAGCGTAGGCGACAAGCATCACCGCCGCCCCGGAGCCGGCGCCGAGCCAGAGGATCGCCAACGGCAGCATGGCGATCGCGGCGACCGGCCGAAAGGATTCGATGACGGGATCGAGATTGCGCTCGACGGCGCGCAGCCGACCCATTGCGATGCCGAGCGGGATCGCAATGGCGGCCGCGATGGCGAAACCGGAAAAAACGCGCCCCAGACTTTGCGCGAGCGCGGCCGGAAGATCCCCCGACATGATCAGCAGCGCCGCCTCGCCGGCGACCTTGCTCGGCAGCGGCGTCCGCGGCCCGCCGAGCGCGCGGCCAAGCGCTTCCCAGAGCGCGATCAATGCGACGGGCAGCGTCGCCATGCGCAGCAGCCGGGCGTTCATCGGCGCGCCTCCGCTCCTGGCGCCCAAGGCGTCAGCCGCGCCGCGAGAAGGCGCAGCGCAAGGTCGCAAAAATAGCCGCAGACGCCGACCATCGCGATGAACGCAATCATCTTCGGCGTCACCAGCATCTCGCGATACCAGGAGATCGCGTAGCCCAGTCCATTTGGCGCGCCGACAAGCTCGGCGGCGATCACCGCCGTCCAGGCCGAGGCGACGCCGAGGCGCAGCGAAACGAGCAGCGCCGGCAGGATCGACGGAACGACCACACGCGCAACGATCGCAGACTGAGAAAGCCCCATCGTCTCGGCCGCGCGGACGAGTTTCCGGTCCACGGACTTCACTCCGCTCACTGTTCCGATCAGCACGGGAAACGTCGCCGTATAAGCCATGATGAAGATCGGCAGCGACTGGCCGACGCCGAAAATGAACAGGCCCAGCGGAATCCAGGCGATGCCGGAGATCGGCCGCAACAATTCGACGACGGGATCGACGAATTCCTCAAATCGTTTCGACATGCCCATCGCAAGGCCGAGCGGCGCGGCGATGGCGAAAGCGATCAGCAGCGCCGCCAGCAGGCGCACGACGCTCAACGCGGACTGCGTGAAGAGTTCGCCGTCAAGCGCCAGCCCCGCGAAAGCCGCGGACACCGCCTGCGGCGACGGCAGCAGCAGCGGATTGTCAGTGAGGACAGACGCCGCCCACCAGATCAGCGCGAACGCCGCCATGCTTCTGAGATAAGTGAGCGGCGGCCCCAGAAGCTCTCGCGCACGGTTGGATGATGATGCGGCAACCGTGTTCGCCATAGCCTCCCATCAAGCGCGCGATCCACGCTCGAATCCTCTGATCATTGTCAGATTTGATCAAACAATGGTCTTTGCAGTAGGCTGCGTCAAGACAAATGGATGATTCCTGATCAAATTCGTTCTCGGTCAGCATGGAGGAAAGGAACCCGCTCATGCCGCGCGAGGTCGGCGTCACCGTTCTTCCCGAGTTCTTCCAGGTGGAAGGCGTCGAAGCCGTCCTCGACAATCTGATGACGCGCGCCGGCGTCACGGCGATCGCTACGTCGCCCTATGTCATGCGCCCCACAGCCGATGGCGAAGGCGCGCGCGAGCCGCCGATCGACGCGGGCGCAGGCTCCGTGCGCATCCTCGACCGCGCGCTGTGGGGGCGACGCGATCTGTGGGTTCGAACCGCGCCGAGTTTCACTCCGGACCGCACCCTTTATGACGGGTTGCGATACCAGCCGGCCGCGCCCGACGCGCTCACCGAGCGCGAGGGGCGACGGGTCGCCGATGCGGTGCGCGCCGCGAAGGCGCGGGGACTGGCGGTGCATTTGCAAGCGCAGGCGGCGATCCCGCCGGGCTACCGGGTGCAGTTCGGCGGCCCCGTTGACGAAGATCGGCCGCGCCTGCCGGACGGATCGTCGCCCGCGGTCCGCGTCGACAACAATGGTTCGCTCGCAAGCCCGCACATCCTCGCCTACACGCAGGCGCTGATCCGCGACATCGTTCGCGCTTATCCCGGCATCGACGTCCTGCGACTCGACTGGCCGGAATATCCGCCCTACTCGCTCGATTCCCTGTTCTTTGATTTCTCGATTCACGCCCGCGCCGCGATGGCGCGCATGGGCGAAGATCCCGACCGGCTCGCGCGCGCCGCGGCCCGCTTGCGGGCGCGCGTCACGAGCGGCCTGACCGCCGACGACATCGCGCGCATCGCCGACGGCGCTTCGCCCCTCGATGTCTTCGACGACGCCCTGCGCGACGGCGCGGTCGCCGATTGGCTTTCAGCAAAGGCGCGCATCGTCACGCATTTCCTTGCGGGCTGCGCCGAAACGTTGCATGCGGCGAGCGGCGGCCGCATCGCGCTCATGCCGCAATGTTTTCCGCCGCCCTGGACGCTGCTATCGGGCTTCGATGCGGGCGCGGTCGCCCGGATCGGGGTCGGCGCCATCGGCGTGAAGCTGTACACTATGCACTGGCCGATGATGCTGCGCGCCTACGCCGACGGCGTCGCCGGAGAAAACCCCGCCGCCGCTCGGCATCCCCGCATCGGCGAGGCGCTGATGCGCGTCGCCGCCGTGGACAGCGACATGACGCGCTACGGCGCGATCGATTCAGTGCGCTATCCGGAGCCGGAGGAGCCGCACCCCGCCGGCGCGGCCGAGCAGACGGCAAAGATCAGGGAAGCGCGACGCGCGGCGACGCCTGTTCCCGTCTTCGCTTTCGCACATGGATATGGACCTGTGGAGGATTTCGAACGCCGCGCGACAATCGCCTTCGACGCCGCCGGCGGCCGGCTGTTCGTCAACCGTTATGGCTATCTGTCCGACGCCAAGCTCGACGCGCTCGGCCGGGCGACCGGCGCGCCCTGAGGTTTCAGAACATGCCGCCATTCACGCCGATGCATTCGCCCGCGACATAGGACGCCTCTTCCGAGATGAGCCAGACGATCACGCGCGCCACATCATCGCCGACGCCGATGCGCCCCGCCGGGATGTTCGGCAGAAAGCGGCGGTTGCGCCCGTCATTGTCGTAGTCGTCATTGAAATGCGTATCGATCGCTCCCGGCAGAACCGCGTTGACGCGGATCCCGTCGCGCCCAACCTCCTTCGCGAGGCCGCGGGTGAAGGTGTTGAGCGCGCCCTTCGTCGTCGCGTAATGGACGCGGCTCGGCAGGCCGCCGCTGTTAGCCGCCATCGAGCTTACATTGACGATCGCGCCGCCGTCGCCGCCGGATTTACGCGCCATGCGCCGGATCGCTTCGCGGGCGCAGATGAAGCACGCGGTCACATTGACCGCCCACAGTCGGTTCATCGGCTCGACCTCATAGTCCTCGACGCGACTCTCGCCGCCGAGATAACCGGCGTTGTTGACGAGGCCGGCGAGCTTTCCCATCGCGTCGGCGCGCGCGAACATCGCCTGGATGTCGGCCTCGCTCGCCATGTCGGCGCGCACGGCCTCGGCGCGTCCACCCTGCGCGAGAATGTCCGCGACCACGGCGTCCGCGTCCGCGGCGTGCGAGGCGTAGTTGACGATGACGCCATAACCCGCCTGCGCCGCGCGCCGCGCCGTATCGGCGCCGATGCCGCGGCTCGCCCCCGTCACCACCACGACTTTCGTCATCGCTTCGCCCTCCCTGCTGCGCGTTTCTGCAATTCAGTCAGCCTTGCGCGCTCGCTCGCTGCGCAGGTTGTGAACATGGACATGAGCGCCGGTCTTGATCGCGCTTGCTGCAACGCCGATGGAGTCGCCATATTTGCGAACGGGCTCGCCGGGCGCGATATCGTGAAGCGCGAATTTATGGCCGAGCGCGATCGGCTCCGCGAGCGTCGCGTCGATCACCGCATCGCCGCGGCGCACGCGCACGGCGCCTGGTTCAAGCGCGCGCAGCGCCACGGCCACGTCGTCGTCGGGATGAATCAAGACTGCGCTCCAGCCGCCTTCGCTCATCGCAGCCGCCTCCTAGAAGGATTGCCCGAGGCGCGCCGGCGTCTCGTCGCTTTCACCGAGAATTTCGCCCCAGGTGGGAGCGCCCGAAGCGACCTCGCAGACAAGCGCGAGCAGCCGATCGGCGGCGTGCTCCAGCCTTTCCTTGCCCGCGAGCACGGCGGACGCATCGAAGTCGATCTGCTCCGGAAGGCGGCGCGCGGTCTCCGGATGAGCGCTGATCTTGATGGTCGGCGCGAGCGCATTGCAGAAGCTGTTGCCCGGCCCGGTGGTGAACGCCATGAGCTGCGCGCCACTCGCGGCGAAGCCGGTGAGCGATTCCGGCGAGAACGCCGGGCCGTCCATCACATAAAGCCCGTTCTCCTGCGGCTCCTCCGCCAGCGCGAGCAGCCCGCGGATCGGCCGCGAACCCGCCTTCGCCACCGCGCCGAGCGATTTTTCCTCGATGGTCGACAGGCCGCCGCGGATATTCTCATCGCCGGGATTGTTGCCGGTGAGATCGGTTCCCGTCGCCGCCGCAGCAGCCTCGCGCCGCAGGATCGACGCGACGATCGCGTCGGCGACCTCCTGGGACGCGGCGCGGCGCGCCAGCGCCCGCTCGGCGCCGAGCCACTCCAGCGTTTCGCCGACGACGGCTGCGGCGCCGCGATCGACGAGACGGTCGCAGAGCGCGCCGGCGAGCGGGTTGGCGACGAGTCCCGACGTCGCGTCGGAGTGACCACACTCCACGCCGATGAAAAGCTCCGCGATCGGCAGCCGCTCGCGTCGCTGCCGGCCGAGCGCGTGCGTGAGCCGCGCGCCGGCGCGCACGCCGCGATCCGCAAGCATGAGCGCGTCCTCATGCGTGTCGTCGAGCGTCACGACTTCCACCGGCTTGCCGATGTCCGCGACGGCCTGCGCGACGGCGTCGGCGCTGCGCCGGTCCGCGCCGACAATGAGCGCGGCCCCGTTATTGGGATGGCGCGCCAGCCCGATCAACTGCCTGCGATAGGCCGCGGCGTCTTCGCCGAGCTGACCGCGCCCGTGCGCGGCGGCGATGAGCTTGCTGCCCGGCAAGCTCTGATGAATGCGCCGCGCCGCCGGGCTTGTGAGACCGACCACCGAGAGGATCAGCAGATGATTGCGAACGCCCGCGCGGCCTTTCGGACGCGAATAAGCGAAAATCACGTCAGCGCTCACGCAGCGTTTCCCTCATCCGGTTCTGGCGTTGGACCAGCGTTCGCATCAGCGGCGCTGCGGCGCGTCCATGCGCGGCGCGCCTCCGGGAGGCAGGCATGAAGCCTGAACCGACGGTCGCCGCCAACACCAGCGACATCCTCGGCGAATCGCCGGTGTGGGACGCCGCGACGCGCAGCCTCTGGTGGGTCGATATGCGGCGCCCGGCGCTGCATCGGTTCGACCCCGTGAGCCGGCGGACCAAAACCTTTTCCACGCCCGATCTCTGCCCCGCGATCCTGCCGATGGAGGATGGCTGCTTTCTTGTCGCGATCGGGCTTGCCTTTCACCGGTTCGACCCCGCGAACAAAACCTTCGAGAAGCTGTTCGAGATCGAGCCGCCGGAAAGCGGCAATCGCCTGAATGACAGTAAGTGCGACCGTCGCGGACGCCTGTGGAGCGGCACGATGCGCGATTTCGGCGCTGCGAAGACCGGCTCGATCTATCGCGACGCAGACGGCGCGATGGTACGCGCGCTTGGCCCGGTCACCGTGCCGAATGCTCTCTCCTTCAGCCCCGCGAATGATCGCGTCTATCTTTGCGACACGCGCGACGGCGCGATCCTCGCCGCCGATCTCGACGCCGACGGCGCGCCCGGCGCATTCAGGACGTTCGCGCCCGACGCGGCCGCTCCGGGAAAGCCGGACGGCGCGACGGTCGATGACGAGGGATATGTCTGGAGCGCGCGCTTCGGCGGCGGCTGCGTCGCGCGATTTTCTCCGAGCGGCGCCCTCGACCGCATCATCGAGATTCCGGCGACCCAGGTCACGGCCTGCGCTTTCGGCGGCGACGATCTGGCGACGCTCTATGTCACCACCGCGCGGCAGCAATTGTCCGGGCCCCAGTTGGCGGCGCAGCCGCTCGCCGGCGCGCTGTTCGCTTTCAAGCCCGGTCCGCGCGGGCTCCCGGAGGCCCCCTGCCGGCTTCACAGATGATGACCTCCGTCGATCTGGAGATCGGCGCCGGTTATGAAGCGGCCGGCCTCCGAACATAACAGCAATGCGCCGGCGGCGATTTCGTCGGGCGTTCCCGCCCGTCCCATCGGGTTGGCGCGGCGTTCGATGTCGGCCCAGGCCGCCGCGTCCTCGCGGCGCCACCTGTTGCGCTCCGTCGCGATCAGGCCCGGCGACAGATTGTTGACCGTCACGCCGTCTTCGGCGCACTGGCGCGCGAGATTGATGGCCAGATTGTGCTGCGCGCTCTTCAGCGCCGCATAAACCGACAGCTCGGCTTCGGGGCGCGTTTCATTGATGCTGCCGATCGTCAGCACCCGGCCCCATCTGCGCTCGCGCATCGGCGGGATCGCCGCCTGCAGCAGTTCGACGCTGGCGCTGAAATTGATCTGCACCTGGCGTGCAATCTGCTCGCTCGTTACCGCGGCGAAAGGCGTGCGATACTGGATCGAGGCGCAGACAACGAGCACATCGACGACTCCCAAAGCCTTTTCCGCCTCGGCGACCGTGCGTCGCGCCTCGACCGGCTTCTCGAAATCCGCTGCGATCAAGACCGCCCGGCGGCAGAGCGCCTCGACCTCCGCCGCAGTCTCGCGCGCGGCGTCGGGAAGGCCGAAGGCCCGGTCCGCCTCCGGCGCATAATGAATTGCGAGATCGGCCCCCGCCTCGGCGAAAGCGATGGCGATCGCCCGGCCGATGCTGACGCTGCCGCCGGTCACAAGGGCGCGGCGGCCCGCCATGTCGAAGCGCGCGGCGACGCGCTTATGCGCTGGCGATCCTCCCATAGCCGCTTCCAAGTTTGATCAAAGATGGCGCATTCTCTTGACAAATGCGCGCACATGTCAATAGTTTTGATCAAACAAGGATCGACATGGCGAAAATTCCCGATGTCCGCCGCAATATTCGCGATGACATCGTCGCCGGGCGGCTGGGCTTTGGCTCGCGTATCACGATCGACGAACTCGCCTCTCGTTATGGCGTGAGCCATATGCCGATCCGCGAGGCGCTCCGCGAGCTTCACGGCGAGGGGCTTGTCGTCATCGAGCCCAACCGCGGCGCGCGCATCCGTCCGATCGACA
>MKVY01000053.1:10624-21340 GCA_001899525.1 Rhizobiales bacterium 65-9
CGCGCCGCGCGCATGTGCTCGCCAGCGATCCTCGCGGAACTACTGCGCATGGAAGGCGATCTCGAGCGATTTATGGAGCGCGGCGACCACGCGGCCGTGCTTGTCGCCAACCGCGCATTTCATCAATGCATCTACGAGCAGGCTGGAAATCCGGAAGCGCTCGCCGTCGTCGACCGACATTGGCTTCTGATCGCCGCGCTGTGGAGCCGCTACGGATATGGCGAAGAGCGCTATGTCGGCGTCGCGAATGATCATCGACATATTATCTTCGCCCTTGAGAGCGCCGATCCGGAAGCCGCGGGCGTGCTGATGACCGCCCATGTGCTGAAAGCGAAGCAGGATATGATGCGCCGTATGCGGGCCGCGTCGCCGACCGTGAGTCTCGCGTCGTGAGCAGAATCGCGGCTGTCGGAGCGGAGGTCGTCCGCATCTCGGATCGCACATGCTGGACCTTTCTCCGGCTGCGCGACGATGACGGCGTCGAGGGCTTTGGCGAAGCCTCGCTGTTCGGACGCGAGGAGCTTGTCATGGCCGCGCTGCGCTCGCGCGCGGCAACGCTGATCGGCGCGCCCGTCGCCCGCGACCGCAGCAGAGTGCCGCCAACCGCGCCGTTGCATGAAGCGGCGGCCGACTCCGCGATCGGCCAGGCCCTGCTGGATATTGCGGCGCGCCGGCGCGGCGCGCCGGCTGCGGAAGCGCTTGGCGGCGCCAGGCGCGAAAAAATTCCGCTCTACGCCAACATCAATCGCCGCACGCGCGACCGGACGCCAGAGGGCTTCGCAAAGAGCGCGCGCGACGCGAAGGCGGCCGGCCACGTCGCGTTCAAGATCGCGCCGTTCGACGCTGTGACGCCCGATCTCTGCCGCGCTGGCGAGGCGGCGATGGGAATCGCTCATGGCTTCGCCTGCGCCGCCGCCGTCGGCGACGCGGTGGGGCCAGGCCATGAGGTGATGATCGATTGCCACTGGCGCTTCGACGAAACCCGCGCCGCCGATGTGATCGCGGAAGCCGCGAAGCTCGGCATCGTCTGGGTCGAATGTCCGCTGCCGGAATCGCCTGACGCCATCCCGGCGATCAAACGGCTGCGCGGCCTCGCGAACATACGCGGCATTCGCCTTGCCGGATGCGAGGAATTGGTCGGTCTCGACTCCTTCATGCCCTTCATCGCCGCCGGCGCCTATGACGTTCTGATGCCGGACGTGAAATATTGCGGCGGACCGACGGAGATGCTGCTCCTGGCGCAGACCATGACCAAACATGGCGCCGCCTTCTCGCCGCACAATCCGAGCGGCCCGATCTGCCACGCCGCGAGCCTGCATGTCAGCGCCGCCACGGAGAATCTCGACCGGCTCGAAACGCAGTTCGATGAAGGGCCGCTGTTCTCGGAACTGGCGCGCGAAACGATCCCGCCTTCCGTCGCCGGCTGCTCCGCCTTGCCTGCGGGCCCGGGCCTTGGCTTGACGCTCGATCCGGCTGTCGCAGCGAAGGCGCGCGTGACGCGCTGGTCGAGCGACGGCGGGGAGGCGCTCGCATGAGCTCCGCTCTCCGGCGCGTTGCGACCGCCGCGCAGCCGATGATCGGCATCGCGGCGCTGATTGCGGCGTGGCAGGCGGCCAGCGTCATCGCCGCGAATCCGACGCTCGCGCCGCCGCTCGGCGCCATCGCGCGCCAGATCGCAGCGATGGCCTCGACCGATCTTCTGAATGACGTCGTCGCGAGCCTGGTTCATCTCCTATTGGGTTATGGCTGCGGCGCGATCCTCGGCCTTGTTCTCGCCCTGCTGGCCGCGCGCAGCGAATGGTTCGCAGCGATCCTTGATCCCTATGTCGAGTTCCTGCGCCCGATCAGCGCGATCGCATGGATTCCGATTGCGATCCTGCTGTTCGGAGTCGGGCGCGGCGTGCCCGTGTTCCTCATTTTCTACGCGTCGCTGTTTCCGATTCTCGTCAGCACGCTCGATGGCGTCCGTTCCGTCGATCGCGGCCTCATCAATGCGGGGCGCGCGCTTGGCGCCTCGCGCCGACTCGTCGTGACGAATATCATTCTGCCGGCGGCGCTGCCGTCGATTTTATCCGGCGCGCGTCTTTCGCTGGGCGTCGCGTGGGTCGCCATGGTGGCGGGCGAACTCGTGGGCGCCGACGCCGGCCTCGGCTGGCGCATCATGTGGTATCAGGAGTTCTTCTCGATGGACGGCGTGATGGCGACCATCGTCGTCATCGGCGCGGTCGGCTGGCTGCTCGACGCGCTGTTGCGGGCCCTGCAGCGGCGGCTGCTCGCCTGGAGTCCGACAACGGGAGCGCGCGGATGAGCCCGGCGTTGCGCATCGGCTTGCCGCTCGGCGCGCTCGTCGTGATCCTCATTGCATGGGAAACCGCGGTGCGCGCGACGGGAACGGCGGGACTGGTCCCCTCGCCCGTCAATGTCGCCCGCGCCGGCGTTGCGCTCATCGCCGACGGCACAGCGACACGCGCGCTCGCCGGCAGCCTGCAACGCGTGCTGATCGGTTTCTGCGTCGCCGCCGTGATAGGCGTTCCCATCGGCCTCGCGATCGGAACGGCACCGACGCTGGACCGCATCTTCCGACCCGTGCTGGACGCAATGCGCTCCGTCGCGCCGATCGCCTGGATACCGATGGCGATTCTCTGGCTGGGCGTGCGCGGCGACGCCGCGCTCTTCGTCGTCGCTTATGCGGCGGTGTTCCCTTTCATCCTCAACGCGAGCGACGCGGCGCGGCGCGTCGACGGATCGCTGCTCGCCGCGGCGCGCTCCCTCGGCGCCGGCCGCGCGTTGACCTTTGGCGCCGTGATCACGCCGAGCGCCCTGCCCTTCCTTTTCACCGGCGCGCGCATCGCGATGGGTTTCGCATGGGGCTCGATCATCGCCGCCGAACTCGCGATCGGCATCAAGGTGACGGGCCAGTCGCGCGCGGTCGCCGGACTTGGCCAGCTCATGGTTGAAACATTGTATGTGAGGCGCGATGTCGACGCTCTCGTCTTCTACATGCTCATGATCGGCGCGGTGAGCTTCCTCATCGATTTCGGCATGCGCCGCGCTCAGATCCGGCTGATGCCATGGACGCTGCGATGACTGTTGCGGTTCTCCGCCTGGCAGGCGTGACAAAAACCTTCCGCGCGCCGCGCGGCGGCGGCGACGTCGTTGCGCTGTCCGGCGTCGATCTTGATGTGCGCGAAGGAGAATTCCTGACGGTGGTGGGGCCGTCCGGCTGCGGCAAATCGACGATGCTCTCGCTCGTCGCCGGCTTCGCGCAACCGACTGCGGGCGAGGTTCTTTTTCAAGGACAGCCGGTGCTGGAGCCCGGTCCTGAGCGCGGCGTGATGTTCCAGGACTACGCCTTGTTCCCGTGGCGCACGGTGATGGGCAATATCGAGTTCGGTCCCTATGCGCTCGGCGTCGGCAAGGCCGAGCGGCGCGGGCGGGCGCGCGAGCTGATCCAGCTCGTCGGCCTGGAAGGCTTCGAAGACCGCTATCCGCATGAGCTCTCGGGCGGCATGCGCCAGCGCTGCGCGCTGGCGCGCATGCTCGCCAACAATCCCACCATGTGGCTGATGGACGAGCCGCTCGCCGCCGTCGATCTGCAGACCCGCATCATCCTGCAGGACGAGCTGCTGCGTCTGTGGGGAGACGGGGGCTCCGCGAAACGCTCCACCGTGCTCTTCGTCACACACGGAATCGATGAGGCCGTGCTGCTGGCCGATCGCGTGGTCGTGATGGCGCGCCGGCCGGGGCGCATCAAGGCGATCGTGGATGTGAATCTTCCGCGTCCGCGAGCGGCGCAGCGCAGCTCGCCGGCTCTGGCCGAACTCGTCGGACGGGTGTGGGACCTGATCCGCGATGAAGCGGTCCGCGCCATCGCAGAAGAAACAAACTGAACAAGCATAAACCGAACGGGAGGATCATGATGGAATACGCCAGCTTCAACCGCCGCAAGCTCGCCGCCGCGCTGGCGCTTGCTCCGCTTTGCCGCGTCAGCCCAGCCTTCGCACAGGCGCTGAAGATCAGCATGGGCGTCGGCCTCGCCAACGAACAGGCGCCTATGGTGGCGTTGCTGCAGAAGGACAAGCTGCTCGAAGCGGCCGCGCAGGAGCTGGGCGCAGGCCAGATCGAGTCGGAATATCTGAACTTTCCCGTGCTGCTGCGCATGCTGCAAGGCATCGCCGCGGGTCAGTTGCAGTTTGGCCAGCTCGGCTCGACGCCCAACATCCGCTCGCTGACGAGTCCCGATCCGGCGGTTCCCATCGCGCTCATCGGCGGCTTCAACACGTTCCCGCTGCAAGTCCCGCCGGGATCTCCGATCAAGAACCTCGAAGGCCTGAAGGGCAAGACGGTGCTGACGATTCTCGGATCGGATCTACATCTTGTGCTGGTGCGCGCCCTGCAGGCGCATTTCGGCGTCGCCGATCCGAAAGAGATCGGCGTCACGGTGCGCAACATCAACGCGCTCGCAGAGCTCGGCCGCGCTCCATCTGGCGTCGACGCAGTCGTGAGTCTCGAGCCGCTCGCCGGCGCGGCTGAAAAGGCGGGCGACCTCGTCACCATCCTGCGCAACGACGGAACGACAGGCCCGGGCTATGAAGGCCCCGAAGGCAAAGGCGCCGGCCACAAGATCGCGAGCTTCGCGAAGACGCCTTTCGCGCCCGAGGCTTATTATCCGCACCGCATCTGGTGGGTGGCGCGCCGCAACTATCTCGCCGAAAATCCTAAGGTCGTGACAGCGCTTCTGGCGGCGACCGCCCGCGCCACCGAGAAGCTCGCTGCAATGCCTGTCGCGGACGTCGTGAATATCGGCGGCGAGAGCTGGACCGGCACGAAGGACGCGCAGGCGGCCTGGATTCCGACCGTACTCTGGAGAAAGCGCGGCTGGAACTGGATCACGGAAGGCGACGTGCGCACGCTCGTCGGCCTTTCCACGACGAAAGCGATCTTCCAGCAGGAGTTGACGGCCGCAAAGGCGAAGGAAATCGTCGGGCTCGGCGCTGACGTCGCTAAAGCGGCATGGACGCATGTCGGCCAGAAGCCGGCGCGCGCCGTCTTCGAAGACAAGACGGCGGGCGACGTGCGCGGCAAACCGACATGGGAGATGAGCGACTGGACGCTATGAGCGGCCGCGCAACGCAGGCCGCGCTCTGATGGCTTGCGCCGTTCAGGCGAAACGCGGCGCGCTGACGCTCTCCGCATCCGCGCGCGCACCTGCACCATCACGCGGCCCAGCGCTCCACGGCGCCAGGCGCGAGCGTGACGCCGAGCCCGTCGCCGGAAGGCAACAGCAGCGCGCCGTCTTCGACAGCGGGCTTCTGTTCAAGCGTGAGATCGAGCAGCGGATTCGGATTGGCGTCCATTTCGAGCCAGTGCGCGCCTGCAATCGCGGCGGTGACATGAGCGCTGGCGTAGAGACCGACGGCGCCGCCGAACATATGCAGGCAGAGCTTACGGCCGACGGCGACTGCGCGCCGGCCAATCTCCAGCCCCTCGCTGACGCCGCCGGTCTTCGTGATGTCAGGCTGAACCACGTCGGCGAGCGCGATCACCTCGTCAAGCGAAGCGAGCCCTTGCGCGTTCTCGCCGAAAGCGAGCGGAAGCCCGGCGTCGCGCGGCCATTCGCGATAGGCGTCCGTATCATCGACGGGGAACGGCTCTTCCAGGAATTCGAGCCGCGCATCGCGAAGCGCTGGAAGAAGAGCGCGGAAATAGGCGCGCGACATCGTCTGGTTCGCGTCCGCCATGATCGGCGCATCGGGTGCGGCGCGACGCGCGGCGGCAAGGGTGTCGCGGTCCTTCTCCTCGCCAAACGCGACCCGGATTTTGAAGCGCGTGTGGCCGCGCGCCCGCGCGCTCGCGATCGTCTGTTCGACATGCGGCGGCGCGACGCCGCTGGCGTAGACCTCGACGCGGTCCGGCTTGGCGCCATCATCCCGAAGCAGATGCGCGAGCGGCTTGCCAGCGCGGCGCGCATGCGCGTCCCACAAGGCGATGTCGACGCCCGCGACAGCCTGATGCACCGGACCCGGCGCCCCCCACTGGTTGGCGAGCAGCCGCAACCTGCGATGCATCAAACCATAGAGGCGGCGCGGATCATCCAGCGTTTCGCCAACGAGCATCGGCGCGATGACGTTGCGCACGATCGCGATGCGCTCGCCGCAGCCCCATGGCGGAAAATTCGCCCAGATTTCGCCGAGACCTTCGGCGCCGTCGCTGGCGCGAACGAGAACCAGGAGATTGGGACGCGCATCGAGCCGCCCGAACGGGCTGAGGATCGGCCGCTCCAGCGGCAGCTTCAGAAAAATCGGCTCGACCGAGCGGATCGTCGCGGGCGTCATGCGGTGGCGCGCCTCCATCAGCCGTCCCGCGACGCGCGAGACCTCGCCATCTGTAAGATGCGCCGCTACGGCGTCAATGTTGGAGAGACGCAATGAGCGCGCCGCGCCGCGTCGTGGACGGGCATGTGCATTTCTGGGATCTCGCGCGCCTGTCTTATCCTTGGCTCGCGCCCGACGCGCCGCCGCGTCCGTTCGGCGATCACACGGCGATCAAGCGCGATCACGGACCGGAGCATTATCGCGCAGCGTGGGGCAACGTCGATATCGAGGCCTGCGTGCATGTGCAGGCGAACTGTCCGGACGCGCGCGGCGAAACGCTGTGGCTGACGGAAACCGCCGCGCGCACGGGTATGCCCTCAGCGCATGTCGCTTTCGCAGATCTGTGCGATCCGCGCATTGCGGGCGAATTGGAATGGCTCGCGGCTCAACCCATCGTGCGCGGCGTGCGCATGATGCTGAACTGGCACGAGGAGCCGCTGCGCCGCGCCGCCGAGCGCTTCGACATCATGGACGACGCAGCTTTCCGCAGCGGCTTCGCGCTGCTCCAGCGCCACGGCTTCTCGTTCGATCTCGGTTGTCTGCCTGCGCAGCTCGCGATGGCCTGCCGCCTCGCCGACGATTTTCCGGGCGTGCCGCTCATCCTCAACCATCTCGGCTGGCCGCTGCTCGGCGACGCGGACGGCGAAGCCGTCTGGCGCGCAGGCTTGCGCGACATCGCGCGGCGTCCCAATGTGGCGCTGAAGGTGTCGGGCCTGTGGCCGATCGACCGCCGCTGGAACGCGCAGACGCTGCGGCCTTTCGTGCGCGACGCCATTGAATGGTTCGGCTTCGAGCGCTGCATGTGGGCCAGCAACTACCCGATCGAGAGCCTGATGTGCTCGATTCCGCAACAGATCGCCGTCCTTGACCGCATCGTCGCCGATGCGACCGCGGAGGAGCGCCATCGTCTCTTCAACGCCACCGCCCGCGAGATTTACCGGCTGCCATGACCCTGCCTCGACGAACAACGCGCACAGGACTTGAACTCTCGATCCTCGGCTTCGGCGGCGTGCCGCTTGGCGGCCTTTACACGCAGGTGAGCGACGCGGACGCGCGCGCGACAGTCGCGGCCGCCCTCGCCGCCGGCGTCAACTTCATCGACACGGCGCCGCTTTACGGCCACGGCCTCAGCGAACACCGCATCGGCGAAGCGCTGCGCGCGACGCCGCGCGACGCCTTCATCCTTTCCACCAAGGTCGGCCGCCTGCTGCGCCCCGTCGCCAAACAGCAAGGCGCGAGCGAATTGTTCGCCGCGCCTCTGCCTTTCGACTATGTCTACGATTATTCCACCGCCGGCGCCCGACGCTCCCTCGAAGACAGCTTGCAGCGATTGGGCATGGCCCGCATCGACATGCTGCTGATTCACGACGTCGTCCCGCGCTGGCATGGAGAGCGATTCGAGGAGCGCTATCGCGAGGCGATGGCGGGCGCCTATCCCGAACTCGCGCGCCTGCGCGAGGACGGGCTCGTGAGGGCGATTGGCGTGGGCGTGAAGGACGCCAACGTGTGCGCCCGGTTCGCTCGCGACGGCGATTTCGACTGCATCATGATCGCAGGGCAACACACGCTCCTCAACCACGAGGCCATCGATGAATTCCTGCCGCTGGCGGCGGAGAAGCGCATCGCCGTGCTGATGGCGGCGCCTTTCAACTCCGGCGTTCTGGCGACGGGCGCGGCCGAGGGCGCCGCCTACTATTACCAGCCGGCGCCGCCGGACATTCTCGCGCGCGTCCGGCGCATCGAGGCGGTCTGCGCCGCGCATGGCGTTCCGCTGGCGGCGGCCGCCTTGCAATATCCGCTCGGCCATCCGGCCGTCGCCAGCGTGGTCGCCGGCGCCCGCACGGCGCAGGAGATCGAGGAGAACGCGCGCCTGGCGACAATGCCGATTCCGCCTGCGCTCTGGGCTGACCTCAAGCAGGAAAAGCTTCTGCCGGCGCATGCGCCGACGCCAACAACCTTCCAGCAAGACGCGCTTCGGAGATAAAGACCGCGGACTTCACAAACTTCGGTTGAGGAAATCGCGCAACGGACCATACTCGCAACCGGCAACGAACAATGGGAGGAAAGAAGTCATGCTCCATGAGTTGAAGAAGCTGCTCGCAGCCGCGTCGCTCGTCATGTGCGCCGCGGCCGCGCATGCGCAATCGACCGTCAACATCACCTTCCGCTTCAACGATCCGGAAGCGCCGCAGATGCGACAGGCGCTCGACGAGTTCGAGAAAGCCAATCCCGACATCAAGGTCACAATGCAGCGCGTGAGCTGGGGCGACGCGCAGCAGCAGTTTCTTCGCGAGGCGGCGGTCGGCTCCGCGCCAGACGTCGCGCAGCTCGCCTTCGTCTGGCCGCGCGCCTTCTCAAACGCCGGCGCGCTGCGCCCGCTCGACGACCTCATCGCCAAGACGGGCATTGGCGTCGCCGGCTGGGACGAATTCGTGTCGCGCGATCTCGGGACGGGCGCCGACGGCAAGACCTACGCCATCCCTTTCACCACCGACACCTTCGCGATGATCTACAACAAGGATCTCCTGAAGGCCGCGGGCTACGAAAAATTTCCGACGAGCTGGGCCGATCTGCGCGCCGCCAGCAAGGCCGTCTTCGAGAAGACCGGAAAAGCCGGCTGGGGCTTTCCGGCGGGAAGCTGCGGCACGCCGACAATCTGGTTTCTGACGAACTTCTACATCTGGTCCAAGGGTTGGGCATTCGTCGACCAGCAGCCGAACGGCGGCAAATACTTCGTCAACATCACGCCGGATCAGATCGCCGAGGCGTTCGACTACTACAATCAATATCTCAAGGAGGGCCATACGCCGAAGCAGAATCTTTCCTTCTGCCTGTGGGGCGCGCCGGAGGTCGTCGAAGGCATGGTCAACGGCGACATGGCCATCGCCAGCGCGCCGGATTCGGTCGCGGTGCAGATCGTCTCGACCTTCAAGCAGCGCTTTCCGGGCAAGCCGGTTCCGTTCGAGGCGGCGCCGCATCCGGCGGACGTCAACGGTTCGAAAACCTTTTTCGGCGGCCGCATGCTCGGCATCGGCGCCAACAGCAAATATCCGGAGCAAGCCTGGCGCCTGATCCGATTCCTGACGACGCCTGATCCGACCTTCACCAAATATTACACCAACTATGTGCAGCCGCAGCGGCCGATCATGAATTACGATCGTCTGCCGGCGGAAATCGCGCCGGGCTTCACGGCCCAGCTCAAGAGCGCGCGGAGCTGGGGCGCCTACAATAACGGCCCGGTGGCGATCCCCTTCATGTGGAACGCGGTCGGCCGCGCCGCAGGATCTGTCTTCATCGGCGAGAAAAGCTCCAAGCAGGCCGCGACCGAGCTCCACGACGCGATCTCGCGGGAACTCGCCAAGAACCAGAAATAGAGCCGGGACAGAAGCCCTTTCGCGCGAGGCGTAAACGCCAACGTCCGGCTTCCGAAGCCGTCGTGCGACAAGCATATCAAAGGCGCGTCGCTGTTTCGTGAAACAGCGACGCTGTCCAGAAGGCGTCCGGATATTCATTCCGGCGCGCCTTCCCATTCAGCGGAGGCTGCGAGACGCATGAGCAACGAACGACGCTTCATCGTGACGATGCTCGCGCCGACTTTCTTTTTCCTGATCTGCTTCTACCTCTATCCGACGCTCTACAACCTCGCCAACAGCTTCACCGATCTCAGCCTGTTCGGAATGCGCCGCGGCGGCGAATGGGTCGGACTCGACAACTACTGGGAGCTCGTGACGAGTCCCGATTTTCGCAGCGTGCTGTTCAACACCGTGATCTGGCTGACGGTGATCGGCGTCTCGGTGCGCATTGTCCTCGGCCTGCTGCTGGCGTTCCTGCTCACTAGCCGCACCATCCGCAAATATCGGCTTGAGACCGTCAGCCGCGTCCTTCTGCTCGTGCCGTGGGCCACGCCGCCTATCGTTGCGATCCTGATCTGGCGCTGGATGCTTGATCCGCGCGTCGGAGTCATCAACGAGGCCCTCATGTGGACGGGGCTCGTCAGTCAGCCCATCGCCTTTCTCGCGACGGCGAACTTCGTCTGGCCGGCGCTGATCACGATCATCACCTGGAACACGCTTCCCCTCGTGACCCTGACCTTCATGGCGAGCCTTCAGTCGCTGCCAGACGAACTGATCGAGGCGGCGGAGGTCGACGGCGCAACCCGAATGCAGACGCTGCGCTACGTCTATCTCCCGCACCTGCAGCCGGCGATCGTGATCATGATCCTGATGTCGACCTTCTGGACCTTCAACAATTTCGTCTATGTCTGGCTGACGACCGGCGCGGGGCCGGGCCTCTACACCAACGTCATGGCGACGGAAGTCTACATCAAGGGCTTCATTGACGG
>MKVY01000053.1:21422-42299 GCA_001899525.1 Rhizobiales bacterium 65-9
CTTTCGAGCGGCGGAGGCGCGCAGATGAAACGGGCGATCGGCGAGCTGCTGATCATCCTCCTCCTGCTCTCCGTTCTGTTCGTTCTCGTCTACCCGACGGCTTGGATCTTCATCGCCTCGTTCCGCACGCCGGAGACGATGTTCTCACGCGGCGCGCATGTTTACACGCTCGACAACTATCGTGCGCTGCTCGCCTCCGAATTCGCGCGCTCCATCTTCAACAGCCTTTTCCTCTGCATCGTCAGCGTGCTGGCCTCCACCGCGGTGAGCGTCGTCGCAGCCTATGTCTTCTCGCGGCTGCGCTTCCGATGGAAGCGCACGCTGTTCGGCGCTGTCATGATGGGGCAGACGTTTCCCTGGATCATTCTCGTCACGCCCGTTTTCATCTTGTTCGCGCGGATGGGTTTGCTCAACAGCGTCAGCGGCATGGTCTTCGTGTATGTCGCTGTGTCGATTCCCTTCTCGATCTATCTGCTCGTCGGCTATCTGGAATCGGTTCCGCGTACGCTCGACGAAGCGGCCATCGTAGACGGCTGCTCGCGTTGGCAGGTCATCTGGAAAATCGTTTTCCCGGTCATGCTGCCGGGCGTGGTGGCTACGGCGACCTATGCCTTTCTGTTGTGCTGGTCGGAATATCTTTTCGCGCTCGCCTTTCTCACCGAGACCGAGAAGAAGACCATGCCGTTGCTCCTCGCCGGCTATTTCGGCGAGAACGTCGTCGAATGGGGGCATGTCATGGCGGGCTCGGCGTTGACGACGCTGCCGACGCTCCTCCTTTTCCTGCCGCTTCAGACGCGCATGACATCCGGCCTGGCCGCGGGATCGGTGAAGCAGTAAATTCTCTCGCTACTGAGAGATATCGGAGCAGTTGCCCTAGGTCGTAGGGACGATTTGGGGATTTGCGACTCCCGTTGCGGCTCAAATCAGCTTCACCGCTGATTTTGGAGACAGGCGATGGATTGCGACGCGCTTCGGGGATGACCGGTGGGAACGGATCAAGAGCTTCGCGCCGGGTGGGACGAAGGGCCGGCGCGGCTGCGCCCGGAGAACCGCAAGTTCCTCGACGCGCTTCGCTGTCTGGCCCGGTCGGACTGTCGCTGGCGCGATCTGCCGGAGCGGCTTGGCGACTACCGGTCGGTGACGCGGCGCTATTATCGCTGGATCGAGATGGGCGTGCAGGGCAACATGTTGACCACGCTCGCTCGCGAGAGCGACCTCGAATGGCTGATGATCGACAGCACCATTGTGCGCGCCCATCAGCACGCCGCAGGCGCGCGCAAGGTCAAAGATGGGGCGGCTGCGAACTGCGTCATGCCGACGGCAGGCTCGTGATGTTCCTCGCCATCGATCGCGTCTCGAAGTTCACTGCCGTCGCGTTCCACGAATGCGCCGGAAAGACGGAAGCCGCCGCCTTCCTCCAGACCGTGGTCGACGTCTTCCCCTACCAGATCCACACCGTGCGGCGATGCGCGCGTCGTATGCTTCGGTTGTATCGGCAGCAATGGCTTCGTCTTCAAAGACGCCGGCGTCGAATTTCTGAATCCAAATGCGGATCAGGTTGCGCGACAGATCGTGTCGTCGAGCGAGGCTGTGGAGCGTCTCGCCAGCCAGATAGTCCTGCGCCGCCTGGCGCTTGAACTCGATGTTGTGAGCGCGGTGTCGGGCCATGAGCTTTCATCCTTCGAAAGCCCGGCTCGCCGGTCAATTCCCTATCTTCACACCGTCCGCCGCATTCCAGCGGAATCAGCATGGAGATCGAATGGTGGGGGAAGTAGGACTCGAACCTACGAAGGCGTAGCCAGCGGATTTACAGTCCGCCCCCTTTGCCGCTCGGGACATTCCCCCGTTCGCGGCGGCGTTGCGGCCGCTGCAAACGCGCTGCCCCGCGAGGGGCGGGGCGAGCGGGCCGGGTTATGCGAGCCGCGACGCCGGGTGTCAACGGAAAAGCCGGCTTTCAAGACAGAGCGGATTGCCGGCTGGGCGGCGCGCCAGTATCAGGCCTCTCCGCCCTGGAGATGTCGCCCTGTCCTTTCGAGCCGGAAAGCCCCGTTTTCCATCGTCGCGCGGCCATGCCGGCCGCGGAGCGGGGCCACGCGAGCGCCAGCGCGACGAGACTGTCCTCTATGGCTGGCATCCGGTCATCGAGGCGTTGCGCAATCCGCGCCGCAAGGCGCGGCGGCTGGTCGCCACCGAGAACGGCGCGCGCCGCTTGCGTGAGGAATTCGGCCAGATGCCGATCGAGCCGGAGATCGTCCAACCCCGCGCCATCGACGCGCTGCTCACGCCGGACGCCGTCCATCAGGGGGTCTACCTGGTCTGCGACCCGCTGGAGGGGCCGGACCTCGACGCCGTGCCGCCCGAATCTTTCCTGGTCGTGCTCGACCAGGTGACGGATCCGCACAATGTCGGCGCCGTGATCCGGTCCTGCGCGGCGTTCGGAGTCGACGCTATCCTGACGACGGAGCGCCACAGCCCGACGGCGACGGGCGTGCTCGCGAAGGCGGCCTCCGGCGGGCTCGAGCATGTGCCGATCGTGTCGGTGCGCAATCTCGGCGACGCCCTCGAGAAACTGGGCGAGCAGGGCGTGCTGCGCATCGGGCTCGATTCGGAGGGAACGGCGCCGATCGAGTCCGTCGTCGCGCGTCGGCCGCTCGCGCTCGTGCTGGGCGCGGAGGGGAAGGGGCTGCGGCAGCGGACCCGCGACATCTGCGATGTCGTCGCGCGCCTCGACATGCCGGGCGCGATCAAAAGCCTCAATGTGTCGAACGCCGCCGCCATCGCGCTGCATGTCGTGACGACGAAACTCGCCGCGGACAAATAGCCGGTCTCAGCCCTGCGTGGTGTCGCGCTGTCTCTTGTGCGTCGCACCTAATACCAAAGGCTGACAACTATTGTGCAAGAGAAGTCGCTGCAAATCGGGCGTAAATTGAACTCCGACAACGGGCGCGCACAAGCGCACGACTGATTCGGAGAAGCCTGCGATCAGCAGGACGACCGGCGATAGCCCCGCTCAGGCGTGAACGGCGATCGCAAACTGATGTCGGGACGGGCGATGCGGCCGCCGGTTTCGATTCGCCGCAACGCAGAAGCAAACATCGCCGCACAGGGGCCAAGGAACGCCATGAGCACCACAACCATGCCCGGCCGGGCGTCGTCGCCTCGGCCGATGACCGCGGAAGAGAGGAAAGTCATCGTCGCCTCGTCTGCGGGCACCGTATTTGAATGGTACGACTTTTATCTCGCCGGTTCGCTCGCCGCGAACATCGCGGCGAATTTCGTGCCGGGCAATAACGACACCGCGCGATTCGTCTTCGTTCTGTTCGGCTTCGCCGCCGGTTTCGCCGTCAGGCCTTTCGGCGCTCTCGTGTTCGGCCGCCTCGGCGACATGATCGGCCGCAAATACACGTTCCTTGTCACCATGACGATCATGGGCCTCGCGACGTTCGTGGTCGGTCTGCTGCCGTCCTATCAAACGATCGGCTATCTCGCGCCGGTGATCTTCATCATCTGTCGCCTGCTGCAGGGGCTTGCGCTCGGCGGCGAATATGGCGGGGCCGCGACCTATGTCGCCGAGCATTCGCCGCAGGGCCGCCGAGGCTTCTACACAAGCTGGATCCAGACCACGGCGACCGTCGGCCTGTTCCTGTCGCTGGTGGTGATCCTGACGCTGCGCCTGAGCATGTCGCCCGAGGCGTTCAACGCCTGGGGCTGGCGCGTGCCGTTCCTGCTGTCGATCATCCTGCTCGGGTTCTCGATCTGGATCCGGCTGCAACTTGCGGAATCGCCGGCGTTCCAGAAAATGAAGGAAGAGGGCACCAACTCCCGCGCCCCGCTTTCCGAAGCGTTCGGCAACTGGAGCAACGCGAAGATCGCGCTCATCGCGCTTCTCGGCGGCACGGCGGGTCAGGCCGTGGTCTGGTACACCGGGCAGTTCTACGCGCTGTTCTTCCTGACGCAGACGATGAAGGTGGACGGCACGACGGCCAACCTGCTGATCGCCGCCTCGCTTCTCATCGGAACGCCGTTCTTCCTTCTGTTCGGATGGCTGTCGGACAAGATCGGCCGCAAGCCCATTCTGCTTGCGGGCTGCGTCATCGCCGCGGCGACCTATTTCCCCATCTTCACCAAGCTGGGAGAGATCACCAATCCCAAGCTCATCTCGGCCACGCAGAATGTGAAGATCGACCTGACGGCCGATCCCGCCACCTGCGGCGCGCTCTTCGATCCGGTCGGCGTGCGCGTGTTCACCTCGCCCTGCGATCTGGTGCGCAGGACGCTCGCCTCCAACTCGATGCATTATGATCTGAAGCCGGGGGCGGCCGGGTCGCAGCTCACCGCGACGGTGAATGGCGCGCCTGTGGCTGGCGCGGCGGAGAAGGCCGGCGCGGCTGTGTCCGACGCCGCCTACGCCGCCGGCTATCCCAAGGCTGGCGATCCGACCATCCTGAAGGCTCCGTCCCTCGGCGGCATCCTGAGCGACGGGCGGGCGCTTGCGGCGATCGGCGTGCTGTTCCTGCTGGTGCTGTATGTGACGATGGTTTACGGGCCGATCGCGGCGCTGCTGGTCGAGCTGTTCCCGACCCGTATCCGCTATTCCGGCATGTCGCTGCCCTACCACATCGGCAATGGCTGGTTCGGCGGGTTCCTGCCGCCGACGGTGTTCGCGATCGTGGCGGCCACCGGCAACATCTTCTCGGGCCTCTGGTATCCGATCATCATCGCGCTGATGACCTTCGTGGTCGGACTGATCTTCCTGCCCGAGACCAAGGACCGCGACATTTTCACCTATGACGGCGAAAACAAGTAGCGCGCTCCCTTTCTGAAAGAACGATCCCGCCGGCGCCCCCGGCGGGATTTTTCATGGGGCGGCGGCTATTCTACGCCTTCAGGCCGTTTCAGCCGGCGCAGGCGAGGCTGAAGGCGCGCGATATCGCCAAGCGGCGGCGTTTGTCTTTGGGCGGCCCGGAGGCTAGAAGGCGGCCGGACCACGCGCTAAAGGCGCGTGCGATCAGGGCGGGCGTCGAGCCGATTCGGCGCGCCGACGGGCCGGCGTAGCACAGCGGTAGTGCAGCGGTTTTGTAAACCGAAGGTCGGGAGTTCGATCCTCTCCGCCGGCACCATTCCTCCCACAGAGCCTAAAATTCCTAATCGCCTGGTCAAGGATTCGAATCCCTTCCGAGAGGCTATCCGGCTTAGAGCGTTTCCCGATTTCTTTGAATCGGAGGGATTCCCAAACCTCGCGAAGCAGCAGAGTTTCTTGCTGTGGGGAGCTGCGAGGGATCGATGCGGGTCCGTCTAATCCGGGCGGTAAGAAAAGGCCTTTCGGCGTGGTCTCAGGCGAAGATGTTCGAGATCAGCCCGTCGACGGCTGTGAAGTGACTGCAGGCGTTTCGAGCCGACGAGCGCAAGCAAACCAAGCCGCATGCGGGCGGGCGTCGCTCGCCGCTGGACGCGCAAGCCGACTGGCTGCGGAAGCCGACTGGCTGCGGAAGCGGGTTCCGCAGAGGACTGACGTCACGCTTGTGGAGTTGTGCGCTGAACCGTCGGATCGCGGCGTCGTCACGAGCAAGAGCGCGGTAGCGCGGTTTTTGCACGGACTGATCACCTGCGACGCAGGCGACGAGAGTATCGGCAACGCTAAAGGTTGGCAGAAACAACGAGTTCACCGACGGCGATCAAGAATGTTATGATATCAGAACGCCGGCAAGGTCTCTCAGCCCGCTATCGAGATTCTGGATGTCGGCGTCCCGCCAAATCGTGACGGCCGACCCAGAATCCCGTCCCAGTTCGCCAAACCCGAGAGCGCCCGCCAAGCGGCGCCGTCCCGGTCAGAACTTGAACGCCACTCCGGGTGTGGCCGGCTCAAGAACCGTGCTTTCATCATAGAAGGTGACATTGGTCGCAGCGTAGAACGGCTCCGCGGCGCTCGGCCCCAGATTTGCGACCACAGCCTGCCCGTATCCCTGATGGTCCTCTGCGCGGATCGTGTAAGGACCGGTAAGGGTTTCGAACGTCAGGCCCTTGAGCGCCGCCTGCACCGCCGCCGTCTCCGTCGAACCGGCCTTCTTCATGCCCTCGAGCAGTCCGAGCGTGCAGCGATGCCCGATGCTTGCGGTCAAACCGACGGGATATTTGTCGCCGGTCAGTTTCACATATTTCTCATACACGGCCTTGGCGAAGGCGCCAGACTTGAAAGGCTCCGCATCCGGATACCACGCGCCCGGCGACCAGAGGTTCTCCGGCGTGTTCTGCTTCATCGCGCGGGCGATCACGAGGTCCGTTCCGCCTTCGCCAATCACGCGAAGCTTCTTGGTCAGGCCGACAGACCTCGCCTGTTGGAGGAATGCGATCGCCGGTCCGACGAGAATGCCGAGATAAAGCCCCTCGACATCCGAATTCATGAGGTTGGTGATCTCCACCTTGAAGTCGGGCGCGGTTGGCGCAACGAGCACGGGCGCGGCGAACTGAGCGTCCTTCTTGCCGGTGGTCTTGTATCCCGCTTCGAACGAGGCGGCGGCGTCACGTCCAGCCTGCGAATCGAAACAGACCGAGGCCCATTTTCCGACATCCCGGAATTTCGCGCCGACGACCTGGCCAAGCCCACGATAAATCATGCTGGCGTGCGGATGCAGACGGAAGAAGTTGGGTGAAAAGTTTTCATGCGTCAGCGAGATCGCGGAGGCGCTGCCGACGCACACGGCCTTCGCCTCAGGCAGCGCAGGCAGGATCGCAAACGCCATCGGCGACTGAATGCCGCCGACGAGCAGATTGACGCGTTTGCTCTCCATTTCGCGGAGCGCGGCGACCGCGCCCTGGGCCGTGCCCTTGTCGTCGAACTGAACGATGTCAACCGTGCGGCCCTTGAGGCCGCCCGCCTCGTTGAACATGGCCACTGCGACGCGCGCGCCAGCCAAGGAGGCCTCTCCCGCCTGCGCCTGAGGGCCCGACAGCGGCAGCATGGCGCCGATCTGAATCGGGCCGCTCTGCGCCCGAAGATAGGCCGGGGCCCCGATGAGCGCGCCTGTGGCCAAACCCGCCTTCATAACATTGCGGCGTGAAACAGTCATCCCTAGCTCCTCCGTCAACATCGTCTGACTTTTCTATATACGAACTTATACCGCCTTTATGGCGAAATGGAAGGACGGCAAGTCAATAAACTGCTCTCCGCAGGAACGTTGGCCGGGCCAAGCCGGCCGTGTCGCCGACAAGCGAAGGTCAGAGCTGATAACCGCCGTCGACGGCGATCGATTGGCCGGAGATGTAGTTGGCTTCGTCGGACAGAAGAAACCCGACCATGTTCGCGACATCGTCCGCGGCGCCGAAGCGCCTCAGCGGCACCTGGCGGCGAATCATCTCCGTCATCTGCGCGTCCCTGGCCAGAATTCGCCCGCCGACGCCGTCAGTCATGAAGCCTGGCGCCACGCAATTCGCCCGCACGCCATAGCGGCCTTCCTCCTTGGCGATGCCTTTCACCAGCATCTCCACGGCCACCTTCGGCGCAGCCGACAAGATGTCCCGAACCGG
The DNA here is from genome assembly GCA_001899525.1 of Rhizobiales bacterium 65-9. Classification (GTDB taxonomy): domain Bacteria; phylum Pseudomonadota; class Alphaproteobacteria; order Rhizobiales; family Beijerinckiaceae; genus Terrirubrum. Next base: position 28,947 of record MKVY01000053.1, read on the forward strand.
CGCTTTCTCCGTCGCGCAGGTCGTAACAGCGACGATGGCGCCGGCCCCGGACCGTCTCAGATGCGGAAGAGACGCGGACAGGAAATTGAAACAGCCATTGACGTCCGCATCGAACACGCGCCGCCAATCCTCCGGCCTGATCTCGCTGATGAAGGCGAACTCCAGATGCGGCCCGGCCGCATAAACCGCTGCGTCAATTCCGCCCATCGCGGCGACCACGTCCTCGACGACGCGCCCGACGGCGTTCGCATCGTTCAGCGCGAGCTGGCGCGTCATGGCGGCCCGCCCGGCCGCAAGAACATCGGCCTCGGCGGCGGCCGCCGCCTCGGCGTTGCTGTTGTAGGTCAGCGCGACGTCATAGCCTGTGGCGGCCAGCCGGCGACAGATCGAGCGGCCGATTGCGCCGCTGCCGCCGGCGACGACAGCGACGCCACGCCGAGGCGCCGCCGCGCTCACCGTCCTTCGAAGCGAGGCTTACGCTTCCCTTCGAACGCGCTGACGGCCTCCGCGTGATCTCTGGTCCGGCCGGACATCAACTCATAGGCGAATGACAGTTCGAGCACGCTATGAGCCGTCGGCTTCAGCCCGGCGTTGATAGCCTTCTTTGTCCAGCGGATCGCTTTGAGCGCCCCGCCGGCGAGCCGATCGGCGAACGCATCAACCCGCGCGTCGAGTTCAGCGTCGGGCACGCAATGGTTGATCAGGCCGATGCGCTCAGCCTCTGCGGCGGTGACGATATCGCCCGTCATCAAATATTCCTTGGCGCGCTGATGTCCAAGCAGATGCGGCCAGATCGCGGCGCCGCCATCGCCCGCCACGAGCCCGACTTTGACATGCGGATCGCCAAACTTCGCAGTGTCGGAGGCGAACACGATGTCGCAGAAAAGAGCGAGAGACGCGCCCAAACCAATCGCCGGACCACGCACCTTGGCGATGAGCGGTTTCTGCATATCAAGGATGGTGAAAATCGCCCGCCGGCCTTCGGTGTTGGCGGTCTCCATCTCCCATGGATCGTCCAGCATCGACTTCATCCAGTTGATGTCGCCGCCGCCGCTGAAGGAATCGCCGGCGCCGGTGAGAACGATCACGTCGCTGTCCGGATCGTCATCCGCATCATTGAACACCTCGGACAGTTCGCGATGCATCTTGCGATTGACCGCATTCTTCGCCTCTGGCGCATTCATGACGATGGTCAGCACGCGCCCCCGGCGCTCGAAGCGCAGGTGTTCGTATTGGTCGAACTTCACAGAATCCTCCGGCTTGACCAGCATCGAGCGTGTTGCCGCCATAGTCGGCGACGGCGCTCGCCTGGTCAAGGATCAGGTCGCATTTTTTTCTTTATGTCGGATTGAATTCGCATTAGGGAAATACTGGTTCGCTGGAGAGGCCGTCATGAAGACGATGCGCGACGCCTGGCTGTCTGCTGCGCGTCATAGCCCGGATCAGATCGCCGTGGTCGATCGGGACCGGCGCCGCACCTATAAAGAGGTGATGGAGCGGGCTGGCCGCCTCGCGTCGGCGTTGGGATCGCGCGGCGCCCGCAAGCTCGACCGCGTCGCCATGCTCGCGATGAACTGTGCGGAGTGGTATGATGTCTACGCGGCGTGCAATACGTTCGGGTTCATTGTCACGACCGTCAATTTCCGGCTCGCCGCGCCGGAGATGCTGTTCATCCTGCAGGACTCCGGCTCCAAGGTGCTGATCTACGAGGAACAGTACTCCGACATCATAGCGGCGATCCGCCCGAAACTGCCAAATCTCGAATTGCTTGTCTGCATCAGGGACGGATCGGGACAGACGCGCCTGCCCGACGACGTGGAGGATTACGAGACGTTCCTCTCATCGGGCGACTCCGCCGGCGTCGCGGTCGACGTCGCGCCGGAGGATCCTGCGCATCTCATCTATACCAGCGGCACGACCGGCCGGCCCAAAGGCGCTGTCCGCTCGCAGCGCGCGGAAATCCGCAACGGAGAGGCGCTGGCGCTGTTCATGGGCCTGACGTTCGGCGGATCGCTTCTTCTCATCATGCCGATGTTCCACATCGGCGCGCTCGCCGAGGCGCACGGTCAGATCGTCTGCCGCGGGACGGTCGTGCTCATGCGCGGCTTCGATCCGACCAAGGTTCTGGAAGTCCTGCAGGCCGAGCGCATCGAGGCGACGCATATGGCGCCCACCATGGTCCAGAGCTTCCTCGCAGCGCCGGAGATCGCGCGCTACGATCTCTCGGCCCTGCGCACGCTCTGCTACGCGGCCGCCCCGATGCCGGTGTCGGTTCTGAAGCGGGGCATAGCGTTGCTTGGTCCGATCTTCGTCGACTGTTACGGATCGACGGAAGTCGGAGCGGCGACGGCCCTGCATAAGCGCTCGCATACGCTCGAGGGCGATGAGCGCGCCATTCAGCGCCTCGCCTCGGTGGGGCAGGCCCTGACGCACACGGAACTCAAGACCATCGACGACGTCGGCAACGACTGCCCGGCCGGCGCGATCGGCGAGGTGTGCATTCGCTCGGACTCGGTGTTGGACTATTACTGGAACAACCACACGGCGACGCTGGAGGCGAAGGTCGACGGCTGGTATCGCAGCGGCGACATGGGATATCTCGACGAACAGGGCTTTCTGTTCCTCGTCGATCGCAAGAAGGACATGATCATTTCCGGCGGCGAGAACATCTACTGCCGAGAGGTCGAAGAAGCGATCATGGAGCACGCGTCGGTCGCCGATGTGGCGGTCATCGGCGTACCGGACGCCCATTGGGGAGAAGCTGTCAAAGCCGTCGTCGTTCTCGTTCCGGGAGCGCAGCTGACGGCTCAGGACGTCATCGATCATACGACCTCGCTGATCGCGCGCTACAAGCGCCCCAAGACCGTTGAATTCGCTGCTGCGCTTCCCCGCCTTCCCAGCGGCAAGGTCAACAAGGTGGCGCTGCGCGAGCAGCACAAAAATCGCGACTGACCGCCCTAAAAAAGAACGCTGGCCGGCTCGCCGCCGCTCAGGGCGGCGTAGCGTTCGATATGGGCGTCGATGGAGCCGAACAAGGAGGCGTTCGCCAGCAATCGCTTATAATAGTGGCCGACCGCATACTCCTCGGTCATTCCGATCCCGCCATGCAGCTGGATCGCCTGCTGGCCGATGAATATGCCCGCCTTGCCGATAACCGCCTTGGCGGCGCTTACGCCGCGCGACCGCTTGTCAGCACCGAGCGCCAGCGCGGCCAGCGCCGCATAGAGCATCGAACGAGACAGCTCCAGTTCGACGAGCATGTCGGCCATCCGATGCTGCAGCGCCTGGAAGCTGCTGAGCGTCTGCCCGAACTGCTTTCGCGTCTTGAGATAGTCGCGTGTGATCCACAACGCCCTGTCCATGGCGCCCAGCGAATCTGCGCAGATGGCGGCGATGCCGTGATCAACGCCTTCCCGGATCGCGCCCGAGGCCTGGTCAGGTTCGCCGACGACGGCGTCCGCGCCGACCTCCAGATCGTCCAGCCACAGGTCGCACGCCATCCGGCGGTCGACGAGCCTGTAATCCTGCCTGCGCAATCCCGGATGCGCCCTCTCGATGCGGAAAAGCGTGACGCCGTCATCGTCGCGGACGTCGCCGCTGGTTCTAGCCGACACCAGATGAAAGTCCGCGTTCGCCCCGCCCAGAACGAGCGACTTGCGCCCGGAGAGACGGTAGCCGCCGCCCTTTCGTTCCGCCCGCGCGGAGACATGGGATGGATCGCCCCGGCCTTCCGGCTCGCAGCAAGCGAGCGCAACGGTCCGCTCTCCCGACACAATGCTTTCGATGAGCGAGGCCGCGCTCCCGCCGCTGGCCAGCAATGTGCGAACGGACAGGACCGCCGAGGATACATAAGGTTCGACGGCCAACGAACGCCCGAACGCCTCGGCAATGATCGCGCTCTCCACAGGCCCGCCGCCGAACCCGCCCTCCTCTTCGCTCAGGCCAGCGCCGAGCCATCCAAGGTCAGCGATCTGACGCCACAACCGCGTGTCAGAAGGGCTTCGCCCGTCGCGCCGGTGTGACGCCAGATCGATATTGTCGTCGCAGAATCGGCGCACGCTGTCCGCGAGAGCGGCCTGCTCGCCGGTGTGATTGAAATCCATGGTCACAGCCCGAGAATCTGCTTGGCGATGATGTTGCGCTGCACTTCGGCGGCGCCGCCATAAATGCTCGTCGCGCGACGAAAGATCGCCCGCGCGGAGACGCCCACCGCCTCGCCCTCCAGCGGCGGAGCAAGATGATCCTCGGCGCGCACGTCGGGGTCGTCAGGATCCAGGAACATGGCGATCCCATAGTCGCCAAGCGCTTCAGCGGCGAGTTCGGCCACTATCTGACGCTGAACATTGCCGCGCATTTTGAGGATCGACGCGACCGAATTCAGCGACGGATCATCAGGGTCCGCGTGAAGAATGCGCAGCACCGCCCACTCCAGAGCGATCACATCAATTTCAAGGGCGGCCACTTTCGAACGAAAAACGGGATCTTCCAGCAGCGGTCTCCCGCCCTTGATTGCGTTCGACGCCAACAGCTTCAATTGCTCTATGTCGCGCTGCGTGTGCGGCGCCTCGGCAGAGCTCGTCCGTTCGTGAGTCAGGAGAAACTTGGCGTAATCCCACCCCTTTCCCGCTTCGCCCACGAGATTTTCGATCGGCACCTCGACGTTATCAAAAAAAACCTCGTTCAGGGTGAAGCCGCCGTCGATGGATTCGATCGGGCGCCGGGTCACGCCCGGACTCGTCGCATCGATCAGAAGAAATGAAATCCCTTTCTGCGGCTTCGCTGAAAAATCCGTGCGCACCAGCGCGAATATCCACTGGGCGTATTGCGCGCAGGTGGTCCAAATCTTCTGACCATTGACGACATAAGCGTCGCCGACGAGGTCTGCGCGCGTTTTCAGACTCGCGAGATCGGAGCCAGCATCGGGTTCCGAAAAACCCTGCCCCCACCAGTCTTCACCATTCTGTATCCTCGGCAGGAAGCGCGCTCGCTGCGCGTCCGTCCCGAACTCACAGAGAACAGGGCCAATGAGGTCCGTCCCCACCCTGTCGAGCACCGGCGCTCTGGCGCGTCGCAACTCCTGCTGGAAAACAAACTTCTGCAGAGGCGACCAGTTCACGCCGCCACAGGCTTCGGGCCAGTTGGGGGTGGCCCAGCCCCGCGCGTTGAGAATGCGCATCCAGCCGCGAACATCGCTCTCCTTGGAGTCGAAGTCCCGTTCGCCCCGACGCCGCATCTCCTCCGGAAGGTTCTCCTGGATGAAGCTCCGGACCATCCTTCGGAAGTCGTGAATTGCGGGATCGATGGTGAAGTCCAATGCAAGTCTCCGGGCGGGCTGAGGCGAAGCTGGGGCTCCGCTGTCGGAACTGGATCAGGCGTCGACGCGGATTCCCCGCGCCCTCTTCAAGCGCTTCGCCCGCATGTCGCCGCGAGAGAATGCGCAGGCCAACCATGGCGGAAGAGAGGCCTCGCCGACTGGCGGCAACGGGCCGCGTGACTGTCCGCTGGACGCGCTCAACATCGCGCCGCGCATCACCTTGAGCATCCGCTCTCCCAGCTCTTTAACGTCCGGCCCCTGTCGCAAGCCGAGGCCAGCTTTGCTGCGTCATGAAGCGCAACGGTTCTTCCAAGCGTCAGTATATTCTGATATACGTTTTTCATTCGAATACAAGAAAATTATGCGCGGCCGCCCCGCCTCGCTCCAGCTTGAAAGCGCGCATCCGCGCGACTATGGTCGCGTTCGCGAAGCGGCGGTTTCATTGAGCAGACTTTGACTGATTCACCCCTGATCGATCAGATCGAATCCATTTTCGAGGCCGTCGCCGATCTGGACGCTGACCGCAAGCATATCAACGCAGTGGTTGCGGCGGCCAATATCATTGAAGTCCTGTGCGCGACGAAGACTCCGATGAGGATGACCGCCCTCTCGAGAGAACTGGATATCGCGCCGAGCAGCTGCTTCAATATCCTGCGCACGCTGACCCAGGAGGGCATCGTCCGGTTCGACCGCAAGGGCAAGACCTATGCGATCGATCTCGGCCTCGTCGCCATCGCGCGCAGCTACCTCAACCCCGGGGGAAGCCTGAGGGTCGTCGGCCCGCTGATCGAGGAATTCGCGCGCCAGCGAGAAATCACCGTCGTGGTGTGGAAGCGCACCGGCCACCACATGATGGTCGTCACCTATTTCGACAACGGCTCCGCCGTTCGCGTCCATATTGAACCCGGAGCCCGCTTTCCCCTTCTCGCCGGCGCCATGGGCCGCGTCATGGCCGCGCGGGGCGGGCTGTCGACCCGTGAGATCAAGCAATATTTCGCCCGCGTGAAATGGGACAAGCCGATCAGCTTCGATGAGTTCATCGCCGATGCGGAAGCTGCGCGCGAACGCGGTTATTCTTATGATTCGGGCATGTTCAACTCCGGCATTCAGACGATCTCGACCGCAATCGCGCAGGGCGACGAGGATGTCGACGCGGTGCTGAGCGCGACGATGTTTGCGGGCCAGCATGACCGGAAAACCGCTGAAATCATCGCCTCCGAACTTGGCCATCTCGCCAAGCTGATCGCGAGCGTGCGTATCGGCCGCTCATTCTAACGGGGGCGCGCGTGGCGAAGAAACAAATCAAGGCTGCCGAGAACGACTCCACCGCGGAAACAGGCGCTGATCTGTCCGGATCATCAGACCGGGCGGATTCGGGCGAACAGCAGGTGAAGGTCGCATCCGTCGCGAAGGCCATCTCGATCCTGCGGCTTCTCGGAGATGCGCAGTTCCCGCTCACCATGACCGAGATCGCCCGCGACGCCGGCCTGACGCCGTCGTCCTGCCACGACCTGGTGTCGACGCTGGTTCAGATCGGGCTGGTGCAACAAAGTTCGGTCGGCAAATGCTATGAACTCGGCGCGCGGCTTGTGCGCATCGCCCGCTCGTCGATGACGCCGCGAGGCGATTTTTCGAGCGTTCAGCGACAGATGAACCTGATCGCTGATAAGTACGACGTGAATATTTCACTCTTCAAGCGTTTCGGCCACCATTCCTATATATCAACTCAAGTGTCTGAAGGCAGCGCTCCAATCCGCATCAGGATCAGCCCGGGTCAGGTATTTCCGCTTCTGCAAGGCGCGGTCGGTCTATGCTTCGCAGCATTTGGAAAGCTGACCCCTGCGGAGCTACAGGGCGCGGGAAGCGCGCTCACAACCAGCGGCAGGCAGAAGAAACTCGATCACGAAATCGAACAGACGGCGCAACGAGGCTGGGCGGCTGACCGGGGCCGGATGCAGCCGGGCGTGGGCACCATCGCCGTTCCCGTGCGCCGTCCGGACGGAGTTCTTGTTTCCGTGATGGAACTGGTGACGTTTCAGAACAAGTTCGATCAGGCGCCGATCGAGGCCATCATTCAGGATGCGCAGGCTCTCGCCGAGCAGATCGCCAGCCTTGAACGAAGCTAGAAGCCGATAGCGATCGAGTTCAGGATCGAACGCGCTTACGGCCGTCGCCGGGGCGCGCCTCAGGCCCTCGCCAGATAAGGCCACGCCGCCGCAGGCTCGACCCGATGCGGCGAAACACTTCGAAGCGAAGCTCCTCGCTTGGCGCGCAAAAATGACAGACACAACGATCTGAAGATCGCGCGAGCCGGCGAAGCGCAGAGCTGTCCGAGACGCCCCGCTGACGCCGGCGTCGCGCCTCGCCCGAAGCGGCGTTTCGCGTCAGCGAAGCGTCCGGCGGATTAGCTTTTGGAGAAGCAAAATTTCTGTATCCGGATATTTTCCGCTTCAAAGAATTATCTGACGAGCGTACACATGCTTTCAATGAACGCGCGAGCGGCAAGCTCGACGGGAGGGAAGCGCTGTGTCGAAACCCATCTCAGCGACGTGGTCGAACAATCACCGCCCTGCGGATGTCGCCGCCTATGTGGAAAGCGGCGCCTGGCCAAATCTGACTTTGGCGGATTATCTCGACGCCGCCATGCGGGCCGACCCGGATCGCACGTTGTTCTGGGAGACCACACGCCGATGGACCGTGCGCGACATCCATGACAGCGCGCACGCTCTGGCGTCGGCCCTGAATCATTTGGGCGTGCGTCGCGGGGACGTCATCAGCTTCCAGCTTCCGAACTGGTGCGAAGCCGTGATCATCGACTGCGCGGCCGCGATCGGCGGCTTCGTGAACAATCCGATCGTCCTGATCTACCGCGACGCCGAACTGCGCCAGATCCTTCCAGATTGTCAGTCGAAGGTCATTTTCATTCCGGAAAGCTATCGCGGTTTCGATTTTCGAGCGATGGCGGAGCGCGTTCGCGCTGATGCGCCCTCGTTGCAGCATCTCGTCACGGTGCGCGGAGATGGCGCGCTGACGCTCGAATCGCTGATCGCTCTCGGCAAGGAGCGCCCGCTCAAGCAGGAGCGGACGGATCCGAACAGGCCGAAACTCATCATGTACACGTCGGGCACGACCGGCCGCGCGAAGGGCGTGGTGCACTGTCACAATGCGATCCATTGCGACCTCTCCGCCCACCAGCGCTTCTGGAAACTCACCGAACATGATCGCAGCTTTGTGACAGGACCAGTCGGACACATGTCCGGCTACCTCTATGCGTGCAACGGGCCGCTCCAATGGCGGATCGATTGCGCCGTGGTGGAGCGGTGGAACGTCGATGAAGCCGCAGATCTCATCGACAATCTCGGCCTCACCTTCACCGTCGGCGCCACTCCGTTCCTGCAGGATCTGGTAGCTCTTTCGCGACAGACCGGCCGGAAATTCGAGACATTGCGTCTTTTCGCCTGCGGCGGCGCGCCGGTGCCTCCTGAAATCATACGGTCGGTATATCGAACGCTTCCCAACACGGTCTCATATCGCTGTTACGGATCGACCGAGGCGCCGACAACCACGCTGGGCGTTTCCGACCCCAGCGACATCGACGCCTGCGCGCTGACGGACGGCGAGATTTTCAACAACTACGTGAAGGTCGTCGATGACGACGGGAGAACTCTTGCGGCCGGATGCGAGGGGGAAATTCTGATCCGCGGCCCGGAATGCATGATGGGATACTCTCGCGACGAGGACAACGCCGCCGCCTTCGACGAGGACGGTTACTGGCGCTCCGGCGATCTCGGCGTTCTGGACGCGCGACAGCGAGTGACCGTCACCGGACGGAAGAAGGATCTCATCATTCGCGGCGGAGAAAACCTGAGCGCGAAAGAGATCGAGGATGCGATGCACACGCACCCGGCGATCCGGCAAGCCTCCGTCGTCGCCGCTCCCCACCCCCGCATGGGCGAGAGCGTCTATGCCTTCATCGTCTGTCAGGAAGGGGCGACCATCGACCTGCCGGAGCTTTCCGCCTTCCTCACGAAGGCGGGGCTGGCGAAGCAGAAAATCCCCGAAGCGTACGAGCTCGTGACCGACTTGCCGATGACGCCGTTCGGGAAAGTCAAAAAGAACGTTCTTCGCGATCGCCTCGCGGAGAAGATCCGCTCCTGAACGGACGGTCACGACAAGGAGAATCATGAGCATGCCTTTGCATCCTGCAATCGACAAGGTCGTAAAGCGTCTGGCGCAAGAACCGTCGATCGCCGAATTCGACGTCCCTGAAGGACGTCGACGGATGAGCGCCCGGCCTTTGCCCAACATCAAAAAAGCCCCCGTCGCCTCTATTCACAATGTGGACGCAACCGGGCGAAACGGCGCAATACCGATCCGCATCTACACGCCGCGCGGCTCAGGCCCCTTTCCTGTCGCGTTCTATTTTCATGGCGGCGGCTTCTGCTACATGGACGTCGACGCCTACGACACCGCTTGTCACGCATTGTGCGACGGCGCGCGCGCTATCGTCGTTTCGGTGGAATACCGGCTCGCGCCGGAGCATCCGTATCCGGCAGGCGCTGACGACTGCATCGACGCCGTCGAATGGTTCGTCGCAGAATCAGGTCGCTTCGTCGCCGATGCGTCGCGCCTGGCGCTCTCAGGGGATAGCGGCGGCGCCTGCCTGGCCGCCGCCACGGCCCTCCGCATCCGCGACCAGGGCGGCCCTCGCATCAGCGGTCTGCTGCTGTTCTATCCGATGACCGATCACTATTCGGCGGGCTGGCCGAGCTTCAAACACTATGGCGGCGGCGACTTCGGACTGCGGGGCGACCTGATCAAACTTTGCTGGGACAGCTATCTCACATCGTCCGAGCAGATCGACGATCCGATCGCCGTTCCGATGCGGGCCGCTTCTTTGTCACGCCTGCCGGAAACGCTGGTGCAGACAGCCGAGTACGACCTGCTCCGAGACGAGGGCGAAGCGTTCGCCAACCGGCTTCGGAAGGACAATGTGAAAGTCGATCTCGTTCGCTGCGACGGCCTCAATCACGGTTTTCTGTCATGGTGGGGCATTCTGCCGGAAGTCAACCAGCGCGTCGACGAAGCGTGCGCGTGGTTGCGGCGAGCGCTTGCCGTTGCGCCATAGCGTCGGGATCAAGCGTCAGGATGCGCTGCGCATGGAGCGAAGCGCCTCACTCAGCCGGCAGAATATTGGCGGCCTCGTTCGCGACCTGATCCATGGCGCTCTCGGGAACAAAGGCGCCGGCCATGTCCGACACCTGGCTCCATTGCGCGGCCAGCTCTTCCGGCTGATCTGAGTCAAGCCGGACGCCTTTTGAAAACACAATCTGCGCCCGCTCATAAGAACCACCGCCGCCCAGCAGGATCGCTCGGTTCGGCGCGCGATCGGACGCGAGAAAAACAATCCCGGATCGCAGCTTAGCCGCGTCAAACATCGCGCTTTGTTCGCTCGTGAGAATGCCGGCATTCATCCGTGACGCGCCGACGGGCGCGAAACAATTGACTCTGACGTTTTTTGACGCGCCTTCCAGGCCGAGCGTGTTCATCAATCCGATCAGCGCCATCTTGGCTGCTCCATACGCGGACTGACCGAAATTTCCAGCAAGCCCGGCGCCGGAGCCGATGAGAACAATGCGGCCGTAACGTCTGTCCAACATGCCGGGCCACAGGGCTTTCAGACAATTCAGCGTCCCGCCGAGATGGACCTCCAGAACATCTCTGAAATCATCCATATCAATCTTCGCGAAACTCTTGTCCCGCACGAATCCCGCATTTGGAACGAGAATATCAACGCGCCCCCAGCGCGCGAGAACCGATCCCGCCATGCTTTCGACCCAGGCGCGATCGGTTACGGAACCGATCATCGCCAGCGCGTCGCCGCCGGCGGCGCGGATTTCGTCGACCACCCGCTCCTCGGCTCCATCGCCACCGAGCCCCGTTCCGTTGACCACCACTTTGGCGCCGCGCTCCGCGAGCGCGAGCGCGTATTCCCGGCCCAAGCCTCTTCCGCTCCCCGTGACGATGGCCACCTGGCCATCAAGCCTGATTCCCGAAACTTCGCTTGCCATCTGACGTTTCCAGACTCACGGGGCTCTGAGCAGCTTATTCGCCGCGAAAAGAAGGCGGCCTTTTCTCCACAAAAGCATGGACCGCTTCGGCATGGTCGGCCGTAGTATGGGACAGCGCCTGCATCGCTGCGGACATCTCCAGGAGAGATGCAAGCGATGCGGCCCGGCCTTCTTTCAACAATCGCTTTGTCATGCGAACCGCATGCGGAGGATTGGCCGCGATGCGGGCGGCGAGCGAGCGAGCGGCGTCCATAAGATCGCCATCCTCCACCACGCTGGACACCAGCCCGCAGGCGAGCGCCTCATCCGCCGACAGCATGTCGCCTGTGAACGCCATCTCGCAGGCCTTCGACATGCCCACGACCCGGGGCAGCAACCACGCGCCGCCGTCGCCCGGAACGATCCCCAGCTTCACGAAGCTCTCCGCGAACTTCGCGCTTTTCGCGGCGATGCGGATGTCGCACATCAAGGTGAGATCGCAGCCGGCGCCGATCGCGGGCCCATTGACCGCAGCGATCACGGGAACCTCCAGCGCATCAAAGGCCAGAGGCAGCCGCTGAATGCCGCGCTTGTAATTGAGCCGCGTCATCGGCGGCTTCGGATCGGCCAATCCTCCCGGCGACAGCATCTTCTTCACATTGCCGCCGGAGGAGAACGCGGTCCCCGCGCCGGTGAGAATGATGACGCGCGTGGAGGACTCCGCGTCCGCCGCCTGAACCGCCTTGAGCAACGCCTCGATCATCGGCAGCTCGGATATAGGGTTCCGCTGCTCGGGATCGTTCAAAGTGATCGTGACGACGCCCTCACGGGCTTCGACGAGCACGGGGTTCGACATATGATCCTCCAATTCAGCGCAGGCCAAGGCCGCGCGCGATGATGCCACGCAGGATTTCGCGCGTGCCGCCGCGCAGCGAGAAAGTCGGCGCATTCAGCACCGTGTTGTGAAGCACGAGACAGAAATCCCGCGTCGACTTCTCTCCGGCGGCGCCGGACACCAGCAGACGCGCGATCTCCGGCAGTTCCTGCTCGAACGAGGCGCCCAGATCCTTCACGACCGACGCCTGCAATTGCGGATTCTCACCGTCCTCGAGCAGAACCGCAACGCCGCGCGACAGACGCCGAAGCGTCAAAAGATGCGCCACCAATCGGCCGACCGCTTCCGCCGCGCGCCCAGTCGGTGCGGGCCCGAGGCTTTTCACGAGTTCGACGAGAAGCGTATAGGAAGAGAGAAACCGTTCCGGCCCGCTGCGCTCGAACGCCAGCTCGCTCGTCACCTGTTTCCAGCCATTGCCTTCAGTCCCGATCATCGCGCTCGCCGGAACGAAGACGTCCTCGAACGCGACTTCGTTGAAATGACGCTGGCCGGCCATGTCGATGATCGGGCTGACGGTGACGCCGGGCGTCTTCATATCGATGAGAAACTGGCTCGTGCCCGCCTGCCTGTCTTCCGCGCTCCCGCTCGTCCGGCAGAAGAGGATCATATAGTGCGCATAGTGGGCGCCGGTGGTCCATATCTTGGCGCCGTTGATGCGATATCCGCCATCGACAGGCTGGGCCCTCATGCGCACCGCGGCGAGATCGGAGCCGGCGTTGGGTTCGCTCATGCCGATGCAGAGGAAGCATTCGCCGGCGGCGATGCGTGGCAGAACCGTCTGTTTTTGCTCTTCTGAGCCGAACTTCAGCAACGTCGGCCCGCTCTGCCGATCGGCGATCCAGTGACCTGCGACAGGCGCGCCGGCGGCGAGCATCTCCTCGATCACGACGTAACGCTCGAACGCGCTGCGCTCATGTCCGCCATATTGTTTCGGCCATGTCATGCCGATCCAGCCCATGGCTCCAAGCTTGCGGCTGAAGTCCGCATCGAATCCGTTCCAGGAATCGGAACGGAGCAACGGGGTTCGACTGATCACTTCACGCGCGAGGAACGCGCGAACCTCCTGGCGCAGCGTTTCGGCGCCGGCGTGATGG
>MKVY01000053.1:42374-56022 GCA_001899525.1 Rhizobiales bacterium 65-9
CGCAGCCGAATTCATCCCGCCACTGCCAGAGCTGGCGGGTCAGATGGTGCAGCGTGTATTCCTCCGTAACGCCGATCGCGCCATGCAGTTGATGAGCGATCGCCGCCACGATTCCGGCCGCCTCTCCAGTCCGCGCCTTCGCGGCCGCAATGCGGACGACGTCGAAATCCGCAAAGCCTTCCACTGCCAGATCCGCCGCCGCGCGCGCCGCCGCCGCCTGTCCCGCCATCCTGGCGATATCGTGCTGCACCACCTGGAATTTGCTGAGCGTGCGCCCAAACTGGACGCGCTCGGACACGAATCCGGTCGTGAGTTCCACGACGCGCTGGATAGCGCCGGCCAAACCAATCGCACGCAGCGCCGCGCCGCCGCGCTGCGCGACATCGGGCGGAAGGTCAGTCGGAAGCGACGCGACGTCGTCGGTCGACAATGTCGCGTCGACATGCAATCGCCCGCATGGATGGCCGGTCAGCGTCGCCGCGATTTCGCCCACCGTGACATGGTCCGGTGCGAGCCGCGCCAGCCGCGCCGTTGCTCCATCCTTCACGACCACGGCGATGGCGGACAGCGAGGACGGCCATGGCGCAGGGCTGGAAACGCCTGTGAGACGCCAGCCATCGCCCACTCTCGAAAGCAACAGCCCGCTTTCCGCGGCTCCTTCAACAACCGCCGCTGGACCTGCGCCGATCGCCAGACCCGCGCGCGCCAGCAGGTGATTGGCGAACATCGTTTCAGCCAAAGGCAGCGGAACCGCGTGCGAAGCGGCTATCCCGACGAGCCTGAGCGCTTCTTCGACATCGAGCCCAAACCCACCCGCGCTTTCCGGCGCGAGCGCAAGAGGAAGCCCAAGCTCCTCCAGTACGGCCCACCCTTCCTCCAGCCAAGCGCCGTGGGCGGCCTCACGCAGCCGCTCCGGACCGAACGTGTCTGCAAACGCCTTCGTCGCGGCGTCGACGACGAGTCGCAGCGTCTCGGTCATATCCAGCGTTCCTGCATCATTCGCTGAGTGATCATACGCCGCGCCAGACGGGCTTGCGCTTTTCCGCAAAGGCCCTGGCGCCTTCTTTCGCGTCCTGCGACGTGAAGACGGCGCCGGTGATCGCCGCCTGCCGCTCGAAAAGCTCGTCGCGCGACCAGTCGCGCGATTCCGCCATCACGCGCCGGCTGGCGGCGATCGCGAGCGGCCCGTTCGCGGCGATGCGCGCGGCCAGGTCTTTCGCGGCGCTGAGAGCTTCGCCTTCTTTCGTGACCTTGTTGATCAGCCCGTATTGAAGCAGACGCGCCGGTTCGATGAGATCGCCCGTCAGCACAAATTCCGCGGCGATGCGGCTGGGCAACTGAAACGGCAGCCGCACCAGGCCGCCCGCATTGGCGACAAGACCGCGCTTGACCTCGGGCAGCCCGAATCTCGCAGTCTCGGCCGCAACGATGAGGTCGCAGGCGATCGCGATCTCGAAACCGCCGCCGAGCGCGTAGCCTTCGACCGCAGCGATCATCGGCTTCGCCAAGGTGGCCTGCGTTATGCCGGCGAAACCCTTGTCCTTCAGCTTGACGACCTCGCCGCGCAGGAAAGCCTTGAGATCCATGCCGGCGCAGAACGCCCCTCCGGCGCCCGTGATGACGCCGATCATGATGTCGTCGCGCCGCGCGATCTCGTCGAGGCCCGCGGCGACGCCTTCGGACACCGCCAGATTGACCGCATTCTTCGCGTCCGGCCGATTGATGGTGATCACGGCGACGCCGTTGTTCGCCTCGAAAAGAACTTCTGACAAATTCGCCCCCGCTCCTGCCGCGTAATGGTTCAGCCTTAGAGGCTGCGCGCGATGATCAGCTTCATAATTTCGCTCGTTCCGCCGTAGATGCGAAATCCGCGGGCATCCTTGTACATGTCCGCGATGGGATACTCGCTCATGTAGCCATAGCCGCCGTGCAATTGCAGGCACTCGTCGACGACCTCCGCCTGCACTTCCGTAATCCACAGCTTGGCCATGGACGCCGTCGCGGCATCGAGGCGGCCGTCGATCAGAAGGCTTGTGCAATGATCGATGAAGACGCGCGCAGCCGTCGCCTTGGCGACGCAATCGGCGAGCTTGAACTGCGTGTTCTGAAACTCCAGCAGCCGCTTTCCGAACGCTTTGCGCTCCTTGACATAGGCGACCGTGTGTTCGAGCGCCGCTTCGATCATGGCCATCGCCTGCCAAGCGATGACCATGCGTTCCTGCGGCAGCTTCTCCATCAGCATGCGGAAGCCCTGCCCCTCAACGCCGCCCAGTAGGTTTTCGACCGGCACGCGGACATCATTGAAAAAAAGCTCGGCGGTGTCGCGACTTTCCTGGCCCATTTTTTCCAAGAGTCGTCCGCGCTCGAATCCTTCAACCTTGTCGGGTTCGACGACAAGAAGAGAAACGCCCTTGCCCCCGGCTGAGGCGTCCGTCTTGGCGGCGACGACAATAAGCGACGCGTGAAGGCCGTTGGAGATGAAGGTCTTCTGCCCATTGATGCGATAGACATCTCCGTCGCGGACTGCGGTGGTCTTTATCCCCTGCAGGTCAGATCCCGCGGCGGGCTCCGTCATCGCAACCGCCAGCACGGTTTCTCCGCTGACCGCACCTGGCAGCCATCTCAGCTTCTGCTCCTCGGTTGCGTAACCATGAATATAGGGAGCGACGACGGCGTTGTGCAGCGGCACAGCGAAGCCCGCCGCGCCTCTGAGGCCGAGCTCGCGCATGATGACGACCTCATGACGGAAATCGCCGCCCGCCCCGCCATATTCGACCGGCACCGACACGCCAAGGATGCCAGCCGCGCCGGCTCTGCGCCAAAGAACGCGATCAACAGAGCCCTGTTCGCGCCACCGCCTCGTTTCCTCGCGCGATGCATTGTCGTCGAGGAAACGAGCGACCGATTGCTCGAAAATATTGACGTCCTCGACGTCCAGATAGGCGGGCTTATCGGTTTTTATGACAGGCATCACGCCACTCGCGCTTCTGGTTCTTTTTCTGTCGGACGATGAATTTCAACGCCCGCGAAAGACGGCGGGACGCTTCTCACGGAAAGCGCGCACGCCTTCCGCAAAGTCTTCCGTCAACCCGGCGACGCGCTGATTCTCTCTCTCCAGAGTCAGGGCCTGCCCATAGGAAGACGACAGTCCCGCATGCAGGGCGCGGCGGACCAGGCCGTAAGCGACGGTCGGTCCTGACGCGAGACGGGAGGCCAGCGCGTCAGTCTCCGCGATCAACTGATCATCGTCCGCAACCTTATAAATCATGCCCCATTCCGACGCCTTTGCGGCAGGGATTCGTTCGCCGAGCATGAGCATCTCGGCCGCACGCGCGACGCCGACAAGACGCGGGAGAATCCATGTCGCTCCACCGTCCGGCGCCAGACCGACTTTCGCGAACGCCATCAGGAAATAGGACGAGCGCGCCGCGACGACGAAATCCGCCGCCAACGCCAGCGCGCACCCAACGCCTGCGGCCGCGCCGTGCACCGCTGCGACGACCGGAACTCGCACATCCGCGAGCAGCCGCATCAGCGGATTGATCTGCAACTCGAGCACCAGCCCTGCATCGAAAGGCCCGTCGCCGTTGTTTGCGCCGCTGCCCTTAGCGAGGTCGGCGCCCGAGCAGAATCCCCGTCCAGCACCCTTCAGCACGAGAACACGCGCATTTTGATCCACGTCGATCGCCCCGATCGCATCGCGTATTTCCTGCATCATCGCGACATTCAGCGAATTGAGGCTGTCCGGCCGGTTCAGAGTGAGCGTGGCGCGACCATCAGCGATATCGAAGAGGATGTTTTCATACGACATCGGCGCTCTCCATTCTCACCCCGAATACGCCTTTCGCTTCGAAGAGAGACAGCGTCTCGTCGTCATACCCAAGAGCGGCGATCAGCCGACGACCGTCGCCCGGAGCGGGGCGCGGCATATCGGGAGCAGCGGCAGGCGTCATGGAAAAGCGCGGCCCCGGCGCCGGCTGCGCGACTCCATCGATCTCGATGAACGTGCGGCGCGCGACGTTTTGCGGATGAGCCAGCGCTTCGCCCATCGACAGAACCGGCGAGAAGCAGGCGTCGGCGCCGGCGAAGATATCGACCCATTCCTGCCTGGTTTTCGAGGCGAATATCGCAGCCACGCGACGCTTGAGCGCGGGCCATGCCGCCCGGTCCATCTGTGACGCGAATTGCGGATCACCCGCTACGCCCAGCCTTTCGCAGAATTGCGCATAGAATTGCGGCTCGATGGCGCCCACGGCGACATATAATCCATCCGCTGTTTCGTAGGAATCGTAAAAATGCGCGCCGGTATCGAGCAAATTCTCGCCGCGCGCGCCCGGCCACCGCCCCTGCGCGCGCATGGTCCAGAGCATGGCTGACAACAACGCGGACCCATCCGTCATCGCGCAGTCAATGGTTTGACCACGCCCCGTCGCGCGGGCCGACAGGATGCCGGCGAGCATGCCGAAAGCCAGAAACATTCCGCCGCCGCCGAAATCTCCGATCAGGTTCACCGGGGGCGTCGGCGCGCCTCCGGCCCGACCGCAGGCGTCGAGAGCGCCCGACAGAGCGATATAATTGATGTCATGACCGGCGCGATCCGCGATCGGTCCGGACTGGCCCCAGCCCGTCATGCGACCATAGACGAGACGCGGATTTTCTTTCAGAAGATCATCCGGGCCAAGGCCCAGACGCTCCATAACGCCCGGCCGAAATCCCTCGATTATTCCGTCCGCAGTTCGGGCGAAGCGCTTGACGATTTCGACGCTCTCGGGCTGCTTCAAATCCAGCACGACACGCTGGCGGGATCGGTTGAGGACATCCTTCGCGGCGTCGCCCTGTCGCGCACGCGTTGGGCGATCGATCAGGACAACGTCCGCTCCATTGTCGGCGAGCATCATACCGCAAAACGGTCCAGCCCCGAGACCGGCGAATTCCAGGATTCTGAGTCCTTCGAGGGGGCCCGCCAATTTGCTCTCCGTGTCGCATCCGCCGCGGATCAGGCGACCGTCCGCTTGATGGACCGTCTTTATACCCGAGACAAAATATTCCAACAACCGTAATTTATTCGGTATATTGAAAAATAAGCTTTGACCTTCCCTGGTGAGAGGATTGCGAGAGAGCGGATCGTCAAGAGGCCGCTCCGGCGTATTTGCCGTATTCAAGGCGCGCGATGGTGCGGGCGTGCACCTCGTCCGGACCATCCGCGATCCGGAGGGCGCGGACGCGCGCAAACAGCGCTGCGGTCCCCGCATCCGAATCCAGCCCGGCCGCGCCGAACGCCTGAATCGCGTCATCGATGATGCGCAGCGCCATGCGCGGCGCCGCAACCTTGATCATCGCAATTTCGAGGCGCGCCTTCTGATTGCCGACCTTATCCATCATGT
This sequence comes from Rhizobiales bacterium 65-9, assembly GCA_001899525.1. Taxonomy (GTDB): domain Bacteria; phylum Pseudomonadota; class Alphaproteobacteria; order Rhizobiales; family Beijerinckiaceae; genus Terrirubrum. The sequence continues at coordinate 47,759 of MKVY01000053.1, forward strand.
CGGCGGCCTTGAGCGTCAGCAGGCGCGACATCTCGATGTCGATCCTCGCCTGCGCGATCCGCTGCTCCCATACCGACTGGCTGGAGATCGGGCGCCCGAACGCATGCCGGGACAACAACCGCCTCGCCATCTTTTCGAGCGCGACCTCGGCCATGCCGATGATGCGCATGCAATGATGAATACGTCCGGGGCCGAGACGCCCCTGCGAAATCTCGAACCCGCGGCCTTCGCCGAGAATGAGATTCGCCGCAGGCACGCGCACATTGTCGAACGTGACTTCGAAATGCCCGTGCGGGGCATCGTCATAGCCGAAATTCGTGACCATGCGGCCAAGCCTGATCCCGGGCGCGTCGATGGGCGCGAGCACCTGGCTTTGCTGCTTGTGCCGGGGCGCGTCGGGATCGGTCTTGCCCATCACGATGAGGAGCTTGCAGCGCGGATCGCCGAGGCCGGACGTCCACCATTTTCGGCCGTTTATGACGTAAGAGTCTCCATCGCGCGCAATGCTCGTCTGTACATTGGTGGCGTCCGATGATGCGACATCGGGCTCGGTCATGGAAAACGCGGAGCGAATCTCGCCAGCGAGCAGAGGCCGCAGCCACTGGTTCTGCTGCTCGCGCGTGCCATAGCGGTGAAGGACCTCCATGTTGCCGGTATCGGGGGCCGAGCAGTTGAATACCTCAGACGCCCACACGATGCGGCCCATCTCTTCGGCGAGAGGCGCATATTCGAGATTGCTGAGCCCAGCTCCGCGAAAATCATCGTGATCGTGATCCGCAGATGGCGGAAGAAACAGATTCCACAGTCCCGCAGACCGAGCTTTTGACTTCAATTCCTGAAGGATCGCCGGCTGCCGCCAGCGTTCTTTTCCCAATTCGGCATAATAGGCCGGGACGGCGGGAACGACATGCTCGTTCATGAAGCCGCGCACGCGCTCCAGCATCTCGGACTGACGCGCGGAATAATCGAAGTTCATCGTCGATAGCCTGTAACGCTTGCGAGTGAGGGATCAGGATTCACACCACCGCAGCGCGCGGCTCAGCAGCGCGATGGCGGAGCGGTGCAGACGTTCGCCCGTCGCAACGTCCGCCTTTCCGGCCTGCGCCCGCGCATAAGTTCCCTCGAGGATCGCCGCGAGCTTGTAGCAGGACAGAATCTCAAACCATCTGAGATCTCTCAGATCGCGCCGAGTAAGGTTTCCATAGCGCTCCACGAGTTCGTCGCGATCAGGGAAATCCTTCCAGGGCTCCACGCGCATGCTCAGCGGCTGCGATCCGTCCTTGTCGGGCCAGGTCGACAGGATCCGGCCGAGATCGACAAGCGGATCGCCGAGCGTCGCCATCTCCCAGTCGACGATGGCTGCGACCTCGCCGTGGTCGCGGTAGATGACGTTGCCGATGTGATAGTCGCCGTGAATGATTCCCGGCGTGAACGTTGATGGGCGATGGCCCGACAGCCAGGCGCCGATGTCTTCGACGCCGGCAAGATCCGCCCTGCCCGTCCACTCCGGATATTGTTCGTAAGAATTGAGCTGCGCCGCCCACCGGCCAACCTGGCGCTCCAGAAAGCCGTCGAGCTTTCCGAAATCCGAAAGCCCCATAGTGATCGGATCGAGGCGGCTCAGCTCGCCAAGAGCGGACACAAGCGAAAGGCCCATCCGATGACGCGTCGCAGGATCAGCGCGCATCTGCGGCGACGGATCGACGGTCGCGTTAAATCCCTCGACCGCCTTCATCACATAAAAGCTCGCGCCGACGATCGACGCATCCTCGGAGCCAGCCACGAAATGCGGATGGGGAACCGACGTGTCGCGCAGCGCGCGAAGCAGGCGCGCCTCCCGCATCATCGTGCGGTTGCTCTCGGCTCTCAGGCTCATCGGCCCCCTGCGCAAAACGTAGGAAGCGCCGGATCGATCGAACCGGACGAGCACATTCTGCGTGCCGCCTGCGAGGACACGAAGATTCTCGACAGATCCGTCGCCGATCCCATTGGCGTCAAGCCAATCGCGGAGCGCCGCTGACGAAAAGCCCGAAATCTGTTCCGCGTCCTTCATTCCGATCGTCGCCATCACACCACGCATGCGCCGCAGGTGCATAGCACAGAAATTCTCATTGGCGATAATATTTCGCATTAACAAATATTATGACCGCATCGCGTCCTCGCCGCCGCTCAACGCGGGACGGTAGTTCTCAGTGAACAGGCACATGATCCGGATCGAGCCGCAGATCAATCAAGAGCGGACGCTTCCTGTCCCGTTCGACGACGGCGACGGCCGCCGCGTCCAGATCCTCGCGCGTGCGGACGGTTACGCCACGCGCTCCCAACGCCTCGGCGACAGGTGCGAAATCCGGCCAACGGAAGAGCGAGAGCGCCGGGTCCATATTCTTATTGCGGAACTGGATATGTTCGGCGCCGTAGCCGCCGTCATTGCAAAGGATAATAATTAAATCCTGTTGCGCTCTCACCGCGGAATTGAGTTCCGTCAAACCGCCGAGCATGAAGCCGCCATCGCCGGTAAGAAGCACTGTCGGAGTTCCGGAGGCGGCTTCCGCCGCGCCGATCGCTTCGCCGACGCCCAAGCCGATCGCGCCGTAGCCGACCGTGTACACGAAAGCGCGCGGATCACGCACGCGCATCACATGCCACGCTTCGTAGAGGAAGCGGCCAGCGTCTGTGACCAGAACGCGATCGGCAGGGATGACCTCGTTGAATCTCAGAAGCGCGGTTCTGATATCGACCGTCCCGGGCCGCGGAACGCCAGACAATCTTGGCGCCATGCGATAGGCCGCGATCTTGTCACGCATCGCGTCATCGCGAAAACCCGACGGTGGAACCTCCGCCTCGTCGAGCAGGCGCACGATGGTTTCGGCCGTGAGCGCCGGATCGCCGACGAGACCGGCGTCCGGCAAAAGATTTTTGCCGACCTCCGCCCGTTCGAGATTGACCTGCACCACCCGCTTCCCTTTGACGAGACTGCCCATCGCCGTCGTGAACCTGTTCAGCCCCGCGCCAAACGCGACAATGCAGTCGGCCTCGCCGATGACGTCCGTGGCGACATCGGTTGAGAGTGTGCCGAAGACGCCCAAATCGAAAGATTCGCCGTGGAACAGGCCGCTCGCGCGCAACGTCGTCGCCAATGGGGCGTCGATGCGCCGAGCGAGTCTGATCAGCGCCGCGCGGGCCTCCGGCGCCGTCGCGCCTCTTCCCGCCAGCACCAACGGCCGCTTCGCGCTCGCGATGATCCCGGCCGCATCGTCGAGATCGCTGCTGGACGGCACGACCGCGCGATCCTCAGGGAGAAATATGACGGGCTTCTGGTAGTCGACATCCAGCCACTGGAATTCGATCGGCATGTTCAGGACGATGGGCCGTCTCTCCAGCGACGCGCGGCGGAAAGCCCGCGCAATATCATCAGCGCATGTGTGCGGCGCGCGCAATTGCTCGAAGCCGGCGCCCGTCGCCATGATGAATTCGCGCTGGTTCACTGTCTGGAGATGATCGCGATCCTCGACTGGCGTATCGCCGGCAAGGAGAACGATCGCCACGCCGGACTTCACGCCTTCGACCAGCGCCGTTAGCGTATTGGTTAGCGCCGGCCCATGCGTGACCGTGGCCACGCCGACCTTTCCGGAAACCTGCGCATAGCCAAGCGCCGCCAGCACGCTGGACGCCTCGTTCGCCACCGGGACAAACCTGCCACCGGCGTCACGGCGATAGCTGTCCACCATATAGAGATTGGCGTCGCCAATAAGGCCGAACAGCGTGTCGACGCCGAGATCCTTCAAGACCTGCGCGATCGCAACATGCACCTTCATAGGGCTGTCCTCCTTTGTCTCAGGCCTTGCGCAAATAAGCGCGTCAACGCCGCATCGCCGATTTTCCGCGCGTAATACCGCTCGAGAGGCCGCGCTCCCATGTTTCCTTGAATTCCTGCGTCGCGTGCGAAAGCTGGTGCGTATCGAAATGCGCGTCGAGCGCGGCGCGAAAGCCTTGCATGTCCAGGGCGCGATGCAGCGACCTCTTCACGAGCTTCAACGCGAAAGGCGGCGCTTTGGCGATCTGGTTCGCGAGTTCAAGCGTCGCCGTCTCCAAATCGGAGCGCGCGACAAGCCGCGACACCATCCCGCATGAGAGACCTTCCGCCGCAGTCAGGCGCCTTCCCGTATAAAGCATGTCCATCGCCAGCCGATGTCCGAGAACCGTCGGATGGATAAGGACTTCGACGGCGGCGGCGCCCAGCGTTTGAACGACCGGATCCGCAAAGAAAGCATCCTCCGACGCCACGATCAGATCGCACATGTTGGCCAGCATGAAGCCGGCGGCCACGCAGGCGCCCTGAACCTGGCAAATCGTGGGTTTCGGCGCGTCCCAGATCTTCAGGCAAAAATCATAAAACAAGCGCTCCTCATGCGCATAACGCTGCTCGACGGTGAAATCCCGACGAGACGCGCCCTCCTTGAGATCATGGCCGGCCGAGAAATGATCGCCCTTGCCTGCGATGACGATGACCCGCACGCCGTCATCCCTCGATGCGCGCTCGGCTGCGTCCATCATTTCCTCGAGCAGGCGCGTATTCTCCGCGTTGCGCAGCTCCGGCCGGTTGTGGGAGATCCGAGCGACAGGCCCGATACGCTCCACTTCGATATCATGGTAGCCGCTCATGATGCGCCCTCTGTGATGCTGTTCAGCGGGGAAGCACCCATCCCGCGCTCAGGAAGCCACACGTTTCGATGCGCAACGGGCAGCATCAGCGGCCTTTGAACATAGGCTGGCGCCGTTCGACAAAGCCGCGAACGCCCTCGGCCGCGTCTTCGCTCGCTACCAAAACGCCCTGCGCCGCAGGCATCTGCTCAACACAGGCGCGCTGACCTTCGAGCAGGTAGGTCATCCCGTTCCGGATCGTGGCCTGAACGGCGAGCGGCGCGTTCGCCGCGATGCGTTCTGCGATCTCGAGCGCGCGGCCAAGCTCGAACCCGGGCTCCACGACTTCCTGAACGATCCCTACTCTCAACGCTTCCGTCGCGCCGAACTCATCGCAGGTCAGCAGATGGTACATGGCGTTTCCCCAGCCGCCACGCTCGATAAAGCGCATGACGCCGCCACCCGTCGCCATGATCCCGCGCTTGGGCTCAAGCTGAGAGAAGCGCGCGTTGGACGCCGCAACCGCGATGTCTCCCGCAAGCAGCAGTTCAAGACCGGCCGTATAAGTGATCCCTTTGACAGCGGTTACAACTGGTTTCCGGCACCGGCGCCATCGCGCGAACGGATCGACCTTTTCAGGATCGAGCGTCGGTCGGCCTTCGCGCAAGCAATCGAGGAATTTCGGCAGGTCGAGGCCGGCGGAGAAATGGTCGCCATGCGAATAGACGACGCCCACGCGCAATTCGGGATCAGCGTCGAGTTCGACATACGCCGCCTGCAACTCGCTATGAGTTTTCGGCGTCATGCTGTTCATCTTCTCGACACGGTCAAAGCCGATCATGAGGATATGGCCGCGACGCTCCACCGTGACCCTACCATCAGGATGGCGCGCATGGTCGCCGGCGGGCGCAGGGGTTTCGGTCATGCGGTCCTCGCCTCGCTCGCGGCGAGCGCCTGGCGCGCAAGCCGGTATTCGTTCGCCATCCGGTCCACGACAACGCCGGCGCCGGCCACATTGGCGATCGCGCCGATGCCTTGACCAGCGCCCCAGATATCCTTCCAGGCCTTCTTCGGCCCGCCGCCGCCATAGCTGATCTCATCCTGACGCTCAGGGAGATTGTCCGGGTCGAGCCCGGCGGCGCGAATGGAAGGTTTGAGGTAGTTGGCGTGCACGCCCGAGAAAAGCGGCGTGTAAATGATATCGTCCGACGAGCCGTCGATGATCATCTGCTTATAGGCCGCCGGCGCGTTGGCTTCCTCGGTCGCGATGAAGGCCGACCCGACATAGGCGAAGTCGGCCCCGAGCGCCTGAGCGGCGAGAATTCCCCGCCCGCTGGCGATCGAACCGGAAAGAGCCAGAGGACCATCGAACCAGGAGCGGATCTCCGGAACCAATGCGAAGGGACTGAGCGCGCCTGCATGCCCGCCCGCGCCCGCCGCGACTGCGATGAGGCCGTGCGCGCCATACTCCACCGCCTTGCGGGCGAATCGCACATTGACAACGTCATGGAACACCAATCCGCCATAGCTGCGGACCGCATCGATCACATCGCGACGCACGCCCATGGATGTGATGACGATCGGGACGCGGTGTTCGACGCAGGTCGCGAGATCGGCCTCAACGCGATCGTTGCTTTTGTGCACGATGAGATTGACGGCGAATGGAGCGGAGCGGCGATCGGGATTTTCCGCGTCGTAGGCCGCCAGATCATCCCTGATCTCGCTCAGCCACTGGCCCAGCGAGCCGTTCGGCCTGGCGTTAAGCGCGGGAAAAGAACCCACGACGCCAGCCTTGCATTGCGCCTTCACCAAGGCGAGGCTCGAGACGATGAACATCGGCGCCGCGATCACCGGAAGCCGAAGACGATTGTTAAGATTCGCGGGAATTCCCATCATATCATTTCCTGCACGGCGGGCCGGATTCAGTTCACCTTGCGGTCGCGGCCTTTCCAGAAAGGATCCCGGACTTCACGGCGCAGCACCTTGCCCGCGCCGCTCTTCGGAAGCGCGGCAATGAAATCGACGCTCTTCGGAGCCTTGAACGAAGCGATGTGTTTTTTCGCCCAATCGATGATCGATTCAGCTTTTGGGTCGGCGCCGGGCTTGGCGACGACCATCGCCTTGACCTCCTCGCCCCAGCGATCGGAAGGAACGCCGATCACCACGACTTCAGAAACGTCGGGATGACCATAGATCGCGTTTTCGACCTCGGCAGGATAGATATTCTCGCCGCCGGACACGATCATGTCCTTCACGCGATCAACGATGAAGAGATATCCATCGTCGTCCAGATAGCCGGCGTCGCCGCTGTGCAGCCAGCCGTCCGGATCGATCGTCTTGGCGGTGGCCTCCGGATCGTTCCAGTACCCGACCATGTTTCCCGGCGAGCGGATCACGATCTCGCCTACGGTTCCGGCAGGAAGCGGCGCTCCGTCGTCGCCGCGGATCGCTATCTCAACGCCCGGCAGCGCCTTGCCCGCCGACCGAAGCCGTGGATTGTCATCGAGCACGTGGTCCTCAGGCGGCAGCTGCACGATCGTCGCGCATGTCTCGGTCATGCCGTATCCCTGCAGGAATCCGCATTTGAACACCTTCATGCACTCGGCGAGCAGTTCGCGCGGCATGGGGCTGCCGCCATAGATGATGAAACGCAGTCGGCTGAAATCGGTCGTCTGCGCGCGCGGGTCGCGAGCGATGCGCTGCAGGGCGGCCGGGACGAGGAAGAAGCTGTTGACGCCTTCGTCTCGGATGAAGCCAAGAACGTCGTCGGGATCGAACTGTCGCGCCACCACTGACGATATTCCGTGATAAAGCGCCCAGACGCCAGTGGACGTTCCGCCGACATGCGAGACCGGCATCGCCTGCAAGGCGATGTCGTCGGGATAGTATTTGCTGGACTCGCTTCCCTGCGCGGCGAGCAGTTCGCGCATGCGGATGAAATTGCGGTGCGTCAGCATCGCGCCTTTCGGCCGTCCGGTCGTTCCAGAGGTGTAGATCTGCACCGCCACATCGTCGGGTTCGAACGAGAAATCAGGCGCCGTGTTCGACTGCCGGTCCCGCCATGCGTCGAAGCGCTCGTGCTTCGACGCATGCTTGTCCATGGCGATCAGGGTCGTCACTGTCGCGGGCAGAGTATCCGTGATCGCCGGCCGCAAGAATTCATGCTCAACGAAGAGCGCTTTCGCCTGCGAATTCTCAAGGATGAAGAGAATTTCAGGATCCGCCAGGCGCCAGCCGATAGGAGAAAGCACGATTCCCGCCCGGATGGCGCCGAAAAGCAGCTCGAAATACCAGTCGCTGTTGCGCCCCAGATAGGCGATGCGGTCGCCTCTTTTTAATCCCAACTCCATAAGGCCATTCGCGACTTGAGCGGTGTGGCGGTCAAATTCCGCGAAACTCGTGTCGCGGCCCTCGAAACGCAACGCGCGTTTGGCGCCGAGGGCGCGCGCCTGATAAGGCGGGAGCTCCGCCAGCGTCTTGATCGGAATGGTCTGTTCCATGCTTGCGACCCTTTGCGGCTGCGCCGCGCTATCGCATCCGGCGACAATCAGAGAATGCGCCCCCCATCCACGACGAGAGTTTGCCCGGTAATGTATGAGGCGAGACTCGACCCCAGGAACAGC
>MKVY01000053.1:56056-65705 GCA_001899525.1 Rhizobiales bacterium 65-9
ATGGGCCGTGGTGACCTCCGTCATCTTCGTGGCGACCATTCCGGGCGCGATCACGTTGACGCGGACGCCATCGCCTCCCCATGCGTCGCCGAGCGTGCGGGCCAGCGCATGCGCAGCCGCCTTGGACGCCGCATAGGCGGGATTGCCCTTCACCGATTTCAGAGCGCCGATCGACCCGATGATGATGATCGCGCCGGCGGCGGCCTTCAGAAGCGGATGAAAGCGCGCGCAGCACGCCATCACGCTGTTGAGGTTGACATCAACGACCTCCCGGAATGTTCCGATCTCGAACTCGGCTCGTTTGTATTTGACAGCGCCTTGCGCGAGAATCAGGACATCCAACCGATCGAGCGAGGCGGCCGCCTGATCGATCTCGGCATCCACCGACACGTCGACGCGCTGGTAAGAGAGCCCGGTCAGATCCGACCCCCGCCGCGCATCGTAGCTCGCTGCGGAATCGCGCGTGCCCCAGACGCGGACCTCGGCGCCGCGCCGCCGGTAGGCCTGCGCGATGCCGTTTCCGATGCCGCTGGAGCCGCCCACGACGAGGACGGTCTTCCCGCTGAAATCCAGGGGGTCGAGACTATTCACCTCGGCTTCTCCATGCGCCTTCGACAGACGCGACCATGTCAGGCCCGCGCCGCATCGACAGCCAGTCTCATCGGCTCGAACAGCCGATCCTTGTAATCTTCCGGAGAGCCGCCCAGCGCCTCATTCAGTAGCGCCCGCTTCAGAAAAAGGTGGCAGTCGTGCTCCCAGGTGAAGCCGATGCCGCCATGCATCTGCACGGCGTCCATCGCGATCGCGCGATAGGTCTGCGCCGCAAGAATCTTGGCGCCCGCGGCGATCACGGCGGCCCGATCCGAGCTGTCGATGGCCGACGCGGCTCGCGCCGTCAGCGCCTTCGCGGCTTCGAGCTCGGTTTTCATGTCGGCGCACCGATGTTTCAGTGCTTGAAACGAGCCGATCTCGCGCCCGAACTGCCGCCTCGTCCTGGTATATTCCACCGTCTCGTCGAGAATCTGTTCCGCGCCGCCGACGCAGTCGCATGCAAGCGCGAGATCGAAATGGGCGGAACGATCAGCGATCAACCTGACGGCCTGCTCGCCCTTCGCCAGAATCGCTTCAGCCGACGCCCTAACGCCCGTAAAGACGACGTCAGCCAGTTCGCGCGTCCTGTCCCATATCTCGTGGCGTTTGATCGCGACTCCGCCGTCAAGGACAATCAGCAGAACGGCGGGCTCCCCTGCAAGATCGGCCTGAAGCAGAAGATGGGTGGCGCCGTCGGGCAGCAGGGCATGGGACAGCCGCCCATCGAGGACAAACCCGTCTGGCGCGCTGCTCACATGAACAGCTCCGCCATGGGGAAGTTGCGCGCCGACAACCGCGTCGCCAGCGCCGATGGAATCGAGCATGGCGTTGGCGTAGTCGGACGATGCTTCGCGAAGGGCATGGACGGCCATCATCGCGGTCATCAATGGAAGCGGCGAGAGAGCCCGGCCGAGCTCGCGATAGAGCGCGCCAAGCGCGGCAAAATCCTGCCCGAGACCTCCTCGCTCCTCCGGCGTCGCCAGCAGGAACCAGCCAAGCTCCGCCGCCTTCGGCGTCAGGGAAAGACAAGCCTGAGAGGCGGTGGTTTCATAGGGCGCGCGGCGCCTCGCCTGTTCGGCGAGAAAGCGGCGGGCGATGACGGCCAGCTCCGCGACGAAGGCGTCGTTCTCGCCCTGCGCGCTCACGACAGCTTCTCCCTCGGCATCTTCAGCACGCGCTCCGAAATGATGGTGCGCTGGATTTCATTCGTTCCGCCAGCGATGGTCCACATGTAGGAATTGAGAAAATCGACCATCCAATTTCCGGTCTCATGTCCGCCGCCGAGCGTCATCGGCGACTGCTCCTGTCCGGGAAGGCCCTGCGCGCGCAGGCCAAGCTGCGTGAACTCACGTAATGTCTGCGCATAATAGTGCTTGATCATGGAGGATGCGCCGACGAGTTCGCTTCCCGCCTCGCTGCGGGCCATGAAGTCGGCCAGCATCGCGCGCAAGGCGTCGATGCGGAGCTGGACGCCAACGGCTTCGCGGCGAAATTGCGCGTCCGTGTTTCGTCCGTGCGACGCCAGCGCCTCCATCAGCCGCCAGAGCGCCCGGTTCATGCGCTCGGCGAGTTCAAGGATCGTCAGCCCGCGTTCGGACGAGAGCGTCGTCTGGGCGACCTTCCACCCTTCGCCCTCTTCGCCGAGCCGGTTCTCCACCGGCACCTCAACGTCCTCCAGAAAAACTTCGTTGAACTCCTCATCGCCGGTGATCTGCCTGATCGGGCGGGGAACGACTCCCTTGGACTTCATATCCATGAGCAAGTAAGTGATGCCCGCCTGCTTCGGACCATCCGTCGACGTCCTGACGAGCAGAAGGCACCAATCGGCATATTGCCCCATCGTCGACCAGATTTTCTGACCGTTGACGATGTAGCGATCGCCCTTCCGTTCGGCGCGCGTCCGGAGCGATGCGAGATCGGAACCTGCATTGGGCTCGGAAAAGCCCTGACACCAGACGCTTCCTGCGATGATCGCCGGAAGATGCCGGCGCTTCTGATCGTCGCGGCCCCAGTGCGAAATCGTCATGGCCGCATGGTAAAGCGAGATGAAGTGAAGCAGCAGACGCGGCGCGTCCGCCCTCGCCATCTCCTCGAAGATGACGACCTGTTCCGCCAGCGAGCGGCCGCCGCCCACCCAGCCCTTTTCCCAATGCGGCGTGGCGTAACCGCTCGGCGCCAAAGCCGCGAACCATTCGCGTTGGAAGGCCACGAACCCGTCGCCATCCGCTCCCGCCATCTTTTCGCGCCAGCCGACCGGCGCGTTGGCCGTCAGCCAAGCCCTCACCTCATCGCGAAACGCCTGAAGGTTCTCGCCCAAATCGCCTCCCTGTCGGTTCGATCCGATCATCGGCCCGACCGTTTAGTGAAGTCCGGCGAGATGACGCGCATCATAGGCGCGTGGACTCTCGTTGCGGAAAATCTTGTTCGCCCATTCGGCGTCGCCAATCATCGCGCGGCCGACTGCGACCAGATCAAACTCGCCGCGTTCAAAGCGGCGCGCGACGAGGTCGATATTATCGACGGCGCGGATATCGGCCACGGGAGCATTGGACTTCTGATTGGCGAGACCGGTGTCCTTGTTGATTCCGACTCCGCCGACGGTCATTGACAGTTTCCCGGTGACCTTCTTCGCCCAGCCGGCAAGACCCATCTCCGAGCCTGGGAACGCGGGCGTGTCGAAATAGCGGACGCTGGCGTCGAAAACATCCACGCCGGCGTCGGCGATCGGCCCGAGAACCTCCTCCAGCTCCTGTGGAGTCTGCGCCAGCCTGGCCTTGTAGTCCTGCTGCTTCCACTGCGAAAACCGGAAGATGATCGGCAATGCGTCGCCGATCTCCCGTCGCAGTCCGCGCACGATCGCGACCACCGCTTCGCTGCGGCGCCTGCGATCCCCGCCCCAGCGATCTTCCCGCGCATTGGTGCCTTCCCAGAGGAAATTATCGAGAAGATAGCCGTGGCCGCCATGCAGCGCGACGCCGTCGAAACCAACACTGACTGCGTCGCGTCCGGCGCGCGCGAACGACGCCACGACATCCTCAATCTCCTCATCCGTCATCGGATCGCCGAGAACCGGATCAGACGGGATTTTCGCGACATCGAGCGTCGTCACGCCCCTAGGCCCCCAAACGCCGGAGGGACCGATCGTCGGAGCGTCCGGAGACGGACCTGTCCCGCGAATCCGCATCACGCCCTGATGCCAAAGCTGCGGCGCGATCTTTCCGCCGGCCGCGTGCACGGCGTCCACCACGGAGCGCCAGCCTGACAAAGACCGTTCGCCGAACATGAAAGGAATATCGTTTTCGCCCAGCCCCGCGTCGCCGAGCGCTGAGGGGTGATCGACGCCGACGCCCTCCGTCACGATCAGCCCGGCGCCTCCGGCTGCGCGGCGCGCGTAATAATTCGCCACCGCCTCATTCGGCGCGCCGCCCGGACTGAAGCCGCGCGTCATGGGTGACATGACGATGCGATTGGCCAATGTCACGGAGCCAATCGTCAGCGGCTGCAGAAGACTTTCACGCGCCATAGACCGATATTCCGACTCAGCGCGGCGTCATGCGAATGGCGCCGTCGATGCGCACCGTCTCGCCGTTGATCATGGGATTCTCGATCAGATGCATGGCCAGCAGGCCGAACTCGGAAGGCCGGCCAAGACGCGACGGGTGCGGCGTCGCAGCTTCCAGAGCCGCCTTCACCTCCGGCTTCACCCGCGTCAGGATCGGCGTATCGAACGTGCCCGGAGCGATGGTGCAGACGCGGATCTTGCGGCTTGCGAGATCGCGCGCGGCGACGATCGTCATGCCGTGGATGCCAGCCTTGGCCGACGCATACGGGATCTGACCGATCTGACCTTCAAACGCAGCCACCGAAGCGGTGAGCACGACGACGCCGCGCTCGCCGTCGACTTCATCCTCCCTCGCCATGGCCGCCGCGGCGAGCCGCAACACATTGAAGCTGCCGACCAGATTGAGCCGCACGACGCGTTCGTAAATCTCGAGCGAGCCCGGATTGCCTTCCTTGTCGACGACGCGGACGGGGCCGCCGGCGCCGGCGCAATGCACCGTGGCGCGGAACGGTCCCCGCTTGCGCGCCTCCTCGAAAACCGCCGTCATGTCGTCGGCGCTGGTGACATCGCCCGGAACGAACTTCGCCGCGTCGCCCAATTTGGCGGCGACCTCGCCGCCCTTCGAGGTCGGAAGATCAGCGATGATCACCTTCGCGCCGCGCTTCACGAGCGCCTCGGCGCTGGCGAGGCCAAGCCCAGAGGCGCCGCCTGTGACGACCGCCGAAATACCCTGAATATCCATGATCGCTGATCCTTACAGGCGCTCGATAATCGTGCCGTTGGCCATGCCGCCGGCCTCGCACATCGTCTGGAGTCCGTACCGCCCCTTGGTCGCTTCGAGACCATTGAGCATGGTCGTCATGAGACGCGCGCCCGACGCGCCGAGCGGATGCCCCAGCGCGATAGCGCCGCCGCGCGGATTGAGCTTCGCCGGATCGACGTCGTATTCCTTCAACCACGCCAGCGGCACGCTTGCGAAGGCCTCGTTGACCTCGAAATGATCAATGTCGGACGCTTTCATGCCGGCGCGCTCCAACACACGACGGGTCGAGGGGATCGGCGCGGTGAGCATCATGATCGGATCGTCAGCGATCACGTCATAAGCGACGAAGCGCGCGCGAGGGCGAAGCCCCAGCCGAAGCGCCGCATCCTCGCTCATGATGAGAAGAGCGGACGCGCCATCCGCGAGCTGGGAAGAATTGCCGGCCGTTACGCTCCAGTCGATCTCGGGATAACGCTGCTTGAAGTCGGCGTTTTCAAACGAAACCTTCAGGTTGGAGAGGCCCTCCACCGTCGTCGACGGGCGGATCGTCTCGTCCGCAGATGCGACGCCATTCGCGTTTGGCACGTTGACGATCTCCGCATTGAAGCTCCCGTCGTCGCGCGCCGCCGCCGCCAGCTGATGGGAGCGCGCAGAGAACGCGTCCATCGCCTCTCGCGAGATTTTCCACTTCGCGGCGATCCGCTCGGCTGCGATGCCCTGCGGGATCAGGCCGTGTTCGTAGCGGTCGTAGAGCAGAGGCCCGGAAGGATCCTTGCCGATGCGCGCCGTGAACATGGGAACGCGGCTCATCGATTCCACGCCGCCGGCGATCACGATGTCATAAGCGCCGGCCGCGATGCCCTGAGCGGCGAAATGGACGCTCTGCTGGCTGGAGCCGCAGCGACGATCGACCGTCGTGGAAGGGACGTGATCGGGATATCCGGCCGACAGCCAGGCGAGGCGCCCGACCGGCCCGGCCTGCTCGCCGACCTGGCTGACGCAGCCGACGATGATGTCGTCGACGCTTCCGGGATCAAGACGGTTGCGTTCGACCAGTTGCTTGAACACGCCCGCAAGCAGGTCGCTCGGATGAATCCCGGAGAGGACGCCGCCCTCCTTGCCGCGTCCCATCGGCGTGCGGATGGCGTCGACGATCACCGGAATTTTGCTCATGAAAACCTCTGTCCAGAACTGGATCGCCCTGCGCGGCGGGGTGCGCGCTGCCGGGTCCCCGCCGCCGCCGTCCGTCTTACACACTAATCATAATAGCGACAAGTTTCCGCGTATAAAAATTTTTGCTTATCTCTGGCCACAAGTGTGGCGTCGCTCCGCGCGCACGGCCCGCATCGCCGACGACGCCGCAAAACGCTCTTTTAGAGCGTGAGCTCGGCGCGCCCATGATCGATGACCACGCGCCCGCTCTCGGCGCAAACGACGCGAAACCTCACGATGCTCGCATCGCGCCACAACTGGACCGCCAGCGTGTCGCCGGGGAAGGCTGGCGCCGTGAACCGACATGAGATGGACCTCATCGCCCACGCATCATCCTGACAAAAAGTCCGGCCGATCGCGTATCCCGCAATTCCGAAGCTCGCCAGCCCGTGCAGGATGGGTCGATCGAAGCCCGCCCTGCGAGCGACTTCAGGATCGCAGTGCAGCGGATTGCGATCGCCGCTCAGCCGATAAATCAGCGCCGTCTGGGGCGACGTCGGGTGCAGCACCGTCGCATCCGGAGAGCGGGCCGGCATGACGACCCTCGGCTTGCCGCCTTTGTTCGATCCGCCGAAACCGCCATCGCGCCTGAAGAAAACGCTCTGCAGCATCGTCGCGTAGAGCGCTCCGTCGACGGCGTCGGTCAGCGTCGCCCTACACACGACGATCGCGCCGCGGCCGGCGCCCTTGTCGATCACGTCCTCGACGTCGCACCTGCCGTTTATGGCGGCGGTCGCCGGGAGACGCGCATGAAGCGTGAGAGCCTGCTCGGCATGGACCGAGCTCGCAACATCGAGGCCGATGTCGGGCTCCCAGAACCAGTCGCGATTTTGCGCGAGCGCCGTGGCGAATGTCGGCAATACCGCATCCGGGCCCACGACGAAGCGCAGCGCATGTTCGTCGGCGGGGTTCAGACCCAGTCCCAGACCCAGCGCATAGAGCGCCGTTTCGTGGGAGCCGTACCGCTGCGACACATCGTCGATCTTCCGACGCAGCAGCTTTTTCTCGTCGATCGCCATGGGGCCTCGCGACCGTCAGACGCGCCTGAACCGCCGTACGGGGGCCGCCTCGCTCAGCGCGAGTTCGCCCCTGCCCAGCAGATAATGGATGTGGGACAATGTCTCCATGAATCCGAACGAGATCTGATGGTCGCCGGCGAGCGCCGGAAACAGCTTCGGCGTCAATTCAGCGGCGCTCTTCGGCTCGCTCACGCAGGCGTCCGACAGCACGGCGCAGCGTTGCTCGTGGTGAGCCAGCAGCTGCGCGATCCGCTCATGCAACGTGTCGAACGGCCAGTCGTGACCGGGATAGCATACGACATCGCCGGGCGCGCGACGCCGGATGTCGCGGAGAGACGTCAGAAATCGCCCAAGGGGATCGCCCAATGGCTCATGCGCGACCACTCCGACATTCGGCGAGATGCGCGGCAGCACCTGGTCGGCGCACAGGAAAAACCCCTCTGCTCGGCATAGGAGCATCGCCTGATCAGGCGAATGTCCGCCACCGGTGAGCACCTCGAATGTCCTGCCGTTGACCACGAACTCATCGCCGTCCTCCAGGCGAACGAAGGCGTCGGGCAACCCCGTGAGCCGCCTCTGGTAATCGTGGCCGTCGCTCAAAACCTGCGCGATCTGGTCGGGCGGCATGCCGTTCGCCGCGTACAGATCGAAGAAGGCCTTTCCGTCGATCGCGCCTGGCCGGTTGGAATAGTGCTGGCTGAGAAGAAACTCCGCTTCCGGCATATGAAGCGTCGCGCCGAAGCGCGCGATCAGCCAGCCCGCCATTCCGACGTGGTCCGGATGATGATGCGTGCAGACCACGCGCGTGACCGGCCGGCCGGCCAGCGGGCCGGCAAGCAGAACCTCCCACGCGGCGACTGTCGGCGAATCGCCGATGCCGGTGTCGACGACAACCCAGCCGTCGCCTTCATCCAGCAGATAGATGTTGACGTGATTCAGTCTGAACGGAAGCCTGAGCTGCGCCCAGAACACGCCGTCCCTGATCTCGATCAGTTGTCCGGGCGCAGGAGCAATCGCAGGCTGGCGAACGATCGAATTCAACGGTTGCGTATCCTTCGGCCTCAGACCGCGAGGTATTTCTTCTTCAGTTCGGCGTCGGACTCAAACTCATTCCAGTCGCCGGAAAAGACAATCCGGCCGGTGTCGAGGAGATAGATCCGGCTCGTGCACATACGCGAGAACCAGATGTTCTGTTCGCACAGAACAAGGCCGACCTTCTCCCGATCGCAAATGGTGACGAACTCCTGCGCCATCTGCTCGATGATGACGGGAGCAAGGCCTTCGGTGGGTTCGTCCAGCAGAAGCAGCCGGGGGGTCGCCATGAAGGCGCGCGCGACAGCCACCACCTGCTGCTGCCCGCCGCTGAGCTGGCCGCCAAAACGCTTCACGAGGGGCTTGAGCAGGGAGAAGGATTCGATGATCCTCGCGGCGTCCGCCTTCGGCCGCCCGCCCGCAGCATAATGCGCGATCGTGAGATTTTCCTCGACAGTCAGATGGGTGAAGATGCGGCGATCTTCCGGCACCATCGCCAACCCCTTGCGAGCCCGCTGGTAAGATGGCGCATCTCCCAGGAGAGCGCCTTCAAAACGCACGTCGCCCTGCACGCGCGGACCTGCGTTCATGATACTCTTGAGCAGCGTCGACTTGCCAGCGCCGTTCCGGCCGAGAATGGCGACGCGCTCGCCGTCGCCGACCCGAAACGCGATGTCATGCAAAATATGACCGTCGCCGTAGTATGCGTTGAGCCCGGCTGTCTCAAGCATGATACATCTCCTTGCCGAGATAGACGTCGGCGACGGCTGCGTTGGCGCGGATTTCCGCAACCGCGCCCACCGCGATGATCTCCCCGTAGTTCAGCACCATCACGCGGTCAGCGAGACCGAACACAATGTCCATATCGTGCTCGGTCATCACGATCGTCAGATTGTGGGCGGCCTGCATATCCTTGATCAGCTTGGCGATGCCGATGCGATCCGCAGGCGACATCCCTGCGGTCGGCTCATCAAGCATGAGGATCTTGGGTTTCAGAGCCAGGGCCATCATGAATTCCAGACGCTTCTTGTCGCCATGCGAGAGAAGCGAGGCCGTCTTGTCGCGGACATGCGACAGCCCGAGGTCGGCGATCAGCGCGGACGCCTCCGCCAGCACGCTTTCGGATGGCCGGATCGCGAACCTGCCGCCAAGCGCCTCTCCCGCTGCGCGGCGGCGCGATTCGATCGTCACCACCGCATTCTCGAGCACGGAGAAATCCCCGAACACGCGCGCGACCTGGAACGTTCGCCCCATGCCCTTGACGACACGATGCTCGGCGGAGCGATGCGTCACATCCTCGCCATCGAAGACGATCGCGCCGGCGTTCGCGAGGCTCTCTCCGGTCATGGTCTTGAACAGGGTCGTCTTGCCTGCGCCGTTCGGCCCGATGATCGCAAACATCTCGCCTGCCTCGACCGAGAAGGTCACGCGCTTGAGAACATCGAGCGGACCATAACTTCATAACTTTTG
>MKVY01000054.1:0-8798 GCA_001899525.1 Rhizobiales bacterium 65-9
GCCAGCCGGCTGGCCGACGCCGAGATCGCGTCAGAAATCTACTCGACGGCCGGCAAGTACGACATCCTCGCCAAGTTCCACATTCCGGACGAGGTCGATATCGGCCATTTCGTCGGCGAGAAGGTCCAGACGATTCCCGATATTCTGGACACCCACACGATCATCACCTTCCGGGCTTTCTAGATTTTGACCCCGCCGCTGCACCCTGGGGCGGCGAATCTTTCTGATATAGACGAAGGGCGTAGAGCCGGCTTGCTCCCCACCGCGGCTCATGGTTGACTTGCGTCAAGTGATCCTCGGCATGGGCGCCGACGGATGGGGAGAGCGCGATGGCGCCGTTCACCGAGAGCGGCCTCGGGGAGGCCGCGCCGGCGCGCGTCGGAGAGGATGCGGAACGGCAGGGGCGCAGGCCGAAGCCTGTTTACGCCGCGCTTGATCTGGGCACCAACAATTGCCGGCTTCTGGTCGCGACGCCGACCGCCGTTGGGTTCACGGTCATCGACGCGTTTTCGCGCATCGTGCGGCTGGGCGAGGGGCTCGGCAGCAACAACCGCCTGGGCGAGGACGCCATCCGCCGCACCATCGCCGCCCTGCGCATCTGTCGCGACAAGATGCGGGCGCGACGGGTGACGCGGTCGCATCTGATCGCGACCCAGGCGTGCCGCATGGCCGAGAACGGTCCGCGCTTCGTCGAGCGCGTCAAGCGCGAGCTCGATCTGGCCCTCGACATCGTCGATCAGCGCACCGAGGCGCATCTCGCCGCCGCCGGCTGCGCGGCGCTCGCCGACCCGCTCGCCGACAATCTCATCCTGTTCGATATCGGCGGCGGCTCTTCGGAGATCGTGTGGCTCGACAAGGCCGGCGAGGGCCGCCCGGTTAGCGAGCGCATTCGCGCCTGGGCTTCGCTGCCGATCGGCGTGGTGACGCTGGCCGAGCGGCATGGCGGCGTCAGCGTGACCGATTCGGTGTTCGAGGCGATGGTGGCGGAGGTCGATCGCGCGCTGTCGCAGTTCAAGATCGACGTGGCGCCGCTCGCCCGCTGCAAAAACTTCCACCTGCTGGGAACATCCGGCACGGTGACGACCGTCGCCGGCGTCTTTCTCGGACTGCAACGCTATGAACGGCGGCGCGTCGATGGGCTATGGATGCGCCGGTCGGAGGTTGATTCGGTGATGGCGAGCCTGAGGGCCATGTCCTACGAGGATCGGGCGGCGAATGGCTGCATCGGCCGCGACCGCGCCGATCTCGTGCTCGCTGGGTGCGCGATCCTCGAAGCGATCCGGCGCGCCTTTCCAAGCGAGCGTCTGCGCGTCGCTGATCGCGGGCTGCGGGAAGGGCTGCTGACGCAGATGATGGCGGCCGACAGGGTCTGGACGGAGGCGACCGCGTGAACGCCGGCAAAGGGCGCGACAGCGCCCGCGGCGCAGGCGACCGCGATCTCGGCGTCAGGCTCAAGACCGCTCACAAGCGAACGTTGTCGTCGCAGCGCTGGCTCGAGCGCCAGCTCAACGATCCTTTCGTCGCGCGCGCCAAGCGGGACGGCTATCGCTCGCGGGCGGCCTACAAGCTGCTGGAGATCGACGAGAAGCATCGCCTCCTGAAGCACGGCCAGCGCATCGTCGATCTCGGCGCGGCGCCGGGCGGATGGTCGCAGATCGCGGCGCGCAAGGTCGGCAGCGGCAAGGGCGCCGGAGCGGTCGCCGCGATCGACCTTCTCGAGATCGAGCCGATCGCGGGCGTCGATTTCATCGCGCTCGATTTCATGGACGAGGCGGCGCCCGACAGGCTGAAGGCGATGATCGGCGGTCCGGCGGACGGGGTGATGTCCGACATGGCGGCCAATACGACGGGGCACAAGAAGACCGACCATCTGCGCATCATCGGCCTCGCGGAAGCGGCTCTCGACTTCGCGCGCGAGACGCTGGCGCCCGGCGGCTTCTTTCTGGTCAAGCTGTTCCAGGGCGGCGACACGGTCCATCTGGTGAACGACCTCAAGCGCGATTTCGCGACGGTGCGGCACATCAAGCCGGAGGCGAGCCGGGCGGATTCGTCCGAGCTCTATGTGCTGGCGACGGGATTCAGAGGCGGCGCGACACGATGAGCGGCTCGCGCTTCGAGCGGCGGCGGAACTCGATCCGGGGTTATGCGCCGCCCTCCGTCGCCGTTCGTTGTCCGCGATGCGACGCCTTTGCAAAGGCTTTGTCAGAGCGGGGCGCGGCGCGATGCTGAACGACGCGGTTCTCCTCGTCGATCTCGACGGCACGCTGACCGAGCCCGCGCCGGGCATCATCAGTTCCGTGCGGTGGGCGCTGTCGCAGGTGGGCGTCGCGCCGGAACCGGACGACGACCTGCGCTGGGTGATCGGGCCGCCGATGAGGGAGATGTTCGCGCGGATCGGCGTGCCGCCCGCCGATGTGGAGCGCGCGGTCTCGCTCTACCGCGAACGCTACACCGGCGGAGCGATGTTCGACGCGACCATCCATCCCGGCGTGCATGAGGCCCTGGCCGAACTGAAGCGCGACGGCGCGCGCCTCTATGTCTGCACCTCGAAGCCGCACGCCTACGCCGGCAAGATCATCGCGCATTTCGGCTTCGCCGATCTGTTCGAGGATATCTACGGCGCGGAGCTCGACGGCGTGCGCGGGGACAAGGGCGATCTGATCGCCTACATCCTGGCGCAGCGCGGGATCGACCCGGAGCGGGCCGTCATGATAGGCGATACGCCCTTTGACGTGCTTGGCGCGCGCCGCAACGGGATCGCCTGCGTCGGCGTCCTGTGGGGGCATGGCGAGGATCGTCTGGCGCTGTCGAACCCGGCGGCGCTCTGCGAGCGTCCGGCGGAGCTTCCCGCGATCGTGCGCGGGCTTCTGGCGCGGTGAGCTTTCCGCCGTCGCGCATCGTCTGCCTCACCGAGGAGACGGTTGAGACGCTTTATCTCCTCGCTTGTCTCCGTGGCGGGGAGCCTGATCAGCCGCGCGGAACGCAGCGCTTCTGTCGCGCGCCGCCACGCGAGCGCTGCACGGTGTTGCGCGAACCGACGCCGGCGCCGCCAAAGCCGGCGGCGACCTCGAGCAACTGCCCTTTCGGACATTTGCCGTTGTCGACGAGGATCTTTTCCCCTGGCTGCATCCGGCCGAGCGGAGGCTCGACCTTGACGATCTGCTGCGCTGCGGCCGGACCGGCGATGACGAGGGTCGAGGCCAGCGCGACCGCCAGCGAGTATCGGTTGAACATCATTCTCCTCCCGAGGGCCTCGCGAGGCTAGGCGCCCGCCGTTATGTCGGCGTGACGCTGGCGGGCGTATCCCGCGCCTTGTCACCAGAATGGTTACATGGTAGGCGGGAATATGCAGGTCATCGCACTGCGCACGCTGCGGTTGTTTTGGGAAAAGCACACCGCCGCGGAAGGTTCGATCCGCGCGTGGCACGCGATCGCCCGTCGAGCGGAATGGCGAGGTCCGGCTGACATCAAGCGGATGTTTGGCTCTACGGTCGATTTTGTCGCCGATAATCGCGTCATTTTCGATCTCGGCGGCAACAAATATCGGTTGGTCGCTCATGTTTCCTATGCCTACGGCCGGGTGCTCGTGAAGTTCATCGGAACCCATGCGGAATATGACCGCATCGATGCGGAGAAGGTGCGATGAAAGAGCTGCGGATTCTGCGCAACGAAGACGACTACGATCAGGCGCTCACCGACATCGCCGCGTTTTTTGACGCGCCTCCGGCCAGGAAAACGGCGCAGGCGGAACGGTTCGACCTGCTTGCGCTTCTGATCGAGGACTACGAACGGCGGAACTGGCCGATCGAGCCGCCAGCGCCGATCGACGCTATTCGCTATCGGATGGAAACGGCGGGTTATTCGCAGGCTGACCTTGGACGCCTGCTCGGCTCCCGACAGCGCGCGTCGGATATTCTGTCCGGCCGCCGGTCGCTGACCATGGCGATGGTGCGGAAGCTTCATCAGGAATGGGGCATTCCCGCAGAATCCCTGATCCAGTCTCCTGCGCGGGATCGCGCGGCCTGACGCCCTGCGACGCCGCGCCGCGCAACCGAGCTTCCCACCGCGCCGGTCGCGTGCTAACCGCAATCGCCAACCCGTGAGGGCCGTCCCGTTCGTTCAGGGCGGCTTTTGTGTTTTTGGCTCCTAGAGAGGGGCCTCCGCTGACGCGCGCCCGGCCGCTTCGCCGTCCGGGCGGAAGGAGCTGGGCATGGCCGTGATCGTCGAGAAAACCATTCGCGAAGCCTACACGTTCGACGACATGCTGCTGCGGCCGGGCCGCTCCGAGGTGCTGCCGTCCGAGACGGATATCCGCAGCCGGCTGACGCGCCGCATCGACCTGCGCATTCCCATCATCGCCTCCGCGATGGACACGGTGACCGAAGCGCGCATGGCCATCGCGATGGCCCAGGCGGGCGGGCTCGGCGTCATTCACCGCAATCTCGATCCCGAGGCGCAGGCCGACGAGGTGCGCAAGGTCAAACGGTTCGAATCGGGCATGGTCGTCGACCCGCTGACCATCTTTCCCGACGAGACGCTCGCCGACGCGCGCGCCCTGATGCAGCGGCATGGCTTCTCGGGTTTTCCCGTGGTCGAGCGCGGCGCGAACGGCCACAACGGCAAGCTCGTCGGCATCCTCACCAATCGCGACGTCCGCTTCGCCTCCAACCCGGCGCAGCCCGTCTCCGAACTCATGACGAAGGATCGTCTCATCACCGTGCGCGAAGACGTCACGCAGGATGAGGCGCGGCGTCTGCTGCATCAGTTCCGCATCGAGAAGCTGATCGTCGTCGACGAGCATTACCGCTGCGTCGGCCTGCTCACGGTGAAGGATATGGAAAATCAGGTCGCGCATCCGAACGCCTGCAAGGACGAGCAGGGCCGGCTGCGCGTCGCCGCGGCAAGCACGACGGGCGACAAGGGCTTTGCGCGCTCGCAGATGCTGATCGACGCGGGCTGCGACGTGATCGTGATCGACACGGCGCACGGCCATTCCGTCAGCGTGCTGGAGTCCGTGTCGCGCGTGAAAAAACTGTCGAACGCGGTGCAGGTCGTGGCCGGCAACGTTGCGACCGCCGAGGGAACGCAGGCGCTGATCGACGCGGGCGCCGACGCGGTGAAAATCGGCATCGGGCCAGGCTCCATCTGCACGACGCGCATGGTCGCGGGCGTCGGCGTGCCGCAGCTTACGGCGATCATGGATTCAGCCGAGGTGGCGCTGAAAGCGGATGTTCCCTGCATCGCCGACGGCGGCATCAAATTCTCGGGCGATCTCGCCAAGGCGCTCGCCGCCGGCGCAGAAGTGGCGATGGTGGGCTCGCTGCTCGCCGGCACCGAGGAAACGCCGGGCGAAACCTTCCTGTGGCAAGGGCGCTCCTACAAATCCTATCGCGGCATGGGCTCGGTCGGCGCGATGGCGCGAGGCTCCGCAGATCGTTATTTCCAGGCCGATATTCGCGACACCATGAAGCTGGTTCCGGAAGGCATCGAAGGGCAGGTTCCGTTCAAGGGACCCGTCGCCAACGTGGTTCATCAGCTCGCGGGCGGACTGCGCGCATCGATGGGCTATGTGGGCGCAAAAGATCTCAAGGAGTTTCGCGCGAAAGCGGAATTCATGCGGATCACGTCCGCCGGTCTGCGCGAGAGCCATGTTCACGACGTGACCATCACGCGCGAAAGCCCCAATTATCCCGGACGTTCCTGACGACCGACGCGGTCGCGCTCGTTCAATCGTATCGCGCGGGACAACGCGCGATTCAGATTTCGCCTCTTCTCGTCGTAGAATGCGTGCGCCCGGTTCCGGACATTCGCCGGAACAACGCTCTGCAAGCGACGTTTTCCCCTCCGAGTGGCGCCCGACGTCACGCTGGAGGGTTGAACCATGAATATTCGCTTTATTGCGCCTGTCGCCATGGCGCTTCTTTCGTCCGCCGCTTTTGCGCAGACGCCTGCGCCGTCACAGCCCGACGCGCCGCTTCCGCCAGGCCAGGCGCAGCGGCCGGCTGAAAGCACGCAATCCGCGCCGGCGCAGCCGATCGCGCCGAAGATGACAGAGCCGTCCACGACCGCAACGACGCCGCAACGGCAGGATGCGAATGCGCCGCTGGAAGGCGCGAACAGCTTCACCGAAGCGCAGGCTCGCTCGCGTATCGAGCAGCAGGGGTTTTCGGGCGTCAGCGGCCTGGCCAAGGATGACAAGGGCGTCTGGCGCGGCAACGCGATGAAGGATGGGAAGAGCATGACCGTGATGCTCGATTATCGCGGCAATGTCGTTTCCCAGTAACGGTGAGGAGAACGCTATGACAACGACGATCACGCGAGTTTATAACTCTTACGATGAAGGCCGCGACGTGGTGAACGCGCTGGAAGCGGCGGGCATCGACAGCGGCGCGATCAGCCTGGTCAGCAACCAGAGCGAGGACACGTCGCCGACGAGCGACGGCGCGGCCGCCGGCGCCGGAGTCGGCACCGCGATCGGAGGCGGCGCGGGCCTCCTGGCGGGCCTTGGCGTCATGGCGATTCCGGGGCTCGGACCTGTCGTTGCTGCGGGATGGCTCGCTGCGACGGCGGCAGGCGCCGTGGCGGGCGCCGTGACGGGCGCCGCAGCCGGCGGCCTGATCGGCGCGCTCACGGAATCGGGCATGTCGAATGAAGAAGCCGGCGTCTACGCCGAAGGCGTTCGTCGCGGCGGCGCGCTCGTCTCGGTTCGCGTCGAGGATGAGCAGAAGGATCGCGTGCTGAACATCCTGGACACGCACGAGCCTTGGGACATGTCGGAACGCAGCGAGAACTGGCGGCGCGACGGCTGGACGAAATTCGATCCCAACGCGCGTCCCTTGACGCCCGAGGAAATCATGCGCCAGCGCAACACCTATCTCTGACGCATCAGTTCTCTGACGCATCAGCGCGTCGGCAACGTCTCCGGCCCAAACCGGAGGCGTTTTTGTTTGGAGTCCGCGCCGAGTTGCGGTCAGATGCGGCGCAGAGGCTCAAGGAGACGCGCATGAACCTGATCTATCCCGCCCTTGCACAGATCATCTGGACGTTCGTCGTTCTCGCGATCATGACGCGCGCGCGAATGGCGGCTTTCAGGGCGGGCGAGGTGCGGCTGGGCGAGATCGCGGTCTCAGGCGAGCGATGGCCGCCCAAGGCGCGCGCGGCCGGCAACAATTTCAGCAATCAGTTCGAGACGCCGGTTCTTTTCTTCGCGCTCATCGCCATCGCGATCTTCATCGGATCAACGGGCTGGATCATGACGCTGCTGGCGTGGATCTATGTCGCCAGCCGGGTCGTCCACACCTTCATCCACACCGGGCCGAACGACGTCATGACGCGGATGCGCGTCTTCGCCGTGGGGCTGGCGGCGTTGTTCTGCATGCTCATCATTGTCATCGCAACGCTGCTCTGAGCGCGCGTTCGCGCTCGGAGCCCGCGCCGCGGCCGGATCGGCGAACGCGACTCAATCCGCGTATCGGCGGCCCGACGGCCGCCACGCGGGACTCGTCAGCGTTTCCTCAACGTCGCAGCGAGGGCTTGGAGCCGGACTCCAGTTCCGCCTTCGCGTCGCGCCGCCCGAGCGCCGGCGGCGAGAGATCGGCTTGCTGCGCCTGCTGGGCGGCGCAGGCCGCGAGCGTCGCGCAGAAGAGGGCGAGGGTGGAAAGACGAAGGATGCGCTGCATCGGACTCATCCGGGTTGGGTTGCCACCTGCGCGTAGCCGTGACAGCTACCGCCGGCAACTGCGACGTATCGCCAGCCGGTCAGAACGGCGGGATGCGCCGCGCAGGCGTGACATCCGAGACGAAAGACCAGCGTGACTCCCGCCGCCCGACTGCAGGCATCGATCGACATTCTGGACGACCTTGTCGTCCGCCGGTGGCCGGCCGCGGACGCGCTCAAGGACTGGGGGCTCGCGCATCGCTTCGCGGGCTCGAAAGACCGGGCCGCGATCGCGTCGCTCGTCTACGACGCCCTTCGGCGCAAGGCCTCCGCGGCGTGGCTGATGGGCGCCGACGACGCGCGCTCCATCATGCTTGGCGCGCTTCGCTCCATCCGCGCGATGACGGAGGAGAGCGTCGCAGACCTCTGTTCCGGCGATCGGTTTGCGCCCCGTCTTCTGTCCGACGGCGAGCGCGGCCGTCTGCGCGTCGATCCGGCGACCGCGCTCGCCGGCGCGCCCGACCCCGTCGCGGGCGATTTTCCGGAATGGCTCGCGCCGCATCTCGCGCGCCGCTTCAGCGATACGCTGCTGCCTGAAGCGCAGGCGCTCGCGACGCGCGCGCCCATCGACGTGCGGGCGAATTCGCTGAAGACCCTTCGCGACAAGCTCCGCCCCGCGCTCGCGCATTTCGATCCCGTGGACACGCCGTTCGCCCCGATGGGGCTCCGCTTCGCGGTGGGCGAGGGCGGGCGCGGGCCGGCGCTTCAGGCGACCGCGGAGTTCCAGAAAGGGCAGTTCGAGATTCAGGACGAAGGGTCTCAGCTCGTCGCGCTGCTCGCCGGCGCGGAGCCGGGCATGCAGGTCGTCGATCTCTGCGCCGGCGGCGGAGGCAAGACGCTGGCTCTGGCGGCGGCCATGAACAACAGCGGCCAGATCTATGCGACCGACAGCGACGCGCGCCGCCTCGCGCCCATCCATCAGAGGCTCGAGCGCGCCGGGGCGCGCAATGTTCAGGTTCGCGCGCCGAAGGGCAGGGATGACGAACCCTTGCGCGACCTGGAAGGGAAAGCGGACCTCGTGCTGATCGACGCGCCCTGCACGGGCGTGGGCGTCTGGCGGCGCAACCCGGACGCGAAATGG
>MKVY01000054.1:8818-11564 GCA_001899525.1 Rhizobiales bacterium 65-9
CGCGCGGCTGGTGAAGCCGGGCGGGCGAATCGCCTACATCACCTGCTCGCTGCTCGCCGAGGAAAACGAGGACCGCGTGAGCGCCTTTCTGGCCGGGGCGCCCGATTTCCAGCCGGTCGACGCCCGCGAGAGCCTCGCGCTGGCGCCTGACGCGCTGTCTGAGCGTTCCGACCTCGTCGTCGGCGGCGGGATCGGACTTCTGCTGACGCCGCTGCGAACCGCCACCGACGGGTTTTTCCTCGCCTTGCTCCAGCGCGAGGGCTAGTCTGGGGCGGGGCGTTCGGGGATCGGACGGATGCGTTCGCTGCTGGGATTGATCGTGGGCGTCGTGATCGGCGTCGGCGCCTTCTGGGTCTATATGACCTATACGATCGCCTCGCCGGACGACCCCGGCTGGGTGGCGATCAACAGCCGGCTGCCGGGCGCCGCCCGGGAATGGTCGTGCAAGCTCGTGAAGAACCGGCTCAAGCCGCTCGGCCCGGCGCCGATCGGGTGCGAGGAACATTGGGGGTGAGCGCCTCCGCCGCGCGCGTCTCCGTTGCGCGCGTCCTGCGCTTCGCCTAATCGCCGGGGATGACTCACGACGCCATCCTCATCATCGATTTCGGCTCCCAGGTGACGCAGCTCATCGCGCGGCGCGTGCGCGAAATGGGCGTCTATTGCGAGCTTGCGCCGTTCCAGTCCGCCGGCGCGGCCTTCGACCGGCTGAAGCCGAAGGGCGTGATCTTCTCCGGCGGCCCCGCCTCGGTCGCCGAAGCGGGAAGCCCGCGCGCGCCGCAGCAGGTGTTTTCCGCCGGCCTGCCGATCCTCGGCATCTGCTACGGCCAGCAGACCATGGCGCAACAACTCGGCGGCGAAGTCGAGGGCGGGCACGCCGCCGAGTTCGGACGCGCCGAAGTCGATGTCGTCGCGCCCTCCCGGCTCTTCGCCGGCGTGTGGGACAAGGGCGGGCGCTATCCGGTGTGGATGAGCCATGGCGACCGGGTGACGAAGCTGCCGGACGGCTTCTCGGTGAAGGCGACGTCCGAGAACGCGCCCTACGCCGTCGCGACGGACGAAGCGCGCCGGTTCTTCACCACTATGTTTCATCCGGAAGTGATTCACACGCCGGACGGCGCGAAGCTGCTGCGCAACTTCGTCATCGACATCTGCGGCTGCCGGCCGGACTGGAGCATGGCGGCCTATCGCGCGGAGATGATCGCGAAGATAGGCGCGCAGGTCGGCAAGGGCCGGGTGTTGTGCGCGCTGTCGGGCGGCGTCGATTCCGCCGTCGCCGCGATTCTGATCCATGAGGCGATCGGCGACCAGCTCACCTGCGTGTTCGTCGATCACGGCCTGATGCGGAAGGACGAGGGCCGGCAGGTGGTCGATCTGTTTCGTGGCCATTTCAACATCCCGCTCGTTCATGTCGATGCGGAGGCGATGTTCCTCGGCGCGCTCGCGGGCGTCAGCGACCCCGAGACGAAGCGCAAGACGATCGGGAAGCTTTTCATCGACGTGTTCGAAGACGAGGCGAGGAAGATCGCCGCGGACGGCAAGGGCGCGCCGCAGTTTCTGGCGCAGGGCACGCTCTATCCCGACGTGATCGAGAGCGTGAGTTTTTCAGGCGGCCCGTCCGTCACGATCAAGTCGCATCACAATGTCGGCGGTCTGCCGGCGCGCATGAACATGGCGCTCGTCGAACCGCTGCGCGAACTGTTCAAGGACGAAGTGCGCGCGCTCGGCCGCGAACTCGGCCTGCCGGAGGCGTTCGTCGGCCGCCATCCGTTTCCGGGGCCGGGCCTCGCCATCCGCATTCCAGGCGACATCACCAAGGAAAAGGCCGACATCCTGCGCGCGGCGGATGCGATCTATCTCGACGAGATCCGTAAGGCGGGGCTCTACGACACGATCTGGCAGGCTTTCGCGGTGCTGCTGCCGGTGCGCACGGTGGGCGTGATGGGCGACCACCGCACCTACGACCATGTGCTCGCCCTGCGCGCGGTGACTTCTGTCGACGGGATGACGGCGGATTTCTACCCGTTCGACATGGCTTTTCTCGGCCGCGTCGCGACGCGCATCATCAACGAGGTGAAGGGCGTCAACCGCGTCGTCTACGACGTGACAAGCAAGCCCCCAGGGACGATCGAGTGGGAATGATTTAGGCCTACCCAAGCGCCGCCGACAACCGCCGATTTCCTTCCATAACACACTGAAAATAAATAATTTTCCTCTCGACATCTTTCGCCGTCGATCGCCGGGCAAGCCTTGCGATCGACGGCGGAGCTGACGGTATGGAGCGTCTTGTGACATCGCAGAATTGCATATACCGTCATCGCTTAGAGAGCTTGTGACGGTATTTTTTGACCTTATAGCCTTGATAATAAAGGAAAATTCCCAGTCAGGTTTGGTTCATTTTGGCCTGACGGTATTTAGGTGCTTTCTGACGTTTCTTGAACAAATTCGGAGGGTCAGATGCTTGCCGATGCGGCGATTAAGGTTCTGAAATAAAAGGAAAAATTATACGAGGCCTCTGACTGTGACGGTATGTACGTCGTCGTGAACTCGTCGGGGGAGGTGGTATCCCGCTATGACTACCGCATGCACGGTCGAAGGAAGACTTTGACGCTCGGCCGCTATGGGCCGGCGGGCCTCCCTCTGGCCCGTGCGCGGAGAAGTTGATCGACGCGCAGCGCTCGATTCAGGAAGGGCGGTCGCCTGCCCAGGAGAAGCAGGGCGAGAAGCGCCGCATCAAGGAAGCGAAGAG
>MKVY01000054.1:11571-28472 GCA_001899525.1 Rhizobiales bacterium 65-9
GAGTTCGGCGAACGCTGGCTGCAAGAGCACCGGATGGCGGAAAGCACTCGCGCGATGCGGCGCTCGATCTACGAGCGCGACATCCTGCCGACGTTCCGCAACCGGCTGCTGACGGAGATCACGCCCGAGGATCTCCGGGCGATGTGCGAAAAGGTGAAGAAGCGGGGAGCCCCGGCCACGGCCGTCCATGTCCGTGACATCGTGAAGCTGGTCTTCGCCTTCGCGAAGCTGAACGGGGAGAAGGTGCCAAACCCCGCCGAAGAGGTCGGGCCGGCGTCGATCGCGACATTTGTTCCCAAGGACCGCTCGCTTTCGCCCGCTGAAATTCGAGTGATGCTCGGCCAGCTAGAGCATGTGGCGACGCTGCCGACCATCCGGCTCGGCCTGAAGCTGATCCTGCTCACGATGGTCCGCAAGAGCGAGCTGCAGGACGCGGTATGGGATGAGGTCGACTTCGAGAATGCCGTGTGGTCGATCCCGAAGGAGCGCATGAAGCGCTCCAAGCCGCACAACGTCTATCTGTGCGAACAGGCGATCGACATCCTCGTCGCGCTCAAGACTTGCGCGGGCAATTCGAGATACCTGCTGCCTTCGCGCTACGATGCGGATGCGCCGATGTCGCGCGCGACCTTCAACCGCGTCACCTATGCGGTGGTCGAGCAGGCCAAGAAGGCGGGACTGCCGCTGGACCCGTTCACCGTGCATGACCTGCGCCGCACGGGTTCGACGCTGCTCAACGAGCTGGGGTTCAACAGCGACTGGATCGAGAAGTGCCTGGCGCATGAGGATGGGCGCTCGTCGCGCGGCGTCTATAACAAGGCGGAGTATGAGCATCAGCGCCGCCACATGATGCAGGAATGGGGCAATCTGATCGACGCATGGGTTGGCGGCCAGAAATACACCCCGACACTCTATCCGGCCTCCATGGACCTTCTGGCCCCGGAGCCTAGCCTTTGACCGGACGGGTCTTCCTGAGCATGACGTCGGGCACCGGCGCACGCTTGGCGGTCTTCGCTCTGGAGGCTCCGGCGACGTTCTTCGAGCCAAGCCTCCACCTCGGCGAGATCCCACACCACTGTCCGAGAGGTCAGGTAGAAGCGCTGCGGAAACTCGCCGCGCTGCTCCATGTCGTAGATAGTCGTGTCGGCCAAGGGAACGATCTCTCGAAGCTGGTGCCTGCGGATGGTGCGTTTGCTGAGAGGGGGCGGCGACTGGCTCATCGCCCAGCCCCACCGTTTGCGATCCTGTCGTTCCATGTGTTCATGCCAGACCACCTTTGATATGGCAGGGGTAGCGACTTGGCTGCATTCCCGGCGTCTGGCGAACTACGGCGAAGGATCGGCCGCCGGTAGCGTGCCGCATTCGCGTTCGCTCGCGCACGGCACCCTGCCCAATCCGACGTTCCCCACGATGCGGCAAATAGGGGCGCTAATCGCCGCATATCGTACGGTGATTATGCTGGTGAGAGCGGAATGGGCGCGGCGGGAGCATAACGGCATCGCCGAACGAGGGATCAGGAAGGGGGCACGTCAAGCGCGAAACGAGCGATTTGCTCGTTGCTAGGTTTCTGTCCACGTTTCCGCGAGGGGAGCGACGCTTCCCGCTGCCGGTGCCCTACAGCCTGCGCGAGTTTCTATCCTCGCTCCCGCGAGGGGAGCGACCCGTGATCACCGACGACGGATCGCTGAATCTGTGGTTTCTATCCACGCTCCCGCGAGGGGAGCGACAGCGCAATCCGGACGGGCTGTCCGGCCTCGCGCTGTTTCTATCCACGCTCCCGCGAGGGGAGCGACCGGATCGATGACAAACCCGGCCGCCTGATCTCCGGTTTCTATCCACGCTCCCGCGAGGGGAGCGACAATCTACGTGGACCGAACTACAGGCGTTGCTGACGTTTCTATCCACGCTCCCGCGAGGGGAGCGACGTGCGAGATCGGCGCCGTCGTTCGGCGTGATCGCGTTTCTATCCACGCTCCCGCGAGGGGAGCGACGATAACCTGCTTGTCGGCATGACTGGCGATGCGCTGTTTCTATCCACGCTCCCGCGAGGGGAGCGACCTGTTCGACGCGGAGCCGGCCGACAGCGACACGGTGTTTCTATCCACGCTCCCGCGAGGGGAGCGACGCTCCGCGGCGTCATCGGCGACAGCGCCAAGCGGCGCGTTTCTATCCACGCTCCCGCGAGGGGAGCGACAGGTGCAGGGTTGGATGATGCTGTACCTGATCCAGTTTCTATCCACGCTCCCGCGAGGGGAGCGACCATAGCCACAATCGCCCAAAGAAAATCTCCGACAGTTTCTATCCACGCTCCCGCGAGGGGAGCGACCAGCTCGCGACGCTGGTCGGCCAGACGGCGCCCGGTCGTTTCTATCCACGCTCCCGCGAGGGGAGCGACAACTTGGGCGCTGGAATATCTCGTCACAACACCCGGTTTCTATCCACGCTCCCGCGAGGGGAGCGACGACGACGATCTGGCCGGTCGTCGGGGTGAAGGTGTTTCTATCCACGCTCCCGCGAGGGGAGAGACAGTCCCCGAACCCGTCGAGTCCGGGCGGCGACGCGTTTCTATCCACGCTCCCGCGAGGGGAGCGACGCTATCGCACGACCGAGGCGAGGGTCACGCTCAGTGTTTCTATCCACGCTCCCGCGAGGGGAGCGACGTTTCATCAAGCGACCATCAACAACCTTGCCGTTGTTTCTATCCACGCTCCCGCGAGGGGAGCGACGATGCTCCGGCCCGAGCCAGCGCCGCCAGTGCGGCGTTTCTATCCACGCTCCCGCGAGGGGAGCGACCATGGACGAGCTGTCAGGTCACCCCAGGAGCACGGTTTCTATCCACGCTCCCGCGAGGGGAGCGACCTGTCGTCGCGACGACGTTCAACGCTCAAACGACGTTTCTATCCACGCTCCCGCGAGGGGAGCGACGGGCGAATGTCGCCGCGGAGCGACGCGCCTTCGAGGTTTCTATCCACGCTCCCGCGAGGGGAGCGACGGTGACGCGCAGGCCGCATCGCTGCGTCATTTGCTGGTTTCTATCCACGCTCCCGCGAGGGGAGCGACAGGCGATGCGGCGCCTGCCGCAGGTGCGGCCGGAGTTTCTATCCACGCTCCCGCGAGGGGAGCGACAGTCCTGATGCTGTCCATGCAGGTCGAAAAGCAGTTTCTATCCACGCTCCCGCGAGGGGAGCGACCACGCGGACGGGTTGGAGTCGTAGAGCTTCCACGTGTTTCTATCCACGCTCCCGCGAGGGGAGCGACAAGTCAATGGTGCGCACGCTGCATCCATCGCGAGTTTCTATCCACGCTCCCGCGAGGGGAGCGACGTCGAGCGCTTTCTGAGCGGCCTCTTTCGACCCGTTTCTATCCACGCTCCCGCGAGGGGAGCGACTCCTGCGGTGCGCGAGAAGATGAGCGCCGCGAGGTTTCTATCCACGCTCCCGCGAGGGGAGCGACGCGCCGGCGGCGCTCGATCGTCACGGCGCGCAGATGTTTCTATCCACGCTCCCGCGAGGGGAGCGACAGCAGCGCATCGACGCTCTCAATTTTGCGCGCGAAGTTTCTATCCACGCTCCCGCGAGGGGAGCGACCATCGAAGTAGTCGATGTAGGGTTTCTGAGCGTTGTTTCTATCCACGCTCCCGCGAGGGGAGCGACACGGCGAGGGACAGGTGTGTGGTCGTGATGTCCCGTTTCTATCCACGCTCCCGCGAGGGGAGCGACGTGGCATGCCCTTCACGTGGGCCTTGCGTGCGAACGTTTCTATCCACGCTCCCGCGAGGGGAGCGACGCCGCGCCGCCAGCACCGCCAGCAAGTCCGTCAGGTTTCTATCCACGCTCCCGCGAGGGGAGCGACCTCCGGCACGCCGCCTTGCCAGTGTGGATAGGCGTTTCTATCCACGCTCCCGCGAGGGGAGCGACGAGATCGAGCACCGTGCCGCCGGCGCCGGCGGAGTTTCTATCCACGCTCCCGCGAGGGGAGCGACGCCTCAGGAAGTTTGCCGGTCTTGGGACCGTCGAGTTTCTATCCACGCTCCCGCGAGGGGAGCGACAGCCGACAGAGGAAATGTATGCAGCCGGTTACCGGTTTCTATCCACGCTCCCGCGAGGGGAGCGACGCGCGCGCCGTGGCGTGGATGAAAAGACCGTCAAGTTTCTATCCACGCTCCCGCGAGGGGAGCGACATCTCGGCGTCGAAGCGCTGTCCGACGAAGAGAAGTTTCTATCCACGCTCCCGCGAGGGGAGCGACCGTTAGGCTCCAGCGGATAGTCCACCTCTTCGTTGTTTCTATCCACGCTCCCGCGAGGGGAGCGACGGGCGGTTCTTGTCGAGCCACTCGCGGGTGTAATCGTTTCTATCCACGCTCCCGCGAGGGGAGCGACAAGCACGCGACGCCGAACAACCAGCCCATCTTCTGGTTTCTATCCACGCTCCCGCGAGGGGAGCGACTCTCTACCGCACCTCAATCGAGGGAATGATGACGGTTTCTATCCACGCTCCCGCGAGGGGAGCGACCACTTGACACGGGAACGGGCCATGTCTCATCGCTGTTTCTATCCACGCTCCCGCGAGGGGAGCGACCCCTTCTTCAAGCTGCGCGCCGGCCCGGTCGCGAAGTTTCTATCCACGCTCCCGCGAGGGGAGCGACTGCACGTCGCTAACATATTGCCAGAATGGGGAAAATACCGCTGTTTGCGCGAACCCGCCGCGATCTTGGCCAAGGCGTCGAGTTTTTCTGCGGACGTTTTGTGAATTTTATTGAAAAACAGCAGCTTACTGCCCGCGCGAACTCCCCGAAGCAGTTCTGCGCGCTCGACGTTCGCGCGATCAGAACACCAGCGGCCCTTCCAGATCGATCGTCGATTTCGCGCCGACATGCTCGACGCGCCGCTTACCTTCGGCGCCCAGGCGATAGAAGCGCAGACTGTCCTCGGCGACCTCGATCTCGGCGATGAGCCTTGCCCGCAGCGTAGTCCATTGCGCAGGATCGACCTCGCATTCGAACACCGAATTCTGAACCCGCTGCCCGTAGTCCAGGCAGGCGCGCGCGACGCGACGCAGCCGCCGGCGGCCAGCGGCGTCTTCAGTGCTGACATCATAGGTGATGAGCATCAGCATCGCTATTTCCAGATGAAGCTTGGGTAGCCGTCGAGATCGCCACGGAGATGGCGCGCGAGCAACTGCGCCTGGACATGCGCTACAAGCCCGAGCGGAAGAGTCTCGTCGAGGAAGGGATGGCGCAATTCGTCCCGTTTGCGCTCTTGCCACGCCGTCAGCACGCGCTTGCGCGCATCGTCGGCGAGCCGGACGCCGCCGGCTTCCTCGACGATGAAGTCCGCGGCGCCTAACTGCCGGCGATTGATCAGACTCAGAGCCAGACGATCAGCCAGCACCGGCCGCAATTCCTCCATGAGATCAAGCGCAAGGCTGGCGCGGCCAGGTCGGTCGGCGTGAAGAAATCCTACCTGCGGGTCGAGGCCGTGCGCCTCAAGCGCAGCGCGGCAATCATGGCCGAGAATGGCGTAGAGAAACGAAAGCAGCGCGTTGACGCGGTCGAGCGGCGGTCGGCGCGAACGACCACCAAAGCGGAAGGCGGCGTGCTCGGTGCGGATGAGATCGTTGAACACGCTGAAATAGACCAAAGCCGCTTCTCCTTCGAGGCCACGCAGGGCGTCGACGTCGGAGACCGCGAGCGTGCGGCGTGCGACATCGCCGAGCCGCGCCTCTGCGGTCGCAAGCGCTTCCCTGCGGTCGGTGGACGCGCCGTCGCCGTGATCGCGCAGAGCGCGCCGCAGCACGGTGCGCTGGTTGGCTGCCTTCGCCGCGACGATCCCGCGCACGATCGGAATGGCGCGGGTGGCGTCGTCTGCGATGCGGAACTGGGCGCGGCGCAGCAGCACATTACCTGTGCGCGCTCCCTCGACGCGCGCGAGGAAGCGGCCATTCGGATCAAGGTGAGAGATCGTGATCCCGGCTTCAGCGCATGCAGCGAGCAGCGCCGGGGATGCGCCCGGTCGACCAAAGCTGACAACGCCGTCCAGCATATGCAGCGGCGCGCGCCCGCGCTCAGCGCCGTCGACCTCGACAACGAGATTGGCGCCATCCTTGCGCAGCCAGGCGTCTTCGCTCGTTACATAGATCGTGTTGAGCATGCGCCGCATGTCATGGACCTCAGTCGCGCAGCCGCGCTGCGAGCCAGCGCGTCACCGAGGGCGGCTTTTCGAGCCGGGCCGGCTGGCACAGCGCTTCGAGCGAGCAGCGGCGGCAAGCGGATGTGAAAACAGGCGCCGGCGTGCGGGCGGCGTCGATCATAGCGCGCGTCGCGCGGGCTGTTTCCAACGTGAGTTCGCGCAACGCGGCGTCGAACGCCACAGGCAGGCGCCGCCGGGTGACGCCGTAGAACATCGCGCCGTTGGGTACGGCGATCGTGAACATCTCTTCGAGGCAGATCGCCTGCGCGCAAAGCTGCACCTCGTCGGCGCGATGCGCCTTCGGCTTACCCCGCTTGTATTCGACAGGAAAAGGCGTCGCGCCATCGCCCTTTCCGTGAAATTCGACGATGTCCGCCTTGCCCGTGACGCCCAGGGCGAAGGAGCGCAACGCAACACCGCGCGCGATGCGAACGCCGGGCCGTTTCTCCGGCCGACCGGCGTCCGCTTTCTCGTGCAGCAGACGGCCTTCCGCCGTTGCCGCATCCTCGGCCCAGAGCTGCTCGACATGGATCAGCGCGCATTGGCGCGGACAGAAGAGATAGTGCTGCAGCGCCGAGAGCGGTATCAGCGCGTCTTCGGACACGCGATCGATCTGCGGCGCCGGCATCGTCTACGGCTCGATAATCTCGATTCCTTCCGGCAGCTTCTCGCGATCGATCGTGATCGCGTAGTCGGCGAAGCTGCGCGCCGGCGGCGCATTGTCAAGCTTGTCGTCGCCGAGTTGGTGTTTCTGATCTTTGAAGACGCGCCAGGTTTTCACCCGGTCAAATAAGCTTTGCGCTTGCGCGTTGCCGAGCGCCGAAGCGTGTCGGAAAACGATCAGCTTGCGGGTCGCCATCTCGCCTCGCGCCGCCGAGCGGTCATGCTCGAACATGTTCGACAAGGCCTCGAACAGGAGCGCGAGGTCAGCATCGGAGAAGCCAGTGCCTTTCACGGGATGCGAGGCGAGCGGCGCCGAGACGAAGCCGTGCACGCGATAAAGTCCGTACGGTACGATGTGCTTGCGGCCCATGGTGCGCCCGCCCTTTGCTTCGGCGTCGGCCTCCGTCGTCGCCGCCATGCGCGTGATCGAGATCTCGAGGGGCAGGATTGGCTCGACCGAGCTTGCGAAAGCGATCTGCACGGGACCGCGCACCTGGCCGGCGTTGACGCCCGTCGTCATGACCGCGCCGAAAGCACGGATGTCCCAGAAGTTCGCGCACATCCAACGGGTCAGCTCGCGCGCCTTCGCTTCGTTCCTCGGCAGCTTCTTCAGTTCTTCGGCCTTCGTCGCTTCCGGCATGACCGCCGCCCAGGCGCGCTTGTGCTCGTTGTTGAGCGTCGCTCCCTCGCGCATATAGATCTCATGGCCGGGCGCATCCGGCCGCGCCATGGCGACATAGTTCCGGATCTTTCGTTTCAGCGCGACGTCGGAAACGAGCCCTTTGTTGGTCTCGGGATCGAGGCGAGGCAGGTTGCCGGCGTCGGGATCGCCGTTCGGGTTGCCGTTCGCAACATCGAAGAAGAGCACGAATTCATGCCGACGCGCGACGCCCGCCTGTTGCTCAGCCATTGTCAACATCCCCCGTATCGATTTCGATTTCCGCCTGAGTGAGTTCCTGATTAGCCTTGGCGTCGGCGAACTGTCCCTTGCGCTGATGATAGTAGCCGAGCACGAAGCGCCCCTGTTGTTCGAGTCTGAGCGAACGCGGTAGCGACGGGGGCAATCGATTGCTGATCTCCTCGATTTCGCGCTCCAGCCAGAAACCCTTGCCATCCTTGCGCAGCTTGCCGAGGTGATTCTGCACGCCGCGCATCAACAGGGGAAACACCGTTGCAGGCGTCGCCGAGGCGGCGCCGAAATAGCGATCGCGAATCGTCGCATTGACCTTGCCGAGCGCCATGCGCTGCGCGGTTTCCACCGCCGCGAACAGGCGGCCGAGCTGATAGGCCGGATGGGGATCGTCCCTTTCAAGGCTCACGGGAGGCTTCTCCTCTTTTCGCTCAACATCTTTCCGCTCGATAGCGTCTTGTCCGTTGTCCGCTTCTTTTTTATTGCGCCGCTTCAGGCGATGATCGCGCGCCAGCACCGCCTTGATCGCGGCGGCGTGCCATCCGGACGAAGCGTCATCGCCGGCGCGTAGCCGCCCGACCGTCGCGGCGAGCAGCGTCTGCGGATAGCGCGTTCCGGCAAGGACGGCGCGCATCATCTCGCCGGCGAGCAGGGGCGGGATGTTGTCCGCCTTATCCAGCAGCGCCGTGGTCCGCATCAGCAGATAATTGACGGATGGGGGATTCCGCCATGGCGCGGGATCAATTCTGAGATCCTCGAAATGCTCGGCCAGCCTTTTTACGAACGCGCCGAAATCGCCCGTCAGCCAGAAGCGCACCGCCAGGCGTGCGGCATTCGGAGATAGGCCGAGGATGTGAAAACGCGTTCCGCTTTGAAGACCGGCGGCGCTCAGCGCTTCGACGGCGCGCCCTTCTGCGAGAAGCTCGAGGCGATCGCGAATCTTCTTCGCTTCGGTTTCATCGCTCGACGGTTCGACAAGGCTTGCGAAGAAATCTTCCGCGGCGTCTGCTTCGCGCTCGTCGACAAGTTCGGATGTGTCGGCCCAGAAGACGACAGTCGCGTCTCCTACGCCACGCTTTAGCCGGTTGCGGCTCGAACGCTCGAGCATGCTGTTCAACGCCGCGCCGTAGCGAAAAGCCGCCGCTTCTGATGTCGGCGCGTTATCGCCTTGCTCCTTGCCGTGGGACGTGAAGGCGTCGAGATTGAACGACACCAGCGCAGCGCCGGAGGATTGTGCGCCGTCGACGCCCTTGATTGTCGGATGCAGCCGTTGTGTTACAGCCGCGCGGCCGCTCACGAGGCAGAATGTGGCCTCGCCTTCGTCTGGGCGGTCGTCAGCGATGATTCGCTTCGCGGCGTCGCGCGTGTGAATGAAGCGGCGCTCGCCCTCCAACTGAAAGACGATGTTGGCGTCGAGCATGTCGGGTGTGAACGGCGCAGCGTCAAATCGATCCGGCGTCCATGACGCGAGGAAGCGCTTCAGCGCGACAAGGCCGGGATCGTCGGATTCGCCGATGGCGGCCAGGTTCGCTTCCTTGAACGCAGCGTGCTCCTGCGCCGTCCGCTTGCCGTCGCCGGCCGTTCGGCCGAGCACATAGGCGCTCTTGTCCCAGAACAGGTTCGGGAGGATGGCCACCGTGCGCTTGACCGCGGCGGGCACGGCGAGCAGCTGAGGCGCCAGCTTCTTGCCGCTTGCGATACGGAGATCGGCGACGCCGATAGGATCGCCCGCCGCGGACAATTCAATCGCGAAGCTGATTTTCTCCCGCGAGAAGCCCGGGGCTTCAGCTTCGCCGCGCGCCGCCATCCGGTCGTAATAGCGGTCGAGCGCCTGCAGGATGGTCATGTCGCGCTCGTCTCAGCGAGGCATTTCTGCACATCAAGCACGCCATCGTTCAGCCGCGCGCGGAAGAAGCGCGACGTCTTTCCGTTGACGAAATCGATGTCGTGCAGAATCCAGCCGAGATCGCGATCTCGCTCTTCACCCTTGAGCTCGCTCGCCGGCGCCGGATCGTCAGCGCCGAGAAGAGCAAACTCGGCGGCGAATTCACGCGTTCCGAGGCAGGGGCGGTGAAAGCATTGGCCGGCGGCGGCGCGGCGGTTGAACATGCTGGCGTGCTTGGCCGGGGTGTCGCCCGCCTGGGCCTTGCCGGTCATCTCGAAATGCGCCTCGATGACGTAATCGACATCGACCAGCATCATGGTGGCGCGCTGCTGGCGATTGTCCTCGACGATGATCCCGAGATCGCAGAGAGAGCCGTTCTTCATCGCTGAAGCCGCGTTTGACGCGCTCGCTTTGGCGCCGACCTCGTTGCGCCGGAAGGACTGGAAGCGGATCGGCTTCAACACATGGATTTTGTCGACGACCCAGCGGATGGCGGGTTTCCAATGGATCGCTTCGAGAACTCCGCGCGCGGCGGACGGCGTCATCAGGTCATAGCTGACGCGCTCAACTTTCATTTCCGGGCGTGTAAAACATGCGCGGTCGCCCCAGACGCGCAGCCTGACGCCGTAGGACATGCATCCTACTCCATGCCGCCGACATCATGGAAAGACAAGGTCATAGAACGACTAGCCAAAATTTACCCTCCGTGTTTCCTGCCACATGTAGCGCGCGTCATCAACCTTCCTTGCGACATGGTTATGCGCGCTAGCGCAGCTACTAGCTTGACATGTCTTCGAACATTCCTTAGAAGTTCGCTTGGGGCAGGAGAATCTCGCGATGAAACGCAAACGTTGGCGTATCCGATGGTGGTTTGCCGTCGGTCGATTACATATGGAGGGTGGCATGGAATACGAACCTCCATAGTCGCTCCCTTTACGGGAGCGCGGATCGAAACCTTGCAACATGCTATGCACGCTCTCCGCATGCTACCGACAAGCCCCCAGCGCTTACGCGCTGGGGGCGCATTTAAGTGTCTCGGCATACGCGGTGCCCGCTGCACGAAATTCATCTCTACAAATCATTGGGCGGGTGAAACATGCGCAGTCTCCCCCAGACACGCAATCGAACGCTGTAGGGCATACAATGGCTCTCGAATAATCAACACGAAAACAGGCTGATAGTGTCATCGCGCAGAAAGCCGACAAGCTGGCGCCGAAACTTATCCACCATTTGATGCGGCCTGCGAAGTTGACGTTGGAGCAATCAGACGTTGCGGTGGAGGATCAACCGATAATGTTGCTCCCGGCGTCACGGGTCGTCGGATTCGCAACGGTTACGCCGGTTTCCGCGTCATAGAGCGACAGATCCGCAAATTTCAGCATCGCATCGCCGAGCGCCGGATGAACCGGCGTCAGGACGTTGCGCCGCAGCCATTCATCGCGCGCGGTCTTCGGAATCGGCACCGCATATTGCTGCAGCCGGCGCAGGTCCCGGCCCGAAGGTTTCGCCTGCGCCGCTATGCTCTGCAGCAATCTATCGGCCTCATCGTCTGCTTCATCGGCGCGCCAAGGAACGATCACCGCTTCCATGGCTTCCTCGTCGATGAGCTGAAAGGCTTCGGCGATCGATCTGAAGGGATAATCGCCGTCGGCGACGCATTCGCGGATCGCCGTCAGCACGCCCACGCCCTGCCTGCCCGAAATGTCGGCCGAATCGAGCTGCGCGTCGCCTTTGCGCCAGTAGAGCTCGCTAAAATAGTCGCGCACCGCATCGATATCCAACGGATCGTCAAACCGTTTCAGCGCGCCCTGCGACGCCTGCCAGCGCACCTTGATCTCATGCTGCGTCTTTTCTTCAGCGGGTTCAAACACGATCACGCGGCCGAGGCGAGGACGGCCGTCATGATCTTTCAGCGCCCCGCTGCGATTACAGCGCCCGGCCGCCTGCGCGATGGAATCCAGCCCCGCCGCGGCGCGCCAGACCTCGGGAAAATCGATATCGACGCCGGCTTCGATCAGGGACGTGGCGACGAGCCGAACGGGCTCGCCCGCCTTCAATTTTCCGCGCAATTCCGCCAGGACGATGCGCCGATGACTCGGACACATCAGCGTCGAGAGATGCGTCGCGCCAGGTTGCGAACGGATCATTTCATAGAGCTTCTGGGCGTGCTCGCGTTTGTTGACGATGCAGAGCATCTGCGGCTGCTCGACGAAACGCGCTGCAATGCTCTCGTCGGTTGTCGGCGCGGTCAGCCGTTCAACGGCGACCCGCTTCAGGCGGCGGTAAAGCTCTTGCGGATCCGGGGCCAACTCCCGATCCTCGTCGATGGCGAACCCGTCGGTGAAGCCATCTTTTACGCGCAACGCCGGTTGCGTTGCCGTGCAGAGAACGAT
Source organism: Rhizobiales bacterium 65-9 (assembly GCA_001899525.1). Lineage (GTDB taxonomy): Bacteria > Pseudomonadota > Alphaproteobacteria > Rhizobiales > Beijerinckiaceae > Terrirubrum. The sequence goes on from MKVY01000054.1 coordinate 23,611, forward strand.
GCTGGTCCGGTAGTTGCGCGCCAACTCGTCAATCGCGGCTACACACGGTTTCAGGAGCGGCAGCGGCAAGGTCTGCGCCTCGTCGAAAACCACGGCGCTTCCGGCGATGTTATGGAGCTTGCGGCAGCGCGACGTGCGATTCGCGAACAGGCTCTCGAAGAATTGCACCGCCGTGGTCACAACAATCGGAACGTCCCAGTTCTCCGCCGCGCGCCGCAGCTTGTCGATCGCCGCGGGAGAATCGTCATCGGGGTTTCGCGTCTGTTTTGCACGCTCCCAATCGAAGCTGGCGTGATGTTCGAGAATGTCGTCTGGCGATCGGAGCGCGCCGCGGAATACATCCGCGGTCTGTTCGATAATGGATGTGTAGGGTATGACATAGATGACGCGTCGCAAATTATGACGCACCGCATGTTCGAGCGCGAAGGACAGCGACGCCAGCGTTTTTCCGCCGCCGGTCGGAACGGTCAGGGTGAACAGACCGGGCGACAGATCAGCTTTCGTGATCGTGTGATCAAGGATGCGCGTGCGCACCAAGTTGATCTCCTTTGCTGCGTCGGCGCGCATATTGTCCATATGCTCGCGCAACCGGTCGCGCAGAGCGATCATTGAGCTGTATCCGCCGCGTTCGACTGGCAGTCCTTCGGCCGCGGCATAGAAAGCCTCGGTCGCAAGAAAATCCGCATCTACGAGGCAGGAGAACAACATTCGTGTGAGGAAGCTTTGCGAGAATCCTTTCGGGCCCTGACTAAAATCAGGCCGGATCGAGGGATTCAGCGCAGCCGCTGATGGCAACGGCCCGATCCATTCCTGCCATCCTGGCGGTAGTTGCTTTCCGATTGGCTTCAGGCGCTCGATGAGATTCCGTCCGTCGACGAGGCCGGCGTGATGCGCCGCGATGATCGCCGCGAAGATTTTTCCGGCAGGCGACGGATAAGCGTCGCGCGCGATCCACGCTCCGGCCGAAGAATGATCGCCGCCAGAGGTTCGTTCGCCGCAAATATAGGCCTGGAACTCCGGCGATAGCTTGCCGATATCGTGCAATTCGCCAGCGAGGCGCGCCAGTGCTCCGAAGCCGAAAATATCGGCAAACTCCCCTGCGAGCGCCGCAACAGCTGTTTGATGTTCAGCCAAACTCTCCCAGCGATCATGTGGTTCGCCGGGTAGCGAATGAGCGAAAATCCGTGAAGCCATATCAAATGACCCAGCTAATTTGACGGAATGGATGGCACGCGATTTTTCGCGAGCGCTCGTCATTATAGATTTGGCGAGGGAGAATTTCTAGGTTGCCGAGTGGTCGGTTCCACCGGATATTTGAGCGTCAAGCTTCGTTTTGAGAGGCAGCCCTTTGACTATAAGGGTTCTGCTTAGAGGCGAGTAGGGATGGCTGCTGTAGGAGTAAAGCAAACGCCCTGCGCAATAGCTGAAGGGCGGCGCGGCCAAGAACGTCGGACTTGCCCCGGTTGAATGGAGAGGCAAGCGTTCAGCGTGGCGCGGTTCGTTCGAGCTGCGCCGGGCTGGTGAAATCGAGCGCGGAATGGCCGGACGGGATTGCAGAGGCCGTCGCTATCGCGGCACTGGCTTGCCCGGCCTTGGCGCGGGTGGAGAATACGATGCGCCAGGCGAGCTCGGATTTGATGGTCTTGAAGAATGCCTCGACCATGGCGTTCGTAGCAATCTCCATTGCCTGACACAGAGATATTGAGGCTAGGGCGGCGCAGTTCGGCCTGGTCGTCCACGGAGCGATATTGGCTGCCGTGGCCCGCATGATGGATGAGCCCTTCGGACGGAAGCCGCATGACGAGGTCCTTGCGCAACGCCGCCAGCGTCAGACTCCTGATAATCCGCGATCTAATTGATAATAAGTAGATAGCCAGCAAATTTGCGCGTCTATCAGCGGTGTTTGGCGGACAGGGCGGGATTCAAATCCCGAAAATCCATCCAGCCAAGCTATTGGAAATATACAACTGGTCAAATTCGGTCGCAGAGATATGTTAGACGCCGCGTTGGACGAAAATCGCCTGAGAATTTTACGCGACGCTGCGGCGCCGTAACAAGCGGCGGAGAGCAGAAGATTTCAACGATCGACGCCACTGTGCGCCCCAATCCGTTCGCATCGATCGGCTCAGCCATGGCGGCGCTGAAGGCGGCGACACCGATCACGGGTGGCGTCACAGACTGAAGCAGATCCAGGATTGAATTCCTGATACCGGCGGCGCCGTCAGTCGGCGCGGTTCTTGCGCAGACCTACCTTGAGGCGCGTCTGTTGCGATACGGGAGCCGTGATTATACCGGCCATGGCGTCCGCGAGATTTGGTTCGGCCGACTCAAAACTCCAAAGATTGCGCCAGCCTTTTCTTTCGCCACGCGCGGCTTCCATCGAAGCGCCGGCGGAGAGCGCGAAGAGCATCATGAGCATGAGGCGCTGACGCAGAATCTCAGGCGGCATCTCGGGCGCGAGTCTCTGAATGTGGCGAAAGCTGCGTCGCGTGGCCCCATCGGCTCCGGCAGTGGCCTCGAACAGCAATTCGCGGCGGCTGATCAGGACCGCGGTGAAGAACCGCAGCCGGTAAGGATTATCCTCATCTGCTTGCGGCGGCAGAACCGGCAGGAGAATTTCGGCGACTTCGCGGATGGTTTTCGGGCCGCCACGCTTTTCGAGCTCATCCAGGCGATGGTTATTGTCGGCGTCGAGCAGCTTCGCGATGTCGGCTACAATTTCGCGAATCAGCGCATCGCGCGACGCAAAATAGTAGCTGATCGAACCGTTGTTCTTCTGACCGGCGGCGATCTGGATGTCCCGGATCGAAACGTTCTCGACGCCCCGCTCGGCAAATAGCCGTAGCGCCGTTTTCTTGAGACGCAGCCGCGTACGCTCGCCTTTGCGCAGGTTTTTTTCTTCGCTCAAGGGTGATCAACAGACGTCTGATGTAGCGCAAAATACTGGGAAAGCCTCCCTGCGCAAGCTCGGTCGGCATGTTTTAGGTCGGCGCTTGAAAATTATCGAAACAAGGCGTAGATAGCTGCTGTTGGCGGGCGCCGCGGCGCGTCCGTGTCTTATTGAGGAGGGCGCTGGTGGGTTCTGGCCAAGTTCCCGAAGCCGGCGTCGCGGCCACGGGCAGCCGGGCTGCAGGCCGAGCGGATCCCGACTGCGGTGAAACTGCGGAAGCAACCGCAGCGCGGCGTTTTTCTCCGGGGGGGCGATCGTTCCGCTGCGCCGTCCGAAAGACCGCCCGCGTTCCTCGTCGCACGAGAGAAAGAATGTCCCCCGCCAGCGCCAAGCGCCTCTCCGACGCCGCCGACCGTCAAGCCATGTAGGGAGCAAAAAACGTGATCATAGACGGACAGGCCGCCATTGTTACAGGCGGAGCATCGGGCCTAGGAGGAGCGACCGCAGAGATGCTGGCCGCAAGCGGCGCGCGGGTGACGATCTTCGATCGCAACGGAGAACTTGCCGCCGCGAAGGCCAGAGCCATCGGCGGCCGCTTCGCTGCCATTGATGTGAGCGACGAACGGGCTGTTGGAGCCGCGATCGCCGAAGCGGCGGCCGCGCATGGAACGGCGCGCATTCTGGTCAACTGCGCGGGCATTGGGCCGCCGGCCAAGGTGATCGGCCGTGACGGAAAGCCCCAGCCGCTCGATCAGTTCAACGTCATCGTCAAAGTCAACCTTGTCGGCAGTTACAACGTGCTGGCGCAATTCGCGGCCGCGCTTCACGTTGACGGACCGCTGGGCGAGGAGCGCGGCGTCGCGATCAACACTGCGTCTGTCGCCGCGTTCGACGGTCAAATCGGACAGGCCGGCTATGCGGCCTCGAAGGGCGGTATCGTCGCGATGACGCTGCCCATCGCTCGCGAGCTGGCGCGCTATAGCATTCGCGTCATGACCATCGCTCCGGGGTTGTTCCTGACGCCGCTTCTCGAGTCGCTGCCCAAGGAGGCGCAGGAAAGTCTTGGAAAACAAGCGCCATTTCCTGCGCGTCTTGGCGAACCCGCGGAATATGCCCGCCTCGTGCGATCGATCATCGATAACCCTATGCTGAATGGTGAGGTCATCCGCCTCGACGGAGCGCTTCGCATGGGTCCGAAATGAGCCCTTTTTTCGAAACTGCCGGCTTTTCCCCGCGCGCGATGGAGATCGCCGCGCGCGTGGAGGAGTTTGTGCGCAAAACAGTTGCGCCCTACGAGAAAGATCCGCGGCGCGACTCGCACGGCCCGACCGACGAACTCGTGCTTGAGCTCAGGGAGCTTGCGCGCAAAGCGGGGGCGCTGACGCCGCACATCCTGCCAAATGGCGATCATCTCACGCAGCGCGAGACGGCTGCGGTGCTGATGCGATCAGGCCTGTCTCCGCTTGGCCCCGTCGCCTGCAACACTGCCGCGCCGGACGAGGGGAACATGTTTCTGCTCGGCAAGGTCGGCAGCCTGGAAATAAAAGAACGCTTTCTAAAGCCGCTCGTGCGCGGCGAGGCGCGCTCTGCTTTCTTCATGACCGAGCCGGCCGAAGACGGCGGCGCGGGCTCCGATCCCTCGATGATGCTCACCACCTGCAAGCCTGACGGAAATCACTGGGTGATAAGCGGCCGCAAGACTTTCGCAACCGGCGCCAGGGGCGCGGGCGTTGGCATCGTCATGGCCAAGTCAGACGACGGCGCCTGCATGTTCGTGATCGACTTGCCCGATCCGGCGATCCGCATCGAGCGCATCTTGGATACGATCGACAGCTCCATGCCGGGCGGGCATGCGGCCGTGACGATCGATAATCTTCGGATTCCTGCCGATCAGATGCTCGGCCGCAGCGGCGAGGGCTTTCGCTACGCGCAGGCGCGCCTATCTCCAGCTCGCCTGTCTCACTGCATGCGC
>MKVY01000054.1:28630-38101 GCA_001899525.1 Rhizobiales bacterium 65-9
TCCATGACCAAGGTCGCCGTGTCGGAGGCCGTGATGCGCGTCGCGGACCGCTGCGTGCAAGTGATGGTGGGGCAGGGCGTGACGACGGACACCGCGGTCGAGCAGGTCTTTCCAGAGATCCGCGCCTTCCTCATTTATGACGGTCCAACCGAGGTTCATAAATGGAGCCTCGCTAAGAAGATCAGGCGCGGTTGGCAAAAGGCGCAGGGCGCATAGGCGTTGGGATTGCGCGGAGGCGTGTTCATGAATGAAAGCCCGGTTCTTCTTGCCGTCGAGAGCGGCGTTGCGCGGATCACGTTGAATCGCCCTGAAAAGGGCAACGCCATCGACCAGCCTATGGCGGATGCGCTGCTTGAGGCGGCGCTCCGCTGCGCGTCGGACGACGCAATCCGCTGCGTCGTTCTGACGGGAGCGGGACGCATGTTCTGCGTCGGCGGCGACATCAACGCGTTCGCTGAGGCCGAGGATATTTACGCTGTTCTGGCGCGGCTGGCGAGCGTGGTCCATCTCGCCATCACCCAGTTCGCGGGCATGCGCAAGCCGTTGTTGACGCTCGTCAACGGCCCGGCGGCAGGCGCCGGGTTCAGCCTCGCGATCGCCGGCGACATCGTGCTCGCCAGCAGTTCGGCAAGCTTCACCGCAGCCTATGGCGAGATCGGTCTGACTCCGGATGGCGGCATGACATGGATGCTGCCGCGCCTTGTCGGCCTTCGGCGAGCGCAGGAGATCATCGTGACGAACCGCCGCGTAAGCGCCGAGGAGGCCGCTTCAATCGGAATGGCGACTCGTCTGGCGGCGGATGAGCGATTGGCCGCCGAGGGCGCGGAGCTTGCCGCCTGGCTTGCAGGGCGCGCTATTCATACCGTTGGCGTCTCGCGCGGGCTTCTGCACGAGGGCATGGCGTCGAGCCTAGCCAGCCAATTGGATCGCGAGATGAAGGCTATTGCGGCCGCCGGCTCCGGCGCGGAAGGCCGCGAAGGGATCACGGCTTTTCTCGCCAAGCGCAAGCCTGACTTTACCGGAGCACAGTGATATGGCCGAAGCATACATCGTCGAACTCGCGCGCACGGCGGGAGGGCGGCGCAACGGCGCGCTTGCAGGATGGCACCCAGCCGATCTCGGCGCCGAAGTGATTGACGCAATCGTCTCTCGCTCCGGCGTCGATCCGGCTTCAATTGACGATGTTGTTGTCGGATGCGTGACGCAGGCCGGCGAGCAGGCGTTTGCTTTTGGCCGCAACTGCGTTCTGGCGTCGAAGCTGCCGGATAGCGTGCCCGCGGTGACGGTCGACCGGCAATGCGGTTCATCGCAGCAGTCGATACAGTTTGCTGCGCAGGCGGTGATGTCAGGCACGCAGGACATCGTCGTCGCCATGGGCGTCGAGAGCATGACGCGCGTTCCCATGTTTTCGAACATCAAACTTCACGTCAAGGAAGGGCTCGGCGTCGGCCCCTTTAGCCGCCGCATTGCGCAGCGCTACGGTGTCACAGATTTCAGCCAGTTTCGTGGCGCTGAAATGATCGCGCGCAAATATGGCTTCAACCGTGACGACCTCGACCGCTTCGCGCTGGAAAGTCACCGCCGCGCCGCGGCCGCGACGCAGGCCGGCGCCTTTCGCGACGAGATCGTTCCCATCGCGCTCAATGACGGGGCGCATGTCGTCGATGAGGGCGTCCGGCCAGATGCCTCGCTGGAGGCAATAAGCAGCGTGAAGCTGCTTGACGAGGGCGGCATGATCTCAGCCGCCAACGCGTCGCAAGTCTGCGACGGCGCCGCAGGCGTGCTCGTGGTGAGCGAGCGGGCGCTTAAAGTCCATAATCTGAAGCCGAAGGCGCGCATCGTCAATCTGACCGTCACCGCTGGAGATCCCGTCATAATGCTGGAAGAGCCGATTCCGGCCACGAAGCGGGCACTTGATCGAGCGGGGATGACGATCGGCGACATCGACCTCTACGAGGTCAATGAAGCCTTCGCACCGGTGCCGCTTGCGTGGCTTCAGGCGACAGGCGCCGATCCGCAGAAGCTCAACGTCAATGGCGGCGCCATCGCGCTCGGCCATCCGCTTGGCGCATCAGGCGCGCGGCTGATGACCACTTTGGTTCATGCGCTGAAGGCGCGCGGTAAGAAATACGGCCTTCAGACCATGTGCGAGGGCGGCGGCATCGCCAATGTTTCTATCGTCGAGGCTTTGTGATGGCGATCCGCACGGCGATCACCGACCTGCTCGGAATCGAGCATCCTATAGTCCAGGGCGGCATGATGTGGGTCGGCACGGCCGACCTGGCCGCAGCGGTTTCCAACGCCGGCGGTCTCGGCATCGTCACGGCGCTAACTCAGCCGACGCCGGACGATCTGCGCCGCGAGATCGACCGCTGCCGCAAGCTGACCGACAAGCCGTTCGGCGTGAATCTCACCATCCTGCCGACGGTTTCGCCGCCGCCTTATGCCGATTATCGCAAGGCGATCATCGAAAGCGGTATCAGGATCGTCGAGACCGCGGGCGGCAGGCCGCAGGAGCATATCGAGGACTTCAAGACGCACGGCGTTATCGTGCTGCACAAATGCACCTCGGTTCGCCACGCCCTGTCAGCCGAGCGCATGGGGGCGGACGTTATTTCAATCGACGGTTTCGAATGCGCGGGACATCCGGGGGAGGACGACGTGCCGGGCCTCGTGCTGATCCCGGCGGCGGCCGATCAGGTCAAGGCGCCGATGATCGCTTCGGGCGGATTTGGCGACGGGCGGGGCCTGGTGGCGGCGCTCGCGCTCGGCGCGGAAGGCGTCAACATGGGCACGCGCTTCTGCGCCACGAAAGAGGCTCCCATCCATGAGCGGATCAAACAGTTTATCGTCGCCAATACAGAGCGGGATACGAACCTGATTTTCCGCGGGTTCAAGAACACCGGCCGCGTGGCGCGCAACAATGTTTCCGACAAAGTCGTCGAGATCGGCCGCAGGCCTGGCGCGCAGTTCGAGGATGTTCGGCCGTTCGTGTCGGGCGCAAAAGGCCGCGAGGCGCTGATGACGGGAGAACTCGATGTCGGGTTGATCTGGGCTGGACAGGTTCAGGGGTTGATCCATGACATTCCAACCTGCGCGGAACTGATCGGCCGCATTGTCACGGACGCTGAAGCAATCATTTGCCGCAGGCTCGGCCGCGCCGTCGCCGCAAGGCGGATGGCCTGATCGTCTCGCGAACCAACTGGCGTCAGCGGCTATGGACGAAGCCGCCCGCGGCTCAGCGGCCGCGGAAGCGCGGCTCGCGCTTCTCGCGAAACGCCGCCAGCCCTTCACGCGCATCCTCGCTAGCGTTAAGCGCCGCCTGGTGTCGCGCTTCAGCCGCAAGCTGTTCGACGAGACTGTTCCCCACAGCCTCTTCGATCGCTTCGCGCGTGCGCGAGAGCGCCAGTGGTGGTCCGGCGGCGAGCCGCCGCGTGAGAGCTTGCGCCTCCGCGGGTAGAGCGCTGTCGTCACATGCTTTCCAGATGAGGCCCCAGGCGGCCGCCGTTTCGGCGTCAAAAGGCTCGCCCAGCATCGCGACCGCCCGCGCCCGCGCCGGACCCAGCGCGCGGGTCAGACGCCATGTCATGCCCAGATCAGGCACAAGTCCGAGGCGTGGCACGAATACGTTGTAGAAGCGAGCGGAACGCGCGGCGATCACGATGTCGGCGGCGAGCGCAAGACCGATGCCGCCGCCCGCTGCAACACCGTTGACTGCCGCAACCGTTGGCGCGGGGAATTTGATCAGATCGAGGACGAGCGGCGTGATCCACCGATCCATAATTGCGCGGCTTCCCTCTTCGGGGCTCTCGCCGTAATCGGTCAGCCGCGGATCGTTCAGATCAGCGCCGACGCAGAAGGCGCGGCCAGCGCCGGTAAAAAGCAGAGCTCGTGGGCCGCTATCGCGCAGAGCGCGTAGGGCGTCGCGAATGTCGTCGATCATCGCTGTGTCGAATGCGTTGAGCACGCCGGGACGGTTCAGCGTCAGCGTGGCGATGTCATTCTCCATGTGCACGGTGATGGATGCGGCGCTCATTTGTCTGCGAGGTCCTGGAAGCAGCCGCTCCCGCCTGAAACAGGCAGGATCGCGCCAGTGACGTAACCTCCAGCGCGCGAAGCGAGATAGATGGCGGCGCCAGCGATATCTTCCGGGTTTCCTGCCCGGTTCATCGGGATCAATGGCCGGTCGTCGAATTTCGGGTGGCCGGGGTCAAACATGTGCGCAGAGAATTTCGTCTCGAACAGGCCGGGCGCGATAGCGTTGCACGTGATATGGTCGGCGGCGAAAATCGAGGCGAGATGTCGCGTGAGCATGTTGAGCGCAGCTTTGCTCGCCGAGTACGAGAAGGTTGGTCCGCGCGGCGGCGTCAACCCGTCGATAGAGCTGATATTGATGACGCGGGCCGGGTGTTCGGGCGACGCCGCGGCTTTCAGAAGCGGGTGCAACGCTTGTGTCAGCGCGAAGACGGCCACGACGTTGAGATTGAGTACTTTATCAAAGCCGCTTCGGGGAAAAGCGTCGAAGGGCGCGCCCCATGCAGCGCCGGCGTTGTTGACAAGGATGTCGAGCCGGCTGACTCGCTCTCTCATCGCTTTTGCGAGACCCTCCACACCTGCGTCAGTTGAAAGGTCGGCCACGAGCGGCATCGCTCCGAGGCGCTCGGCGGCTTCCATCAGCTCCTTTTCCTTACGGCCGCAGATAAAGACGTCGGCGCCTGCGCCGATCAAGCCCTGCGCGATCATTGCGCCGATGCCGCGCGAACCGCCGGTGACGAGCGCGTTCGCGCCGGATAGCGAGAACAGGGTGGAGACATCCATCGATTGATTTCCTATCGTCTCGGATCGATCAGCACCTTAGCGCCGGGGTTGGCATGGCGCATGTCGGCGAACGTCTTCGGCAGTTCGCCGAAGGAGACGATGCGCGAGATGTAGCCGTCAAGATCGAGCGCGCCTTTTCGCATCAAATCAATAACATGGTGAAAGTCAGCGCCGTCATATCCAAGCGCGAATGACAGGGTAATTTCCTTGAACAGCGCGGACGCGGGAATGATGGGCTCAGGTCTGGAGGCAACGCCGACGACAACGATAGACGCGCGGATCGCCGCTGCGTCAATGCAATGCTGCAACATGCCCGACACGCCTGAACATTCAAATACCATTGAGGGGCTGGCGCCGGTCGCAGCACGGAACGCCTGCCGCAGTTCCTGAGAAGATGGGTCGATGGCCGCCGTCGCGCCAAGTCGCAACGCCCTTCCGCGACGACCCGGATGCGGCTCACTCACGACCAAGCTACGCGCGCCGCTGGCTCGCGCCAGCATGGTCACAGCGAGGCCGATCGGACCTGCTCCCACGATCAGGATATCGACGCCAGAGACCGCGCCGATCCGCGCGAGCGCATGCGAGGCGACCGCCAGCGGCTCAACTAGCGCTCCATGCTCGAGCGATACATTGTCGGGCAGTGGGACAGCGCGTGACGCGCCGATGCGCACGAATTCAGCGTAGGCGCCATCGGCGCTGTTGGAGAGTCCGATCACCTTGTTGCCGGGGCACACCATGCCCAACCCTCGCCGGCACGCGCCAAGCGGGCGGCAATCCTCACACTCCTGCAGCGGAATGCCGCAGATGCGCTCACCAACGGGGTGGTTTGGCGCGGCGCTTTCGACGATCTCGCCGGAGAATTCGTGGCCCATCACGGCGCCGGCGGCGAGGCCCATCGAGGCGTCGGCGGCGGCGTGCAGATCAGATCCGCAGATGCCACAGAATGCGACACGCACCAGAACATCGCCTTCACGGAGCAAAGGCGTCGGCCGCTCGGCGATTTCCAACGGCGAGCCGACGCCGTTAAAGATGGCTGCGCGCATAGTTTCACCTACGTTATCGAGTCTACAAATTACGCGCGATGATCTCTTTCATGATTTCGGTTGTGCCGCCGTAGATGCGCTGCACGCGTGCGTCGGCCCACATCTGCGCGATCGGATATTCGAGCATGTAGCCGTAGCCGCCGAAAAGCTGCAGACATGCGTCCAGCGCTTCGCTCTGGCGTTCCGTCGTCCACCATTTCGCCATGGCTGCGGTATCAGCATCGAGCTCGCCGCGGACCAGCTTGCCAATGCAGGTCTCGACGAAGTTTCTCGCCACGACGACCGTCGTCTTGATTTCCGCCATCTTGAACCGACTGTTCTGGAAGTCGAGAATAGATCGTCCGAACGCCTTACGTTCCCGGGTGTAGGCGAGCGTAGCCGCGATTGCAGCTTCCATCGACACCACGGCTTGTAGGGCAATCAGCAGCCTTTCTTGCGGCAGTTGTTGCGACATCTGAGCGAAGCCCCTGCCTTCCACCTCTCCCAGAAGGCTGTCCGGCGGTAATGCGACATCATCAAAGAAAAGCTCGGAGGTGTCCTGCGCCTTGGCCCCGATTTTTTCGAGGTTGCGGCCCCGGGAGAAGCCTTCCGCCTTTTCCGTTTCCATCACGAACAGTGAAACTTTTGCACCGGCCTGCGTCTCCGTCTGCGCCGCCACCACGATAAGCGTGGCGAGCTGGCCGTTGCTTATAAAGGTCTTTTGTCCATTGAGTCGGTAACCGTTTCGGTCGCGTCGGGCGTTGGTCTTGATCGCGCGCAGATCAGAGCCGGTTCCTGGCTCCGTCATCGCAATTGCGCTCACGCGCTCGCCGCTCGCAAGCTGAGGCAGCCAGCGCTGCTTCTGCTGCTCAGAGCCGTAATGCAGGATATAGGGCGTCACGATGGCGTTATGCAACGGAATGTTAAAATCAAAGAAGCTGATGCGGCCGAGCTCCTCGATCAGCACGGCCTCATGGCGGAAATCGCCACCCATGCCGCCATATTCCGTCGGCGTGCTGATGCCGAGCAGGCCCATCTCGCCCGCGCGCCGCCAGGCGGCGCGCGCGACACAACCCGCGTTGCGCCAGGCGTCGATATTGGGCGTCACCTCCTGTTCAAGAAACTTGCGGATCGAGCCGCGAAGGCTCTCGCATTCTTCTCGCGCATCGCGATCGACGGGATTGTTCATATTGGCCAACAAAGTCAGTCGCCTTTGGGATGGATTGTCGTATCGGCGAGCGCTCAGGCGGCTCGCTTCATATGAGGCGTGTCGGGATCGTGCGGGCTTCTCAAAATGGCGCCGAAGTCATGCGTGACGCCGATTTGGGCTGCGAGCTCCGCCGCTTGCTCGCGGAATAGCTCGATATTTCCGAGCTTGACGTCTTCGTAGCCGCGCACGACATCTGGGAGCTTCGCCAGCGCGAGCACGCTTTCGTAATTGGTCTCGTCGAGTTTGTCGCATGCGTGTTCGACCAGACTGCGATATTGCACTATTAAGTTACGCTCCGTACGCCGAACATGGGTTCGCGCAAACAGATCAAACGGGGTTCCTCGCAGCGCCTTCATCTTCGCCAGCATGCGCATCAGCGGCGCGAACCAGGGCCCTAGCCGCACCTTTTTCGTAAATCCGAGAGAGCGAAGGAAGGTTGGATGCAGATGGAACGAGACGCGCGCGCCCGTCCCGAATTCCTTGTAAAGTCGAGCTTTGGCTTGCGGCGACGTCATGAGCCGCGCGACCTCATACTCGTCTTTGTAGGCCATCAGCTTGTAGAGATTGGCTGCGACCGCTTCAGCGATGGCGGCGCGACCGGGAGTTCGTTTCGTTTCAGTCTCGCGCACCTTGCGCACGAATCCAGCATAATCGGCGGCGTATCGGGCGTCCTGGAAGGCGATCAGTTCGGGTGTGCGAACCACCAGAAGGCGTCGCAATTCTCCCTCTGCGCCAACGCTTTCCACAATATTTTTCGCCTTATATGACAGCGCGGGCTCCTCCAGTGTAGGCGCTTCAACGCTGGGTGTCATCATCGCCGCCTTTGTCTTTTCAGGCGCATGCACGCTCATTCGACCCGAGCGGAAGGCCGCGATGTTCATGTCAACCGATACATTGTTGAGTCTAATGGCGCGCTCGATATCGGCGGCTGGAATTGGCAAAGCGCCGGCCTGATAGGCGGCGCCGACCAGCACCATGTTGGCGCCGACCTCGGAGCCAAATAGCGTGTTGGCGACATTGCGCGCGTCCAGGAACACATCCGCGTCCGCGCGCGTCGCCTTCTCCATGCGCTGGCGCAGCAGCGCCGCGTTTGGATAGATCTTATTCTTGTTGGTCACCATCTCGCCGGTTGGCGCTTCGCTTGTCGAGGCTATCAATACGGTGCGGTCAGGCGAGGCCATGCGTAGATGAACGGCCTCGGCGCCCGTCAGCATGTCGAAAGCGAGAAATAGATCCGCCGAGCCCGACATGACCCGTGTTGCGCCGTCTCGGCCTTCTTTTTCGACATGGAGATGCGATACGACGGGGCCGGCCTTCTGGCTCGATCCGGTCTGATCCATGCCGCGCACGGCGCGGCCCGCAATCGCAGCGGCGGTTCCCAGAATTTGATTGACCGTGACCACGCCAGTGCCGCCGATTCCTGTCATAAAGATCGAGAACCGATCTTCGGGAACGATGAAGACGGGCTCGGGTATCGGAGCGCTGATGCTGGGCGGAACGATTTGAACCGGCTTCGTGGTAGCGATCTTGGCCGACGTCTCGACCGTCAGGAACGACGGGCAGTCGCCGAGGAGGCAGGAATAATCTTGATTGCAGGATGTCTGGTTAATCGCCGTTTTTCGTCCAAACTCCGTTTCTACAGGTTCGACGCTAAGACAGTTCGACTTGACGCCGCAATCGCCGCACCCCTCGCAGACCCGCTCATTAATGACGATCGTGCGCGGCCTGCGCTCCATGCGACCGCGCTTGCGCAACCGCCTTTTTTCGGCCGCGCATTGTTGGTCGTTGATGAGCACAGTCACGCCAGTGGTCTCGGCGAGCTCTTTCTCGGCGGCGACGAGATCGTCGCGGTGACGCACGGTGGCGATTCGATTGAGGCTGCCGGCGCTGTAGCGCTCCGGCTCGTCGGTTGTGACGATGATCTTCCGGACGCCTTCGGCGGCGAGCATGGCGACGATGTCGGCCACCGATCGGCCGCCCATGATGCTCTGCCCCCCCGTCATCGCGACAGCAGAATTGTAAAGTAGCTTATATGTGATGTTGGCCTTCGCCGCGACGGCGAAGCGGACGGCCAGACTGCCTGAATGGGCGAACGTGCCGTCGCCAATGTTTTGGAAATAGTGCTTTGTCGACGAAAAAGGGCTAAGCCCGACCCATTGCGCGCCTTCGCCGCCCATCTGCGTGTAGCCAATGACGTCGCCGAAAACCGGCCCCATCCACAGCGTCATGATATGACAGCCAATGCCAGCGCCGACGATAGAGCCGTCAGGCACGCGCAGCGACCGATTATGCGGGCAACCTGAGCAGAAATAGGGAATTCTTGACGCGGGCAATTGAGCGAGCGCGCCTGTCGCGGCGGGCGGCGGGGAAATGCCGGCGTCCGGGAACAGGCTGGATAGTCGCTGCCGCAACGCGGAGGCG